>CAVOWQ010000043.1:0-104236 GCA_963700195.1 uncultured Alphaproteobacteria bacterium
GCGGCTCAATAACCCACCCCACACAATCGCTGTGTACGCTTCGCCGTAGTCGTCGCCGAATACATCGCAACACTCGCTGCCAAGCGGACGCTACTCCTTACTTGGGCAGGTCTTTCACCTGCTGGATCACGTCAGCTTCTCCTGACGCACTGACGGTTTACGTAAACCCAGGCCGGCCAGCTCGCGCCAGTTACCGCGCTGGGTGACATGACGAGGTGAGGTCGTTCCGACCCCGTGCTTCACCCGAGCGTGCGCGCTTTATTCTGCCGATCGTAAATCATCCGGGCCACAAGTAGACTGTCCCCTATATGACACTCTGCCGACTCGCCTGAGGAGCCACCATGCCCAATCCGCAATCGCTGATCGACAAGATCAAAGCCCTTCCGGCTGACCGCCTCGATGAAGTCGAGGACTTCATCGATTTCATCGCATCGCGCGCGCAGGATCGCGCACTCACGCGCGCCGCTGCCGCGACCAGCGCGCCTGCTTTCGCGGAAGTCTGGAACAACCCGGACGACGACGCCTACGATGCCCTTTGAGTTTGGCGATATGGTGCTGGTGCCGTTTCCGTTCACCAGCCAGACCGCCTCGAAAAAGCGACCCGCGATCGTTGCCAGCAATCGCACGTACAACACCGCCAAGCCCGACGTCGTGGTGATGGCCGTTACCTCGCAGCTCCGTGCAAGCGCCGCTCTCGGTGAAGTATGGGTCCAGGAATGGAAGGCTGCGGGGTTGCTCAAACCCTCCGCCATCAAGCCGATTTTTGCCACGCTCGAACAAGCGCTGATCATCCGGCAGCTCGGCGCGCTGCATGCGGCCGATCGGGAAGCCCTCCGGCGGGCCATCGCCCGGACGCTCGGATAACGAACAGCAGACCGCGATTTGCGCACGGCAATCGACCCCGCGCCTGCATCGCATCGGCCCCGGCATGCCGGAGATCCCGGACAACCCGATGTTCAACATGAAGCCCAACACGCTGATCTACGGCGCCCGCTACGGCCGGATGATGGAGGCCTTCGGCGGCAAGGGCTTCTTTGTCGAGGACCCAAAGGACCTGAAGGGCGCCCTCGCCGAGGCGCTCGTAGCGCAATCAGCGATCGAGGGCATTCTCTTGCTGACCGCCGACCCGGTCGTCGCGCGATACCCCGGTCTGGTGCACCAGGTGTGAAGCGCCGCGCCGGTATGCCGAGATGACAGGCTCCCCGGGCTTCGCCGGGCAGATCGTCGACGACCAGGCGGCCGAGACGGGGGTCCAGGAGCAATCGCTGCGGCCTCATCGTCCTAAGATCCCCGCTTTCGCGGGAAAGACGACTAGAGGTTCCCGCCTCTTGGAAAGCTGCTACCCACTTCCAGCCCGACCTTTAAGTTTAAGTTTCTATCACCGCCGCCCGGCCAGCACGCGGGCCTTATCGAGATCGGGGAGGTTGCTGGCTGAAGCCACGTCGCCCAGCCGCGACCCTCGCGTCACCGAGAGCGCGGCGACCGCGGCTTCGTTCTCGGTGATCTTCGCCATGATCGCGTCCTTGGCGCGATCGAAGACGCCGCGATTGGTAGCGACGAAGTGCTGCGATTGGCGCAGCCCGGCGAGATAGCCGTTGATCTCCGGCACGACATAGCGGGCCACCATGTCCCAGCTGCGCATCGTGTTTTCCGGGTTGGCCCAGTCGTGGACAAAACCCACTACGGTGCCGAAGCCGCCGCTGATTTCGAGCACGGATTTGATCCGCGCGACCAAATCGTCCGGAGTGCCGATCGTCGCGGAGGACGCATCCGAGAAGGCGGTCTTGTCGACAGCCTCGTCTGGGTCGCTGAACGGCTTCGCATCCGGCCGCTGCAATGTCCCGACGACGTACTGGTTGTGATGGCGCAGCAGGCCCTCGCGAGCCTCGGCGCGCGCCTTCTCACGAGTCTCGGCGATGTGCCAGCTCAACAGGACGCGCCAGTTCTTGCGGTCGACCGTCTTGCCGTGCTTGGCGGCGGCGGCCTCGGCAAAACCCCATTGCGTCGGCAGGGCGTTGAGGCCTTCGCTCGACATCGACCCGATCGAGATGATGCCGATCCCGTGCTTCCCGGCCAATGTCATGCCGGATGGGCTGATCTGCGAGGCGACGGCAAACGGCATCTCCTCCTGCAACGGCAGGAGCTGCAGTGCCGCGTCCTGCAACGTGAACCAGTCGCTTTTGGCCGTCACCCGCTCGCCGTTGAACAGCCGCCGGATGATGCCGATCGCCTCGTCCTGGCGGTCGCGCTGCACCATCGGATCGATCCCGAGCGTGTGGGCGTCCGATGCGAGCGCGCCGGGGCCCGACCCGAAGATCGCCCGCCCGCCGGTCATCCAGTCGAGCTGCACCATGCGCTGCGCGACATTGAACGGGTGGTGATAGGGCAATGAGATGACGCCGGTGGCGAGCTTGATGCGCTTCGACCGCTCACCCGCCGCGGCCAGGAACATTTCGGGCGAGCCGATCATCTCCCAGCCGCTCGAATGGTGCTCGCCGCACCAGAACTCGTCGTAGCCGAGCCGGTCGAGCTGCTCGACGAGGTCGAGATCGCGGCGGAACTGCAACATCGGATGCTCGCCGACCGGATGGTGCGGGGCGAGGAAGGCGCCGAAATTCAAACGCGGCATGACGGGTCTCCTGGATCTTCTGAGGCACACAACCGGTGACGTGCAATTTGCGGAATTTCGCACATGGCGCAACCCAGGGGAAGGTGAGAGACTGGGCGCATAGCTTTTGTGGGGCCGAACAGCGAACGAGGTGATCCCATGGCAGAGACAAAACCCGGCCGCGCGCATGTGATCGCCGGCGGTTTCCCACCCGGTTCGTATGCCGGGCACGACCACGACTATGCCCGTCTGCGGCTGCTGGGGCTGCTGGCCGAACGCGACATTCCGGCCTCGGTCGCCAACGACTTCGCGGATGTCGAGAAATGGCTGCCGGTCAGCCGGCTGCTGATCACCTACGTGGCCGGTCCCTACCCCGACGCCGCGCAGACCCGCGCCATCGAGCGCTGGCTGGAGGCGGGCGGCCATTGGCTGGCCTTGCATGGCACCAGCGGCGGCCGCGCCGAGCGGGTGGAGGGCGTCCGCCAGCGCCGCACCGTCAAGACCGAGCACCACGCCCTTCTCGGAAGCTACTTCTTGACCCACCCCCCGATCTGCGAGTTTCGCGTCGAGGTGAGCGCCACCGATTCCCCTCTCACCCGCGGGCTCGGCAAATCGTTCGTCGTCGAGGACGAGCCGTACTTCGTCGAGCTGCAGGATCCGGGCTCGACGCAGATCCTGCTGACCGCGGATTACGGCCCAAGCGCGGTGTCACCCGCCATCGGCACCCTCTACCCGTCGGACACCTCGCTGCAACCCGACGGCAGGACCCGCGTGCTCGGCTATACCCGTGCGGTCGGCAAGGGCGGCGTCACCTACTTCGCTCTCGGCCATTGCCACAACCCCGAGATCCGCGCCGCCCGGGCCCCCGACCCGGCGGACAAGACGCCGCCGACCTTTCACGGCTCGTGGGAAACCGACGCGTTCATCACATTGCTGCGCAACGCCATCGTCTGCGGCGTTTCTGGGGAATGTCGGTAGGAGATCATAAATGCAATTGATTCTGTACTACGCGCCCAACGCGTGTTCGCTGGTGCCTTACGTCACCTTGACGGAGGCAGGCGCGCCGTTCGACGTGCACCCCCTCAATTTCCGCAAGTCGCAGCACATGGCGCCTGAATATCTGCAGGTCAATCCCAAGCACAAGGTGCCGGTGCTGGTGATCGACGGGGAGCCGCTCACCGAGAACGTTGCGATCCAAATCTGGATCGCCAGACATTTTCCGGCGGCGAGACTACTTCCCGCGGACCCGATGCAGGAGTTGCATGCGATCTCGCTGTTGGCCTGGTGCGCGTCGGGTATCCACCCCTTTCTTTCGCGCATCAACTCGCCGCCACGGGTCTGCGACCTCCCCGGCGCGGAGGAGTCCGTCCGACGGCTCGCTCAACTGCAGTTGTTCGAGAACTACCAGATCGCGGACGACAAGCTCTCCGGTCGCGAATGGTTCTTCGACCATTTCACCGCCGTCGATGCCCATTTCTTCTGGTGCTTTCGACGCGGCACCCAATTCAACCTCGATGTCTCGCAGTTCAAGAACTGCATGGCGCATTTCGAGCGGATGAAAGAGCGGCCGAGCGTGCGCAAATTGCTGGCCTACGAGCAGGAGGTGCAGACTACGTTTGCCCAGGCGGCCTGATCACGTTCCGCCCCGGTCGGCGGTCCTGTCCCAGCCCCACCAAGCGCAGAGCGCTTCGCCCATGACAAGCCGCTTGTCCTCATCGCTGAGCCACGGCAATTCCTCGGTGAACATTGTCACGCATTGGCGCCAGGAGCATGGCATCTTCGTGATGTCGGTGCCCCAGAACATACGGTTGGGGCCGAACGCATCGTAGACCTGCCGCAGAAAGGTGTGCAGCGCCGGAAAGGGGTAGGCCTCGCTCGAGTAGTGCGGCACCCCGGTCGCTTTGACCGCCACATTGGGGTGCTTCGCCAACGCGAGAAGCTCCGGCATATGGGTCATGGCCGCGGCATCTTTGAGCGTGCTCGTGCCGCCTCTGCCGCCCAAATGGTCGATCGTCAAGCGAAGTCCGGGGTGGCGCTCGGCGATCCGGCCGAGTTCCGTCAGCGAATCCGTCGCCAGCGCGGCGATCGGAACACCGGCGTCTTCGGCGGCTGCCCAAAGCCAGTCGATTGCGCCGTCGTGCAGCCACCGCCGCGCGGGATCGCCGAGAAACCCGTATCGCAGGCCGAGCATTCCCGGCTGTTCTCGCCAGCCAGCGATGCGAGCGCGGGATTCCGGCCGGTCGAGCGGCACCGAGCCCATGATCGCGAAGCGGCCGGGGTAGTTCCGAACCGCCGCAAAGGCCATGTCGGTCGAGTTCGGGTCCCAGCCCGGCGGATGAATGACGGCGGCGTCGACACCGCCTTCGTCCATCAAGACGATGGCCTCCTCGGGGGTAAAGGCCGTCACTTGTCGATGCGAAAGGTTGCTCGGCAGACCGGTTCCCCAGAGGTGAATTTGCGCATCGACTATCTGCATCGCATACTCCTGCCTGCCTCGGTCACGCCGCCTCGGCAGGCCTGCGTCCTTCCAGCACCTCGCGGACGCCGGCCATGATCCGCTTGCGGTCGGGGAACACGTGACCTTCGAGGATCGGGCTATAGGGGATCGGCACCTGCAAGGCGCAGACCCGCTTCACGGGGGCCTCGAGCCGCGCGAAGGTCGCCGCGTCCTCGGTGGCAATCGCAGCGACCTCCGCCGAGAAGCCGGCAGTCGGCCCCGCCTCGTCGGCGATCACGAGCCGGCCGGTTTTCTGCACCGAGCTGCGGATCGTCTCCGTATCGAGCGGCACCAGCGTGCGCGGATCAATGACCTCGACGGAGATCCCCTCGGTGGCGAGCTCCTCAGCGACGGCCAACGTCTCGTGAACCAGCCAGGCGAGGGCGACGACCGTCACATCTGTGCCCTCGCGTTTGATGTCGGCCTTGCCGAAGGGGATCGTGTAGTCCTCCTCCGGGACGGGTCCCTTGCGCGTCATCAGCCGGCTCGATTCGAACGAGATGACCGGGTTGTTGTCGCGGATCGCCGTCTTTAACAGGCCCTTGATGTCGTAGGGCGTCGAGGGCAGGAACATCTTCAGACCGGCCACATTCATGAACATCGAATAGGGCGACTGCGAGTGCTGCGCCGCGACTTGGCCACCGCCCCCGACCGCCGCCCGATAGAGGATCGGGAAGGTCACCTGGCCGCCGAACATGTAGTGGATCTTGGCGGCCTGATTGACGATCTGGTCCATCGCGACAAAGCAGAACGTCACCTGCCGCCAGTCGACAATCGGGCGGAAACCGCAGCCGGCCGCGCCGATCGCCATGCCGGTCAGCGCCGCTTCGGTGATCGGCGTCGCCCTGACGCGCTCGGCGCCGAACTCCTTGAGCAGCGGCGCAATCGCGTCGGTCGACATGTAGAAGATCTTGGGATCGCGCCGCATCTCCTCGGCGACGGCCTCGACGGCGGCCTCGTTGTAGGTCAGCTCTCGCATCGTCTCCTCCTCGCATCAGCCCGGAAGCCCCCTCCCTAACCCTCCCCCGCTTGCGGGGGAGGGAAGGGTGGGGGCAAAGGCGTCTTCGGTCGCCTGCTCGGGTGTCGGGAAGGGGCTCGCTTCGGCGAAGGCGACGGCAGCCTCGAGTCCGGCCATAATTTCGCGCTCCATCGTTTGCATCGCGGCGTCGTCGAGATGGCCCTGCTCCCTCAGCTGGCGCTCGAGCTGCGCGACCGGGTCTTTTCGCTGCCACGCATCGCGCTCCGCCGGGTCGCGGGGATCGGGCTGCCCCCGGCGCTCGGTGTGGGCGCGCTGGCGGTAGGTCTTGCACTCGATCAAGGTCGGGCCGCCGCCCGACCGCGCCCGGTCAACGGCACGGTTTGCCGCCTGATAGACCGCGAAGATGTCGTTGCCGTCAACCACGACCCCAGGAATGCCGTAGCCGGCCGCACGCGCCGCCACATCGCTCAGCGCATGCGTCGCGGCGGCCGCGGTTTGCGCCGCATACATGTTGTTTTCGCACACATAGAGCATCGGCAGTTTCCAGGTCGCCGCGATATTGAGGCACTCGTGGAAGGGCCCTGCGTTCGAGGCGCCATCCCCGAAAAAGGAGACCGCCACGCCTCCCTTGCCTTCCATCTGCGCGGCAAGGCCGGCGCCGGTGACGATTGCGATCCCACCCGCGACGATCCCGTTGGCGCCGAGCATGCCGATGCCAAAATCGGCGATGTGCATCGAGCCGCCCTTGCCCTTGCAGTAACCGGTTTGCCGCCCGTAGAGCTCGGCCATCATGCGGTTGAGGTCGGCGCCCTTGGCAATGCAGTGGCCGTGGCCGCGATGCGTCGAGATGATCCGGTCGCCGCGGTCGAGCGCGCTACAGACGCCGACGGCGACCGCCTCCTCGCCGATATAGCAGTGCACGACGCCGTAGATCTTGCCGGCAAGATAGTCGGCCGAGGCGCGCTCCTCGAAGCGGCGGATGGTCAGCATCCGGCGCAGCATCTCGCGCTGCGTGTCGGGCGCCAGGTTCGGCGAGAGGCTTTGTGTTGAAAGGCTCATGGGGTGTGATCCCTCCAGGCCGGTCAGGATTTTCCATGATGGGCCAGTGCCGGAAAGCTGGCAACACCGTGGTCGCGATCCAGCCCGGTCCTAAGGTCCGGCTTGCTTCAGGCCCCCGGCGTTTCGTACAGCCTGAGCGCCGGCAAGTCGAACGAGGACATCACCCGCCTCGCAAAGCGACGTACGATAGACGAGCGCCTCACCGCCGTAGAGCACGACGATATGGTTGGAACCGGCAAAGAAAGCGGTTTCGGGAGGTTTGCCAAATTGCCATTCCCGCAGTTGCGCACCGGTTTCAGAGTCCCAAAGCCGAATTAGATAACCACCCGGCGGCGGGCCACTGTCCGCCCGCATCACTCCGCTTGTCGTTACCACGCAGTCACCGTTCGGGCTAAATGCCGCGAAGGTGACATCGTCGTTGTGCGCGAGCCGCAGCGTCCTCCCGGTCTTGGCATCCAAAGATCGGCTTGGCGGCCGGCGTTGTTGTACGGACCGATCACTTATGAAAGCGTCATGTAAATATATGTCCATGATTTCCTCACCAATTACGCCAACTTACTCCCTCGAGCTTCCCGATAAAAATCAAGCTAAGCATTTTCGCCGAAGAGTTAGTGCGAACTAGGCTCACACGAAGATCATGAGGGCGAGGTCCTCGATATTCCGAGACTGCGGCCCCACGACAATCGGGGCAGGCGCTCGGGAAGTACAAGGCGGTGGCTCTGGGGTAGTTCGTCTGCCCTATTTAGCGGCGTAGGGGTTATCCTTGAGTATCTGCAGCAAAGGGTCGGACCGGTCTGCGAAGCCACGATCGACGATCACGCTGGCGACACGCTCGGGTTCGCTATCACAGAGATCGGTCGCCTTCAAGATGGCGCGCACCACATGCTTGGTGGCCACCGGGTTTTTGCGGACGAATTCGCGGTTTCCGACCAGCATGCAGCAGAAATATTGCGACCACGGCCGGTCCAACGCCGTATTGACAATGACGCGACTGGCATGGCGGGCGCGCAATTCTTGGGGCTCCGGAGGAAACCCGAGAAACGCGCCGATCTTCCCGTCGGCGAAGAGATCCAGAGGCCGCAATTTAAGATCGGTGACCCAATCAATGTCCTTGCGATCCAGGCCGACACTGGCAGCCATCAGGATCAATAGCGCCGGTGGGCTCGATGCGAAGCCGACGCGCTTGCCTCTAAGATCGGCGATCCCGCGAACGCCCGCGCCGGCTAAAATCGACGCTGCCGTTGGCAATCGCCTCCGCGGTGCCGGCGCCCGCCCGCGCAGCGACATAGCGGACATCGGTGAAGCCCTCCGCTCGCAGGAGCTCTTCGGCAACATATTGCGGGGCGATGCAGATGCCAGGGATCTTCGCGAGGCGGACACTGGTTGTCTCCAGCGCCGGCTCTGTCCGGCCGCGCCGAGCCGGGAGCAAGGCGGCCGTACCGGCCAGTGCCGCCCCGCCAAGGAAGAGACGTTTCTTGTCTGCACCATCTGCATTTGTTCTCGTTTGAGCTCGTCGAGGAAGCGCCAGTCGGTACCGTCGGCGATGATCTTCTGCCGCCTCGATTTGATCATGTCAGCCCAGTTCGTATTGCCACCGTCATGTCGCGAACCCGAGCAATGGAACGCCGAGAGTGCCGCCGGCCGCACGCAGCTCGGCGTCGAGCGAGGCGAGAGGCAGCGAACGCCGATGGGCAAGCTCCAGATAGGCCGCATCGTAGACCGTCAGGCGGAAACGGTCGGCAAGATGCACGGTCGTCGTCCAGCCATAAGCGTCAGTATCCGGATCGGTCTCGATGCCCAGCAGCGCAAGATCGGCTAGTGCCGCATTGCGGCACGCTTCGTCGATGCGGCCCCTTTGGACGGCGACCGTCAGGCTGTTGGCGACTTCGAGCCGCGAAAGAGCCGGGACCAGCGCACCATCTTCTGCGACAAGGTCGAATACCTGGCGCACCGCATCGGTGGCCTCCTCGGCATAGATCCACGCGAGCGCGGCTGAGCTGTCGAGCACCAGGCTCAAGGCCGGCCTTCGTCCCGGTAGGATTTCCATTCGGTCCACTTGAATGGACCGAGCTTCAGCTTTTCCGCGCGCTCGCGGATCCGCCGTATCGCGGCCCGGGCTTGGTCGCGGTTGAATGCCTGTTGCGGCGGCACGAGGCGGGCCACCGCCTTGCCGTGTCGCGTAATGACGATCTCCTCACCGCGCTCGACCAGGTCGAGCAGTTGCCCGAGCCTATTCTTCGCCTCAAAGGCGCCAAACTTCCGCATGCTCGCTCCGCAAATTCACTAGCTTAAGCTAGCTTAATTTGGTTGGTTTTAGGTCAAGCGAGCCGCACAAATGGCAACGTTCACGCCTTCAGCTCGCGTTTGACCTCGTTCAAAAAGCGCCAATCGGTGCCGTCGGCAATGATCTTCTGCGGACTGCTCTTGATCATGCCCAGCTCGTGCAGCCGCAGCGCATAGAAACGTAGGGTGTCTTCGGCGTCATATTCGCGCCAGGCGCCGTAGGGGTTCTCGGTCAAGGTCTGCAGCGCATAGTCGTAGCGTTCGGTGAAGCCGCCCTCGACGATTAACCGCGCCGCCACTTCGGGCTTGCCGGCGCACAGATCGGCGGCTTTCAGGACGGCGCGGATCGCGCGCTTCGTCGCCACCGGATATCGTGCGACATACTCCCGGTTCGCCGCCAGCATGCAGCAGAAGTACTGCGACCAGGGCCGGTCCACGGCGGTGCGCAGGATTACATGGCCGGCCTTGCGCGCGTGCAATTCCTGGTTTTCGGGCGGAAACGCCAGATACGCGTCGAGCTTGCCCTCGGCGAAGAGTTCCAGAGGTTGGGCGGAGCGATCGTCGATCAGGTTGAGGTCCCTCTTCGGATCGAGCCCGACATAGGCAGCGATCAGCGAGAGCAAGATTGATTCCGCTCCTATGCGCTTCCCTTTCAGGTCGGTGATGCTGCGGATGCCGCCATGGGCGAACAGCTCATAGCAGCCGGCGTGGACGCCGGTGACGATGGTGATCGGCACCCCGCGATCGATCCCCATGGCGTGGTCGAGCGTCAAGTGCGATTGGAAATCCAACTTGCCGCTGCCGAGGTCTTCTACCGCCGTTGCGGGGGTCGTGTTTACGTAGCGCACATCAGTGAATCCCTCGGCGCGCAGCAACGCCTCGCAGATATATTGCGGGGCGAAGCAGATGACCGGCGCTTTGCCGAACCGGACGGTGGTGGTCTCCAGCGCCGGCTCGTCCGTCCACCCGCGCCGCGGCGGCAGGACACTGGCCGCGCCGGTCAGAGCCGTCATGGTTAGAAAGCGGCGTCGTGTCTGCGTCTGTGACATTGGAAGTCCTCCCGGTATCGCGATCACGCCTTGAGCTCGCGTTTGAGTTCGTCGAGGAACCGCAGTCGGTGCCCTCGGCGATGATCTTTTGTGGAGTTGACTTGATCATGCCGGCTTCATGCAAGCGCAATGCGTAGAACCGGAGGGTGCCTCGGGGTCATACTCTCGCCATTTGTCGGAAGGCAGCTCGCCCAGCGCCTGCCTACAACCGTCAAACGCCCACAGCATCTCAAGCCTGTATCGGCGCCGCGGAGAAAACCAAAACGCCCCCGAGCAGGCGTTGCTGTGAGCTGAGGCGGCCGATTAGGCCCGCGCCTCAAGGATCATGTTGAAGGGCGCCTCAGCGGCGCGCCGGACGTTGCGGAAGCCGCCGGCAGTGATGACTTCGCGCAATTTGGCTTCGCCGGCTTGCGCGCCCGGGGCCGCACCCACTTCCTGCGACAGCGCAGGTGGGCACGCACCCCCGTAGATTACGCTCTCGAGGTGCCCGTGGTGATGCGCCTCGGTCTTTGCGTCGGGTTAAATCCTAACCGTGCCAGTCCAAATCTTTTGCGCCCCGACCCGGGCGAGATTGATCGCCGCGGCGCGATCTATCCCCGGGGTTGGAGCGGTGTTCGGATCGAGTTGATCGCACGGGATCCGCCTTCACGCCGTGAAGCTTGCAATCAACCTGCTCATGCTCGCGACCGTCGCTCATCTCGATCGTCCTTCTCAGTCAGCAACCGATTTTAGCTTATTTTGCGAGCCAGCGTTACGAGGGGCTTGATTTCGATCGTATCTAGATATATCTAAATTCCGTTGAACGACGAATTAACCAACCATAGGAACAAACATGATTGATGCATCCAGCGTACCCGTCCCAATCAACGGCTATCACGCGCATGTGTATTACGACACCGCCACACGCCCAGCCGCAGAGCGGTTGGCCGAAGCGATCGGGAACAACTTCCGAGTTGAGTTTGGCGGTTTCCAGGACGACCCTGTGGGGCCGCACCCGATCGCGAACCTTCAAATTATTTTCACCACCGCGGAGTTCCCCAATCTCGTGCCCTGGCTGATGCTGAACCGCGAGGGTCTCGATGTCCTCATCCACCCGCTGACCGACGACTTGGTCGACGATCACAGCCGCTATGCGCTGTGGCTCGGGAAGCCGGTTACTTTGAAACTCGAGATTTTGGGGCGGTCCTATCGGCCCGAACTATTACCCACCGCCTGAGCCCGCCACTGCGGATTACAAAAGGATTACGGAATGTTTGGATTTAGACGTGCCCGCGGCGAAAGGCGGCATGCGAGAAGTGACTTCGGTTTTGGAGGCAGACGGTTCGGCGGCCATCACCACGGTGGCGGCCGCGGCGGACGGCTTGGCCGCGTTTTCGACCATGGCGATCTGCGCTATGTCCTCCTCCAATTGGTTGCCGAAAAACCACGCCACGGCTACGAGCTGATCAAGGCTATCGAGGAAAAGTTCGGTGGGATGTACAGCCCCAGCCCCGGGGTCGTCTACCCGACCCTGACCCACCTCGAAGAGCTCGGCTATCTGCGCGCGGAACCTGGTGGCGGGACCAAAAAGCTCTATTCGATAACCGAAGAGGGGGCGAATTTTCTGGCCGCTAACCAGCCCCTTGTCGATACAATCTTCCGCCGGATTGCGGAGGCGAGCCGGGCCTATGGCGGTGGCCCGCCCCCGGAGATCCAGCGTGCAATGCACAATTTACAGACGGCTCTGTCGATCCGGCTCGGCAAAGGCCCGCTCGATGCAGCACAATTGGGCAAGATAACCGAGGCGCTCGATCGCGTCGCCGGCGAGGTCGAGCGGAGCTGACGGAGCTCGCCCTGCCTGTCCCGGTCATCGAGAGCTCTATCGTAATCGCACTGGCGATCGCGATACTACTGATGCTGCTGGTCCCGCCGCCCTGAGTGCTCAAGGGGCGCAAACCTGATGGCGATCCGATGAAGCTAGCGGTCCCCGACCTAATCTCGAATTCCTATTTCCCGGCGGTGGCGGCGGTTGCGCTCGGGTTCTTCGAGAAGGAAGGGCTCGATGTCTCGCTGGAGCTGATCTTCCCGGTCGACGAGGCCTATCGCGCGATGCGCGACGGCAGGATCGATTTCGTCGCCGGCTCGGCGCATTCGGCGCTCGCCGCCTTTCCCGAATGGCGCGGCGTCAAATTGCTCTGCGCCCAGGCGCAGGGCATGTATTGGTTCCTCGTGATGCGCGCCGATCTCGGGGCTGCACGCGGCGATATCGGGGTGGTCCGGGGCCGCCGCATCGGGGCCGCGCCTTGGGTCGAGATGGGTCTGCGGCGGCTGCTGATCGAGGCCGGGATCGACCTCGAGCGGGACGGCGTTACGATCGCCCCGGTGCCGGGCGCCGCCGGAGCGACAGTGAATTTCGGGCTGACCGCCGCCAAGGCGCTCGAAGACGGCAAGATCGACGGGTTCTGGGCCAATGGCATGGGCACCGAAGTCGCGGTGCGCCGCGGCGTCGGCACGATCGTTCTGGACGTACGCCGCGGCGACGGGCCAAAGACCTGCTTCAATTACACGATGGCCTCGGTGGCGGCGACCGACCGGCTGATCGACGGCTCTCCGGAAGTGGCGGCCGCCGCAATTCGCGCGATCGTCAAGACCCAGGCGGCGCTCAGAGCCGACCCGGAACGCGCCGCCGAGGTCGGCCGCCAGCTCTTTCCGCCCGCCGAGGCGGCGTTGATCGCCGAGCTGATCCGCCGCGACCTGCCGTTCTACGACGCCACGATGTCGCCGGCGTTTGTTGCCGGCATGAACCAATTCGCCCGCGACATCGGCATCCTGCACGGCGAGGTTTCCTATGACCGGGTCGTCGCCACCCGCTTCGCCCCGCTGTGGCATGCTAAACCAGGTGCTCAATAAGCTGGACAACCCAGGCACCACCCGGGCTTGCGGAAAAGGCAATCGCTCCGACAATTGCCACGCGCAACGTCAGGATAAGGGCGAGAGCCATCAAACCCCGCCAGCCACTTCCTCGAAGGTGAGCTTTTGCCAGCCTAAAATCGTAATCGGTGACCACGGCTGTCCCCTCCGTACAAACTTCCGTTCGAATGTTCGTATTATGTTCTTAACCTAGAAAATTTCAATTAATATTTTGGCATCACGATAACCGTTCCGCACAATTCGGCTCGTTACGGCTCGCGCAGCCGCTGGATTGACAATCGCGGTGCGCCCCGGCCTATGCTGGCGGGACTGCCGCCTGCGAGAGGAAGCCATGCCGCCGCGCAATACCGATCCGGCGCTGCTGCCGGCCCATATGATGTCGGACGAGATTGGCGCTGGCCGGCTCTCGCCAGTCGACATCGTCGATGCGGCGCTGGCGAGGATCGGCGCCCAAGACCAAAAGCTGCACGCCTTTGTCGAGGTCTATGACAAGGAGGCGCGGCTGGCCGCCGAGGCGGCGGACAAGGCGATCCGCTCGGGGCACCGGATCGGTCGGTTGCACGGCATCCCGATTGCGCTCAAAGACCTGATCGAGATCGAAGGGCGAGTCACGACCGGCGGCTCGCAGGTCTGGCGCGAGCGGCGCTCCGCCTATACGGCGACATTGGCGCAAAGGCTGATCGCCGCCGGGCTGATCGTGATCGGCAAGACGCATACGGTCGAGTTTGCAATGGGCGGCTGGGGGACCAACCAGCACCGGGGCACGCCGTGGAACCCGTGGGATCTCGATGTCGCGCGCACCCCCGGCGGGTCGAGCAGCGGCTCGGGTGTGGCGGTCGCCGCCGGTTTTGCGCCATGGGCGATCGGTACCGATACCGGCGGCTCGGTGCGGTTGCCGGCTTCGTGGTGCGGGCTCACCGGGCTCAAGACCACCATCGGCCGGGTCAGCACCTACGGCATCCTGCCGCTCGCCCCGACCCTCGATACGCCGGGGCCGATGGCCCGCTCGGTTATGGATGCGGCGCTGCTCTACAATGTCATGCAGGGCCCCGACCCGCTGGATCCGCGGACTCGCGGCATCATGCCCGACGACCCGATGCCGGCAATCAAGTGCGGGGTGCGCGGGCTACGGCTCGCTCGGATGCCCGATGCGGAACGCAATGGCGTTGCGGCGGAGGTGCTCGCCGCCTATGACGCCTCGCTCGATGCGCTGGCGCGACTCGGCGCGGAGATCGTGACTGTCGAACTGCCCCGCCGGTTCGCCGATTTCACCGACCTGACCGGACGGATCATCGGCGCCGAAGGGTACTTCCTAGTCGGCCATTTGGTCGACGACACGACCTTGCCGATCGATGATGCGGTAAGACCCCGCATCGCCTCCGGCAAAGGCGTCTCGGCGCGCGATTACCTACGAGCGCTCGGCGAGCGCGATGCGGCAAAACGGGAATTCGCAGCTGCCCTCGCCGATGTCGACGCACTGCTGACGCCGACCACCCAAACTGCCGCCATTCCCGTCGAACAGGTCGATCAGGCTTCGACCCCGGCGCACTTCACCCGTTTCGTCAATGCGCTGGAGCTGTGCGCGCTGGCATTGCCGAATGGGTTCACTGCGTCGGGGCTGCCATTGTCGTTGCAGGTCGTCTGCCGCGGCTATGACGAGGCGACTGCGTTGCGCATCGGCTGCGCCTATCAAGAGGCCACCGACTGGCACGAACGCCGCCCGCCCGGGTTCGGATGAGGGCGGCTGATGCAGGCAATAGCGAAGCCTGTACTGTTGGTAACCCGGCGATTGCCGCCGGCGGTGGAGGCGCGCGCCGCTCGCGACTACGACGCGCGGCTCAATCCCGAGGATATGCCGCGCAGTGGCGTCGACATTGCTCACCTGGCAGTGGGAGCTGCCGCGATCCTGTGCTGCCCCGCCGAACGGCTCGATGCAGCGACAATCGCAGCTCTGCCCGACACCGTGCGGGTGATCGCCACCTTTAGCGTCGGCTACGATCATGTCGCGGTCGAGGCGGCGGCGGCGCGCGGCATCACCGTGTGCAATACTCCGGGCGTGCTGTCGGTCGCGACCGCCGAGACCGTGATGCTGCTGATCCTCGCGGCCGCGCGGCGCGCCGGGGAAGGCGAGCGCCTGGTCCGCTCCGCCCGATGGCAGGGCTGGGCGCCGACCCAGCTGATCGGCACCCAGGTCTCGGGTAAGCGCCTCGGCATCTTCGGCATGGGCCGCATCGGCCGCGAGGTTGCGCGGATGGCCCGTGCCTTCGACATGGAGGTGCATTACCGCGACCAGGTCCGTCTGCCCGATAATCTCGAGCAAGGGGCGATATTTCACGACACCGACGAGAGCTTTCTACCGCAATGCCAGGTGCTGTCGCTCAATGCGCCGGGCGGCGCGTCCACCCACCGCTGGCTCAGCGCCGCGCGTATCGCACTGCTGCCGCGGGGAGCCGTGGTCGTCAACGCCGCCCGCGGCACATTGGTCGATGATGCGGCATTGATCGCGGCATTGCATAGCGGGCAGGTCGGCTACGCCGGGCTCGACGTTTACGACGGAGAGCCGATGGTGAGCGCGGGCTATCTCGGGCTGGACAATGTCGTCCTGCTGCCCCACCTGGGCAGCGCGACGGTCGAGACCCGAGCCGCGATGGGTTTCCTGGCCTTGGACGGGATCGACGCGGTCCTGGCCGGACGGACCCCGCCCAACGCCGTCACCTGACTCCCTCTACGCCCAGCGGCCCTCGGTCCAGACCCAGCCGTTCGGCCCTTGCTGCCAGTAACCAGGGACCCAGCTCGCGCTCCGCGTGGGCCGCTGCATATATGCGAGCCGATCCGATCGATTGACGATATAAAGATATGTGTATATCTTTCTGGACTTGTCCTGGATGATCACGGAGAGCCACGGATGCCCGCATTGACCGATTTTAAAGTTTCCGACATTTCGCTCGCCGACTGGGGGCGGCGCGAGATCGCCATTGCCGAGACCGAAATGCCGGGGCTGATGGCGTTGCGCGATGAATTCGGCACGGCGAAACCGCTTGCAGGTGCGCGCATCGTCGGCTGCCTTCACATGACGATCCAGACCGCGGTGCTCATCGAGACGCTCGTCGAGCTCGGCGCCACGGTTCGCTGGAGCTCGTGCAACATCTTCTCGACCCAGGACCATGCAGCAGCGGCGATGGCCGCCCGCGGCATTCCGGTCTTTGCCTGGAAAGGCGAGAGCGAGGAGGAATACGAGTGGTGCATCGAGCAGACGTTGCGCGGCCCAGCCGAGGGTCCATTTGCGGGCTGGACACCCAACATGGTGCTCGATGACGGCGGCGACGCGACCAAGGTTCTTCACGACAAATACCCCGAACTGCTGAACCATATTCGCGGGATCTCGGAGGAGACCACCACCGGCGTGAACCGGCTCTACGAGATGGTGCGGGAGGGCTCTCTCAAAGCCCCGGCGATCAACGTCAACGACAGTGTCACCAAGTCGAAATTCGACAACCTTTATGGCTGCCGCGAGAGCCTGGTCGACGGGATCAAGCGCGCCACCGACGTGATGGTCGCCGGCAAGGTCGCCGTGGTCTGCGGCTTCGGCAATGTCGGGCAAAGGCTCTGCGGCGAGCCTGCGCAGCCAGGGCGCGCGGGTCATGGTGACCGAGATCGATCCGATCTGTGCATTGCAGGCGGCAATGGAGGGGTATCAGGTCGCGACGATGGACGAGATGGCGTCGCAAGGCGACATCTTCGTGACTGCGACCGGCAATATCGACGTCATCACGATCGATCACATGCGGCAGATGAAAGACCGCGCCATCGTCTGCAACATCGGCCATTTCGACAGCGAGATTCAGATCGATGCGCTGCGCAACTATCCGTGGGAGGAAGTCAAGCCGCAGGTCGACGAGGTTGTCTTTCCCGACGGCAAACGCCTGATCGTCCTGGCCAAGGGGCGGTTGGTCAATCTCGGTTGCGCGACCGGTCACCCGAGCTTTGTGATGAGCGCGTCGTTCACCAATCAGGTGCTCGCGCAAATCGAGCTGTGGACCAATCACGGCAAATACGAAAACAAGGTCTACGTGCTGCCGAAGCATCTCGACGAGAAGGTCGCCGCCCTGCATCTCGACAAGCTCGGCGCGAAACTGACGGCGCTCAGCCCGGCCCAAGCCGGCTATATCGGCGTCGAGCGCGCCGGACCCTTCAAACCGGACCATTACCGCTACTAGTCGGGCCTTTGCACTGCAACTTTAACTACATTTGTGACGCAAGAGCTCTTGCAATTGGGTAAATTATGCTCCTATTGTGGGGTCATACGGGAGATCGATAGATCGCCGGTATCCATGATCCTAGCAAGGGCGAGTGGTTGTGCTCGAATCGGCTGTTGCGTTGTGCCTGCTCGTCACATTGGCTTCGGTTGCCGCTCTGTTGCGCGCCCGTACCGCTCTCTACCAAGAGCGCGCGAGATGCGCGGTGCTCGAAACCGTCCCGCTCGAATGGTTTCGCTGGAGCCCCAGTCGGACGGATCGTCGGACGAACGCTGACGCGCATGCTAGAGCGCCGGGCTATCGCCAGTTCCTCGCAGGGTTGCCGGCCGCCGATGCGGAGCGGTTGGAGAAGGCCCGGCAGGCGCTGCAATCACGGGGAGCCGCTTTCTCGGCCACTTTCGTTACCCGCAGCGGCGCCGCCTATACCGTAGAAGGGCGGCGCGCAGCGAGCGGCGACGCCGTGCTGTGGCTTCTCGATGCTTCGGCTGCGGTGACGATCCAGAGGGCGCGCCAAGAAGTCGCCGATTTGCGCCAGATGCTCGACGCCATTCCGCTGCCGGTGTGGCGGCGAGGCCCCGACCGCATCCTCGTCGATTGCAACCGAGCCTATGCGAGTGCCCTCGACGCGACCGCCGATCTGGTTGTCGCGGAGGGCCGGGAATTGGTTTCGGGCGCCAGCCCCGGCGAATGCCGGCACGTCGTCATCGGCGGCTCGCGCCGGCTGGTCGAGATCGGCGAGGTGCCGTGCTCCACCGGAGGCACTATCGGTTTCGCCCGCGATCGCACCGATCGCGAGGCCGCGGAAGCGGAGTTGTGGCGCCACATCAACGCGCATGCCGAGGTGCTCGAAACGATCCGCGCCTCCGTCGCCATCTACGGCCCCGACAAGCGGCTCAAATTTTTCAACGCTGGGTTCGCCTCGATGTGGGGCATCGCAGAGGACTGGCTCGCCGCTCAACCTTCTTTCGAGGAGGTTCTGGAGCGGCTGCGGGAGGCCCGTCTTCTCCCCGAGGCCGCCGATTTCCGGGCATTCAAGGCCGAGCAGCTGGCGCTCTTCACCTCGGTCATCCGGCCGCAGCAAGACCTGCTGCATTTACCCGATGGCCGCACCTTGCTGTTGTCCATCTCCCCGCATCCATTCGGCGGCCTCACCTTTGTTTACGAGGACGTCAGCGATCGCCTGGCGCTCGAGCGCTCGTGCAACACCCTGACAAAAGTGCGGCGCGCCACTCTCGACCACCTCTTCGAAGGCATCGCGGTCTACGGCAGCGACGGCCGGATGAAGCTCCATAATCCCGCCTACCTGGCGCTTTGGGAATTATCGGAAGACGATGTCGCGGGCGAACCGCACATCGGCGAAATCCTCGAGAAGACCCGCGTCCTGCTCGATACTGCAGGCGATTGGGATGCGAGGAAGCAGAGAATCATTTCAAAAGTCACTGCCCAGGCGCCGGCGAGCGGCCCAGTCTACCGAACCGACGGGTCGACGCTGCAGGAGGCGACGGTTCCACTGCCGGATGGCAATGTGTTGGTGACCTATCTCGACGTGACCGACACGGCGAAGTATGAACGCGTTCTGCGCGAGCGCAACGAAGCGCTCGAAACCGCCGGGCGCCTGAAAAGCGAGTTTGTTGCCAACGTCTCTCACGAGTTGCGAACGCCGTTGAACACCGTCATCGGCTTTGCCGACATCTTGACCAACCAGTATTTCGGTGACTTGAACCCGCGGCAGCTCGACTACAGCCGCGGCATCCTCCAGAGCTCGCAACAACTGCTGGAACTCATCAACGATATCCTCGACCTCGCCACGATCGAAGCGGGTTACATGGTTCTGGAGACCGGCCGCGTCGACATTTTCAATATGCTGAAAACGGTGCTGGCGCTGACGCGGGGGCGTGCCAGAAACCGAGAGCTCGAGATCGAGCTCTGTTGTCCGCCGGACATCGGCGTGATTGCTGCGGACGAACGCCGGCTCAAGCAGGCGCTTTTCAACCTGATTTCCAATGCCGTCAAGTTCACGCCTCCGGGCGGCGCGATACGCGTCGAGGCCGAACGCCGCGAGAGTGAGTTGCTGCTGACGGTCGCCGATAGCGGGATCGGCATTCCGCTCTCCGATCAAGCCCGGATGTTCGAAAAATTCGAACGCGGCATGCCACGATCGGGTGCGGGGCTCGGCCTGTCGCTGGTCAAGAGCCTGATCGATCTGCATGGCGGAGCCGTCACGATCGACTCGGCCCGAGGTCGCGGAACCACCATCACCTGCCGGCTGCCCACGGCCTCGCGGGAATTCGCCGGCATGCTGCCTTCGGCCCAAATCGAGAGCCGCGCGGCGGCATAGACGAAGTCTCGACCCGATTTCGTGAGATAGCGTCGCGATCCGGATGAGGCTGATCTCGACGATCGCCGATCAGGGCCGCGAACAAACACCGACGCCGCACATATTGCGCCTAGCCGATGCCGGGTTATACAACGCCTAGGTGATGATTGTTGTCGACCTGCCGGACGAAACTCACACCGCCGCGCTCGCGGCCCGCATTGCCGCGGTGGCCGCTCCGGGCGACATCGTTGCGCTGAAGGGCGACCTCGGCACCGGGAAAACTGCCTTTGCGCGCGCCTTTCATCCGGGCGCGCGGCAACCAGGATGAGGTCCCGAGCCCAACCTTCACGCTCGTGCAGCTCTACGACGCAGGCCCGACGGTGATCTGGCATTTCGATCTGTATCGGATCCGCGCCCCCGAGGAGGCATGGGAGCTGGGCATCGAGGATGCGTTCATCGAAGGCATCTCGCTGATCGAGTGGCCCGAGCGGCTGGGACCGTTGCTGCCCGACCGCCGGCTCGAACTCCGCTTCGCATTCGGCGATGCGCCCGGCGCGCGGCGTCTTGTCGCTGGATCCTGGAAAGGAGTGGCAAACGCGGCTGGCAATGATTGCAGCCGATGCGTGATCCGAACGAGCCCGGCTCTATTGGCGAAATTCTCCCGCCGGTCAGCCCAATGGCTGCTCCCATCGATACATCACGAAAGCGGGCAATGGCAGCCTTTCTCGAGGGGTGCGGCTGGGAAGGCGCCAGCCCGGCGCCGCTCGCGGGCGATGCCTCATTTCGGCGCTATTACCGCCTCGGCGGCGACGGCCGGCGCGCCATCCTGATGGATGCGCCGCCGCCGCAGGAGGATGTCGTACCTTATATCGCCGTCTCGCAGCTATTGCGCCGTCTGGGGTTCAGCGCCCCTGAGGTTTTCGCGGAAGACCGCACGCGCGGCTTTCTGTTGATCGAGGATTTCGGTGACGACACCTACACCCGCCTTCTCGACCGCGGCGCCGACGAGCCGGCCCTTTATACCCTGGCGGTGGACACGCTGGTCGAGCTGCAGCGCGCGGTCGAGGCGCGCGGGAGCCCCGACTTGCCCCCTTACGACGCGGAGCGGCTCCTCGCCGAGGCGGCGCTCCTGGTCGATTGGTATGCCCCGGCGGCTCTCGGAGAGCCGTTGTCCGACGGGCGGCGCGACGAGTATCTCGATCTGTGGCGAACCCTTCTGCCGGACGCGGCGCTTCCCGTCGATACTTTGGTCCTGCGCGACTATCACGTTGACAATCTGATGCTTTTGCCGGATCGCTCCGGAGTGCAGGGTTGCGGGCTTCTCGATTTTCAGGACGCGGTATGCGGTCCGCCGAGCTACGATCTCGTATCGCTCCTCGAAGACGCCCGGCGCGACGTCCCGGCCGAGCTGCGCCGGCAGCTGACCGAGCGCTATCTTGCTGCTTTTCCGGCGCTCGACCGGACGGCGTTCCTGCGATCGGCGGCGATCCTCGCGGCTCAGCGCAACTGCAAGATCCTCGGCATTTTCACGCGATTGTGGAGGCGCGACGGCAAGCCGCGCTACCTCGTCCACCTCCCGCGGATCTGGCGGCTGCTCGACCAGGAGCTTGCCCATCCGGCCCTCGCCCCGGTCGCTAGCTGGCTCGACCGCCACCTGCCGCGCTCGGTTCGGCATATCCCCGCATGATCGTCCCGCCGCGGACGGCGATGGTGCTCGCCGCCGGCCTCGGCACCCGGCTGCGTCCGGTGACCGAAACCATTCCGAAACCTCTGATCGAGATTAACGGCCGTTCCCTGCTCGACCATGCGATCGACCGGCTGGCGCTCGCCGGGATCAAGAGCGTCGTCGTAAATGTGCATTACAAGGCGGCCATGATCGCCGCACAACTTGCCCGCCGCGACCACCCGCGCATCGAAATTTCCCACGAGACCGAGTTGCTCGATACCGGCGGCGGGGTCGCGCGGGCGCTACCATTGCTCGGTGAAGTTTTTTTTGTCGTCAATGCCGACGTGTTCTGGCTCGACGGCAAGGAACCCGCCCTGCAGCGGCTCGCCGCTGCCTTCGATCCCGAGCGTATGGACGCAATACTATTGCTGCAGCGGACGGTGACGGCGGTCGGCTACGAGGGCAGCGGCGACTATTTGATCGACGCGTCGGGATGCCCGCACCGCCGCAGCGAGCGCGAGGTTGCGCCTTTTCTCTTCGCCGGCCTCCAGCTGCTTCACCGCGGCGCCTTCGCCGGCATCTCCGACCGCGTATTCTCGTTGGTCCGGCTTTTCGACCACGCCGAAGAAGCGGGGCGCCTTCACGCCATAGTGCATGATGGCGAGTGGTACCATATCGGGACGCCGCAAGGCCTCGCTGCCACTCGTGAACGGCTGTCGTCGCATCGCATCGAGCGGTAGCCAAGATCCGAAATCCAGTGCAGCCCAAGGTCTACACGATCGCCGCACATCGGCCGTTCCTGGCGACACTGGCGGCCGGGTTGCTCGGGATGGCCGGCGCCGATCCACTGCAGCTGCCACGCATCACCGTTCTGCTGCCGACGCGCCGCGCGGTGCGCTCGCTGCGCGAGGCATTCCTGCGTGTCGCGCCCGACGGCAAACCGGTGGGGACCCCTTTGCTGCTGCCGCGGATGCGGCCGATCGGTGATCTCGCTTCGGACGAGCTGTCATTGTCCGAGGCCGGCGAGGAGGACCTGGCGGTGCCGCCGCCCATCCCCGAGCTGCGCCGGCGTTTGCTGCTGACCCGGCTAGTGCTGCACTGGGGCGAACGGCGCGGCGAGGAGCCGCTCCTGCCCGGACAAGCCGCTGCGCTCGCGGCCAGCCTCGCCCAGCTTCTCGACAGGGTCGCGACCGAGGGTGCCACCTTCGCGAAGATCGCCGATTTGGTTCCGGAGGGCTTGGCTGAGCATTGGCGTGTCGTCCACCAATTTCTTGAGATCCTGCCGCAGCATTGGCCCCGGATTCTCGCCGAGGAGGGGGCCCTCGACGCGGCATCGCGGCGCAATCGCCTGCTGGAGCAGCAAACTGCGGCTTGGCGCCGCTCCCCGCCTCGCCATCCGGTGATCGCTGCCGGACTGATCGGCGGCATCCCGGCCATGACCGAGCTGCTTTCGCTTGTCGCCGCGCTGGACCAGGGCGCGGTGATCCTCCCCGGCCTCGACCGCGGCCGCGATGCGGCCGAGTGGTCGGCGATCGAAGAGGACGAGGCGCATCCGCAGCATCTGATGGCGGGCTTGCTCCGGGCGCTTGAGCTGACTGCGGCCGAGGTGCGCGATTGGCCACTAAGCCGGCCGGACCCCTTCCCCGCCGAAGGCTTCGAGGGCCTTTCCGATCTCCCCTTGTTCGCTTCTCTCTCCCGGAGTGCGGGAGAACGAGCCGAGCGCCAAAGTGAGGGCGCAACTGCGCGCCGGGTACGGCTGATTGCCGAGGCGTTGCGGCCGGCAATCACCACCGATGCGTGGCGGCGCCTGCCCCCGCAGCCGGCCGATACCCTTCACGGGTTGAGCCGCTACGACTGCTCGAGCGCGCAAGAGGAGGCGGTGGTCATCGCGCTCCTGCTGCGCTGCAAGCTGGAGACGCCAGGCGCGACCGCCGCTCTCGTCACCCCCGACCGCGACCTCGCCCGAAGGGTTGCTGCGGAGCTGCGCCGCTGGGACATCGACATCGACGACTCGGCCGGTCTGCCGCTGAACCGGACGCCACCGGGCGTCTTTCTGCGCCTGGTCCTCGATCTGGCGGCTCGCCAACTCGCCCCGGTGCCCCTGCTCGCCGCGCTGAAGCATCCGCTCGCCTCCGGCGGGCTCGCTCCGGTTGTCTTCCGAGATCTAGCGCGGCAGCTCGAACAAGCGATCCGAGGCCCTCGCCCCGCTCCGGGCTTTGCTGGCCTCAGGGCTGCTCTCGCCAGCGAAAGAAGTGGTTTGGCGAGGTTTGTAGACCGGCTCGAGGCCTGCCTCGGCTCGCTGCCGGAATTGCTGGTCGCGGATGCCGTGCCGCTATCGCGTCTTGCGGCAGCGCATATCGAGGCCGCCGAGCGGCTGGCCGCGAGCGCGACGCAAACCGGCGGCGAGCGCCTCTGGCATGAGGCGGCAGGCGAGGCCGCCGCGCGCTTCTGCCACGAGCTGATCGATGCCGCGCGCGACTTTCCGCCTCTCCCCGGTCGGCATTATCCGGCCCTGTTCGAGGCGCTGGCCGCCGATGCGGTCGTGCGGCCGGTGTTCGGCCGGCATCCCCGGCTGGCGATCTGGGGTCTCCTCGAAGCGCGGCTGCAGCAGGCCGATTTGGTGGTTCTTGGCGGTCTGAACGAGGGCAGCTGGCCGCCTTCGGCCGGGCACGACCCGTGGATGTCCCGGCAGATGGGGCGGGAGTTCGGTATTGCTTTGCCGGAGCGCGGTATTGGAATCGCCGCACACGACTTTGCCCAGGCGCTGGGGGCGCCGGAGGTAGCGCTGACCCGCGCGGCGCGGAGCGAGGGTGTTCCGACCGTGCCGTCGCGCTGGCTTCTTCGCCTCGATGCGGTACTGCAGGCTATCGGATTAGACGGCGCGCTCGGGCCGGACGATACCCTTCGGCACGCCGCGGAGTTGATCGATCGCGCAGAGCGATACCGGCCGCTACCCCCGCCTGAGCCGCGTCCGCCTCTCGCGGCGCGGCCGCGAAAGCTTTCGGTAACACAGATCGAGACCTGGCTGCGCGATCCCTATGCGATCTATGCCCGCCATATCCTCGGGCTGAGGTCGCTGGACGAACTCGACGCCGATCCCGGCCGGGCCGAACTCGGCACGGTCATTCACCGGACTCTCGACGCCTTCTACCGCCGCTTCCCGCAGCGGATGCCGGATAACGCCGAGGAGGAGCTGCTGCGCATCGGTCGCGAGCAATTCGGACCCGTGCTGTCTCGTCCGGGCGCCTGGGCCTTCTGGTGGCCCCGCTTTGCGAGGATCGCCCGTTGGCTGATTGATCAGGAGCGCGGCCGACGCCTCGGCATCGTCGAGAGCCACAGCGAGTGCGAGGGAAGCTGGACATTACAGGGGCGCGGCGGAGCGTTCACGATCACCGCCAAGGCGGACCGCATCGACCATCTTGCCGAAGGCGGCTTTCTACTGGTCGACTACAAAACCGGCAGCGTGCCTCCGGTAAAGCAAGTGCAAACGGGGTTTGCACCGCAACTGCCTCTCGAGGGCGCGATCCTGCGCGGTGGCGGCTTCAAGGGCGTCAGCGGTTCGCCTACGGCGCTCGAATATTGGCGGCTGAGCGGTGGCGAACCGGCTGGCGAACGCTGCCTGCTCGACGCGGGCGACCCCGGCGCGCTGATCGACCGCGTGGTCGCCCGCGTCGAGGCGCTGATCAACCGGTTCGACGATCCTGCGACACCCTATCTCGCGGTTCCAGCGCCGCTTTGGGCGCCGCGATATTCCGATTACCGGCACCTCGAGCGGCTCGCCGAGAGCGAGGCCGAAGAATGAGGTCGTTCGGCGACCCCGACACCCCGCAGCGCAGGGCCGCCGGCCCGCGGGCCTCCGTCTGGGTCTCCGCCTCGGCCGGAACCGGCAAGACGCGGGTGCTTATCGACCGCTTGCTGTGGTTGATGCTCGACGGGACGGATCCTGCTCGGATTTTGTGCCTGACCTTCACCCGCGCTGCTGCTGCCGAGATGGCAAACCGGCTGAACGAGGAGCTGGCCAATTGGGCAACGCTGAGGTCGGGGGCGCTCGCCGAGACCTTGCAGAAGCTGACCGGGCGCATGCCCAGCGACGCGACGATCGCCCGGGCCCGACAGCTTTTCGCGCGCGTCCTCGAAACCCCCGGCGGCATCAAGATCGCGACGATCCACGCCTTCTGCCAAACACTGTTGCGCCGCTTCCCGCTGGAGGCCGGAGTGCCGACGGACTTTGCGGTCCTCGACGAACGCAACGCGCGCGAAGCGCTGATCGAAGCCGGCGAGCGCGTGATCATTACCGCCCGCAACGGAAACGAGCCCGAGCTCGCCGAGGCGCTTGCAGTGGTGGCCCGCCATGCTCCCGAGGAGCGTTTTGGTGTGTTGATGGCGTCACTGGCGGCCGAGCGCGGCAAGCTCCGCGACGCGCTCGGCGGAGGCCATTCAGAGCTGCGCGACGAGCTCTGCCGAGCCCTGAGCTTGCCCCCTGGAACAACCGAGGAGGCAGTCATCGCCGGTTTCTGCGCGGCAGGAGCCGGGGACGAGCGGGGCCTGCGCTTGGCTGCAGCGGCGCTCTCCGGCGGATCCTGCACCGATCGAGAGCGCGGCGCCACACTTGCCGCCTGGTGCGAGACCCCGGGGCAGCGTCGTCAGATGCTTCCGGCGTATATCACCGCATTTCTCACAATCACTGAGGGCGAGCCCCGCAAAATCCTGATCACGCGGGACGCGGCCTGCCGCGCCAGCTGCAATGCGGTAGCGGTGCTCGGCGCGGAGGCGGATCGGGTCAAAAAATTCTGCGAGACGCAGTCGGCGGCAGCACTGGTCGAGGCGAGCTGCGCGCTCGTCCGGCTCGGCGGCGCATTGATGGATGCTTATGCCGACGGCAAGCGCGCTCAAGGCGTCCTCGACTATGACGATTTGATCTCGGCCGCCCTTAATTTGTTGCGCCGTCCCGGTATCGCACCATGGGTGCTGTTCAAGCTGGACGGCGGGCTCGATCACATTTTGATCGACGAGGCTCAAGACACCAACCCCGAGCAATGGCAAATCGTGGCGGCGCTCGCCGAGGAGTTCTATGCCGGCGAGGGCATCGGCGACCGCCTGCGCACGATCTTTGCCGTCGGCGACGCCAAACAGTCGATCTACAGCTTTCAGCGCGCGGATCCGCGAGCCTTTCTGGCCATGCGTGAATATTTCGAAAGGCGTATCAGCGACGCCCGGCAGGAATGGCGGGTGGTGCCGTTGGAGGTCTCGTTCCGCTCTACCGAGCCGGTGCTGCGGGCGATCGACGCCGTCTTTCGACACGAGGCGGCCCGCGATGGGGTCGCTCTCGACGGCAGCGAGATCCGTCACATCGCTTCCCGGGCTGGACACGGGGGCGTGGTCGAATTGTGGCCGCCGGTGGTCGGGCAGCCCGAGGAGCCGCCCGACCCGATGGCGCTGCCGGTCATCCGCCAGCGGACACCGCAGCCTCGCACCCGCCTCGCCAACGCAATCGCCGCAACCATTGCGAGTTGGCTCCACAATAGGGAATTGCTCGAAGCCTCCGGCCGCCCGATCCGGCCGGGAGACGTCATGGTGCTGGTGCGGCGGCGCAACGAGTTTGTCGGTGAGCTGCTGCGCGCGCTCAAACAGCGCGACATTCCGGTGGCAGGGGCCGACCGCCTCATCCTGACCGAGCAGCTGGCGGTGCAGGACCTGGTCGCGCTCGGCCGGTTCTTGCTGTTGCCGGAGGATGACCTCACCTTGGCGACGGTGCTGAAGGGTCCCCTCTTCTGCATCGACGAGGAGATGCTGTTCGATCTGGCCTATGACCGCGGCAGTGAGAAGCTGTGGCACCGGCTGCGCGCCAAAGCCGGCAAATCTCCGCAGCTTCGGCGGGTGGTCGAGCGGCTTTCGGATCTCTTGGCCCGCGCCGATTTCGCGCCCCCGTACGAACTCTACGCCGAAATCCTCGGCGCTCGGGGAGGGCGGCGCATGCTGCTGGAGCGCCTCGGGACCGAGGCCGTGGACCCGGTCGAGGAGTTCCTTGCGCTGGCACTCTCCTACGAACGGGAACACGTGCCGTCCTTGCAGGGTTTTCTGCGGTGGCTGGTCGCCGGCGACACCGAAGTCAAGCGCGATTTCGGCGCAAGGCAGCGCGACGAAGTGCGCATTTTGACGGTTCATGGCGCAAAGGGGCTCGAAGCGCCGGTGGTCTTTCTGCCCGATACGATGCAGCTGCCGAACCTGCCGGACACGCTGTTGTGGACGGAGCATGAGGGGCTGCCGCTGTGGTGTCCGCGGCGCGATCTCGCAGTCCCGTTTTATACTAGTGAAAAACGGGCGCTGCGCGACCGCAACCTGGAGGAATACCGCCGCCTGCTCTACGTCGCGCTGAGCCGGGCCCAGGACCGGCTGTATATTTGCGGCTGGCAAACGCGGGAATCGCCAAGAGAGGGCTCATGGCACGCGCTCTGCCGCACGGGGCTCGCCGAGATTTCGACCCCTTTCGCCTTCGACGCGACCGCGCTGATCGGCGCCGACGGATGGTGCGGCCAAGGTCTACGGTTCACCAGCCCTCAAACCGTCCCGCCGGTTCGGAACCGGCCGGCAGCGACCGTGACGGCGGCCGGACTATTGCCGGATTGGGTCTATCAGCCGCCGCCACCCGAGCCCGACCCGCCGCGGCCGCTCGCCCCTTCGCGGCCGAGCGGGGCCGAGCCGCCCGCTCTCTCGCCGCTCGCGGCGCAAGGGCGTGACCGCTTCAAGCGCGGCCTCCTCGTCCACCGGCTGCTGCAGGCTCTGCCCGAGCTGCCGATCGAGGAGCGAGACGTCGCCGCGCGGCGCTTCCTGGCGCTGCCGACGCACGGGCTCATGCGCGAGCAACAGGATGAGATTCGGCGCGAAGTTCTCGCCGTATTGGATCACCCCGATTTCGCCGCGCTGTTTGGTCCGGGCTCGCAGGCCGAAGTGCCGCTAGTCGGGCTAATCGGGCGGCAAGCCTTATCGGGGCAGATCGATCGACTGGTCGTCGCGGAGGACCGGGTGCTGATCGTCGATTACAAGAGCCTGCGCCCGCCGCCCGCCACCGAGGATGGGGTGGCGCCGCTCTATCTTCGCCAGCTCGCGGCTTACCAAGCGGCGCTGAAGCGGATTTATCCGGATCGCGAGATCCGTTGCGCCCTGTTGTGGACCGAAGGTCCGCGGCTGATGCCGATCAGCCCCGAGATCCTTGCGGGCTACCTGCCTTGACGGGGCATTTTCGGCTCCCCTAATCTGACCGGCAATTAAACCGAAGGAACATTCAGATGAAACCGATCGCCGTCACCGACAGCAGCTTCGACGCCGAAGTGCTCCGCGCGAGCGGGCCGGTGGTCGTCGATTTCTGGGCGGAGTGGTGCGGACCATGTCGCATGATCGGCCCGTTCCTCGAAGAGCTCGCGACCGACATGGCCGGCAAGGTGACCGTCGCCAAGGTCAATATCGACGAGAACCCGCAGACCCCGATGAAATACGGAGTTCGCGGAATTCCTACGATGATCCTCTTCAAGGGCGGCCAGGTCGCCGCCACCAAGATCGGCGCCCTGCCCAAGAGCAAACTCTACGAGTGGGTCGAATCGGTGCTGTGAAGGCCGCCGGCGTCGCCCACTCTCCGCGGTGCGGGAGCGGGCTAGAAGATCGGCACAATGCTCCTCTCCCGCACCGCGGGAGCGGGGAAGCCCGAGGGGTGGTGGGTGACGCCGCCTCAGCGGGATGCGATCATGTTCTTGGACGGTTCGCTGCAGCCGTCCTCCCGAGACGCGAGCGAATGAAGATCCGCCGTCCGATCGCCGTCGGAGCGGATTGGGCGTTGGTGCGGCTCGCCTCGGGCGAATATCTCTGCGTCGATACGACCACCTTCGAGGCGCTCGGCTATATTCTCGGCTGGGAGCACGAGGCCGATGTCATTCGCGTCTTCCGGACCTTTCTAACGCAACGGTCGGTCGTTCTCGACATCGGCGCCAATTTCGGCCTCTACACCGCGCTCAGTGCCAGCATCGTCAAAAATCACGGTCGGCTCTACGCGTTCGAGGGCAACCCGCGCGTCTTCGAGAGCCTGCAGCGCACGATCGTTGCCAACGATCTTTATCTCAACCCGAACATCGTCGCGGCAAACGTGCTGGTGTCCAGCGAGAGCGGCCGCGGCGTTCTGCATTACTCGGCGAACCTGCCGTCCGGCGGCACCATGTCGGACATACAACTGTCGGGCGGCAAGCAGCATGCGGTTGAGGTCGACATGACCACGATCGACGATTTTCTGCCGTCCGGGTCTAGCAGTCGATCTGGTCAAGATCGACGTCGAGGGCCATGAGCCGATGGTAATGCGAGGCATGGAGCAAACCATCGCGCGATCACCGAATATCCGCATCGTCACCGAATTCGCCGATAGCCTCCTCGCCCATACGGTAAATCCGGCCGAGTTCGCCGATTACATCCGCGGCCTGGGGTTCGCGATCTGCCGCGTGCTGCCGAACTTCAAGATCAGGCTGGTTCCCGCCGGCGAGGCTCTCAGCGGCTTCAACTATTGCCTGTTGACCCGGACACCCGAGGAGGACATTCGGTCCGTCGAAGAGCGGCGGAAATTCCTGCCGATCCGCTTCAAACGATGGCTCGGTCGGCATCCGGTGAGATGGGGGCGCTGGCGCCGCATCTGGGGCCGCTGGTGATGCCGCGCGAAGGCATCGCGGGCCTTTCTTGCGCGCTACCGCTAGTGGCTCGAAGGGTAAGGGTATATCGTCGGATATAGGGGTTGGCGCTCCTTGAGGGCGATGCCGCCCCGGCCAGGGAGATGATGTCGCACATTCGGGTCTCGGGCCGTGTCCCGCCATCGACCCTCGCCCGCGCGGCCGGGGTGCACCGACGAGCAACCCTTCTCGGCCGACGGCGGGTGCTGCGCAAAATCAAAAGAAGCATGCGGCTGGGACCAGCGCGCAACGGGATAGGCAAATGACCGAGATCCTCGATGACGAGGCCGCCGATCTTCGGCGCGCCAACGCCGAGTTGCAGCGGCGGCTCGACGAGTGCTGCGCCGAGCGCGACGCGGCGACGGCGCGGGAAGCGGCGCTGGCCGAGGTGCTGGACGTCATCAACCGCTCGCCCGGCGACCTCGCCCCGGTGTTCGACGCGATGCTCGACAAAGCACTGAATTTGTGCGGTGCGGCGTTTGGGGTGCTGTGGACCTACGACGATGGGCACATTCGTGCGACCGCCATCCGCGGGGTGACACCCACCTACGGGGAATTTCTGACGAGCGGTCCGCATCGGCTCAGGCCATCCACCGCGCACGCTCGATTGCTTAGCGGGTCTGAGGTCGAGCACATCGCTGATTTGGCCGATCACGACGACTACCGATCGGGCGAAGCAACTCCGCGTGCGTTGGTTGAGCTCGCCGGCTGTCGCTCGCTGCTCGCTGTAGCGCTGCGCAAGGACGGCGTGTTTCTCGGCGATATTGTTATCTACCGCCGTGAAGTTCGACCGTTCTCCGACAAGCAGATCGCGTTATTGCAGAACTTCGCCGCCCAGGCGGTGATCGCGATGGAGAACGCGCGGCTGATCACCGAGACGCGCGAGGCCTTGGAGCAGCAGACCGCGACCGCCGAGGTGTCGCAGGTCATCAATTCCTCGCCCGGCGACCTCGCGCCAGTATTCGATGCGATGCTGGCAAAGGCCTTTCATTTGTGTGAAGGCGTTCAGGGGTCGCTCTGGACCTTCGACGGCGGTCAGCCACGAATTGCTGCCGCGAAAGGCCTCTCCACTGAATTTGTCGAGGTTCTACGCGAGGAATGGAGCGTCCTGGACCAAGCGAACATCACCCGATGTCTCGGTTGTTGCGCGGAGAGCGGGTTATTCAAATTCTCGATATTGCGGCGTCGGATCTGTATCTGACAGGCGATCGGGCGGCTGTTGCGGCAGTCGAACTCGGCCGCGTGCGTACGCTGATGTTCGTCGCTCTGCGCTGAAGGATGACACGCCCTTCGGTGCCTTTATCGATCGCTCGCCGCGAGGTACGGCCGTTCACTGAAAGGCAGATCGCGCTAGTCGAAAACTTCGCGGCGCAGGCGGTCATAGCAATGGAAAACGCGCGGCTGTTGACCGAGACGCGCGAGGCCTTGGAGCAGCAGACCGCGACGGCAGAACTATTGCAGGTCATCAATTCTTCGCCCGGCGATCTCGCGCCGGTGTTCGATGCAATTCTGGAAAAGGCCCACAGCCTCTGCGGTGTCGCCCACGGCGGGCTGGTGCTGCGCGACAGCGAGACTTTCCGCGCAGTTGCGCTACACTCCTATTCGGGGGAATTCGCGGAACAGCTGCGGCAGGGCTATCGAGGCGCTGACAACCCGATCACTCGGTCGCTGATGGACGGCGATCGTTTCCTTCACATTCCCGACCTGGCGCAGATCGACCACCCGATGGTCCGGGCGTCCGTCGAGAATGCCAGGGGTACGTACGGGCCTGTATGTGCCGCTACGCAAGGACGGCGCGCTGCTCGGCATGATCTCCTCGTGTCGCAGAGAAATACGGCCGTTCTCCGACAAGCAGATCGCATTGCTGCAGAATTTCGCGGCGCAGGCGGTGATCGCGATGGAAAACGCGCGGCTACTGACCGAGACGCGTGAGGCCTTGGAACAGCAGACCGCGACCGCCGAGGTACTGCAGGTCATCAACTCCTCGCCCGGCGACCCCGCGCCGGTGTTCGACGCGATCCTGGAGAAGGCGCACCGTCTCTGCGCGGTGGCGCGGGGCAGCCTTGAGCTTTACGACGGCGAGAACTTCCACGCGGTCGCGACGCGCGGACTGGCTGATCACTCCGTTGGTGAATTGCGGCAGGGGTATCCGGCTTCCCGCAATGCCGCGACCCGACCGCTGATCGAGGGCGAGGCCTTCAGTCATATTGTCGATATGACTCAACACGAATTCCCGTTCTCTCGCCGTGCTGGCACGCTGCTTTGCGTACCGTTGGGGCGCGACGAAAAGCTCCTCGGAATGATCGCATCTCACCGGCTCGAAGTGAGGCCGTTTTCCGAAAAGCAGATCGCGCTGTTGCAGAACTTCGCCGCCCAGGCGGTGATCGCCATCGAGAACGCGCGGCTTATTACCGAGACGCGCGACGCGCTGGAGCAGCAGACCGCGACCGCCGAGGTATTGCAGGTCATCAACAGCTCGCCCGGCGACCTCGGACCGGTGTTCGACGCGATGCTGGAAAAGGCGCATTCCCTGTGCGGCGCCCCCCTCGGTTCGTTGGTGCTTTGGGACGGCGAACAGCTGCGCGCGGTGGCCACGAGGGGATATCCACAAGAATACGATGCGTTGGCGCGCCAGGGGTTCTCGCCGATCCCGCCGTTCAGGTTACTGTTGGGCGGGGAGTCGTTTGTTCACGTCCCCAACTCCGCGATGCTGGTGGCGCCCAACGAAGGCGACCCGATGCGGCGCGCTGCTCTCGAGATCGCCGGCATCCGCACCGCGCTGTTCGTGCCGTTGCGCAAGGATACGACGGTTCTCGGCTACATCAGCGCGCAGCGGCAGGAGGTGGGGCCGTTTTCCGATAAGCAAATTGCGCTCTTGCAGAACTTTGCGGCGCAGGCAGTGATCGCGATGGACAACGCGCGGCTCATCAGCGAATTGCGCGAGCGCACGCGCGATCTCGAAGAATCGCTCGAATACCAGACCGCGACCAGCGACGTGCTCCAGGTCATCAGCCGCTCGACCGCCGATGTGCAACCGGTACTGGACACAGCTAATCGAAACGGCCGCGCGGCTTTGCGCCGCCGATGACGCAGCGATCACGATACGCGAGGGCGAGGTCTACCGTTTTGTGGCGAGCTCGTACAGTGCAGCAGACCCCGAGCATTGGGCGGCCGTGCGCCAGCGAACCATTGTCCCCGGCCGCCAGACACATCGCCGCGCGGGTGGTGCTCGAAGGCAGGGTCGTGCAAATCGAGGACATCGCGCCGACCCGGACTTCGCACGGCCCGAGACTGTGACGTCCGGTGACTACGTAGCAGCTTGGAGTGCCGCTGTTGCGCGACGGCGCGGCGATCGGCGCGATGAGTCTGAGCGGAGACGATCGGCGGTTCACCGACAGCCAGGTCGCATTGCTGCAAACCTTTGCCGAGCAGGCAGTCATCGCGATCGACCAGCGCGGCTCTCGCGAATTGCAGCAGCGCACCCGCGATCTCGCAGGAATCGCTCGAATACCAGACCGCGACCAGCGACGTGCTCAAGGTCATCAGCCGCTCGACCTTCGATCTGCAGCCGGTGCTCGACACCCTCGTCGAAACGGCCGCCAGGCTCTGCGACGCCGGCTACGGCGCGATCTACCGCCGCGATGGCGAGGTGTACCGCATAGCAACAGCCGTTGCCTTCTCGCCGGAAACGAAGGAGGCCGTCCACAGAGTTTCGGGCATTCGTCGAGCAGCATCCGCTCGTCCCCAACCGGGGATCGATCACCGGCCGTGTCGCGCTGGAGCGCCGGGCAGTGCACGTCGCCGACACCGCTTCCGACCCGGAATACAGCGCTCAGCGAAGCGATCAACGCTCGGCAATTTGCGCACCCAGCTCGGGGTGCCGCTGCTGCGCGAAGGCGAGCCGATCGGCGTCATCACATTGGCGCGCCAGCGCGTCGAGCCGTTCACCGAGCGACAAATCGAGCTGGTGCAAACCTTCGCCGACCAGGCGGTCATCGCGATCGAGAATGCGCGGCTGCTCAGCGAGACGCCGTGAGGCGGCTCGAATCGCAACAGACCGCGACCGCGAGGTGCTGCAGGTCATCAATTCCTCGCCCGGCGACCTCGCCCCGGTGTTCGATGCGATGGCTCGAAACAGCGATGCGGCTCTGCGGAGCGGAGTTCGGGCGAGTCTTTCATACGCGGTGGGAGCGAACAACTGCGCGCTGTTGCGGTTCGCGGGGGTACCGCCCGTCTATTGGCCGAGTTCACGACATCGTAATCCCGCTCCGCCTACCCCGGTGGAGACATCACCGCTCGCATCCTTGCCGGCGAACCGGTCATCCACATCGTCCGATGTGAAGGACGATAACCTCGACCGACGCGGCGATCCCCACCGGCGGGCCTTGGTCGACCTGGGCGGGGCGCGCACATTTCTGTCGGTGACACTGATGCGACGACCGGGCGCCACTGGCGGTCAATCAACATCTACCGCGCAGGAAGCGGCGAGCCATTCACCGACAGGCAGATCGCGCTGTTGCAGAATTTCGCCGCCCAGGCGGTGATCGCGATGGAGAACGCGCGGCTCCTCCGCGAATCTGCAGCGACCGCACCGACGAGCTGACCCGCTCGGTCGCCGAACTGCAGGCGCTCGAGGAAGTGGCGCGCGCGGTCAATTCCTCGCTCGACCTCGACACCGTGCTCGCCACCGTCATCGGCCGGGCGGTGCTGCTGTCGCAGGCTGACGAGGGCATGATCTACGAATTTGACGAGGCCGAAGAAGTCTTCGTTCCCAAATCCGCCTTTGGCATGAGCGCCGAGCGGGTCGAGGCGCTGCGCGAGCGGCGGATCAAGCTCGGCGAAACCCATCTCGGCCGCAGCGCAATAGAGCGCGCGCCGGTGTACGTCGCGGACGTGCAGCAAGACCCCTCGGTGCCGCATGCCGCCAGGACTTTGCCCGGCATTCATGCCGTGCTCGCCGTGCCATTGCTGCGCGAGGACAAGGTTGTCGGCGGGCTGGTGATCCGCCGGCGCAGCGAGACCGGCTTTGCGCCGACGATCGCGACCTTGATGCAGACCTTCGCCGCGCAATCGGTGCTGGCGATCGAGAACGCGCGGCTGTTCCAGGAACTCGCCGCCCGCGGCGAGGAGGCGCGCCGAGCGCACGCCGCCGCCGAGAACGCACTCGCCGATTTGCGCCGCGCCCAGGACCGGCTGATCCAGGCCGAGAAGATGGCCTCATTGGGCCAGCTGACCGCCGGCATCGCCCACGAGATCAAGAACCCGCTCAACTTCGTCAACAACTTCGCCGGCCTCTCGGTCGAATTGCTCGACGAGCTGAAGGAGACCGCCGCGCCGGCGATCGCCGGTCTGGCCGAGGACGAACGCGCCGATATCGACGAAATCGTCGGGATGCTGACCGGCAATCTCGAAAAGATCGCCGAGCACGGCAGGCGGGCCGACGGCATCGTCAAGAGCATGCTGGAGCATTCGCGCGGCGGCAGCGGCGAGCGCCGGGAGGTCGACCTCAACGGCCTGGTTGAGGAGGCACTGAACCTCGCCTATCACGGCGCCCGCGCTCAGGACCAGAACTTCAACATCACCTTGGAACGCGATTTCGCTCAGGGCATCGCCCCGATAGAGCTGGTGCCGCAAGACATCACCCGAGTGCTCCTCAACTTGTTCGGCAATGGCTTCTACGCCGCCGCCAAACGCCAGCGCGACGACGTCGAGCCAAACTTCCGGCCGGCGCTGAAAGTGACGACGAACGATCGCGGAAACGCGGTCGAAATCTGCATCCGCGACAACGGCGCCGGCATTCCGCCCGAAATCCGGGACAAGCTCTTTCAGCCGTTCTTTACGACCAAGCCGACCGGCGAAGGGACGGGCCTCGGTCTGTCGATAAGCTATGACATCGTGACCCAACAGCATGGCGGCACGATCGAGGTCGACAGCCGCCCCGGCGAGTTGACCGAGTTCGCGATCTGCCTGCCGCGCATGCGCGCGGCGCCAACAGCAGAGGCCGCGAAATGACCGCTCCAACGAGATTGCGGATGAAACCGCCACCAGAGTCGCTCTCCCGGCGAAAGCCGGGACCCACCGATCCGCCTCCCGAGCGCTCGAAGAGTGGACCCCGGCTTCCGCCGGGGAAGCGCTTTAACATATCGCGTCCGTGGAACCATGCCCCGGATGAAGCCCGCCACCAGAGCGCTTTCCCGGCGAAAGCCGGGACCCACCGATCCGCCTCCCGAGCGCTCGAAGGGTGGACCCCGGCTTCCGCCGGGAAGCGCTTTAACATATCGCGTCCGTGGAACCATGCCCCGGAGCGAAGCCGCCAGCAGAGTGCTTTCCCCGGCGCAAGAGCGTGTGAAGAAATCGCAAGCGGCCTCGTGGAGACGTAAACCCCTCTTGCTTTCCCGGCGCAAGCCGGGACCCACCCCGAAGTCCTTCCAATGTTTTTTGTATATGTGCTCGCGAGTAAACCACACGGAACCTTGTACATCGGGTCCACCTCCGATCTTGTTCGGCGGGTGTGGCACCATAAGGTGAAAGCTGTTCCAGGTTTCACCGCAAAATACGGCGCCGATCGGCTGGTCTGGTTCGAACGTCACGACACATTGGAAGCGGCGATGATCCGTGAACGGCGGATCAAGAGTTGGAAGCGCGGTTGGAAGATCCAGCTAATCGAACAGGATAACCCGCAGTGGATCGATCTCCATCCCGGCATATCGAGGTGATGATGGTCAGATGCTGTCCCGATCCTGCTGTGGACCTCGGCTTTCCCCACGGATCAAGTCCGTGGGCTGAAGGCCCAGGGGGCAGCGTTTTAACATATCGGGCGGCCGGGAGGGCGGCATGAGCGCCAGTATCATTGTTGTCGATGACGAGCCCGATGTCGCCGAGCTGTTCCGCCAGCGCTTCCGCCGCGAGGCGCGCCAGGGCACTTACGTCATGCACTTCGCCGCCTCGGGCGAGGCGGCGTTGGAGCTGCTGAGCGGCGAGGTCGAGCCCGGCGTGATCGTCATCCTGTCCGACATCAACATGCCGGGCATGGACGGCCTGCAGTTGCTGGGCGAGATCAAAGAGCGCTTCCCCGATCTGCCGGTCATGATGGTGACCGCCTATGGCGACGACGAGCGCCGCCGTCGCGCCAGCGAGCTCGGCGCCGCCGAGTTCATCACCAAGCCGGTCGATTTTGATCGGCTGAAGGCCCAGCTGCGCCAACTGCCTGCCGCGGCGGGCTGAAATTTCGTTGCGATTATCGCACTTATTGCTTGACCTGTCGACGTGATTGATATATAATTGCAATCGCGGATGGTGGTTGAAGAAGCCGTTCTGGCTGTAAATTCGCTGCAGAAAACAGCGAAACAGCGGGTGTGATCCGCTAGCCCGCCGCTTTGGCCTGCCGCGCCAGATCGTCGCGCGCCGCGAGCATGTCGTCCAGCGATCGGAACGCGAGGCGAGCCGCCCCTTGACCGCGCGAACGCAGCGCTGTTAGGGAACCTTTGGTCGATCCCGGGTCGTCACACGGAGCTTGTATTGCGGGCCGAAAATCCGAGCGAAGCCGCGATCCGAGACTGGTGTGTGGAGTATCTGGCGCGCACGCTCGACTTGCCGGACCAATCGATCGACACGGAGATGACGTTCGCTCGGTTGGGGCTCGATTCCGCCAACTCGGTGTTCTTGATCGTCGAGCTCGAAGATTGGCTCGGCTTGGAGCTCACGCCCGACCTGCTGTTCGAACATCCGACGATCGGCGAACTCGCCCGGCACTTGGCAACGCGCGCCAATTAATGAACCAAACGACGGCGATGAACGAAACGGAAACGCGCACCGAGTTTTCGTCCCTGGTCGACGTGCTCCGGCGTCGGGCGGCGGAGCAGCCGGACGACGCGGCCTACATTTTTCTGCCGGATCGCGGGGCCGAGCGGCTTTCCTTGTCTTTTGCCGAGCTTTATGCGCGCGCCCGCGCGGTGGCCGCGAGCCTGGCCGAGCGCGGACAGAAAGGCGACAGAGCAGTCCTGCTGTTTTCGCCGGGTTTGGATTTCATCGTCGCGTTCTTCGCTTGCCTCCTGGCCGGTGTAATCGCGGTGCCGATGATGGTCCCGCGGCGCGCCAGCTCGAGGGATGCCAGTGCGGCCATTCTGGCGGACTGCTCGCCGCGCTTTGCGATGACCCGCCGCGATTTGCTGATCGAGGCTCGGCCGGAGCTGATGGAGCGTTTCGGAACCGCACCGCTCGATTGGGTCTTTGTCGAATTCCTGCAGTGCGGGTTCCGGAGAACTGCAAGCCCCGCTTCCCCTTCCCGCGCGGGAAGACATCGCGCTTCTGCAGTACACCTCCGGGTCCACTTCGTCACCCAAAGGGGTCATCGTCAGCCATGGCAACCTGATCGAAAATTCAGAGATGATCCGTATCGCCTTCGGCAATACGCGCAAATCGACCCATGTCAGCTGGGTCCCGCTCTATCACGACATGGGGCTCATTCTGAATGCACTGCAGTCGCTCTACCTCGGAGCGCTGTGTGTCCTTATGGCGCCGGTCAGCTTCATGCAGCGCCCGCTCAGCTGGTTGCGTGCGATCCACGATTATCGGGCGGAAGTCGCGGGCGGCCCCAACTTCGCGTTCGATCTCTGCGTCAGACGCCACCGCCCCGAGGAGATCCGGGGCATCGATCTCTCTTGCTGGAAGGTCGCCTTCAATGGGGCGGAGCCTGTTCGGGCGAATACGATCGACCGGTTCGCCTCCACCTTTGCGCCCTATGGCTTCGATGCCAAAAGCATTCACCCCGCCTACGGCATGGCGGAGGCGACATTGCTGATTTCGGCGGGCCGGCGGGGGACTGGCCCGGTCACCCGCCGGATCGATCGGGACGCTCTGCAGCGCAACCAGATGGTTGCCCCGGCGCAAGCGCAGGATGCTCAGATACTGGTCGGGTGTGGCCGGCAGCTCGTCGGCGAGCGCCTGGCGATCGTCGATCCGGAAACGCGGATGGCCGCTGGGACCGGGGTTGGTCGGCGAGGTTTGGGTTGCCGGGCCGAATGTCGCGCGGGGCTATTGGCGCGACCCGGAGACGACTGCCTCGGTGTTCAGGGTGCGGACGGCGTCCGGCGGCGCGCAATACTGGTTGCGCACCGGGGATCTCGGCTTTCTCGACGAGGATGGCGAACTTTACATCACCGGCCGGATCAAGGACCTGATCATCATCCGCGGCATCAACCATTACCCGCAGGACATCGAGGAGACCGTGCAGGACTGCCACGCGGCGCTGCGCCGCCATTGCGGCGCCGCCTTCAGCGTGCCCGACCATAACGACGAGGAGCAACTGGTACTGGTTCAGGAGATCGAGCGTACCTTCCGAGCGGCAGATCGCCATCGAAGAGATCGTCGCCTCGATCCGCGAAGCAATCGCCAGGGAACATGAAATTGCCGCCCGTGAGATCGTCCTGATCCGCACCGGCAGCCTGCCAAAGACGACCAGCGGCAAGATCCAGCGCCGCCTCACGCGGCAAATGTTTCTGGCCGGCACGCTCTCTGTCGTCTAGAGCGCCGCGACCGTCCTCTATCGGCGGTACAGCGCATGGCGGCATCTGTCCCATCCCGCTTCCAGCCGCTTGATGGACCTCTCCACGCGAGCGGCCAGATGTTTCGCGGCACGCTGAGCATGCGCGATATCCTCTGCTGGCGTCCTGGTCAGCAAGCAGAAGTTAGCGCCGCGCGGTGTCTGCCCACGCTCGATCAACTCCAACCCCGAGCGCGGCAATACGCGGCAAATTCGCAAACCCAATCCCTCGATTTCCGCGGCAAACTGATCCGCACTGACGGTATGCGACAAAAAGGCTTCGACGAATTCGATGAAGATCCGAATACTCGGCGAACGGCGTATAGTTTTTTGCATGCCCCTGATGACAAAGGGCTCATGACCCTCGACATCGATTTTCACGAGATCGACCGCCAGCCCAACCGGCAGGAATTCGTCGATCGTGATGATATCGAGCTCGATCGAGCGCTTTGCATCGCCCCACGCCCCGATATCGGTCATCGTCGCGCCGCCGAGGAATTCCGGCAGGTAGTGAAGGGTTCCGCGCCCGGCACTTTCTCCGACCAGAGCGTTGACCGCGGTTATATTCGGGCGATGCACCAGCCTGTTCGCGTACAGAGTTCGCTTCAGCAGGTCGAAAGTGTGCGGGTTCGCCTCGAAAGAATAAAGGCGGCCGTGGTCCCTCATCCGAGAGGCCGAAGTCGCGGTGTAGAGTCCGAAATTTGCGCCGATGTCGAGAACCACAGACTTGGGTTGCAAAAAACTTCGGAATAACGGGAGAACATCTGCCTCCATGTCCCAGCCGAGGAGGTAGTCGATGGCATCGAGCGAATTGGTGTCGACGCAGATGTGCTCGCCGGAAGCGAGGCGGACCAAAGCCCGATCAGCGCCCGCATAGATTGGCCCTTTCACGTGAAATTCTCGACTCTGGGGCAAACCGGCTTTACCATATCAGCGGAATCGCGCGCCGGAGAACACAACGGAGAACCTTGGGGGAGACGAATACCGCCCTCATCCTGCGCAGCATCCAGGGTGCTGCAGAGATGTGGGCGCATGGCCCCTGGTGCGAGCATCTGCGCGCGAGTCTGCCGACAACCTGCAAGCGGTGCCCAGCTCCGGCGATGCCATGCGAATCTTGCGCTTCTCTACGCTCATAACATGTTCCGCGCTGGTGATCGCCTGCACGCCCCCGCCAGCCGTGCGCGTGGAAGACCCGTTTGTCGGAAACTGGGTCACGCCGGAGAACGCCAGCATCACCATCCGCCCGGATACAATTGTTCAGCATCAACCCGACGGCGAGAGCACCACGCTCGATAAGGCTGTATGCCGCGGCATGTTCAGCTTCGCCCACGGCACGAAGAGCCGCCACGACCTTACCAGCCTGGTGCCGCGCCAGCCCGACCTCCGCCAGAAAATTTCGGACATCCTGGTCGAGCAGAGCTATCCGGTCGCTGAACTCAATTGCGACCGGGGCGATCAGACCTATGTCCTGCTGAATGATCGTCAATTGCTGGCGATCTACCGCGACGGCGACGTCGGCGCAATAGAACGCTTGGCACGGCGCTGATTGGGTGATCTTCCCATTGCGAGGCGGCTAGGGTGCGATCGATCATTGGAGAACGGCGATGGTCTCTCGTCTACCCCGCTCTGTTGAGCCTGGGAGCGGGTGTTCTCGCCTCATGCGCCGCAAACGAATCGCAGCCGCCGCCCCGGACTTCGGCGGTTCGCCCGCTGCCGCCGCAACCGGAGGCGTCTGCTGCGCACAGCGTCGCTCCGAGACCGGCCCGCAAGCCGACCCCGCCGCCATCGGCGGGCAATCCGGCTCCCGAGTCGGATGGGGAAGATTTCGCGATGACAGGGCCGAAGCCGACGGAGGGTGCGGCGGCCCCCGAGAACTCATCCCCATCTTCCGACTTGGCAGCGCTGTCGACCTCACCGGGCCGCCAGGGCGAGGTCCCTTCGCAACCCGAATTGATCGGACTCGACCAATCCGGGGCGATGCGCCTCTTGGGGCCGGCGGCGGAGAAATTGGACGAACCGCCGGCGACGGTCTGGCGCTACAAGACTGCTAACTGCGAACTCGACCTGTTCTTTTATCTCGACCTGCGCAGCGGCCGTATGCGAACGTTGCATTACTCTTTCAAGGGCGACGGCGCCGAGGTGGCGAGACGGCAGGAATGCTGGCGTTCCTTGATCGCCGCTCGAGGCGGCTAGGCCGGTTCGCCGATGCCGCATCTTCTTCTCGTTGACGATGACGATCTCTTTCGCGAGTCGCTCGGTCTCAATCTGATCGACGAGGGTTACGAGGTCACCAGTTTTGCCAACGGGCGCGATGTGCTCACCTATCTCGATCAGGGCGGCGGGGCCGACGTGATGCTGCTAGATTGGCGCATGCCCAACCTGACGGGCCTGGACGTGCTGCGTCAAGTCCGCGCCGCCGGGACGACGATCCCGGTCATTTTCCTGACGGCGCTGTCTGACGACATCTACGAGGAGGCGGCCCTCGAAAGCGGCGCGGTTGATTTCATCGACAAGTCTCGCCGTCTGCCAATCCTGCTCAAGCGTCTGCAGTTGATCGCCGAGGGCGGCCGGCCGTCCAGCGAGCCGGAACCGGGGCGGGCTTCGACACTGCAGCTGGGGCGGCTCGCCCTGCGCTTCGACATCAGCCGGGCGGTCTGGGCCGGACGGATCGTCGACCTCACCCTAACGGAATTCAAGATCCTAACCCTGCTGGCCGAGAAAGCAGGGCAGGATGTCGGCTACCGCGAGATTTACGATCTGGTCCATGGCAAAAACTTCATCGCCGGACACGGCTCCGAGGGGTATCGTGCCAATGTACGCACCTTCATCAAGCGTATCCGCAAAAAGTTCCGCGATGTCGACTCAGCTTTCGACCACATCGAAAACTACGCTGGTTTTGGATACCGGTGGACCGCGGAAGGCTGAGACGCGCCGGGGTATCCGCTGGGCATGGTCGATTACGGCTAAGACCGCCTTTCTGGGGGTCGTCTTCGTACTGGTCCCGGTGTTCCTTTATATTGAGTTCCGCTCTGCCCATGAGACAAGCCAGGAGCTGCTGCTGCGCAGTGTGCGCGCCGAGGGGCGCACGATCAGCCAGTCCTTGCTGCCCTTGCTGACGAACGCCGATCCTTCCGCACTGCCGGAGATCGGCCGCGATCTCGCCTGGTACGCCGGCGAGGTAACGACCATAAAATTGCTGCTGCACCCGGCCTCCAATCAAGCCGGAACCGAAGGGTTTTATTACGTAGCCTCCTGGCCTCCGGTGGCGCCGAGCAATCTGGAAGCGGAGCGTGATACACTGGCGCGTCAGGGTGTGCTCAACCGTCTCTCTGAGAACTGCAAAGACGAAATGCCGTTCTCACTAATCTACCACCGGCCGACTGGCGGCGAGGAGATAGTCACAGCGGTAACACCCGTGTCGACAGCGGCTGGCTGCTGGGCGGTCGTAGCGTCGTTTTCCGAGGATGCTTTCCCGGGCGCTCATCTCGGCCAGCCCTATTGGGCGACACCGCCGGTCATCATCGCGGCCGTCATCTACCTGACGATGGCCGCCATCACCTTTGCCACATTGCTGAGCGTGCGCGGCGGACTCCGCCACTTTACGCTGCGCGCCCGCCGCATTCGCGAGCTGGGGCCGGACGCGGGCTCGTTCGCCGACCGCTCCAACCTCCCCGAATTGGCCGACGTTGCGGCCGAGTTCGACCGGATGGTCGAGGCCCTGTATCGCTCCGCCGCGGACATCAGGCAAACGGCGGAAGACAATGCCCACGCCTTCAAGACGCCAATCGCCGTCATTCGCCAATCGATCGAGCCATTGCGTCGCGCCTTGCCGCAAGACAATCAGCGCGCGCAGCGGGCGATGAGTGTCGTCGAACACTCGCTTGACCGGCTCGACGGGCTTGTCGCCTCGGCGCGCAGTCTCGATGAAGCGACCGCCGATCTAATCGCCAAACCGCATGCGCCGGTCGATCTCGGCCACGTGATCGGCGGCCTGATCCAGATCCGGTCCGGCATCCTCTCCAACCACGATGTCTCGATCATTCTCGCCAGTCATGAGCTGACGATCTCGGCCGACCTTTTGCCTGGTCTGTACGTGCTCGGCACTGAAGAGATGATCGAGACCGTCGTCGAAAACCTAATCGAGAATGCCGTTTCGTTTTCTCCGGCTGGAAGCGAAATTCTGGTTAATTTGGCCCGCGAAGGCCGGTTCGCCCACCTGACAGTATCCGATCGGGGTGCGGGAGTTCCCGCCGAGCAGCTCGAGCGCATCTTCGACCGCTACTATTCCGAGCGTCGTGCCGAGGCGGCCGGCGACGCCACATCGAGCTATTTCGGGATTGGATTGTGGATTGCTCGCCGCAATGTCGAGGCAATGGGCGGGACGATCGAAGCGGAAAATCTGGAGCCGCAGGGATTGGCGATCCACGTTCGCCTGCCCTTGGCGCCAGAGCGCGGCTGAAACAGGGCCAGCGTTGGAAGCGAGGTTGAAAAGCGGAATATGGATCAAGGCGCTGATCCGGCGGTGCGACCGTGCCGCGATCCCGATCGCCGTGGTGGCCCGCGGCGATGGGGATGCCGGCGCGATATTGCTCAAGCTCAACGGTGGCGTCGCCGAGGGCTGTTCGGTGCTGACGCAGGCGCGCGGACAGGATGGCGAGCTTCTGTGGATGCGGGCAACTGGTCCCGTCCCAGTCGCCGAGGCGGATGCGGATGCCTACATAGCCCGCCAACGACAGCGTGATCCGGATATTTGGGTCGTCGAGATCGAGCATCGGGAGGTAGGAAACGTGGTAGACGGGAGAGTCGTTTGAGGGACGACCGAGCAGCAGACGCCAGCCTATGAGTTTCAGCATTCTGATCGTCGACGACGAGCCCGACATCGCCGATCTGTTTCGCCAACGTTTCCGCCGAGAGGTGCGGCAGGGGCAGTACGTGCTCCATTTCGCGGATTCGGGCGAAGAAGCCTTGCGCCGGCTCGCTGAGATTCGTCCGGAGCTGATCGTGATATTATCCGACATCAATATGCCGGGGATGGACGGCTTGGAGCTGCTGGGGGAAGTGAGGCGACTGCGGCCGGAGCTGCCGATATTGATGGTGACCGCTTACGGCGACGACGAGCGCAGGCATCGCGCCGACGAACTGGGCGCCGCAGCTTTCCTGAGCAAGCCGGTAGACTTCGAGCAGTTGAAGCAACAGCTCGTCCAGCTGATGCGGCCGATTGGCTGAAGACGATGGCTGGCAATTCATTGGGCGCACTGTTCCAATTCACCACCTGGGGTGAAAGCCACGGGCCGGCGATCGGTGTCGTCGTCGACGGCGTCCCACCGCTTCTGCCGCTCGCCGAACCGGACATTCAGCACTGGCTCGACAAGCGCAAGCCCGGCCAGTCGCGCTACACGACGCAGCGCCGCGAAGCCGATCTGGTGCGCATCATGAGCGGCACCTTCGACGGGGTGACGACCGGCACGCCGATCCAGCTGTCGATCGAAAATACCGACCAGCGCTCGAAGGACTACCGCAATATCGCCGACCGGTTCCGTCCAGGCCACGCCGACTACACTTATTGGAAAAAATACGGAATCCGAGATTACCGCGGCGGCGGACGCGCCTCGGCGCGCGAGACCGCCTCGCGGGTCGCCGCAGGAGCCGTCGCGCGCAAGATTCTCGGTCCCGGCGTGACGATCCGCGGGGCGCTCGTGCAGATCGGACCGCATGCGATCGATCGCGGCGCATGGGACTGGCGCGCCACCGAGGAAAACCCGTTTTGGTGCCCGGATGCCGCTGCGGCGCTACGGTGGGCCGATTATCTCGACGCTGTGCGCAAGGCCGGCTCGTCCGCCGGCGCGGTCATCGAGATCGTCGCGAGCGGCGTCCCTGCCGGGCTCGGTGAACCGGTCTACGACAAGCTCGACGGCGATCTCGCCCGCGCCTTGATGACGATCAACGCCGTCAAGGGAATCGAGATCGGTGCCGGCTTTGCTGCGGCGACGCTCCGGGGCGAGGACAATGCCGATGAGATGCGGGTCGAGGATGGCCAGATCGTGTTTCTGTCGAATAACGCCGGCGGCATCCTCGGCGGGATCTCGACGGGTCAGGACATCGTCGCGCGCTTTGCGGTTAAGCCGACCAGCTCGATCCTGCGGCCGATGCGCACTGTCGATGTCGACGGCAATGAAGTCGAGATCGAAACACATGGCCGGCACGACCCGTGTGTCGGCATCCGCGCCGTCCCGGTTGGCGAGGCAATGGTCGCCTGCGTCCTAGCCGATCACCTGCTCCGTTATCGCGCTGTCGGCGGCGGCGTATAACGCCGGCCGCCGCGGTTTTTGGGTGACTGAAGTGCGGAGGCGGCGCCGAGAAACGCGCGGATCTTGTCGAGGTCCTTGACCCCGGGGCGGCTCTCGACGCCGGACGAGACATCGACTGCCGCGGCGCCGGAAATTCTAACCGCCTGAGGCAACAACTCGGCGGTCAGTCCGCCCGACAGCATCCACGGAACGCGCCACGGGCGATCCGCGATCAGCGCCCAGTCGAAAGCGAGGCCATTGCCGCCGGGAAGAGCGTCCGGCCAGCGCGGCGGCTTTGCGTCGAACAACAGAATATCGGCGACATCCTCATAGCGAGCGGCACCCAGCACATCTTCGAACCCGGCAATCGCCACCGCCTTCATGATCGGGCGGCCGAAGCGCCGCTTGGCCGCGACGATGCATTCCGGGCTTTCGCCGCCATGGTATTGGAGAATGTCGAGCGGCACCGCCGTTAGGGCGGCGTCGATCGCCCGATCGTCGGCATCGACGAAAAGGCCGACCCGCGCGATACCAGCGGGAACGCCGGCGCAGAGCTGCGCGGCACGCTGCGGCGTAACGGCGCGCGGGCTCGGAGGATAGAACACTAAGCCGAGATAGGCAGCTCCGCCGGCGCTCGCCGCCGTCACCGCCTCCTCTGTCGACAGACCACAAATCTTCGCGGTTACGCCCATCGTCAGCTATATGGGAGCTAGATCCGCATCAAGGCCGGGTTGCCGGAACCGAAATGTCGACCTGTCCTTGAGGCGGCTCCCGCTCTTTGGCGGCACTAATCTCGGCGTCGCGGTGTTGCCGGTAGACGCTGCGCAACGTCGCGTAATAATCGAGCGAGTTGCGCTCCAGTTCGTCGAGGTCGTGAAGATGTTGAGCGCGCGTGTCGACTGCATTCGCGCCCCCGGTGGCGACACCCGCATAGGTCGCCGGTGCGCCGCCGACAAAGGTCAGCGGGTTCATCGCCATATCGACGACCGTGCCGACCGCGTCGCGCGCATTTGACGGGCCGAGCAGAGGCAGCTCGACAAACGGGCCTTCTCCGACACCCCAAATCGCCAAAGTCTGGCCAAAATCGGCCTTGTGCGGCGGCAGCCCCAATTTGTCGGCCACATCGAAAATCCCGGCTACACCGGCCGTCGAATTGACCGCAAGCCGCTGAACCAATTCCCAGGCGTGCTTGACGTTGCCTTGCAGCGCATCGTTGACGGCGACGGCGGGTTCTTTGAGGTTTTGCACGACATTGTGGATACCCTTTTGCACACCTTCCGGCACATGGTCGGTATAAGCTTCGGCGACCGGCTTCATGACCGCGTGATCGGCCGCGACGTTAACCTTGAAGATCGCCCTGTTGACAGTCTCCGCCGGATCATGCTCGGCGTCGGCGTCATCTGTGACGGTCGCATCGTGAGGCGCAGAGGCGCATCCGCCGCAGCACAGCGCCAACCCGAGGACGACCGCCGAACACACTCGCAACTTGCTCTCGCGGCCGGCTATCGGAGCAGGGGGACGGGTTTCGAGCACCTGAATTTCTCCGCATATCGCGTGTTTGGTGTTCCGCGCCGGAAGTGGCGCGCGGATTTTCCTGAGCCCGGACCCCGGGGTCAAGACGAGGGTATTTGCCGTATTGCCCTCGGCATGCTTCTGCGGCGCGGCGCGGTCAAGGCGCCGTGATCGAGCTGAGCGCAATTCGGCAAGCTTGAGAAGGGAGGGTAGCGGATCGGTACCCTCATCAACCCGGCATGAACCGGTCGAGATCAGCTTCGTCGAATACGTAACGCGTGTTGCAGAACTCGCAGGTCACGGTGGTGACCCCTTCTTTGCGCATATCGTCGAGTTCGTCAGGCGGGAACGCGCGCAGGATCCCCTCGATGCGCTCGCGCGAGCAGCGGCAGCGCGCTTCGAGCGAATGCGTGTCGTAGACCCGCACCCCCTCCTCGTGGAACAATCGGTACAGCAGCCCATGCGGCGGCAAATCGGGGTCGACCAGCTCTTCGGGGGTCGCTGAGCTCATCAACACCATCGCCCGCCGCCAGCCGTCCTCGACATCATCGGCGATGACCGCGTAGCCGCCCTCGGGAGGCACGCGCTGCAGCATCAAGCCGCCGGCCCGCCAAGTGCCGCCCGGTCCGGAGCGGCCCACGGACAGCTTGATCCCGGCCTGAAGCTGTTCGGATTGCCGAAAATAATGGCGGGCGCATTCGGCTAGCGTCGATCCGGCGAGCTCGACGATGCCCTGGTAGCGATCGGTGTCCTCGCCCTGATCGACGGTAAACGCGATGTAGCCGGAGCCGACGAGCAGCGGCACTGATAGCGAGGACGCTCGGGCGCGGGCCAGCGCGGCCTGGAGCTTCGCCTCGTCGTATTGCGCATAACCGCGCAATGCACCCTCGGTCGAGACGTCCGCGACCATCATCCGGATCGGTCCATCGCCTTTAGTCTGGAGCGTGAAGATCCCGTCATATTTCAGCGCGCCGGCGAGCACTACGGCCAAGGTGATCGCTTCGCCGAGCATCGCGGCGACGGGTTCCGGGTAGTCGTGTTGCGAGAGGATGCGGTCGATCGCCGGACCCAGCCGCACGAGGCGGCCACGCAACGCAAAGGGATCGATCTTAAACGGCTGGATCAGATCGTCGGGTGCGGTCTGAGTGGGCGTATTCAAGCTTAGTCGCTCCGGCGTCAATGCTGGGAAGAATATAGCAGTCCAATCTCTTTTACGGGGTTGGCGCTCGAGCCCCCGCCGCTACCCAAGACACCAGGCGAGAATCCCCTTCTGGACGTGCAACCGGTTCTCCGCCTCGTCCCATACGACCGATTGCGGGCCATCGATGACCCCGGCGGACACCTCTTCCCCGCGCTTTGCCGGCAGGCAATGCATAAAAATGGCGTCAGGCTTGGCGTTCGCCATCAGATGTTCGTCGACACGGTATGGGGCCAGCATGTTGTGGCGATTGACGTTCGCTTCAACACCCATCGAGATCCAGGTATCCGTAACGACACAATCGGCGCCCGCGACGGCCCGCTGCGGCTCGGTCGTCAGCTCGACCTTGCCTCCTTCCCGGCGCGCCCAGTCGAAGAGGCGCTGCGGCGGACTGAGCTCCACCGGGCAGGCGAGCCGTAATGCGAAGCCGAAACGAACCGCGGCGTGAACCCAGCTGGCCGCGACGTTGTTCCCGTCGCCGCTCCACGCCACGATTTTGCCGGCGATCGGGCCCTTTTTTTCCTGCAACGTCATCACGTCGGCCATGATCTGGCAGGGGTGCGATGTATCGGTCAGCCCGTTGATCACCGGAATGGTGGCGTGCTGGGCGAGATCATCGAGTTTGCGCGGCTGGTTGGTGCGGATCATGATCCCGTCGACATAGCGCGACAAGACGCGCGCCGTGTCGGCCACAGTCTCGCCGCGGCCAAGTTGGCTGTCGGTGGCGCTGAGATAGACCGTCTGGCCGCCGAGTTGGCGCACCGCGACCTCGAACGATACGCGGGTCCGCGTCGACGGCTTCTCGAAGATCATCGCCAAGGTCTTACCGGCAAGCGGCCGGTCGCGACGGCCGTTCTTGTAGGCAAAGCCCGTATCGAGGATCGCCCGCAACTCGGTGGGGTCGAACTGGTCGATGTCCAGGAAATGCCGCGGGGGATCTGGCGGCTCTTGCCGCTCGCCGATCGACGCCAGTTCGCGCGCCGCGCTGCTCACGCCGGCCATTCTCGGGCCACCTTGTTCATGATGTCGAGCGCTTCGTCGATATCGCGCTCGGTAACAATCAGCGGCGGCAGGATGCGCAGCACATTGTCGCCCGCGGTCAGGGTCAACAAACCGTTCTGCCGCAGCTTCGCTACAAAATCGCCAGCCGTCACGACGCAACGGATGCCGAGTAACAGGCCCGAGCCTCGTACTTCGGCGAACAGCTTGGGATAGGACCGGGCAAATGTTTCGAGCCGCGCGCGCAGCAGCATGGCCATCTGGTCCACTCGGGCGAAGAAACCGGAGGCCAGCATCGTGTCGAGTACGGCATTGCCGGCCGCCATCGCGAGCGGGTTGCCGCCAAAGGTCGATCCGTGGGTCCCGGCTACCATTCCGACCGCGGCGCGCTCGGTGGCAAGACAAGCACCGACCGGGAAGCCGTTCCCGAGCGCCTTGGCGATCGCCATGATGTCGGGCGGGACGTTCTCCCATTCATACGCGAACAATTTGCCGGTGCGCCCCATACCGCACTGCACCTCGTCATAGACGAGCATCAGGCCGAACTCGTCGGCAATCTCGCGCAGCCCGCGCAGGTATCCCTCGGGCGGGGCCCGCACCCCGCCTTCGCCTTGGATCGGCTCGACCATGATCGCAGCGGTCTCCTTGCCGATCGCGGCGCGCATCTCGTTCAGATTGCCGAAGGCGACGTGATCGAAGCCCTCCATCGGCGGGCCGAAACCCTTCAGATAGGCCTCGTTCCCGGCGGCCGCCAAGGTCGCAAAGGTGCGCCCATGGAACGAGCCATGACAGCCGATCACGCGATAGCGCTCAGGATGGCCGGTCTCCGACTGGTATTTGCGGGCGATCTTGATTGCCAGCTCGCACGCTTCGGCGCCGGAATTGCCGAAGAACACGGTGTCGGCAAACGTATTGTCGACGAGCCGCTGCGCCAATCTCTCCTGACCTGGAATGCGGAACAGGTTCGAGGTGTGCCACAGCCGCTTTGCCTGCTCCGTGACAGCCGCGACGACATGCGGGTGGCAGTGACCGAGGCCGGTCACCGCAATCCCGCTCGTGAAATCGAGAAATTTACGGCCGTCGGTCGCGTAAAGATGCGGGCCTTCACCCCGTTCGACGGCAACATCCCACCGACCGTAGGTCGGCATAACGGCTGGTATCACGAGATCTCTCCTGCGCGAATTTAGTGGGGGACGGCCAGCGGGAACGCAGGTCTATCGTCGTCGCCGGCGCCCCACAAGCGCGGCTCCACGGCCCTCTTCCCAATGCGGACTCGCTTTGCCGGGATCGCCCATCATCGCCCTCTCCTCGCTTCGCCGGGGCGGGCTCGGCCGCCCCATTCGTCGAGCAGGAAAGCCGCGGAGTATGGGGAGGGCTACGGCGCGTGTCAATTCGCGCGGAACGACAGCGGTGACTCGATTTACTGAGCAACTACCTCATGTATCGATCTCAGGCGGAACGGGGCTGCGTCTTATGATGGCCGCTGACTTCGGCGCCGTCGAGGGGCGAGAGTCGCAAGAACCCGAGGGCGGACAGCAGTGGCAGAAGAGCTATCAGGAAGAAGGCCACCCGAAAATCCTCGACTGTCAGCATTCGCGGACCGGCGATGAGCGCCAGCAGGGCGGCGCCGATTGCGATGCCAAAACCTCTCGCCAGTTGCTGAGCGACCCCGCCGACGCTGGTGCTCTTGCTCAACACCGCGCCGGGCACGTCGGCGTAACTGATCGTATTGAGGCCGAGATATTGGATGCTGCGCACGCACCCGGACAGCAGAACGAAGAGGACAATAAGCCAAGCCGGCGTGTCGGGGCGCAACAGGCCGCAGCCGGCGGTCACTGCCGCGGCGAGACAGGCGGTGCCGACGAGCAGCCGTCGGAACCCGAAGAAGCGCAAAATGGTCCCCGAAAGCGTTCGCACGAGCATCGCGCCTAGGCTCGAGGAGAAGGAGAGGAGACCGGATTGCAGTGGGCTGAGGCCGAACCCGACCTGGAACATGAGCGGCAAAAGGAACGGCACCGCGTCGAGGCCCATCCGGCAGACGCTGCCGGTAACCGTACCGATGCGGAAGGTGCGGATGCGCAGCAGACTAAGATCGAGGATCGGATCTTCGCGGCGCCCGGCGTGCCAGCGATAGAGCAGCAGGATGGCAAAGGCAGCGGCGAAGAAAACGGCCCCGAGAGGACCCGGGATCATCGGGCGCCCGACATTCTCGATCGCCAGCTCCAGCAAGGCCAGACCCAGTCCGGCGATGAAAAAGCCGCGCAGATCGAACCGCGTCGGCGCCGGTGCGCGAAAATTTTCGATCAACCACAGCGCCAGCACCACACCGGCGACCCCGATCGGCACGTTGAGATAAAAGATCGCACGCCACGAGAGATAAGTCGTCAGGAACCCGCCGATGATCGGGCCTACCGTCGGTCCGATCATCGCCGGAATGGTCATCCAGTTCATCGCCGAAACGAGATCCGACCGCGGGAAGCTGCGGAGCAGGATCAGGCGGCCGACCGGCGTCATCATGGCCCCGCCAAACCCCTGCAGCACTCGCATGGCCAGCATCATCGGAAGGCTCGACGACAATCCGCACAGCGCCGAGCCGGCGGCAAAGATCGCAATTGCGCCGCAAAACACGACGCGTGCGCCGAGCCGGTCGGCGATCCAGCCGCTGACTGGAATAAAGACGGCCAGGCTCAAGAGGTAGGTGGTGATCACCAGATTGAGACGCAGCGGGCTCTCGCCGAGGCCTTTGGCCATGTCGGGGATCGCCACCGCGATCATCGTCGAATCAAGCCCTTCCATAAAAAAAGCGCAGCCGATGACCAGCGGGACCAAGATTCTGAGGCGCGGTTCGCGCGTCGCGGCGGAGATGTGGCTGGTCTCGTTCAGTCTGGGATGCTCGGTTTCTTAACGGCTTCTCGCCGCTTGTGGTTGACACTCGGAGGGTGTCGAGACAATAGCCGATTGCGGACCGGCAGTGGGGCGCAAAGGTGGACGAGAGTGAAATAGGTTCCGACCTCCTCGAGCGTTGGGCACTGCACTATCTCGGGCGCTATGCCAGCTCGGCCGAGAATCTGCGGCGGGTGTTGATGCGGCGAGTGCGCCGTCGCTCTCTCGAAGCTACACCTGCGGCGGTAGCGCTAATCGACGCCCTCGTTGTGCGTTACCGGGAATCGGGACTGCTCGACGACGCGGCCTATGCCGCCGCGCGGGTGCAATCGCTGCATCGCCGCGGCAAGTCGATGCGCGCAATGCGGGCCCGGCTGGCGGCCAAGGGAGTACCGGCCGCCGATGTGGCCGATGCCGTATCGGGCCTGCGGGCCGCTACGCCCGATCCCGATGTTGCGGCGGCCTGCGCCTTTGCCCGACGGCGACGTCTCGGGCCGTTTCGGCGAGCCGCAGCGGACCATGCGCGCGAGCTCGGCTCGTTTGCGCGAGCGGGCTTCAGCCGCCGGGTCGCCGAGGCGGTGCTCGCCTGTCTCGATATCGCGGCGGTCGAGGCGCTGGCACGAGGGGAGCCCGACTGACGTCTTCCTCAAACCGCTTCGCGGTCACGCATCAGCCGAGCGACGGCTTGGGATTCAGGATCACCCTGGGCTTCGAGCGCGGCGATAACGCCGGGGCGGTCGGCCGCCGGGCGGTTCTGGCTCAGCTTGTATTTGCCTTCGAGCCGGGTGACGGCGATGTCGAGCCCGATAATGCCCTTCAGCATGGTCTCGACATAGGCCTCGGGGAGCTCCTGCATTCGCCACGCTACCGGATTGCGGGCCTCGTGACGTTCCGACAGACGAACCAGAAACCGGCGCAGCCATCCGGCCTCCTCGATCAGCTGCACCGTTCCATAGGCATGCACATCGACGTAGTTCCACGTCGGCACACTCGGGCCTGTCGCGTACCAATTGGGCGAGATGTAGGCGTGCGGCCCGTGAAAAATCGCCAGCACCTCGCCGCCTCGAGCGAGATCGCCGACTTGCGGGTTGGGGCGGGCGAGGTGGCCATGCAAGTGTAGCCGCTCGCCGTCGCGCTCGATCAAGAACGGGATATGGCTCGCCACGAGCCCTTCAGCGCTGTGCGTGACGAGCAGGCCGAAATCGTGGCGCTCTATGTGCTCCATCAATACTTCCGGGCGCTTTTCGGTGAAGGCGGGCGGCAGGTAAACCATGCAAACGTCTCCCGTAGCCGAGCCTCGGCGGCGTCAGCTCATATGCGCGATCAGCGGTGCGGCGAGGAGCCCGGCCCCGGACAGCAGCAGAATGGTCCCCGAGACGCGGTTGATCCACCTCAGATGACGCGCCTCGAAGGAGCGGAACAGCGATCCGAGCCCGAAAGTCAGCACCAGCCACCACAGCAGCGAGCCAAGCCACACCCCGAGGACCATCATTGCTGCGCGGGCGAAGGTAGCGTCGGCGCCACCGAGGCCGAGCGCGGAAAAGATGCCGAGGAAGGCTAGGATCGTGATCGGGTTGGTCAAGGTCAACGCGAAGGTCGACAGAAAATCCCGCAACAGGCCCTCGGCATCGGGTTCGGAGGATTGCTTGGCTTCGGGCTCGGCGAGCAATGCGGAGCCGCCGACATAGAGTAGGTAACATCCGCCGGCGATGCGCAGCCATTGATGATAGCCGATCAGCCAATCCGAGACAAAAGTCAGCCCGAACGCGGCGATGAACCCGAAAAGCGCGTCCGCCGTCGCGGCGCCGAGCCCGGAGACGAAGCCGGCCCGCTTGCCCTCGAAGATCGTACGGCGGACGCACATGACGCCGACCGGGCCGACCGGCACGGCGATCACAATGCCTACCGCCATGCCCTTCAGCAGGAATACTAAAAGCAATCTGAAATCCCGCCGCTGCACCGTGACCGAAGCCGCGCTATGCTATTCGGCATTGCTGCAAGCTTTCGAGCCGCCGGAGATCGCGATGACTGACACCGATGACGCCTACCAATTCGAGTTCGTTTCGATCGACGGAGAGCGCCTGCCCCTCGATGCGTGGCGCGGGCGGCCGGTGCTCGTCGTCAATACCGCTTCCTTTTGCGGGTACACCCCACAATACAGCGATCTCGAAGCCTTGTGGCAGCGCTATCGCGATCGTGGACTCGTCGTGCTCGGCGTACCGTCCAACGACTTCGGCCGGCAGGAGCCGGGCTCCGCAGGCCAGATCAAGGAGTTCTGCACGACGAATTATTCCGTCAACTTTCCGTTGACCGAAAAGTGCCGGGTCATCGGTGGCGAGGCGCACCCGTTCTACCGCTGGATCGCCGAAAACCTCGGCGAGGCCGGCGCGCCGCGATGGAACTTCCACAAGTATCTGGTGGGACCCGGTGGCCAGCTCGAGGGAGTGTGGCCGGCGCAGGTCTCCCCGAGCGACCGCCGCATCACAGGCGAGATCGAGCGGGTATTACCTCAACGGTCTCGATCCCAACAGTCTCAATAGAGACCGCTGGCGACGTGACTGATGAGAACCCCCAGCAGAAGGTCGACGAAGACGACAAACGCCGCGGCCGAGGCGGTGGCGTCGAGCGCGACCCGGGCGATGAACCACTCGTAAACGAGAACGGCGACGGCAGCGGCGACCTCGATCGCCTGGGCCGGTTGGGCGCCGAGCACTCCGCTCTCGGTTTCTAGCCCGACCAGCACAAAGAGCGCGCTCTGCGGCACCTGCGACCAGTTGTAGGGGACCATGAAATCGAAGAAGCGGTGCGCCCGGCCAATACGTTGCGTGACGATCAGCATCATCAGCGGGAACGCGGTCCACGCGATGACATAGGCAATCGTCTCGACCGTGATGATCAAGAACGCCCCGGACGTCTCCCATTCGGCGACGGTCACGCGCATCAACAGTAAAACCAAGTAGAGCGGATAGCTGATAGCGGCGGCGCGGAACGAACGCCAGAACCCGTCTACCGAGTGGTCAAAACACACCAGGCCGCTACGATCCCCGCGCGCCAACCGCAGCGTACCGAGCATCGCCTGTCGTACTTCCGACCATGCGGTCGGCATCATCGGTTTGCGGCTGGACAACCGACGTGCGTCCTTCGAGACGGCCGCTTGGCGGCCTCCTCAGGATGGGGAGTTTTTCTATGTTCCACCAAGAACCTACCTCATGCTGAGGAACGCCCGAAGGGCGTGTCTCGAAGCACGCATGACCGCGATGCAGCAAAGATCATTCCGACGCGGTTTTTAGGAATTGTCGAAGAAAAGGTCGAGGAAAGTGCGGTAGATTGCGGTCAAGGCGGCAAGATCCGAGAGCTCGACCCGCTCGTCCACCTTGTGCATGGTCAATCCGACGAGACCGAATTCGGCGACCGGACAGTGGGCCCGGATGAACCGTGCGTCGGAGGTGCCGCCGGTGGTGCTGAGTTCGGGCGTCCTTCCGGTGACCCGCCGGATCGCGTCGGCAAGGCAGTCGCTGAGCCTCCCCGGCGCAATTACAAACGCTTCGCCGCTGACCGAAATATCGAGCGCGTAACGCCCGCCGACCTCGTCGAGCCGCTGCCTGAGCCAGCGCTCGAGCTTATCGCTCGACCAGCAATCATTGAAGCGAATGTTGAACACGGCCCGCGCGGTCGCAGGGATCACGTTCGCGGCTGGATTGCCAATGTCGATCGTCGAGACCTGCAAGGTGGAAGGTTGGAAATGCTCCGAACCTCGGTCGAGTTCGGCGGCGGTCAGCGCGTGCAGCATTGCAACGAGACGATGGGCGGCATTGTCCGCGAGATGCGGGTACGCCGTGTGACCCTGCACGCCGTGCACAGTCAGGCGGCCGGTCAAGCTGCCGCGCCGGCCGATCTTGATCATGTCGCCGAGTGATTGCGCGCTGGTTGGCTCGCCGACGAGACAGGCGTCGATCCTCTCGCCGCGCTCCTCGAGCCAATCCAGCACTTTGCGGGTGCCGTTGACGGCGTCGCCCTCCTCGTCCCCAGTGATCAACAGACTGATTGATCCGGCGAAGTCCCGCCTGCGCTCACCCTCACGCTCATTGAGGAAGCGCTCCACCGCCGTGATGAAAGCGGCAATCGCTCCCTTCATGTCGACTGCGCCCCGGCCACACAGCGCGCCATCACGCAGGCTGGCCGAGAAGGGATCGAAGGACCAGGCTTCGGTTGCCCCGGTCGGCACGACATCGGTATGGCCGGCGAAACACAGATTGGGGCGGCCGTCGCCGCGGCGGGCGTAGAGGTTGTGGATATCGCCAAAGACCAGGCTGTGACAGTCGAACCCCAGCTGCTCCAATGCGGCGGCAACGAGGTCGAGCGCGCCCTCATCCTTCGGGGTGACGCTCGGCCGGCGGATCAGCGCAGCGGCGAGCGCCGCGGGGTCGAGAGCCGTCTCGCTCATTCCCGCAGCAGCTCGTTGATCGAGGTGCGTGCGCGAGTGCCCTCGTCGACCTTCTTGACAATGACCGCACAGTAGAGGCTCGGGCCCGGCCGGCCGTCGGGCAGGTTCTTGCCGGGGAGCGAGCCCGGCACGACGACCGAATAGGCCGGCACGCGGCCCATCAGGATCTCGCCGGTGTCGCGGTCGACGATCTTGGTCGTGGCGCCAACGAAAGTGCCCATTGCCAGCACTGCTCCGGTCTCGACGACGACGCCTTCGACGACTTCGCTGCGCGCCCCGATGAAGCAATTATCCTCGATGATCACCGGCTCAGCCTGCAACGGCTCGAGCACCCCGCCGATCCCGACGCCGCCCGACAGATGGCAGTTCTTGCCGATCTGCGCGCAGGAGCCGACCGTCGCCCAGGTGTCGACCATCGTCCCGGCGTCGACGTAGGCGCCGACATTTACAAAGCTCGGCATCAGTACGACGTTCGGCGCGATATAGGCGGATCGGCGCACGATCGACCCCGGCACCGCGCGAAATCCAGCATCGCGGAAGCGGTTCGACGACCACCCGGCAAATTTTGAAGGCACCTTGTCCCACCACCGCGCCGCCCCGCGCTCCGGGTCGCCGGGACCGCCCGGGATCTCGATCATGTCGTTGAGGCGGAACGACAGCAGCACGGCCTTCTTGAGCCATTGGTGGACCTGCCATCCCTGGGTTGTCTTCTCGGCGATGCGCGCTCGACCCCCATCGAGCGCGTCGAGTGCTTCCTCGACCGCCGCGCGGTAATCGCCGCGGCTCTGCGGCCCGAGCGTGTCGCGGGCTTCCCAGGCGGCATCGATAGTCGCGGCAAGATTGGCGTCGGTCATGGCTGTCCCGAGTGGGCTGAAGATTTTCGAGGGCGCCGCAACATGATCGACCCGCCCCTGCAGTGTCAACGCAGCTCGCCGGCCGAGCCGAGGCCGTCGCTGTTTTCGCTGATATGCAGGAAAAAAACAGCGAAGGGGTTGGCGTACACCGCAGAAATCCTCGCTCTTTTGGCTACACGGCGGTGAAATAACAGCGAATAACAGCCAGCAAGAACAGCCAGGTCGGGCCGTAAGTCGCCGGACACTCGCTGTAGGCGAATGATCGATGACCTACTGACACTGGCACTTCCCGGACTGAGCATCTGAGGATTCGGATTTAGATGTAGCTGGCATTCGAGAAAATTCTTGAACCAGCCGAACGTGCGGCGGCCGTCCAAATTCGACTCGATACCATGCCATTGCGGCTATTTTCGGGAAGCAGCATGGCGCAGAACATCGCATCGACCATGTTTGCGACCGTCGGCAAAGTGCGGAACTCGTGGATTTCTCTGTTAGAGTGTTTGCCATCGCCATAGTAATCGCACACCGTCAAACGGCGAATCGCGCACCTAACCGCATCCGCATTGGGCTCCGTCGCGTCGCCAGCGTTGCGACTCGGGTTCGCCGTCGTGTTTACCGCAGTGCGGCAATCCCGGCGCCTCCGCCATGAAACAGTAATAATTTCTTGCACGCGGTCTTTTTTCGATGCGCTAATTCTCCATTTATCGGAGAATATCGGCGCAATAGCGCGCCGGGCTCGCTATTGGGAGACGAGGAGGGATAGACCAGATGGCGACGTTGGACGAGATTGGGCAGGAAAAGCAGCGGATTGCCGAGCGGCTGGCGCGGATTGATGCCGAACGGACAAAGCTCGCTGATCAGCTCAGTGAGCTGGAGATCACCGAACGCGTTTTGACGCGATTCGGCGGCAGTGCCGATGCAGCCGATAGACGGCGGCGAGGACGCCCGGCAAGAACTGCCCCGGCAGCCGGCCCGCAGCGTGCCCCGCAGCGCAGAGCGCGCGGTGGCCAGCAGGCGGCGGCGAGCGTGTCGTTGAGCGATGCCACTCTGCAGGCGGTCAAGGCGCATCCCGACGGGGCAACCGCGAACGACATTCTCAACCACTTGTCGCGGGAATTCGGCATGGTGGTTCGGCCGAACCACCTCGGTATCGCACTGCAGCGCCATCGGCGCGCTGGCCGGCTCGAAAACCGCGACCAGCGCTGGCATCTGCCGGCATCGGCGCAGCGGGAGCAATCAGACCACGCCGCAATGACCGGCTGACCCGGCGCTCCAGCTGCCGGGACAGAGCTGCATCAGCCGGTCCATTTTGGGGGTGCGTGCGGCCTCTGGAGAAATTGGGCGCGCTGAGGGCAAGCTCCTTAGTTGCGCCCAATTGGTTTCTGCAAGCCGATCTCGGAACTGTGCTGCTACTCGATTTTTAACAGCCGCTTGGCGTTGCCGTTCAACAGCTTCTCCTTGTCTTCCGCGCACAGCGGCAAAGTTTCCGTCCATTTGGTGCCCGGCGGGTTGTCAACAAAAGGATAGTCGACCGAGAAGAGGATGCGGTCGATCCCCATCTCCATCATGCAGCACAGCAGGGCGGGATCGGAGAAGAAGCCGCTCGTCGTAATGAAGAAGTGCTCGCAGAAGGTGTCGCGGAAGCCCTTGCCGCCCTTGCCGTCTCGCGCCAGGCCCATGTTGATGCGCCAGAGATAAAACGGCAGGCCTTCGCCGAGGTGGCCGAGAATGATTTTCAGACCGGGATAGGCGTCGAACACGCCGCTCAACACCAGACGCACCCCTTGCGTTGCAGTCTCGACCGTAAAACCCCACGCGGCGCGCAGCAGTGAAGGGTACTGCGCTACGTAGTCCTTGTAATAGGCCTCGATGACAGCGGGATGCGGGGTCGAGGGATGCATATAGAGCGGCACGTCGAGCGCCTGTGCCCGCTCGAAAATCGGCCAGAACCGCTTGTCGTCGAGGAAGAGCCCGTTCGTCAGCCCATTTACCAGCGCACCCTTGAAGCCGAGCTTGGTAACAGTGCGCTCCAATTCGTCGGCGGCAGCCTTCGGATCGGGAGTGGGGATTGCAGCAAAAGCGGCGAACCGGTCGGGATGCCCTCGCACTGTTTCGTAGAGCCGGTCGTTGGCGCCGCGCGCCAACCCGACAGCGGTCTCGGCATCCAGTTTCTGGAGCCCCGGATTGGCGTGCGACAACACCTGCAAATCGATGCCGGCTTCGTCCATTTCCCGCAGCCGCAACGCACCGACATCGTCGAGACGCTCGACGATCCGGGGCGCATTGGTCATGTCCAATCCAGTGATGTGCCGCTTCACCTCAGGGTCGAAGTAATGCTCCTCCAGCGCGATGATGTAGGGTTTGTTTGCCATTCGCTCCTCACATGTCTAGCGGCCAGGCAGCTTGCGAGCGTGGGCCCGTAGGTCATAACTTTCGTCGGCTGCCTGCTTCGGCGACAATTCAGGGTCGCCCGCCAACAGCCGCCGCGCGACGACGTGGTCGGCTGTTCGATTGACCGATTCGACGCCGATCAACCGCTCGCCGCGGAAGCAGAATACCGAGAAATTGCGGTCGACCGGGTCGCCGCGGAGAACCGAGGTGTCGCGGCCTATGGTGATGCCCGCGATCTGCAATTTCAGATCGCCCTGGTCGCTCCAGAACCACGGTACCTTCTGGTACGGCACCGGCCGGCCCGCCAGACGGTCAGCGACGCAGCGTCCTTGGTCTACCGCGTTCTGCACCAATTCGAGGCGCACGCGACCGAGCGCGAACGGGGTCGGGAAATTGGCGCAATCGCCAATGGCGGAGATCGCCGGATCGCTGGTCATTAGGTATTCGTCGACGACGATGCCGTCATCGACAGCGAGCCCGGCGTCGCGGGCCAATTGCGCATTCGGGATGACACCGATGCAGATCAGCACCAGATCGGCAGGGATACGCCGGCCGTCGGTCGTCTCGACCCCGGCAACCCGGCCGCCGGCGCCAAGGATCCGGGTTATTCCGGTGCCGAGCGCGACCTCGGCTCCCCAGCCGATATGCGCTTCGGTAAAGAACCGCGACACTGGCTCGGAAACCACGCGGCCCATCGGCTGACGGGTCACTTCAATGATGTGGACCATAGTGCCGCGGGCGAGTGCGACGGCGGCGAATTCGAGGCCGATAAAGCCTGCACCGACGACCACGACCTCGCGCGCCTCGTCCAGCCGCTGCCGCAGGGCATCCGCATCGGCGAGGGTGCGCAGCGTCAATACGCCGTCGAGTTCGGCGCCGGGCACGGCAAGCGGACGGCACCCGGCGCCGGTCGCCAAGACGAGATTGTTCCACGAGAACTTGGTGCCCGAGGCTAAATATAACCGCCGCTGTCCGCGATCTATTGCCGTTACCGGGTCGCCGTAGACGAGGTCGATCTGCTGCTTGGCGTAAAACTCGGCGGGCCGAAGCCACAGATCGTCGACCCCGGATTGACCGGCGAGGTAGGATTTCGACAGCGGCGGGCGCTGGTAGGGCAGAACAGGCTCGTCGCCGATCAGCAGCGACGCGGCCGGCAAAGCCGGTGTCGCGCAACGATGCGGCAGCCTGGAAACCGGCTTGGCCGGCGCCGATGATGGCGACGACCGGAGCCGGCATCAGACCTGCGTCTCTGGCAGATAGACGACGAGACCGTCGAACTCAGCGGTCGCGACCAGCTGGCAGCTCAACCTGCTGCTCGGCTTGCGCTCACTCGCAGTGAATTCGAGCATCGCCTTCTCGTCGTCCGACTGCGGAGGCGTGCGATCGAGCTGGTCCGGCTCTACATAAACATGACAGGTGGCGCACATCATCTCCCCGCCGCACTCGGCAACGATGCCGTCGACGCCATTGACGATCGCCGCCCGCATGACGCTTGTGCCAAGCGGAACATCGAGCACTTCGCGCGCCCCGTTCGGATGTACGTAGGTGACTTTCGGCATCGTTTTCCTATCGGTTGGACACGGGGCAAGCGACGCCCGATCTAAACTGCCACCGGCCACCCGGCGTCAAGTCCCGAGGTCGATCGCGACCTCATCGCCTCGCGCGACGAGCTTGGCGCCCAATCCTGCACTCTCCCGCGCGATCCGGTCGAACGGCGCGCCTTCATCGGCGAGCGCGCGGGGAACGGTGCGGTTGCGGTCGTCGTGGCGGACGAATTGGAACGTCAGCTTCTCGATCCGCTCTCGGTCCCAGGATGCCCGGACCATCATGCCGAGCCAGTCGCCGTGCCTTCTGCCGCCATGGCCGGTGTGGAAGGAAAAGCTGCCGAGTCCGTAGAAGATCGGCTTGCCCCGATACACCTCGATCGGCAACGAGAAGTGCGGCCCGTGGCCGATGACCATGCCGGCGCCCGCGTCAATTGCCCGGTGGGCGATCTCGGTCATGTAGCGAAGCACGTCCTCGTGCAGCCCCCAGTGAAATGACGCGACGACGAAGTCGGTCTTTCGTTGCAGGTCAGCGATGTCTTCTTCGAGCCATTGCAGATAGGCCGGATCGGCCCAGGTCACGATCTCGGGCGGGATGCCCGGCCGGTTGGCCGGCGGGCGGCCGCCGTGCAGCGGGACATGATAGGCCGTATGTCCGCGGATCACCGCGATGCCGACGGTGTTGGCGCCGGCCTCGTGGTCGGTCGGCCAATAGACCGAACTGCGCTGCAGAAACCCGAACCGTACCCCATCCCGGTCGAGGATCACCGGAGCCCGCGCTGCCGCCCGGTTCGCCCCGGCCCCGGTATGCGCGATCCCGAATTCGTCTAGGCGGGCGATCGATGCGGTAATTGCCGCCTCGCCGTAGTTGACATTGTTGGCGACGCCCACCGCATGAATGCCGGCCGATTTGAGCGCCTCGCCGGCTACCGAGGGATCGGCATAGAACCCTTCGTGCTCAACCGAATGCCCGCTCGGCGGCCGATAGAGACAGCATTCTAGATTCGAAAAGACGATGCCGGCGGCACGGAACTCGTTCGCGATTAATGAGAATGGCACCGCGGGATCGGCGACGTTCATCAGGTTGACGTCCCCGGTAAGAATCATCTTTGTCGCCATTTTGCACCCCTGCCGCTCCGCCGTGGCGACGATAGCCGTGCCGGCGGCGAAGCGCCACAAAATGAACGCTTTAACGCAGTGGTTGCAGAGGATACGCGAAAGGAGCCTCTCGCCTTCGCGTCCTCTGCGCAACCTTTGCGTCCTCTGCGCAACCTTTGCGTCCTATGCGTTAAAAGCGTTCTCTTTTCTGCCTGACGGGATGGTCAATCCGACGTATAGGGTGTTCTCAACGGGACGGAGGGAGCCGAAGATGGAGCGGATGAAGGAATCGCCTCTTGCGCTCTATCTGGCGCACCTGGAAGCAGGCGAGTTGGCTTATCAATGGAGCCCCGAGGCCGGAAAGGCGGTGTTCTATCCGCGAATCATCTGCCCCTTTACCGGCAGTGACCGGCTCGAATGGCGGGTGAGCACGGGTCTCGGGACGGTTTATGCCACGACGGTCACCCATCCGCGCGAAGGCGCGCCCTATAATGTCGCCCTCATTGATTGCGACGAGGGCTTCCGGCTGATGAGCCGGGTCGAAGACATCGCGCCGGAGGCGGTGCGGATCGGCATGCGGGTCAGGTTCCGTGTTCATCGGCCCGGCGGCGACGAGCCGCCCTACCCTGTATTCGTGCCACTCGAGACAACAGCGTGATGGACGGGCTACAGCGCGGCTCCGCCGCGATAGTCGGTATCGCCGAATCCGATCTGGGCGCGGTCGCCGAGGAGATGAGCCCGATCGATCTGATGGCGCAAGGCATCCACCGTGCGCTCTCCGATTGCGGTCTTCATCTGCGCGATGTCGACGGCCTTCTCTGCGCGACGACGCAGAGCCGCACCTCGGGCCTCGCGCTGAGCGAATATCTCGGCATTTCGCCTGCCTATATCGATACGACGATCCTCGGCGGCTCGTCTTTCATGTTTCATGTCGCACACGCGCAGGCCGCGCTTCAGCTGGGCCTGTGCAAGCTCGCGGTCATCGCCTATGGCAGCACCCAGCGGACGGTCGGCCGCCGTCAGGCCTCGGTGCGCGAATACAATCCCTACGAAACCCCGTTCCGGCCGTTTCTGCCCGCGACCGCCTATGCGTTGGCGGCATCGCGCCATATGCACCAATACGGCACGACCCGCGAGCAGTTGGCGGCGGTCGCGGTGGCGGCGCGGGAATGGGCGTTGCTCAACCCGGCGGCCTGGGAAAAGAAGCCGCTGACGATCGACGAAGTATTGTCGGCGCGCATGGTGAGCTATCCCTTGACCGTGCGCGATTGTTGCCTGATTACCGATGGCGGCGGCGCGGTGATCATGACCACCGCCGAGCGCGCCCGATCATTGAAAAAACCGCCGGTCTATGTCCTCGGCTGCGGCCAGGCGATCACTCATGCCAATATTTCGAGCATGCCGGATCTGACGGTGACCGGGGCCCTGACATCGGGGCGCGCGGCATACGAGATGGCGCAGCTCTCTCCGGGCGATATCGACGTCGTCGAGCTTTACGACGCCTTCACGATCAACACGATACTTTTCCTGGAGGATCTCGGCTTTTGCCCGAAAGGCGAGGGGGGCCCGTTCGTATCCGACGGCCATATCGCGCCCGGCGGCGGTCTGCCGGTCAACACCAATGGCGGCGGCCTCTCCTATTGCCACCCCGGGATGTATGGATTGTTCTTGTTGATCGAGGCGGCACGCCAGCTGCGCCGCGAATGCGGGGCCCGCCAGATCGCCGATTGCGAGACCGCGATCGCGCACGGCAATGGCGGCGTGCTGTCGTCGCAGAGCTCGGTGATCCTCGGAACACAGGCCACGATTTGATCCCCGACGAACTCTTGCGAAACCGCGCCGGCGAGACTCCGACGGCGGGCCGCCCTCTTTGACGTCGGGCTCGACCTGCCGCATGCGGCACGCGCCGCTGTGCAAATCGGAGCCGTACCAGTGCAATCGATATCCGCGTGGTTCGTCGCATCGGTCTTGCTGTTGGCTTAATTATTGTCGCCGCGTACTACCTCCTGCTGTTGAGTAACGGTACATTCCGACTTTTCGCACCGGAGAGATTCGACAAGGTTTTCGGCAGCATGTTGCTGCATATGCTGCATGGGCAGTTTTATGTAGACAGCAATGTAATCGGTTTTGAGGCCTTTACGCGCAACGGTCACCCCTATTCATATTTTGGCGTGTTTCCGGCATTGCTGCGATTGGTGGCGATTCCGTTCACCGATGTCGCGCGGGCCGAACTCGCACGCTTGTCGTGCCTGGCGGCGGTGGTCCTTTTTGTTGCCCTGCAGCTGCGGATGCTGCTTATCGTCCATAACAGCCTGCCGAGCGGAAGCCGTATACCCGAATTCCTCGCCGTTATGGTGGCGGCGACCGTGCTCAGCGGACCACAGCTTTACATTCTCGGCCCGGCATGGATTTATCACGAACCGGTCTTGTGGGCGGCAGTCCTTGCCGCTGGGTTCAACCTGATCGTCATAAGGGCGGCCTTCGGCGAGGGCGGCCTTGCTGCTCGTCATCTGATCGGGCTATCGATTCTTGCCGGGCTGGCCATAAATACGCGCCCCTCGATTGGCGTTGCACTCTATGTCGGAGCCGTTCTCCTCATCGCCTGGACAGCGTGGGAACGGCATCGGCGGCCCTGTATCGAGGGGACTTTGGCGGTAGGACCGCCGCGTCTTGCGAAGGCGATTTCGGCACTGGTATTTGACGAACATACCTGGCTGCCGATCCTCATTCTCGGCGCGCTGGCCGCCGCCGCCGGCATCGTAAATTTCGAGAGGTGGGGCAATCCCTTCACGTTTGCTGACTACCGGTATTACTATGTTGCACAATATCTGCGGCCCAACGATTTCGAGGTGCTTCGTAATTACGGCGAGTTTAATCTTGGCCGGGTATGGATTGGAGCACTCTACTACGCGACCGGCATACCCTGGTTATTGAAGAACACGGCGCCGTTTGCCGACTTCCTCAATGCACGGTTCGTCGGCCTGGAAGGCCCGCCGCTCACGCCACTGCTCAGCAACCCGCTGACCATCCTGCTCGCGACCGCCGGTCTCTATCGCTTTTGGCGGAAACCGGATCTGCCACGCGGAAGTTTGGCAATCCTTCGGCTTGCGCTCATGGGCAATGCTGTCGCCGTAATTTTGATTTTCTCGGCAATGTTTGTCGCGTTGCGTTATCGCTTCGACTTGGCGCCCTTCATGACCCTGGCCGCGCTCGTCGGATATCGCTCGGTTTCGATCAGCGCGGCCAACGCTCCACGCCGTTGGCGCACACGGCTGCGGATCGCGGCAATGTCGTTGTGTATTCTTGGAATCCTCGGCAGCCACTACGTGCTTATCCTCCACAAAGTGTGGAGCCCCGCCTCACCGATGGAGGTTCGCCGCGCTCTCATTCCCTACATACCCTTTGCGGCGCATTGGCTGTAAGGTGATTGTGGGAAGAGGAGCCGGCACCGGCGATGAGGCTGACATCGGCGATTTAAGTTGAAGGTATTCGTAGAGTCTGATACGATTGACAAATTGATCAGTTCGTACAGTAGTAATGTCAGCGTTAATCGCCCCTTGTCCCGAATATTGCTCATTCGTCAGGACCAGGATTATATTAATACTATACATTATAGGGGTTGGAATCGCAACAATCCCTATTTTTACGACGCGCTATCCATCTCTAAACGACTATCTCAACCATCTTGCTCGCGGTTACGTCTTGCTGCACTACAATGACGAGCCGGCATTTCCACGCCTCTTTGTTCCTAATTGGCAACCGCTCCCGAACCTCGCTTTTGATGTATGGATCCTTGTCTTTGGTCAGGTTCTTCCGATCGAAATTGCCGGCAAACTGTTTATCGCCGCCATATTTGCTTTCTTGGTCAGCGGCGTCATTTTCCTCCATCGGGTGACCTTCAACAAGTGGTCTCTTTGGCCGCTCCTCTCGTTTGTCCTGCTATATAATCGGCCACTTTTGTCTGGATTGCTTAACTTTTTATTCGGGGTTGCTCTGTGGCTGCATGTACTCGCATTATGGATTGGCCTGCGCGGGGCGAGCGCGCTTATCCGCGCTCCGGTCTTATGCGTGGCCTCCCTCGCCGTGTTCTTTGCGCACCTGTTCGCGTTTGGAATTCTGGCGGTGACCATCGCCGTTTATGAGCTGGTCATTTTCGCGTCGGAAAGCGAGCGCTGGTCAAGAAAGGTCGTGGACCTTGTCGTGGGCGCCGTCCCCTTTCTCCCAGCGCTGGCGATACTCGCCTTTCTCTCACCGCATAGCGGCGAGTCAGCGGTGATCCGGTACCGCGATTTCTGGACGCGGCTGGGTGGGTTCGCTGCTCCGTTACTCTACAACTGGCGGGTTGACGCAATCTGCTATTCGATTTTGGCGGTGTTGTTCGCTTGGGCGGTCGCGACCAGGGTTGTCACGTTCAATCGCCCGCTAACTGGTTGCGTGATCGTTCTGTTCCTCCTGCAGTTAGCCATTCCCAACGTGATCATGACGGCGGAAGGGGCCGATCATCGTATTCCCATTCCGATGATGCTGCTCGGTATTGCCGCAACCGACCCGAACTCCGCCACACGCGGTCAGCGCTTAGGGTTTATTTTGGCGGCAGCTGCAGTTTTCGTATTCCGGATCGCCACGGTGGAGACGCGTTGGTCGATGGATCAGCGGATTTATGCAGATGCGAGCGCAGCGTTCGCTTTAGTGCCGAACGGGGCCCTCGTCGCGACGGCAACTCCGCCTGGCAGCTTTAACGATTCTTCGGCCGCAGCAATTGCGCTTTTCTATATTCCAGCCTGGGACGTGATTTCGCATGGCGGCTTTACTCAAACCTTGTTCGCCATTCCGACCCAGCATCCGGTGGTACTTGTGGAAAAGTATGCGGCTCTGGCCGCCGCGACACCAGCCGACGGGATCTGGCGCGCCTTTGTCTCCGCCGGCCACAACGTCGCGTCTCCGCCAAGCCCCGCGTTGGTCACGGCGCTGCGCCGATACGATTATGTCGCCTTCGTTGACCGCGACAAATTCACTGTCCGCGAGACCTCGCTTTTTCAACCTTTCTACCAAGGGCAATATGTACGGATATATCGGTTGAATGCCGGTTCTTGAACTCGAGAGCAGGGCGCTCGGCGGCGGAGGCAGGATAGATCCCAGTATGCCAACCCATCGACGCTGCGCATGAAGGTGCGTTTGATACAGCTCGCAATCGGGCTCGCCTGCACGTTGTTCTTTCTGGCGATCGCCTTTTATCGAGTGCAGCTGGGAGCGGTCAGTGCGGCTCTGGCGGGTGCCGATCCTCGCTGGGTTGCGGCGGCGATGCTGATATATGCAGCGAACTTGTCCGTTCGAGCCTGGCGGTGGCAGGTCATCCTGCGCCCGGTTGCGGCAATTCCTTACCCGATCGTGGCGCGGGCGCTGCTCGTCGGCTACGGGCTCAATGCCATCATGCCGGCGCGGCTGGGCGAGCTCTTTCGCGCAGAATTCTTCAAGAAAACCTTTGGACTGTCTCGGGTATGGGGGCTGACCTCGATTGTCATCGAGCGGCTGTTCGACGGTATTACGGTCATCTGCTGCCTCGGGGTCGGCCTGCTGCTCGCCACCGCAGCAAAGCCGAACGCAGGGCTGCTGATAAACGTGCTGGTGACGGGCAGCGCTCTGTTCGGCGCCGTATTGCTTGCCGCCTTCTGTTTGTCCGGTTCCATGATGTCCCGGATTATCGGGCGATTTCCCGGATTATCGGCTCAGCTGGCCATGGTGCGGCAAGGGTTCGAAATTCTGCGAACGTGGCGGACATTGGAGGTCGTCGCGATTACTCTAATCATATACGTGCCGGATGCGCTCACCTTGTGGTTTCTTGTCAAGGCGCTAGGGCTGACGCTCGGGTTTTCCGACACCCTTGTCCTCCTTGGCGCAGCGAGCCTGAGCACGCTCGTGCCGTCCGGCCCGGCCTTTCTCGGCACATTGCAGTTCGCCTATGCGCTGGCGGTCGAATTCGCCGGCGGCGCTCGGGCGCTCGGCATCGCTGCGGCAACTCTCGCGCAGCTTTGCCTGCTTCTCCCCCTTGCGCTGATCGCCGCCGGCATTCTAGTTCACGGCTCGGGGACCGCGCTGTATACGATTTTGGCGAGGCGGCAATCTGATGACGGACGAGCCGGCCAATGACGCACGCCGACCGTTAGCGCCCGCGGCAATGAACGAGATTTCATCCGGCGCGGCGGTCACGGAGGATCCTGCCGATTGGGGACCGGTGCCCGTTCTGTCGGTCGTAATCCCGGTCTACAATGAATTACCGACGATTGGACGCGTTCTGATCGAAGTGGCCAGGGCGCTGCCCGAAGTGCCCAAGCAGATCGTGATTGTCGACGACAGATCGAGCGATGGAACCTCCGACTGGTTGAGGAAAAACCTCGAGCCAGTCAGCGGGAAGCTGGCGCCGCCTGTCACTTAACGCCGGCGGCGGGCTCGAGCTCTCCGCCGACGGCCCGCACAATCATGCAGGGATTTCATTTACCGTCCTGTTTCACGAGCGCAACCGAGGCAAAGGCGCCGCCGTCAGAACCGGCTTGGCGAGCGCCTCCGGTGATGTCGTCGTCATCCAAGACGCCGACCTCGAATACGATCCGCAACGACTGGTCGCGCATGCTTCCGCTGATCGTCGAGCGGAAGGTGGCCGACGTCGTCTACGGCTCCCGGTTTTATGGCCGGCCGCATCGTTCGCTGTATTTCCATCATTATCTCGGCAACCGCCTCATCTCGTTCTTGTTCAATTTACTATACGACCAGATGTTGTCGGATATAGAAGTCTGTTACAAAATGTTCACGAAAGAAGTACTAAAGGAACTCAGACTCACTTCCGACGGTTTCGGGGTGGAGATCGAAATTACCGCGCAGATAGCGCGCGCCCGGCGGTGGCGCATCTATGAAGTTGGAATCAGCTATTATGGACGGACTTATGACGAAGGGAAAAAGATCAACTGGCGTGATGGCCTCAAAGCTCTCGTATACCTCGTCAAATTTCGAGTACGTTCTGGATGACTTTGAGACCCTGCCGTGAGAGCTGCCACCGCACAGTTCGCGAAGGGCTCACGTTAATGCTTTCTGGCTGACCCGGCTCAGGGATTAGAATGGGGCGGTCGCGTCGATTGCGCGGTCGCACCTGACGACGGAGGAGACGATATGCCCGAAGGCGGATTGGTTCGCTTCGAGAATGTGGATGGGATCGGGGTCATCACGGTCGACAACCCGCCGGTCAATGCGCTGAGCCCGGGGGTGCCCGAGGGCATCGTCGAGAATGTCGAGCGCGGCAATGCCGACCCGGCGATCAAGGCGATGGTGCTGATCGGCGCCGGCCGCAGCTTCATCGCGGGCGCCGACATCCGCCAATTCGGCACGAGACGGCCGCCGCCGGTACCGGGAAGGCGCACGCACGAGGTGCTCGACGAGAGCCAAAAGCCGGTGGTCGCGGCGATCCATGGCTATGCGCTCGGCGGCGGGCTGGAGATCGCGCTCTCCTCGAATTACCGCATCGCCGTGCCGAGCGCCAAGGTCGGCCTGCCCGAGGTATTGATCGGCATTCTGCCGGGTAGCGGCGGAACGCAGCGGTTGCCGCGGCTGATCGGCCCGAAGGCGGCGATGGAGATGATCGTCTCCGGCCGCCACGTTCCGGCCGAGGAGGCGCATCGCCTCGGCATCATCGACGAACTGGTCCAGGAAGGCGGTGATCTGCGCCAGGCGGCAATTGCGATGGCGCGCCGCGTCGCCGATACGCGGCCATTGCCGACGGATCCGCGACCGCGACGACAAACTCGTCGAGGCCAAGAGCCGATCCCGGCATTTTCGATGGCGATGCGCAAGTCGATCGCGCGGCGCGCCCGCAACCAGAAGGCACCCTACAATTGCATCGCCGCGGTCGAGGCGGCCTGCAGCTTGCCGTTCGACGACGGCATCAGGCGCGAGCGCGAACTGTTCGACGAGCTCGAAAACTCGGCCGAGGCGCGCGCCCTTCGTTATGCCTTCTTCGCCGAGCGCGAGGTCGCCAAACTGCCCGACATCCCGCGCGACACGCCGCTGCGCCCGATCAAGACCGCGGCGATCGTCGGCGCCGGCACGATGGGCGGCGGCATTGCGATGAGCTTTGCCGAGTTCGGCTTTCCGGTGAAGCTTCTCGAAGCGAGCCAGGAGGCGCTCGACCGCGGCATCGCGCGCATCCGCGCCAATTACGAGACCAGCGTCAAGCGCGGCAGCCTGACCGAGGCGGAGATGAACCGCCGCATGGCGTTGATCGAGCCGGTCACCAGCTACGACGACATCGGCCAATGCGACGTCGTCATCGAGGCGGTGTTCGAGCGCATCCCGGTCAAGGAGGAGGTCTTCAAAAAGCTCGACGAGGTCATGAAGCCGGGCGCGCTGCTGTACACGAACACCTCGGGCATCGACATCGACATCATGGCCAATGCGACGAAGCGGCCGCAGGACGTGGCCGGCACGCATTTCTTCGCGCCGGCCAACGTCATGAAATTGTTCGAGGTCGTGAAGGGAGCGAAGAGCGCGCCCGACACTCTGGCGACGGCGATGGATCTCGGCCGCAAGATCGGCAAGATCAGCGCGATGGCCGGCAATGGCGACGGCTTTGTCGCCAACCGCAGCCGCACCCCGTTCGGCACCGAGATGAACATCATGGTCGAGGAAGGAGCGCTGCCCGAGCAGGTCGACAAGGTCATGGTCGATTTCGGCTATCCGATCGGGCCGTTTGCGACGGCCGATCTGTCGGGTCTCGACATCGGCTATGACAGCCGCCAGCGGCGCGCCGCGGAGAACCCGAACTACCGCAAGATGCCGATCGCCGACGCGATCGTCGAGGCCGGGCGGCTTGGGCCAGAAGACCGGGGCCGGCTGGTTCCGCTACGAGAAGGGCGACCGCACCCCGCATCCCGACCCCGAGGTCGCCCGCATCATCAAGGAAAAGGCCGCCGAGATGGGGGTCGAGCAGCGCAGCTTCACGGACGAGGAGATCCTGCGCCGGCTGCTCTTCGCCTCGGTCAACGAGGCCTGCAAGATCCTCGAAGAAGGCAAAGCCTACCGCGCCAGCGACATCGATGTGATGTGGCTCAACGGCTTCGGCTTCCCGCGCTACCGCGGCGGCCTGATGTACTGGGCCGACGGCATCGGCGTCGCCGAGGTCTACCGCCAGATCCAGGCGTGGCACCAGCAATACGGCGAGCGCTGGACGCCCTCACCCCTCCTCCGCCGCCTCGCCGAAACTAATACGCCGCTACGCGAAGCAAAGCCGGGTCGGGCGATGTGAGCGATACCGGAATGAGGGGTTAAATGCCGATCGATCTCGAAACGGTCTCTACTGGCCAACTCGAAAACCTGATTGTGAGCCACCGCAGAAAACGCGCTACCGATGCGCCCCTTTATATCGATGCGCTTCGCGAATTGAAAAAGCGCAAAGGCAAGGGGCTCGACTTCGAGAAGTCGCTATCCTAGCGTACCGTTTGAGGTGTCGCCAAGCGACCGGGAAGACTGTCCGTCAGGGAGCTTACAATGGTCCGAGGGAGATCGGCGCGTGCTGCGCTGGGGATGCTCATCGCGGCGCTGCTGTTCGTGCCGAGCGGCCTACGGGCCGGAGAGGCCGGCAAGACGATTAAGATCGGCGTCGTCTACGACTTGACCGGGCCGTTCGCGGGGGGGCGGTTCAAGTTCGAGCACCCGGGTGAATCGATGTCCGGCCAGAACGAGCGCGCCTATCCGGTAATCGTGCAATACAGCGACGATCAGAGCCATGTGGTCTGGCCAAAAGAGCAACAGCAGCGCGAGCCGGTGCTGAAGCTGCCGGCGAGTTCGCCTTACGCGCTGAAGTAAGCGGACCGGTGCTGGAGGTCAGCGGGCTGGTCAAGCGCTTCGGCGGCTTTACCGCGGTCAATAACGTCTCGTTCGCGGTCGAACCAAGCGAAATCCTGGGGCTTATTGGTCCCAACGGATCCGGGAAGAGCACGATCTTCAATATGCTCTCCGGCACCCTCGCGCCGACCGCCGGCTCGATCCGTTTTCACGGCCGCGAGATCGCCGGCCGGCCGCCGCACCGGATCATCAATTCGGGGATCGGCCGCACCTTCCAGATCCCCCGGCCGTTCCAGCGGTTGTCGTTGTTCGACAATGTCGCGCTGGCCGGATATTACGGCCAGGGGCGGCACTCGCGAGCCCAGGCCTTTTCTGCGGCGGAGCGGGCATTGGCGCTCGTCGGGCTGCCGGCCGACCGCAAGATGCCTGTCGCCGGCCTTGGCGCCGCCGGCCTCAAAAAGCTCGAACTCGCCAAGGCGTTGGCGACCGAGCCAAGCCTCCTCCTCGCCGACGAGAGCCTCGGCGGGCTGGACGAATCCGAGATGGAGCAGGCGGCGGACATGCTGCGGCGCATCCGCACCGAGCTCGGCGTCACGATCATCTGGGTCGAGCACATCATGGGTGTGCTGATGCGCGTCGTCGACCGGGTCATAGTGCTCGATCACGGCGAGAAGATCGCCGAGGGCCTGCCTGGGGCGGTCGCAGCCGACCCGCGCGTGATCGAGGTGTATCTGGGAACGGACGCCGGCGCCGTGCGGGCTGCGGCTGCGGGGCGCGGCTGAGAACGTGGGCGCTGCATCGATGCCGTGCGTGCTTCGAGACGCGCCCCGGTCGCTCCTCAGCATGAGGTAAGCTACTGATGGCATTAAGAAAGAACTTCATTCTGAGGAGTTCGCGAAGCGGACGTCTCGAAGGACGGACCGCCTTTGACCACGCGGACTTCATCGGGCTCTAACCCGGTGTACCCGATGCTGGAACTCGCTGCGGTCGATGCCGGCTACGGCACTTTTCAGGCGCTCTTTGGTGTCTCGCTCGAGGTTCGCCTCGGCGAGGCGGTGGCGGTGATCGGCCCAAACGGCGCCGGCAAGACCACCTTGATGCGGGTCATCTCCGGCCTGATCCGGCCGATGCGCGGCGCGATCACCCACGAAGGCGTCGATTTCTGAGCACCCCGGCGCATCGCATGTCAGTTGGGGATCGCCGTGCCGGAAAACCGCCGTTCGCGCGCATGACGGTCGAGGACAATCTGCGCTGGGCGCTTACCCGCTGAATTCAACGTCGCCTTCGTTTACGATCTCTTTCCTCGCCTCCTCGAGCGCCGCCAGTTTGCCGGCATTGTCAGCGGCGAGCAGCAGATGTGCGCGATCGGCCGGGCGCTGATGTCCGAGCCCAAGCTGCTGCTGCTCGACGAGCCCTCGGCCGGGCTCGCGCCGGTGATCGTGCAACAGGTTCGCTCTGGTAGAGCGCATCCGGGCGAGCGGCCTCACCGTTGAGCGGAACGTGCTCTATCGTGGACCGCGCACTTCTGGAGGTCGGGCCCGGCGATATGATCGGCGGGTTTGTCGCGGCCTTTCTGTTTGCCGAGATCATCTCGGTATCCGGCCTCTATCTCGACCGAATGGGGCTACGTCTTTGCCTTCGGATTTTTTGTCGTATTGATGTTCATCCGCCCGCAAGGCCGCTGGCCGTGCCTCTACACCTCCTGGTCGATGATGGGCCGCTTCGGGCTGGTTTCGCTCGGCCATGGCGGCTTCATGGGCATCGGCGCCTATGTCACCGCCCTTTTGTGGAATTATCTCCATGTCAGCCCGTGGATCGGCATTCCGCTGGGGATGCTGACCGCCGCCGTCGCGGCGGTGCTGATCGGCTATCCCTGTTTCCGCTTTCGTATCACCGGGCATTATTTCGCGCTGCTGACATTGACGCTGAGCGCGATCGTGCTGCAGGTCATCACCGCGACCCGCGATTTTACCGGCGGCTCGCTCGGCTATACGCCGGAGCGCTACAATGGCGGCAGCTCGATTTATGCCGTGCAATTCCTCGGCAAGGAAACCTGGTATCTGATCGCGCTCGGGATCTGGGGCGTGGCGCTATTGATCCGCTACCGCGTCGAGTGCAGCATGTTGCGTTATGCGCTCGAAGCGATCGCCGAGGACGAGGACGCCGCCGCTGCCGCCGGCGTGCATGTGACCGCCGAAAAACTCAAGATCACGGTATTGAGCGCGATGATGACCGCCTTTGCCGGCGCGCTCTATTGCCAGTACCAGATGTTCATCTCGCCCGACACGGTGAGCGGCATTGGCGTGTCGTTGCAGATGGTGTTCGCCGCCGTCGTCGGCGGGCTCTACGTGCCATTGGGGCCGACGGTGGGTGCGGCGGTCACGATCTTGTTGACCGAGACATTGCGCATCTCGTTCGGCACCGCGGCGGTCGGCTGGGACAATTTGGTCTACGGCACTCTGCTGGTATTGTTCATCATCTTTTTGCCGCAGGGCCTGCTCGGTTCAGTGCTGGCCATGCTGACCCGGAGGGAGGCCGTTCGACATGACTGAGCCACATGGTCCGCTGCACGGCGTCAAGGTCGTCGCCTGCTCCACCGCGCAAGCCGGCACGGTGCCGTATATGCTGATGGCCGATCTCGGCGCCGAGGTGATCAAGATCGAGGTGCCGCAGGTCGGCGACAATTCGCGCGGCTCGACCGTCCTGCCCGGTATGCCCAGCACCTATTTCGAGACGAACAATCGGGGCGTGAAGAGCGTCACGGTCAACCTGAAAACCGCGGAAGGTCGGGAAATCCTTCGCAAGCTGGTCGCGCAGGCGGACATCTTCGGGCAGAACTTCCGGCCCGGCGCGGCGGAGAAGAATGGTTTCGGGTACGAAGAATTGAGGAAGGTGAACCCGAGGCTCGTCTACATGTCGATCTCGGGCTACGGCCCCAAGGGCCCGCATGCCGATCTGCCGGGCACCGACTCGATGGCCCAGGCGCTCGGCGGCATTGCGGAAGCCTATTCGACACCGGGCCAGCCGTTGAAGACAGGTATCGTCTCCGTCGCGGACGAAACCTGCGCGATCCTGGCCTTTGGCGGCGCCCTCGCCGCGGTGACCTACGCGCGCAGCACAGGGATCGGCCAAAAGGTCGATTGCTCTTTACTTGGCGGCCAGATCCGGCTGATGGGCTGGACATTGACGACCGCGATGTGGCGCAACCGAGACCCGGTTACCGGCCAGGCCCGCGTCACCGGCACACCGGAGCGCCCCGGCCTCAGCGCCAGCTTCAATGACCGGGACGGCAAGCCGCTGGTGTTCCAGCTGAACGGAGCGCGCAAATGGCGCGACGCGATGACTGCGCTCGGCTTCTACGAGGCCCTGGAGGCGGCCGGCTTCGGCGATCTCGGCGTCATCATCTCATCCGACGAGAAGCGTGAAACCTTGCTGCGCATGCTCGACGAGCTCTTCGCGACCGGGTCGCGCGAGGATTGGGTGGCCCGGCTGCGCGGCGCCGACATCGTCGCCGCGCCGATCAACACCTTGCTCGAAGCCTCCAACGACCCGGACGTGCGGGCCAACGGATACGTGACCGAGGTCGATTACCCCAAATACGGCAAGCGGCTGAAAGTCCACGGCTCGCCATGGCAATTCTCCGAAACACCGGCGCGTACCGGCATCGCCCCGGAACTCGGCGCGCACAACGACGAAATCCTCGCCGAGCTCGGCTACACCCCGGCGCAGATCGAGGGTTTCCGGGAAAGAAATATCATTTAGCTCTGGCGGGCGTGCGCCCCCGCGCCGCGAGCGCGACAACTCGCAGCGCGGGTTGGCCGCATGCTGATAGCACCGACGAGCAGCAGTGCGCCGCCAAACACAATCAGCGCAGACGGCACCAGATGTTGCGGGCTGACCCCAACCAGCGCCAAGGTGCCCAGCACGACGCCGGCGATGCCGCAGAGAAGGTCGACCATCACGTCTCCTCCGAGATCAGGCATCGCAACCGTGTTGGCGGCGGTCGCCTTTGATACGTCGGCACGGCGGCTGAGGTCGAGCGGTATAGCGCCGAGGATTCCAGGGTCAGGCTGGTCTCTGCGGGGGTACGGCCCGAGGGCTGGATCGGCAAGCCGGCTTTTAGGCGACTGGCGCCGTCAGCTCGATCGGGGTATTGCTCGGGGTCCGTGATGTCGGTTTTCGGACGGACCGCCGATTGATCATCCGAGGTGGCGGGGACTTGCAGACAAACATCGCTCGATGGGGTGCGCTTAGAGCATATGGACGGGTTCTTGGATGCGATGCGTAGCGGGCGACACGACCGCACGCATTATGCGAAAAACCGTTGACGAGGCGAGTGACCCGTCTTGAAGTTATTGAGCATCGGCGTCGCTATTGCTGCCGCAATCGCCTTGGTCGCGGGGATCATCAGGGGAGGTGTCGACGTCCTTGGCCTCGCGGCCGATTTGACGCTATTGAGCATCGGCGCCGTTGGCTTGATACTTGCGCTTACCACCCTCCGCTCGGCGCTGATATCTCCATTTCTTCGCGTCTTCTCGACGATTTTCGCCTTCGAATATGTCGTAACCGGGCTTGCGTATGTCTCGGCACGTGCGGGCTGGTGGCCTGCCAACTTCGCGGAATCAGTGCCGCCCGCGAGCCTTCCCACCACTGTGGCGATCTTCGGGATTCTCGTCTATTCGATCTCGTTCATCCCCGTTATCCGACAGATTACTCGCCTCGCCGATCCCTATTTCGTGACGGCTGACCAAGGGGATCTGCAGATTGGCGGCTTCGACGCGCGCTCCGTGACAGAACGGCGGTTTGCCAGTTCACTGATCGTCGCGCTCGTCTTAATCAACCAGCTTCAGGTTGGCATCAACATCCGCCTAAGCTTCTTCAATCGGGATTGGTTCAACGCGATTCAAAACAAGGATTCCGCCGCGTTCTGGTCGCTACTGTTCGGGGTGTTCTGCTTCTGGGCGGCGATCGCAGTCGCCAGCAGCCTGATTGAATATTACATCGAGTCCGTGCTCAAGATCCGTTGGCGACGCTGGATGACCGAGCGGTATTATGGTCTATGGCTCGCTGACGGCAGCCTCTATCGTGCGGCTCTCCTCGGCCAGGCTGCCGACAATCCCGACCAGAGAATAGCCGAGGATATCCACAGCTTTCTCAACTCGACCTACGCCTACTCGATCAGCCTGTTGTCGACCGTTTCGACACTCGTCTCGTTCTCGATCATCCTTTGGACGATCCCTGCCGACTTCACCGTACCGGGCACCGACATCATAGTCCCCGGACTGCCGTTCTGGGTCGCTCTGGTCTTTTCGCTCGTTGGTACTTGGCTAACCCATTTGATCGGCAAGCCGCTCGTTCAGCTCGAATTCAGCCGGGAACGCTACGAGGCCGATTTTCGGTTCGCGCTGGCCCGCCTGCGCGAATACAGCGAACAAGTGGCGCTGCTCCGCGGCGAGAATGCTGAAAGGCGGATATTGGGCGGCCGCTTCGGCTCAATCGTGTGGAACTTCTACGCGATTGTCAACCGCACTGTGAAGCTCCTGACTTTTACAACCACCTATTTTCAGTCCAATGTCGTGATCCCTTATATTATCATTGCGCCCTACTTTTTTCTCGGGAAGCTCACCCTTGGACAGATGACTCAGACGGCCGGCGCCTTTGGCCGGGTCGAATCCGCGCTCACTTTCTTTATCGCGCGCTACCAATCGCTGGCGTCCTACAAGGCGGTCGTCGAACGTCTGACGACATTTCGCTCGGCTATCGACCAGGCGCGTGCGCTCGGCACGAAACCGCCGCGCATCCAACGCACCGAACATTCGGGACGCGATCTGGTGTTGCGTGACCTTGTCGTGAGCCTGCCGGATGGGCGCGAGATCGTCCATGTCGACCGGCTGATGATCGAGGCCGGTATGACGACTTTGCTCTCCGGCCCCTCGGGCTCCGGTAAGTCGACCTTGTTTCGCGCCATCTCCGGCATCTGGCCCTACGGACGGGGCACGATCGACCGCCCGGCCGCTGCCAAGCTCATGCTATTGCCGCAGCGGCCATACGTGCCCTCGGGCGCGTTGAAGACCGCGGTGGCCTACCCCTCCGTCGCGGATGCCTACAGTGACAAGGCCGTACGCGAGGCTCTGGAGCTTGGCCGTCTCGCGTCGCTTGCGTGCGAAATCGACAGCGAGGACAACTGGCCCCAGCGCCTTTCGGGCGGCGAGCAGCAGCGGCTGGCTATAGCGCGGGCGATTCTCGGTAAGCCGGATTGGCTGTTCCTCGATGAAGCGACATCGGCGCTCGACGAGAAGCTGGAGGCGGAAATCTACCGAATGTTGAGCGAGGTTCTGCCGAACACGACCATCGTCTCCATCGGGCATCGCTCCACCCTGATGGCACTGCATCGACGGCATATCGCAATGGAGCCGGGTGAGGGTGGTATATTCGAGCCGACGCCGACAATTGGTGGGACCCTCGGCAGGCGCGCAGCCATGGATTTCAGATAGCCGACCCGGCGACCGTAAGCGCGCGGGGCCCGGCTGGTAGTGCGCCCAGCAACCGCGGAGTTCTTTTGATTACGAGAGGGGACGGCCGTCTGACGAGCGCGCCGAACAACGCGTTGGGGAGCCAATTTCCGTCAACCGGCCTCGCGGTAAAGCTTCGGACGGGCGCGCACCGGATCCAAGAGGGACCAGTCGCCTCGTTCCACCTCGAAGCCTTTGGGAAACGGCGGCCGCGGTTCCATGCGCAGCGACCGCATGACCCTGTCGTCGCGATAGTAGCATTGCAGGATGATGCGGGTCAGGTATGACAAGGCCTCATCGCCGGTCTCGCGCAACTGGGCAGCAATGGCGTCTCGACGTTGCGGGTCCAGCTCTGCGAACGGGCCGCCGGATATCGCCTCGAGTGTCTGCAGCACTGCGAGCACATGTCCCGCACCGCGCCCAACACTCTGCAGAATGTCGCCAAAGATTGCATCATCACCGGCCCTCGGCACACCATATTCGGCGCTGGCCGGGATCATCATCTCGGCAAGGCATCCCAAGGAGCGGCATTGGCCAGGTTCCGTGGATGCCCGGCTCAAGGCCGGGCATGACGACAGAGACGACAACGAACCATCTGAATGTGTCAGAGCACTAGGGGGCATCGCGCTGTCGTCTCTCCCAACCAGTTTATGCTCGACGGGGCCGTTGCACCGGTGAACGATGTGCCCCGTGCCGCCGCCCTCCCTGCGTCGACCCGAGGGAGTGGCGAGCAGGGCACGCCGTACCCGTGCGGGGCATCTTCTCGGGAACTTCAAGGAGCAAGCTCGGGCTCACCCTTGGCGGCGAAGGGGTTGGCTAGCACGTTTTTGGATCAGCAGATAACGGTGACGATCTGTCGCATTAAAATCATTAAAAAGAACGGGATATTTACTATAGTTGTTCCCCGATAGCTGGCAGTATTTGTGTATCATGTCTCAACTTAGGCCGATAGGCATCTGAAGGAGCATGAGATCATGGCAACTCCAGCGGAGAAAGCTACCGCCTATCTAAACAAATTAGAGGCGGATCGAAGGGCTGCAATTGCTGTAAGCGAAGAGAAAGCAGAAGAGGCTAAGCTTTTAAAAGCTCGGCAGCAAGGATTTCAAGAGGCTTTGGAGATGCTTGGATCAGCAGCTGACGCTGATTGTGCCAACTTGGATCCCAGAAGGCGCCGCCGGAACATACCTCAACTGATACTCGCCGAGTTGTCATTTTCGGGAAAATCCATGACAAAACAACAGATCGCTCAAGCCGTCGATTACCCGCCGGCGCAAGCAGAAAGAGCGTTAAAGCGCATGGAAAAATCGGGGAGAATAGCACTGAATAGAGACGGCCGGTGGGAAGTTGCTGTTCCGATTCTGACTTAACCCAACGGGCACGCCGTCTCAGCCACTGACCAATGATAATGATTGATCAGCGGCGGACGCGAGTCGAAGCGGGAGGGGCGAACGCGGGGCCCACAATTGTCGAGGTGCTCCGGGGTTTCGGGTCTTGTCGCGCAGCGAACCTTCGACCCCCCTCTCGGCAAAGCGCGGTTGCTATCGTCACACCGTCCGCCGGCTGACGCCGACGCTGTGCGCCACCCGCTGCCGAGACCGATGAGGCGACGGCCGCTTCCGGCACATGGCTGCACGCCTCCTGGCCCGCCGAAAGCGGCCATATCGTCAGTGACGAGCCTGCCGAGCCTGCGGCCGCCTGACCAACTCGACATGGCCGGGTTGTCTTGCATGTGCTCAGGTGAATTTCGCAGCAAGCGGCGGCGGACCGAGCAAGGCCGGGTCGAGGCGACGGAGTAGCATCAGCAGCGTGTCCGCCAGCGCGACCAAATCCTTACGAGCGGACTCCGATTTCAGCGTCCCGTCGTGGAAATCCGCACCGGTAAGGTAGACGCCAGTGGGCGCGACCAGAGCCCCAAACCAACCAAGAACCTGGCGCAATTGCGTATCGACTGCGAGATAGTGATGGGCAGAACCGCCCATCGCGACGATGCCCACCGGCTTTCCCCGCAGCGCCTCGACCGGCGCGATATCGAGTAAGTTCTTCAGCACCCCCGGAAAGCTCGCCCGGTAGACCGGTGCGGCAATCAGCACCGCCGCTGCAGTGGCGATCCGGTCGACTGCGTGGCGGGTTTCCGCTCCGTATCCGTCGAGCGGCCGCCCGTCGCAGGTATCGATCGGCGTTTCGGCGAGGTTCATGACATCGACGTCGATCTCCTCCGCGCCGCTGCGAACCGCCTCCGCCGCCGCCGCGATCGCCGCGGCAAGCCGGCCGGGCGGCGTGGCGGCCCCGAGCACCATTAACAGCCGCGGAACTTCAGCCATCGCCGAGCCTCCTCTTCGGCAGGGTAAGCGAGCAGAAGCGGCGCTCGCTCCGAGCAGCATACCTGGTTGGCGCGCTTTGTGCCACGCGACACAATGCCGGGCGACAATTACAGAGCCGATGGAAACACCGATGATCCGCACGGGAGAGCAATACCGGGACTCGATCCGCGACGGCCGCCAGGTCTGGATCAATGGCGAGCGGGTCAAGGACGTGACCGCGCATCCGATGTTCCGGCCCCTCGTCGATGTGCGAGCGCGCATCTACGACATGCAGCACGACCCCGGGTTTGCGGACGCGTTGAGCTACCGCAGCGAGACCGGCGAGGTCTGCGCGATCGCCCTCAAGCTGCCGCGCACGCGCGACGATTGGCACGCCAAACGCGCGGCGGTCGAGGCGGTACTGAACGAGATCGGCGGCGTCGTGACCCGGGTCGGCGACGAGACCGTCGGCGAGATGTGGTCGCTGTTCGACGGGCAGGACATTCTGAACGAGGTCGATCCCGCCTTTTCGGAAAACATCCGCCGGCACGTCGATCGCGTCGTTCGGTTGGACCCGTTTCACGTCTCGGCCAATACCGACCCCAAGGGCGACCGATCGAAGCGGCCGCAGGAGCAGGACCCGGACATGCTTCTGCATGTCGTCAAGGAGACGGACGCCGGCATTGTCGTGCGCGGCGCCAAGTTCGAAACCGCCGCCGCCTACGCCAACCAGGCCTTCACCAAGCCGACCATCGCCAATTGGGGCGATGCCGAGCTTTCCGACTATGCGGTCGGCTTCATCTGCGACCTCGGCTCGCCGAACCTGAAGTTCATCTGCCGCACCGGCTTTGCCGGCCGCGCCCCGGTCGAGGATTACCCGCTCGCCAACCGCTTCGACGAGATCGACACGCTCGTCATCTTCGATGACGTGCTGATCCCGTGGGAGAACGTGCTGTTCTATCGGCATACCAAGGCAGCGAGCTTTATCCGCGCGACGCTGCACCGCTACAGCGCCTTCGCCTTCGTGCTGCGCAGCCTCAAAGTGGCGGACATGATGATCGGCGCGGCGCTGTTCAACGCGCGCCAGACCGGCCTCGACAAGCAGCAGGCGGTGCAGGAGAAGCTGGCGCTGCTCGCCTGCTATCGCGAGGGCATCAATGCGCATCTGACCGCTGCGATCGCGATGGCCGAGGAGAGCCCGGGCGGCCTCTTGATGCCGAACCAATCGCTGCTCTACACGGGACGCGTGCTGGCCTCCTCGCAGCTGAACACGATGATGCATATCTGCCGCGAACTGTGCGGCGGCCAGATCTGCGTCACCCCCGATTTCGCCGCGTTCCAGGATCCGGAAACCGCACCGTGGCTCGAAAAATACTACACGATCAACGCGGATTGGCGGTCCGAGGACCGCCGGCGCCTGCTGGCCTTCGCGCGCGACCTGCTCAACTCCGATTACGCCGGTCATCGGCTGACCTTCCAGCTGTTCGCCCAGTCGCCGCCCTACGCGCACCTCGCCGCGGTTTACCGGAATTTCGACTGGGACACACCGCTGCGCTTCGTCCACAAATCCGCCGGCCTTTCGGACCGGGTATTCGCCGGCATCCGACCGCTTCGGTCGCGCATAACTTGAAACCTTGAGCGTGTCGCGCTGGACGAATCCGGCTCCCACCGCCGCCGAGTTTATTCTCACCAACTGGCGAGAAAGCCACGCCTCTTGGCCTATAGCGAATTAGTGGATGGGATCAGATGTCTCCCCTTTCCGCCTTTGCTTCGGCCGCCTTGTCCAAAATCGGCTGAATGTGGAGTTGAGAGCACTCGTCACAAAAATGCCACTCTTCAGGATCGGGCTCGCGAGCGACGACGGTCAACTGCTCCTCCATTGGTTGGTGCCTGCCACAGAGATCGCAAACGTAGATTGCGGGCATGAGAGATCCCCCTTCTCGTTAATGATGCTTTGTCGCGTGCCAGGGCTCGGATCGGCCGGCACGGCTAATGCGGGCGAGCAAATGCGATCCGAGAACCGCGTCTAAAGCCCAGCATGGTGACGCCGCAAAGCGCGGCGGCGAACTGGTTCTAGCATCTGCCCAGTTGTCCCTCCTTCCGTGGTTGCCTTATGGGGACGGGCGAAGCACCTTTGGGACACGCGAAAAGCTTGTCAAAACGCGCGGGCGTAGTTGCCTGTCATAGCTCGGGCTAATCCGGCCCGGTCGGTAACTCGGCTGCTGCGGGAGCTTATTTGCCGCCTCATCCTTTGCGAGGCAACTCTTTTCGCCAGGATGCCGATGCAGGCATTTTGCGTGTCATCCCTCCACTTCTCGCTCAGACGGAGTGGACTTCCACCCGTATCCCCTCGGTCCTAATTTCCCAGTGCGCTTCTAATGCCTTCTCTGCTCATATTAACAGTTAATTTCTCGCCGTGAGCAAGCGCGCTGGCGCGTGTGATCACGTAGCGAGTTGCTAGTAATCCGAGAGCTCGCGTATCGATTAGCGGCTGCTTATGCGAGAAGCTTCCGTTGGGGGCTTGGGGCAGATTGCCCTCGGCGCCTGGGGTCTCCCCAAGCCCCTCGGATGAAAGGAGGCCCTGTGCTCCATCTTGAGCAGACGCGTCGCGACGTCCGGGCAGGGCCGCCACCCCCCGAACTCGTCAAGACCGAGAGGCTAAGGGCGGATACTCTGATCGGTCAACGAGAAAATTACGGGTAAAGCACAACTGAGCGCCCTGTTGCATGTGAGCCTCAGTCCGGGTAATGACTTAACTGAGTGACTACCTCAGTCCGTGGCTCCGACGCTGGATCCCAATCGATGTCCCAACTCGCCAACCGCATCGACTGTTGTGGTGGGCCAATCGCGGGCGCTATTTCGCACTGTGAGAGCACGGGGGTCGCGGCTTTAATTGTCCGGAACAGCTTGGCGTTATAGCTGATGGGTTCGCGGGACGGGGTGCCTGGGAGAGAGCTGATGCACTGGCAAACACGGCTTGCCGCGCTCTTCATCGTCTTGGCGGGTGCACCTCCGTGGCAGCTGGACCCGGGCAGGCGCCGAACGTGCCCTATCAGCTAGGCGATCCTCGCGACACCAGCTGAATGCACTGACCGGAGAGCGGACAGCGCCGGCGATCCATCAGATCAGCGGTTTCTGCTGGCCGCCGTCGATCTCGATCATCGACCTCTTCGCATTCGGTCAATCCGTCCGCGCGGAATGCTACGCGGAGCTAAGGTATCGGCCTACTCGCGCGAGATTTTCATGTCACGGGCCATCGCATCAACGAGACCGGCTCAGCGCTCGGTACGGACCGGCCCGGGATTGACCGCGACAAAGCTGAGATTGTCCTTGCCGCACTGCGCAGCGAGCGCAAGGGGTCAGGTTGTGGCAACGTCGAATATCTACTCGAGGATAGCCCGAGTCTCAGAGATGAGCTCGGACCAATGATCGAAAACCGAAGCCCCGCGTAGGACAATCGGCCACCGCCAGCTCGTATGGCGAGACGGTCAAAAAGCTCCCCCTTCCCAGCCACACCAAGGATCAGGTGCTCGGCGACTGGTTTGCGGGGGAGGCCCCTCTCCCCGCGGGCGGGGAGAGGGAGGAGCCTGGGTAGGGCGAACTATCCCAGGTGCTTGCGGAAGAAGGTGGCGACCGGGTCGAACGACGCGGCGGTCGAGCGCTTTTCGTTGTCGACATAGACGATCTCGATATCGCCGCCCGTCTTGCGGTAGTTCGAGACAAACCGCTCGGGCTCGTTGCCCGGGAAATTCGAATCGTCGTCGTGATAGTCGTGAACGATATCGGGGCGGCCCTGCACCCACAGCGCCGGTGGCGTCGGCACCTTCTCGCCGCGTTCGAGAAGCAGCATCGGGTTGCCTTCGGTCATCGCGGCTTCGGTTTTCCAGTAGGTGTCGTGCTTTTCCTTCATGCCGATCGAGAATGCCGGCGGGTTTGGTCCCTTCGCCAGCTTCTGGGCGTTGCGGTAGCGCGACAGTGGGTTGATGACGGGCCATGACATCGCGACGGCGCGCACCGTCGCATCGACTTGCGGCGACCCCGCCGGCAACGGAACCGAGGCGTATCGAGAATCGTTCGGCCGCATCGCCGCCAGCATGGCGAGATGGCCGCCGCTCGACTGACCCGCAATGCCGATCCGGTCGGGATTGACCTTGAGCTCGCGGGCATGCGCCTTCACCCAGCGGATCGCATAATTGATGTCGATCAGCGAGGTCGGATAGCCGTCGGCGGCATGACGAAAATTCAACGAGGCGACGACAAAGCCGTTTCTCGCCAAAGTTTCGTCGAGACCCTGGGTGCCGGTCAGATCCCCGCTGGTCCAGGCGCCGCCATGGAGGTCAATGACCGCCGGGAACAGACCGTCGCCCTTCGGCTTGTAAAGCCGCGCGATCACCCGCATGTCGCCATGGCGGAGATATTCGACGTCTTCGGTCGTGAATTCGTGAGCATTATTCGGCATGTTCACTCCCTTCCGGAGTTGCTCTGCTGTATCGGCGGCTCCGAAACCGAAGCCGACTTCACACCCTACTCGCTCCGCGCAGAGCGGGAAAGACGGTAGGCTCAATAGAATGGCAAGCAAAGATACGGTTTGGACCTGCCCAATGCATTCGCAGGTGCAGCGCGCGGGGCCGGGCAGCTGTCCGATCTGCGGCATGGCGCTCGAACCGATGAGGCCGGTTGGCGGGGACGCGGTTAATCCCGAGCTGCGCGATATGACGCGGCGGTTCTGGGTGTGCGTCGGGTTGTCGGTTCCGCTCGTCGCCCTGACGATGGCCGAAGATTTCGCGAAGCTCGGGTCCATTGCGCCATCCGCCGCGGTATGGGTGCAGCTTATGCTCGCTACCCCGGCGGTGCTGTGGGGTGGTTGGCCGTTCTTCGAGCGCGGCTGGAGGTCGATTGTCAGCCAACGCCTTAATATGTTCACGCTGATCGCGCTCGGCACCGGAGTCGCCTATGCCTACAGTCTCGTTGCGGCGCTTATTCCCAGCATGTTCCCGGCTTCATTCCGCACACCGGAAGGGGAGGTTCCGGTCTATTTCGAGCCGGCTGCCGTCATCGTAACCCTGGTGTTGCTCGGCCAGGTCCTGGAGCTGCACGCCCGCACTGAAACCGGCGCTGCCATTCGCGCGCTGTTGAATCTCGCGCCTACGCACGCCCGCTTGGTTCGCGTGGATGGTTCTGAGACCGACATCCCGCTGGAAGAGGTCCAGCCGGGAAATCGCCTGCGGGTTCGTCCCGGCGAGAAGGTGCCGGTCGACGGCGTCGTGCTCGAAGGAAAGAGCGCGGTCGACGAGTCGATGATCACCGGCGAATCCGTGCCGGCGGAGAAGGCGCCGGGCGACAAGGTCACCGGCGCCACCGTCAATGCCACCGGCACCTTCGTCATGCGCGCGGAGCGGGTCGGCAGCGACACCTTGCTTGCCCAGATCGTCCAGATGGTCGCCGAGGCGCAGCGGTCGCGCGCGCCGATCCAAGGCTTGGCCGATGCGGTTTCCGGGCGGTTCGTGCCGGGCGTCATCATTGCCGCCCTGCTGACCTTTGCCGCGTGGTCGCTCTTCGGCCCCGCTCCCGCGATGACCTTCGCGCTGGTCAACGCGGTTGCCGTGCTGATCATCGCTTGCCCGTGCGCGCTCGGGCTGGCGACACCGATGTCGATCATGGTCGGCACCGGGCGTGGCGGGCGCGCCGGCGTTCTCGTCAAGAACGCCGAGGCGCTCGAGCTGATGGAGAAGGTCGATACCCTCGTCGTCGACAAGACCGGGACCCTGACCGAGGGCAAGCCGCGCCTCGTCGGAGTTACCGCCGTCGGCCCGTTCGCCGAGGAGGAATTGCTGCGCCTCGCCGCTAGTCTCGAGCGGGGCAGCGAGCATCCGCTGGCGGCCGCGATCGTGCGCGGCGCCGAGGAGCGCGGTTTGACGTTCGGTGCGATAGGGGAGTTCACCTCCGAGACCGGGAAAGGCGTCGTCGGGGTCGTCGACGGAAGGCGGGTCGCCGTCGGCAATTTGGCTCTGTTCGCATCCCTCGGCATCGAGCCGGCGGGGTTGGCCGCACGCGCGGAGGAGTTCCGAAGCGATGGCCAAGGCGTCATGCTGATCGCGGTCGACGGAATGGCGGCCGGGCTCCTTGCGGCCGCAGATCCTATAAAGGAGAGCGCGGTCGGCGCGCTGGCGACGCTGCGCGGCGATGGGATACGCACGGTGATGCTGACGGGCGATAGCCGGACCACGGCCGAGGCCGTGGGCCGCAAGCTCGGCCTCGACAACATCGCCGCCGAAGTTCTCCCCGAACAGAAGGTCGCGGTGGTTCGGGACCTCCAGCAAAAGGGCCGGATTGTCGCGATGGCCGGAGACGGGATCAACGACGCGCCGGCCCTGGCGCAGGCGCAAATCGGCATAGCGATGGGCACCGGCACCGACGTCGCGATGCAGAGCGCCGCAATGACATTGGTCAAAGGGGATTTGCAGGGCATCGTGCGGGCCCGCCGGCTCTCCCGGGCGGTCATGCGGAATATCCGCGAGAACCTGTTCTTCGCCTTCGTCTTTAACGGCTTGGCGATCCCTATCGCCGCCGGCGCGCTCTACCCGGCGTTCGGCCTCTTGCTCAACCCGATGATCGCGAGCGCCGCGATGAGCGCGAGTTCGCTGCTGGTCATCGGCAACGCCCTGCGCCTGCGCAACGTGAGCCTGTAGGTCGGCCCCCTCCCATTCCCTCCCCCGCAGGCCCGCAGGCGGGAGGAGGGTTATGGTACAGGCTTAGCGCATGTTTCCGGTGTGGCCGAGTGAGTAGCGGCCGGGCTGCGGCCATACCGTCAGCCCGTGCGGTTCCAGGCCCACCGGAATGCTCTTTACCGAACCGCTCGTCGTGTCGATATCGTAGACGACGTTGTCGAACCGACCCGACAGCCAGAGCTGCTTTCCGTCAAGGCTGACATTGCCCATGTCGGGGCTGCCGCCGCCCGGGATCGGCCAGGTGTGCTCGACCTTGCCGGTCGCGAAGTCGAGAACCACGATGCTGCCCCTTCCGTGCGGCGCCCCGCGCGTCGAGTGCGAGCCCCGGTTGGCGACATACAGCTCCTTGCCGTCGCGGCTCGGGTAGAGCCCGTGCGTGCCGATGCCGGTCGGGATGAAGTCGGTCTCGGTAAAGCTGTCGCCGTCGACGACGTACACGCCGTCGGCGTGCATATCGGCCACATAGAAGCGCGTGCCGTCGGGTGAAATGCGGATGTCCTGGGGCATCCCGCGCCTAGGAAAGCGCAGGTAGCCCAGCACCTTGTGGTTGACGAGGTCGATCTTCACCAGCCCGCCACCGCGGAACTCGCAAGTAAAGATCGCGTAACGCCCGTCGATCGAGAAATCGGCGTGGTTGATGCCGGAGCAGTTGGGGGCCTCGATCGATTGCTCGAGCGCCATCGAGTGCGGATCGCGAAAGTCGAGGCGCTTGTGCCGCTCGGCGACGACGATCGCTGCACGCCCATCCGGCGTGAAGTACAGGTTGTAGGGGTCGTCCACGGGAATGGCATTGCCGGGTTTGCCAGTATCGGGGTCGATCGGGGTCAAGCTACCGCTGCGCCGGCGGTTGCCGTTATTGGCGACCCACAACGTCTTCAGATCCCATGACGGGACGACGTGCTGCGGGCTGATGCCGACCGGAAAGCGGTCGACGATCGCAAGCGTCGCTGGATCGATCACGTACACGCTGTTCGAGCGCCGGTTCGGCACATAAACACGCGACAAGGCACCGCCCACCGCCGGGCTCAATCGATCGGGTGCCGTGCCGCTGTAGAGGTTGCCCGCATCGAGCACGGGCGGCATCCCGGGCACGGTCTGTATCGGCTCCCCTGGATTGGCGCGCACTTTGAGCAAGAGCCCCGGCCCGGGCCGAGCCGCGCGCGCCACGGCTGAGGCCGCTGAACACAGTGGTCCACCCTCGCCCTCTGCCGCACGAGACGGCAGGGCGGAGCTGCCGATCCAGGCGCACAGCGCGATCAACGGGCCGAGCCACAGGGCCGTGCGGAACCAAAGAAGAATGTGCCGGCGCACGAAAATCTCCCGAAGGTGAATGTTAAGGATGGCTGGTCGCTTTTCTAATCGCGTCAACCGTCCGCGTCACGATCAGATCGACGCCGAGCTGGCCGAGTTCGGCACTGGACCGGCGCGGATCGCCCTTCGCCCCTTCGCCTGGCTGCAGGCGATCGGTCCGCACCAGGTGGGGGTCGACGGCTAAGGTCAGCGAGGTATCGGCGAGGCCGGCATGGGTCCCCACTTCCTCTTCGCGGTAGCCCTTGCTCGCCAGCAACCGGCCGAATTCGGTCTCGCTCGCCCGGTAATATTCCTCGATGCCGTGGACACGAACAGGTTGCGCAGCCCATTCGTTGTTCAGCCGGTCCGCGACCGCTTTCTCGTCCTTCTGGTACGAGCCGTGATCGCCAAGAAAGACAATGTCGCGGAATCCGGCCAGCTTGAAGCTGCGCGCCGCATATTCGAGGATTTTGTCGAAGGCTTCCTCAGGCACGGTGATCGTGCCGGGAAATCTCATATGCCCGGTCGGCGGGGCGAGGGCGCCTTCCGGCACATAGGCGATCACCGGCGCCACCAGCGCATTGCCTAGCACGCGGGCGATCTTATCTGAGAGATAGCGCACCCGGAAATTGTGCTTGCCGAGCGCCATATGCGCGCCGTTCTGCTCGGTGCCGCCGATCGGGATAATGACGGTCGTCTTGCCGGCGCTGATCTGGTCGCGCAACTCGGTCCAGGTCAGCTCCTCAAGAAACACCGTGTCCGATGCGTGCGCGGCCACGGCGCCCAGAAACAGAAAACATAAGCAAAGAAACAGTTTAGCCATTCGATATAGGAATACCGGAGACAACCGTGGCGGCGGTTGCACCAAAAATCACGACCAGCCAGGGCGGCACCGTCCAGAACGCCAGCAGCAGGAAAGCCAGAATGCCGATCGCGAAATCGGCCGGCCCGAAAATCGCGCTCGTCCACACCGGCTTGTAGAGCGCGGCCAGCAACAGACCCACGACCGCCGCGTTGACGCCGCGCAACGCCGATTGCACGCCGGGCCGGCGGCGAAGCGTGTCCCAGAACGGCAACGCGCCGATCAAAAGCAGAAATGACGGCAGAAATATCGCCACGACGCAGATCAGACCGCCGAGCCAGCCATTGGGCTTCGGACCCATGACCGTGCCGAGATAGGCGGCAAAGGTGAACAGTGGCCCCGGCACCGCTTGTGCCGCACCATAGCCAGCGAGAAAGGCGTCGTTGGTCACCCATGCCGGCGGCACTACCGAGGACTGCAGCAGCGGTAATACGACGTGGCCGCCGCCGAACACCAAAGCGCCCGAGCGGTAGAATGAACCGAAAAGCGCGAGCGCGTGCGACGGAACCGGCCCAGCGAGCAGCGGGAGCCCGACGAGCAATGCGAAGAAGGCGATGAGAGCGATCACCGACCATGTGCGCGGCAGGTGAACCGCGAGCGAGTGTTGACCCTGAGGTTGCAATCCGCCGCGCAACAATCCCCAGCCGATCAGCCCGCCAGCCGCGATCGCACCAATTTGACCAGGAGCTGAAGGCATCGCGAGCGCGACCATGGCTGCACCGACGGCGATCGTGGCGCGTTCGCGGTCGGGACACAAATTCCGCGCCATTCCCCATACGGCCTGCGCGACAACCGCCACCGCGACGATCTTGAGGCCGTGCAGCCAAGCCGAATCGGCCAAATTGCCAAACGCCGTCACACCGTAGCCGAAGAGGATCATCGCCAAGGCGGAAGGCGTGGTGAAACCGAGCCATGCGCACAGCGCACCGGGAATTCCCGCGCGCAATATGCCGATGCTGATGCCGGTCTGGCTGCTCGCCGGGCCCGGCAGGAATTGGCATAGCGCGACGATGTCGGCGTAAGCCGCCTCGTCGAGCCAGCGCCGCCGCTCGACAAATTCGATGCGGAAATACCCGAGATGTGCAACCGGCCCACCAAACGACGTCAGCCCCAGACGCAGAAAGATGCGCAACACCTCGAAGGGTGAACCGCGCTCCGCGACAGGTGGCGCAGTGCGGGCAGCAGCCCTCACAGGGACAGCGGGACCATGCCCATCCAGAACATCGTATTGTTGCCGACATCGACATCGTACTTGCGGGCGAAGTCGAGCTTGCCGCCGTCGTCGATCCGAAACACCGCCAGGCTCGCCGGCACGGTGCGGATAGCTGCGCCCTCTCTGACCGGCAGCGCCATGATGTGCGCGGCGACCAAAATGCGCCCGCTCGGATCGATGTGGAAGGTGCGGCAGTGGATACCGTGCGTGTCGACGTGCTGGATCGGCGCCGCTTCGCCGGTCGTTATGTCGATCTCATACACGGCAAACGTATTCTCGCCGCCGGCGAAGACGGATTTGCCGTCGACCTCGACTGTCGAGGACGCGCGGTTGGCGGCATAGACAAAGCGGCCGCTCGGGTGGACGTGAACGGTGCCGGCGGCCTGCCGGCCACGGATGTTGCCAGGCTCGGCCAACGTCTCCTTGCGGAACACCGGCGCCGCCGAAAGCTTGCCATCGGTGATCTCGAACATGTCGAGCTTGTTCTGGCGCTCGAGCGAAACGTAGACCCACGGCTTGGTCGGGTGGAAGTCGAGATGACGCGGTCCGAAGCCGTAACCGCCGTTTGGCGCCACCGACACCTCGTCGGTCAGCAACCCGTCTCGGTATTGGAAAACCTTGAGCGCCCCCGGCTCTTCCGGTTTGCCCGCGGCGGCGTCATGACCGCGCGTGACGAGGATCGCCAGCCGGTTATCGGGGCTGACCCGCACCTGGTGCCCGTAGATGCCGGCGATCGATCGGCTCCCGGCTGACGCACTTCGTCGCCGGGGGTTGCGTCGGGATTGACGCGGTAGACCCGGACCGCGCTCGGATTGCTGAAGGCGACCAGCAGGTGATCGGAGGGAATGTCGGTCGTCATATGGATCGGTCGGGTCGGCAGCGGTATCGGCTGGCCGTGTGGCGTTAGCGCGCCTGCAGACGGATCGATGCGGAACGCCGTCACGTGATGCTTGTCGCCCGACGCACCGGCACCCGGCGCGCTGTCGCTGGATGCCACGTAGAGATGCCGGCCCGACGCATGCGGCCACGCGTAATGCACATTGGCCGGCAAGGTGACGGTGCCGCGCCTGACCAGCGCGGCGGCCTCGACGTCAACGTCATATTGTGTGAGCTCGGGCCCGACACTGGCGTAGAGCGCCACCCGAGGTGATGCGGATCGCGGCATAACAGCGGCCCCCGATGACGGAATTGAAACTCCAAACCATCCGCCATGCAGCGCTCCGCGTCTAGTAGTTCGGGGGGCCCGCCCTCAAAGCCCTAGCGCGGGCGGCGAGGGCTGGGAGCGCCGAGGGGGTTGGGGCTGGCTCACCTCGGTTCATAGGGGTTCCGCCCCTTGCGCAGCATCATGCGGATCGGCGTGCCGGGCAGATCGAATTCCCGGCGCAGTGCATTGACGAGGTAGCGCCGATAGGAATCGGGGAGCTCGCCCGGCTTCGAGGCGAACAGGGCGAAGGTGGGAGGCCGGGTATTCACCTGGGTGATATAGCGCAGGCGGAGCCGCCGGGACGCGACGAGCGGCGGCGGGTGGCGCTGTTGGACCATCCCCAGCCAGCGGTTGAGATCAGCGGTCGCGATCCGCCGGTTCCACACCTCGCCAGCGGCCGCGACCGCTTTCATCAGCGCATCGAGACCAAAGCCGGTGAGCGCCGAGACCGGGACGAGAGCGATGCCATGAAGCTGCGGCAGCGATATGGCTGCCCGCTCGCGCAGATGCTTCAGCAATGCCGCGGGTTCATCTACGGCGTCCCATTTGTTGAATGCCAACACCAGCGCGCGCCCCTCATTCTCAACAAGGCGGGCGATTGTCAAATCCTGCCGCTCCAGCGGCTGTAACGCGTCGGAGACCAGGATCACGGTCTCGGCAAAACGGATCGAACGCAGCGCGTCACCGACCGAAAGTTGCTCGAGCTTGCCCTCGATTCGCGGCTTACGGCGCAACCCGGCGGTATCGACGAGCCGCATCGGATGGCCGTGCCATATCCAATCGACGGCGATCGCATCGCGGGTGATCCCGGCCTCGGGACCGGTCAGCACTCTCTCCTCGCCGATCACCCGGTTTACCAAGGTGGACTTTCCGACATTCGGTCGTCCGACAATTGCTAGCTGCAGTGGTTTGTCGGACCCGCCCAGCTCCGCTTCGCCGGGGCGGAAAAATGGCACCAGGCGATCGTAGAGCTCGCCCAAACCCTCGCCGTGCTCCGCCGAGACCGGCACCGGATCGCCGAGCCCGAGACGGTAGGCCTCGCCGATTGCGGGCAGCACGGCATGGCCTTCCGCCTTGTTGGCCAATAGCAGGACCGGCTTGCCCGATCGGCGCAGCCGGTCGGCGAAATGTCGATCGGCCGGGGTAAGGCCCTCGCGCGCGTCGATGACGAGGAGCGCCACATCCGCATCGGCGAGCGCGCGCTCCGTCTGCTCTTGCATCCGGCCGGCAAGCGAGCCGGACGCGGCTTCTTCGAGGCCGGCCGTGTCGACCACCCGGAACGTCAGATCGGCGATCCTTCCCTCGCCCTCTCGGCGGTCGCGCGTCACTCCGGGGGTGTCGTCGACCAGAGCCAAACGTCGTCCGACGAGGCGGTTGAACAATGTGGACTTGCCGACATTGGGGCGGCCGAGTATCGCGACCGCCAAGCTCATCGGCGGCGGCCTCGCGCCGACGATCGTGTCAGCGGTAGGCGGACAAGCTCGCGTCGTCGGTCAGCACATAGAGGGAGTTGTCGGCGATCACCGGACCCAGATAGCCGCCGGCCGGCATCGCCTCGCGCCCGAGCGGCTCGCCGGTATAGGGTGAAACCGATATCGCGTCGCCTGCCGAGGACAACACGATGAGCCGATCGCCGCCCAGAACCGGACCGGCCCAAGTCATCGGGTCCTTCTTTTTCTTCTCGTCCTCGTAGCTGGGAAACCGGCGCACCCAGCGAATCTTGCCCTCGTTGCGGGTGAGGCATATCAGCTCGTTGTCGTTCGACAGCACATAAACATAGTCGCCGGCGACCCACGGGCTATGAGTGCTGCCGAAGTCTTTCTCCCAAGCGCGCTCCCCCGACCTCAGATCGATTGCCGCAAGGCGCCCGCTGTGGCTCGCGGCAAAGACCCGGCCGCGATCGAGGACGGGCCGCCCGCGGATGTCGGCCATGCTCGATACCGCGTTAACGCTGCGGGTACTGGAGAAATTGTCCGACCACAGCGGCCGGCCGGTTTCCACGGTCAGCGCGTAAAGCTCACCCGAGGAATAGGCCGCGACGACGACCTCGCCGTCGACGGCGGGGCTAGCGCTGCCCAGCAAGCTCGCCGTTTCCGGAATTGCATTGTGGTTCCATAGGCGCCGCCCGTCATCGGCGGCAAGTACGACCAGCTCGTTGTCGACCGTAACCACAAAGACCCGCCCATCCGAAACCGTGGGCCCGCTGCGCACCGGGCCGGCAACGCTGCTTTTCCAGATGATCCGTCCGTCCGCCGGATCGAGCGCGAGGACCTGCGCATAACCGGTCGAGACGTAGAGGCGGTCGCTCCAGTAGGCCACACCGCCTCCAAACGAATTGCCGCGCTGGTCGTCGGGCTTGAGATCGAGCTGCCAAACCCGGTTGCCGGTCGCGGCGTCGACCGCGCTGATCTGGACCCCCCCGTCCATTGCGTAAACCCGGCCCTTGGCTACCACCGGTTGCGACAGCACTCGTGTGTACCGGGAAGCCCCCTCGCCGATGCTGGTACGCCACGCCTGGGTGAGCGTGTCCGGCAGCGCGAGATGCTGCATTGCATGGTTCGGATAGCCGCCGGGTTCCGGCCACTCGGCGTTGACCACAGGCGGCGGCAAGGTGATCGGGATTTTCGTCACGTCCTGATCGGGCTCGAGCTGCCGGTCGAGGCTGAGCACGGAGATGCGCTCGCCTGGCAACGGCTGCTTCTTGTCAGCGAACAAGCCGCACCCCGCGAGCCCGAGGGAGACGAACAGCAAAAACGCGATGGCGAATCGGATCATTAGCTACCAAAAGACGGCGGACGGAGCTGGGGCACCCAAGGCATCATCCCCGAACCACCAAATCGGTTTAGGAGGCGAGAGCCGCCGCCATTTCGGCGGCTCGGGCGCGCGTCCCCTGCGGTGCCGCGAGATCATCGGCAAGAGTCTTGAAAACCTCGAGAGCGCCGCCTTTGTCTCCGGCTTGGAGCCGAGCCGCTGCCGTCAGCTCGAGGGCGGTAGAGCGCCACGGATTTCCGGGCGACGTCATCGGCGCCAAGCGATCGATCACCGAGTGCGGATCGGCTCCCGGCAAGTCCTGCATGACCGAGAGCAGTGTCGCGAGTTCGCGAAAGACCGGGCCGAGGCCGCCCTTCGCGGCAATACGACCATAGGCGGCGGCCGCTCCCTTGTGGTCACCCGATTTCGCCAGCAGGTCGGCCTCCTCGAACGAGGCGAGCATGGCGTACCCCCCGTCTTCCTGCGCAACGAGCGCGAATACCTTTGCTGCTTCCCCGTCTTTTCCTTCGCGCACCAGGGACAGCGCCGACGAATAACGCATCGACTGCGCGCGACGCTCGGAAAGCTGATGGTCTCGCCAAGCCACGATGCCGCCGGCGACGACCAGTACAAACACCGCCAACGCCACGATGTAGCGCCCGTACCGCGACCAAAGTTTGAGCAGATTGTCTCGACGGAGTTCTTCGTCGATCTCGCGGAAAATGTCGCTCACAAAAACTCCGGTCGGCACCGGGCCGAACAAGCCCAGCTTAGCGGCTCATCCGAACGGAAGCAAATCGGCCGATAATGGCTGAGAGAACGGGCTCCCTCCGGAGACCGCTATCAGACGGCTGGACGCCACCGCCGGAATCGTGAACACTACGTGACAGCGGCAAACGGCGATGGGTAGCGATGAGCCGAAAAAATGCGACGGTGCTGGCACTCGCGGATTTCCGGACAAAGCATCGAACGCTGTATTTCACCCGCCACGAACTGAACCAGCTCCTCAGCCTCTACAGCCGGCATGTCGCCCGCGGCGTGTGGCGCGATTATGCGATCGATCACCGCGACGGCATGGCGTTGTTCTCGGTTTTTCGCCACACCCACGAAGCGCCTGCTTACAGCATCGTGAAGACCGCCGGTGCACCAACCCGACCGCCCGAATTCATTGTCCAGAGCGGCCGCCAGAGGTTGCGCGTCTCGGCCAGCCTGCCCGAAGCGCTGGAGTTCTTTCAGACCCGGCTCAGCCTCGTCCTCGCCGAGGGCTGAGCGCCGACGGCTGGGCGGCGCCGACGCGCGCTCCGCGGGCGCGAAGTCAGGCAACGCACCGCGCGGGAGATCGGTTATAGCTCGCCGCTCTATCAGAAGCGGGGGCTGGGCCCTTATCACTCGTCGGCGGGGAATGCGATCTCGACGCGGCCAAGCGGGCCGAAATCGGCAACGATCCGCGTGCCGCGCTTGGTGAACACCATCCCGGTCCACGAACCGGTCGTGACAAAGCTGCGGGCCTTCGCCCCACCCCGGCCGTTCATCAGATTGGCAAACTCGACGAGCGCCGCGATCGGATCGCGGGCGGCGCCACCGGCGCTGTCGGCGAAAGGCTCGCCATCCTCGGTTACCGTGATCGCGGTCTGGCCGAGGTCGAGCTTCTCCCAGTCCGGCACCGCCGCCCCGTAAACCAGCCCGCCATTCGAAAAATTGTCGGCCAGGATCGAGAGCCGGTCGAGCGAGCGGGGATCCGAATAGCGGGAATTGACGACCTCGATGACCGGATGCAGCGCCGCTCCGGCGGTGACGTCGTGGCGATCGTAAGGTGCGGCGCGCGCTGGAAGATCGCGGCCGAGGCGAAAGGCGATCTCGGCCTCGATGCCGATGAGCCTCAGCTCCCTGGCGTCGTAGGATGCCGGGCTCGGACGAATCATTCTCATCCAAATCGGAGCGCAGAACGCGGCGCTCGCCGCGGATCTCGCACCGACCTTCCAGCCGCCGATCGTCTCGCCGAGCTGGCGGACCACCGCATCCTGGATCTGGTACGCCTCGGCATCGGATTGCGGGCCGCAGCTCTGCGGCAATTGGTGAACCGGTGGTCCATGCCTCGCCGCGCACAGCAGACGGGCGGCTTCCTCGACGTGATCATTTAACATTGGGAGTCCCTCCGACTCAGGGAGCGCAGCCCGATGTTACTCCGCCGGCGCCAAATCCGACAGCACCGAGCCGAGGAACCCGACGGCAGCCGCGACGCCGCCGGCGCGGTGCGGAATGCCGGCGCGGTGCAGCCCCATCTCGACACCCGCCAGGGTGCCGCACAGCATCAGATCGTTGAAATGGCCGAGATGGCCGATGCGGAACATCTTGCCCCGCAACTTGCCGAGGCCGGTCCCGAGCGACATGTCGAAGCATTCGAGGATGATCTCGCGCAGCCGGTCGGCGTCGAACCCGTCCGGAACGATGATCGCGGTCAGCGAGTTCGAATGCTCGCGCGGATCGGCGCACAGCACTTCGAGGCCCCACCCGGCGACGGCCCGCCGGGTCGCTTCGGCATGGCGGGCGTGACGGTGGAAGACCGCGGGGAGCCCCTCCTCGTCGAGCAGCATCTTCAGCGCTTCGCGCAACCCGTAGAGCAGGTTCGTCGCCGGCGTATAAGGGAAAAACCCGGTACGGCCGGTTTCGAGCATTGCCTCCCAATCCCAATATGAGCGGGGCAGCCGTGCTGTCTTGTGCGCTGCCAAAGCCTTCTTCGAGACGGCGTTGAAGCCGAGCCCCGGCGGCAGCATCAGCCCCTTCTGCGACCCGGCCACCGTGACGTCGACCTTCCAGTCGTCGTGGCGGTAGTCGATCGAGGCGAGCGAGGAGATCGTGTCGACCATGAAGAGGGCCGGGTGGCCGGCGCGGTCGATCGCCTCGCGGATCTCGGCGATCCGGCTGGTCACCCCGGTCGAGGTCTCGTTGTGGACGACGCAGACCGCCTTGAGGCGATGCTCGCGGTCGGCGGTCAATTTCTCCTCGACCAGTGCCGGGTCGACACCGTGCCGCCAGTCGCCCGGCACGAATTCGACCTCGAGCCCGAGCCGCGTCGCCATTTGCCGCCATAAGGTCGCAAAGTGCCCGGTCTCGAACATGATCACATGGTCACCCGGCGACAATGTATTCGATAGCGCCGCCTCCCACGCCCCGGTCCCGGAAGACGGGTAGACGACGACGGTGTCGTCGGTCCGAAACACCCGCTTCATGCCGGCGACTACCTCCTGCCCGAGCGCGGCGAATTCCGGCCCGCGATGGTCGATCGTCGGCATCGCGATCGCCTGCAACACCCGGTCGGGCACGTTGGTCGGCCCCGGGATCTGCAGGAAATGGCGGCCGGTATGCGCGGGGGCGGTATTTTTCATCGCGACGGGTTCCTTGCTCCTCGGGCACGCCAAGTGTGGGCGCGAAATGCGATTGCAACAAGACATGCAACCGTAAGGCGCGGGCGCGTGCAACAGACGCCCTCCGTCCACCTGTTCCTACAGGAAATTTACAGGCGTTCCCTTGTCCAACTCGTTCCGACACGATCTGCCACGGTTTCGGATCAGAAGCTACAATGTGAATGAGGCGAATTTAGCGCCGACCCTGCGACGAGCGGATTGGCTACGCCGGCAGCGCTGCGCTTTCGCGGGAATGACGAGGCTTACGGCATAAGTTAAGGTGCCCTAGACGGCCCGTGTTAACGGGTTTGGGCAGCGTGATCGGTGACGCCATCCGATTTTCGTTGGGCGGCGCCCTGGTCAAACGGAAGATCACACCCTCTGTGACCCTAATTCCAGAGTACGACGGCCATGAGCCTTGCCATCAGTCAACCTGCGACGCCGGGACCGCATTTTACGTGGAAGTCGTATCTTTTTTTTCTAACCGCTTCTGTTGTTGTCATTGGTGCCCTGGGGAGCATCAGCGTTTACAAAGATTTTAAGTCCGGTAACGTTCCGGAAGAAATTAGCGACCCATTGTTTCTTCTTGGTGTTATCATCGGCCTATCGGGAGTTGGATTTTTATTTGGTTCCATTGTCTATGTGATAGTATTCGTTATCAGGAAGGCTATTTTCTCGTTGACAATTGCGCATGAAAGACCGAAAGCATCAGCAGGGCATCAGAAGAGCTTCAGGGCGCGCTTGAACAAGATTTTGTTACCAATCTCGTACGAATCAACTTCAAATATATCGACGCTTATTACCTACAGACAAAAATTCAAGCCGACAAAAGCTTCAATTTCGCACTGTCGGCAGCCGTCGTATCTCTTCTTCTAATAATCTTCGGGATCGTTCTAGTCTATTTGGCCAGACGAACCCGGCAACCGTGTCTGCCGGCGCCGGCATGTTGGGGGAGTTTATTTCAGCGGCCTTTTTTTACCTGTACAACCAAACCATCGCAAAAATGGCCGACTATCACCGAAAACTTGTGTTCACTCAGAACATAGGATTGGCACTCAAGATCTCCCACGGTCTTGCCGGAGTCGAAAAAACCGAAGCTCAGCGGGCGCTGATAGAAACCTTGTCGAAGGATATCAACCAGTACCTCGGAGGGTGAAAAGCCGTGCGGAGAGCGGCCGCCGCAAGCAAAATATCTCCAATCGCGACGGCGCGGAGCACGATGACGGTACCGCCATCCGGATCGCGAGAGCTGTCGTTGGAGCTGATGGGCGGGCCCGCGGATCTCTCGCTATTGAACCGGTATCGAATATCCCAATGTTTTTGCCTCGCCGGTCCGGTCACACTGTAGGCTGCCAGGCTCCGTCGACGAAAAAGGCTTCGTTTTCTCCGGGCCACGGCGGCATCGTGGCGCCGATCGCGTTGAGGGGCTCGTGCCCGTCGCAGCGGAATTGAAAATGCGTGCCGGTCGGTATCGTCAGCGAGGTGCCGGGGCCGAGCTCGGCGATTTCTTCCTGGTCGCCGAGCTTGCGCCACATGCGCCCCTTTCCCGAGAGGATGTACCAGACTTCCTCGACCGTGCGATGGGCGACGGCTTTCGACACGGCGTTCGGCGGCAGCGAAAAGATCGCGAGGCCCCCGCGCGATAATTGGCACAGCACGCGGACTTCGGAGCCGTCGGGTGCGATCGCATCCGGCTTACTGCGAATCCGCTTCGTCTCGAAGCCCAAGGCCGTACCCTTCATATCGTCATTCATTGAATCAGGAATGAGTCGGTGCCTCCTTTGCGGAGACTTGCACCATTTCTCGCTTTCCCGGCGAAAGCCGGGATCCATCCCTCACCAGCGCCCGCGTCTCAAGCATCGCAGTGGGTTACTCACGGCGGAGGTTTCCGACGAACGAGTGCAGGGTCCGCGCAACGGAGCGATGGGCCCCGGCTTCCGCCGGGGAAGCGAGAAAGCGCCGATCAGGCGAGCCCGTAGAGCTTTGCCGCGTTGTCCCGGGTGAGTTTCTGGCGCATCTCGGGCGAGAGGTTCCTCATCTGGCGCTCGATTGCGGCGCGCGAGTTGGGCCAGACGCTGTCGGGGTGCGGGTAGTCGGAGGCCCACAGCAGGTGACCCTCGCCAAAGAACGGGATCAGCGACATCGCGACCTCGTCTTCCTGGAACGTCGCGTAGATCTGCCGCTTGAAGAGCTCGCTCGGCTTGGTTTCGAGCTTCGCGCCGCCCTTGTCGGCCCAGAACTCCTTGGCTTCCCACAGCCGCCAATGGCGGTAATCGAGCTCCTGCGCCAGCCAGGGCAGCCAGCCGGTGCCGGCCTCGGCCATGACCATCTTCAGCCGCGGATGGCGCTCCAGAATGCCCCAGGCGAACAGGTCGACGAACGGCTCGAGGAAATTGTTGAGGAAGCCCTTGGTGTTCTCGAACACGCTGGCAGCCTTGCCAGCGGCGCGACTGCCCGGCACCGGCAGGAATACCGTGATGTGCCAGGACAGGACGATGCCGCTCTCCTCCAGCGCCTGCCACAGCGGTTCCCAGCTCGGATCATCGAGCTTCGGCTTGATCTGCGCGATCATCAGATTGACCTGGCGCACACCGCCCTTGGCGATCAGCCGCTGCAATTCGGCGAGCGCCGTCTCCGGAGTTTCCGGCAGCATCGGCACACCGATCAACCGGTCCGGCGCCGCCTTGCAGAAGTCGAGGAGCCAGTCGTTGTAGACTTGGTAGCAAGCGACACGCAGCACCGGGTCGTCCGTCGAGATCTGAAAGATCGGGCCGAAGATGACCTGAGCCTCGACCCCGTCGCGATCCATGTCTTCAAGCCGCAATTCCGCAACGGCCGGGCGCCTTTCGCTCTGATCGTAGATGCCGCCGCGATCGAAGGCGTTATAGATCGGCTTGACCGAGCGTGTGTTGCCGTTAGCCGGCTTCTGACCGCCCCAGCTGCCCCAAACCTTGCCGTCGCAGAGCCACACTGCCTGCCCGTCGCGCTCGGCTATGTGGGGTGCCCGGTCACGCAACGAAGCGGGCAGCCCGCTCAGCCACAAATCCGCCGGCAATTGCCCCAGATCCATATGGTCGTCGCAGGAAATCAGCCGATCCGCCATTTTCGTCCTCCTCACCCCGACCGCACTGCCGAGTGTTTATCACATTTCACGGCGGGTTGTGGCGCGTTTGCGTCTCCGCCAAGGATCCGCGATGCAGCCAGGTCACCGACGCGAATGCGCCGAGCCACGAGCCCGTAGCGGCAAACAGCACATAGATCGCGTTCTCGGTGTAGCTGATGACGGCGAACGCCGACAGCAAATACCAAATAGCGCTCCAGTTCGCCGCCCGGAAGCGGCGCCTGCCGCTCACCGCCGCGTTGAAGAATACGTAGGCCGCATCCGTCGCGGCGGTGGAGGCAAGCACGCCCAACGCGATGAGGGGGTGGACGCCGAGAATCATGACAGGGCTCCATAGTTCTGGTTTTGGACTCGTCGTTTAATCTCGATAGCGGTTGACGCATGTCCGCGGACCCTGCTAAAGCAATCAAATATCAATTTTCCGTCGGCTGCGCAGAGGGATTGATCGTGATCGACGATTCTCTGACATGCCCTCCGACGGCCACGCCCCGGGCGCGGTCACAGTTTGACCCGGGACCCCTGCCTCTTCGGTGGGAGCATCACGTCCAGCAGCCGCTCGCGAACCGGCGGCAGGCACACGCGCACCTTGTCCGCCTGATCCGCCGCAACCTGACTGATGGCATTGTCGAGGCCGTTGATCAGACCCTCAGCACTCGATTTGTTGATCTTAAACTCGCCCTTGAGATTGCCTTTGACATCGAGCGAGCGCAGCGACATATCGGCCCCGCCGGTCGCCGTACCGATGGTCGCTTCGGTGTGTCCGCCTCCGACGCACAGGCGCACCATCGTATCGGCGATTTTATCGATCTCGTCGGCATCCTGCGCAGCTCCGGGCAGGCCACCACGCACATACGATGAAAATCGCAAGCGACGACCGCATCGGCCCGCGTCTGATAAGCGCATGCCGCTCGACAAATTACCCGGCCCCACCCTGGAAGCCCGCCTGCGGCGCGAGGTTCGCGGCGAGGTGCTGTTCGATGCCTTCAGCCGCGGGCGCTATGCGACCGATGCGTCGATCTACCAGATCGAGCCGTTGGGGGTCGTCGTGCCGCAGAGCCGCGACGATGCGGCGGCGGCGATCGCGATCGCGCGCGAGGAGGGGGTGCCGGTGTTGCCGCGCGGCGGCGGCACGTCGCAATGCGGGCAGACCGTGGCGCGGGCGCTCGTCGTCGATTGCAGCAAATATCTCGACCGGGTGGTCTCGGTCGATGTCGAAGGGCGGCGGGCGCGGGTCGAGCCGGGGGTCGTGCTCGATCGGCTCAACCGGCTGTTGCGCAAGGACCGGCTGTTCTTCCCGGTCGACCCGTCGACGGCGAGCCGTGCGACGATCGGCGGCATGACCGCCAACAACAGCTGCGGCTCGCGCTCGCTGCGCTACGGCAACATGGTGCACAATGTCCGCGGCGTCGATGCGCTGCTCGCCGACGGGACGACGGCGTGGTTCGGCGAGGTGCCCGGCAATTTCCCAGCGGATTCCAATGGCGGCGCGATGCCGGAGCGCTATCGCGAGCTGGTGCGCCGCATGCGCGCCCTGCACCGGCGCGAGGCCGAGGAGATCGAGCGGCGCTTTCCGAAGGTGCTGCGGCGGGTCGGCGGCTACAACATCGACAGCATCAGCGACAGCGGCCACAACATGGCGCGGCTGCTGGTCGGCTCCGAGGGCACTCTCGCCTTCTTCAACGAGATCGAGCTCGAATTGCAGCCGATCCCGGCGCACCGGGTGCTCGGGATCTGCCATTTCCCGAACTTCTACGGCGCGATGGCGGCGACCCGGCGGATCGTCGAGCTCGGCCCCAGCGCGGTCGAGCTGGTCGACCGCACGATGATCGATTTATCGCGCGACATCCCGATGTTCCGCCCGGTGGTCGAGCGCTTTGTGCAAGGGGAGCCGGCCGCGCTGCTGTTGACCGAATTCGCCGGCGACGATCCGCCGGAAAACCTGCGGC
>CAVOWQ010000044.1:0-145491 GCA_963700195.1 uncultured Alphaproteobacteria bacterium
TTAGATCGCGCCACCGCCCCACCAGATGATCGAACACCGCTTGCTTGTGCCCTAGCAGCCGGTCGTGACAGCGGTACAGCTTGTGGATTTCCGCCAGCCCGGCGTCTTCGCCCAGCAGATCGGCCAGCGCGCTGCGCTGAAACCACTCACGATGCAGGCGCCATTCGCTGCCCGGCGCCAGCAGACGGTAGGCGACCAGCACGAACAGCACCTCAGCCCAATGCGTCCCCCGCTTTCGCGAGGGCAGGCTCTTTGCGGCTCACTCCCAGCCGCTTCGACCAGAACTGATCGAGCTGCAGCTCGCGCCACAGCATCAGTGCCAGCCAGCATGCGCCCCACTGCCGCGGCCGGCGCAGACGCAATTCCGACAGTCTGACGCCGACAATCGAGGCGTCCGCCAGCAGCCCCTCGACAGCGGTCTTCCGGAAACAGCGACAGTGTCCGCGGCCGCGCGGCGCCTTCCTCCAAAACCTCGATCGACCGCCGCCACGCCAATTCCTGCGTGTCGTTGATCTCACCCAGATACAGCACGTGCCGCTGCACCACGCGCCCGCCGGCGACCCGCGTGTTCTCGACAACGCTCCAGTAGCGATGTTGCTTGCCATCCTTCCGGCGGACCTTGCAGCGCAAGAACATGATGGCCGCCAATTATCGGCACATTGGCGGCGGTGAGAATAGACTTGGTCGGCACTAGTGCGCCGGGAGACCGGCAAGGAGTAGGTGGTGCAAGTCCACTGCGATGAAGGAGTAGCAACCCACATCGGCCCCGAGCCGTGCGCAGACGTCCGCGAGGACGTCGGCGAAGCGTCGGCAGGGGAGCGTACAGGCCAGCCATTGAGCCGCGAAAGGACCATAATCCCGGATGCCGACGCTGTTAGTGCTGCGGAAGGCGAGACGGGCGGGTGCGCTAGTGCGAGCGTCCGTCCGATCCGGCGTGGTCGGAGACCCTGGCATGTACGGACGCTCCTTGCACGGGAACCGGGAGGTCTCCTGGTCGGCCATGCGCCCTTTGGGACGGATGGTCCGCGGCAGGAAGGCGAGGAGCCGTAGCTGCCGATGCACGACCAGGAGAAGTCTGACTCCGGCATAGTAGCTGGGAAGCCGACGAACAAAGCCGGGCGACCGGCGGCGGAGTCGGTGGAGCCAAGGCCGGAGACCGAGGGGAACGCGGACCAGCAAAGCACACTCCGGACACAGGGCCGGGAACGGGTGACCCAGGCGCTGGGCCGCGTACGACAAGCCGCAAGGCAAAGGAAGAAGGAGAAGTTCACCGCGCTTCTGCACCACATCACGGTCGACACACTTCGCGTGGCGTACTACGCGCTTAAGCGCAAGGCGGCGCCCGGGGTGGACGGCGTGACGTGGGAGGACTACGAGGCAGACCTCGAGCCGCGGCTCACAGATCTGCATGGACGGGTCCATCGGGGAGCATACCGGCCGCAACCCTCCCGCCGGACCTACATACCGAAGGCGGACGGAAAGCAACGGCCGCTGGCGATCGCCGCCCTGGAGGACAAGATCGTCCAGGGCGCCACAGCCATGGTGCTCAACGCCATCTACGAGGAAGAATTCCTTGGGCTCTCGTACGGGTTCCGGCCCGGACGCGGACCACATGATGCGCTGGACGCCCTAGTCGTGGGGATCACCAGTCGGAAGGTGAACTGGATTCTTGACGCCGACATCCAAAACTTCTTTGGCAGCGTCAGCCGAGAATGGCTGGTCCGCTTCCTGGAACACCGGATCGGCGACAAGCGCATCATCCGCCTGATCCAGAAATGGCTGCAGGCGGGCATCCTCGAAGACGGGATCGTGACGGTCGATGACAGGGGAACCGGACAAGGCTCGGTGATTTCACCGCTCCTGGCCAATATCTACCTGCATTACTGCCTCGATCTGTGGGCCGCACGCTGGCGACGGCGCGAGGCCACCGGCGACATGATCGTCGTGCGGTACGCCGACGATCTGGTTGCCGGTTTCGAGCACGAGGTGGACGCCCGTCGTTTCCTCGATGCGATGCGTACGCGGTTTGAGACGTTCGCTCTGGCGCTCCATCCGGAGAAGACCCGCCTGATCGAGTTCGGCCGCCAGGCGGCGGTGAACCGCGAGAAGCGTGGGCTCGGCAAACCGGAGACTTTCAACTTCCTTGGCTTTACCTTCATTTGCGGAAAATCACGTGGCGGCAAGTTCCTGGTTCACAGGAAGACCCGGCGCGACCGCATGCAGGCAAAACTCAAGGAGGTCAAGGAGCAACTGCGGCGACGCATGCACCAGCCGATCCCTGAACAGGGGAAATGGCTGAGGCAGGTCGTGACTGGACACTTCGTGTACTACGCGGTTCCGACTAATAGCCGGGCGCTCTCGGCGTTCCGGCAACACGTGACCGACCTCTGGCGGCGCACGCTCCGACGACGCAGCCAGCGGGACGGCACCACCTGGGATCGCATAGCGAAGCTCGTCGACGACTGGCTCCCCAAACCGCACATCCTTCACCCGTGGCCGAGCCAACGCTTTGCCGTTACCCACCCGAGGTAGGAGCCGGATGCCTTAATCGGGCACGTCCGGATCTGGGCGGGGGGCACTCAGTAATGGGTGTCCCTACCGCGAACAGCCGATTTTCGGCGTTCTGGCCCGCGGCGCCCCTTGCCGCTCAATCACTTGCCCAGCGAAAATCGCGGAACGGCGGGTCGAATCGGCGAAGTTAGGCTAACGAACCTCTGGAGGATCATCTCCTTACCTGCTCGACGCTCGCTGCTGGCATCCACAACGGGGACTGCCGGTCGACGATCCGAGGTGGCGGGAACCGGTCGCAGACGTGGCACCGATGCCGACAGAGAGAATGGGCCCGCCGCCCGGAGCTTCGCCGCCGATGCGCATGACTGCATCATGGTCAGGATCCAAACGGACCTGCCGAATACAAGTTTGGTGGCGCGAAGCTGCGCCCCGATGGCGAGCTCCCCCTCGGATTAATACCCCGGACAAGCGTTGTCCGACGCCGCAGCTCAAGAAGCCCGTCTCCGGTCATCATCCCTCCGCGTGCTCAGGCGTCAAGGCGCTGCGAAACACAAGCGCCGCTAGGCGGCAAGCCGCCAAGCTTTGCTACCGTTTCGGTCCCTTGACCCCTTCCGCGCGCTCCGCGAACCTGATCGCAGGCGACGGGACGAAAAACGGCCTTTCCCGCTCCGAACAAAAAACCCTCAGCGCAACCCAAAACAACCGCTTGACAGGAAAAGCCCCATACAAGTCTGCATACTGGGGCAGTGCTGAGGCATGCAACGATTGACGCATCGAAGACGTCTGGCTCGAGAAGTAACTCTTCGGGGCCTTCCCGACGATAGATTAGTGATCCGAATAAATCCGCGCATTCTGCTGTTGCACCGCGTGCATCGTAGTGATAGACGCCAGAGAGATTGATCAATTCTGGTCAAGCTTTACTCTGCCCCGAAGGTACAGAATGTCGACATTGGACGAGATCACCAACGAGAAGCAGCGGATAACGGAGGCACTCGCGCGCGTCGATGCGCAGCGCGAAAAGCTTACTGGACAGCTCGAAGAACTGGAGGCGACCGAGCGTGTGCTCGCGCGCTACAGCAAGGGCACGCAGACGAAAAAGACGGCCTCGGCCAAGACGCCGACCACGGCAACGAAGTCGGCCGCTCCAGCGCGACCAGGCGGGCGCTCGCGCACTGCGACCGCAAAACCGGCTGGCGGCAAGCGCAGCTCGCCGAGCCTCAGCGATCAGGTCCTTGCCCTGGCAATCGGCAAGACGCAGCAGGAAATCACCGCGCATGCAAGGGCGCTCGCCCGAACCATGTCGGCGCCGCGATTGCCCGGCACAAGCGGGCTGGCCGTATCGAAGAGCGCGATGGGAAGCTCTACGCCACGCAGTCGGCGTGACGCACCTCCAAGACCACGAGCTTGCGGGAAAAAGTTCGTGACCACCGTCCGCGCGATCGGCGCGCGCTCTCCCCTTGCGCGCGCCCTCGCCGCCTTCGGCGAATCGGGCGACCGCTCGGGTAAATCCCCCACCCGGGCGGGTCTGATTGCTGCTGCGTAGCGACAGCCGAGGCAGTCGGAGTGTCTGACGGAGTGTCACCCCGCCCTGCAATGCTCCGCAGGGGCCAATTACGGCCGCGGCAACTGGCGCGAAATTGCCCGAGGCGCGGACATCGCAGCCGCGCCACCCTTGGGGCTCGTTTCTGGCACCAGGCCGCTCGCCTTACAAGTTGAAACGACTGGCGGCTGCGCTCGATACATTGGGCTGCACAATCGAGATCGCAGTCAGCGACCAGACTGCAGAAAGGCGCCCTCCTATAGTCGATCGGCAGCCGCAACCCGAAACAGAGGACGGGCGTTTGCGGCGGCGCGTGTTGGCGTGATCTGCAAGCGCATCAGCGAACCGCAGCGTAACCCCACCTCAAGGAAGCTTGGCTAGGAAGGCATCAAGATCGCTGAGGACGCTGATGATCTCTTCGCAGTAGGCAAAGAGGCGATCAAAATCGGCCGTTTGCGCTTCTCGTTGGCCAGCAAGCAGCAATGCGGCGTCCCGTTCGACGCGGTAACTGATGGCCGTTTCCATCAGGCCGAGAAAACCACTGGAGCTAATCGGTCCTTGTTTGGTGATCTCTTCTGGGCGAATAACGGCATGGGCTAGCAGATGACGCTGGCTACTCCTTCCCGTGAGTGTCTTGATGCGCTGATACAGCGCAGACCACTCGCTCAACATGGGGTTTCCATCAAGGGCGCGTTGCACCGCGGCGTCGGCCATTTCACGCCGTGTCGAGGCGTTCCATATTTTGTAGAAGAAGCTGGCGGCGAGCTCTCGGTTGATCTTTGTGGCGCGTTCGAACACATCGAAATAGGTCAGCTCCAGCCCAGCGGCCAAACTCATGATCGCGCCGGCTAGGGCGTAGAACGAATCTCCTCGTTTGCGGACTTGATATCATCGAGGTTCGGAATATGCAGCGTTTGCATGGTCGATCGGGGGCGGGAGGCAGATGGTTACCAGTTCGACGAGCTCGTGCTTCCCAGGGGGACAATCGGCCGGTCCAATGCAACAATTTAATCATTGCAAGCCGGGGAAAAGACAATACCTCGGTGTCCCCCGCGTGCGGGCCGCTCTGATATTTCCCGTTGGCCGCGATCTGGCCGCGGGCGTTGATGCCGACAGCGTTGTACGGCGATAGCTGAATTTGGCCATACAGCGGATCGCTGGGCGCGATCAGCGAGTTTGCTTCGTAGACCGCGCCGTCGATCCATACAACCACGGTAATGTTCGACGCACCCACGATAATCCCGCTGTCGTTGATCGCCTCTGCGGCACAGCTTTGGCCGGGTAGGCAGGGAAGGATCGTGAAGTTTCCGTCGCGCCACAGAAAGGCGTGGGAAGCCCCGTCGGGCTGGTGCTCCGACAGCCCGACGATATCATCGAAGTTGTCGATGGCGAAGGGGGCGAGTATCGTGTCCCCGGTCGGAAGGCCGAGATTTTGCCACTGGTTGCCGCTCCACAGCAGCAGCGGGGTCAGGAAGGATTGCCCCCCGTTGACGGGAATATCAGCCCTTCCCGCGATGTGGTCCAGGTCGTTGATGGCGTCGGCCACACTGTCAATCGCCCCCGGGATCGTGCCGAGGTCTTGCAGCGAACCGTGCGTGAACAAGTAGGCGTGGGCGATATTCGCAGCCGCGTTATGGTAATAGCCGACCACGTCGCCGCGCGCGTTGATGCCGTTGGCAGCAGCGTTCGGAGTGATTGCGGTCAGTTGGCCGTTCTGTAGGACAGCAGCGCCGGACGTTGCCGTGACCCTTGCTGCCGAGCTTTTGGAGGGAAGTGTGCGCACCGAGCGCTCTCGGGATGAGTTGCCGAAGTTCGATTGCGAGGGACTTGCGGAGGGCATCGATCTCGCGATCAGCCTTCCGTCGCTCGACCTTCAGCGTGACGAACACCGTGATAATCGCGGCGATCAATGCGATCAGTCCAGCGAACAAGGTCTGCCAATGATCGACGAAATCGACGATGGTCGTGTAGTGCCACGGCACGGCCGCTTCCTTCCTCCAGACTCGGCTTGCGCCAGGATCTCCGGCTACGTGCACCTCAAGATCTGCGAGGTGTAGTTTGTCGCAGCGCAACGGCCACTCTCGCGCGGTTCGTGCCGATTGAGCCGGGGCAATCACCCCCGAGCGGGCTCAGGGCCTTTAGCCGGATTCGGCGCTAGGTGAAGATCAGGAGACCGCGTTCTTGACCATCTCCAGGGCCGCATCGCGTCCTCGCTCCGCCTCGTCTTTTGTTGGCATAGACGATCGGCGGGCCAATCGGCCGATCCTGAGCATCGAGGATAGTGAACCCGTATCCCGTCTTGTTGCCGCCAGGTAGAACTCCTCTTGCACTTCGCTGACCGTGTAAGGCATCCGCTGTTCTTCCCGAACCAATGAACCCCACGTCGCCCCGGCCAGGTTGCATCACCTCCCGCCGGCATGTCCAGCGGCCCGCTGCGATTGACACACCATTAACCTACGTTCGTCGTCGATGTGCCGCGGGCAGTGGAGCACAGTGCCGCAATGCCGCGATTGCACCAAAGGATATCAATGCCTTGCATGGTGGGTCGCGGATAGGGCAATGGCGGCCATCACAGCAGCAGGAGTAGAACAATTGGCACCGGGAGCAAGGTATGGTTTACCTCGCGCACAGTCTCGAAGCAGCCCTGGCCCGACCATCGCGGATCCCTTTATCAACGGCCCGGTCGCGCGCCTCGAGGTCGCCGACCTCATCGGCGAGAGCGCCTGGCGATAGCGACCTTCCGCATCAATTCCTGCACCTCTTGGCGGCGCACGAAGGCACGGTATATTCGCTAAGACTGGCACGCCGCGCGATAACCGCAGCGGCCATCGCGAACTCCATGCTAAACTTGGCTTCAAGCCCGGTCCGAGGCGCGTGGTTGCGCAGGATCACGGAGTGTGTCCGGCTGATCGCGACGGTGATCCGGGCGATCTCCGCCGGCTTCAGTGGACGTTTGGCGAGCAGGTCCAGCATGCCGTCGAGGGCGCGGTCCGAGGTTTGCGCGCCGCCAGCAAACAGCTTACCGAATTCTTGAAGCCCCGGACGGGATCACGCCGTTCGCGACCTGGCTGCGCAAATTGATCGACCATCGCTCGACCTCGCCTATCGGGCTGCGCGCGATATGGGAATTGACAGAGTGACTTGAACCGCGCGCCGGCACTCTTATATGCCTCACGTGCGACATGTGAGGATCGTGAAATGCGAATAGATATGGCCACCCTGGGAGGGGGCGCCGTGCTGACGGGGGCGGTGAACGGCGCGGCCGCGTTGAGCCGACTGGTGGCAGCGACCACAGCGGAACCGCAGCGGCCCGAACCAATTTTTCTCGACTTCTCCAAGGTCGAGGTGGCAACGGCAAGCTACCTTCGCGAAAGCATCCTTGCCTTTCGGGACCTAGTGCGGGGTCGGCGATCGACCTTCTATCCTGTGATCGCCAACGCCAACGACACTGTGCGCGACGAACTCGCCGAGCTGATGCGCACGCGCGGCGACGTTCTCATGATCTGCTCGCTGGATGCCAGCGATACCGTAATCGGGACGGATCTGATCGGCGAACTCGATCCCAAGCAGCGGATCACCTTCGATCTGGTGCGCGAACGCGGCGAAACCGATGCCGGCGAGCTGATGCGGGTTTACGGCGAAGGCGAGGGCCTCAAGCATACGACCGCATGGAACAACCGGCTCACCGCGCTCGCCGCCCGCGGCTTGCTGATGGAAATCAGCCAGGGTCGGGCGAAGCGCTACCGGCCGCTTTTCGAGGCATGAGATGGGGGCTGACTTCATCGAGAAGGCCACACCGACCTTCAAGAAGAGCTGGGATCGGGCGCGTATCGCGCTGGCAACGGCCGACCTGTTCACCCGCTCGCCGTGCGGTGCGGCTCGCCTCGCTGCGGCAGAGATTGTCGGCAACGCGACACTCCAGATCGGAGACCATTTGACGGTCGAGTCGCAGGACGGGGGGCTCGCTGCCCTGCTGGGCAACACTGAGGTCGCGCGCTTCACAAAGCCCTCGCCGGATTTAGTGAAGGCGGTTGCGGAATCCTGCGGCGTCGCCAAGGGCATCGTCGAGCAGGTGCACGAGCTTGCCGGCGTTGCGGAGATTTCCCTGTGCTGACGCAAACCGAACCACCGCCGCGCAATCCACGCCGCGAACGCCGCCTGTGGCATGATGAAAGCCGTAACACCCCTTCGCTCGGCTGTCTTGGCTGCCGGGAGCAAGAGTTGTGTGGTCGCTTGCGGATGAAGGCGGCCTTCTTCGATTGCCTGCAATTCTGTTGCGGCAAATCGGAAAACTGTGATCGGGTTTGCCGTAATAATCCTGACTACGTAGATCGGGTGCGGGAGGTCGGAGGTTTCGCGCTCGACAACGTGCCGTGCGCGCCCCTGCTCAACGCGCCTGAGCTCCCGCGCCTCGTGCCTGTAATCTTCCACGGCAACAGCAGGGCGTCGGCGGTGGTGTTTTCGGTCGCAGCGCTGCCGCTCTACCGGATGTTCGACCGGCGCTCGGGTGCGCCGCGCTTTGCGGACCACGCCTCTATCTGCGCAGCTTTCGGAATCGCGCCAGGAACAGTCATCATGTTGACTGGCACGGACCGTGAACCCTCCGCTGGAACGCTGGTGGGGCTTCGGCGGAGAGATACGCAGGGCGGGGATACGGGCGCTGAGGGGCGCGGGGGTGGGGCTCGTGACCACTCCGAACTACAGTCTGTTCCTGGATCGGCCGCGCTGGGACGACCTGCACGCAATGAAGCGGATCGCGCTCGTGCATCAAGAATTCCTGTCCGAAGGGATGCCGGCAGCGCTGCACGTGAACGGGCGCACCGAAACGGATTTTCGGCGCTGGGGCGCCTATTTAGCCTCGCGGCCGGAAATAACCCATCTCGCCTGTGAGTTCACGACCGGCACAGGTTGGGCCGGCCGACGGGAGCAACATGCTGCTTGGCTCGCCGGTCTACCAGCGGCGGCCGAACGTCCGCTGCACCTCGTGATCCGAGGCGGCACTGAAATCTTGCCGATCCTCTCTCAGGCCTTCGCGCGCCTAACGGTTCTCGACACTTCAATCTTCATGAAGACGATGATGCGTCGCCGCGCAGTGCCGGCCGACAACGTGCGCCTCGCCTGGCACCGCGCACCGACAGCTACCGGGCTGCCGCTCGATGATCTCTTTGCGGAGAACCTGGCAACGGTAGACGGTTGGCTCGGCGACATCTCCGCCCCTCCAATCGGTGTAGAGCACCCGCCGGCATGACGGCCGTTTGGGATTGACCCGGTTTGGTGGACACCCTGAGTTCTCGCCAGAGGTGCTGCCGATGCCAAGAACACGTCCACCATATTCGCCGGAGTTTCGCCGACAGATGGTCGACCTCGTCCGTGCTGGACGTAATCCTGACGATCTTGCCCGCGAGTTTGAGCCAAGCGGCCACTCCATTCGCGCGTGGGTCGCCCAGGCTGAGCGAAACGAGGGCCGCCGGGAGGAGGCGGCTCCTGGTCTGACCGCATTCGAGCGTGGTGAGTTGACCCGGCTGCGGCGTGAGAACAAGCAGCTGCGGCTGGAGCGCGATATTCTTTCAAAAGCCGCGGCCTGGTTTGCTCGGGAGACCGGCACGCTGCCGACCGGCTCTTCCGGTTCATGAGCGCGAACCAGGCCTGCTTCCCAATTGCCGCGATGGCACGCGTGCTCGGCGTGTCCAAGGCGGGCTACTATGCCTGGCTGCAACGGCCACCGTCCGCCCGCGCCACGGCCGACGCGGCCTTGTTGAAGCGCATCAAGACCGTGCATGCCAGTTCGCGGCAGACCTACGGGGCTCCTCGCGTTCATGCCGATCTGCATGGGCATGGAGAGAGGCACAGCCGCAAGCGGATCGCCCGTCTGATGCGTGAGGCAGGCTTGGTGGGCGCCAGTCATCGGCACGGTGGCCCGACAACAACCCGGCGGAACAAGGATGACCGGCCCGCGCCCGACTTGGTCGACCGCGACTTCAACGCTGCCGGACCGAACCAGCTGTGGGTCGCCGACATCACTTATGTGCCGACAATGGCGGGGTTTCTCTATCTCGCCGTCGTGCTCGACGCCTGGAGCCGCAAGATCGTCGGCTGGGCGATGGCAAACCACCTGCGCGCCGAACTGGTGCTGGATGCGATGGAGATGGCTGTTGGCCAACGTCGGCCCAAGGACGTCATCCACCATAGCGACCAGGGCAGCCAATATACCTCGGTGGCATTCGGCAAGCGGTGTGGCGAGGCCGGTGTTCGACCCTCAATGGGGTCGGTCGGTGACGCCTACGACAACGCCATGGCCGAGAGCTTCTTCTCCACCCTCGAGGCCGAGCTGCTCAGCCGCCGCCGGTTCGCATCCCAGGCCGAGGCCAAGATGGCCTGCTTCAGCTACATCGAGGGTTGGTATAATCCGGTGCGGTTGCATTCGGGCCTGGGATACCGCTCACCGATAACCTACGAAGCCGACATGCAGGCCGCCATGACCAAGACGTAGACTGCAAGCCGACAAACCGTCCACTGAAACGGGGCAACCTCAGTTCTCGATTTCGCCATGCTCGACGGGCTGGCCTTTGCCCCTGAGCGCGGACGGCTTTCGGGCCATGCTCCGGACCTGGTGGCGCACGACCTCGGCCCGGTTGTGGAGCTAGGCCAACTGGCCGCCGCGGGCCTCCTGCCGCCGCCGGAGCAGGCCGAGTGGTTACGGCTAGATGGGCTCAGTGTGCTCTATCGGGCGATCGCAAGCGGACGGGCACATTGGGTCTGTCCGGACGGCCGGCGCATCGGCTTCCTGCGCACAAGCGCGAAGCATCCGGACGACGAAACGGTCTGGACGGGTTTCGGCCTCGCCGCCCAACAGGCGGCCGTGGCGTCTGGCTTCTCGGCCCGGACCGGTGCGCAACTCGCAGCGGCGATCGGCGAGATGCACAGTAATGTATACGAACACTCGGGTGCGTCGGCGACAGGTTTGGTCGCCTTCCGGGCCGGGGCAAACCGGTTTGAGTTCGTAGTTGCCGATCGGGGGATGGGGGTTCTGGAAAGCCTACGGAGTTGCAGCGACTATAGCAGCATGAACGATCATGCCGAGGCGCTGCGTCTTACTCTCACCGATGGCGTGTCGCGCCACGGAGCGAATATCGGCCGCGGCCGTGGTTTCCGCCCGCTTTTCATCGGCCTTGCCAATCTGAAGGGCTCGCTTCGATTCCGTTCCGGCGACCACGCCCTTGTCATCGACGGTAGCGACGCGTCGCTGATGACAGCGCGCACTGCACAGAAGCCCTCCTTGAATGGGCTGTTGATCTCCGTAGCGTGCGACAATGCCAGCGTGCCGCGACGAAGCTGAGACTCCGCCAGCGGGCCGCGAGTGAGCTAATTCCGCGCCGGTTGAGGTCTTGGCCGAGGCGCTAGCGCGAGGTGAAGTATCCGGCCAGAAGGGGAATGATGCGGAGCAGCACAGGCTCCGTGGAGATTTGCCGCGGCTGTCACCGTATTCAGCCACTTGTCCTGGGGCCTTTGGCACCACGGCTGCCCCGACCGTGCAAGTAAGGCCGCCGCCGAAGCGTTCGATGCCGCGTTTTACGACAGGGCGCGCGCCGAGCTGTCCAAAGTTGCCGAGCTCACACGGTACCTCCGCGGGACGCCAAAGCATTCGCTTCAAACGATCTCGCGGCGGCTGCAGAGCGTCTTCCTCGACCGGCAAGGCGGTGCTGCCAGCGGTGGCGCCGCCCCCTATCTCGACTATCGGTCGGCAAGCCCGGAAGAGCGCTCCCGGCTCGACGATTTGCTGAGCGCGAGCTGGCTGACAGACGCATCGAAGGCCGCGCGGTTGCTTTTGCCATCGAGCACCTTGTGCCGCGGCACGTCGACGAGGTTCGCACCCGGCGCGTTGCCGAGATTACCAAGGTGCAGAGCGAGGTTGAAGCACGCCTGATCCAGGAGATGGCCTTCTGGGACGCCCGCGCCGACGAGCTGGCGCTCCAGGAAGCCGCCGGCCGCGACCAACGTCTCAATGCCGTGAACGCACGCGGTATCGCCCACCACCCTCGCCGAGCGCCTCAACCGCCGGCGGGCCGAGCTTGAACGCGAGCGTCGGATAGCAGCATCGCTGCCGCAGCTCGTCGGCACGGCGCTCGTCGTGCCGATCGGCCTGATCCGCGATCCGCGCCGGTCGACCGCCGCCGCGATGAAGTGCTGCGGCACAGGCTTAGCCGGCTGCCGCCAGTTTCGGCGCCGCGGCCATTGGTGCCGTGATGCGAGCCTGTTCGAGCCCGTTGTTCTCAGCGGGTAATGCAGAGCTAGACAGTCCGCAATTAGATGATGAACGTCGCCGAGATCCGCATCACCGAAGCCGTCTGGCCGGCAGACGAATACGTCGCCTCTCGCCCCCTGGAAGGCCTGCAGCCGCGTGATCTCGCACCAAGCTTGCGGGAAGGCCGGTGATCGCGACGACGGCAAGGGCAGGGCACATTTTATTCGGGTCAAGAAAAAGGGAACGGTGCAGTGTCTGGGGGGCCGGGTCGCGAGTTTGATCAGGCCGCCTTCACGAGCTGCCGCTTGCGATCCGCGCCGGTCTTGCCGCTTGCGATCCGCGCCGGTCTCAAGAAAGGCCAGCGGTTCACGGGTGACGCTGTGGCGGCCGATCGCCTGATGCGGCGCTCCGCACAAAGCGCAGTTCTTGAAGTTGATGCTCCTTCGCGGCGCTCAGCAACCGAGAACACGAACTGCGCAATGACGGGAATGGGGCATGAAGAGTGGTTTCCCCGACAACGCTGAGTGCCGACTGTGGGTTCAGGTGGCGGGCCCGACCCCGACCAAACCTGTACCTGAACTCCTGCAGCCAGTGGAGCAGATTGGGCAGACGTTCGTTGATGCCTCGACGCATTGCCAGCAAGCCGCTTTTCACATCGCCGGGTGGCGCTGTGTCGCTTCCGCAGCAGCTTTCTTCTCGGCCGCTTCGCGGGCGCGCTGGCGGTAGTATTCGAGGATTGCCTCGCCCGGCATCGGCTTCACGAGCAGATCGGTCAGCGCCCACACCAAGGCGTCGACGCGGTCGGGTGAACGGTCGCCCAAATAACCTGCGGTCGAGAAATTCAGCATCTGATCCTCGAGCTCGCGGAATTCGCCCGCGTGGCGCACCTGATCCTTGTGCCAGCTTCCGTCGAGCTCATAGCCGTAGAGCGCCGAGACCGGCTCGGCGCGCACTGCCTTGCCGCGCGAGGCGTTGACGAGGTGCACCGGCACATTGCGGTCGACCGTGTGCAAGACCGCGCGCACCATGTCGCCGCCAAAGTTCTGCTCGGCGACGATGCGGTCGGCCTTGAACTCGCGGTAGGCGGTGACCGCGACGCGGGCCCAGGCTTCTGGCGGCAGATTGCAGGTGCGGTCGGCTAGCACATACGCGGTGTTGTCCATGCCGAGACCGACCGCGACGATGCCGACATTGTCGGAGCGCTGTTCTTCGTCGCCGCGGGTGCCCGACGGGTCGACCGATACGACGACGCGCTTCAGATCGCGCGGCACGTCCTCCGGCAGGCAGCGGGCGTGCTCGATGGTCTCGAAGGTCCACAGCGCGCCGTCGATCTCGGCCTGGTAGATGCCTTTGTAAAATCGTGCATAGTGCCGACGCGGCAACGCTTGCAATTCGTCAAGCGTCCCCTTTGGCAGATTGTCCGCGTTGTCTTCTGGGTTGATAAAGGCATGCGCGTAGATGCTGGGATCATCTATTGAGCGCAGCGACAAGGGATCGCGGTGCTGGATGAACAGTCGGTTCGTCCAATGTCCGGTGCCGACTGGATTCAGGTCATAATAGGCGCGCAATACCAGACCGACATTTTGCGCCAGACGGGTGCGGGCAATGATCACGGACGAATAGGGGATCTGTGAGCATTCGCAGAAATAGATGCTCGCGTATTCCTGCCCAAGGATCTTTTCGACGCGCTGCTTCTCGTCGAGACCGCCGAGCCAGATTTCCGATCCGTTGGGCAGTTCGACGAAACCATCCTGCCGACGGTCTCGCAACTCAACGCCAGGAAAGCACAGCCGCGCTACTTTGGGTAATGTGTCGAGCCAGATCGAGGCGCGCGCCGCATTGAACCGCAGTCGGAGCATGGCGTGCCGCGACTTCTTAGCCCGCAATGCTCGGATCAGGATCGCCCGCACAATCAAAAAGCTCTTGCCGGATCGGGCGCCGCCCACCAGCATCGTGTGGCGCTGCGGACCCCGCAGAAGGTGGTTCAGTTGGTGCTGGCGCGCGGTGAGCCTAAAGCTCGGAATTGTCTTTGGTAATTCTGATGACAATCGGCTCGCCATCTTTGGCCCCCTCGTGCTGCAGCGTCTCTTTCCAGCCCATCCGGGTCTTCGCAAAAAAGATCGAAAGCATTGCGCGCGACGACTCGTTCTTGATCGGCTGCGTGCCGGCCGGCGGCGTCATCCCGAAGATATTCGCCACCATAAAGCTCCCCATCCGGGCGTGCAGTTCGGCCGCGCCCACCGCGATTTCGCGCGGAAAATGCTTTTTCAGCGTCCCCTCGTCCAATGCCTTGCCGGTCTGCGGGTTCACCACCAACTCGCAAATCATCGCCTGGGGGACGCCCAAACCCACCAGGATCTTGACATTGTTGCGTTGCTCGGGGGTCGCAACGAAGGATTTTCGCCCGCTGCGACCCGGCTTCCCAGACACTGCACCGTTCCCCGTCATCACGCGTCATCAACGCGGCGCGCCGGCTCGGGCCGCCGATCCTGTGGCACTCGCTCCAGGGCGATCTCCTCGAAGCTTCGGCCATCGCCGTCGAGCTTGGCTTCTAACCCGGTGAAGGCCTGCCATCGCTTAACCGCCACGTCCACATAGGCCGGAGCGATCTCGATGGCGTGGCAGGCGCGACCGGTCTGCTCGGCGGCAATTATCGTCGTGCCCGAGCCGCAGAATGGGTCGTAAACAGCCTGGCCCCGTGATGAGTTGTTCTCGATCGGGCGGCGCATGCACTCGACGGGCTTTTGTGTGCCGTGGCCGGTCTCCGACTTCAAGTTCTTGTCGATGTCCCACACCGTGGTTTGCTTATGATCGCCGGCCCACTGCCCCGTCGCGCCCTTGCGCACCGCGTACCAGCACGGCTCGTGCTTGCAGTGATAATGACCGCGGCCGATCGCAAAGTTGTTTTTCGCCCAGACGATCTGCGCTCGAGTATCAAAGCCGCAGGCCTCTAGGCTGGCCTGCACGATCCCGGCTTTGATCCCGGCGTGCCAAACGTAGACTACTGTCCCGGGAAACAGGGCCCACGCCTCGCTCCAGTCAGCGCGGTCGTCGTTTTCGACTTTACCGACAGCGCGGGCGCCCAGCGGGCGCACCGTCTGGCCGTTGACGGATCTGCCGGCTTCATTCCGCCACGCCGGGTCGTAATTCACCCCATAGGGCGGGTCGGTGACCATCAAGTGCGGCTCGACAGCGCCGAGCGCGCGCTCGACGTCGATCGCGACTGTGCTGTCGCCGCATAGTATTCGATGCCTCCCGAGCAACCATAGATCACCCGACATCGAAACAGGATATTCTGGCGCTTCCGGCGCTTCGTCAGGATCGGTGAGTCCATCCGTCTTTTCCGCGAACAACGCGCCAAGCTCAAGCTCACCGAAGCCGGTCAGCCCGAGATCGAACCCCAACTCTCCAAGGCCCTTTAATTCGATCGCCAACAATTGGTCGTCCCACCCTGCGTTTAGGGCAAGCTTGTTATCGGCGATCACATAGGCCTTGCGCTGCGCCTCCGTCAGATAGCAGAGCTCGATGCACGGCACTTGCGCCATTTTCAGCAGCCGCGCTGCCATAATCCTGGCGTGTCCCGCTACGATACCGAATTCGCCGTCGACCAGCACCGGATTGGTAAATCCGAATTCCTTGATCGATGCCGCTATCTGGGCGATCTGCGCTTCCGTGTGCGTCCTTGAATTGTTGATATAGGGGATCAGTGATGCCGTTTCACGCAGCACAATATGGTCGTTGATCCTGATCAAAATGTCTTCTCTCATCTGAAAGCCGAGTTCTGCAGCCAAAAATGGCGGTTTGCGCGACTTTACCTAGCCCGGATTTTAATGCTGAATTGGGGCGGGGTAATGGCGGTGTTTATTAATCAGATGAATGCCGACCGTTCCATGCAACCCAAAGCGTGAACTCGCTGATCCGGCAGGATCATCGTCCGTTGTTGGCGACGTCGGCAATTTTCTCACGAAGGGGCATCTGCCAGTCAGCCCTCCGCGGCAGATCAGCGGTGGCTTAAGCTGGCGCCAGGCAACCAAGCGCGACTTCAGGTGCCAACCCTGCGCGATGTGGACAAGCGACCTGAAAAGGGCCGGGCGCTGCGTAGCTGGTTAACCCCGACATGACACAGATATTGGGCCGCTGACCCACTGGACTTCGGTGGCACGCCGAGCATGTGTGTCGTCGTCTTCAATAGGAGAAACCGATGGACACCACTGCTGCAAGCTTCACGGCGCGCAACAACGCCAAGCGCGCCGCTGAGAAGATGATCGCCGATGGCAAGGCGTCGGCGGTCGATTACAGTATTCGGCCCCGCGATGATGGGCGGTTTGAGATCGTCTGGAAGACCGTTCCGACCACTGGCGAAGTCGAAACCGAAATCGCCACGGCGGCAACTGCGGCTGACGGTCACTACAGCACTAACCCGCTCCTCTCGGTCAACGAGGATCCGAGCGATGCGCCACCCAGTGCCGGGGCTGAGGAGGTCGCTGCTGCCACTGGCAATGAGCCCGCAGCTTCGAGCGTGCCGGCGTCCGGCGCGCCCGAGCGGGACAACAAATGGCCCGATGGCACCCGCGTGATGGTGCGCAACAAGCCCAAATCGTGGTCCGAAGCAACGATCTACACCCGGCTCGACGCCGAGTACTGGCGCGTGAAATACTCCTCCGGCGGCACCGGCATATTCAAGGAAGGCGACATTCGAGCTTACGATGCCGAGCGCGATGCAAAGCGCGCTGGGCAGCCCCGGCGAGCGAAAGCGGCCGGACCGGGAGCGACGTCGCGGTCGCGCTATGCCCTCGACCCCGCGGTGATCGCCGCCGGCAAACTGCCCGACAAGGCGCCGGTCGTGACCTCGGCGGCGAACCCGCATTACCAGAAGCGCTTTGACGAGCTGCACAAGCTTGCCGCCTCCGGCGATTGGGCTGCGGTGCGCGACTACAAGGTCACCGGCAGCAATAGCTATTCGAAACTGGTCGCACGCTATCAGCAGGATTTGCTGGCGCTGCACGCTGCTGCGGAGGCCGTCCAGTAAACGAGGGCGGAGCGCTGGTGCGCTTCGATGATCGGCGCGCCGCACGGGACCGCAAGGCTGCGACGCGCCGGCTTTGGCGCTCCGCTGCATCGGCTGGTGGCGTGCCTGTCTCGATGGTGCTGGCCACCCTGGTGCTAGCAGGCCGGCAAGTCATTCTTCTGCACCCGGCGGCTCACTGTGGCGCAGAACTTCGGCACCGGCTGTTGACTTACCGTATCGTCAAGGAGATTTGCAATGCCGCGCGCGAGTTGGCGAGGTTTCCTGCGCCTTTCTCTAGTGTCCTGCCCGATCTATTTATCGCCGGCCACGACACGCACGAAATCCCTTCGCTTGCACCAGGTGTGGCAACCCGCGTCGGTCGATGTGGACGAGGATGACTTGCCGGATCGGGGCGGAGCGCGACAGAGTTCTGCGCCATCGGTAACGCGGCTCCGCGCCGACAATCCCGGCGCTGATGGGAATGAGAGCCCCGCCGCTACCCGGATCACGCTCCGGCCTCACGATCCGGGAACCGGCGAGGAGATCGAGAAGCGCGAGGTCGTCAAAGGATACGAATACAGCCGCGGCCAATTTCTCACCTTCACCGCCGAGGAGCTGAAGGCGCTCGATATCGAAAGCTCAAAGGTGATCGATCTGGAGAGGTTTGTGCCGCGGGGTGACCTCGATCCCGTGTACTTCGACAGCTCATATTACCTGTACCCCGATGGTCCGATCGCGGTCGAGGCGCTCCGGGGGCACTGTCAAGTTGAGGCGTTCTACTCAGAATACGGGAACGCGCGGACTGTCGTCATGCCGCGTTGGCCGCGCTGCGCCATTGCGCCGCCGCTTCTGATCGGAAGATCCGAAGCGTCGACCGGGAGACGAGATGGCGCTGGAGGTTGAAGGTATTGTGGACGGCAGCGTGAACGCTCAGAAAGCGTTGCGCCGATGCCGCTGATTTGAAGCGTTGCATCTTGCGCTCGCGCCGGCGCACCACTTGATGCGAATTCTCCGCCCGATTGTTGGCTCGCAGGCCCTGCTCATGGTGGCAGGAGAGCCCGAGATGCCGGAAGGCGGCGCCGTAGGAGCGCAGCTTGTCGGTCGTCACCCTGGTCGGCGCGAAGCCCTGTTTGCGGAGCAATTTGCGCATCAGCTTGACGGCCGCAGACCGGTCGCGACGACGCTGGACCAGGATCTCGAGGACCTCGCCCTCGTGGTCGACGGCACGCCACAGATACATGTGCTTGCCTGCGATCCGGACGACCATTTCGTCGAGATGCCAGCGATCGCTCGGTCGAGGACGGCACCGTCGCAGGCCTCGAGCGATCGCCGGTCCGAATTTGAGCACCCAACTGCGAACGCTTTCGTAGGAGAGATCGAGGCCGCGCTCGGCAAGCAGCTCCTCGACATCGCGATAACTTAGGGTGAAGCGAAGGTACAGCCACACGGCGTGCTGGATAACGACCGGCGGAAAACGATGCCGGCGATAGGAGATCGGAGCCATACCCGCAACCTACGCCGAACCCCTCCGATCCAGCAGGCGGTTTTCCTGACAATGCCCACCTGCGATATCGACGCCGGAGCCGAGCACGTTCGCCGCCGGCCGCTCGGGTTGGGAAATCGGCACACAACGCACGAAGATCACGGAAAAAGCTGATTCCGATTACGAGAAACGCTCAACCGATCCGCTCGGTCTCGATATGAGCGCCACGACCTTCGTTTTCGTCACGCCTCGCCGATGGGGCCAGAAACGCCGGTGGGCCGTGGCGAAGAAAGCCGAGAAGAAGTGGCGCGACCTGCGGGCGCCGTGGGTTTTGAGCGAGATCGGGCAACCGATCTTGCCCGCGATGCCGCGCGGAGCCTCGCGCTACTGAGACGGTTGATGCCATCGGCACCGGCGCGCGTGCGATGTGGGCAAGGGAAAAGCCGCCGCGGTCTCTCGTTGCGGCTCTGCTGGCAGGCGCTTGGGACGAAGATAACGACGGCGATAAGGTGGCGCGCGAGCGGCTTGCCAGGGAGCCTCACGGCACCATTGTTGCCGAACTGGCGCCGCTGGTCGGTCATCTTGAGCGGCCGTTGGGCAAGCTCAGAACCGTGTGGAAGGTCGCCTCGAACAGGAAGTCGAACATGCGGCGGATGGTGGCGCCGGCGCCGTGCGTCTAATCACAGAGCAGGCTGGTCCTTCGGCTGCCGACCGGGTTCCTGCGCCAGAAGCTCGAGGTTCTAACGTCGGTTGGTCCGGCGCAGTCTACTTATCCACCAGCGGTAGAACTGTGTTCAGATCTGGTCCTTTCCCGACCTCAGACACGATCATCCGAGACTATCCGTAGCGCGTGGATAGGTCCTCGGATAGGTTGATACAGCAGATAATTCACTATGCGCTTGAGAAGACTATTGTATTTTGGTCGAAATGGCGGAGGGGATGGGATTCGAACCCACGATACGGCTGTTAACCGTATAACGGTTTAGCAAACCGCCGCCTTCAGCCACTCGGCCACCCCTCCACCGATGAGTGGGGTCGACACGGCGTATGCCGCAATCTTTGTAGACAGTGACGTGTCCCGAGTCAATTCGCCCCCGGTTTTCGATGACAGGTCCGGCGTTAACCGTTTTCCTCGCCCGATAAGAGCCGAACGCATAAATTCGGGACCTCGAATGAGGAAGAGGCGCGGTGAGCACGGTGAGCCCGCAGCAGACAGTGAGCGAGGCCTTCGACCAACTCCTCGCCGAGGTGCGCGCCTGCACTGTCTGCGCGTCCCACCTGCCGCTTGGGCCTCGACCGGTCTTGCGCGGGCGACCCTCGGCCCGGCTGCTGATCATCAGCCAGGCGCCGGGGACGCAGGCGCACGAGACCGGGCTCTCGTTCAACGACCGCAGCGGCGACAGGCTGCGCGAATGGCTCGCTCTCGATCGCGAGATTTTCTACGACGAGAGCCGGGTTGCGATCATGCCGATCGGTTTGTGCTACCCCGGCCGCGATGCCAGGGGCGGCGACCTGCCGCCGCGCCGCGAGTGCGCGCCCCGCTGGCAGACGCCGCTGCGCGCGGCCCTTCCGGCTATCGGGCTGACTTTGCTGGTCGGCAGCTACGCCATTTATTATTACCTGCCCCATACGCGACGACGCTCGATGAGCCGAGACCGTCGCGCGTTGGCGTGACTTTCTCCCGAAATATTTTGTGCTGCCGCATCCGAGTTGGCGCACGATCGGGTGGCTGCGCGACAATCCGTGGTTCGAGAACGAGGCCTTGCCGGATTTGCGCACCCGCATCGGCAGGGTGCTCGATCCCCACGCGCTCGATCCCCACGCGCCTCGATGCGCTCCAGCCAATGACCGGAACCGCCGCCGTTGATTCGATTCCTCAGCCGCGAGACCTTTTTCCGCCGCTCTGGCGTTCGTCATAGGTCGGACGACGGTGGCTTGGTCTACGCATGCAATCGGTGGAAGGCGTCATCACCCTGGTCCAGGAAGGGGGGGCGCGCGCGTCACCAATGGCGGCCGCGTCGTGCATTTCGTGCTTGCGGCGCAGACGACATATCGACCGAAAGGATCGAAAAATGAAGTCGAGGCACACTTGCCTTCGACTTTGGTGCGGTGGCGCTCGGCACGCGATGCTTCATTAGGTCGAAAAGATGATTGAACCCAAACAGCCGCCGCGGCCCGCACTGGTAATCGCATTGGCGGTTCTCGCTGGCGGGTTCCTGTTGCAACACGCGCTGCTGCGTGGCGCGGAACGTTTCGGCAAAGCGGCCCAAGGACTATTTTCGTTTGACCGGAAGGGTGCCTCAGTGAGCTGCCGCGCGGCAGTCGCGGCTCTCGACTGCGCGCTCGATGATCGGCCCGATAAGATCTGCCACGATTTGGCCGAGGCGTTCCGTTGCCTGGTTTTGCTGCGCACAGCATTGTTCGCGAGAAGGCGAGCCTGGCGACCGGCTGTAGCGATGCAATGCGGTTTTGAGCACGGTCATTGGCGGCGAGTATCCGTTGGCCGGAAACCGCCGTGACCACGTGCAGAAGGCTCGCGACGAACTCGCCCCGCTGCTCGGTGACCGGTAATTCCGGGTGCGGCAGTGAAGCCGGTCGAGCTAACCGTGTTAGCGACCTTGGCCCCACCCCGCATGATGCGGCGCGCGCGCGGGCTCGCGTTCGGCGGCTGCGTTCAGTCGATCGAGCACAATCGTGGTGCGCGCCGCCACCCGCATCAGATCCGATGCAGCTTGGCGAAGCCGTTGGCGGACATCCGGCGACCCCTCCGCGAGGGCAGCGTCGAAGCTCGAGCGAAATGCCGCGATGGCGGCTTCGGCGCGGCCATGAAGCTCACGATCCAGACCGGCGGTGAATGCCGAATTTCGGCCCGCAACTCGTTGCGGGGGAGCGGGCTGGCTTCGCTCGCCGAACATTGGAGTGGCCGGTTCGCGCGGCGGGCGAGGCTCGCAGCAGCAATCCGGCGGCCGGTCTGACTTCGCTTGGAACCAGTCGCCCAATTCCGTTCATCACCGCCGCGCCGTTCGACGGCGTGCGGGGGCTGCGGTGCTGTCGAATTTCGCGGTTCGCCGGGCAAGGTCATTGCCGAATCCGATTGTCCATTGACCCTTTGCTCGGGGTACTGCTGCGGCACGCTGCCTACTTCGCTTGAGGATGTAATGAATAGCCGGCGGGGTGCACCCGTAACTCTGGGCAATTCTGGTTATTGACTCGCCCTTTGCATACCGTGCCGCAATGGCGCTCCATTCGCCTTGCGGGATTTTGGACATGTCTACTCCTGCTTCGTCTATCAGAGGCCTCTGCGCATCTTCACGGGACCTCGCTATCGCCCGAGAGGCAGCGCCGAAATTCTGGCTTTGCAGTCGCAAACGCCGCCGGACATCACATCGGCGTACCGAAAGCTGCTCAAGGCGACATAGTCATATTCTTAACTATTTCAAGATAACGGACCGATAGTGCACAAATTCGCTGTCTGGTTTCATTGTACGCCAGCCAGTCCCGTAAATCGACAAGGCCTCGATTGTCTTAGTTGATTGACCTGATCGATGCTACCGGAGATGAGCCAGCCGCCGGGCAATCGGCTAGAGCGATGCGGGTTGTCCAGCGTGTCGTAACTGAGCCATCCGGTGCCATATAACAGGTTGCTGCTGCGGCGCCGCGCCGCTCCGGGTGCATCGACGGGTGCGCATCATCACTCTTTAAGATGATGGAGGGCATCATGAAGGAAGCTCGGGTCGGAGCGGTGCTCTGCCGAACCAAGCCGGCCCGGTTATGAAAGCTCATTCGATGTTCGCCCTCGTCCTGCAGCCGTCGCCTCGAAGGAGTTCGATCGTCCTTTCGCTCGGGATTGTCGTGTCGGTGATGGGTTGCACTCAAGCAGATCGGTTTTACGCGGCGGGCGGCGGGGTACCGGCGCCGAGCTTTGCGCCGATCGTGCAGGAGGTCATGCCCGCGGTGGTCAATGTTTCGGCCGTCCAGAGGGTGAGTAAGGCGGCCGTTGACCGGGAGGGGACACAGGCCGGCGGCGTCGAAGATCGGGTTGCCCTGAGGGGCATCCCGCCATCGGTAGTCGAGGAACTGCTGCGCCGCTTCCTCGACGGGCGCCGCCATAAAGGCGAGCCCGACCCTAAGGTCGCCAGTGTGGCTCTGGGCTCCGGTTTTATTATCGACCCCAGCGGGTATGTCGTCACCGATGATCACGTGATCGACAATGCCGAGGCGGTGACGGTCGTCGTTCAGGACGCGACCGAGTACTCGGCTCGGATTGTCGGACGTGACCCTTTGACCGATATTGCCCTGCTCAAGATCGACGGGGCCCGCCCGCTGCCGAATGTCCGGTGGGGTGACAGCGACGGGGCTCGGGTGGGAGACTGGGTGCTCGCGATCGGCAGTCCGTTCGGCCTCGACAACACGGTGAGCAGCGGAATTATTTCCGGGCGCGGACGCGACATTCACGCCGGTCCATACGACGATTTTCTGCAGATCGACGCAGCGATGAACCGAGGCAATTCCGGCGGCCCGACCTTCGACCTCAAAGGTAATGTCATCGGCATCAACACGGCCATCTATTCCCCCAATGGTGGATCCGTCGGCATCGGTTTTGCCATACCGGCAAACCGAGCCAGGCCGGTGGTCGAGCAGCTGAAGGAGCACGGGAAGGTCGCGCGCGGCTGGCTCGGTATTCAAATCCAGCCAGTCACCGCCGAGATCGCCCGAAATCTGGGGCTTCCAAGCGCCGCCGGTGCGCTCGTCGCCAAAGTGGGGGCCGGCAGTCCTGCGGCGGCAGCCGGGTTCGAGCAAGGCGATGTCATTCTGTCGATCAACGGACAAGAGATCAGACGAATGCACGACCTGCCATTGGTTGTCGCCGAGACGCCGATCGGCCAGATGGTGGCGGTTACGGTGTGGCGCCGAAACGCCGCGCTGGCCCTGCGGCCGGTCATCGGCGAAATGCCGGGGAACCCAGCGGTCGCGGAGCTGAACCAAGAGAAATCCGCCGGCCGGCGATCAGAGGGGGCGATCACAGCGCCGTTGCCGGTGTCGGCCTCAGCGCCGGCGATCTGACCCGGGGGTGAGATTCTCAGCACGCCGAAGCCCTGCGTCCCGCCATCCAGTAAAAAATGGCCTATAATCTCGTCGGGTCGTTCAGGGGCGCGGACTCCGCCCGCGAGCCCGAAACCCATGAACATTAGCCTGCGAGAAAGAGTTCACGAGTCGGTGTTCATGGCAGTGACACTTAGGATTGTCGTTGTAAAAACCGCAGGGGTGGAGGGCCTTTAATTTCGCCCAAAGGGAACGAAATCATCGGCTGTCAGTTGGTCGCGTGTCAGACCCCGCTACGACGGTTCGCCAGGGAGGAAACCAATGCCGGACCATGTCTACCGTATCATCGAAGTTGCAGGTTCCTCGGAGAACAGCATCGAGGACGCGATCAAGAACGCGGTTGCGCGGGCCTCCCGTACTTTGCGTCAGGTAGGCTGGTTCGAAGTTTTGCAGACCCGCGGCCACGTTGAAGGGGGCAAAGTCGCGCATTTCCAAGTCATTCTCAAAGTTGGGTTTACGCTCGAAGACTGCTGAAATCTCCGCAGGCGGGGCGGCGATCAGCCGCTGCGCCTTGTGGCAAACAGCACGAGGAGGCCGGCGAGCCCGGCGACTGCACCGGCTGCCCAGAAAGTCGCCCTGAAGCCGGTCAGGAAGCTTGCGGCCGGCATGACCCCGTCCGCTAGCCGCATCGCTTCGATCTGGTGAAATACGAGTGTCAGCAGTGTCGCCCCGGTGACGACCCCGACCGAGCGGCTCAACATCGCTATGCTGCCGGCCACTCCGCGGTGGTGGCGCGGCAAGGTCCGCATCACGATGTCCATATAGGCGACTTGGAAAAGGCCCACACCAAACCCTTGCAACACCAGGGTGCCCAAGATGGTGATTGCTTGCCCGGCAGCGCCGGGGTGCCAGCCGCCGATCAGCCCCAAACCCGCAGCACAAAGTGAGGCGCCGAGAGCGGCAACGCGGCCTGCCGGGACATGCTCTAGAGCCCATCCCGCCAGCGGCGAGGCAACGAGGCTGCCGACAAAGGAGGCGCCGAGAACGCCGCCCGCTATTATCGCCGAGAGCCCGGTGAGGCGTACGAGGTAGTAGGGGCCGAGCAGAAGAACCGAAAAACTCGTCAAATAAATCAGCACACTTGCAATATTGAGCCCCGCGAAGCCACCAGTTCGGAACAGTTCGAGATTGACGATCGGTCGGGCGACCCGTTTTTCCCAGTAGAAGAAACCAAGAAGACAAGTAACGGCCGTCGCCGGGAGCAGGACGGCGAGAAACTCCTGACCTCGCAGGTGTTGAACCCTGTTGAGCGTCAGTAAGAGCGTACTGATGCCGAGCGCGAGCAGAATGGCCCCGACGATGTCGACCGGCTCCCGCATTGCCGGCCTAGATGTCGTAGGCGTTTCTTCCGGGTATAGGAGTGCGATCAGAGCGAGCGGGGCGCGAAACCAGAATACTGATGGCCAACCCCAGATTTGGACCAGCAGGCCGCCGAGCAATGGCCCGGCGGCAGAGCCGATCGCGTACATCAACGTGAACATGCCGACCGCGCGGCTGCGCCTGTCGTCGGGAAACATCCCGGTCACCATCGCCGGAGCGCAGCTGACGATCAACGACGCGCCAATCCCTTGAAGAAATCGGCAGAAGAGCAGCCAGCCAAAATTCGGCGCTGCCGCACAGAGCAGGTATGCCACGCTACTCCACAGGAGCCCAATGCGAAACACGCGGCCGTGGCCCCAGATGTCGCCCACTCGCCCGAAGGCGAGCATCAGGCTGGAGTAGGTCAGCACGTAGCAGATGACCACCCATTGAATCATCTCGACCGGTAAGCCGAAGCTGCCGGTAATCTCGGGAAATGCGATGTTGACAGCGGTGTCGAGCGGAACGACGGATGTCCCCAGACCGACCAGGACCAGCCTCGATACCTGACGCGGCGTCATCGGCGTTCTAGGAGGATATCCGGCATCGGGCCGTGTATCATTCCTGAAATGTCGCAAGCGGAACGATTGACTGGAACCGGCTTCGCCCTCGCCGTTCACGGCGGGGCGGGAACGATCCCACGAGACGAAACCAGCCTTTCTCGTACGGCGTCATACCATGACAGCCTGCGACGCGCCTTGACGGCAGGCCGCGACATTCTTGCCGCGGGCGGCAGCGCCGTCGATGCCGTAACCCAGGCCGTCGCGGCGCTCGAAGACAACCCATTGTTCAATGCGGGCCGCGGCAGCGTGTTCACCCGTGCCGGGACGCAGGAGATGGACGCCTGCATCATGGACGGCACGGAATGCCGGGCGGGCGCGGTGGCGGGCGTCTTCGGACCGCGCAATCCGGTTCTGGCCGCACGCACCGTAATGGAGCGGTCGCGCCATGTGCTGCTGATCGGCGAGGGGGCGCTCGCCTTTTGCCGGGAAAACGGTGTCGTGTTCTGCGAGCCTCTTTATTTCCGCACCGAAGCACGCTGGCGGGAATTGCAGCACGCCCTCGGACATCCGGGTCGCGAGCCGCCGCAATACGGCACGGTAGGCGCCGTCGCCCGCGACCGCCGCGGCGGCCTCGCCGCCGCCACCTCGACTGGCGGGATGACCGGGAAAGCGCCCGGCCGGGCCGGCGATACCCCGATCATCGGCGCCGGCACCTATGCCGACAATGCGACCTGCGCGGTCTCGGCGACGGGTCACGGCGAGTTCTTCATCCGGCACGTTGCCGCCTTTGCGATCGCCGCGCGCCTGCGCCACGCCGGTCAATCTCTCGGGCTGGCGGCGCGGGCGGTCATCGACGAGCTGGCGGCCGCCGGCGGCTCCGGTGGCATCGTCGCGGTCGACCGCGATGGCGCGCTCGCCTTGCCGTTTAGCACCGCGGGGATGTATCGCGGCTATGTCCGGGACGGCGGGGCGATCCACACCGCAATTTACGACGAGCCTTATCGGTCGGAATAGCTTGCGGCATGGTGTCAGGGCTCATCGCGCGTCCCAGGCCGACCGCAATGCTGCTGCGATGCCGTCGAGCGCCGGCTGTGCCGCCGCGATGATCTTGCCCATCGACAGGAACCCGTGGATCTGGTCCGGAAAATGCCGCAACTGCACTGGGACGCCCGCTTGCTGCAGCCGGCGGGCATAAGCTTCGCCCTCGTCGCAGAGCACGTCGTTTCCGGCGGTCAGGACCAGGGCGGGCGCCACGCCGGAGACATCGGCGGTCCGTAAGGGGGATGCGCGCCAATCATCAACATCGGCGGGCCCGCGCAGATAGTGCTCGTAAAACCACGTCATCGTCGGCCGGGTCAGCAAGTATCCCTCGGCGAAGCGGTCGTGGGAGGCGTGCGTCATGCCGCACTCGACGGCTGGGTAGAGCAAGGCCTGAAAACGCAGCTTTGGTGCTCCACGATCACGGGCAACAGAACTCACCACCGCGGCGAGATTGCCGCCGGCGCTGTCGCCACCGACGGCGAGGCCCTCGCGGTCGATGCCGAGGGCTGCGGCCTCCTGCGCAATCCATGAGGTCGCGGCAAAGCAGTCCTCTACCGCCGCCGGAAATTTGTGCTCGGGAGCGAGCCGGTAATCGACCGCGACGACGATGCACCGCGCCGCATTGGCGAGATGGCGGCAGAGGCTGTCATGGGTGTCGAGATCGCCGATCACCCAGCCGCCGCCATGGAAACAGACGAGGGCGGGAAGGATTTCCCCGGGAGCCGTCGTCGCGCCGCGATAGAGCCGCAACGGGACGGCCGCATCGGTCGGCCCCGGCGCCGAGAGCTCGCGTACTTCGGCAACCGGCGGCGGATCGGGCGCCAGCACCTCACGGGCAGCGAGAAACAATTCGCGCGCCTCGGGCGCGCTCAACGTCTCGTAAGGCGGCCGTCCGGACAGCCGCACCATTTCGAGAACACGCTCGGCATCGCGATCGAGCGCCATCAACGGGCTCTTCTCACAAGGGATCAACTTTGTCATTTTAAGGACCGGCCGGCCCCGTGCACCAGACCATCGTGCGGCAAACGCAGAAAAGCCCCGGTCGGGGGAGACCGGGGCTTCTGCGGCCTGCCGGTGTGCCGGTCCAACAGGCCAATCCGCATCGTTGGGGGACATAACGATGCCGCCGTCAAAGTGACGATATTCTACCAAAATAGCAATTCCAAATCGACCAAATTAACTACGAATTGGGCACACCTCACAAGCCGAGCATCCGCGGCAGCCATAATGAGACCGACGGAATGTAAGTAACCAGCATCAGCACGGAGAACATCACCCCGTAAAACGGCCAGATCTCGCGCACGACCTGCTCGATCGACACGCGGCCGACGGCGCAGCCGACGAAGAGGATCGCGCCGACCGGAGGGTGGCACAATCCAATTCCCAGGTTGAGCAGCATGATCATCCCGAAATGCACCGGATCGACGCCGAATTTCATAACTACCGGTAGGAGGATCGGCGTGACGATCAGGATCGACGGCGCCATGTCCAACAGGCAGCCGAGCACGAGCAAGAGAATGTTGATCAGAAACAGGATCACGTTCTTGTCGCTCGACAATGTCAGCAGCAACGCCGTGACCCGCGCCGGCACCTGCATCAGCGCCATCACATAGCCGACGCTCGAGGCGAAGGCGATCAAGGTCATGACCATCGCCACCGTGCGCATCGTCCGGTGGATCAGTTCCGGCAGATCGCGCCAGCGGTAGTCGCGATAGATGAACATCGTCACGAAGAAGGCCCAGATGCAGGCGACGGCGCCCGCCTCGATCGCGGTGAAGATTCCGCCGAGGATGCCGCCGAGGATGATCGCCAATGTCACGAGCCCCCAGAGAGCGTCGATGGCGATCTTAACGGCCTCGCGCAACGGCACGGTCTCGCCGCGCGGGTGACCGTTGCGGTAGGCGAGCACCAGGCACAGCACGACGAGGGAGGCGCCGAGCAACAGGCCCGGCATGACTCCGGCCATGAAGAGGCTGATGATCGAGATCGTGCCCCCGGTGGCGAGCGAATAGATGACCGCGTTGTGGCTCGGCGGCACTAGCAGCGCCTGCACCGAGGCGCTGATCGTCACATTGGTGGCAAAGACGCGCGGGTATCCGGTCCTTTCCATCTGCGGGATCATCACCGACCCGATCGCCGAGGTGTCGGCGACCGCCGAACCGGAGATACCGCTGAGGAATGTCGTGGCGAGGACGTTGACCGCCGAGAGCCCGCCGCGAATGCGGACCAGCCCCACCAGCACATTGGCGAAGGCGACCAGACGGCGCGCCATGCCGCCCTCGGCCATGATCGCGCCAGCCAGCACAAAGAACGGGATCGTCAGCATCGCGAATTTGCTGACCCCGCTCGATACCTGCAGCATCACCGCCTCGAGCGGGATGCCGATCCAGTAGGCGCCGGCAAGCGCTCCGAGGCCGAGCGCATATGCTATCGGCACGCCCAGAGCAAAGCACACGAGGAGGGTCCCGACGACGATCAGGATTTCCATCTGGAAATTGTCCGCTCTGCGTCAGCGCGGCGTAGGTTCGCCGGTTTGGGGCGGGCGGCCGATCAGCAGACGCTCGGCGACGAAGAGCAAGGTGATGGCGCCGCCGACCGGGATTGGAAGGTAGGTGACCCCGACCGACAGTGCAGGAAATTCGGCGATCGATTGGTGCCAGGTCGTGCCGACCAATCGTGTGCCCCAGACCACCATGAACAAGCCGACCAGTGCGACCAACCCTTCGGCGAATGGTTCGACGATCCGCCGCAATGCCGGCGACAGGGTCCGCACCAATACCGAGACGCTCATATGCGTGCCGGCGCGGTAGCAGGCCGCCGAGCCGAAGAATGTCAGGACGATTGTCAATAAAATCGCCATCGGTTCGGGCCAGGACGCGGCGCTGTTCAGTACATAGCGGGTAAAGACGCCCCACGGGATCACCACCGAGATCAGCACCAAGGCCCCCCCGGCGACAAGGACGCATAGCCGGTAAAGCGCGTCCATTAGCGTGCGGAGAAGCCCCTCACCCCGGCCCTCTCCCCGCAAGCGCCGCAAGCGGGGCGAGGGAGCATACGGTACAATCCCCTCGCCCCGCGCGAGGGGAGAGAGGGAGGGGCCCGCGTTAGCGGGAGGGTGAGGGGCCAACGGACGGCGCATTCAGCAAGGATCAGTTGAAGGCCTGAATGCGCTTGATCAGCTCGCTGTATTTGGCGCCATATTTGTCCCAGACCGGCTTTACGGCAGCTTCGAACGGGGTCTTGTCGGTGACCGTATCGACTTCGATGCCCGCGGCCTTCATCTTGGCCATGGCTTCGTCCTCGACTTTCTTCCACAGCTGGCGCTCGTCCAGTTGCGCCTCGCGAGCCAGCTTCTTGACCAGCGCCTGGTCGTCCTTCGTGAGGTTGTCCCAGGTGACGCGCGAGAACACCAGGATCTCGGGCACGATCAAATGCTCGGTCAGGGTGTAATATTTGGCGACCTGGTAATGGTTGTCGAAGACAAAACTCGGCGGGTTGTTCTCGGCGCCGTCGACGACGCCGGTTTGCAATGCGCTGAATACCTGATCGTAGCCCATCGCGACGCCGTTGCCGCCGAGCGCGTTCATCATATCGACGAACATCGGGTTGCCCATGACGCGCACCTTCAGACCCTTCAGATCGTCGATGCTCTTGATCGGCTTTTTCGTGTCATAGACATTGCGCGCGCCTGCATCCATCCAGGCGAGGCCGATCAGCCGCGTATTGGGGTTGCTGCTGACTTTGTCGAGCAGCTCCTGGCCGATCGGGCCGTCGATGACCTTTTCCATATGCGCGGTGTCGCGAAACAGGAACGGCAGGTTGAAGACGTTGAGGTCGTCGACCACCGGCCCCAATGCCCCGACACTGACCCTGGCGAGCTGCAGGGCGCCGACTTGCGCCTGTTCGATCGCCTCCTTCTCGCCGCCCAATTGCATCGAGGCATACATCTGGATGCTGAGCCGCCCGCCGGTCGCCGCCTCCAGCTTTTTCCCCATATTCTCGACCGCCTGGACGGTCGGATAGCCTTCCGGGTGCACGTCCGACGCCTTGAAGACCATCTTCTGATCCGCCGCTCTCGCGCCAACCCCGATGGGGTCGAGAAGCGCAGCCGCGATGGCGAGTTGCAACGCACGACGTCTGTCGATCATTTGAGCCTCCCTTTCATCTTGCTGCTTTTATCGGCCGCGCCCAAGAAGCATTCCGCGACGCCGCGGTGCGAGCTGCGCTGCACCCCTCGCCTGCGGCACGGTATTCGAAAATCGGGATTTCAACGGCGCTTCCCCTGACTTTTTCGGTTGCGATCGGGCGCAATCGGCCGTCATCGTCGACGAGGGCGGCTGCAACATCGCCGGAAACCGCACACGAAACATTGTGCGCTTTTGCTGCCTCCTCCATTCGGGCGGCGATATTGATCGTTGCCCCGTAGACCCCGATGGCCCGCTTCGTATCGCCCTGCTCGCTGACGACGACCTCACCGCCATGAACTCCGATCCGGAAGGACGGAACGATGCCGAACTCCTCCAAGTACTCCCGTTGCTCCCGCGCAATCGTCGCAAACACCGCGTCGATCGCCCGCAAGATCCTGTCTTCTTTGACCGCTTCATGCCAATCCCACAATGCGATCAGCCCGTCACCCTTGTACAAATAGATCTCGCCTCCATGATCGGTGATCGGCTTCGAGACGTCGAAAAGAAACTTACCCACCAGGGATTTTGTCTGGATCGCGCCCAGCCGCTCGGCGATCCCCGTGGAATTGTTGATGTCGAGAAACAGCAGGACCTTCTCCTCGACCACCGGGCGATGATAAGTGCCGACCGTCAGATGGAACAGAGTGTCGATACCGATGAAATGAGCGGTTCGCATCACGACTATCCCGATGACCGAAAATGCGATCACCACCGGGATCACAAACGGCATCCGGCCATACGGTACCGGCAATCGGTAGAACGGCCACAGCAGCAGATGGGTTAAATTGATGACTACAACGAAAATTATGACCACCACGACCGTGTAAATCGCGATGGCGCGCAGCGGGTGAATATTGCGTATCCAGCGGCCGCGGAGGCTCTGGACATAGAATTGTTCAAAGAGACCGACCGCCGCACCGACAAGGATGGCGTTGAGAACGGCAAAGACGGCCGGGCGCCCGTTGGCGGTGCTTACCAGCCCGGCAAGCAACGCAAAGATCGCAACGGCCAATAGGATCGAGGCCAGCTTCCTGCGGGTGGAAATCGAGACTGGAGTGAAGGGAAATTTCATAGCCGGAAAGAGCGCACCTATTTCTGTCTAGAGAAAGGCACGAAGCCGTCACGGTTCGGCATCTGCACCTTTGCCAAGGTCTGCGCATTCATGACCGCGCTCTCGCCGATGATGCCGTTGAGCTGGAGAACGTAGGCGCAAACCGCGTAGACTTGGTCATTGCTCAGCGATCTCGGCGCATTCGCCGGCATTGCGCGGCGCACATAATCGAACAATGTCGTGGCGTAGGGCCAAAAGCTGCCCACGGTCTTCACGGCCGGCTGGTCGCCGGTCAAAGTGCCGAGCCCTCCGACCAGCTGGTCATTGGGTTTGCCCGACCCCTTCACGCCGTGACAGGCGAGACATTTTGCGGCATACACCGCCTCGCCTTGTCGCGAGGTGCCGCTGCCTGGCGGCAGACCGGCGCCGTCGGGGCCGATGCTGATGTCCCATAGGGCGATTTCTTCCGGTGTTGCGGGCTGCCCGAGGTCGGGCGTCTCCGCGAACACGGCCGTCGACAAAAAGAGTAAAGCCGAAGCGGCGCTTAGATGCCTAGGCGTAGACATGCCGGACCTCCCCGTGCTCGCCGATCGCCCAGCTGGTGATGCCGTTGAAGTGATAGAAAGTCTTGGTGCCGCGTTCGGCGATCAACGCCGCACGCGTCGGCTGGATATACCCGGAACTGTCCGTTGCGCGGCTCTGCAATATCGCCGGGCCGCCATCCCATCGCCACGGTATGCGGAACCGGGTCAGCGCCTTTGCCAACACCGGCTCCTGCAGCGCCGCCGGCGCCCAACTTTTTCCGCCGTCGGCCGAGACGTCGACGCGGCTGATCTGGCCGTAACCCGACCAGGCGAGGCCCGAAATCTCGTAAAGGCCGGCCGCCTTCAGGGTCAAGCCCGGCGAGGGATGGGTGATCACCGATTTGGTTTCGATCGGGAAGACGAATTGCAAAGACTTACCGCTGGGCAACAAGATCGTATATTTGGAGGTTTCATCTTTTGTCATGGTCGGGCCTGCGGTGACTTTGATCCGCCGCAGCCATTTGACGTTCATGTTGCCTTCGTAACCCGGCAACAGCAGCCGCAGCGGATAGCCGTTCGACGGCCGCACGCGCTCGCCGTTCTGGTAGAGCGCCACCAATGCTTCGTCCGCCGCCTTCATCGGGACGCTGCGGCTCATCCCGGCCGCGTCGGCGCCTTCGGCGAGGAGCCACTGTGCTTGCGGCTCGACACCGGCTTCTTCGAGTAGGAGCGCGAGCCTGACACCCGTCCACTCGGCACAGGACAATAGGCCGTGGCTCGCTTGCACGTCGAGCTGGGGCGGCTCCTTCTGGTAGAGCGCGCCGGCATTGCCGCCGCACTCTATGAACGCGATGCGCGTCTCCGTCGGATATCGGGCGAGCGCTTCCAGAGTGAAAACGAGCGGCCGTTTGACGAGGCCGTGGATCAGCAGCCGGTGAGCATCCGGATCGATATCGGGGATGCCGGAGTGGTGGCGCTCGAAGTGCAGGCCGTTCGGCGTGATCGTACCATTGAGCCGCTGGAGCGGCGTGCGCGATGCGCCGGTGCCCGTCGTGCCCGGCGCGCTCGAAAACGTCCTGACGACCTTTGCTTCAAACCTCGAAGGCTGCCCGTAACCGGTAAAGGGCGAGCCCGGCTCCGTCATCCATGGCTCGACCGAAAGCCCTGCGGCGCCGAACGCAGGCCGAGCAGCAATTGCCCCCGCGCCGCCCAGGAGAGCCCCGCCGACGAGCAGTGCCCGCCGATCCAAAAGTCCCTTTGCCGCGGCTAATTCCGGCACATCACCCGCCGATCGCTTCCTGCCCATTTCGACTCCTCCTGAACTGCGCTGAGCGGTCTCCTTCGGGCCAGAGCATGCCGCGGGAGGTGTCGGCGCGCAAACCCGAGGTGCAGCCGTCGGCTCGAACCATTAGGCAGTTGGCGGGCGGCGAGGATCGATGCATTGTTGTCCAGCTACACGTGTCGAGAGAGGAACTATGCGATTAAGCGTGGTGACGTTTTTGCGTCCGGGGACGGAGCCGCGCGATCGGCCGCTCGGCCGCATCGTCGATTACGCCCGCCGGATCGAGAGGCGGGGCTTTCCCGGGATCTGGGTCACCGACTCGCTCGGCCGCGGCCGGCCCACCCTCGACCCGCTCGTCGCCCTCGGGGTGCTGTCCGCCGCGACCGAGCGGGTCGAGCTCGGCACCGCGGTGCTGCAAGTCTCGCTGCGCAACCCGATCGAGCTCGCCCATCGCGTGCAGTCGGTTCAGGCGGTGTCGGGCGGCCGCTTGCGGCTCGGCGTCGGCAGCGGATCGACGCAAGCCGATTTCGATCTCCTCGGCGCCAATTACGATCAGCGCTTTCGCACGCTGATGAGCTCGCTGGAAATCATGCGGCGGGCGTGGCGCGGCGAACCGGTCAACGGCGGCACGTTGTCGCCGTGGCCGGGATGCGAGGGCGGGCCGCCGGTGATGCTCGGCGCGTGGCGCAACCCGCGCTGGATCAACTACGCCGCAAAGCAGTGCCAAGGCTGGATCGCCTCGGGCCTCTACAGCAGCTGGGAGGATCTCGAGAACGGCATGCGCCTCTATCGCGAAGCCGGCGGCATCAACGCTGTCCTCGCCAACGTCGTCGTCGACCTCAGCGCCCAGGCCGAAGCCGGCAGTCTGGCCGAGCGCGCCAAGGTCTCGCTCGTCTGTCTGCCCGACGACGCGCGCCAGCGGCTGAAGCGCCTTGAGCGAATCGGCTTCGACGAGGTTCTGCTGGTCTCCCCCGCCGGCGCGCTCGACGAGCTCGAACGCGTCCGCGATTTTCTTTAGGCCTTCAATCGGGAGGATTAGCATGGACAAGGCGCTGTCGGGCATTCGCGTCATCGACATGACCCACAATCAGGCGGGGCCCGCCTGCGCGCAGATCCTCGGCTTTCTCGGCGCCGATGTGATCAAGCTCGAAGAGCCGAAGGGCGGCGACATCGCGCGCCGCAACATGCGCGACCGGGAGGACAGCGACAGCCTCTTTTTCCTGCTGTTCAACGCCAACAAGCGCAGTCTGACCCTCAACCTGAAGACCGCGCGCGGCAAGGAATTGTTCAAGGAGCTGATCGCGCAAATCGGATGTGCTGGTCGAGAATTTCAGCCCGGGTGCGCTCGACCGGCTCGGCCTCGGCTGGGAGGTTATGTCGAAGATCAACCCGCGGCTGATCTATGCGACGATCAAGGGCTTCGGCAGCTACGGGCCCTATGCCAATTACAAGAGCTTCGAGCCGGTCGCGCAGGCGATGGGCGGGGCGATGAGCGTCACCGGCTACCCGGAGAACCCGCCGACCTTTGTCGTCCCGGCGATCGGCGATTCCGGCACCGGCATGCACATGGCGATCGGCATTCTCGCGGCCTTGCAGCAGCGCCACAATTCCGGGCGCGGCCAGTGTGTCGAGGTGTCGATGCAGGACGCGGTCGTCAATCTGATCCGCGTCAGCCTGCGCGACCACCAGCGCTTTGGCCACGCGATGCCGCGGCGCGGCAACCAGATGGGGCAAGGGGTGCCCGGCACGACCTACCCTTGCGCGCCGGGCGGCCCGAACGACTACGTCTTCATCACCGCGCAGCAGCAGATGTGGCCGGCCATGGTGGGGGCGATGGGCCGGCCCGAATTGGCGGACGATCCGCGCTTCAATACGATCGGAGATGCGTTGGGAAAACCGTGACGCGCTGAATGCGATTATTGAAGAATGGACGCGCGGGCGCAGCAAGCACGAGGTCATGCGGCTGTTGGGCGAGGCGGGAGTTCCTTGCGGCGCCTGCCAGGACACCGGCGAGGTGCTCGCCGATCCGCATCTGAAGGCGCGCGAGATGATCCTCGATATCGATTATCCGACGCGCGGCACCTACAAGACCGTCGGCTGCCCGATCAAGCTGTCGGATTCACCGGCCGAGGTGACCCGCCCACCATTGCTCGGCGAGCACACTGACGCATTGCTGAGCGAGCTTTGCGGGGTCGACCCCGATGAATTCAAACGGCTGCGTGACGATGGCGTCGTATGACCGGAGTATCGAAATGATCGGTTGGAGAGCGCGACTCGGGTTTCTGCTGCCGCCGGGGAACCCGACGGTGGAACCGGAAATGATCGCGTTGGCGCCCGAGGGCGTTTCCGTGCATTTCCATCGCATGGCCGCACACGGGGCCCCCGGCTCTCTCGAGGGCCAGGACGAGCGAACTCGCACGATGATCGACAATATCGACGGCAGCATCGAGCTGCTCGCATCGGTCGAGCCGGATGTCATCGTCGTGGCTCATACCGCGACCAGCTATTATCTCGGCCGCGAAGGTGAAGCCGATCTGCTGGCTCGGCTCGAGAAATCGACCGGCAAGCGCGTGATCACGGCCTTTGGGTCGGTGCTGCGAGCCCTCGAGCGGCTGAATGTGCGCCGGCTCGCGCTCGGCACCCCCTATTCGAGGGAGACGACATTGCAGGGCAAGGCGCATTTGGAAGCGCACGGCCTGGAGGTCGTCAATTTCGCCAATCTGCAGGGGGTCACCAACATCTACGACGAGACCGCCGAGCGGGCTTACGGGTTGGCGCGGCTGGTCGACAGACCGGACGCCGAAGCCGTCTTTCTCAGCGGCACCGGCATGCCGACGTTGCCGGTATTGGAACTGCTGGAGCAGGATCTGGGGAAACCGGTGATTTCGAGCGCCTCCGCGATGATGTGGCACGCGCTGCGTCTTGCCGGCGTCCGGCAATCCATCCTGGGTTATGGACGTTTGTTGACCCTAGTTTAAGACGAGCGGGGGCAAAAATTCCCACCAGTAGGAGAATTTTTTCCGTGGACTGAGCCTTGACCGTCGGTGGCGCTTACCTACGTCAACTTGGCAGACCACAACAGGAGGCGAAACCCTGACCTTGCCTCCAACAGGTCGGAAGGGGCCGACCAAAAACTGCGGCATCGGCACATTCCCCCACGCGTGACGGCCGACTGAGAATTCTACAGGGGTAATTTGGGCCTGAGCCTTCGTGGCGAGGGTGACGTCTCAAACCGAACATTTCGACGTTATCGGGCGCTAGTGGCACCGGATCTGTCGCCGAAAGACCTATCGGCGGTGTGTCATTTTCGTGACCGCATAACCCTTGTGTTGCCGAATATTGAACCCTCGATCGGCCATCTAACCAGCAATCCGCTGGAAATTTTGGAACACACCAAACGTGGAGATAGCGTATGCAGTGTACCGAACACCAAGCCGCCACGACGCGTCTGTTGCAGCCTTTGGCTGCAGCCATACTCGGCCTCGCTGGGCTCCTGCTGTCGCCAGCGGCAAACGCCCAGATAGGCCAAACGCCAGCTCCGCCTCACGCGCAATCTCCCTCTCCGACCATTTCGGACGAGAAGCTGAATGCAGCTGCCGCGGCCATAGGGCAGGTGACCAGCATCAGGCAGAGCTATGAACCCAAGATCGCGGCAGCAGCGCCGTCCGATAAACAACGTATGGCCGACGAAGCAAACAGCGCGATGAAGAAGGCGGTTACAGATCAAGGTCTCACCGTGGATGAATACAATTCAATTATTCGCACCGCCAAAAATGACCCCGGTGTCCGCCAAAAGCTCTCTCAGCGCATTCCCAATTCCGGCCAGTAGAGGTATGAAAATGGCATCCACCAACCGCATCACTGAGGCAAAGCAAATGGCTCAAACACTCGGTATAATCGTGGGGGCTGCCTCCTGCTGCGAAGAAGTGACGGAAGAACGTGTCAATTCCGTCAGTACAAAATTGCGACAGCTCGTCTCGGTCACGGCCGATGACACGGCCGATGCCGATGCTGCCGACAGAGAGTTTTCAGCAGCGCTTGAAGCTGGCAAGACCGCGGTCGAGAGTGGGCGAATCGACCCCCACTACGCGGAGGCCACGCTCATCGAACTCGAAGAGCAACTCTCAACATAGTGGCGGTAAAGCGAGGCGGCGGCTCACCGCTGCCTCGCTTCCCTCTCAGTTAAGGCCGAACCGCTTCATCCGCCATCCCGAATACCAATTGCGGTGCGCTAAAGCCGGCCAGCCTAAATTCACCGAGAGAGGTGAATTCTCCTGCGCAGTGGCGCGCGAATTCACCGGAGGCGAGGATTGCGCGGCCCAACTGGCTGGTCAGCTTTTCGATGCGGGCGGCACAATTGACGGCTGGACCAATGCAAGTGAAATCCAGCCGATTGCCGCTGCCGATATTGCCGTAGAGGACATCGCCGATGTGCAACGCCAAGCCGAAGCGCAGCCCCGGCATGGCCGAATCCGAGAGGGCGGCGACGTTTGCCTGTGCCCGGCGCGCGGCATCGAGTGCGCGTTCGCACACCTCGGTTTCGTTGCCCGCGATCGTAAAAATCGCCAGCAGCCCGTCGCCCATGAATTTCAGCACCTCGGCGCCGTGCTCGAGGATCACCGGTACCTGGCAGTCGAAATAGCGGTTGAGGAGATCGATCAGAACCGGCGGCGGCAGACTGTCGGCCAAGGCGGTGAACCCGCGCATGTCCGACAGCCAGATCGCCGCGTGGATCTCTTCGATATCGCCGCGGCGGATATGCCCGGCGAGGATGCGCTCGCCAGCGTCGTGCCCGACATAGGTATCGAGCAGCGTGCTCCCCATCCGGCGCAGGGCTCGGATCTCGGCGACCCGCGCCAGCGGAGTGATGATCGCCTCGATACCGGCTATCTGCGCGTCGGTGAAGCCACCGGGCTGACGCGTTGTGCAGGTTACCGCGTGAATGGCGCCGTCGGTGAAGAGGAGCGGCGACGCGAGATAATCGGTTATTCCTTCGGCGCGAAGCTCGGAAAGGACCGGAAAATCCACGGCACAATCCGGGTCGGCGAGCTTGCGGCGGAGCGCGCGCCCGGTCGCATAAACTTGCGCAATCGGATTCTCGAGGAAAGCCGTACTTTCGAGAAGCTCGAATGGTGCTTCTGAAACCTCGACCTCAGTCCCCGGCCGCCAAATAAATCGGCGACCCATGATCTTGCGGGTGCAGAGTGCGCACGAACACTGCGACCCGCCACAGCGGGATGCCGCAAGCGACGAGCCGCTCGCTTAATTGCGCCAGTACCTGGACCGGCTGCGGCGCCGACCGGGCGCCGTCAATCAGCCATTCGGCAATCGCTGTGATGTTCAGTGTTGGGCATCGGGACCGAATTGATCGCTTCTATATCGCGGCTCATGTTACGGTACCTCGCTAAGGATGAGGAGCAACATGACGATCGAGGTCACTCCGCTTCACCCAACTCTAGGCGCCGAAGTACGCGGCGTCGATCTCACCCGTCCAGTGTTGCCCGACGTCTTCGTCGAGATCGAAGCGGCCTTCAACCGCCATGGCATCCTCGTCTTCCCTGAGCAGCCGGTGAGCGACGAACAGCAACTGGGGTTCAGCCAGCTGTTCGGCCCCCTCGAAGTCAACCCGAACTATGCCGGCGCTAAGATGCGGCTGCGCCCCGATGTCGCCGACATTTCCAACCTCGACGCGGAGGGACGGGTGCTGGCGCGCGACGACACGCCGCAACCTGTTCAACCTCGGCAACCAGCTGTGGCATACCGACAGTTCGTTCAAGCGCATTCCCGCGAAATGCTCGCTGCTGTCGGCCCGCGAGCTGCCATTATCGGGCCCGAAGGGCGGCGGCGAGACCGAATTCGCCGACTTGCGAGCGGCCTGGGACGCGCTGCCCGAGGCGAGAAAGCGCGAGCTCGGCGGGCTCGTCGTCGAGCACAGCATCTTCTGCTCGCGTAGCCAGATCGGCTTTGCCGATTTCAACGACGAGATCTTCAAGCAACTGCCGCCAGTGCCGCAGGCGCTGGTGCGGCATCACCCGGCCTCGGGCCGCACCAGCCTCTACCTCGCGTCGCATGCCTCGCATATCGTCGGCTGGCCGGTCGGAAGAGGGCAGGGGGCTGATCGAGGAGTTGATCGCCTTTGCGACCCAGCCGCAATTCGTCTACCAGCACCGCTGGACGGTCGGCGACCTCGTCATCTGGGACAATCGCTGCACAATGCATCGCGGCCGCCCCTACGACGACACCCAGCGCCGCGTCCTGCACCGCACGACGGTGTCGGACCGGGCCAACACGTTGGAGCAGGAGGGGTTGGCAGCAATTTCTGCGGCCTGACTGCCGTCAGGCCCCTCAGGACAGCCTCAGGTGGGGCGCGACAGGTTCACGGCATCATGTTGGAGTTGAGGTTGGCGATGATCCAGATTGAGCCGGTGATGACGAGAAAGACGATCAGCAGGCCGAAGGCAAGGGCCAGAATATTGTTCGTGTTGTCGGCCCCGCTGCCCAGGTGCAGAAAGAAGACGAGGTGGACGCCGATCTGCGCGAAGGCGAGCACGACCAACCCGACCGCTATACCGGGGGGCCACAGCAAATGGGTTTGCGAGACGACGAAAGAGACGATCGTCGCGAGGATGGCGAGGCCGAGCCCCGCAGTGTACGACAGAAAGTTCGCCGTGGACTCTTGGTGTTCTACACCCGGTGTGCGGTCGTCGAGCAGGCGGTCGTCGCCGTCCATCAGCCCACTCCCATTAAGTAAACCAAGGTCAGCACCCCGACCCAGATGATGTCCAATGCGTGCCAGAACAGGCTCCAGCACAACAGACGTCGGAGCACGTGAGGGCGCAGGCCTTTGGCGATAACCTGCGCTACCATGTAGATGAGCCAGATGAGGCCGCTGGTAACATGCGCTCCGTGCATACCCACCAAGGTGAAGAACCCGGACAGGAATGCACTGCGCGAGGGCCCGGCGCCCTTTCCGACCATGCCGGCGAATTCCGAGATCTCGATGAACAGGAAGGCCGCACCCAGCACGAACGTGAATACCGCGAAGACCAGAAAGCGGCCCCGCTGCCGCCGCTCGGCGGACAACGCCCCGAGCCCGCACGTGTAGCTCGAGAACAACAGGCACATAGTCTCGATAAAGACATTGCGCAGATTGAACAGCTCGGATCCGGTCGGTCCGCCGGCGGTGTTGCCCGACAACACCGCATAGGCCGCGAACAGCCCCGAGAACATGACGATGTCGCTGAGGATGAAGATCCAGAAGCCGTAGGCGACGACGATCCGCGTCGGGGCCGGTCCGCCGCCGCCCCGCCCCCGCACGAGCTCGGTGGGAGCCGCGTCAAACGTCGCTACCGTCATGCGGGCCGCCCCAGGCCCAACCGGGCCCGTTCCATCCGCGCAATTTCGTTGGCCGGGATTTCGCGCTCGCGATCCTCGCTCCAGCCGAAGACCAGGACCGTAACGGCGATGGCGAGGAGGCCGATGATCACCAACCACGAGATGTGCCAGATCGCCGAAAAGCCGGCAATCACCGCAAAAAAAGCGATGACAAAGCCGATGGGACTGTTACGCGGCATCTCGATCGTCTGATAGGCGGGTTCGACCCCGGACGGTCCGTTTGGGATCAGCCCCCTGCGCTTCATCTCCCAGAAGGCGTCGATCGTCTCGACGCGGGGCAATATCGCAAAATTGTAGGCCGGGGGCGGCGACGAGGTCGACCACTCCAAGGTGCGACCGTTCCACGGGTCGCCGGTCAGGTCGCGGCGGACTTCACGCGTGCGGATGCTGACATAGAGCTGCACGATCTGGCAAAGAATGGCGAGGAAAATGACGAGGGCGCCGGCCTCCGCGACCAGAAGCAGCGGCTGCCAGCTCGGGTCGGGAATGTGCTGCAGGCGCCGCGTCATGCCCATCAGGCCGAGCATGTAGAGCGGCATGAAGGCGAGATAAAAGCCGATGAGCCAGCACCAGAAGCTGGCCTTGCCCCACCATTCGTCGAGGGTGAAACCGAACGCTTTCGGAAACCAATAATTGTAGCCGGCCATCGCACCGAACACGACGCCGCCGATGATGACGTTGTGGAAATGGGCGACCAGAAACACGCTGTTGTGCAGCACGAAATCGACCGGCGGCACCGCCAAGAGAACCCCCGTCATGCCGCCAATGACAAAGGTGACCATAAAGCCGATCGCAAACAGAATGGGGGTCGTGAAGACGATCCGACCACGGAATAAGGTGAACAGCCAGTTGAAGATTTTGACGCCGGTCGGCACCGCAATGATCGCCGACATGATGCCGAAGAAGGCGTTGACGTCGGCGCCCGCCCCCATTGTGAAGAAGTGATGCAGCCAAACTGTGAATGAGAGGATGCAGATCCCAAGAGTGGCGAGAACCATCGAGCGGTAGCTGAACAGCCCCTTGCCGGAAAAGGTCGCGACCACTTCGGAGAAGACGCCAAACGCCGGCAGGATCAGGATGTAGACTTCGGGATGGCCCCACGCCCAAAACAGGTTGACATACATCATCTGGTTGCCGCCGGCGTCGTTGGTAAAGAAGTGCATGCCGAGGTAACGGTCGAGCAGCAGCATCACGAAGGTCGCAGTCAGAATGGGAAAGGCCGCGATAATCAGCATGTTCGCGGCCAGTGCGGTCCAGCAGAACACCGGCATGCGGAAATAGATCATGCCAGGGGCGCGCAATTTGAGGATCGTGGTCACAAAATTGACGCCGGTCAGCAACGTGCCGATGCCGGAGATCTGCAATGACCACAGGTAGTAATCGACGCCGACATCGGGCGAAAAGGCGAGCTCGGACAGGGGTGGATAGCCCATCCAGCCGGTGCGCGCGAAATTGCCGATGACGAGCGACACGTTGACCAGGAGCGCGCCCGATGCCGTCAGCCAAAAGCTGACCGAGTTGAGCACAGGAAAGGCGACGTCGCGCACGCCGAGCTGCAGCGGGACGACAAGGTTCATCAATCCGATGACGAACGGCATCGCCACGAAAAAAATCATGATCGTGCCGTGCGCCGAGAAGATCTGGTCGTAGTGATCGGGCGGCAGGTATCCCTGACGCGTTGCCGACGGCGATCGCTTGCTGCGAGCGCATCATGATCGCATCGGAATAGCCGCGCAGCAGCATGACCAACCCGAGAGTGAAGTACATGACGCCGATCCGCTTGTGGTCGACGCTGGTAATCCACTCTTTCCAGAGATACGGCCACCACCCCTTCACGGTGACGAGCCCGAGCACGGCCAGAATGACGATGACGACCACAGCTGCCGCGAATAGCGGGATAGGCTCGTTGAACGGAATTGCGGCCCAGCTCAGCCTGCCCAGCATCTCAACCTCCCGTTTGCTGCGCCGGCGGACACCAAGCCGCGCCGGCGGGCTTTTCGGGACTCCCCGTCGTCTGGTCGATGATGCGGTCGAACAGTTTCGGGTCGACCGAGCGATAGGTCGTCGGCGGCACGGCTTGGCTCGGCTTTGCCAATTCGGCGTAGCCGGCATCGTCGAGCGCAGAGCCGGCGCCGCGCGCCTGCGCAACCCAGGCGTCGAAATCGCCGGCTGGCACTGCCTTGACGATGAACCGCATGTCCGAAAACCCGTCGCCGCTGAAATTTGCCGAGAAACCGGGATATTCACCTGTCTCAGCCGCGAGCAGGTTGAGGTGGGTGGTCATCCCTCCCATCGTGTAGATCTGGCTGCCGAGCTGCGGCACGAAGAACGAATTCATCACCGTCGCCGAGGTCAGGCGGAAGTCGACCGGGGTTCCGACCGGCACGACCAATTGGTTGACCGCGGCAACGCCCTGATCGGGGTAGATGAACAGCCACTTCCAATCGAGCGCCACGACGTCGACCCGAAGCGGCTTGGCGTCCGCCGGGATCGGCGCCCGCGGATCGAGCTGATGGGAACCGATCCAGATGACCCCGCCTAGCAGGATCACGATCAGCGCCGGGATCGACCAGGTGACGAACTCGATGCGGCCTTCATAGGCTTCATCCCAGGCGCGGCTGGCGCCGGCGTTGGACGACCTGTACCACCAGGCAAACCCCAAAGTCGCCAGGATCACAGGAACCACGACGACAAGCATGATTGCCGTCGCATTGAAGAGGAGGAGCCGTTCCGCCGACGCGACGGGACCCTGCGGATCCAAGATTCCGGCCGGCTGACAGGAAGTGACGAGCAGCGCGGCGCATACCAGCGGCCAGCGAAGCAAGCCGAAATATCGAGGCCCGTGCCGCGCGGATGCGGCGCCGTGCAGCGGGTCAGGGGCCGTGTATGGCCAGTCGTGCATGGAGGCCTCCGCTACACTGGATGGCACGGAAAATCGTGCAATATCCCAACCATCGAGTTTAGTTAAATTGCCGCGGCTTGCCAATCCCGCGCGCCCACGGCTGAGGGCGCAAAAGCGGGTTGCCGGGCCATCTGGTATGCCATATACCTCCGTTATGTCCGAAATCAGCCCGATCCTCGCCATGCCTCGGCTGGACACCAGCACCACCTTTCGCAAGGAAGCCTATGCCGCGTTGAAGCGGGCGATCACCGCGATGGACATCTACGACCATCCGGAGGAGATCCGGCTCGACGAGCGGCGGCTGTCGGAGGGACTCGGCGTCAGCCGCACGCCGATCCGTGAGGCGATGACCCTGCTCGAGCAGGAAGGGTTCGTGCGGACCCGCCCGCGTCGCGGCATCTTTGTCGTGCGCAAGACCAAGCGCGAGATCGTGGAGATGATCACCGTTGTGGCGGCGCTCGAAAGCATGGCGGCGCGGCTCGCGGCTGAGCGAGGTTCGGCGGGGGAGACCGCTGGCTTGCACCGGCTGATGGACGAATTCAGATCAGGGAACAGCGGCGATCGGCTCGACGAATATTCCGATGCGAACATCGCCTTTCACCAGGCGATTATCAGGATGAGCGGCTGCTCCTTGCTCGCGGAGATGACGGAAAACTTGTTCATCCACATGCGCGCGATCCGCAAGATCACAATCCATCAGGAAAACCGGGCCGCGCGTTCGATTGCGGACCATTTCAGAATCATCGAGGCGCTCGAGCACCGCGACCCCGACCTCGCCGAGCGGCTGGCTCGCGAGCACACCTTGGGGCTCGCCGCGCATGTCGAGCAGCACGGCGATTTTCTCGACACGCCGCAGAACGATGTACAAATAGGCTCAACCGTCACCCCCCGAAAAGCGGGGGCTCAGGGCGACCGTCCCGGACCTGCAGCCTTGCGTTCCCGCTTTCGCGGGAATGACGAATTAAGGTGAGGCGAACGATGAGCAAAGCTCTGGAAGGTGTGCGTGTTCTCGATCTGAGCCATGTCCAGGCGGGGCCGACCGGCACGCAACTTCTGGCGTGGATGGGCGCCGATGTCATCAAGATCGAGATGCCGGGCCGCGGCGACATCACCCGCGGCCAGTTGCAGGACGTGAAAGGGGCCGACAGCCTCTATTTCACGATGCTGAATTCGAACAAGCGCAGCATCACCGTCAATCTGAAGTCCCCCAAGGGCAAGAAGGTCATCGAGGACCTGGTGCGGCGCTGCGATGTCGTGCTCGAAAATTTCGGGCCCGGGGTGCTCGATCGGCAGGGTTTTACGTGGGAACGCTTTCAGGAATTGAACCCGCGGATCATCTACGCCTCGATCAAGGGCTTCGGTCCTGGGCCGTACCAGGATTGCAAGGCCTATGAGAATGTCGCGCAATGCATGGGCGGTGCGGCGAGCACGACCGGCTGGGAGGACGGTCCGCCGACCGTGACCGGCGCGCAGATCGGCGACAGCGGCACTGGCGTCCACACGATCGCCGGCATCCTCGCGGCGCTCTATCAGCGCGAGCGCACCGGCAGGGGCCAGCGGGTCGAGGTCGCGATGACCGATGCGGTGCTGAATTTGTGCCGGGTCAAGATGCGCGACCAGCAGCGGCTGATGCGTGGGCCTCTGCCAGAGTATCCGAACAAGGAATTCGGGGATGCGGTGCCGCGCGCCGGCAATGCCTCGGGCGGCGGACAACCGGGTGCGGCGTTGCGCTGCGCGCCGGGCGGCCCCAATGACTATGTCTATGTCATCATCCAGCCGCCGAGCTGGGAGCCGCTGATGAAGCTGTGCGGCCGCAAGGAGCTGATCACCGATCCGGGATACGCGACGCCGCAGGCGCGTTTGCCAAAGATCCCCGAGTGCTTCTCGATCATCGAGAAATGGACGATGACCAAGACCAAATTCGAGGTCATGAAGGCGCTCAACGACGTCGACGTGCCGTGCGGCCCGATCCTGTCGATGAAGGACATTTACGAAGACAAGTCGCTCTACGAACGCGGCTTTCTGGTCGAGGTCGATCATCCGACGCGCGGCCGTTACGTCCAGGTCGGCTCGCCGATCAAGCTCTCCGACTCGCCGGTCGAGGTCAAGCGCTCGCCGCTCCTCGGCGAGCACACCGACGAGATCCTCGACTGGCTCGGCTACGGCAAGGACGACATCGCGGCACTGCACAAGGAAGGGGCGGTTTAGACCACGCTATGATCCATCACGGTTTCTCCCTCTCCCCCCTGAAGGGGGGAGAGGGGCTTGCTGCGGGCCTCAAATGCCAGCATCCGTGAGGCACGACCGGCGCGTCCATCCGGGCTCGGGGCGGCGGCGCGGGCCGGATCATCCGAAGGGGCGGCAGGTCGATCCCGCCGCGCTCGGCGAGGTGCAGGCACTGCTCGGCGAACGCGAGCGCCGGCGCGACCTGCTGATCGAACACCTGCATCTGCTGCAAGACCATTTCGGGTGCTTGCATGCGCGGCATCTCGCGGCGCTTGCCGAGGAGATGCGGCTCGCCCTCGTCGAGGTCTACGAGGTCGCCTCGTTCTATGCTCATTTCGACATCGTCATGGACGGCGAGGCGCCGCCTCCGCCGCTGACCGTGCGGGTGTGCGACAGCCTGAGCTGTGAGCTCGCCGGTGCGGCGCGGTTGCTCGAAGATCTGCGCGGCAGGCTCGGCGATGGGGTCCGGGTCGTCCGCGCCCCCTGCATGGGCGGGTGCCATCGCGCTCCGGTCGTGGCGATCGGGCACGCGCTGCACGAGCACGCTACTGTGGACAACGTCGCCGCCGCGGTTTCCGTGGGCGAGCAGCACCCGGCGATCCCGGATTTTGTCGGCCTGGATGCCTATCGCGCGGCCGGCGGCTATCGCCTGCTCGCGGCCTGCCTCGCCGGGGAGCGCAAGCCGGAGGAACTGATCGAGATCCTCGAACACGCCGGCCTGCGCGGGCTCGGCGGCGCCGGGTTTCCGGCCGGACGCAAGTGGCGTCTGGTCCGTCAGGAGCCGGCGCCGCGCTTGCTGGCGGTCAACGCCGACGAGGGCGAGCCCGGCACCTTCAAGGACCGCTACTTTCTCGAAACCGACCCGCACCGCATGATCGAAGGCATGCTGATCGCGGCGTGGGTCGTCGAGGCGGCCGAGGTTTACATCTACCTTCGCGACGAATACCCGCAATGCCAAGCGATCCTCGAAAGCGAGATCGCCGCGGTCGAGGCGGCGGGATTGGCGCGTCACACGCGCATTCACTTGCGCCGGGGCGCCGGCGCCTACATCTGCGGCGAAGAATCGGCGATGCTCGAAAGCATCGAGGGCAAGCGCGGGCTGCCGCGGCAGCGGCCGCCCTTCCCGGCGCAGGTCGGGCTCTTTGGCCGGCCGACCTTGTGCAACAACGTCGAGACGCTGTACTGGGTGCGCGACATCGTCGAGAAAGGGCCGGAGTGGTTCACCAGCCAGGGCCGCAACGGACGCAAAGGGCTGCGTACCTTCTCGGTATCCGGCAGGGTGCGCGATCCGGGGGTCAAGCTCGCCCCGGCCGGGATCACTGCGCGCCAGCTGATCGAGGAATACTGCGGCGGCATGGCCGAGGGACATGAATTCAAGGGCTACCTTCCGGGAGGCGCCTCGGGAGGCATCCTGCCGGCTGCGTTGGCGGACATTCCGCTCGATTTCGGGACGCTCGAACCCGAAGGATGCCTTATCGGCTCGGCTGCGGTTATCGTATTGTCGGACCAGGACGACATGAAGGCGGTGGCGCTCAACCTGCTGCGCTTCTTCGAGGACGAGAGCTGCGGCCAGTGTACGCCGTGCCGTGCGGGCACCGAAAAGGCGGTCAAGCTGATGACCGCGCCGCATTGGGACGAGCCGCTGCTGCAGGAGCTGACGCAGGTGATGAGCGACGCCTCGATCTGCGGCCTCGGGCAAGCCGCGATGAACCCGGTCAAAATGGTGCTGAAGCATTTCCGTGAGGATTTGGTGTGACGTCCGCTGCCGCAGATTTTCAAACCCCATCCCGGCGAAGGCCCGCACCCATTTCTCACCCATTCGAGAAAACGGTCGAATGGGCCCCGGCCTACGCCCGGGTGGTTCCAGTGATAAGGATTGCAGAATGAGCGATCCCATCCGGTTCACCCTCGACGGGACCGAGGTATCGGCCGAACCGGGCGAGACGATCTGGCAGGTGGCCGACCGGCAGGGCATCGAGATCCCGCATCTCTGCTGGCTGCCGAAACCCGGCTACCGCGCCGACGGCAATTGCCGCGCCTGCATGGTCGAGATCGAAGGCGAGCGCGTGCTCGCCGCATCCTGCGTGCGCAAGCCGGCCCCCGGCATGAAGGTGCAGACCGCGAGCGAGCGCGCCCGCTTCTCGCGCAAGATGGTGTTCGAGCTGCTGATCGGCGATCAGCCTTCGCGGGCGGCGGCGCACGACCCCAATTCGCGATTCTGGCAATGGGCCGACACGCTCGGCGTCGCGGACAGCCGCTTCCCGCGCCACGCGCCGCCGGCGCCCGACCGCAGCCATCCGGCAATGGCGGTGCAGCTCGACGCCTGCATCCAGTGCAATCTCTGCGTCCGCGCCTGCCGCGAGGTGCAGGTCAACGACGTGATCGGCATGGCGGCGCGCGGGCATCAGGAGAAGATCGTCTTCGATTTCGACGACCCGATGGGCAACAGCACCTGCGTCGCTTGCGGCGAATGCGTGCAGGCCTGCCCGACCGGCGCGCTGATGCCGGCGACCCTGGTCGATGCAAACGGCGTCTATGCCAACGCCCCCGACCGGGAGGTCGACAGCGTCTGCCCCTATTGCGGCGTCGGCTGTCAGCTGACCTACAAGATCCGCGACGACCGCATCGTCGCGGTCGAGGGCAAGGACGGGCCGGCCAACCACAACCGGCTCTGCGTCAAGGGCCGATTCGGCTTCGACTACGCCCATCATCCGGACCGGCTGACCGAGCCGCTGATCCGCAAGGACGGTGTCTCGAAGCACGACACCGACATCGATCCGGCCAATCCCTATACGCATTTCCGCAAGGCGAGCTGGGACGAGGCGCTCGACCGCGCCGCCGCGGGCCTGAAACGCATCCGCGACCGGGACGGGCGCAGCGCACTGGCCGGGTTCGGCTCGGCCAAGGGCTCGAACGAGGAGGCCTATCTTTTCCAGAAGCTCGTCCGCACCGGGTTTGGCAGCAACAATGTCGATCACTGCACGCGGCTGTGCCACGCCTCGTCTGTGGCGGCGCTGATGGAGGGGATCGGCTCGGGCGCGGTGACCGCGCCGTTCACCGCCGCGGCCGATGCCGACGTAATCATCGTCATCGGCGCGCGGCCGACCGAAAACCACCCGGTTGCGGCGACGTTCTTCAAACAGGCGGCCAAGCGGGGCGCCAAAATTTTCGTGATCGACCCGCGCGGCTACAGCCTGACGCGGTATGCGACGGCGACGTTACGCTTCAATCCCGGGCGCGACGTGGCGCTGCTCAACGCGCTGATCCACACGATCATCGAAGAGGGCCTCTACGACCGGCAATACGTGCAGGCCCACACCGAGGATTTCGAGGCACTGCGCGAGCATATCCGCGACTATTCGCCCGAAAAGATGGCGCCGATCTGCGGCGTCGATGCGCAGACCTTGCGCTATGTCGCGCGCACCTACGCCCGCGCCGAGGCGGCGATCATCTTCTGGGGCATGGGCATCTCGCAGCACACCCACGGCACCGACAATGCGCGCTGCCTGATCGCGCTCGCGTTGATCACCGGGCAGGTCGGCCGGCCGGGCACCGGGCTCCATCCGCTGCGCGGCCAGAACAATGTGCAGGGCGCGTCGGATGCCGGGCTCATTCCGATGGTCTTCCCCGATTACCAATCGGTCGAGGACCCGAAGGTCCGCGAGAGCTTCGAGGCGCTGTGGCATACCCCGCTCGACGACAAGCGCGGGCTGACCGTCGTCGAGATCATGGACGCGGTGCATCGCGACGAGATCCGCGGCATGTACATCATGGGCGAGAACCCGGCGATGTCGGACCCCGATGTCGAGCACGCCCGCGAGGCGCTCGCCAAGCTCGAACATCTCGTCGTGCAGGACATCTTCCTGACCGAGACCGCGAAATACGCCGATGTCGTGTTGCCGGCCTCGGCCTGGCCGGAGAAGGACGGCACCGTCTCCAACACCAACCGGCAGGTGCAGATGGGCCGCGCCGCGCTTGCCGTTGCCCGGCAATGCGCGGCTCGATTGGTGGATCATCCAGGAGATCGCGCGCCGCATCGGGCTCGACTGGTCCTACACGCACCCGCGCGACGTGTTCGCCGAGATGAAATTGGCGATGCCGTCGCTGAACGGCATCACCTGGGAGCGGCTCGAGCGCGAGAGTTCGGTGACCTATCCGTGCGACTCCGAGATCGAGCCCGGACACGACATCGTCTTCGGCGACGGGTTCCCGACCGCCTCCGGCCGCGGCCGCCTGGTCCCCGCCGCGATCATCCCGCCGGCCGAGGAGCCCGACGACGAATACCCGATGGTGCTGACGACCGGCCGGCAGCTCGAACATTGGCACACCGGCGCGATGACGCGGCGCGCGAGCGTGCTCGACGAGCTCGAGCCCGAGGCGGTCGCCAGCCTCGCCCCCGCCGAATTGCGCCGGCTCGGCATCGCCGCCGGCGATCGTGTCCGCGTCACCACCCGCCGCGGCACCATCGAACTAAAGGCGCGCGCCGACAGCGCGGTCGCCCCGGGCCAGGTGTTCATTCCGTTCTGCTACGCCGAAGCCGCCGCCAATGTGCTGACCAACCCGCAGCTCGACCCGTTCGGCAAGATCCCGGAATACAAATTCTGCGCCGCAAAGGTAGAACCCGCCGCGGTCAGAGTGGCGGCGGAGTAGGCTGAATACGCAGTGAAGCGCTTTGGCTGGGAGACCGTCGGCTCCCCCGTTCTGAGCGGAATAGCCGCTGCCTCCGCCCGGCCAAATTGGACCATGCCGGCTCTGGCGTGGCTATTGCTGCTCGCCGGCTGCGCCGATTTGCCGGAGGCGTTATCGCCGGCCGCTCCGTACTCCTGTCTGCTGCCGGCCGAACAGCACATGCTCGTCGCTGAATTGTTCTTCGGCCGCAATATCAAAGGGCGCCAGCCGCTGACCGATGCCGAATGGGCAGAATTTGCGGCGCAGACCATCAGCGCCAAACTTCCCCGACGGCTTCACCGTGTTCGACGGAGAGGGCCAATGGCGCAACCCGCAGACCGGGCAGATCGCCGGCGGCCGGACCAAAATCCTGCTCGTCGCGGCCAAGCCAGAACCCGATCTCGCGCGGCGACTGTCGGCGGTGATCGACGCCTACAAGGCGCAGTTCCATCAGCAATCGGTTGGCATTATCACCCGCGACTCGTGCGCGGCGTTCTAGCGACTCGGAGATCGCTGCAACTCGGTCCAACCCGTATTCGGCGGCATCGGCGTCGGTCAACCTGTCCTCGATTTTCTTGTCTCACCCATGGGGTGCAGTCGATCCCTTCTGGCTGTTTTTGCTGTTTTCTGCAGCGAAATATCAGCCATCGCGCACACCTCGTTCCCTTACCCGGCGCCGTCCATTGGCGTTCCCCGCGGCGAATGAAACACGAACATTATGGCAATTTTACTGTTGCTGATGCGGCAACATAAAGACCGAACGGGCGCAGCTCGCCGGTTGATGGCCGAGCCCGCCCGCGACATCGTGATGGTGGCAGGGGTTGACTGGCTAGCCGATCCACCCGCGATTTGATGGACAGCGCTTGCGGCGATCACGTACAGGAAAGCCGGCTTCCGATCCTAGGCGACGCGTGGGCCGACCCGCCCACAGCCGACTGATGATGGATTACCGTTCTCGCGAGTTCGAGCGCGAGCTTATCCGCACCGGGTCCGCGCGCGCCAAGGCGAAAGGGAAAGACCTGCGCGAAGATCCCGAACTCGCCCTGTACCAGCAGCGCGCGAGGCGATTACCAGCACTTACGACGTGAACCAAAGCACGCTTTCACGCTCGACGGGCTGACGACCACGAGGCCAGCGGCAGTAGATGGTGCGCGGCGCGGTCAAGCAACGGCGCAGCCGGTCAAGTATAGGAGATCCTGACGGAGGCTCCGCACCGGCAGTCAAAACCGCGCCGCGGAATTTTCATCTTCCTAACGCGGATAAGTATTCGAGATCGCTGACGGATATGCGTGCACGATTTCTTGCATCTTTGACCATGCAGAATTGCGAAGGGTCCTATTTAGTTCTCGGAAGGCATCCCCCGCATTGGCATGCTCTTTTCCGAAATCAAGTAACGTTTTGCTGTTGAGCACCCGCACTTCCTCATGTCCTCCACCCGCCCAGTGTTCACGATCGCGCCAGCGCGTCCGCACCCTACCGGGTCATCATTCGTCCTTGAAAAAGTAAGTCTTAACGGGTGTCGATACCTCGAATCCATTAATCCGCCTTAGTTCATTATGAAATGATAGAGGCCTCATATTCCTTGCGAAATCATCGTTATATTGCTCGACTCTGTTTGGATCTTTGACTATGACCAGAGCCATAATGCTTTATCCACTTGTAAACCGGTCGTCAGTTTTTTTTGATGTGGGTGAACTCAACCTGAGACGCAAGTGACCCGATGAAACTTCCACGCCGGACGCCGGGTGTCATTTCTATCTTGCGCCGACAAATCGGGTAGGCGCTGGATTAAAATGTCACCCCCGTCCCAATCGATCGGGCGGCGACGTGTGCGGCCTCGCGGTAGCTTGCAGAGGAGGCACGACCAAACCCGATCAATCGCTCGCCGCTTCGATCAGCAGCGCGCGGAACCAGGCCTGCGCGGGCTCGCTTGCGGCGCGGCGGTGCCAGGCCATCGACACGGTGGTCGAGAAGTCGATCGGCAATGGCATGATCTCGATTTCGGCGGTGGCGGCGATCTGGCGGGCGGTGCGGCTCGGCACGGTCGCGACGAGGTCGGAGGCGGCATCGTGTTTCCGCCCGGCGAAGACGTCCGCCTGCGCTTGGGCCGCTGTTCGGAGTCGGCGGCGACAGCGCCCGCATTTTCCGCGAGGTTTATGTCGGGAAGGGCCGTGCGAGGCGTGGTTCTAGCAGGGCGCGGCGGTGGCGAAGCGCCGGTTGACCTTGATCGTGTCCGCCCGCTGCCGCGCTTCCCAAAGATCGCGCTGCATCTGCATCCGCAACCAGGCATCGGCCGTGCTGCCGAACACTTTCTCCAGCCGGATCGCCATATCCGGGGAAACCCCGGTATGACCATTCAGCAGATCCGACAGCGCCTTGCGACTTACGCCTAGGGCCGCAGCCGCCGCGGTCACGCTAAGGCTCAGGGGCTTCAGGCACTCCTCCCGGACGATTTCGCCGGGATGGGCCGGATTGTGCATTTCCATCTCGTTATCTCCTTCTCCGGCGGTCAGTGATAATCGACGAGATCGACGTCGGTTGCGTTCCCACTGTCGAACTCGAAGACCAGCCGCCAATTCCCTGAGACCGAAACCGCCCATTGCCCTTTGCGTTCGCCCGTTAACCGGTGGAGCCGGTACCCAGGCAAATTCATGTCGGCCGGCCCCGTGCTGACGTTGAGCGAAGTCAGGAGCCGGCGCAGGCGGGCCGCATGCTGGGCGTTGATCCCCCGGGTGTCGCCGCTCCGAAAAAATCCCTCCAGCCCTTTATGGCGAAATCGCCCTATCATTAATGATAATTGTAACTTATCAGGTTACAATATGCAAAGCTTTAAATTTGCGGCAGGAGTCTAAAGAGATAGAGATAACGTCCTGTATCCATCTACCATAGGGTTTATCGGGCAGCGCCGTTTGCGGCCTCGCGACAGGCTTTCGGGACGAGGTACGACGAAAACCCGATCAGTCACTCGCCGCTTCGATCAGCAGCGCGCGGAACCAGGCCTGCGCGGGCTCGCTCGCGGCGCGGCGGTGCCAGGCCATCGACACGGTGGTCGAGAAGTCGATCGGCAATGGCATGATCTCGATTTCGGCGGTGGCGGCGATCTGGCGGGCGGTGCGGCTCGGCACGGTCGCGACGAGATCGGAGGCGGCAAGCGCGACCGGCAATGCCAGATAGGTCGCAACCAATAGCGCAATGCGGCGGCGCAGGCCGAAATCGACGAGAATACGGTCGAGCGCGCCGCTGGTGTCGCCGCGCGGCGAGACGAGGATGTGGTTGAGCGCCGCGTAAGTCTTCGATCGACAGGTTTTGCCCGGCGATCGGATGGCCGCGGCGGGCGATGACGACAAACGGGTCGCGCAGCAGCAGGATCGACTCGATATGCGGCGGCACGGTGCCGAGATGGGCGATGGCGACATCGATCGCGCCGCGGTCGAGCTGCTCGGCGGCGTCGATGCCGGTCAGCGGCGTCAGGCGCAGGGTTGCTCTCGGCGGCCTGCTCGGGCAAAGGCCTCGGCGAGGCGCCCGACCAGTGCGACCTCGGCATATTCGGCCATGCCGGCGGTGAAGATGCCGGTGCTCTTTGCCGGGTCGAAGCCGATGCCGAGGTTGAGCGCGGCCTCGATATGTTCGATCGCCGCCGCGACCAGCGGGGCGATCTCGCGCGCGCGGGCGGTCGGCTCCATGCCGCTCGGGGTGCGCACGAACAGATCGTCGGCAAACAGGCTGCGCAGGCGCGACAGCGCGTGGCTCATCGCCGGCTGCGACAGGCCGATCCGTTCGGCGGCGCGGGTCACGGCGCGCTCGTTGGTCAGCGCGTCGAAGGCCTTCAGTAGGTTGAGGTCGACTGCCCGGATATCCATGTGACGAATTGATAATATATAATCTATCGATTTGATAGATGGCTCGTGATCCTATCTTATGCCAGCAGCGAACAACCCGATCAGGAGCCACCCCATGCCGCAGGACACCGCGCCCCGCCTCAGCCATGTCGGGCTTTATGTCCACGACGTGCCGAAGATGATCGACTTCTACTCCAACGTGCTCGGCTTTGTGGTCAGCGACGGCGCCGAGGACGGCCGCATCACCTTCCTCTCGCGCAACCCCAGCGACCATCACCAGGTCGTGCTGGTCCGCGGCCGCACCACCGACGCCGAGGTGGCGATGGTGCAGCAGGTGTCGTTCAATGTCGGCACCCTCCCGCAGGTGCAGAAGGCGTTCCGCAAGGTGCGCGATGCCGGCTGCGACGGCATCCGCCCGATCTGCCACGGCAATGCCTGGTCGGTCTATTTCCAGGATCCCGAAGGCAACCAGATCGAGATGTTCTGCGATACGCCGTGGTACGTGCCGCAACCGTTGGGCTTCAAGATCGACCTCGACAAGACCGAGGACGAGCTCTTCCGCGAGACCGAGGCCTATTGCCGCGACCGCGAGGGGTTCAAGCCGATCGAGGAATGGCGCGCCGAGATCAGCAAGAAGATCGCGGCGAAGCTCGAGGCGTAAAATCGAGGCAGGGCTGCATCAGTCCGAGCGCTTCGAGCACTCAATGAGCAGGATGGCTAGAACTCATCCTGAGGAGGCCGAAGCGGCCGTCTCGAAGGACGCTGCCACCGATCTCACTTCAGGAGGACCTGATGACCGAACTCAAAGGCTACCACGCGCACGTCTATTACGACCCCACCACCCGGCCGACCGCCGAACGCCTGCGCGACGCGATCATCAGCCAATTCGCCGTCAGACCCGGCGCGTTCAGCGATGAACCGATCGGCCCGCACCCGATCTCGCAGTTCAGCGTCATCTTCGAGACCGAGGAGTTCCAAAAGATCGTGCCCTGGCTGATGCTGAACCGCGAGGGCCTCGACGTTCTCGTCCATCCGCTGACCGAGAGCTCGTACGACGACCACAGCAAGAATGCGCTGTGGCTCGGCACGCCGGTGCCGATGCGGCTCGAAATTCTGCGGCCGACCTATCGCACCGAGCTGCTGCCGACCGCCGCGGCCTAACGGGCTTCAACCGGAGCCGGCGGGGCGGTGGATAGCCACCACCCCTCGCCGGCGAGCCAGCATGTGTGATCCGGCTCGTCGGGGGCGCGCCGCAGCGATCGGATGGCGGTGAAATCGCCCCTCGCCAAGGCCGCCGTCAATTTTTCCTCCGCTGCCGGATGTCGCCCGCCGACGCACGGGATGATCCCCACCCGGCCGGCGAACCGAGCAGCGAAGCGGCACGGGTCACCGGGCTGGCGGGTGATCATCAGAAAGCCACCCCACCGTTCGGCATTGGTCAGCGGGACGAGCAGGCGGCTATTCTCTGCCGCCAATGCATCGAGCCAGACAGGAGAAAAATGCGTCACCCCGGCGTTGACGACGATGGCGTCGGCCGGCCGGTCGGGCTGGAATAGGAAGCCGTCCGCTGCTACGACCGTCGCTTGCGGCCAAGCGGCGGCGAGATTCTCCTTGGCTCGGGCCGCGAGGATGGGGTCGACCTCGATCGCGGTGACCCGACCTGCGCGGCCGACGACCTCGGCGAGGATCCCGCTGTAATAGCCGGTGCCGGCGCCGACATGGACGACATGGTCGCCACGGCTCAATTCGAGCTGGTCGTACATACGAGCCCAAAGGCTGGGCTGCCCGTTGTTGAGCCGCCGCTCCTCGTCGATCGCGATCAGCACGTCATGGTAGAGGTGGCGCGGATCGGCGTCCTCCGTCGTCCAATACTCGGGCATGGCCATCGGGCTGAGGACGCGCCAAGGCCCCGGTCCGAAGAAGCGCTCCCGCGGCACCGTCGCGAAGGCCTCGACGACCGCGCGCGATCGCAACTTGGCCGTGAACCGCAATTCCTCTGCGTAGCTATGCCGGGCCTCCTCGATCGAATGACGCATCTGGCACTCCTGGGCCATGCCGTTTTTTTGCGCATCGCCATCTTTGCAGCAAGATCGCGGGGTATACTTTACCGTCGCTGCCCCGCCGAGCTAAAGTTAAGGAGGCCACCTCGTGGGTTTCCCTGCCATCTCCCTGTTGGCCCGATTCTGTTCGCTGCCGGCCGGCAAAATTTTCCCTGCCGGTCAATCGGGATTGGTTACGCAAGTAACTGATCTAAAAGGGGTAATCGGCAATGAGCCCAGCCAAATCCCGAATTTTTCCCTGAGTTTCCCTGTCCGGCAGGGAAAGAGCGGAAGGAGCGCCAGCATGCTCGTAGAGATCGGCCATTTCGCGCTCGTGCTCGCGCTTCTCGTGGCGCTGGTGCAGGGCACCGTGCCGCTGGTCGGGGCGTCGGTGCGCAGCCGGCCGCTGATGGATCTGGGGCGATCGGCGGCATTGCTGCAGTTCGGGCTGGTGGCGCTCGCCTTCGCCATCTTCATGCACGCCCACATCGTGTCGGATTTCTCGGTGCGGAACGTGTTCGAGAATTCGAACACCGCAAAGCCGATGCTCTACAAGGTGACCGGGGTCTGGGGCAGCCACGAAGGCTCGATGATGCTCTGGGTCCTGATGCTGACCTTGTTCGGCGGGCTCGTCGCGGCTCTCGGGCGTTCATTGCCGGCCACCCTGCGGGCGCGGACTTTGGCGATCCAGGGCTTGCTCGGCTTTGGCACCTTGGCCTTCATCATCGGGACATCGAACCCGTTCGACCGGCTGTTCCCGGTCCCGGCCGACGGGCGCGACCTGAACCCGCTATTGCAGGACCCGGGCCTCGCCTTCCACCCGCCGTTTCTCTATTTCGGCTATGTCGGGTTCTCGATCACCTATTCTTTCGCGATCGCCGCGCTGATCGAGGGGCGGGTCGGCGCCGCCTGGGCGCGCTGGGTGCGGCCCTGGGCATTGACCGCCTGGTGCGGGCTGACGATCGGCATCGCAATGGGCAGCTGGTGGGCCTATTACGTGCTCGGCTGGGGCGGCTGGTGGTATTGGGACCCGGTCGAGAACGCCTCCTTCATGCCGTGGCTGCTCGGAACCGCGCTCCTGCATTCGGCGGCCGTCGTCGAAAAGCGCGAGACCCTGCAGCGCTGGACCGTGCTGCTCGCCATCCTGACCTTCGGCATGAGCCTGATCGGGACCTTCCTCGTGCGCTCCGGCGTCCTGACCTCGGTCCACTCCTTCGCGGTCGACCCGACGCGCGGCGTCTTCATCCTGGTGCTGATCGCGCTGGTGATCGGCGGCGGCCTCGTGCTTTACGCGCTGCGCGCCCCCGGTCTCGAAACCGGCAACCCGTTCGCCCCGGTGAGCCGCGAAGGCGCCCTCGTCCTCAACAATCTGCTGCTCTGCGCCGGCATGGCGACGGTTTTTCTCGGCACCTTCTACCCGCTGTTCGCCGAGGTGTGGAGCGGCGTCAAGCTGTCGGTCGGCCCGCAATTCTTCGACGCGACCTTTGTGCCGATCCTGGCGCCCGCCATCATCGCCATGGTGATCGGACCGGTACTGGCCTGGCGCCGCGGCAATCTCGCGGCCGCTCTGCGCCGCCTCGCTGCCGGCCCTGATCGGCGCGCTTGCTCGTCCCGGTCATCGTCTTCGCCTTCGACCGCGCCGCACCACCGGCGGCATTGGCGGGCATCGCGCTCGCAGTCTGGGCGATGCTCGGCGTGCTGACCGATCTCGCCGATCGCAGCGGGGTGGCGAAGCTGCCGGCCTAGGCACATCCTGGCGGCGGCTGCGCCATTTGCCGCGCGGAACTTGGGGCTACGCAATCGCCCATTTCGGGGTCGGCGTCCTGATCGCCGGCATCACCGTGTCGACCGCATGGCGCAGCGAGCGGATCGAGACATTGCATCCCGGGGAGAGCATCGAGATCGCCGGCCGCACCCTGCGCCTGGTCGGGGTCACCGAAGGGGACGTCGCCAATTACCACGCGCAGCGCGCGCAAATCGTCGTCGAGCGCCCCGGCAGCGCACCGATGACCCTCTACCCCGAGCGCCGCTGGTATCCGGTGGCGCGCAGCCAGACGACAAACACGGCGATCGCGACAAACGGGTTGGGCGACCTCTATCTCGCGCTCGGCGATCCGGATGGCCAAGGCGGCTGGGTGTTGCGGGCCTATTACAATCCGCTCGTGCCGTGGATCTGGTTTGGCGCGATCCTCGCCGCCCTGGGCGGGCTCGTCTCGCTGAGCGACCGCCGGCTGCGTCTGCGCCTGCCGGCGGCGAGGACCTCGCTCGCCGTCACGTCGGCGGGATCGGCCGACAACTGATGATCCGTCGGCTGGCCTTCGCGGTCGCGCTGGCGGCGGGTCTCGCCGGACCTGCGGCCCATGCGGTCGAACCCGCCGAGCGGCTCGCCGATCCCGCGCTCGAGGCGCGCGCCCGGGCGCTGAGCCAGGAATTGCGTTGTCTCGTCTGCCAGAACCAGTCGATCGACGAGTTGAACGCCGATCTCGCCCACGATCTGCGCGTATTGCTGCGGCAACGCCTGGTGGCCGGCGATACGGATCGGCAAGTGCTCGATTATGTCGTCGCCCGCTACGGGGTTTTCGTGCTGCTCGACCCGCCCTTTGCGCCAGCGACATACCTCTTGTGGCTGACGCCGCCCGCGCTGGTGCTGGGCGCCGGCATCTTTCTGGTTGCTCCGGGCGCGGCGCCGCCGCCCCGACCCCGAACTCCCGGCTTTGAGCGACGAAGAGCGCGCCCGTGCTGCGCTATTGCTCGGCGAACCTGGATGATCTGGTTCTGGATCATCGCGGGATTGCTGGTCCTGGCGGCGCTGATTGCGCTGCTCAAGCCTTTGCTGTGGGCAACCCCGGAGAGCGCGGATCAGGGTGAATCCGTCCTCGCGGTGTTTCGCCGGCAGCTCACGAACCTCGATAGCGAGATTGCGCAGGGAAGGCTCGCTCCGGACGAGGCCGCGGCGGTGCGCGCCGAAATCACCCGGCGCATGCTCGCGGCGGCCGACCAGGAAACCGCAAAACTCGCGGCCGGCCGTCTTGGGCTCGGCCGCGACCTCGTGGCGCATCGGCGTCGCCATCGGTATAGCGGCCCTGCTGCCGGCGGCGGCGCTCGCCATCTACTCGGCGGTCGGCGCGCCGGCGGCGATCGAACGGGGCGGAAGCGCCGCCGCAGCCGCTGCGCCGCACGACCGGGCCGAACTCGCCGCCGCAGCCGAACAGCTCAAGGCGCGGCTTCAGCAGGAGCCCGGGCATGTCGAAGGCTGGGTCCTGCTGGCTCGCACCTTCGTCTCTCTCGAGCGCTACCCCGAAGCGCGCGCGGCTTACAGCCAGGCGATCGCGTTGGCGCCGAAAGAGCCGCGGTTGCACGCAGAGCTCGGGGAATTGCTCGTGCTGGCGGCGGGGGGCGATGTCACCGCGGAGGCCGAGGCCGAATTTGCCAAGGCCGGAGATGACCCGCGCGCCCGCTTCTATGGCGCAGAAGCCGCGCTGCAGCGCGGCGATCGCGAGGCAGCCAAGGCTACGCTGCGCGCTCTGCTGGCCACGGCGCCGGCCGAGGCGCCATGGCGCAAGGTCGTGCAAGAACGCCTCGCCGAGATTGCCCCGGGTGAGCCGCCCCCCGCTGCGAAGGGGTCCGGGCCGACGGCACAGGACGTCGCCGCGGCTCAATCGATGTCGCCGGAGGAGCGGCAGGCAATGATTCGCTCTATGGTCGACCGGCTCGCCGCGCGGCTCGAGCAGAACCCGAACGACAAGGACGGATGGACCCGCCTCGCCCACGCCTATGATGTGCTGGGCGAAACGGAGAAGGCCGAAGCAGCACGCACCCGCGCCGCACAAGTGCCCGAGGCCGGGAAGTAGCCTCGACCCTGTCTGTGGCGTTCATCATTACAACTGCGAGTAAATCTGCCGGTTTGCGCGAGCCACGATCGGAGCGGTTGAACTTCGGCGCTACCAGCCGTTAACCTCGAAGACAATGCCACCCTCGCCGGATTTGAGCCTCGTGACTGGAGCGACCGGGTTCGTCGGATCGGCTGTGGCGCGCGCCCTGCTGGCGCGGGGCCATCGGGTGCGCGTGCTCGCCCGGCCAAACAGTGATCGGCGCAATCTTGCAGGTCTCGCGGTGGAAATCGCCGAGGGGGCGATGGAGGATCCCCGCTCGTTGGCGCGCGCCGTCGCCGGGTGCCGATACGTGTACCACGTAGCGGCCGATTACCGGATCTGGGTGCCCGATCCCGCGCCGATGTTTCGTGCCAATGTCGACGGCACTCGGGATCTGCTGACCGCGGCGCTCGAAGCCGGCGCCGAACGGGTCGTCTATACGAGCAGCGTCGCGACCCTGGGGCTGGTGGCGGGCGGCTCGGCCGATGAGGAGACGCCGAGCAGCATCGACGACATGATCGGGCCCTACAAGCGGTCGAAATTCGCGGCCGAAGAGGTGGCGCGAGAGCTTGCGCGGGAACGCGGATTGCCGGTCGTGATCGTCAACCCCTCCACCCCGGTCGGGCCCGGCGACATCAAGCCGACGCCGACCGGCCGGCTGATCGTCGAGGCCGCGCGCGGCCAGATGCCGGCCTTTGTCGACACCGGTCTGAACATCGTCCATGTCGATGACGTCGCCGAAGGCCATCTCGCCGCGGCCGAGAAGGGACGGATCGGCGAGCGTTACATTCTCGGGGGCGAGAACATGACGCTGGCCGAGATCCTCGCCGAGGTCGCGCAGGCGGTCGGCCGGCGCCCGCCCTGGCTCCGGGTTCCGCACAGCGTGCTGTTTCCTGTCGCGATCGGGGCGGAGCTGGCGGCCCGCGTTACCGGGCGCGACCCCTTCGTCACGCTCGACGGCGTTCGGATGTCGCGGAAAAAGATGTATTTTACCTCGGAAAAGGCGTCGCGCGAGCTCGGCTACACGCCCCGGCCGGCGCGCGAGGCCATTGCCGACGCTGTCAGCTGGTTCGAGGCTAACGGATATCTGAAATGACGGCGATGCGGGACGAGCTGCCGTCGCACCGCGCCGAGAGCGTCGAAACTCCCTCGGGCAAGTGGCGCGGCAGCGAAAATTTCCCGGTCGGATCGTTTCTGATTCGGCGCGACTTGCGGGCGCATGTGCACGCGTTCTACCGCTTCGCCCGGAACGCCGACGATATCGCCGACAATCCCGCCTTGACTGCCGACGAAAAGATCGGGCGGCTCGATCGCATGGCGGCAATCCTCGACGGAGCCTCGGGCGAGGATTCTCCCGCTGCCGCCGCGATGCGTGAAAGCCTCCTCGAGACCGGCATGACTGCTCAGCACTGCCATGACGTGCTGCACGCGTTCCGGCTCGACGCGGTCAAGCTGCGTTATCGCGACTGGGACGATCTGATGGGATATTGCCGCTACTCGGCCTCCCCGGTCGGGCGGCAGCTGCTCGACCTGCACGGTGAAAGCCGGACCACCTGGCCGGCTTCCGATGCCCTTTGCTCGGCGCTGCAGGTGCTCAATCACCTGCAGGATTGCGTGGACGACCATCGGCGGCTCGATCGCGTTTACCTGCCGCTCGAAGATCTCGCCGCGGAAGGGACCGGGGTCGAGGCGCTGGCGGCCGGTGTGTCGAGCCCGGGACTGCGGCGTGTGCTCGACCGGCTGCTGGACCGCACCGCAGAATTGATCGATCAGGCCCGCGGCTTGCCGCCGCTCGTCGCCTCCCGCGGATTGCGGTGGGAATCCGCGGTCATCGTCGATCTGGCTGGGCGGCTGTTGCGCCGGCTGCGCCATGGCGATCCCGTTGCGACCCGTGTCGCGCTGAGCAAATCCGATTTTCTCGCCGCCTTTGCAATCGGCGTCTCGAGAGGTTTTCGGGGATGAGCGACGCCGCGCTCCATGCCGCTGCCGATCAGCTGGGTGAAGACGCGCTGCGCGAAACTATCCGGCACCGGGTCGAGGCTGCCGGGACCTCGTTCTACTGGGCGATGCGGCTGCTGCCGCGGGATCGCCGTAACGGCATGTACGCGATCTATGCGTTCTGCCGCGAGGTCGACGACATCGCCGATGGCGAGAGGCCGGTCGAACACAAGCTTGCGGCTCTGGCCGGGTGGCGTGAGGAGATCGAGGCGCTCTATGACGGGCGTCCGCGCCATCTCGTGGCTCGTGCATTGTCGGGGCCGGTGCGGAGTTATCAGCTTCGCAGAGAAGACTTTCTTGCGATTCTCGCCGGCATGGAGATGGACGCTCGGGGAGACATCAGGGCTCCCGATTTGGCGACCCTGGACCTCTATTGCGCACGCGTCGCGAGCGCGGTCGGCCATCTCTCGGTTCATATATTCGGCGATTCCAGCGACCCCGCTCATGCCGTCGCAGAATCGCTCGGCCGGGCGCTGCAGCTGACCAACATCCTGCGCGATCTCGCGGAGGACGCCGCTCGACAGCGTCTGTATCTGCCTCGCGAAATCCTCGATCGGCACGGGATTCGAGAGTACCGAGCCCGCCGCGGTCCTGCGGCATCCGGCATTACCAGCGGCGTGCCGCGACGTCGCCGCCATCGCCGAAAGCCACTTCCGGGAGGCCGCGCGGGCAATGGAGCAATGCTCGCGTCGCGCCATGCGTCCAGCGGCGGTAATGGCGGCACTCTACCGCGCGACGCTCTCGGCTCTGCAGCGCTCGGGATGGCGCAATCCCACGGAGCGCGTCAGTGTGTCGACCTCGCTCAAGCTCTGGCTGGTGTTGCGCCACGGCTTGCTATGAGGGCAGCGGCGAGCGCGGGTTGCGTGCATGTTGTTGGTGCGGGCCTCGCCGGGCTCGCGGCGGCGGTCGCGCTCGCCGATAGCCGGTCGCTGCGTCATTCTGTATGAAGCTGCCCCCCACGCCGGCGGACGCTGCCGCTCCTATTTCGATGCCGAGCTCGGGTGCCGGATCGACAACGGCAACCATCTCCTTTTGGCCGGCAATCAGGCGGCGCTCGATTATCTAGACCGGATCGGCGCGCGCGGTTCTCTCGAAGGTCCCTCCGAGGCTGTCTTCCCGTTCGTCGACGCCGCGACCGGGGAGCGCTGGACGGTGCGGCCGAATAGCGGCGCTCTACCCTGGTGGGTTTTGTCCGCCAAAAGGCGGGTTCCGCACACGCGAGCGCGTGACTATCTCGCCGCGTTGGCGCTGCGACGGGCGGATCCGTCGGCAACGATCGCCGCCGTGCTCGATCCGCGGCAGAATCTGTTTCGCCGGCTGTGGGAGCCGCTCGCCGTCGCCGGCCTTGAATACCGGCGCCGAGCAGGGATCAGCCACTCTCTTCTGGCGCATGCTCGCCGAGACGCTCGGGCGGGGAGGCGCGGCGTGCCGTCCGCTGCTTCCTCGCGTCGGCCTGTCGGAGAGCTTTGTCGAGCCGGCGCTCGCCCGCTTGCGCGCCAAGGGCGCGGAAATCCGCTTCGGCGCACGTCTGAGGGCGCTGATCTTCGGGCCCGACAGGGTTTCGGATCTCGTCTTCGAAGCTGCTTCGATCGCGCTCGACCGCGCGGATAGCGTGATCCTTGCCGTACCCGCGGCGATCGCCGCCCGCCTTGTTCCGGGGCTCATCGTCCCCGACCGGCACTCGCCGATCGTCAACGCACATTTCCGCTGCGCTCCTCCGGCCGGCTCGCCGTTTTTTGTGGGGGTGATCGGCGGCGCCGCGGAATGGATCTTTCGCAAGCGCGGAGTGTTATCGGTGACGGTCAGCGCTGCTGACCAATTCGTCGAGCGCGCCGCACCGGAGCTGCGTGATCTCTTCTGGCGCGATGTCGCAGTCGCCTATCATCTTCCGTCGCGTCCAGTTCCGCCGGCTCGGATTGTCAAGGAGCGCCGGGCGACGTTTCTGGCGAGCCCCGAGCAGCTGCAGCGCCGTCCGCAACAGATGACGGCGTGGAGGAACCTTCTACTTGCCGGCGATTATGTCGATACGGGCTTGCCTGCAACGATCGAAGGCGCTATTCGCTCCGGCTTTGCTGCGGCCGGCCTCGCAACCGATTGTCGGCTTCAGGCGTTATCCCAAACTGCTGCGAGCGGTGGCCCGGACCCCGCTCGCACTAACCACGGAAATTCGAACAAGAACGACACCGCGCCCTTCCATGAATGAAATAAACACGAAAGAAGTGGCGATGCTGCGCCGTCGCGTCGACGCAGCGCGCCTCGACGAGGCGATCACGCGAGCCAGCGAATCGCTGGTCGCCTTGCAGCACCCCGACGGACATTGGGTCTTCGAGTTGGAGGCCGACGTGACGATCCCGTCGGAGTTCATCCTGCTCCAACACTATTTCGGCCGCATCGAGCCGGAACTGCAAGCGCGGATCGCCAGGTATATTCGTGCCATCCAAGGCGCGGACGGCGGCTGGCCGCTGTTCCACGGGGGCGCTCTCGATCTCAGCGCTTCGGTCAAGGCCTATTTCGCGCTGAAGGCGGCCGGCGATCCGGTCGATGCGCCGCATATGGAACGGGCCCGGGCGGCGATCCTGGCCGGTGGCGGCGCCCGGCGCTGCAACGTATTCACACGCATCCTGCTTGCGTTGTTCGGCGAGGTTCCGTGGCGGGCGGTCCCGGTCATGCCGGTCGAGATCATGCTGCTTCCGAGCTGGTCTCCCTTTCACATCGCCAAGGTGTCCTACTGGTCGCGCACGGTTCTCGTGCCGCTGCTTGTCCTGATGGCGCTGCGGCCGCGGGCCCGCAACCCGCTCGGTATTACCGTCGGCGAGCTTTTTCTGGAGCCGCCGGAGACGGTGCGGGATTGGATCGGCGGTCCGACCTCCTCGCCGCTCTCGGTGGCGTTCGGCATGCTCGACCGGCTGTTGCGGGTCGCCGAGCCGTTCTTTCCGGCGGATGCGCGACGGCGAGCGATCGACAAAGCCGTCGCCTTTGTCACCGAGCGCCTCAATGGCGAAGATGGCCTTGGGGGCATCTTTCCGGCGATGGCCAACGCCGCGATGATGTTCGACTGTTTGGGCTACGACCCCGATCACCCCGGCTACGCGGCGGCTCTGGCCTCGCTTCGCAAGCTGCTGGTGCTCGACGGCGAGCGCAGCTACTGCCAACCCTGCTTGTCCCCGGTCTGGGACACGGCCCTTGCCTGCCATGCGCTGATGGAGGTCGAAGACATCCGCCTGGAAGCGACGATAAGGCGGGCGCTCGACTGGCTCGAGACAAAGCAGGTGCTCGAAGTCGTCGGCGATTGGGCGTCAGCCCGCCCCGGCCTGCGGCCCGGCGGGTGGGCATTCCAGTTCGAGAACCCCTACTACCCCGATCTCGACGACACGGCTGCGGTCGCTCTCGCCCTCGACCGCTTCGGCTCGGCGCGTTATCGGGTGGCGATCGACCGGGCGGCCGAATGGGTGATCGGCATGCAAAGCCGGGGCGGCGGATGGGGATCCTTTGACGCCGACAACACGCATTTTTATCTGAACCACATCCCGTTCGCTGACCACGGCGCGCTGCTGGACCCCCCGACGGCGGATGTCAGCGGACGCTGCCTGAGCTTCCTGACCCAAATCGGCTACGGGCCCGACCACCCGGCGGTAGCTGCGGCAATAGACTATCTGCGAGCCGAGCAGGAACCCGACGGCAGCTGGTTCGGCCGGTGGGGAACCAATTATATCTACGGGACCTGGTCGGTGCTCACCGCGTTGAACAGCGCCGGCCTGCCGGCGGATTCGCCCGAAGTGCGGCGCGCCGTCGACTGGCTCGTCGCTCGCCAGCACAAGGATGGCGGCTGGGGGGAAGGCGGCGAATCCTACTGGCCAGGGGCGCCCCACGGCGAATTCGCCGTACAGCACCTCGTCGCAGACTGCCTGGGCGTCTGCTCGCTTTGATGGCGGCCGGAGAGGTCGGCCATCCGGCGGTCGCTCGCGGGATCGCATACTTGATCGACAGCCAGGACGAAGACGGCAACTGGGACGAGCCCTGGTACACCGCGGTCGGTTTCCCGCGCGTCTTTTACTTGCGCTATCACGGCTACCGCGCTTTCTTCCCGCTTTGGGCTCTCGCCCGGTTTCGCCGTCTGTCGCGGGGCAACTCGCGGCAGGTTCCGTTCGGCATTTGAGGTAGGGTGGGACGCGAATGAGCCGGGCCGCGTCCTTTTGTCCATGGCCAAACGCCCGGTGGGCGGCTAGGGGTTTCGCCCGATGCGGCGGCGGCCCGACCTGCGATAACGTGATGCTTGCCTCCAGACTTGATGTTGTCAACCATTAGGCGAGGATCGGACGTCAGCCCGGTCCGGATGCGGTCCGAACGACCGGCCTTTGAGCTGTGGCTATTTGGGAAGGTGCGGATGCACCGATTGTCGACCGTGCTCTGCACCTCGGGCCTCGCTGCCGAAGCGAAGATCGCGCGCGCAGCGGGATTTCCCGTCGTGATCGGCGCGGGAGACCGGGAACGCACGGCTGCTCTCGTCGAGAACGCGGTCCAGCACGCGAATTGTCTGATGAGCTTCGGTATTGCGGGCGCTCTGGCCCCGCATTTGCGACCGGGTGACGTGGTCATCTCGGCCGAGGTCGTGTCGGTCGACCATCGCTGGACAGCGGCGGAGCCTTTCCAAATCCGCGTGGCCGCTCTCGCTCAGGAAATCGGTGCTTTCGAAGGCGCGGTATTCGGAGCGAGCGCGATCCTCGCAACCGAGGAAGAAAAAAGCCGCGCTTGGCGCGACACAGGCGCCCTCGCCGTCGATCTCGAAAGCGACGTTGTCGCCCGCATCGCCTCGCAGGCCGGCATCCCCTTTCTCGTCGCGCGCACGATTGCCGATACCGCCTATCGGGAACTTCCGCCGGCCGCCCTGATCCCGCTCTCCGAGGCCGGGACGCCGAACCTCGCTCGCGTGCTCGGCTCCGTGCTGCGCCGTCCGCGGCAGATCGCGGCTCTGATCGCGCTCGCTCGGGAGACCCGGATGGCTTTGTCGGCGCTAGCCGCTCCCGCTCACGCTCTCCGCGGGCTGGCCGCGGTCTTCTAGCCGCGCCATCGCGTCCTCGACGTGCCGCGAGAAGACGTATTTAGCCGGCCTTTGCCGGTCGAGCGGGATTTCCGGCGCCATCTCGCCCTCGGTGCGAAACCCGCGGAGCGCCACCGCCGCCGCTTTCACCGGGTGCTTCACCGAATCCATGACAGCAGTCGCCTCGTACCCGCTATGCACCATGCAGTCGGCGCATTTCTCGTAATTGCCGGTGCCGTAGGCGTCCCAGTCGGTCTCCTCCATCAGCTCCTTGAATGTCTTCGCGTAGCCTTCGCCCAGCAGATAGCAGGGGCGCTGCCAGCCGAAATAGTTTCGCGTCGGATTGCCCCATGGAGTGCAATGATAGGATTGGTTGCCGGCCAGGAAATCGAGAAACAGGCTCGATTGATTGAATGACCAGCGGCGCCGCGGATCGCGCTTGAAGATTTCGCGGAACAATTCCTTGGTGCGGCGCCGATTGAGGAAATGCTCCTGATCCGGCGCCCGTTCGTAGGCATAGCCGGGTGATACCGTTATGCCGTCGATCCCGATCTCCATGACGTCGTCGAAAAAGCGGGCGATGCGCTCCGGGTCGGCGGTATCGAACAGGGTCGAGTTGATGTTGACCCGAAACCCGCGAGCCTTTGCCAGCTTGATCGCCGCGACGGCGCGATCGTAAACCCCGCTCTGGCACACCGAGCGGTCGTGATCCTCGCGGTCACCGTCGAGATGGATGGTCCAGGCAAAGTAGGGGCTCGGCTCGAACAGCTCGATCTTCTTTTCGAGCAGCAGAGCGTTCGTGCACAGATAGACGAACTTCTTTTTGGCGATCATGCGCCGGGCGATCTCGTCGATCTCACGGTGCAGCAAGGGTTCGCCGCCCGCGATGACCACCATCGGCGCGCCGCATTCGTCCGCCGCCGCGACACACTCGTCGACGCTGAGGCGCTGATTGAGGATTGCGTCCGGGTAATCGATCTTGCCGCAACCGGCGCAGGCGAGGTTGCAGCGGAACAGCGGCTCGAGCATCAGGACCAGCGGATAGCGCCGGACGCCCTTGAGGTGCTGAGCGACAACATAGGCGCCGACCCGAATCGTTTGGCGCAGCGGAATTGGCACGGCGAAACCTCTTCACCTGAATTTGAGTGGGAGCCGACCTCAGCCGGCGACGTCGGCGAGTTGCGAAGGCATCCGGAAACGGACGTTCTCGGTGACGCCGGGCAGCACCGAGAGCTCGACTTGCGTCAGCTCGCGCAACCGGTTGATCACCTCCTCGACGAGTTCTGCCGGGGCCGATGCGCCGGCGGTGATGCCAACGGCCGTGGCGCTCTTCGATCCAGCTCGGGTCGAGCGCGCGAGCGTCTTCGATCAGATAGCTGGGCACCCCGCTTTCGGCCGCGATCTCGCGCAGCCGATTCGAATTCGAGCTGTTCGGCGCGCCGACAACGAGGACAACATCGACAATCTTTGCGAGTTCCCGCGCCGCTCTCTGGCGATTTTGCGTTGCGTAGCAGATGTCCTTGGTGTCGGGGCCGACGATCGTCGGGAAGCGGGCCTTCAGCGCTTCGATGACGGCGCGCGTATCGTCGACGCTGAGGGTGGTCTGGGTGATAAAGGCGAGCTTGTCCGGGTCGGCGACCTCGAGCCGCACGACCTCTTCCGGCGTCGAGATCAGATGCACGCGGCCGTCAATTCGCCCCATCGTGCCGACGATTTCCGGGTGTCCGGCATGTCCGATCAAGATGATCTCGCGACCCTGGTTGGCGTAGCGCTGGCCCTCGATGTGCACTTTCGAGACCAGCGGGCAAGTCGCGTCGATGACCGGAAGCCCGCGGTCGGTCGCGCGTTCCTCGATCGCGCTGGCGACCCCATGCGCGCTGAAAATCGTGACGGCGCCCTTCGGGATTTCGTCGATCTCGTCGACGAAATGTGCGCCCTTGGCGCGCAAGCGCTCGACAACGTGGCGATTGTGCACGATTTCGTGGCGGACATAGATCGGCGGACCGATATTTTTCGAGCGCGCGCTCGACGATCTCGATGGCGCGTTCGACCCCCGCGCAGAAGCCTCGTGGCTGGGCTAGCACTACCCGCATGACATCGCCTCGTTGCCGCGCCGCGAGCAGGCCGGACCCGAACTCGGCCCGTACCCGCATAAGCCACTATATGAACGCGCAACGTCCCTGACACAATCCGCAGCGCAATGCACGCGCAATCAGCATACGGCGGAACACGCGCGGCAAGCGATTGGACTATCGCGCGAAGAACTCGTCGACCATGCCATGGACTAAATCTTGCCATCGCCATCGTGCTGTTTCCCGCCTGGGTGTATCTGATCGGGGCGGCCGTGGCTGTCATGCGGTTTGCCCGTCGCCCATTGCCGGCAGCCTCGGATCAGCCGGCGGTCTCGGTGCTGAAGCCGCTGCACGGCGACGAGCCGGGCCTCTATGACAATCTGCGCTCCTTCGCCGAGCAGGATTATCCGGCGCTGCAAATCGTGCTCGGCGTCAATGACGCGCAGGATGGCGCGCTGCCGGCTGCTCGTGCCCTGATTCGCGATCTCCCGACCTGCGACATCGCCCTCGTTGTCGATGCGCGCGCCAGCGGGTCGAACAAGAAGGTCGCCAATCTCGAAAACATGTTCGAGGCGGCGCGCCACGACGTGATCGTGCTCGCCGACAGCGACATGCGCGTCGATCGGCATTATCTCGGCGCGGTGACCGCGCCGCTGCACGATCGGCAGACCGGGGTCGTGACTTGCCTCTACAAGGGTGTGCCGACCGGCGGGAAATGGTCCGAATTCGGGGCCATGCACATCAATTTCGGGTTTCTCCCGAGCGCGCTCGTCGCCGAATCTCTGGGATCTGGGCGGGGGGTGTTTTGGCGCGACGATCGCGCTGCGCCGCGAGACCCTCGAACGCATCGGCGGATTTGCGCGTCTGCGGGACGAACTCGCCGACGACCACCGGATCGGCGACGAGGTCCGCGCGCTCGGACTTTCCGTCGTCCTGTCGCCTTACATTGTCGAGGCTCGCGTCTTCGAGCCGAGTCTGGCCGATCTGTGGCGGCACGAGCTGCGTTGGGCGCGCACGGTGCGGGCAATGGCGCCCGCCGGCTTTGCCGGGTCGGTGCTGGCCCATCCTGTCGTAATTGCCGCGCTCGCCGCGGCAGCGGCGGGATTTGGCTTGACCGCCCTGCATCTTTCTTGTGATTTCCTGCGTTCTCAGATGGGCCACGGCGCGGGTCATTGCGGATGCGCTCGGCCTTCCCCCGGCCAAGCCCTGGCTGCTGCCGCTGCGCGATGCCTTGTCCTTCGCCGTGTTCGTCGCCAGCTTTTTCGGACGCACGGTCTTCTGGCGGGATCAGGTTTTTCAGGTCGAGGCGAGCGGCCGCATGACAGCCGACGGAGATAAGGTCCTATGATGAAGACCCTGTTCCTGCACCCGCCGTCCTTCGACGGCTTCGACGGCGGCGCCGGTTCGCGTTATCAGGCCAAACGCGAGATCCGCTCGTTCTGGTACCCGACCTGGCTCGCCCAGCCGGCGGCCCTCCTCCCCGACAGCAAGCTGATCGACGCTCCTCCGGCGCGTTTGAAGCTCGAAGACGTACTGCCGCTCGCGGGGGACTACGAACTGGCGGTGCTCCATACCTCGACGCCGTCCTTCGCTTCCGACCTTCGGGTCGCCGAGGCGCTCAAGGATATGAATCCGAGGCTCAAGATCGGATTTGTCGGCGCCAAGGTTGCGGTCGAGCCGGAAGACAGCCTCAGGGCCTCTGCGGCCGTCGACTTTGTCGCCCGCGAGGAATTCGATTTTACGATCAAGGAGGTCGCGGACAGGCCGGCCCTACGATGCGATCGACGGTCTGAGCTTTCGCAGCCCGAACGGCGGCATCGCCCACAACCGCGACCGGGCGGTCCTGGAAGAGATGGACCGGCTGCCCTTCGTCACCGAAGTCTATAAGCGCGACTTGCGGGTCGAAGACTATTTCATCGGCTATCTGAAGCACCCCTACGTGTCGCTGTATACGGGTCGCGGCTGCCGGTCGAAATGCACCTTTTGCCTATGGCCGCAGACCGTCGGCGGGCACCGCTACCGGGTGCGCAGCGTGGGTCACGTCATCGACGAAATCCGCCTCGCGAAGAGCTATTTCCCGCAGGTGAAGGAGTTCTTCTTCGACGACGACACCTTTACCGATGACCGGCCGCGCGCCGAGGCGATCGCCCGCGAGCTCGGCAAGCTCGGCGTGACCTGGTCGTGCAACGCCAAGGCCAATGTGCCGCGCGCGACGTTGGAGGTGCTGCGCGACAACGGATTGCGGCTGCTGCTCGTCGGCTATGAGACCGGCAACCAGCAGATCCTCAACAACATCAAGAAGGGGATGCGGATCGACATCGCGCGGCGGTTCACGAAGGACTGCCACGAGCTCGGGATCACGATCCACGGCACCTTCATTCTGGGATTGCCCGGCGAAAGCAAGGAGACGATCGAGGAGACGATCCGCTTCGCCGCGGAAATCAATCCGCACACGATCCAGGTTTCGCTCGCCGCGCCTTATCCCGGCACTTACCTGCACCGGCAGGCAGTCGAGAACGGTTGGCTCGACGTCGAGCCATGCCGAGCTGATCGACGACCGCGGCGTGCAGATCGCGCCGCTGCACTATCCGCACCTCTCACATACCGAGATCTTCGAGTCGCTCGAGACCTTCTACAAGCGCTTCTATTTCCGCCGCGGCAAGATCGCCTCGCTCGTCGCCGAGATGATCAAGAGCCCCGAGATGATGCGCCGCCGGCTGCGCGAGGGCGTCGAATTCTTCCAGTTTCTGCGCAACCGGGAGATGGCGAGCTGAGAAGCCTGATCGTCTGCGCCGACGATTTCGGGCTCGACCTCGCCGTCAACGAAGCTGTCGAGGAGGCGCATCGGCACGGCATTCTGTCGACCGCGAGCCTTATGGTCGGCGCCCCCGCCGCGGCTGATGCGGTGGCGCGCGCCCGTCGCTTGCCGGACCTGCGGGTCGGTCTGCATCTGGTGCTCGTCGATGGGCAGCCGACAATTCCGTGCGCCGAAATCCCCGGTCTGGTGCGCCGCGACGGCCGTTTCGATCCGAATATGGGCCGCGCCGGCATTCGGTTTTTTGCTGTGCCGGGGGTTCGCCGTCAGCTCGCGATGGAGATCCGCGCGCAATTCGAGGCATTTCGCGCCACCGGCCTGCTTCTCGACCATGTGAACGCCCACAAGCACATGCATCTTCATCCGACGGTCACGCGGATGATGATCGAAATCGGGCGAGATTATGGCATGACGGCGGTGCGGGTGCCGTTCGAACCGCTGGGGCCACTGCGCGCAGCCTTCCCCGACGAGCACTTCTCGGCACCGCTTTACCGCCCGTGGATCGAGTGGTTACGCCGCCGGTTGCGGAGCGCCGGTCTGTTCGTCAACGATAACCTCTTCGGCCTCGCTTGGACCGGCGAGATGGTGGAAGGACGCCTGTTGCGGCTCCTGCCGCAGCTACCGCCAGGGGTCAGCGAGATCTATTTTCACCCCGCAACGTTGCGCAGCGCTGCGCTGAGCGCGGCAATGCCCGGCTACCGTCACAAGGAAGAACTCACGGCCTTGTTGAGCCCCGCCGCAAAAAGCCTGATTGCCAATTTCGGCATCAGGCTAGGCGGCTACAGCGATTTCGTGAGAGCGGGCGGCCGACAACAATTCGGGCGTTGACGCGCAATTGACGCTACCGGCGGGATAATAAAGACCGGCGTCTATACGAAATGCCGCGGAAAATCCGATCCGCGAACACAAAGCGGACATGCTTCGCGGTCATCCTGCGTAGAATCGGACAGGTAAGGAGGGGAGTCATGGACGAGCGCTTTGAGTGCTGCCGCTATGAGCCGAGCCTCGAAGATCTGCTCGCGGACGAGGTGATGACGCCCGTGCTGCGCAGTGCCGGTCTCGAGGCGCAGGAGTTTCGCGAGATGATGGTGGAAACTGCGCGCCGCATCGAGCATCGGGCGCGGCAGCGGAACACCGGGTAAGGATTTCACGGCCGAAGCCTACGTCGGCACTCTCGTGAATTGCAGCCGGACCCGCAGCCCAGGCGTGTTGTCCTCAAGCGCGACCGAACCGTTGTGCCGACGCGCAATGGCTCGGACGAGGCTCAGGCCGAGGCCGTTTCCGGGGGTCGTACGGCTCGCTTCGAGGCGGACAAAACGATCCAATACGCTCTGCCGATCCGCCTCGGGAATTCCCGGCCCATGATCTGCTACTTCGAGGATCGCCTGCCCGCTCCTAGGGAACACCCGCAGCTCGATCCGGCCGCTCCCGGCATATTTGAGAGCATTGTCGAGGAGATTAGCGAGTGCTTGTGACAAGAGGTGCCAGTCGCCGCGTACGCTAACGCCGGGTTCGGCCGTCAGAGACAGAGTAAACCCCTTTTCCTCGGCGACCGGCTCGTAGAGATCAGCCGCTGACCGCGCGACTTCCGACAGGTCTAACGGCGTGGTCTGATCGAAGTGCGCGCCCGATTCCAATTCCGCGATCCTGAGTAGCGCATTGAATGTCGCGAGCAGGCGATCGGCCTCGTCGATAGCGCCGCGAATTGCCTCGTCCTGGCTCGCACCTGCGGATGGATCGGAATTCGCCAACGCGCGTTCGAGCCGAGCGCGCAATCGCGAGAGCGGCGTCCTCAGATCGTGGGCGACGTCATCCGTGACCTCGCGCATTGCATTCATCAGCCGTTCGATCTGGTCGAGCATCCGGTTGAGGTTGGCGGCGAGCTGGTCGAACTCGTCTCTCGTGCCGTGCAGCGGCACGCGATCGGAAAGATTTCCGGCCATGACGCGTTCGCTCGTTCGGTTCACCTGCTCGACGCGCCGCAACAAATTGCGGCTCATCACGGTGCCGCCGATCAGACCGACGCCGAGCGCTATCAACCCGGCCCATAACAGGGTCGTTCTGACTTCGCTTCGAAACGCCGCCGCGTCGCTGATATCGCGCGCGACCAGCAATCGATACCCGCCCGGAATGACGAACAGTCTGCCCCGCGCCGGATGAACCTCATGGCGACCGTTGATCGTTCGTTCGAGAGCGAAGGACAGCCAGGTGGAGTGGGTCGGCACGCCGGCCGGCCACGCCGCAATATTTCCAGCGAGCGGCTGTCCGTCGGGGTCGGTCACCAGATAGATCATCGCGTCGCCCCGATCGCCGGCGCTGCGCGCCGCCACGATCTGGATCAGCCCGCTCAAACCTCTCTGCGCGTATTGCTCGGCAAGCCCGGTGATTTCGGCGTCGAGGGTTGCCTCGGTCTGGCGCTCTACAAAATCCGCGCTGGTCAAGTAGACGAACAACAGAACGCCGAGCACCGAGGCCGCAAATACGAGGAAGTAAAGCGCAGCCAGCCGGAACGCATGAGTCCCGACGATTAGTCGAGCGTTGCGGAGAGTTCGTGCCGCCGATAAGGGCGGCTCAGATGACAACCGAGATTCTTCGATGACCATCGTGCCCGCCTCGCGGGCTACTCCGGGGCCCGCAGACAGTATCCGGCGCCGCGAACCGTATGCAGCAGCTGATAATCGAAGCCCTTGTCGATTTTCTGGCGCAGGCGGCTGATGTGGACATCGATGACGTTGGTCTGCGGATCGAAGTGATAATCCCAGACGTGCTCCAGCAGCATCGTGCGGGTGACCACATGGCCGGCGTTGCGCATCAAGTATTCCAACAACCGGAATTCGCGCGGCAGCACCTCGATCGGCTTGCCGGCGCGCCTTACGTTGCGTGTCAGCAGGTCTAGCTCGAGATCCGCGACCCGCAGCCTGGTCGTGGTTGCCGGCCCCGCACCGCGCCGCAGCAGCGCCTCGAGGCGGGCAAGCAGCTCGCTAAAGGCGAATGGCTTGACCAAATAGTCGTCGCCGCCGGCGCGCAACCCCTTGACGCGGTCGTCGACGCTGCCCAGCGCGCTGAGGATCAGCGCCGGCGTGCGGATCTCGGCTGCCCGCAGCGCGCCCAGCACCGAAAGGCCGTCCATGCTCGGCAACATGCGGTCGAGAATCACGGCGCTGTAATCGCTGGAGCTCGCGAGAAATAGAGCTTCGCGTCCGTCGCCGGCACAGTCGACGGTGTAGCCGCTCTCGCTCAGACCCTTGGTCAAGTAGGTAGCAGTCTCACGATCGTCTTCGACGACAAGAATTTTCATCAAGCAAGGCGCAATCTCTAGGATGATCATCAGGTGGGATTGGTAGCCGGCCACTGGAAGACCCTCACCCGCCTCGCTGCGCTCGGCACCCTCTCCCGCGGTGCGGGAGAGGGGCTGCGACGCACTCAACTCAAAGCTCCTCTCCCGCACCGCGGGAAAGGGGGGACCAAGCCCCAAGGGCTTGGTGGGGGAGGGTAGCGCCGCCTCCAGCTCGTTTTTGTCTTGACCGGGAGGCACGGAGCGACGATGTATTAACGGACCAATTCAGTCCGAATTAGGTGGAAATCAGGCCCGCGAAAGCGATGATCATCCTCAGCAAGCTCGCCGATTACGGCGTCATCGTCGCCACTCACCTGGCCGCCCATCCCGACCGGCAGGTCACCGCGGGCGCCGTAGCGATCGAGACTCGGCTGCCGCAGGCCACCGTCGCGAAGGTCCTGAAGGCGCTGGCGCATGCCGGCCTCGTCACAGCGGCGCGGGGCGCCGGCGGTGGATACCGCTTGGCGCGCAGCGCGACATCGATTTCGGTAGCCGAGGTCGTGGCGGCGATCGACGGCGATATCGGGCTGACCCAATGCTCGGTCCATGTCGACGAATGCGCGCGCACGACCTATTGCCCAACCCGGCCGCATTGGGCGGCGATCAATCGGGCGGTGGGGGAAGCGCTGTCGGCAGTTTCGCTCGATGCGATGCTGACCCCGGCTGCTTTCGCGCCCCGAGTTTCTCCTTCTCCCAGTCCGTCACAACCTGACGAGCCCAGATTTTCCGCATGACTGCTTCCACCGAAACTTTGCAGACGGTCCGTTCGCTCTCGCAGGAGGGCTACAAATACGGATTTGTCACGGACATCGAAGCCGAGACGGCGCCGCCGGGCCTCAATGAAGACACGGTCCGCTTCATCTCGGCCAAAAAGGCGGAGCCGGAATGGCTGCTTGAATGGCGGCTCGCGGCGTACCGGGCGTGGCGAGAGCTGGTCCAACCGAATTGGGCCAAACTCAATCTCGCGCCGATCGATTATGAGGCCGCCACATACTATTCGGCGCCGAAACAGATTACCGGGCTCAAATCGCTCGACGAGGTCGACCCCGAGCTGTTGCGCACCTACGAGAAGCTCGGCATCCCGCTGCGTGAGCGCGAGGCGCTCGCCGGTGTTGCGGTCGATGCGGTGTTCGACAGCATCTCGGTGGCCACGACATTCAAGGGAGAACTCTCGAAGCTCGGCATCATCTTCTGCTCGATGGGCGAGGCGGTGCGCGAATACCCTGATCTCGTGCGCAAGTATCTCGGGACTGTGGTGCCGCAGAGCGACAATTTTTTTGCAGCGCTGAACTCCGCCGTCTTCAGCGACGGCTCCTTTGCGTACATCCCGCCCGGCGTGCGGTGCCCGATGGAGCTCAGCACCTACTTCCGGATCAACGCGGCGAAGACGGGGCAGTTCGAGCGCACATTGCTGATTGCCGACGCCGGCGCCTATGTCAGCTATCTCGAAGGCTGCACCGCGCCGCAACGGGATGAGAACCAGCTGCATGCAGCCGTCGTCGAGCTGATCGCGCATGAAGACGCGCAGATCAAATATTCGACGGTGCAGAACTGGTACCCCGGCGACGCCGAGGGCCGCGGGGGCATCTACAATTTCGTGACCAAGCGCGGCGCCTGCCGTGGAGCCCGCTCCAAGATCTCGTGGACGCAGGTCGAGACCGGCTCGGCGATCACCTGGAAATATCCGAGCTGCGTGCTGGAGGGCGACCACTCGGTCGGCGAGTTCTACTCCGTTGCTATCACCAACAATCGCCAGCAGGCCGATACCGGGACCAAGATGATCCATATCGGCAAGGACACGCGTTCGACGATCGTCTCGAAGGGCATTTCGGCCGGCCGCGGACAAAACACCTATCGCGGTCTCGTGCGCGTGCAGCCGAGGGCGCAGGGCGCGCGCAACCACACGCAATGCGATTCGCTGCTGATCGGCGACCGGTGCGGCGCGCACACGGTGCCCTATATCGAGGTGCGCAATCCCTCGGCCCGGGTCGAGCATGAGGCGACGACCTCGAAGATCAGCGAGGACCAGCTGTTCTATTGCCGGCAGCGTGGGCTCAGCACCGAGGACGCGGTGTCGCTGATCGTCAACGGCTTCTGCAAGGAAGTGCTGAAAGAGCTGCCGATGGAATTCGCGGTGGAAGCGCAGAAGCTGCTTGCTGTGAGCCTTGAGGGCAGCGTCGGATGAGTCTCCTGTATTTTACTTGCAATAACAGGACGCCGGTGGTGCGGCAGTCGCCGCTACACATGCGGTTAGCGAAATAGTGCGGTGATGCTCGAAATCAAAAACCTGCATGCGCGGCTCGCGGACCGCCGCGAGATCCTGCGCGGGATCGATCTCTCGGTGAATGCCGGCGAGGTGCACGCGATCATGGGCCCGAACGGCTCGGGCAAGAGCACGCTTGCCGCAGTGCTCGCCGGCCGCGAGGGGTACAACGTAAGCGAAGGCACGGTGACCTATCTTGGCCGCGACCTCCTGGTGCATGGAAGCCGATGAGAGGGCGCGCGAAGGCTTGTTTCTCGCCTTCCAATATCCGGTCGAGATTCCCGGCGTGAACAACATGTACTTCCTGCGCACCGCGATCAACGCGCAGCGCCGTCACCGCGGCGAGCCCGAGATCGACGCCGGTCAGTTTCTCAGGATCGTGCGCGCCAAGCTGAAGCTTTTGGATATCGGCGAGGATCTATTGCAGCGCGCCGTCAATGTCGGTTTTTCAGGCGGCGAGAAGAAGCGCAACGAAATCTTTCAGATGGCGATGCTCGAGCCGCGTCTGGCCATTCTCGACGAGACCGACAGCGGCCTCGACATCGACGCACTGAAAATGGTGGCACGCGGGGTCAATCAGCAGCGCGCTCCCGACCGCGCGATCGTCATGATCACCCACTACCAGCGGCTGCTCGACTATGTCGAGCCGGACCGGGTCCACGTGCTGCAAGGCGGCCGCATCGTCCAGTCGGGCGACAAGAGCCTCGCCCTGGAACTCGAGCGGCGCGGTTATGGCGTCGTCGAAGACGCGGCGTGAGGAAACGGGGCCAACCCTGATGAGCGCCGTGGTCGATTTCCCGGTCAAGCCCGAGGCGCGACCGTACCTCGAAGCATTCGGGCGCGCCCGCCACGGAAATGATCCTGACTGGCTCGCGGGCTATCGCAACCGCAGCCTCGCGCGCTTCGCCGAGCAGGGTTTTCCGTCTCGGCGCAGCGAAGCCTGGCGTTATCTCGATCTGCGTTCTCTCGAACAGCGGCCGATGCTGCCGGCCGGGCGCGAGATCGCTGTCATCCCATCCGCCGTGCGCGCTCAGCTCGCCGAAATTGGCTTGGCCGAACCGGCACACAGGCTCGTGCTCGTCAATGGCAGTTTTGCGGCGGAGTTGTCTCGGCTTGATCAGCTTCCTTCGGGCGTGTGGCTCAGGCCGATGGCAGCGGCCATCGCCGAGCGGCCGGATCTGGTACGCGCCGGGCTGGAGACGCAATCGCTGGACCAGCCGTTCGCATCGCTCAATGCAGCGTTTTTCGCCGATGGCTTTGTGCTCGATATCCCTCCCGGTCTTGCCCTGGAGCGGCCGGTCGAGATCGTCCATCTGTCGGACGACAACACCGGCGGCTCGCTGCATACGCGCAGCGTCGTGGTCGCCGGCCGAGACAGTCGCGCCACACTGGTCGAGATCTATGCCGGCGCCGGCGATTATTGGCGCAACGATGTGATCGAGCTGCAGCTCGGCGCGCGCTCCCAGCTTTCCCGAATTACGCTCGTGGAGGAGGGCGCGGAAGCGCTGCATTTTGGCGAGACGCTCGCGACGCTCGATGCAGCCTCGCGACTTTCCAGCTTTGTCCTGTTGCTGGGCGGCCGGACGGTGCGGCACGAGGCCACGGTACGCAGCGAGGGCGAAAGGAGCCGCTGCGATCTCAACGGCGCCTTCCTGCTGTCGGGCCGTCAAGAGGCCAACATTCTGACGACGGTGGATCATATGGCGCCGGGCGGCGAAACCCGCGAAATCTTCAAGGGAGTAGCCGCGGGGCGGGCTCACGGCGCCTTTCAGGGCCGCATCACCGTTCGCCCCGGCGCCCAGAAGGTCGACGCCCATCAGCTGAGCCGCAATTTGGTGCTCGGCCCGCGCGCCGCAATCGACACCAAGCCAGAGCTCGAAATCTACGCCGACGACGTCAAATGCAGCCATGGCGCCGCCGTCGGCGATCTCGACGAGGCCGCCCTTTTTTATCTGCGCGCCCGCGGCATTCCGCCCCACGAAGCGCGCCGGATGCTGATCGAGGCTTTCGCCCGGGAGGCGGTCGAACTAGTTGAGCAGACGCTATTGCGCGAGCACCTGCAGTTACGGCTCGCACGGCGACTGGCGACATTGGAGGAGTAGGAATGAGCCGGGCGAGTTTGAGGAGCATCTATCCCGCAGCTCCCACCCTCTTTTCCCCCGCAAGCCGGGGAGGGGAGGGGAGGGGGTTTGACCCGCAGGTGATAAAGCGCGAGTTTCCAATCTTCGCGAGCAATCCCGGTCTCGTATTCCTCGATAGCGGCGCCAGCGCGCAGAAGCCGCGCTCGGTGATTGATCGGATCTCGAATTATTACAGCACCGATTACGCCAATGTGCATCGCGGGGTGTACCGGCTGAGCGCCCGCTCGACCGAGCTGTTCGAGGAGGCTCGCGAGAAGATGCGGGCGTTCCTGAACGCCGCCGATGCGCGCGAGATCATCTTCGTGCGCGGCGCGACCGAGGGCATCAACCTCGTCGCTCAGAGTTGGGGCGCAACCTTCCTCAAAGCCGGCGACGAGGTATTGATCAGCGAGCTCGAGCATCACTCGAACATCGTGCCTTGGCAATTGCTGCGCGATCGCATCGGCATTCGGCTCGTCGTGGCCCCGATCGATGCGACCGGGGGCTTGGACGTGGCAGCCTTCGAAGCGCTTCTGTCGCCGCGAACCCGGCTCGTCGCGATGACCCATCTTGCCAATGCGACGGGTGCGCTCGTACCGATCGAGACCATCACCCGACTCGCTCACCGGTACGGCGCGAAAGTGCTGATCGACGGCTGCCAGGCGGCGCCGCGGCTCTCGGTCGATGTCCAAGCTCTCGACTGCGATTTCTATGTTTTTTCCGGACACAAGACTTACGGGCCGACCGGCATCGGCGTGCTTTACGGCCGCTACGAGCTGCTTTCGGAAATGCCGCCCTGGCAAGGCGGCGGCGAGATGATCCTCAATGTCACCTTCGAAAAGAGTGAGTTCCAGGACCCGCCGCATCGGTTCGAGGCAGGCACGCCGGACATCTCGGGCGCGATTGGGCTCGGCACCGCGATCGACTTCATCGAAGATCTCGGGCGCGAGAATATCCTCGAACACGAGGAGGCGCTGACCGGCTACGGTGTCGACGTGCTTTCGCGCATTCCGGATCTGCGCCTGGTCGAGGCGGGCCAGCGCCGGCTCGGCATTCTCTCTTTCGACCTCGAAGGCGTGCATCCGCACGACCTCGCCCAGGTGCTCGATCAGCATCAGGTGGCGGTGCGCGCCGGGCATCACTGCGCGCAGCCGCTCGTCGAGAAACTGGGGCTCGCCGCGACCACCCGCGCGTCGCTCGGCGTCTACAATGACGAGAGGGACATCGACAGATTGGCCGAGGCGCTCGAAGCGGCGCGGGAGATGTTCCTGCGATGATGGATTTGCGCGAGCTCTATCAGGACATCATCCTCGACCACGGCCGCCACCCGCGGAATTTCCGGGCGATCGAGCATCCGACGCATTTCGCACAGGGTTACAACCCGTTGTGCGGCGACCGGGTGACGGTCTACCTGACGCTCGACGGCGACCGTATCGCCGATGTCAGCTTTCAAGGGCGTGGCTGCGCGATCTCGACCGCGGCGGCATCGCTGATGACCGAGGTGCTGAAGGGCAAGACCGTCGCCGAGGCCCGTGCCCTTTTCGCGCAATTCCACGCTCGGGCGACCGGCGGCGAGCCGGGACCCGACCTGCCGGAGCCCTTGGCCGAGGAGATGGAGCGGCTCGAACCGCTGACCGGGGTCAAAGCTTACCCGGCCCGCGTCAAATGCGCGACGTTGTCGTGGCACGCGCTCGAAGCGGCGCTGAAGAGCCCGGGCGCGACGGTTAAGACGGAGTAGCGAAGATGGACCGCGATCCATTCGACTTCGATGCGAACCCGCCCGCTGCCGGCGATGATGTCGAGCGCCCGGAGGGCGGCGAGGATGACCCGGCGCTGATGGGACCGGTACTGGAGGCGCTGAAGACCGTTCGGGACCCCGAGATCCCGATGGACCTCGTAGAACTCGGCCTCATCTACGAGCTGATCGTCAAGAAGGGCGGCATCGTCTACGTCGAGATGACCCTAACGACGCCGGCTTGTCCGGTCGCCGCCAGCATGCCGGGTGAAGTCGAAACCGCAATCCGATCCGTCCCCGGGGTCGACGACGTGCGCGTCAAGCTCGTGTGGTCACCCCCTTGGGGACCCGACCGGATGAGCGAAGAAGCCCGGCTCGAACTCGGGATGTTGTAACGAGCGCCGTAACCCTTACCTCCCGCGGCGGACGAGCCGGCCCGACTCGCCTTGGCGGTCCGATCAGGAACTGAATGGATGATCGAGAAAAAATCTGAGCATTTCTCGCGTCGCATCCGGCCCTTTCGGATCGGTGTAGGAACCGGCGGGACTGCCGCCTGACCAGGCATGACCGGCGCCGTGAATGACCCACTGCTCGAAAATCGAGTGGTCGACCGCATCGCGGTGGATGGTGCGGGTGTAGGGGCGACCGCCGGGGACCCGGCCGTGCTCGACCGTTACTCTTGCATCCGTGGCCAGCGTTTCCTTTAGCTGGGCAATAACTTGATCGCCGTTGGTTGGGTGCACTGTGGTGTCTCGGTCGCCATGGAACACAATTGCCGGTACAATTCGCGAATATCCCCCTCTGCCGGAAAAGTTGCCGCCCGATTGGCGCCTCGCAGCCGGCTGGCTCTGGCGCATTGCCGCGAAGGCCGAAGGAACGTCACTGGCCGCGCCGCAGGCGAGACCGGAATGCACGCCGATTGCTGCAAAGAGGTCTGGATACGCCGCGGCCAGAACGGCAACAGCCGCCGCACCGGCCGAAAGCCCGGCGGCATAGACGCGTTCTTCGTCCACCGAATAGACGCTCATGACCTGCCGGGTGAGGCCGGCAATCAGCGCCGGCTCGCCCTGGCCTCGGATTTGATCACCCGGACGAAACCAGTTCCAGCACTTGGAGATGTTGGCCGAAGCGGCCTGCTCGGGATAAGCAACAAAAGAGTTGTACTCCTCGGCGCGAAGATTTATCCGCGTGCCGGCGGCAAAGTCGTCGGGCGACTGAGTGCAGCCGTGCAGCATAACGATCAACGGCAGCGGCTGGCCGCGATATTGGCGTGGCACATAGAGCTTGTAGCTTCGGCTTCCGGCTTGGTTGCTGAAAGATTTCGTCAGAAATTGCCCTCCTTTCGGCACTGGAATATCCGCCGCAGACGGTTCTGCAAGCCCGCCCGGGCCGGGCTCAAACCCGGTGCGGGTGATCCGGTCGAGGAAACCGCGCAGCTCTCTGGGCGAATGCGCCCGGACTGCGCTTTGCGGCCGGCTGCGCTCGGCACCGGGTACCTCGACAGCTTCGGGCATCAGGTCGATCGTCGGTGGCACGACACCGCTGCTGGCGGGACCTGGATCTCCTGCACTCCGGAGCACGCGCTGCAGCAGTGCCGTCGCATCAATGAGGCGGCCCGCTCGGGTAAGCCGGTTTGCTTCACGCATGCTGGCGTGCAGTCTGTTATTCATCATAACGTTCCTATGTCGGAGGATTTGATTGAAAGCTGCTCGATTACTCGACGTTGCCCAGTTATCGAATACGGTCGGCCAGAGCGGCTTTCACAGCCGAACTGGCGTGCAAGACCCCCAGCACGGTAATCGATCCAATAGTCGCGCGGGCAAGCTCGGGAGTTACATCGTTGGCGATGGTGGCCAGTCCCAACACGCGGATGTGGACCATCTGTCCGGTGGCACCTATTACTTCCAGATCCTCTCGGCTGAAGTGCCGCAGCCCCAGCTCAACCCTCTTTCGCACGATCGCTTGCTTGGCCGCATCGGCGTGCCGCTCAAGCTGGTTTCGGATCGCCGTACGAATGAAGTCGGTGCGGTTCGAGTAGAATCCCTCCTGAACCAAAAGGTCGACGTGGCCGAGATCGACGTGACCGAGGTTGATGGTGATCTTCTCGCTGTCTGCGACCCGTCCCGCTGTCTTTACCATCTATCTACCATCCGTGTGGATGGCATATGGGCAAAGCGGAGACCTTTTCAATGTGTAATGCGCAAACCCGCGTTGACCCTGAAGGCGCGGGTCAATGTTGTTGCATACTCCCGATGCAGAATAGGCTCATGTTTCGCGGCTGCAGGCGCGTATGATGACGAGTAGGGTGCTGATAAAACGAAAGAGGAAACGATGGATCCGATCGTAGGCAGCGGAAAGTACACCTACAAAGTGCGCGAGGATTGGGCTCGCCCTCCCGAAAACATCGAAGTGAGGGCGTGCGCCGTTTCCGTCGATTCACAGGACCGCGTCTACTGCTTCAACCGAAACGCCGAGCATCCGATCGTCATCTTCGACCGCGACGGCAACTTCCTCTCGTCCTGGGGGGCGGGGATGTTCACCTTTCCCCACGCGATCCGCATCGATGAGAACGACTTCGTCTGGCTCTGCGACGAGCATCACGGCCAATTCATGAAATTTACGACCGATGGCCGGCTGTTGCAGACCATCGGCACCAAGGGCCAGCGCTCCGATACCGGGGTGCCGGCAGAGGATTTCAGTTCGTCGGCGTGGAAGAAGGTCGCGCATGGCGGCGGGCCTTTCAACCTCCCGACCGACATCGCGTTTGCGCCCAGCGGCGAGATGTTCATGACCGACGGTTACGGCAACGCCCGAGTCCATAAATTCTCGGAGGACGGCAAATACCTTTTCTCCTGGGGTGAGCCGGGCAATGGGCCCGGACAGTTCAACTTGCCGCACGGCGTTTGGATCGACCGCCGCGGGCGCGTGTTGGTCGCCGACCGCGAAAACGATCGGGTCCAGATCTTCGACCAGGACGGCAAACTGCTGACGATCTGGCCGACGGAGCTGATCGGCCCGGCCTTTTTCTATGTCGACGATGACGACACCGTTTACATCCCCGAGCACAATGGCGGCATGATCAGCATCCTGACCCTCGATGGCGAGCGCCTGGCGCGCTGGGGCGACGGGCCGGTCAACCGGTCATGCCACGGCATCTGGGTCGATTCACGAGGCGATCTCTATGTCGTTCAGCCGGGTGAATGGGGCCGCGTGCGCCGCGTCGTCAAATACGAACGGCAATAGAACAAATACGAGCGGCAATAGAAGAGGAGAGGTCAAATGACGAAGAAGAAGACGTTGGTTTGACCTTTAGCGATGCGGATTTCGAGCGGCGCTATTCCTCTGAGGAAGTATCCGGAGCAGCCGGCTCCTCCTGTCCCGCAGCACCGGCAACAAAGTCTCCTACCGCCCCGATCGGCCGCAGCCGTAACAGGTTAATGCGTACTCTGCTCCGCCGCCGCTTGGCCGCCGCCGGTCGCACCTAGGCCTGGTTCTCGATCAGCATTTTTATCAGCCGATTGACCGCGCCCGATTTTTCCATGTGCGGCAGGTGTCCGGTTTGCTCGAGGATGTGAACCGGAAGGCGTGATGCAAACGCTTCGGCGTGCGCGACTGGGATGATGCGATCTTCGCGCCCCCAGATGATTTGCGCAGGCAGTTTTAGCGTTGCGACGACATCGCTGAGGGCAACGCGTTGCCGGCCGTTCGGGAACCATTCCTCGGCAAAAGCCACCAACGCCTCCGGGACCCCGTCCAGCCTCTTGTAGCGCAAGACATCCTCGATCATCGCGCGGCTGACGAGCGCTGGATCGTAGACCAGGAGGTTGAGTGCCTCGATCGCCTCGCGGCGGCGCGCGGCGCGCACGAAACGGTCGATAAACGCGGCATTGATGTCGGGCCCGAGCGAGGCCGACGATATGAGGGTCAAGGTCGCCACGCGCTCGGGCTCCCGCAAGGCGAACGAAATGGCGATGCCGCCGCCCATCGAATGTCCAATAAGGTGCAGCCGTTCGATGCCGAGCGCGTTTAATGCGTGGTCGACGATGGCGGCCAAGCTCTCCGCATCGACGCGGTCCAGTTGCTTGGCGGATCCGCCATGGCCCGGCAGATCGAGGGCGATGACTTGCCTTCCTTCGGCCAGAGCCGGCTGCGTGAACATCCAGGTGTTGAGGTCGGCGCCGAAGCCGTGCACCAATAGGATCGGGACGCCGTCGCCCTCACCGAGCGCGAGATAGCGCAGGCGCAGGCCGGCTGCCTCCAATTCGCGAGGCCTTGCAGCTTCGACATCGACGGCCGCTTCGGCTGGCGGCTCGGGGACCGCAAACCCGGCAACAAAGGTGTCTATCTCGCCGTCGCCGACCTCCTCGGGAGCGACGACCGCGAGCAACGCGCCAACCGGCAGGGTTGCGCCCGCCGGCGCCACGATCCGCCGCAAGGTGCCTCCTGCCGGCGCTTCCATGACGTTGGTGATTTTGGTCGTCTCGATTTCGAGGAGTTCCTCGCCCTCGGTAAAGCTCTGCCCTTGCCGCTTGAGCCACCCGACGACCTTGCCCTCGGTCATCGTCAAGCCCCATTGCGGCATCGTTACCGCTGTGATTTCAGAACTCATTGGGCACCTCTTTCGGTTATTCCCGCGACAGCGGGAATCCAGAAGCGGCTGGCGCATTGCCCCCGGGGTCCTGGACCCCCGCTTTCGCGGGGGCGACGATGTACAGACTGCTTCTCAGCGGCCGTACCCGTGAACTTCGCGTACCGCGTCGGCGATCCGCTCCGGGCTCGGGATGTAGAGCTTTTCCAGGGACGGCGCGAACGGGACCGGCGTGTGCGGTGCGGTTACGCGCTTGACCGGGGCCTTCAGCGACGCGAACGCCTTGTCGGCGACCAGCGCGGCGATATCGGCCGCCATGCTGCAGCGCGGCGTCGCCTCGTCGACGACGACGAGCCGGCCGGTGCGCTCGACACTTTCGAGGATCGTGTCCTCGTCGAGCGGCGAGGTCGTCCGCGGGTCGATCAGCTCGCACTCGATCCCCTCCTTGGCGAGCGTATCGATCGCCTCGCCGGAGTAATGCACCATGCGGGCAAGCGCGACGACTGTCACGTCGTCGCCGTCGCGGACGATGTTGGCTTCGCCAAACGGGATCGTATAGGCCTCGTCGGGGACCTCGGCGCGCAAATCGTACATCAGCTTGTGTTCGCAGAAGATTACCGGGTCATCGTCGCGGATCGCCTGGATTAACAGGCCTTTGGCGTCATAGGCATTGGACGGCACGACGCATTTGAGCCCTGGGACCGAGGTAAAGATGTGGTATGGGGTCTGTGAATGCTGCGCGGCCGCGCTGCGGCCGGCGCCGATCATCGTGCGGATGACGAGCGGGGTCTTGGCTTTGCCGCCGAACATGTAGCGGAACTTGGCGGCCTGGTTGTAGATCTGGTCAAAACATACGCCGAAGAAATCGGAGAACATCAGCTCGGCCACCGGGCGCAGCCCGGTGACCGCGGCGCCGGCGGCGGCGCCCATGATCGCCAACTCGGTGATCGGGGTATCGATGACCCGGCCCTCGCCGAATTCCCCGAAGAGGCCCTTGGTAACGCCGAGCACCCCGCCATAGGCGTCGCGCTGGCCTTGCGAGCCGGCGCCCCCCGCGACATCCTCGCCGATCACGACGACGCGCGGGTCGCGGCGCATTTCTTGGGCGAGCGCTTCGTTGAGCGCCTCGCGGATCGATTTCAGTGCCATCGCGCGCCCCCTCAATAAGAGACGTAGACGTCGCGCAACAGAGCTTCCGAATCAGGCGGTGGGGCCGCTCTTGCCACCTCGACCGCCTGGTCGATCAGCGCGGCGACCTCACTCTCGACCCGATCGAGCTCCGCCCCGTCGAGCAGCCCGGCCTCGCCGACACGGCGGCGAAAATGCTTCAGGCAATCGCGGTCTTCGCGCAGGCGGCGCACTTCGTCCTTGGCGCGGTAGAGCTGGGCGTCGCCCGAGTGGTGGCCGTAGAACCGGCAGGTGTCGACCTCGATCACGCTCGGCCCGTCGCCCGTGCGGGCGCGCTCGACCGCCTCGCGCGCTGCCTCGTGCACCGCAAAAAAATCGTCGCCGCTGACCTTGACGCTCGGCAACCCAAAACCGGCGGCGCGGCCGGCGATGTCGCGGCTGCCGACCGCATACTCGAACGCCGTGCCTTCGCCGTATTGGTTGTTCTCGAAGACGAATATCGCCGGCAGTTTCAGCACCACCGCCATGTTCATCGCCTCGAAGGTGGTGCCCTGGTTGGAGCCGCCGTCGCCGGTGAACGACACCGCGACGGTGTCGCGGCCAAGCGTCTTGGCGGTAAGCGCCGCGCCGACGACGAGCGGCGGTCCGCCGCCGACAATTCCGTTGGCGCCGAGCATGCCGCGGTCGAGGTCGGCGATGTGCATCGAGCCGCCCTTACCGCCGCACAACCCGGTCTTCTTGGCGAACAGCTCCTGCATCATCAATGTCGGATCGCAGCCCTTGGCGATGCTGTGGCCGTGCCCGCGATGGGTGCTGGCGATGTGGTCCTGCGGCCCCAAATGCATGCAGACGCCGACCGCGGAGGCCTCCTCGCCGGCATAGAGATGGACAAAGCCTGGAATGCCGCCTTTCGAGAACTCGTCCTGCACCCGTTCCTCGAAATGGCGGATCGTCGCCATGTCACGATAGGCTTTGAGCAATTCCTCGCGGCTCAGCTGCACGTCACCCTCCCTGTGCTAGGCGTGGGGGGTGATTCTGCCTGCTCCGCCGACGCTTCACAATCGCCGCTTTACCACGGGTCAGTCGTGCGGGATTTCCGGTCCGGTCCGTGACGGCAGCGCGCGCCTGACGGCGGCCTGCACCTCCTGCGGCTGGGTCGCCAGCGCATCGCACATCCGGCGCAGTTGGCGGCGCAGATCATAGACCTGGTCGAGGAGGCCGAGCACCAGCGGCAGCGCCTCCTCGTCGATGGCAAATTCCTGACGGATGTCGACAATCAGTTCGACCCGGGCGACGTCGACCTCGTGGAAGAGCCAGGTCTGGTCCCGCCGCTCGGGCAATACCCAGCGATTTTCGACCCACCGGATCAGATCGCGGCGGTCGAGCCCCTTCATTTGACGCAACAATTCGTCGAGCGCGATCATGCGCGGGGCATCCCCTGCCGCGGATCGAACGGGTGTCGTGGCGCCCAATTTTCGAGAAAGGCGGCGAGCTCGGGATCCGAGCCGGGTCCGACGAAGACCTTGAGAGTGACGATTTCGTCGCCCGGATTTGTCTTTTGGATGCCTTTGCCGCGCAGCCGCAATTGCCTGCCGGTATCCGATCCCGTCGGTATCGTCATCGTTACCGGACCCGTCACCGTCGGCACCGACACCCTCGCCCCGAGCACCGCCTCGGCAAGGCTAACCGGCAATTCGAGCAGAACATTGTCGCCGTCCCGGCGGAACAGCGGATGCGGCGCGACGTGAACTTCGATCATCGCATCGCCCGCCGTGCCGCCGCCAAAGCCGGGGCCGCCCTTGCCTCTGAGCCGCAATACCTGACCGTCTTCGACCCCGGCCGGTATCGTGACGTCGAGCCATTCCTCGGGGGCGAGCGACAATCGCTGCTTGCCGCCGGTCGCCGCCGTGACGAAATCGACGGTCAACGTGAAATGCCGATCGGCGCCGCGCGCTCTGAACCCCGCTCCGGCGTCGCCGCGTCGCCCGCGGCCGGTCGAGCCGAACGCAGCGAACAGATCGTCCAGATCACTCAAATCCATCTCGCCTTCGGGCTGGTATCGCCACCCCTGAGGGCCTTCGGCCTGGCCTCTATAATAACCCCGCGGTGGCCGCTCGGCGCCGGTCTCGTCGATTTCACCTCGGTCGTATCGGGCCCGCTTGTCGGGATCGGAGAGCAGATCGTAGGCTGCGGAGATCGACTTGAAACGCGCTTCCGCTTCGGGTTTGCCGGGGTTTAGGTCCGGGTGAAACTGTTTGGCGAGCTTGCGGTAGACCTTGCGGATCTCGTCCGCGCCGGCGTCGGGTTTGACGCCGAGCACCTCATACGGTGTTTGCGCAGCCATCCCGGGTCAGCGCTGTCTCGGGCGCTGCCGCTGCGCAGTGGTCGTGGCCTTTTCGATGCGAACCGTCACATTGTGCTCCGCGCCGCCCCGCTCGACCGTGAGCTCGACCTCGTCGCCGATCCGCGACAGCCCGACGCGGTTGCGCAGCTCGATCCCGCTGCGCATCGGTGAGCCGTTGATCGCGACGACAAGGTCGTTGGTCCGCAACCCCGCACGCTCGGCGGGCGAGCCAGGCAGGACTCGAGCGATCACCGCCCCTTCGGTGCGCCTGGTGCCGAGCGCCTGGGCGAGGTCGGGTGTCAGATCCTGGATCTCCACCCCGATGCGGCCGCGCTTGATCTCGCCGTAATTGATCAGCTGGTCCATGACCTGACGGGCCATGTTGATCGGCACGGCAAAGCCGATACCGATATTGCCGCCGCCCGGCGCCAGGATCGCGGTATTGATGCCGACGACGCGGCCCTGCAGATCGACGAGCGGTCCGCCCGAATTGCCGGGGTTTATCGAGGCGTCGGTTTGGATGAAATCCTCGTATCCTTCGATCCCGAGACCGCTGCGCCCGAGCGCGCTGACGATGCCCGAGGTCACGGTCTGGCCGAGGCCGAACGGATTGCCGATCGCCAACACGAAATCGCCGACCTGCAGGCGATCGGAATCGCCGATCGGCACTGCCGTCAGACCGCTCGCGGGGATCTGCAACACAGCGATGTCGGTGTCGGGGTCGCGGCCGATCAGTTTCGCGGTCAGCCGCCGGTTGTCCTTGGTCGTGACTTCAATGTTGCTGGCATTCTCGACGACGTGCGCGTTGGTCATCACATAGCCCTGCCCGGCATCGACAATCACACCCGAACCGGTCGCCTGCGTCTCATGTTCGATCGGCTGCTGTTGCAGGTTGAAGAAGCGCCGGACCATCGGGTCTTGCAGCAGCGGATTGTCTTCCCGCACCCGTCCGCGCACCGAAATGCCGACGACGCCTGGGGTTATGCGGCTGACCACCGGCGCCAGGGTCTGGACCGGCGCGCCATCGGCCAAGGGTATCGGCGCTCCGGCGAGAACAGGGGAAACGATGCCCGTCGTCAGGGCGATTCCGCCGGAGACAACGAGCGCTGACAAGACCCGCTTCATAGCTGTGGAGACCTTAGGACTGGCAGACACTGTTTCCGGTAAACAAACCGCCAGCATGAATGTTTCCGGTAGCGATTTAATCTAACCTCTCGCGCCATGGCTTCAAGGGATGCTCGGTGGATGCTTGGTCTCGGGGTTGGCAGCACTCTCTCCGACGAGCTGCTAACCTGCTGTTTCAGACGCGTTTTTTGTTGCTGCGGCGAAACCGACGGAGCATGCTCGCGGTAGGCGGGAGCGAGCCGAGAGGAGACCCGAATGACAGACGCCACCCCCCCACTCGGTGAGTATCGGCTGACCACGGCCGAAATCATCTACCGGATGCCGGACCACCCCGATCTGCTGCAGAGCTTTATCTGGCAGAAGCTCGACCTCGCTCCGGACTTTCCCGAGCTCCGCCGCTTTCTGGAATTCTGGAGCCGCAATATCGAGGGCAAGCTGCATTCGGTGAAAGTCGGGCAGGCGCGGTCTGCCGGCCGCGGCCGGTTCCGCCACGTCGGCGCATCGCTGCGCCTGCATTAGCGGGAGGACTCGCGGACAATGCCGCCACAGATCGGGTATCTGCTGCCGACCCGCGAGCGGGTCATGGAAGGCCGGGCGGAGACCGCGCCGTTGCTGGAGCTCGCGGCGCGCGCCGAGGGATTGGGCTTCGATTCGGTGTGGGTCGGGGACTCGCTGCTGGCCCGGCCGCGACATGATCCGCTCACTCTGCTGGCCGCGGTGGCAGCGCGGACGAAAAAGATGACGCTCGGCACTGCAGTCTTCCTGCCGGCACTTCGCAATCCGGTTGTGCTGGCGCATCAGCTCGCCACCCTCGATCAAATCAGCGAGGGACGACTCGTCCTCGGGGCGGGCATCGCCAGCGACGTGCCCAATATCCGGGCGGAATTCGCGGCGGCGGGCGTACCGTTCGAAGGACGCGTCGGCCGGATGATGGAAGGCCTGCGCCTCTGCCGCGCATTGTGGACGGGCAAGCCGGTCGATTGGCAAGGCCGCTGGCCAGTCCAAGGCGGGGTTCTGGGGCCAACCCCTTACCGCGCCGGCGGCCCGCCGATCTGGATGGCGGGTTCGGTCCGCCCCGCTCTCGAGCGGGCTGCCCGGCATTTCGACGGCTGGTTCGCCAACGAGGCAGACCTCGGACGTTGGAAGCAGCAATGGGCCGAGGTGCAGCAGATGCGTCGAGACGCCGGGCGCGACGCCGGCGGGTTCATGGCCGCGATTTATGTGACCCTAGCGATCGACGAGGACGCCAGCCGCGCCGGGCAGCGGATCGACGCCTTTCTCGAAAGATATTACGGGCAACCGGCCGAGGTGCTGCGCCGGAGGCAGGCTGTCTATGGCGGTCCGCCTGACCGCGCGGCCGGGTTTCTTAAAAGCTTCGCCGAGGCGGGCGCCAGTCACATGATTGTCCGTCTCGCCGGGGACCCGGACCGGCAGCTCGAGAGCCTCACGGCAATTCGCAGACAGCTCGGCTGGTAGGCCGCTAGACGGGGAAGCCGGCGCGGCGCGGCGACAGGCTGATGCCGCTGCGCGCGGCCTCGATCATATAGTAGCGGGTCATCTGCACGATGTCGGTGCGCCAGTAGAGCTGCTGCTGCTCGTCTTCGAGAAAATCGGGGCCGGCAAAGGCGTAACAGTAGGTTTCGACATAGCGCCGGCCGGGATCGCCAACGATCGGCGCGTCGCGCCAGCCGAATTTCCAGCCGGCATGCTCGGCGCCGATGCGCCAACGTTCGAGACGCACCGCCAGTGTGCTCGCGTCGAGCGCATCGAGCGCCGGCACACGGTAGACGACAACCAGCCGGTGCACATTGAGCTGCAATTGCATCAAGAACTCGTCGCCGAACGCGTTGACGATGTAGGTGGCGTCGGAAGCGCCCGCGCACGTGGCGGATCTCGACCCGCGAGCGCGCGACATCGGCCAGCTCGACATCGACCGGAGCCGTGTCGAAACTCGGCAATTCGTATTCGACCGCGCGCAATGCTTCCAGCATCTGGCCGGTCAGAAAGAGCTCGGTCCGCCGCTGCGCCTCGACAATAGTCAACATTTCCCGCTCCCGCCGATACCGGCGAAAACACGGGCGGCAGTGGCGGCGTTCCGGCAGGGTACCGCCGCGTTGCAGTTGCGCGGCGGGCCGGCGGGATTGCCTGACTGCCCCTGGCAAACCGTCCGCGTCCGTGCCGCGCACCCTGTTCCCCCCTGTTTTATCTGGTCAAGATCAGGCACCGGCTGCTACTTCAAATCGCAGTTTCGCATCCGTTCACCGGTGCCGATGCGCGGGAGAATACAATATCAATATGGCAATTGCGTGATTATATTTTTGCGTATCAGCAACTGGGCCGCCAAAACCGCTGATTGCTTTTCAGCCGGGGAGTGGCCCTTTGGGCCGCTCCTCCTTCCTTAACCAAACAAAAATGTATGTAAAGCGTGGGTCGGACGGGTAGGGCAGAGAAACGTGTTTCAACGGAAGCCGTTGTCCTACCTGATGTTGAAACGTAGCCTCTTCGGCCTCGCGTTGGTGCTGGCCGCCTCGTCGGTGCCGGCGGCCTCTGTTCCCACCTCCCAGCCCCCGCCGCCCCTCAAAATTGCCGAGCTGGGGCTTGCGGTATCGACCAACGCCGCCCTCAAGAAACTCAAATCCGCCGAGTTTACCTCCGCCTGGCGTCTGGGCTTCTACGCGGCTGACGACAGCCCGCGAGTGGTCTACAAATCCACGAACTCCGCTTGCTCACTGAATAGTGGTAACGGAGACAATGGCTCGCAGATCAAACTCGCGGATGGCAACTGCGCCATCGCGGACTTCGCCAGGGGGCCCCCGACTCCTATGATTTGGGGCGCCTTGGGTAATGGGTCCAGTGATGACGCCTTCGCAGTCCAAGCGGCTGTTAGCGCTCTGCAAGGCACCGGGCATTCGCTGTCGCTTGGGGAACATCGATACGGTGTAGCCTCTACCATCAACCTGACGGGCTCGTTGGAGATCTTTGGCGGTAACCGCGGGAACCCAAACACACTCGCACCGGTCAGTGGGTTCATTCCCCTCACCGTCAACATGACGGTTCTCTCGCTTTCGAGCACCTCAGGCGGCAGCAATCTCCACGACTTCTCGATCTTCGCGGGGCCTACGGGGATACCGACCGCGGGCTCGTGGATCGTTCTGAACGGGAACAACACCACCATCCGTCGCCTATTCCTGGAGAGCCCATGTGGGGCGATCGACGAGCAGAGCGGCAACAGCAACATCATCGAAGACAACGAGATCAATAATTACGCGAAGGCCGGCTGCATAGCTGTTAAAATCGGTTCCCGAACGACCGGCGGTAACACCATCGGGACACGCGTGCTCCATAACGTCATCGCTGGGTCCCAAAGCACCCCCGCTGAAGCAGGGATTGCCATTTATGACAGCGGTGGTGGCTCGTTCTTTGATAACGACGTTTTGTACTCGACCTGGGGAACCAAGATTATCCCCGGCGCGAAGCAGATCGTTCAATGGTCCACCTGGACCGGGGATCAAGGCGGCGACAGTAACGTATCCGGCAATCTGCTGATTGATCCGCAAACCGCCACGTCAATTGTTGAGGGCCTGCAGTTTACCGGCTCCTGGTCCTCGAATGCCTCGGCTGGGCCACCCCTGATCATCCGCAATACGGGTGGTGGAAAAATCAACAACGTGCATTTTGTCGGGCACCGCTTCTACGCGAACGGTAATAATGATGCCGCAGACATCCTGGCTGGGATAAACATCGAGTTTGACGCCAGCCAGTTCTGCCTCGGGGGCAACAGCCACACGGGGATCAGTGCCAAAGTCGGTTCCGCGGTTACCTCGGTCGCTTTCCGCAACTCGTTGTTCGGTAACTGTAACGGCAGTTCGACAGGTGCGGGTGTTTCCGCCACAGGCACGGGCATCTCTGTCGCCAGCTCCGACACACGGGTCACCATCACCGGAAACAACTTCATTTCTGCGGCGACGCCGCTCAGTCTTACAGGCAACTCCTGTTGCGCCGTGATCAGCGGCAACCAAGGACTGGACAACGCCAACGCTCCATCGGTGATCGCAGCGGCCACAACGATCACTCTGGGGCCACAGTTCCTCCAACCGATCACCGGCACTGCGGCAATCAGCACCCTGAACGGCTATTGGCCTAATCGCATCGTAATTCTCGATCCGATTTCAGCGGGCGTAAACTTCGTGACCGGCGGTAACATCTGCAACGCGCTCAGCCCGGCACGGAACGTGGCGGTTATCGCTACCTACTCAGTCGGCCCCAACTGCTGGACGCTTAAGTAAGTTCATACTCAACCAATCGCGATCCGTCTTCGGGAACGCAAAAGTCATTATTCCGGGAAGGCTCTCGTCACCTCTCTACTCAGCTAAATTTCAAGTCAAAAAAGCGGCTGTTTCGGTGAAGCCTCTAGCGGGCAGCCCCGCCAGAGGCGGCGCTGCGGTGCAGGGTTATTCGGCGGCGGCGAGGGTTGGGGTTTGCGCGCGGCGAGGATTACGGCGGCTTCCTTGGCGACGCGGGTGCCCTCGAAGAAGCGGGGGTTCTGCGTGCCCCACAGCTTGACCGCGTTGGCGAAGGTGAAGTCGCGGAAATTGTCGGCGGTGATGTGGCCGTCCTCGACCAGCTCATAGGCCTCGGGCAATGGATGGCGCATGTCGATCACGTCGAAATGGCCGATATCCGAGCTGAAGATCGCGTTGAGCTTCGACCCGGCCGCGTGACGCCCCCGAGGAAGATCGCCTTGGCGGTCGCATGGCCGCAGCGGCGAAATGGCCGATGTGGTTGTCGACGAAATTGGTCGGCGACAGTCGCAGGCCCTGACTGCTCGAGGCGCTGTGGAAGGTCGGCGCAATGCCCGGTTCGACGCATTTCGCCCAGACCGGGTCGTAGTCGTACTCGCTGTCGATGCCGAGCACATCGCTGGCCGGGCCGATAACGTCGTGGCGAATTTCGAGTCCCAGGATGTTAGCCCCAACATCATCTCGGCCAAGGGGTTCGGCGATACGCACCCCGTCGCGCCTAATGATACGGCGGAAGGCCGCGCCCAGAATTGCTGCACCGAGATCGTGTTGGAGGGCCCGGCGCCCGACGCCGAGCCCACCGAAGGCGAGGGCTGCTAGCGCTCTCATCCGAGTTGAGCTAAACCAATGGCGCTTCGCCCAGAGGTGGCGAAGCAGTGGCTGGTTTCCCAGCAGTCAACTTCGTTGGAATCGCTGCAAAAAAACCTGAACGTCTGCTGCCGGAGGGCCGTCTCTGCAACTGCCGGGCGGTCGAACCTTAGATCCGCAGGTGATTAGAAATGAAACACGTCGTACTCGCCGTCATGGTTGGGCTTGGCACCCTCGCTCTCGCTCATCAGAGCCACGCCGCCGCCTGTGCCAATGGTGTCTACCGAGCGGGATGCGCCGGGCCCAATGGGGCGGCGGTCGTCCGCAAACCCCCAGCGTACCACGCCAAACCCGCGGTCACCTGCGCCAAGGGGATCTACCGGGCGGGGTGCGCCGGACCGAATGGGGCCGCGGTCGTCCGCAGGCCGTACTAGCGCATCGGGACGCTGGCATTTGCCGACGAGTTGGCCCGCGACCGACTTGCTGCTTATGATCGGCGCATTCGGCCTCGTCGGGATTCTTCTATGACCGGTATCGCTACAGATCTTCCAAGAAATCCTGACGTCGGGCGCCCGAGCTCGCGTCTCGCCGATATGGTGTGGATTCCTGGTGGCACCTTCCGCATGGGGTCGGACAAGCATTATGTGGAGGAGGCGCCAGTCCACCGCGTGACTGTCGACGCCTTCTGGGTTGATCGCACTCCGGTGACAAACCGCGAATTCCGCGAGTTCGTCAGGGCGACCGGGCATGTCACTTTCGCCGAGATCGCGCCGGATCCGAAGGACTATCCGGGCGCTCTGCCCAACATGCTCAAGGCCGGCTCTCTGGTTTTCAGTCCACCGAAGCACCCGGTCGATGATATGCGCGACTGGAGCCAGTGGTGGACATTCAAGTTTGGTGCCAACTGGCGGCGGCCCTACGGACCGCGCAGCTCGCTCAGTGGGCTCAATGATCATCCCGTCGTTCACGTCGCCTACGGCGACGCGTTGGCTTACGCGCAATGGGCGGGCAAGGACTTGCCGACCGAAGCGGAGTGGGAGTTTGCGGCCCGCGGCGGGCTCGACGGCACAGAGTTCGCCTGGGGCGATGAATTTACCCCCGGCGGCAAGCAGATGGCAAACACCTGGCAGGGCGCGTTTCCGCACGAGAATCTCAAGCTCGACGGATACGAGCGCACCTCGCCGGTGACTGCGTTCCCACCGACCGGCTACGGCGTTTACGACATGATCGGCAATGTGTGGGAATGGACCAGCGACTGGTATTCAACCAAGCATGATGGCGATGCGGACAAGGCTTGCTGCATCCCGATCAATCCGCGAGGCGGTCGCGAGGACGCGAGCTACGACCCCTGCCAGCCCGAAATCAGGATCCCTCGGAAGGTGCTGAAAGGCGGTTCGCATCTCTGTGCGCCGAATTACTGCCGCCGTTACCGCCCGGCTGCGCGTCATCCTGAGCCGGTGGACACTTCGACGAGCCATGTCGGTTTCCGTTGCGTCGTTCGTCAGGCGAGCTCGTCACGATGACCGACGCACATTGCGAAGGTGACGATCAGACCATGAGCAGCGAAGACAAGAAGCATCGTTCACATCTCCCGATCCCTACTCCCGAGCGAACCGGGCTGATCACGTATGATGCGAAGGATCCGGACACCAAATTCCCGCCGATCGAGCAGTTGCGCCCGCCCAAGGGCGCACCCAACGTGCTGCTGATCCTGATCGACGACGCCGGGTTTGGCTCCGCGAGCGCCTTCGGCGGCCCCTGCCAGACGCCGAACGCCGAAAAGCTGGCGGCGGCCGGGCTGAAGTACAATCGCTTCCACACCACGGCCCTCTGCTCCCCGACGCGGGCGGCGCTGCTGACCGGGCGCAACCATCACTCTGCAGGCATGGGCGGCATCACCGAGATCGCCACCGGCGCACCGGGCTACAGCTCGGTGCTGCCCAATACCATCTCGCCGCTCGCGCGGACCCTCAAGCTCAACGGCTATTCGACCGCGCAGTTTGGCAAATGCCACGAAGTGCCGGTGTGGGAGACGAGCCCGGTCGGACCGTTCGACGCATGGCCGACCGGCGGCGGCGGGTTCGAATACTTCTACGGCTTTATCGGCGGCGAGGCGAACCAGTGGTATCCCACGCTATACGAGGGCACCACGCCGGTCGAGCCGAAGAAGACGCCCGAAGAGGGCTACCACTTCATGGCGGACATGACCGACAAGGCGATGGCCTGGGTCGCGCAGCAGAAGGCGCTGGCACCCGACAAGCCCTTCTTCGTCTACTTCGCGCCCGGCGCCACCCACGCGCCTCACCATGTGCCCAAGGAGTGGGCCGACAAGTACAAGGGCAAGTTCGACCAGGGCTGGGACAAATTGCGCGAAGAGACCATCGCCCGGCAGAAGACGCTCGGCGTCATCCCGAAGGACTGCCAGCTCACCGCGCGCCACACGGAGATCCCGGCGTGGGATGACATGCCCGAGGCATTAAAGCCGATCCTGCGCCGCCAGATGGAGGTCTATGCGGGGTTCATGGAGTACACCGACCACCATGTCGGACGCCTGCTCGACGGCTTGAAGAAGCTCAACATTCTCGACGATACCCTCGTCTACTACATCATCGGCGACAACGGCGCCTCGGCCGAGGGCACGTTGAACGGCGCCTACAACGAGATGGCCAATTTCAACGGCTTGGCGGCCTTGGAGACCCCGGAATTCCTGATGGAGCGGTACGAGAAGCTCGGCGGGCCCGAGTCGTACAATCACTACGCCGTGGGCTGGGCGCATGCAATGAACGCCCCTTACCAGTGGACCAAGCAGGTCGCCTCCCACTGGGGCGGGACGCGCAACGGCACCATCGTGCACTGGCCCAACGGCATCAAGGCCAAAGGCGAAATCCGCTCGCAGTTCCACCACGTCATCGACGTAGCACCCACCATCCTCGAGGCGGCGGGGCTGCCCGAGCCGGTCTCGGTCAACGGCGTACAGCAGCGGCCCATCGAGGGCGTCAGCATGCTGTACTCGTTCGACGACGCCAAGGCCGCGGAGCGGCATGAGACGCAGTACTTCGAAATGTTCGGCAACCGCGGCATCTACCACAAGGGCTGGACTGCGGTGACCAAGCACGGCACACCCTGGGTGCTCGTGGGCCGGAAGACCGTGGCCCTCGACGACGACGTCTGGGAGCTCTACGACACCAGCAAGGACTGGAGCCAGGCCAACGACCTCGCCAAGCAAATGCCGGAGAAGCTCCACGAGCTGCAGCGACTGTGGCTGATCGAGGCGACGCGCTACAACGTATTGCCGATCGACGACCGGGTCATCGAGAAGATGAATCCGGACACCGCCGGCCGGCCGGTGCTGATCAAGGGGAAGACCCAGCTGCTGTTCGGCGGCATGGGGCGCCTGTCGGAGAACTGCGTCCTGAACATCAAAAACAAGTCCCACTCCGTCACCGCCGAGATCGAGGTCCCGGAGGCTGGGGCTGAGGGCGTGATAATCGCCCAGGGCGCGAACATCGGTGGCTGGAGCCTCTACGCGAAGAACGGCAAGCTCAAATACTGCTACAATGTGGCGGGGGTGAATTATTTCTACGTGGAAGCCGCACGGGCATTGCCGGCGGGCGAGCACCAGGTACGCATGGAGTTTGCCTACGCCGGCGGCGGCCTCGGCAAGGGCGGGCAGGTGACGCTCTACGTCGACGGCGAGAAGGTCGGCGAAGGGGCGATCCCAATGACGCAGGCGATGGTCTTCTCCGCCGACGACGGCTGCGACGTCGGCGAGGACAGCGGCGCCCCCGTCTCCCCGGACTACGGCTCGCGCGGCAATGCTTTCAACGGAACGGTCAAGGGGGTGCAGCTCGCCATCGGCGAGGCGGCCGAGAGCTCGGATCACCTCGTCTCGCCGGAGGATGCCATCCGCATCGCGATGGCACGGCAGTAAATGCGCTCAGCACGCTGACTGTAAACAATTCATAACCGCCAGCACACGGCAGGAGATTATCGTGATAACTGAGACCACCGCGAAAGCCCCGCTGCACCAGCGCGCCATGCACGAACTCAAGGAGGTCGTGTTCATTACTCTTTATCTCTACGTCACCCTCGGGGCGGTGATCCTGATGAAGACAGCGGTGCTGCATACCCAGGGCGTCGAATTCACCCCTTGGGGCATCGCCATCGTTAAGGCCGTGGTGCTGGCGAAATTCATGCTGCTCGGCGAGGCCATGAGAATCGGCGGGCGCCGCACCACCGGCCCGCTGATCTGGCCGACGCTACAGAAGGCGTTCGGCCTGCTGGTACTGCTGATTATCATGACGATCATCGAGGAAGCCGTCGTCGGCCTCTTCCACCACCGATCGATTCCCGCATCGCTCGGCGACCTCTTTGGTTCTCGCCTCGAGGAAACGCTTGCCGGCTACCTGATCATGCTGATGGTGCTGCTCCCGTATTGCGCCTTCCGCGTGCTCGAGGAGGCGCTCGGTGAAGGCCGGCTGGCGCGGATGTTCTTTGTCGAGCGGGAGCCAATTGAACGAATCTAAGGGAAGCCTGGGGGTTTGTCCTAGATTACGCGGGCTAGTCAGCAAAGAGGAACGGGCATGGCAGATGCAACCGCCGCCGCTCATGCTGGCAGGTTCGAAGTAAGGGCAACCGCGGCTGATCATTTTGCCTGGGTCCGCACCCGCCTCGCCCTCGAGCGCACGATGATGGCATGGCAGCGCACTGCCGTCGCGCTGATCGGCTTCGGTTTCGCGATCGTCCAATACTTCAACCACTTGCAGCAGATCCCCGGCGCCCGCCCCGCCTATCTTCCAACCGCGCCCGAGTATCTAGGGCTCGCGCTGATTTCGTGCGGCATCGTTGCGCTCGTCGTTTCGCTTTGGCAGTACCGGTGGACGGTTCGTTACCTGTGGAGCGGATCGTTCGCGCCGATCGCCGGGCTGACAAAGGAGGGAATGCAATCGCCGGTCATTGTGGTCGCCATCCTCCTCATCTTCATCGGCCTGTTCGCCTTTTTTGCCGTGTTGTTCCGCCTGACCTAGCCCGAGGCGAAACAACCGAGACCAATAAGCATTTTCGACACCACCCGACCAACGAAAGGAGATCGAGATGGCTAGATCCAGAGCAGCAGCCAAGCCGAACATCGTCGTCATCTGGGGTGATGATATCGGCATTACAAACCTGAGCTGCTACAGCGACGGGTTGATGGGCTACCGCACGCCCAACATCGACCGCATCGCCCAGGAAGGGATGCGCTTTACCGACTGCTACGGCGAGCAGAGCTGCACGGCCGGACGATCCTCGTTCATCACCGGTCAGCACGGATTACGCACCGGGTTGACCAAAGTCGGCCTGCCGGCCGCCCCTGTTGGTCTGCACAAGGAAGACCCCACCATCGCGACGCTGCTCAAGCCCTTGGGGTATGCCACCGCGCAGATCGGCAAGAACCACCTCGGCGATCGCAACGAATATTTGCCGACCGTGCACGGCTTCGACGAGTTCTACGGCAATTTATATCATCTGAACGCCGAGGAAGAGCCGGAACTACCCGATTACCCGAAGGGGTCGGATTTTCCTCACTTTCGCGAGAGGTTTGGTCCGCGCGGAGTCATGGACTGCAAGGCGACCGACACCGACGACGCGACAGTCGATCCGCGGTTCGGCAGGATCGGCAAGCAGACGGTCCAGGACACCGGCCCGCTGACGAAGAAGCGCATGGAAACCATCGACGATGACATCGCCGGCCGCGCGGTCGACTACATCAAGCGGCAGGCGCAGGCCGGTCAACCCTTCTTCCTCTGGGTGAACTTCACGCACATGCATTTCCGCACGCATGTGAAGCCGGAGAGCAGGGGCCAGTCGGGCCGCTGGCAGAGCGAATACCACGACGTGATGATCGATCACGACAAGAATGTCGGCGAGGTGCTGAAGGCGCTCGACGATGCCGGCATCGCCGACAACACCTTTGTCATGTACAGCACCGATAATGGTCCAAATATGTTCTCATGGCCCGATGGGGCGATGACCCCGTTCCGGAACGAGAAGAACACCAACTGGGAGGGTGCCTATCGGCTGCCGTGCGTGGTCCGCTGGCCCGGCAAGATCAAACCGGGCACGGTGTCGAACGAGATGGTGGCCCATCACGACTGGCTGCCGACATTCCTCGCCATGGCCGGCGACGCGGATGTCACCGACAAGCTCTTGAAGGGCTACACGATCGGGGACATGACCTACAAGGTCCACCTCGACGGCTATAACCTGGTGCCATATTTGACTGGTGAAGTGGAAAAGAGCCCGCGGGTCTCGTTCATCTACTGCAACGACGACCAGCAGGTGGTGGCATTGCGCTACGACAATTGGAAGATCGTGTTCGCGGAACAGCGGGAGCCCGGCACGATGCGGGTCTGGTCCGAGCCGTTCGTCACCCTCCGCGTGCCAAAGCTGTTCAATCTCCGCACCGATCCGTTCGAGCGCGCCGACATCACGTCGGTGACCTACTACGATTGGTTTGTCGATCACGTCTTCCTGATGGTGCCGGCGCAGGCCTTTGTCGGGCAATTCCTGCAGACCTTCAGGGAATTTCCGCAGCGCCAGAAGGCCGCCAGCTTCAACCTCGACGAGGTGCTTCGCAAGATACAGGAGCCCACCCACTCGTAACCCGCCGAACCTTCGGATCGGCGGGCGGCCGTACGGGTTCTCCGGCGGCCGCCCACAACTCCCTCGCCCCGCTTGCGGGGAGAGGGCCGGGGTGAGGGGCCAGCCGAGGCAGAAGGATTGTCGCATTGAGGGGCAAGGACGAAGAACGCGCTGAGCGAGCCCGAACGTTGAGGCGCGCACTGACGCCGGCGGAATTGGCGTTGTGGACGCGCATTCGCGATCGACAGCTCGGCGGCTACAAATTCGCCCGCCAGGAGCCCATCGGTCGGTACTACGCCGACTTTGTTTGCCGCGAGCAGCGCTTAATTATTGAGCTCGATGGCGGCCAACACTCGGAGCGCTCCGAGGACCGGCAGCGCGACAGCGAGCTATCCGGCCTCGGATATCGCGTGATCCGGATCTGGAACAACGATGTCATTGAGAATCTGGACGGAGTTCTCCAAACGCTGCTGTCCGAACTCGAAAAAAGGCCCCTCACCCCGCCCCTCTCCCCGCAAGCGGGGCGAGGGAGAGCGGACGCGGTGCGCGCCTTCTACGAAAGCCACCCGTATCCGGCGCCGATCGGCAACCTGGATCGGCACCGCGACCTCTATCGGAACCCCGATCGGCGTCGGGCATTGTCCCTTCTGCTGTGGCCAACGGAGACGCCGCGGGCAGATCGAGAGATCCTGGTCGCCGGCTGCGGAACATCCCAGGCTGCCATTCATGCGCTGCGCGAGCCCGACGCTCGTGTGACGGCAATCGACATCAGCGAGACCAGCCTGCGCCACACGCGCGATCTTCAGCAAAAATATCGGCTTGCGAAATCTCGATCTCCATCGGCTCGCGATCGAGCAGGTCGGAGAGCTCGGCCAGACATTCGACCAGATCGTCTGCACCGGCGTGCTCCACCACCTGCCCGACCCGGATATCGGCCTTCGGTCGCTGCGCAATGTCCTCGCGCCTCGCGGCGCGATGCATCTGATGGTGTACGGCGACATATGGGCGTGCGGGCATCTACATGATGCAGGAGTATTGCCGCCTGCTCGGCATCGGCGCCACGGAGGCGGAGTTGCGCGAGCTTGGCACGACGATCGGTGCGCTGTCTGCCGACCATCCGATCGCCGGCGTGTCGAGGCGGGCGAAGGACTTCAGAAATCCGGATGCGCTCGCCGATGCGCTGCTCCACCCGCAGGACCGCGCCTATACCGTGCCGCAGCTATATGCCTGGTTGGAGCGGTGCGGCCTATCCTTCGGGCGCTGGTTCGAGCAGGCTCCCTATCTCCCGCAATGCGGAGCAATAGCGAGGACGCCACACGCCGCGCGTCTCGTCTCGCTTTCGCCGCCACTGCAGCACGCCGCGGTCGAGCTGCTGCGCGGGACCATGGCGAAGCACAACTTTATCGCCTATCGCGACGATCGCCTCGACGACGAGCCAGCCGATCACGTTCGACGGTGATGCCTGGCGGGGCTACGTCCCTTTGCGTCTGCCGTGGACCCTGTGCATCCAGGACCGGGCGCCCCCCGGTTCCGCGGCCGTCCTGATCAATCGGGCCCACACCTACCCCGATCTCGCCCTCCCCATCGATGCAGCGCAGCAGCGAATCTATGCCGCAATCGACGGCAACCGCTCGGTCGATCGAGATCCTGCGGGACGCGGGAGCGGCTCGTAATGCGCAAGCCCGCAGATTTATCGAGCAACTCTGGGAATACGACCAGATCGTGCTCGACGCGACAAGCTCACGCTGATCAACAACTTGTCAGAAGCCGGAAACCGCGGCATCTGAGTTGCTACAGCGGCGACAGGGGTGGGCCACCGGACGCCCAACATCGACCGCGTTGACCAGGAAGGCACGCGTTTCACACTCCGCGGCACGAAGGGGAAGGAGACCACAATGGCAACCGAAGCAACCGCGAAAGCGCCGCTCGGCCAACGGGCCGTGCACGAATTCAAGGAATGGCGATCCTCGCCGCCTACCTCTACGTCACCCTCGGGGCGGTGATCGTGATGAAGACCGCGGTGCTGCACGCTGCGGGCGTCAGCTTCACCCCGTGGGGCATTGCTGCCGTGAAAGCCCTTGTGCTGGCGAAATTCATGCTGATCGGCCGTGCCATGAAGGTCGGCGAGCGCTATACCGACCGCCCGCTGATCTGGCCGACGCTTTACAAGTCGTTCGCTTTCCTGGTGTTGCTGGTCGTCCTGACCATCATCGAGGAAGTCGTCGTCGGCCTGTTCCATCACCAGTCGGTCGCGGCCTCGCTCGGCGAACTCACCGGCGCCAACCTCTACGAGACCCTCGCCGGCATTCTCATCATGCTGTTGGTGCTGATCCCGTACTTCGCCATTCACGTGCTCAGCGAGGCGCTTGGCGAAGGGAGGCTGTGCCGGATGTTTTTTGTCGATCGGAGGTGGGCCACTTCGTCATCCGGCGCCTCGACGGTTCGACGAAGCGTTTCTTGAACCAACAAAGGGGGAAATCTATGTCCGAGGGTACTCCGTTGCCGGCGGGTGCGCGCCGCGGAATAATTCAGCGGCTCGATAAGCTCGCCCGAGCAGCACTGGCGTCCCTTGCCGTCAGCTTGGCCGTGATTGGCGCGGCAACGCCTCCGGCCGGCGCACAGGATTCGGTCGGCGCGCAAGATTCGGGCGGCCTTGGGCATCCCCAAATCTTTGTCACGCCCTACCTCTGGCTCGCCGGCATCTATGCCACCACCGCGACGCCGCTGGCGCGAATTCCCCAGGTCGATTCGAGCGTCGGCCCCTTTCAGCTGTTGGGACACCTCGACGGGGTGCCGTTCATGGGATCGGCCGAGATCCACGACGGGCCCATCAGCCTGCTCGGCGATGTGCTGCATGTCCCGGTCAGCACCAACATCACCACCCGCAATGTACTCTTCCAGGGCGGCAAGGCGGAGCTGCAGGCCAATACGGGGACCGCGTTGTTGTTGTACCGCCTCCTCGAATTGCCGACCCAGTTCGCGGATTTGGGTGTCGGCTTCCGCGCTTGGGGATTTGGAGCGAATGTGGAGCTGAACCCCGGTCTGCTTGCCGGTCAGAGCGTCAACCAGAGAGCGGGCTGGGGCGACCCGCTGATCGGCGGACGATATCACTTCGATTTCGGCAACGGGTTCGGCCTGAGCGCCTATGGCGATATCGGTGGTTTCGACCTCGGCGCGCATACCGACTGGCAGGTGATCGGCACAGTCGACTACGCCCTCAACTCGTGGATCAACCTTCACGTGGGCTATCGCAGCCTCAACTTTAACTACTCGGCAAGCGACAGCAATTTGGGCTTCAACGTCCATATGAGGGGGCCGCTCTTCGCGGGCACTTTCCGCTTCTAAGACGCGGATGCCGAGTTGAATGGGACCGCGCACCGCCACCGGAATGAAATCTATGCCGATGCTTGCGAAGCCGTGCGCGACCTGCTGGAGGTGGGCGCGCGCGTTGCCAGGGTGGGACAGCCCCCACGCCGGGACGGGAAGAGGGGGGACGATCGCGCGTTTGTCGGCGCTTTCCTCTCCTAGTGACGCAAGGCGGCTTGTTGATTGAGGGTATTGCGCAACCGGAGAACGCCGGCTGTCAAGAAACCTTTGTTCGGCGGTCGGTGGCACGGATCGCACGCCAAACCCGCTCGGGGGTGGCCGGCATGTCGATATGATCGACGCCGAGCGGGGCGAGGGCGTCGACGATCGCGTTGATGATCGTCTGCGGCGCGGCGATGCAGCCGGCTTGGCCGGAGCCCTTGACGCCCAGCGGGTTGGCGGTAGTCGGCAGCTCGGCGAGCGTGATGTCGAAGGGCGGCAGATCGTCGGCACGCGGCAGCGCGTAGTCCATCAGCGAGCCGCTCAGCAACTGGCCCGAGGCCGGCTCGTAGACGGTGTGCTCGAGGAGGGCCTGGCCGATGCCCTGGGCTACTCCGCCCTGGACCTGCCCGGAGGTCAGCAGCGGATTGATCAGACGCCCGTAATCGTCGACCGCGGTATAGCGTTCGAGGGTCACGACACCGGTCTCGGGGTCGATTTCGACCTCGGCGATGTGGCAGCCGTTCGGAAAGGTGAATACGTCCAGCATATTGTAGACCGAGCTGTCGAGACCGGGCGCCATGCCTTCCGGGCAGGTTGGCCGGGTCGGCCGCGGCGCGGGCGACTGCGGGAAGGTCGATCTCGCGCTCCGTCCCCGGCACGGTGAACCGGCCTTCCGTGAAGACGATTTCGGCGCTGTCGGCCTGCAGCAGACCGGCCGCGATCCTGCGGCCTTTTTCGATGACCATCTGCGCCGCCTTGACCAATGCCGTGCCGCCCTGATGCATCGAGCGCGCGCCGCCATGCCCGGCGCCGCGCTGCACCATCCGCGTATCGGCCTGGACGAGGCGAAATCTTTCGAGCGGCAGACCGAGCAATGACGCGGCGATCTGCGGGTAGCTCGTCTCGTGTCCCTGGCCGTTCGACTGGGTGCCGAGGAGCAGCGAAACCCGGCCGTCCGGATCGAAGCGTATTTCGGCGAATTCGTTCGGCGTGCCGCGCGCCGTTTCGAGAAAACAGCCGACCCCGAGCCCGCGCAGGCGGCCGCGCGCCGCCGCAGCGGCGCGCCGCGCCGTGAAACCGGCGTCGCGGGCCTGCACGAGCGCGTCGTCGAGATTGGCGGCAAAACGTCCGCAATCGATCGTCATGCCGAGCGCGCTGCGATAGGGGAAGGCGGCGATCATATTGCGCCGGCGCAAATCCACCGGGTCCCAGCCGTTCCGGCGCGCGGCAATGTCGATCAGCCGCTCGATCAGGTAATTCGCCTCGGGCTTTCCGGCGCCGCGATAGGCGTCGATCGGCACCGTGTTGGTGAAGGCGCCGCGCACATCCATGAAGACGGCCGGGATCGCGTAGACGCCGCCCATCGCCGTCGCCGGCGAATTGGTCGAGCTGCCCGGTCCGTTCGACGACAGATAGGCGCCGAGATTGGCCACGGTGGAGACGTCCAGCGCGAGAAACCGGCCGTCCTCGTCGAGCGCCAGCCGGGCCTTCGTATGATTGTCGCGGCCCTGCGTCCCGCTGACGAATTCTTCGCTCCGCTCGGCGACCCATTTGACCGGCCGCCCGAGCCGCCGCGCCGCCCACAACACCAGCACCCATTCGGGATAAAGAAAATTCTTCATCCCGAAACCGCCGCCGACATCGGGCGCGGCCAGCTGGATGCGCTCGGGGGGCAGCCGGAACACCGCCTCGGCGAGCTGATTGCGGATGCTGTGGACGCCTTGTCCGGTCAGCAGCAGGTCGAGGCGGCCGGCGGCCGCGTCATAATTGCCGATCGCCGCCCGCGGCTCGATCGGCGCCGGCACGAGGCGGTTGTTGACGAGCTCGATTTCGACGATGTGGGCCGCGCCGGCGAACGCCGCCCGGGTCGCGGCCTCGTCGCCCCGCTGAAACCTGTAGGAGAGGTTTGCCGGAGCCTCGTCCCAGATCGCCGGCGCCCTCGGCAGCAGTGCCGCCGCCGCATCGACGACCGCATCGAGCGGCCGGTATTCGACCGCGACCCGTTCGGCGGCGTCGCGCGCCAGATCGCGGGTTTCCGCAACAACCAAGGCCACGGGATCGCCGACATGGCGCACCCGCCCGCGCGCCAGCGCATAGCGCGGCGGCACGATCATCGGATCGACCGTGCTGACCTGCGCGATGCAGGGGAGCGGACCGATGCCGTCCGCGCGCAGATCGGTTTCGGTAAACACGCCGAGGACCCCGCCGCCGTCCCGCGCCGCCGTCGTGTCGATCCATTCGATTGCGGCATGCGCATGCGGCGACCGCAGCACATGAGCGTAGACCTGCCCAGGCAGAGCGAAATCGTCGACGTACCGGCCACCGCCGGTCAGAAACCGGAAATCCTCGAACCGGCGAACCGAGCGTCCGCGATCGTCGGTCTTCATCAAAGCCTCTTTCTCTGTGGCGGCGGGAGAGAATGGCGCATCGAGGCATTCCCGCCAATACTGCGACGGCAGGCCCGCCGCGGCGATGGCCGTGCTGCCCGCCGGGGATCGGCGTTACAATTGGCGGCAAGCAGCGCGGCTCGCGTGTTGGATGAGCGCATGGCGGGAGCGGCATCGACCAGGAGCTGTACACCCCCGCCTTCTTTCCCCCGCTAGCGTCCGCGAGCGGGGGAAGCTGCTGAAGTGCCAGAAGCGCCTATCGCCAGTAAACGGCGAGGACGTACCCATAGTCGGCGCTGAACCGAGCCGCCAGATCGCTCGCCACCCGAAGCCCGACGACATGACTGACGGGCAGAGGCGGCGTTGCGAGACCCAGCAATAGCTGGACCCAATCCGTGCTGCTCATCGCCCGCGAATGGGCGACGCCAGCCCAAGCCCGGTGTGAACAATCGCCGCCGCCAGCAACAGCGCCTGGCTGAAGCCGGTCTGCCACGGCCTCAGCAGCAGGCTCCGCGACCCTTCCATCGGGTCGATCGACACCAAGCCCAAGGCGAGGTTACCGAGATGCCGGGCGACGAAGAGAAGCAGGAAGAGGCCGCCGACCAGGCGGACGCGCCATAGGATCAACCGAGAAGACAGCATTCGGTCAGCGGTTCCGATGGCCCGCACTTCCGTCTCGGCGGCACGCTCCGCCTCGAGGCGGACGCCGCGTGACAAAGAGCGGCTCACCCGGGGCGGTCGGTATGCGATCCCGCCTAACTAATACCGCACATTGCATCTCTAACGGCGGCGACAGCGGGGATTGCCGGTCCTCTGCTGCGAGGCGATGGTGTATTCGACTTCAAAGGGATCACGAAATCATCGAGGCCAGTGGGGAAGGCGCGACCATCACAGGGCAGTTGTGACCAGTGCCGGCTGCGGTTCAGAGGCCGGGGAGCTTGGACGTTTCCAGCGAGAGTGCGTCCCCCAATGCGGCCATCACATTCCCGAAGGCGCAGTAGCCACTTCGTCGCAAACCTGGTCCTGCCCTGATTGAGGCTCTACCTTCAAGTGCGGCCAGTTCTTACGGAACAAAGCCCACCCGATAGCGCCAGCGGCGACGGCGCAAATGGCGGTTGCCCTGCGCCTGTATAACAACGTCGATCAGCATCTCTGCCGTGATGACCATCAGGAACGCGACGATGGGGCTGAGTAAAATGAGCGCCGCGATAGCCGATGCTACGGCCCAATTCCGCACATTGCTCACTAAGCGATCCCGCATCCCGCCTCTGGGCCGTTCACTTCCCCTCTTCCTTCGCCTGGCGAAAGATTGGGCCGATGGTGTCGGCGAGGATCAGGATAATTATAGGGCTGAGTGCAACGGTTGCCACGATGAGCCAACACTGCATTGAGCCGGTTGAAGACTGTCCATTGCGTCACGTCGCTTAGGAGCGGGGTCGATACTCCGTCTCCGGCGCCCTGCCCAATGAGCCAACATTCAGCGCGCAGTGTTTAGGGAATCTTCTATGGCCCTCAGGTTTAAAACTCTGACCATTGCTGGATGTCCGCGTTACACCAACTGCGCCATTTTGCGTCCGGAACAGTTGACGAACGGTTGACGAGGTCCGATACGGCGCCGATGAGCTCCCAGCGGATAAAGGGGCGCGGGCTTACCGACCTCCTTGAACGACCACCCGTCGGGCAGCCTCGCGCACACGGTATTGACGCGGTATTTGAACTGGCCGTTTGCGACGATTATCAAAGGTCCCCTGCCGCGCACATCGATTCGATTCGTAGCATCGCAGCCGGCCGTTAAACGCAAGCCCGCGTGTGCTGATGGCGGACGTTGTGCGAGTGGCGGTACGACACAGCCATCTGCCGTTGCAGTCAGCGATCGGCGCTGTGCACTAGATCCAACGACGTGATGATGCCGAGATCAAGCGCTGTCTTTGCAATCGGCTCGCAGGCAAATACCGAGCGCTGACCCTCGTCCCCCTGACACATGAAGGTCGAGACACCGTCGCGCTTGACCAGTCCGGGATGGAAAAAATGGATCATCCCGCGACTGTACGGAATGTTTATCCAGCGCTCTATCAGCGCGGGGTCTCCCTTACCATCGCTGTATTTAATTGTCCAATCGTGTAGACCGTATTGATGCACGAGATTGGCGTTGAGATGCCCCATCCGATCGTAATGCCCGTGAAAGCCGACATTGTTGCTCTCCGGCAGATAATCATCGGTAAAGTAACGACTGCTGCCGCCGAGAAACATTCGCGAGCACGAAGAATAGCAATAACCTGACACTGCCGTGCGAAGGCCGCGCTCTCGAAGCAGCTGACCCACTTGATAGCCGGCCGGTGCGTTTCCCCCCGGAGAGTTGCGCAAGATCACGGTCTCGATACCTGGCGAGCTGGCGAGAGCTTCTCTTACCTTGCCCGGCTCATCGCCAATCACCGGCCCACTGAGAATGATCTGATTGCGGACGACCTTCAGCTCCATCGCCGGAGCTCGCGTCGGCAGAAGCCCCTGCATCATCAACAAGATGAGGAGAGCAGTGGCCGTCTCTCGGACAAACGTTAGCAGAGCGACAGAAACCAGGACCTGGTGACCAAGCGGCGGAGCTTTAAATCCAGCCTGATCACAGTCGCAGCGCTCTTCGCCGTTGGCGCTGCTATAAATCAGCCTGTAGGGCGAGTAGAGCCGCACCGAGCGTACAACCAGTGAAGAGCCTCTCTCGGCGATGCTTGGCGGGCGAGGCGCAGTCGCTCCAAGTGAGCGCGGCCCCTCAACGTAAGCCGAGTTTTGGGCGGACCCAGTCGGCGAGGCGACGGATCGCAGCATCCCCTTCAGGCGCGGTGCCGGCTAGGAATTGGAACACGTGCTGCATCTCCGGCACGATATCGAGCGTCACCTCCACGCCGGATCTGCGCGCGAGATCTGCCAGCTTGCGGCTGTCGTCGAGCAGCGTCTCATCAGCCCCGGTCTGGATATACATGGGCGGGAGCCCCTTGAGGTCGGCGTGCAGCGGATTGGCAAGCGGATCCTGGCGGTTGCCGCCTTCGCCGAGGAACATTCCGGCCATAACCTGGATGACATCGCGCGTAACGAGCAGGTCCTTTGCCGCGTTCGTCTCGAACGTCTCGCCTGTCGCCTCCATGTCGAGCCACGGTGAGAGCGGCATCGTGGCGGCCGGTACGGGCAAGCCCTGCTCGCGGGCGCGTAGAATCGTGGTCACAGCAAGGCCGCCGCCCGCCGAATCTCCGATTAATGCGACATGGCCCGGCCGGATACCCTGGTCGAGCAGCCATTTGTAGCTCCTCACCATGTCGTTCACCGGGCCGGGGTGCACGTTTTCTGGCGCCCGCCGGTAATGCGACGATGAGCGCGCGGCAGCCGGTCGCCTTTGCCACATGGGCGTAGACCTTGCGGTGCGTGTACATCGAGCCGGCCACATAGCCGCCGCCATGCGCGCAGAGCAGCACGCGGTCCTGCGCGCAGTTCTTTGGCGCCGCCCACATGGCCGGAACTCCCCCGGCATCGGTTTCGATGTAATCGACGCCGCCCGGCTCGCCGGTAATCCTCTCCCACTGCTCGAACATGTGGCGCAGCTCGTCGAGCGGCATCTCGGGGTTCGCCTTCAGCGCCGCCACCCATTCCAGGTAGAGCTTGTTCAGCTCTTCGGTCTGCTTGCTCGCCATCGTCTGCTCCTCTCCCAGCCCCGGGCCCGCTCAGACGACCAGATCGAGGCCGCGCGCCGGTAGCTCCACCTTGCCGCCGCATTCGCGCGCGAGCACCGGCATCACCTCCTCGGCGAAGATCTGCATCTGCTCCTCGATCTCCTTGGCGTGGAAGCCGCCGAGCTCGAACCAGCCGAGGAAGCAGAAATCGTCGTAACCGCATTCGTTGCGCATCTTCATGATCGTGTCGATGACGTACTGCTTGGAGCCGTGGATGGCGATTTCTCGATCGCGCAGCATCTGCGCCGTCACCTTTTTGTTGAGGTCGAACATCGGTTCGTCGAGCCGTGCCACGACGGCGCCAAAGCCGAACGGTCCGTAATAGTCGAACTGCAGCTCGATCGCCCGTGCCGCACGGTCGAGCGCCTCCTTCTCCTTGCCGGGACGGGTGATGTGGAGATAGCGGCTGGTCATGATCCCGCGCCGCTTTTCGGCGTCCCATCCGAACTTGAACCGGCCGCGGTTGTGCATGTCGGGAAACCCGGCCTTCTCCGCCGCCTCGTAGTAGATCTCGATGTTGCGGCGCAGGCGGTCGTTCGGTTCGGCGATCATCACCCCGTTGATCCCGTGCTCGGCCGCGAATTTGAGGGACCGGGCGCTGGTCAGCGGCTCCCACAATTGCGGGTGCGGCTTCTGCAACGGCTGCGGAAAGACCTGCAGCTCCTTGAGCGTGGTGGTGGTCGCCTGCACGGGATTCCCGGCCGAGTACATGTCGGGATCACCGAGGGCGAGCACGTCCTCCAGGCGCCGTCCTGTCTCGTCGCGCTGGAAATAGGCGATCGTCTGCTTGTGGTTCCACTTGGTGTAGGTGGGCGGGACCGAGAAGAACTCGCCGTGGTGCGAGAATGACGGCTCGGTCCAGCATTTCTTCATGATCGCGAGCGATTCCTCGAAAGCCTTGCGGTTGCGCTCCTGGTCCTGAATCGTCGAGCCGTAGGGACGGCCGAGCGTTTCGTTCTCCCGGGGCTGATAGCCGCGTCCGATGCCGCATTCGACCCGCCCGCCGCTGATGACGTCGAGTAACGCGATCTGCTCGGCGAGGCGCACCGGATGGTGCCAGACGATGATGTTGGCCGCCTGACCGAGCCGAATGCGCTTGGTGTGCGCTGCCACGCTCATCTGCACCATGAGCGGGTTCGGGCTCATCTCCGCGCCCTCGGGTTGGAAGTGGTGTTCGGTGAGCCAGAACGACTGGAACCCGAGCTTTTCGGCGAGAATCCCCTGGCGAATTTGATTTACCAGTGTCTCCTGTGCCGCTTGGTGGACCTCGGCCAGCGTTCCGTCATTGAACGTGACGCCGTTCTTGTTGGTAATGACCGGCAGGCTGGACGCCCCGTTGTGGAACAGCCCGATTTCGAGCATGGGTTTTTCCTCCCTCGTGACCGCGCGAGCGGACGGGCCGAGCTCGTCGCCCCGTTGGGCGCGAAACTCGTGCGCAGTCTACTCCCGACCGCACTGTTGTGGAAGCGGAGAGGATGGAGGCTGTGGTGCGCTTCGGCTTCGAGCTCAGGTCGAGGGAGCCTGCGACAGGGGACTGCCCGGGATCATCGGACACGCCGATTTGAAGGAAGATACCAGCGACTTCCGGGAGCAATGCGGCGATCGATCCTAACGGCGTGGCCAAAGCTGGGTACCGCTCTGGAGGACCGGGCACGTGCAGGATATCGCAAACGGATGTCTCCTTCGCCTTCGCGTCCGACTACATGACGGGCGCGTCAGCTGCCGCGTGATCTAGTGTTCAGAGTCATTCACACGATTCACCCGGCGATGAAAGCACCTCGCTCAATACCGCTTCACCGGCGAAAGCCGGTGCCCACGGCAGAAGTGGATCCCGGCTTTCGCCGGGAAAGCGAGGAGGGGGATCCGCTGAATATATCTGAATGGGGTCGGGACACCGCGATCCTCAGTCAGGAGATCCTGTGATGGCTCAGATGACCGCGCTGCGTCGCCACCATCGAGAGATTCTCCTCCACACTGTGATCCGGCCTGGTCCGCTACCGAAAGCATTGAAGATCATATGGATAAGATGACCAATCATGGCGATCTCAAGACCGGCACTGCACTTGGAGCCGCCGGTGCCGTGGGGCGCCGCACCCGGGCCCAATGCGATCGGATCCGATTTGCCAGTCCTGGGATCGAGTCCGCCGAGTTTGCCTGCGGATTGCGCCGCGGACCACACCGTACCGTCCGGTGCAGGATAGACGTCGTGCGCCCCAGCCGCTGCCGGCACCGGAAGGTCCGCTTTTCCATTTTGGCCTGCACGGGGGTGCCTGCGGTCAATACCGCGATGACCGCAGCATGCCGGCGCCTGCATTGTCGTTGCAACGGTCTAGTCGAATTCCGCCGTGGCGATCTCTTTGAGGACGGCGCGAAGCTCGAACGCGGCCTCTTCACCGAACGTGCGCTCGAAGCGGCGCTGGGCTGACGCCCAGCGCGGAACTGCTTTGGCGACAGCAGCCTTCCCGGCCTGTGTCAGCGCTATGGCACGGCTGCGACGATCGCGTTCGGACACTTCGAGCCTCAGGAGGCCGCGCTTTTCGAGCGGGCGCAGAAGGTGCCCCAGTGTCGAGCGATCCATGACCAGAAGCCGCGCGAGCTCTTGGATCGAGGTCGGACCGACGCGGTTCAGCCGTGTCAGGATCGAGAATTGGTTCAAGCCCAGCCCGGTGGGCGCGAGGGCCTCGTCATAAAGCTTGGTCACGCGGCGCGCCGCTTGGCGAAGCACGCCACAGTTACAGATTTCGGGCTCGACGTCGGACATTGGTGCGCCTCATCATCCTCCAAAGCTTATATGGGTAAGTGCCGACCTATTCCCTAGATGCGGCCAATACCTGCATAGTCAACTCACTGTACATGGCTTCTAACAGCGCAAATTATCTCCTCTTGACACTCGCGAGGATGGCCCCATCTCTCCGGCCCATAGGGGTAATTGCCCCTATATCCGGAAAGGCTTGTGTCCGATGAAAATCGAGATGAGGAGCTTCCTTGCGGCCGCCGCGTTCGCCGTTACCGGGGTGGCGACGGCCCAGGCGGCGGATATTGCGGCCATGATCGGTCATGTGACGAGGCTCGACGCGGACTGTTCCGCCTTGGTCTATTACACCGCCGCACCCCGAGGCTTCCATGTGGTGATAACGACTCAGCGGGGCCGGGCCGCGGTCGAGCGGTTCGAGACGGTGTTGGCGGTGGGGCAGTCGGCGGCGGTCTCGATCCCGCGCAGTGTGGGCGAGGCGTCGGCGCGGATCGTGCTCAGGAATGCCGGCGACCATCTGCACATCGCCAGGCCGGACGCTGCCGTTTCCGCTCGGTGACTTCCCCATTGCGACGCGAAGAAGCTGGCGCGCGAGCGGTTGGCAAACGGCTGCGCTGACGATGAGGCCGGTGGTCGAGAGCGAAGTTCTCGTGCTGCGCTGCGACAGGTAGGGATTTCGTCAACCGCGCGAGTGCGGGCCGACAACTCCAATTGCTTGTAACAAACGGAGCCGATGATGGGGATCGTGCGCTTTGCGCTGCGTTGGCCCTACACCTTTTATGTGTTGGCGCTCTTGATCCTGTTTCTGGGGGTCACCGCCTTCCGATCGATGCCGACGGACATTTTTCCGGAGATCGACATCCCGGTCGTCACCGTCATCTGGCAATACACGGGTCTCAGCACGCCGGAGATGGAACAGCGCGTCACCACCTACAGCGAATACGCGATGAGCACCGCCGTCAGCGGGATCAAGGATATCGAGGCGCAGACATTGGACGGTATCTCCGTCCAGAAAATCTATTTTCAGCCGGACGTCAGTATCGACCTCGCGATCGCGCAAATCATTTCGGCGACGAACTACATCAGGTTGCTGATGCCGCCAGGGATTCAGTCGCCGCTCGTCGTGGAGTACAACGCCTCCAGCGTCCCGGTGCTGCAGATCAGCCTGAGCTCGGATACCCTCAACGAGCAGCAGCTCTATGATTACGGGCTCTACAATCTGAGGCAGCGGCTGGCGCCGATCCACGGCGTCACTTTTCCGACGCCCGCCGGCGGCAAATACCGTCAGATCATGGTCGATCTCGACCCGGCAAAACTGCTGGCAAAGGGCCTCACCCCGCTCGATGTGGCAAACGCCGTCAACGCCCAGAACCTGACCTTGCCCTCCGGCACTGCGAAAATCGGCGACACCCAGTACACGGTGCGCACCAATGCGGTGCCGGCGACGATTGAGGAGCTCAACAATATTCCGGTCAAGTATGCCAACGGTGCCACGGTCTACGTCAAGGATCTCGGCTATGTCCGCGATGGTTCACTGGTGCAGCAGAATGTGGTGCGATCTGATGGACGGCGTTCGGTCCTGCTGAGCGTCATCAAGAACGGCAACGCCTCCACCGTCGACGTCGTCAGGGAGGTCAGGAAGGCGCTGAAGATCGCCCGCGCCTCGGCCCCGCCCGGCATGAAGATCAAGGAACTGTTCGACCAGTCGGTGTTCGTCAGCGCCTCGGTCGACTCGGTGCTGCGCGAGGGAGCAATCGCGGCCGGCCTGACGGCGCTGATGATTCTCCTCTTTCTCGGCTCCTGGCGCTCGACCCTGGTGGTCATGATCTCGATCCCACTATCCGTTCTGTCATCGCTGGTCGTGCTTTATTTCCTCGGCGATACGCTCAACACGATGACATTGGGCGGCTTGGCGCTGGCTATCGGCATCCTGGTCGATGATTCGACGGTGACGATCGAGAACACGCATCGCCTGTTGACCGAGGAAGGACAGCCGCTGCCGCAGGCAACCTTGCACGGCGCCGCCAGCATTGCCGTACCGACCCTGGTATCGACATTGGCGATCAGCTGCGTCTTCACTTCGGTCGTCTTCCTCGAGGGCCCGGCGAAATATCTGTTTACCCCGCTCGGCCTCGCCGTCGTGTTTGCGATGCTCGCCTCCTATGGCCTCTCGCGGACACTGACGCCGATCACGATCGGATTGCTGTTGAAGGGCGAAGGTCACGGCGCGGAAGGAGGCTGGTTTGCGCGGTTCCACCATCATCTCGAGCGTGGTTTTGATCGCCTGCGCGACAGCTATGCGCAGCTGCTCGCCACTTTGCTTACTCGCCGGATCATCGTGCCGGTCTTCGCCACAGCGATCCTCGCCCTTGGCACTGTCATGTACCTCTTTGTCGGGCGCGACTTCTTTCCCGTCATCGACGGGGGGCAGATCCAGCTTCACGTCCGCGCTCCGGCCGGCACCCGCATCGAGAAGACCGAGCAGATCTTCGAGGCCGTCGAGAACAAGATCCGCGAGGTCATTCCGGAGAACGAGCGCGACCTGATCGTCGACAACATCGGCCTGCCGGCGCGCCTCTACAATCTGTCCTTTGCGGACGGCTCGACGATCGGCATCAATGACGGCGTGATCCTGGTGTCGCTCAAGGACGGGCACCTGCCCACGGCCGATTATGTGCGCAAGCTGCGCCAAGTGCTGCCGTCAGCCTTCCCGGAAGACATCTTCTATTTTCAGGCTGCCGACATGGTCACCCAGATCCTGAATTTCGGGGTGACGGCGCAGATCGACGTGCGCACCGTCGGCTATGACCGCGTCAAGAATCTGCACATCGCGCGACAGCTCCGGCGCCGCATCGGGGCCATCCCGGGTGTTGCCGATACCCATCTCCAGCAGGAAGTCGATGCGCCGGCGTTCTTTGCCGCGATCGACCGCACCCGTGCGGCAGAGCTCGGTCTCAATGCCAGCCAGATCGCCACCAACCTCAATGTCAGCCTGAGCTCGTCCGAGCAGGTAACCCCGAATTTCTGGACCGATCTGACGAAGGGGATACCCTATTACCTGGCGGTGCAGACTCCCGAGCCTCAGGTGGCCTCGCTCAATGCGCTGACCAATACGCCGGTCAGTACCGCCCTGTCGCCGCAAGGCGATCCGGTGCCGGGCCTGCTCAGCAATGTGGCGACACTCACCCGCATTGCGCTGCCGACCAACGCCAACCAGGCGAACATTCAGCCGATCTACGAGGTCTACGCCAATGTCCAAGGTCGCGATCTCGGCAGTGTCGCGGGCGAGATCGACAAGATCGTCGCCGGGCTGCAGAAGGAGCTCTCACCCGGCAATTCGATCCAGGTACTGGGCCAGATCGGGAGCATGAACGACGCCTTCCGCGACATGGGCATCGGGCTCTTGTTCGCCGCCGTGTTCGTCTACCTGCTGATGGTCGTGAACTATCAGAATTTCGGCGACCCGCTCGTCGTCATCCTGGCATTGCCCGCGACCTTCTGCGGCATCGTCACGATGCTGTACATCACCGATACGACGTTGAGCGTCCCGTCGCTGATGGGCGCGATCATGGCGGTCGGCGTCGCCTCGGCCAACTCGATCCTGCTGGTGACCTTCGCGCGCGAGCAGCAGCTCGCCGGCATGAGCGCCTTCGATGCGGCGATCTCCGCGGGACGCACCCGGATTCGGCCTGTGCTGATGACGGCCGCGGCGATGATCGTCGGCATGATCCCGATGGCGATCGGCGGCCCCGGTGAGGAGCAGAATGCGGCACTGGCGCGCGCCGTCATCGGCGGCCTGTTGTTCGCGACGCCGACTACCCTGCTCGTCGTGCCCTACCTCTTCGCCATGCTGCGCAAACGCAACGACGGCAAACCCGCGCAGGGCGTCTTTGCGGAGGAACTCTAAATGACCGACCGCGACCATCGCGTGCTCGAGTATCCGGCGCGGAGCCGGGATACTCAGCGGCCGACTGGCGAGCACGATCGCCGCAGTGGTTCCGGTCGACGACTGCTCGGCCTCGGCGCGCTGTTGCTGCTCCTCGGCGGTCTGGCGCTCGGCGTTTGGCGGCATTACGCGCTGCACCTCGAGGTCACAGCCGCCGCAGAGCAGCATCGCGACTTCGTGCCCGACCGTCCGCGTCGAAGCGGTGCGGGCGAGCCCCGGCACGATGAGCGTGACGTTGCCGGCCACCACCAACGCCTTCCAAGCCGCCAACATCTACGCCCGCGCCAGCGGGTATATCACGCAACGCAATGTCGATATCGGCTCTCATGTGAAGGCGGGCGACCTCCTGGCGGCGATCACCGCCCCGGAGCTCGACCACCAGATCGCCCAGGCCGAGGCCAGCCTGGCTCAAGCCAAGGCATCGCGCCGGCAAACCAAGGCGAACCGCGAACTGGCCCGGGTCACTTGGGGCCGCGACTCCGTTCTGGTGAAGCAAGGCTGGGTCACCCAGCAACAGGGCGACACCGATCGCCTGAACTATGCGGCTCAGCAGCAGGCGAAGCAGGTCAATGACGCCGCCATCCAGTCGCAGGAGGCCCAATTGCTGGTGCTGCGCCAGCAGAAGGCTTATCAGCAGGTCGTCGCCCCGTTCGACGGCGTCGTGACCCGGCGGAACATCGATGTCGGCAGCCTGGTCCAGGCCGATGCGACGAGCGGCACCTTCATGTTCACATTGACCCAGAGCGACGTCATGCGGATCCGGCTCTACGTGCCGCAGGACGCGGCCATCGGCGTGAAGCCCGGTGTCGATGCCGTGGTCCGGGTGCCCGAGATCCCCGACCACAGCTTTCCGGGCAAGGTCGCGCGGATCGCCGACGCCCTGGATCCGGCCACCCGGACCCTGATGACCGAGATTGACGTACCCAATCCCGACGGAGAATTGAGCCCGGGGACCTACTGCGCGGTCGAGCTCAAGGTCCCGCGCCGGACGCCGTCACTGATCGTGCCGGCAGGGGCGATCGTTTTCGACCGCGACGGCCTCCACGTGCTGGTCGTCGAGGACGGTGTCGCGCACAGCCGCAAGATCACTGAAGTTCGCGACTTAGGAACGGAAGTCGAGGTCAGCGAGGGCGTCAAGCAGGGCGACAAGGTGGTGCTCACTCCGCCCGTCGATCTCGATGATGGCAGCAAAGTACAGGTTCGCGCGACGCCAATGGCCAAAGCTGCATCCTGACTGCGCGTTTGTACACGACGGTACTGAAGTTTCAGCACGCACGCCTGATCCTATTAGCGAATTGACATCCGGGAGGTGGGCATGGGGTTCAAGATCAAAGTGAATGGTGTAGATCGCGCCGCCGATGTCGACGGTGATACCCCTCTGCTGTGGTGCTTCGTGACTTGTTATAATTAGGGATGACCGGCACCAAGTTCGGCTGCGGGATGGCACTCTGCGGCGCTTGCACGGTTCATTTGGATGGCGCGCCGAACCGGTCCTGTATCACGGCCATCGGTCGCGTCGGCCGCGCGGCGGTCACCACGATCGAAGCCGACGGGCATAAGCGGAGTGGCCAGCAGATCCAAAAGGCATGGTTCAAGCCACAACCAAAATGCGAAACGATTTCGTTGTCGCCGAGTTGGGATGCAAAACCCCTTCGCATTCTTGCTGTCGGGGCACGACGGCGAGCACCTCGACAGCCTTACCGACCGTGGTGTCCCTATCGCCAAAGTCCGAGCACGCGCGGCGTTCGCGCTAAATTGCCGATATAGGTGGTGGGGCACTCGCTGCTGCGCGAATGCGGGTCAGTAACCACCGCCATGCCATGTCATGGGCGGTGGCGTGAGCACTCCAGGCATTGGGAACAGCGGCCGTTTGCGAACGTGCGATGCATGGGTTTTTCTCGCAGTTCGCGACAATTTGTGTTGTGCACGCCCCTTCGCCACTGGCGGTTGTGGTTCTTGCGCCGGAATTTTAGCGACTGGCGGCGCCGATGGTGCTTGGACCTGATCCAGTTTAGCCTCAGTGCGTTCGGCCGGGGGCACGGGGACGATCGGGGGCGTAACGGCGGGCGACGGGGCTGACGAGAGCGCGACGGCGGGCCTATCCGCTGATACTGGCCTATCCGGGCGCGGAATCGTCGATACCGCGAGAAACGCCAGGGCCAAGCCGATAGGCAACGCTATCCACCCAGCCCACCCAGCAGCGCGCATCACGCGATGAAGAATTTGCTGGTCGCGGGATTTGGGCTCGGGAAGCGATGGTGACGGCAGCGCCTCGCCCTGCCACAGCCATAAACCCGTTTCTTTGGGATCTGTGCTGATCAACGCCGCTGAGGGCGATCTTGGAGCATTCCCCGTCACCATCGGCGCTTTGCAGTATGCCTGGCCCATGAGTTCTCCCGGCTCAGCATGCATGGCCCACCATCCCCTCTTCGTCGCAGCGCCAATATCCCGCGTGCGTTCCGTGCGACGCTCCCGGACAGGCTCCGGCCGCATCGGTTCCGCAACCGTCGGCGATGGCCATACCGACCAGACGGTTTTCTGGAGAGGGCACATCGGCGATCGAAACGATCATGATATTGAAGCGAGCCGCCTACCAAGAGTCATCTTTATGGCTCAACGGCATATGAGGCCCGCGGCAACCCGACCTCGGGGGCAAGGAAGTCGCTCCGGCCAGGCGCGCACCGCCGTCTCTGTCTCTCGCAATCGATGCCATAAATGCTATTTCCGTGCGAGCCGCCGGCTGCCGAGGAGATAGAAAGTACGAGACCCCGCGAATCGGCTCGTGGCGGACCCTTTGATGCGTGGCAGACCCTTTGATGCGTAGGAATTGTCAGGGGAACTTATCATTGTGACACTTCCTAAGGAAACGCCGGGAAGAAATCCACTTGAGCCACTACATCCACTTCGCCGGCCCAGACAACGCCCGCGTCAGCGCCAGCTATGAGCACGCGGTGGACAATCGGGCCTTCGCGCGCCCTAGCTGCCGGTTGGATGAGCCGCCGACTCGCAATTTGCCGTCGGTTGTCGGATTATGGTTTAGAGTGCGGGCTACCGGATCGCCGCAACACTGATGGCGTCTCACGCGCTGCCACCTTGAACAGGAGAAAACCTATGATCGACCTCTATTTCTGGCCGACCGGAAACGGCAAGAAGACCGTCATTCTTCTCGAGGAATTGGCTCTTCCCTACAGGATCAAACCGATCAATATCGGGCGCGGGGACCAGCTTGCTCCCGACTTTCTGAAGATTTCTCCCAACGGCCGGATGCCGGCGATCGTCGATGACCAGCCGATGGGAGGAGGCGCCCCGATTTCCATTTTCGAATCCGGTCCGATCATGATGTATCTCGCCGAGAAGACCGGACGGTTCTGGCCGCAGGACCCGCGCAACAAATACGAGGTCGCTCAATGGGTCGGCTGGCAATTGGCCAATCAGGGTCCCAAGCTCGGCGAGCAAGGCCATTTCCGACGCGCCGCCGAGAGCGGAAACAACGGCGATCTTTCCTACGCCCTTCGCCGCTTTGACAATGAAGCACATCGCATCTACGGCGTCATGAACCTCGGCTTGTTCAACAAACGCTATCTCGCTGCCAGCGCCTACACGATTGCCGACATGATCTGCTATCCCTGGGCATCGAGCTGGGCAACCCGGAAGATCGAAATTGACGAGTTCCCGAACGTGAAGCGCTGGCTGGACGAAATCGGCGAACGGCCGGCCGTCAAGAAAGCGATGGCGATGGGGCCGGAATTCCGGGAAGATCCGGCGTCGATCAGCGCCGAGGAACAGGCCCGTCGCAGAAAACTCGTGGCGGACCAGCGCGCGCAGCCGATCCCCTCGGAATGGATCCGCGCTGCATAGGGGTAACTGGTGGGTCTCGGGACGCAGAGGTTCCTTTCTGGAATAGGCGCGTCGCAGGCAAGCGCGTCATCACGATAAGCCGATTGCCAGTTCCGTGTCACGACGAGCTGGGCACGATTAAGGAATTGAGCTCCGGTCAAGAAGGCCCGGCAAGATCGGCGCCATCGAGCCCCGCTTTGAAGAAGTTCGCGCCCTCCAGATGGGCAGGGAACAGGTTCGCCCGGGATAAGTTCGTTCCTCTCAGATCGGCGTTCCGTAGATCCGCCTGGGAGAGATCGAATCCAGTCAAATCGAGCCGGCGCAAACCGGCGCGAGACAAGTCCGGCGTCTCCTCGTGTTTCGCCCGCCGTGGATGCCACGCTGCGGCGCAGCGGCCGAGCATCGCGACTGATCATCGTTCGGCATTATCCGCCCCTGTCAAACCCCCGGGCAGCTTCGTTCCACCGTTGAGGTGGGCCCGATCGAGCTGAGCCTGCGTCAGGCGGTGGGCGCCATCCAGATTGGCATTAGATTGATCCACCCGCTCCCCCCGAGGAGCATCGCACCGAACAGCATGCGTAAGAGGTATTTCATCGTTGCAGCTCGATGACTTGCGACCGCGTCAGATAGCGGGTCTCGGCGCCGCGCAGCAGCAGGTAGAGTTTCGCTGTTTCCTCGAGCTCTTCGATCGTGTTGACGGCAGCATCGAGGTTCGAACCGGCGACGACCGGGCCGTGATTGGCGAGCAATACCGCATGATGCTTGCCGGCAAAGCCGCGCACTGCCTCGGCGAGCGCGAGATCGCCGGGGCGGAAATAGGGGACGAGCGGCAATCGGCCGACCCGCATCACGTAGTAGGCGGTAATCGGCGGCAGCACGTCTGCGGGATCGATTTCGGCGAGGCAGGATACCGCGACCGAATGCGTCGAATGCAGGTGCACGACCGCACCGGTGGCGGGACGCTGCTCGTACATGACCCGGTGTAGGAAACTCTCTTTGGTCGGCGCTTCGCCCGAGACGAGGCGTCCGTCATGGTCCAGCTTCGACAGCCGCGCCGGGTCGAGGCGGCCGAGCGAGGCGTTGGTCGGCGTCATCAGCCAACCTTCTTCTGTCCGCACGCTGATGTTGCCGGAGGACCCGGCGGTCAGGCCGCGCGCAAAGATCGACTGTCCAATCGCACAGATCGCCTCGCGCTCCGTTACCTCGCTCATCTCGTCGCTCTCCTTTCGAAGCATCTCCTGTCATTGCGGGGGCCGCAGGCGACGAAGAAATCTCGACGGGGCCGGCACGGAATAACCGAGATTGCTTCGCCCGGAACGGGCCGTCGGGGTGTCGCAATGCCTGCAAAGGCGCGCGCCCGGCTCGCCAGGGCTCATCGCGGGGTGCGCGGATTGGAATTCATTATTATCCCTATGCGGATAGAGTCCGATAGGCTTTGGGCTGCACCTTCTCGATAATGTGGGCGCGACGCAACTCGACAGTGCGAAAGCTGATGCCGAGACGGCGGGCGATGACTTTGTCGGGTTCGCCCGCGGCCGCCGGCTCGTGCATCTCACGTTCGCGGGTGTCGGTAAGGCCGCGCGAGCCTGCGATGTTGCGCGTTCGAGACGCTCTTCACTCCGATGCAGCGCTCGCTCGATGGTTTCGATCAGGGCGTCTTCGCGCAGCGGCTTCTCGACGAAAGCGAAGGCGCCGGCCTTCATCGCTGCGATCGCCAGCGGAACGGTGCCGTGGCTGGTGATGAATATTACCGGGATTCGCCGGCGGCCGAGGTTGAGCTGCTGCTGTACCCCCTGCGCAGCAAACTCCGCCAGCCGAAGCGAGGGCCCGCCGCGATCCGCGCCGGTCTGGCTTTTGATTCGCTTGTTCAGAAGGAACGAGCACCCCAATGCCGATTACGTCGCCCGACGCAGTACTGAAAGTCCGCCTCGGCAAAACCGGTCCACGGTACCACCCCCGTAACCGCATAGGCCGCTACAAAAGCGCAGGCGACCACCCCCGAAATGGTTATCGTCACGACCAGAAAGAGGGACAACATCGGACGTTCGGCGTGGCCTCGTACAGGACCAAGGGATCGGGCATGCCTGTTTTCCTCCGTCAGGGTCAGGGGACTATCGGCGGACTCGGAAAAAGTCGCGCAGCAATTCGCCGGCGCGCCCTTCCTCGATGCCTCCGTAAATTTCCGGCCGGTGATGGGTCGTCGGCTGGTCGAACAGGCGGGGCCCATGCTCGACCGCACCGCCCTTTGGATCATAGGCCCCGAAGTAGAGCCGGCGCAGGCGCGCCAACGCGATCGCCGCGGCGCACATCGCGCAGGGTTCGAGGGTGACGTAGAGATCGCACTCGGCCAGGCGCGCGGCCCCTAGTCGGGCAGCGCCCGCCCGCAACACCAGCATCTCGGCGTGCGCGGTCGGGTCATGGTCGGCCACGACGCGATTGCCGGCGGCGGCGAGAACACGCCCTTTGCCATCGACCAGCACGGCGCCGACCGGCACATCACCGCGTGCAGCCGCCGCCTCGGCTTCGGCAAGGGCCAGCTTCATTGGTGATGGGTGTGGGCTCATCCGCCGTGCCAGCGGCGAATGGGCTCGGGTATCGCGATCGGCCGCCGGGTCGACAGGCGCATGAACAAGCCTTCCTGGTCCGCCTCGGCATGGACGGCGCCTAGGACCAAGAATTCGGCGGCGAGCCGCCAGCGCACCCGGGTCAGTCCGGCGACCCGCATGCGGCCGACCAGCGGGTCGGCGATCGTCACCGGCCGGCGATAGCTGATTCGGGTGGATAATAGGATCGGTGCGATATCCTCGGCGAGCGCCTGGATCAACGGATAGGCTTGGTCGAGCAACCCGAGCCGCAGGTCCTCGAGCCAGCGAATGAACACGATGTTGCTGACGATGCCGGCAAAGTCTATGTCGTAGGTCCGTATTGGGAGCGGCTGCTCGTAATAATCGGTCATCGCCCCTCCGGTTTCGACCCCGGTTTCAATTGGATTTGCACCATGGCACAGCCCGTCATCGGTCTCACCCTCGATCACGAACCGCCCGGCGGCTATTCAAATTTTCCGTGGTACGCGATCCGCGAGAATTATTGCAACGCGGTGCGCGGCGCCGGCGGGTTGCCGATCCTGCTGCCGCACGATCCCGATGCCGCCTCGGCCTATCTCGCCCGGATCGATGGCCTCGTCGTCACCGGTGGCGGCTTCGATGTCGACCCGGCGCTGTTCGGGGAAGCGACAAGGCACCCGTCGGTCAAGACCAAGGACCGCCGCACCGCCTTCGAACTGGCCGCCGCAAAGGGCGCGCTCGCCCGAGACATGCCGGTGCTCGGGATTTGCGGCGGCCAGCAGCTCCTCAATGTCGCGCTCGGCGGCACTTTGATCCAGCATATCCCGGACGAAGTCCCGGATTGCCTGGCGCATCGCCAGCCCAACCCGCGCAACGAGCCCGGGCATACAGTGCAGGTGATCGCCGGGACCCTCCTCCACCGCATCACCGGAGCGGACAGCCTCGGGGTCAACAGCGCGCACCATCAGGCGGTCAAGACCGCCGGGCCGGGGCTCGTCATCGACGCCGTTGCCGAGGACGGCGTCGTCGAGGGGATCGAGGATCCGCGCCGCCGTTTCTGTCTCGGGGTGCAATGGCACCCCGAATTCGAGATCAGCGAGGCTGACCGGCGGATATTTCGGGCCTTTATCGAAGTTTCCGGCGGATGAAAACCTCGGTGCATCGATAACGAGAACGGCGGCGGGTTGCTCAGATTATCGAAAGTGCCGCATCAGTAATTTCGGCAATAAGGAACTCCGCCCGAACGCGCCTGTTGAAGGGGCTAAATGCCGTTCCCGGAGTGATCATAATGCTTCGCTTACTCACCACGACCGCTGTCGTTGCCGTCGGACTGCTCGCAGCTCCTCCAATTTTCGCCCAAACCGGGCAGCCCGGCCACGTCGCCGCGACTTCCGCCAAAGATGCGCTGGACCAGGAAGACAAGACCTTTGTCAGGGAGGCCGCGATCGGCGGCATGGCGGAGGTCGAGTTCAGCAAGATCGCTCAGAAATCGGAGAATGCCGACGTCAAGCGCTTCGCCGAGCGCATGATCGAGGATCATACAAAAGCAAACGAGCAACTGACGTCGATCGTGGCCGGGCTCGGGGTCGAAATGCCCAAGACGGTCAATTCAGAGCACCAGCGGATGCGCGAGAAGCTCCAGACGCTGCACGGTAAGGCCTTCGACGACCAGTACACGCACGCCATGGTCGAGGACCACAACAAGGCGGTGAAGCTCTTCCAGCAAGAGGAGCGGTCCGGCCACAACACCGAGCTCAAGCAATTTGCGCAAAGGACCTTGCCGACGCTTGAGGAGCATCAGAAGATGGCGGTCGAGCTGTCGCGCAAACTCTCGCAGACCGCCGCCCGATAAACCGCCAAGCCCAGTATATTAATTTATCAGGCCGAGCCCGCGGATTTTCTCGAACGCCGGGTGGATCTGGGCGCGGTATGCTGCGGACCCGGAACGCGACAGCCAAAGCTGGTCGAACGCACGCGTCCGGTGCTGCGGGTAGAGCCCGCGGAACTTGGCTGCGGCTTCAGTGGCCTCTTTATCCCGCCCGCTCGTGGACAGCGCAGCCGCAAGGAACAGCTGCGCGCTCCCATAGCTGGGATTGCGTTCCAAAGATTTGCGGAGAAGGGATATCGAGGACTCGGTTCGTCCCCGCAGGAGTTCGGCAAAGCCGCCGAAGAAAAGCCAGATGCTGTGCCGTCGATCCGATCGATCGAGGGTCATTGCCCGCTCGATCGCCGGCACGGTCTCGTCGACGCGGCCGAGAAAGGCGGCATTGTATCCGGCGAACCCGTGCACAGCACCCTGGCCCGCGTCGGTTGCCAAAGCGCGCTCGAAGGCGCCGCCCGCCTCATCCAGTTGTCCGGCAGCCGAGTACAACATGCCTTGTACACAATGCGCAGCGGTGTGCCCTGGGGCGATCGAGAGCGCGATCGCCGCGGCCTCGCGGCCCAAGTCCGAGGCGGTTGCCACGACCCGCGGCTCGGCCCACCACGGGTTGCTGACGAGATGTTGACAAGTTATCGCGAGCCCTGTGAGCGCCTCGACATTGCGCGGGTCGCTCGCCAGCGCGGTTAGGTACCAACGCTGCGCCTCGGCCGAGAACTCCGCGCGCATGCCTTGTTGCAGCGCGCTCGACGCGCGCGACAGCGATTCGGTCACCCCGTGCTCCATGCCCGCGTCGAAAAAGGCGCGCCGGCTCGCCGCCTGGAGCAGCAGTACATGAAGCTCTCGGGATATCCGCCGGGTGATCCTCGTCTGGATCGGTGCGAGTTCTTCAGCACGGAATTCATGTCGCCCCGCCCAGACGAACTCGGATGTCGCGGCATCGACGATCCGCATATTCACCCGCAAAGTTTCCCGATTGCCGCACTGCGCGCTCCCGGTGACAACATAGTCATATTCACGCTCTGAAGCCGGCGGCCGCGCGAGCTTGTCTATTGTGGGCCGCTCGCCTTTCAACGGTTTGAGCGAAAGACCGCGGCCCTGACGAAGGAGGTCGGTAACGAGATCATCGGTAAAGGCTTCCACCAAGCGTTGCCGATCGGGAACGCCGGTTAAATTGCGCATTGGCGCTACTGCCACGGCTATGCTCGGCAGCAGGCATGGCCATTGCGGTTTTTCTGACCCAGGGATCGGCCGCTCTTGCGGCCGAGGGCTGTGGCTTTCCATCACGCGATTGGCAATGGCGTTCAATGAAGGGTTCGCCTGATTGCCCGGTGTGCCGCTTACCATATGACGCTCCCCGCTCGAACGGGCTATCAAGCGTGCCAGCGCCTGGGTTTCCTCATCGGGCGTAACGCCGAGCTCGCGCTGCAAAGTATTTGCGCAGCTCTTGTATTGGCGGAGCGCTTCACCGCGGCGGCCGCCGCGCGCGTACGCGCGCATCAGCGCGCGCTGCCCTGATTCGGATAGCGGTTCGAGGGTCACTAGCCGGCGCCCGGACTGGATCGCGGCTTCGTAGTCACCGGCGGCATCTTGCACGGCGATCAATCGTTCCAGGACATCACAGATCGCCACGAGCGCGCGGTCTCGCGCTGCCCCCAACCATTCCTGAAACGGCTCGGAGGCGATATAGAAATCAGCGAGGAAATCTCCGCGGTACAAATCGGCTGCCGTCTGCAGCTCGCCACGGTCCTGTGAGCGCGACAGCCGCTCGAAATCACCGAGGTCGACGATGGCGTCCTCGATCCGGCAGTTGGCGAAGTCGGCTGTCAAATCTGAGCCTGCTCCCCGCCCGAGCGCCTTGCGCAGCTCCAACAGGCAATTGCGCAAGCTGTGGCGGCCTTGCTCCGACCCCTGATAGGGCCACAGCAAGTCCGCAAGTCGTTCGCGGCTGACCGCTTCGCCGTTTTGGGCCGCGAGAAAAGCGAGCAGCGCGCGTGCTTTTTTCGGGAGCTTGTCGAGCTGACAGTCATCATTCTTGATTATCAAAGGTCCGAGCAAATGAATCGTCAAAGACATCTTTAGATATCCCAATAATGACCGAACAAAACTCTCGGTCGGTAGTTATACCGAGCCACGCATCGGCTGCCCGGTGCGGCGCAGTGGCATAAACCAGTCACAGCCATTGCCTCCCAATTTCGACTAGCCAATTCGGACGGTGGCGACGGATTGGATCGCGCTGTCGCACCCATCGGAACCGCCACTGCAGCGGGGAGCTTGGTTCGACTGTGTTACTATCGTACGAATTATGGCAAAATTACGTCCATTCACGACCGATTGTTTCAATCCAACCAGATTGGGCCGGATTTTCGCCTCTTTTGATGTATTCGGTCGACACTATCGATCCTGCTGACCCTACATTAGGCAAAAAAAGCTAGATTTAAACACAAACCCTTTTGACAGCTGTCAGACGTGGAAATGACGTTCGCCTGACACGGGCCGACTAAGATCAACTGCCGCGGCGAATTGCGCCTCCGTGAAATGCTTAAAGCGAGGCGACGTGAAACGAACTGGCACCATGAATGGGATCTACGTCGCGCAGATACGAGCTCTCTACCAGCACATCCCGATAGTCCTGCTCGTCAACGTCGTCAACTCCGCCTTGGTCGCGATCGTACTGGCGTCCTATAAAGGACAGACTTGGTGGCTGGCATTTCTCGCACTGACCATTGCCCTTACGGGGGTTTCCGCGTTCGGATGGGTCCGTTACCGCCGCAGCTACGAGTCGGCCCGGTCCGCGAGCCGATGGGCGGCGGCGGCAACCGTCGGATCGGGGCTGTCCGGATTATTGTGGGGCGTCGGCAGCGCACTTTTGCTTCCGGATAACCTGGTAGAGCAGACTTTCGTTGCCTTTGTCATCGGCGGGATGTGCGCCGCCTCTCTTGTCGCCTTTTCCAACTATCTGCCGGCCTTCATTGCCTATGTCTTCCCCGCTTCGCTCCCACTGGCGGGCTGCTTCTTCCTCGACGGTTGGACTGTGCACGGCGACATGATGGTGGTATTCGCAGTGACAATAACCCTTGCGGCGTGCAATTCTACTCGCGGCTTTGTGCATGGATTGCGTTTGAACTGCGATCTGACGGAGAAGACCAAGGCGTTAGTTTCAGCAAACGAACGACTGCACTTGGAGATGGATCAGCGGAGGGCCGCGGAGGACCAGTTGCGGCAAATCCACAAAATGGAGGCCGTCGGTCAACTGACAGGCGGCATCGCTCACGATTTCAATAACCTTCTCACAGTAGTCGTCGGGCACCTCGAAATGGCGCAAAACCGCGTTAGCGCCGATCCCCGCACTGTGGCGTCGTTACAGGCAGCCCTCCGTGCGGCGGAGCGTGGTACCGCGCTGACCCGGCATCTGCTCGCCTTTGCGCGTCGACAGCATTTGGATCCGAGGCCGGTCGACATTCGCGGCGTGCTCCGTGGCGCCGAGAGATTGCTGGAGCAGACGATCGGCCCTGAAATCGAGCTGGTGATACGCTCGGAACTTGATCTACACCCGGCATGGATCGACCCGAACCAGCTGGAGCTCGCCATCCTGAACCTCGCCCTCAACGCGCGCGACGCTATGCCGGGAGGCGGGGTTCTACGAATTAGTGCGGAGAACCGACAAGGAGACATTAGCACCCCGCCGGCCGAGCTCCAGCCGGACGACTATGTGGTAATTTCGGTAACCGACACCGGCGTCGGGATGAATAAGGAGACTCTCCAACGCGCCTTCGAGCCATTCTTCACGACGAAGGACGCCGGCCGAGGCTCGGGACTAGGATTATCGATAGTTCACGGCTTTGCGGCGCAATCGGGGGGATTGGCCGAGATAGCCAGCACCCCCGGTGAAGGCACGAAAGTGGATTTGTGGCTGCCGCGCGCGAAGAGCAAAACGCCTCAATGCGTCGTTCCCGATCGCGGTCTATCTTTAATTGAGCCGCACCATGCAAGAATATTGGTTTGTGATGATGACTTGGGTGTGCTGACTTTCGTCGCGACCGTTCTGCGGGACAACGGCCACGCCGTGTGGGAAACGGACACCCCTTCTGAGGCCCTCGCGATCATCGAGAGAGAGAAGCCGCTCGATCTTCTAGTGGTCGATTACGCCATGCCGGGAATGAACGGCATTGCCGTCATAGATCGCGCGCGGGCCTGTCAGCGGGGATTAAACGTGATATTGATGTCTGGACACGCCGATGTGCTTCGCTCGGGCGGCGCCTCAGGAATCCCGCTTCTCGCAAAGCCGTTCAAGGTCGCCGAGCTGCGGCAGCGTATATGCGAGGTGTTGTTGGCGCCTCCACTCAATGCCAGTTTCAGCTTCCCCGGAATGCAGCATTTTACGGTTTCCGACTAACCCGAAGAGGTCAGAAGGTGACGGTCTCGCATCGCACGGCGGATTGCCCGACCGAACAATGCCCGCCGGGCGCCGAAACGCAGGCATTCAGATCATCGGAACCGTCACGCTGCTCATCAGACCGAGTGGTCCGTAAGGGAGAAGGTGCGGTGCAATGAAATCGAATGAGTGGCTCGCGCAGATCGTTACCGTGGCTGGGGATGTCGTCGGGTCAACCGCAACTGAAACGTCGATGGACGGAGTCCCGTAGGCGGCCAACACCTGCTGAGCATACCAGGCGGAACAATTTGCTAGCGGCGTATTCGAAAAGGCAGGGCATTGCGCGGCCTGGGCCTGAGGCGCGCAGGCCGCAGGCGGACGATGATTGTACATCATCGCATAGCGGCCGGCTTGTTCGACCGCAATCAGCATCGTGTTGTAGGTCCACAAGGCTCGCGCGGTTTCAACGACGCCGACGACAGCCAGCAACATTGCGGACATGATGAGAGCGGCCTCGACAGCCGCCGAACCCGCCTCGGCTGCGTGCCCGGACCGCTTGCGGCTATTCATTGCAGCCGCACCTCCGTAGCGGCGGTTAGCATTGCCGGAATGCCCGGCCAAGGCACCAGCGGCGTAAAAAGTTGGTTCGCTGTGATCCGAATGAACATGCGATTGGGCCCGGAGCGGCCGACTGTGGCACACGACTCGCTACAGGTAATCGGCGTCTCGTCACTGCACTCGCAGCTCCGCGGAAAGCTGGCCGGAAAGGTCAATGCCGGCGCGAAACTCATCGCGTTCTGCATCGCTTGCTGTATACCGCTGGTGTCGTCCGGGTAAGTCCGCGCATATTCCGCACCGATCCGTGCCGTTGCCGCCAGTCCGGCGGATTTGGTTGCGAGCATACCGAAATCGGTAATTCCAGTCGCGATAAGAACGAGGATCGGCGCCATCAGCGCGAACTCTGCAGCTACGCTGCCATTATGGTTTCGGTACCCAGAGGCAATTTCTCCGCCTCGCTGGCCGCACTCCCGATTGAACCTTTGGGGCATCTTCACTCCGCGACGGCAACCGTACTGATTACAGGAAGATTGCCAAGCCCAGCGCCCGCACATCCCCCGGCTTCGAGCCGCGACGCAGCATCGATGTCCAGGGTTTTGACCACGAGCAGCAAGCATTGCGGGCCGGTGGCAGCTGGTTCTCCATGAAAGGTCAGCGACGAGTTGGGGAAGTAGACTAGCCCGTTGAGTGTCGCCCCCGGCGCGCCGCCTATCGTGCTGTGGCTCGAGGTGTAGGTCGTGCCGGGTGGCAAGCCATTGGAATCCTGAATAATCGTAAGGCCGGCAAAGGGTCCTGAACGTGGCGCGTTGAGCGTCAAATTGGCGCTGGCGGCCACCGATACCGCCCCGATATTATTGGTCCGCGCGGTCAAGATGATCGTAACACCCGCACCCTTCGCATTGTCGCAAGTCGAGCACTTGAGCACAGCGCGCGACTGAAGGGTCAGATTGCCGGTAACCCAATAGGTCCCGGGGGACAGGTCAACTGTCTGGCCGGACGCGATCTGCCAGGACCCGGATATCCGGGTATTCGCCGACAGAAGAATTTGTGGATCGGTCAGTAACTTTCCGGATATCGCGCAATTGCCGGTATAGATCGTTACATTCCCTGTAGTCTTGGATATGCAACTCGGCTTCGCCGGCATGCCGGCAATAAGAAAGTTATGGATGAGGGTACCGGCATAAGGGTCGGCTACGCTTGCCGCGCCAATCATCGCAGTCGAGGACAGCGCGAACTCCGGTGGCGGTGCTGCCGGGTCGATCGGGGTTCCTTGGAACGATATCTCGCCGGCGGTAACCAAAGTTGCTGCAGCTACGGCGCTGGTGCTGCTGCGAAGCTCGATCGCGGTACTGCTGATTGAATTCGCCGCCACGGAACAGTTGGGCATGTCGAGCCGGGTAGAAGCGGCGATTTCCACACCCGTGCTGTTCGTGCCAAGGGCCAGAATGCAAGGGTTACTCAGCACCTCTATAACCGCGACAGCGGTGTTGGCTACGGTGACACCGGACATAAACATCGCCGCGAGCAAGGCTGCCTGGGATTGCTGCAGCGTGACCGATACGCCGTTGGTGACGATTCCATCGCTGTAGGGAGTAACGACTGCAGGCACATTTCCCTTATAGCCGTTCCGTCCGGCGGCCTCGCCGGCGGCCGCGGTCAACTCGCCGGTCGCGTCGGTTCTCCCGGCGATCACCTCATAGGCCGCGGAAATGGCGGCGGAGTTGGCGGCAGATTGGTTTTGTAATTTGGCCGCGAACCAAACGCCGGTTTCGATACCGAGCGCGCTCATTCCGATCAGACAAGGGAGAGCGATGGCCACGATTGTTGTCGTAGCCCCGGTCTTGTCAAAAAAAATATGCGCGATCGCGCTCCGAAGCGCTCGAACGGAGTCAGGCGAAATGTTCATCACAAGCCGCAACTAGTCGGCGGCCGGCTTCTCTGTCGCGGGCAGGCCTTTTCAGCCGAAAAGAAATAGCTCATGGCACATCAGTTTCTGGTTGATCTGCTGATGCCATGCGATGAGTTCCGTCACGGCCCCCTTGTCAGCATGTCGATGATGCGCAGCGCCAAGGGTGTGCCGATCACAATCATCAGGGTCGGCAGAATAAACGTCATCAACGGCACAGTCATAAGGACGGGAAGACGCGCCGCGCGCTCTTCGAAGCGCACCAGACGTTCGGTTCGCATCTCGGCCGCCACAGATCGCAGCGATCCGGCAAGTGGTGTACCGAACCTGATCGATTGATTGAGCGCGGTAACGATGCCGCGCAGGCTCGCAATGCCCGCTCTCTGCGCCAGATTATCGAACGCTTGATCGCGGACCGCAGAGATGCGCATCTCTGCAGCGGTAGCGGCGAACTCCTCGGCAACCTCGGGATTGGAGGAGCGGAGAACGCGGCTGACCTGCTCGATCGCGTGGTCCAAGCTGAGACCGGCCTCGGCGCAGATAACGAGTAGATCGAGCGCGTCGGGTATGCCGGTTTCGAGACGCACGCGGCGCCTTGCCGCTAGCCGGGAGAGGACCACGTCGGGACCGCGCCATCCGAGGATAGCAGCGCCCACTAACAACGCCAATCTAACGGAAGTTGCTCCGACGAAAAAATGACACCTTTCGAGCACCAGCCAACAGAGTGGGACAAACGCGATGGCGCTACACAGCTTGGCCGTAAGCAGGGCGGCCAGATGGCCATGCCCCTTTATCCCCGCTGCAAGGAGCGCGGCTAACAACTTTTCTTGGGCTGCCGTGCCGATGACCTGAGTTGTTGCCACGGTCGCTCCGAGCCATTGATACCAGCGCAGCCGGGGAGCAGGAGAGGGCTCAGCGAAGTGGTTTGGTGCGCGGCCCAATGCCTCGAGAAGGCGGTTCTGACGATCCTCCGACTGAGCGATCCGTCCGAGATTGAGAACTGACAGCGCGGCCGCGGTCAGCGCGATTGCAAGGGCGCAGGTAGCAAGAGACCTGAACCGCATGTCGCCAATACGGATCGCGAGATAAGCATCGGCGACCGAGGTCAGCCATTCAAGGGAGGTCTTGGACATAGCTAGCGCAGATTTCTCTTGATGAGAGCGCGCATGGCAGCAATCCCCGTCAGCAAGCTGGCGACCGCAATCCCGAGCATGAAGCGCCCGCGAGGATCAGAAAACAGAACCATGATAAGATCTCGGTTGATCAGGAAGAGACCCACTCCGGCGACAAAGGGAGTGGTCGCCACAATCGCTGCGGAGGCTTGTGCCTCGGCGGTCAGCGCACGGGCTTTCATACGCAGAGCCTTTCGTTGCCGAATAATGCCACCGAGATTGGAAATTGTTTCGGCGATGCCGCCGCCAGTCTGGCGTTGCAACAGCAAACTGACGGCAAAGAACCGGAAATCCGGCACACGGATGCGGTCGGCAGCGCGCTGCACCGCTTCTTCCAACTCGGTGCCGATGCGCAGCTCATCCACCAGTTGCCGAAACTCGGGGCCGACCGGCGGCCGAGCTTCGCGACTTACGAGTTCGATTGCCTCGGGCGCAGGTAGACCGGACCTGACGGCGCGGACGATCAGATCCAGAGCGTCCGGAAATGCATCCAGGAATTTCCGCTGGTATCTGCTCTGTGCAGTCCGGAGGAGCAACGCCGGAGCACCTGCCGCCGCCGCGCCGCCGAGAGCGATCGCGAGCATCGGATGAACCGAGGCTGCGATCGAGACCAGACCGACGATAGCAGCTGCGGCAATTCCCACCGCAACGAGGTGCGCCACTCCGATGCGATTGCCAGTCGACGCAAAGGCCAGGTCGAGGCGCCTTGAGAGCAGAGTTGGCAGCGCGTTGCGCTGCGGCCCTGATTTCCGTACTGAGAAGACTTGCACATCAGCGCTGGAGGCAGTCATGGCGATGGAGCTTATGAGGGGCTCGAGATTCGCTCTGCGGCGCTCCGAGCGCAGTACCCGAAGAAGAGCAACGCCGAGCAGCACCGTCGTGAGAAGGGCGAGCAGAATTGGATCGAACAATTCAGGTCTCCCCAATACCAAGCGCGTCGAGGAGGTCTCTTTCGAGGCCGAAGCGTGCCGCGCGCACGATGAAATCGGGGCGCATCCGCATCGACTCGCAGCTGCCCTGGATGCCGCTGGCGAGCCGCTCGCCGCGATACTGAAAACCGAACAGCTCTCGGGTCGTGATGACCTCACCTTCCATCCCTGCGATCTCGGCAACGCTCTGCACCCGGCGGACGCCGTCCCGCATGCGTTCGATATGCACGATCAAATTGACTGCGCTGACGATCTGCATGCGGATCGCCCTGAGGGGCAGACTCAGATTGGCCATCATCACCATGTTCTCGACCCGGTAGAGCGCGTCGCGTGGCGAGTTGGCGTGCACCGTCGACATCGACCCGTCATGCCCGGTGTTCATCGCCTGCAGCATGTCAAAGGCCTCGGCGCCGCGGACCTCGCCGACGATGATGCGGTCGGGGCGCATACGCAATGCGTTGCGCACGAGCTCGCGCTGCGCGACCTGACCGACTCCTTCGATGTTAGGCGGGCGCGTTTCCATCTGCACCACGTGCGGTTGCTGCAGACGCAGCTCGACGGCATCTTCGACTGTGATCACCCGCTCGTCGCCGTTGATGTGTTGGGACACCGCATTTAGCAATGTCGTCTTGCCGGAGCCGGTGCCGCCAGAGATCAGGATGTTGAGGCGTGAGCGTGCAGCGATTTCCAAGAGCCGCGCCACCTCGGGTGACAAATTCTCCTGCCGCACCATCATATCGAGCGTCAGGCTCTGCTTCGGGAATTTGCGGATCGAAATCGACCCGCCGTTCAGCACCAGCGGCGGCAGAACGATGTTGACCCTGCTGCCGTCGGCGAGCCGGGCGTCAACCATTGGGCTCGCCTCGTCGATGCGCCGGCCGATCGCGGTGGCGATCCGCTGCGCGATGCTGGCGAGATGCTGCCCATCGCGAAAGCGGGCCGCGGTTTTTTCCAGCATACCATTCCGCTCGACGTAGATATCAAAAGGGCCGTTTACCAAAATATCGGTGATGCCCTCGTCGTCGAGGAAAGGTTCGAGAGGACCGAGCCCGACCATGTCGTCGCTGAGATCGGCAGCGAGCGCCATTTCCTCCAGCTTGTTGAGTTGAACACGATCCTCCGTCGCAATCTCGTTTACTAGTTTGGCGACCTCCCGGCGCAATGCAGCGCGCGGAACGCGGCCCGCCACCGTCGGGTCGATCCGCGACAGCAGAACCGTGCGAATGCGCTCCTTCAGCTCGCCCAACGAGGCTAAATCGACGGCCGGCGCAGCGAATTCCGTAGCGCCGTCGGGTACTAGGACGAGACCCGGGCGCTGCGGCGCGGGAGTGTGGCCCCCAAAGCCGGTCGTCATCATCACGCGAACCTCCACCATCGCTTGCGCCCTATTGCGCGGCCGGAAATTTCCCCCGCAAGCGCTGCAACCACTTCCGTCAAAGCGCCGCGTCGCAACGGCCCTGGTGCCGTGAACAGTTTCGGCCGGAATGGAATTACAAAATTCGGCTGCAGTTTGACCTTGGTCATCTCCGCCAAGGTCATTGCCCGGCGACCACCCTCGCCGCTCCGGTTTACGACGAGCATGTTGGAGTGTTCGGCACGACCTGCATTGAACGCCTCACGCAAGCGCACCGTATCGCGGACCGAGCGCAGCGTCTGATCGGCCACGATTACGCGGAGATCGGCAGTGTCGAGCGCCTGCCAATAAGCCGAGCCAGGGATTCTCGGCACATCGGCGACAATGTAGTGAAACTGCGTGCGCAGCACCCCGACCAGCTTGTCAACCGCCTCGGCGGTAAACCCCGCGTCGACGCGCAAAGGCTCTTCCGCGCTGAGCACAAACAGGCGCTCCCCGTGAATCGCCATTGTCCGGTCGAGAAAGACACTGTCGATGCGCAACGGGTTGGCGAGCGCTTCCCGCAAGCCGGGCGTGGGCTTGAGGTTTAACGCAAGGGCGCAGCCACCGGTGTGCAGATCTAGGTCGAGAAGCGTGACCCGGCGGCTCTGCTGATTGGCCAGATGTAACGCCAAATGGATTGCCAGAGTCGTCGCGCCGACACCGCCCCGAGAACCAACTACGGCGACTACTTTCCCGAGCTTCCGGCTTATTGGGCTTCCTTCGCCCGAGACAGGCGCCCCAATCAACGCTTTAGCCAGCAGTTGGGCAGTCACCGGCTTGACGATGTAGTCGCTAACTCCTGCCTGCACCAGATCGCGATAAAGGCCAACATCGTTTTTGTCGCCTATCGCAATGACCGTGACGCCAGGCTCACAAAGCTCGGCGAGCTCATGGATCTGCGAGGCCGGCATTTCCGCGCCGCTGATATCGACGATTATACTCTCGGGCGACCGTTCCCCGCCGAGATACCGAATTGCACCGGAGAGGCCGCCGCGCCTGATCGTGGTGCCGGAAATCGCGAGCTGCGCAAGGTATGAGCTCAACGATGCTTCGCTCTGTCCGTCCAAGACAAACGCCATCAGTCGGACCCGGCCCTCCGGTTGCGCGACAGGCTTCTCGATCGGCCCGGGGGTCTGCAATGCGCTCTTGAAGGTCTGGAGGGCGTTAATCACGCAGCTATCCCAGACACAGTTCCATCGAACGGAAGGGCGCGCCTTATCGAAAAATCCCGCCAGGAGTCGGACATCACTGCGACTTAACCGAGACGGCTTTGCTTCCGTGGATGACCTCTACGATCGGCTGCTCAACAATGACTGTCTTTGTGGGGCCGGCATCGCCCAGCGCGGGTGAAACGTCGCCGGCCCAAATCGCTTTGATCCCTGCGGCTCTGGTTAAGCCCACTGGCGGGGACACGACCACATTCGTTGCGCTCACACTGCGCAAGGTCAGCGAAAGTTTGCCGAGCTCGGTGGCGACATTCATTCTTTCGGCCTGCTCAGGTGTTACCTCCAGGGTCACCGTTCGGCCAAAACCATTGGCGGTGCCATTTGGTCGAGATTCAAGCGCGTCGATCGCCAACACCCGCAAATTCTCGACGACAGTTTCGCCGACCGAGCGACGCGCCAGCGGCGGGTCGTTCTTGAAGGTCTGGGTCAGGATCACGTCGACCCGGTCACCCGGGTATAAAATGCCGGTGCTGGCACCACCCGTTATCACTGGGATTGCGATTGCTCGCGCCTGAGGCGAGAGCACGACCTGGAGAAAGTCGCGGTCGCCCGGCTTCACGATGGCGCTGCGACTGATCGGTTCGCCAGCCATGACGCTGCTACGCAGTGCGGCCCCATACACTTCGGCGCGTGCCTGCTGATCGAGCTCGAGATTGAGGTTGCCGGCTGGAGTGCGAGGACGCGCGATCTGCCCCAGTCCCGCAGTGCCGTCAATCTGCTGCCAAGCCACGTCCTTAGCACGCAACAACGTGCCGATCTGCAGCATTGTCTTAGCGACAAGTATTTCTTCCCTCGTATCGGCGGGAGCGCCGTGCATCTGCTGCGGCAGTGCGCGAATGGTAAGTATCACAACAACGCACAGGGAGATAAAAAACAACAGAGTAAGTATCATTTTCGCGGGCACTGCTGTTCACCTTGGTGCTATCAGCGTAATCACGCCAGCAACGGCGACGGCGACACCGTAAGGCACTGTCGACCCCTTTGACGCTGCTCGACCTGAGCCGCTCTGCCCCATTGAGGATACGTAGGCTTTCCGCCGGAAACGCCTGAAAGACAGATCGAGCCTTTTCGCCGCGAGGGTGGCGAGCGCGAGCACTCCGCCACAAAGGCTCATCAAAAAGAGGAAGCCGAGCAACTCTCGGTAACCGATGAGCAGCGCTGTGGCGGGTAAAATTTTGGCGTCACCGCCGCCAATCGCGCCACGCTGAAAGAGCGCAAATGTGATGCCGAGGATAACTATAGCCGCGGCGAGCGTGTGCCCGGCGTCCATCACGTCAGCGGCGAAACCGACGCGAGCGAGGCCTAGCGCGGCAGTCGCGAGGGAGAGCGCATTGGGTATGCGCCTTGTGCGTACATCCTCATAGGCGACAATAACAAGAATACCGACTGCGACGGCCAGGACTGCCGAATGCATGGCCCACTCCCTAATTCGGGGTCACGTCTACGCAGGCCGGTCGGCAACGGAAATCCATTGCCGACCGGCTACGGTATGCGGCGCCTAGGGCGCCGGGGGCGTCGGAACCTGAGTGGCAGTAAGGGCGGCACCGGCCCGGTTAAATAGGTCGGTGAGGTTGTTGCCGAACGTTTGTGCACCGACCGCAATTGCAAGGGCAACGAACACGATCAACATGGCGTATTCGGTAGCGGTGGCACCGCTCTCGTCACGACGAAAGCGCCTGGTCAGACTTTGCATTGACTTCCTCCTTCAGGGGTGACCCTGTGGCCAGTGTGCGCCAAAGGCGATCACAGTCGCCACTCAGCCAGTAGCCAGACTAATCCAATGGCTGTCAGTGGCCTGTCAGGCCGCCGTCAGAAAAGCGCCTTTTGTGATTTATTTTATTAGATTGTGCGCAGTGAGAACGGCGTCCGGCTGCGGGGAATGCGCCGCCCGGAGCAGTGCGGCCGCAAGACGTAGGGTGGCGGTTGCTGTAGTTAAGATCTAAAGATGCGACGTATGTCGCCGCCCGCTAAATCGTCGCCGCTGCATCGAGGTGTGTGTGCGGCGATCAGGTTCCCACCCCGAGACTCCGGATTGTGTCGAATACCGGAAGGATCTGGGCCCGATAGGTTGCTGATCGCGAACGCGACAGCCATAACTGATCGCACGCTCCCGCGGGGCCGTCCGGATATTGCTGGCGAAACAATGCGGCGGCGTCGGCCGCTTCGCGATATTGCCCACTAAGCGACAAGGCCGCGATCAGGAACATTCGCGCACTGCCGTAACTGCTGTTGCGTTCCAAAGACTTCCGGAGCAAAGCAATTGCCGCGTCGGTGCGCCCGATGAGCAATTCGGCAAAACCGCCAAAGAAAAACCAGATGCTGTGCCGCCGGTCGGCTCGGTCGAGACGCATCGCACGTTCGATCGCCGGCAGCGTCTCTCCGGCGCTGCCCAGAAAGGCAGCATTGTAAGCGGCAAAACCGTGGGCGATTGCCAAACCCTGATCCATCGCCAGTGCCCGCTCGAATGCAAGTGCGGCCTCGTCCAACTTGCCGGCCGCAGAGTGCAGCATCCCTTGGACACAATGCGCATCGGCCGCCCCTGGCGCAAGATTCACTGCGATCGCGACCACTTCGCGTCCGAGATCGGAGGCCACCGAGGCAGCGAGCGGATCGCCCCACCACGGATTGCTGACCAGTTCCTGACAGGTTCTGGCCAGACCGACGAGCGCCTCCAGGTTTCGCGGGTCGACGGCCAGCGCGGCCAGGTACCATCGCTGTGCCTCAGCCGTGAGGTCCGGCCGCAGTTCTCCCTCGAGGGCGTTCGCCGCGCTGGAAAGACATTCGTTGAGCTCGTGACCGGCGCCCAATTCGCACACGAACTCGTCCAACTTCCTGTTGGAGAAGTAGAATATGCAGCTCGCGAGAAATCCGCCGGATGATCTTGGCGTGCACCGGCACGGCCTGGTCGGCGGCGAATTCGAAGCGACGGGCCCAAAGATACTCGGAGGTCGACGCATCAGTGATCCGGATATTGATGCGCAGCATTCCAGGACTACCGCGCTGGGCGCTGCCCGTTACAAAATATTTAACCTCGGACTCGGGTCGCTCGGCGAGGTTGGCCGGCTCCTTGGCCAGGCATCGTAGTGAAAAACCACGACCGTGCCGCGTGAGGTCGGCGGCGAGGTCGCTCGTGAACGCGTCCAAAAGGTTGTCTTGGTCTGTGTCGCCGGTCAGATTGCGCAGCGGCGCTACCCCTACGGCAATGCTTGACAGCAAACATGGCCACGGGATTGCCGCCCGTTCGGCCCTTGGTGCCCCGAACGCTCCGCCGTCCCGCTGCGGCGGCGGCCGAGCTGGCGCATGCCGGGGCCCTGCGGTGTGTTTCGCCGCGCGGGAGTTCGTCGAGCAGGGGAAAATTTTTCGACGGCTCATGGACAAGAACTCAGTTCGCCACGCCGAGAGTGCGAATCTTCTCGAAAAGCGGGTGTATCTGCGCGCGGTAGGTCGAAGAACCTGAACGCGACAACCACAGCTGCTCGAATGTGGTGGTACGGTAATCCGGATATTGTTTGCGGAATGATGCGGCGGTCTCGGCGGCCTCGGCTTCACGACCTAGCAAGGACAGTGCCGCCATTAAGAAAAGTTGCGCGAACCCGTAGCCGGGGTTGCGGTCCAGGGATTTCCGGAGGAGCTCGATCGCCGCTTCCGTTCGGCCGAGCAGCAACTCGGCAAATCCGCCAAAGCAGAACCAGATACTGTGTCGTCGATCGCTCTGATCGAGCCGCATGGCCCGCTCAACCGCCGGCCACGTCTCCTCGGCCCGACCGAGAAGGGCCGCATTGTATCCCGCGAAGCCATGCGCAGCTCCCAACCCGTGATCCATTCCGAGGGCGTGCGTAAACGAGCGTTCCGCCAGCTCCAACTGGCCTGCCGCCGAGTAGAGCATCCCTTGAATGAGTTTCGCCACTGCGTGACCGGGTGCCAGGTCCAACGCGATCGCGACCGCCTCGCGCCCAAGATCGGACGCCGCTGCGGCAGCCCGCGGATCAGCCCACCAGGGGTTGCTGACCAAATTCTGACAGGTGAGCGCCAAGCCGGTAAGTGCTTCTACATTACGCGGATCATGGGCCAGAGCGGTGAGGTACGCTGTCTGGGCCTGGGCCGTGAGTTCGGAAGTGACCTTGCCCTTCAGAGCATTCGACGCCTCGGAGAGACAGTCGGTAACCCCGAGATCCAGACCCGATGCAGCCAAAGCCCGGCGGCTCGCTGCTTGAAGGAGCAGAACGTGGAGTTCTCGAGAAATCCGTCGGGTGATTCTCGTCTGGATCGGAGCGAGGTCTTCGGGCTTGAATTCGTGCCGGCCGGCCCAAAGGTACTCCGAGCTCGCCGCATCGGTTATTCGCATGTTCACCCGCAGCAAGCCGGGCGCACTGGTTTGGGCACTGCCGGTGACGATGTAATCATAACTGCGTTCGGATATCCGGTTGCTGTTGTCCTGGTGACCACGATCGTCTCCCAACGGCTTCAGCGAAAGCCCGCGTCCGTGCCGAAGCAGGTCGGTGACGAGGTCGTCGGTAAAGGCTTCCACCAAATATTGTTGGTCGGGATCGCCGGTCAGGTTGCGCACTGGAGCAATGGCTACGGCAATGTTCGGCAACAGACAAGGCCAGCCCGGTTTTGCCGTGCCTTGGCTTGGAGCATCGACCTGCGTTGGGGGGCGATGCCCGGGCGGACGATCCGATGCGCTGATCCGCGCAATGGGATCGCGCTCTTCTGCCGGGAAGCCTGGTAAATTGTGCTCCCTAGCAGTGCTCGAACGCGAAATCTCATTCGCCAGCGACTGCGTCTCGACGTCCGGTGCGACGCCCAGTTCGCGCTTCAAAGTCTCGGCGCAGCTCCTGTATTGGCGGAGCGCTTCACCGCGGCGCCCGGCGTGTGCATAGGCGCGAATCAGCACGCGTTGTCCGAATTCCGAGAGCGGGTCGAGAAAAACGAGCCGGCGGCCGGACTGTATTGCGGCCTCGTGATCGTCGGCTGCATCCTGCTGCGCACTCAGCCGATGCAAGATATCGCAGACCATCGCGAGAGTGCGGTCGCGCTCCGCCGCCAACCATTCTTGAAACGGCTCGGAATTTATATCGAAATCAGCGAGGAATTCGCCGCGGTGCAGATCGGCGGCCGCCTGCAGGTCACAACGGTGCGGTGAACGCGACAGCCGCTCAAATTGAACGAGATCGACGACGGCGTCCTGGATCCGGCAATTCGCGAAGTCGGCGGCTAGATGAGCGTCTGTACCCCGCCCCAGAGCCTTGCGTAGCTCCAACAGGCAATTCCGTAAGCTGTGGCGGGCTTGCTCCGATCCCTGATACGGCCACAGCAGGTCGGCCAATCGCTCGCGAGTGACCGGCTGGCCTGCCTGCGCCGCAAGAAAGGCAAGCAAAAGCGCGTGCTTTCTTCGGGACTTTCCCGAGCCGACAATCGCCACTCTCGATCACCAAAGGCCCGAGAATGCTGATCGACAACGTCATCGCAACCGTCCCAATATACTGTTAGCGCCACCGCGGAACGCCGGTATGAAGTAGCGATTGACCTCGAGAGCGCGCTCCGCTCTTATCCATCCCGAGGCAGGTCCGGGTTACGATATCCGTCTCCTCCTCGGTACGCTTTGATTTTTTTCTCGAGCACCTCGCAAAGCGCCACGAGCCCGCGAGCCCGCAGCGGTTCCAATAGATCCTCGTAGGTAACCGCTCGGTCGCCGACCGGCCCGAGATTGTTCCACAGCTCGATATCGGTGAGGCTCGGACCGAGGGCCGGGGTCTCCTCGACACCGGCGGCCGACAGCTCGAGGCGCGTGCGCAAGCATTTTTCGCAAACCCCGCAGTTCAGTTCATTGCCGGGATTGCCGGGGCAGACCCGCAAGGCGGCAAGCGCGGCCGGCCAACTTGCCAGCTCGCGCACCTTCTGAAAGCGGGCATAGCGCGCACCGTCATGGATGACGGTGACGCGTTGGCTGGAGAATAGGCCATCCACTGCCGGGTGCGATCCGATCGGGACAGGATTGGCGATATCATGCGAGGCAGCGATGAACAGAAACGCTGTCCCGAAGATTGCCGCATGACCGATGGCAGCCAGCGCCGCCCCGTTGTGCCGATAGTACCAGAAATCAGGTTTCGAGGGCAGATGGCGTAGGTTGGTGCGGCACGAGATCAGTCGCAGGCCGGTTTCTGCGGCTAACGGTTGCAGATGTTGCAGAGCCGTGCGAAAACGCTCGCCCTCGGGATCCCGCGCACGTTTGCCGATATCAAACCCATGG
>CAVOWQ010000045.1:0-88463 GCA_963700195.1 uncultured Alphaproteobacteria bacterium
GGAGATCACGAGCATATCGGCGATCCGCGACAAATCGGTCGTCAGATCTTCGGTAATGCTGTCTGTGAAGTACTGCTGCTTGGGATCGTCGCCGAGATTGGTGAACGGCAGCACGACGATTGACAGCCGCGGGGCGACGAGGGGCTGCGAGATTGAGGTTGCGGCTACCACCTCCGGATTCCGAGAGAGTTCGTCGCCGCCCAAAGCCACCACGCGCCGACGGCGAGGACGAGCGCTCGCGCCGGCGACCGCCGCGATTGCAATGCCGGCAGCGCGCCGGCGACGCGGAACCACGATCGGCATGCTCGATGCCGGCAGATCGGCGATGGCTTCGAGCCGCAGCGTGTAGACCCGCACTGGACGAGCGGTGTCGACGCTTTGCTCGCCGAGATCTTCGAGCAGGTAGGGGAGTTTGTCGCGGATCTGGTCGCGCGCCATGCGCCGGAGACGCAGATGCCGCCGGGCTCGGCTATCGTTTCCAGCCGTGCTGCGACATTGACGCCGTCGCCAAAAATATCGCCGCCTTCGGCAATGACATCGCCGAGATTGATGCCGATGCGAAATTTGATGCGCCGCTCGTCGGGTATTTGGGGCTCTCGATCGATCATCCCCCGTTGCATCTCGACCGCACAGCGCGCCGCATCTACGACGCTCGCGAATTCCGCGAGCAGACCGTCGCCGGTGTTCTTGACGATGCGGCCCCGGTGCTCAAGGATCTTCCGATCGATCAGCTGCTGGAAGTGCGCCCTGAGGCGTTCGTGCGTGCCTTCCTCGTCCGCCCCCATCAGACGCGAGTAACCCGCTACATCGGCCGCGAGGATCGCCGCAAGACGGCGGGTCGAGGGCACAGCGCCCAGAATGTTGCGCGAGCCCGCCCAGCGCTCGCCCGCGTCGATTGGAAAGGCGGCGACGGTTGGCCGCGCGCCAGTCTCCGCATCGTCTCCGCCGCCATCCGTCGGTCGCGAAACCGAGTGCGCCTGTGCGACGGGATTCGCTACCGCCACAACAAAGCGATAGCCGCGCCCGGGTACCGTCTGAATGCAGCTCCCCTGCGTACGCTCCTGATCGAGCACGCGGCGGAGCGCGGCGATCTGCACCGGCAGGTTGCTGTACTCAACGATAGTCCCCGGCCACACCTTTTTGATGATCTCGTCCCGGGTGACGAGGTCTCCCGAACGCGCGACCAAAACACCGAGGACTTCGAGTGCGCGCGCGCCAATCGGGATCGGCGCGAAGGTGCCGCTTCGATCACGCCGAGAGAGGCCGCTGCAATCCAGGCGAAAGTCCTCGAACACGAACATGTCACCTGTGGTCAGCCCGTCCATGCGATCCGCCTCCCGCGGCGAGCATGAGCAACTCAGCGGCGAGGCCGCCCCTCGGGGATAGATCGCGGTCTCAACCGCCGCGATTTTGGGCCATTTCAAACCGATTCAAAAGATTTTATCGCTGCTTTATTGCCCCGCCCGCCGTTAGCAGGCCCCTTTCGTGACGCCGGGTGGAACCCGCCCGCGCGCATTCCATGACCACGAAGGGAGATCGAAGATGAAGAGATGGCTTCACGGAGGGACCCTGGTGGCCGCAATCGCTTTGCCGGCGCTGAGCGGTGCAGCCTGGGCGGGAGGCCCCGACGATTTCGGCTGCTCAAACGCCACCCTGAAGGGCGAATACGCATTCGGCGTCACCTCATATACGCCGAACTACCCGCCGAACGTCGTGGCAGGCATCAAGGTGTTCGACGGCAACGGCAATCTCACACAACGTGATTACCAAGGCGACAACCTCGCGGGACCCGACTTCGCGCCGCCAGGGCAAGAAAGGGGCACCTATACGGTCAATTCCGACTGCACGGGCAGCATGGTGATCAACCTGAATGTACCTGGGGTCCCCGCAGGCACCTCCTCCGGAGTCATAAACATCCTGTTTGTGATCAGCGACGGCGGCCGTCATATCCATGAGGTCGTTTCACAATTCACTCCGCCGGGCTCCTCCGCACCCGAGCCCAACCAAACCAGCGCCGACGACTGGAAGGTCGCGTCGGATCGGGAGCGCTGAATAGCAGGCTGACGCGCGGCGGACGCATGCTGTGCTACATGTGTCGCCGCGCGAAGTTTTGGTGCCGGTGCCGTTTTTCGCTGATCTTATTCTCATAGGAACAGTGAAAAACAGCGGCGGAACAGCGAGGGTTTTCGCTGCTCCGTCATCGGTTGCACCGGCGGCGGCCGAGGATTTCTGCGGGAAGCCAGTTGTTCGCGGCTGATAATTTCCTGCAAAACAGCAAAAACAGCGAGGGAGCTGCGCTTGATGACACCGCCCCCCATATCGTCGTAGAGCGGCACGGGCGGGCTTGCTATCGTGCCGCTGGCACTGTGGAGGGCGGCATGAGCGGGTGTATCGTCGGTTGGGCGCACAGCAAATTCGGCAAGCACGAGGGTCGGGACGTTGAGGCGCTGATCGTCGAGGTCGCGCAGGCGGCGCTGGCCGATGCCGGGGTCGCGGCGGCCGATATCGACACGATCTATCTCGGCACGATGAATGGCGGCTTTGTTCGCCAGGAGTTCCCGGCTTCGCTGGTGTTCCAGGCGGATCCCGCGCTTCGCTTCAAGCCGGCGACGCGGGTCGAGGACGCCTGCGCGACCGGCTCGGCGGCGATCCATCAGGGCCTGAACGCGATCGCCGCCGGCAAGGCGCGGCTGGCGCTGATTGTCGGTGTCGAGAAGATGACCGACGTCTCCGGAGCGCAGGTGGGCGACATCCTGCTCGGCGCCTCCTACCGCAAGGAGGAAGACGCGATCGAAGGCGGTTTTGCCGGGATCTTCGGAAAAATTGCCCAGAACTACTTCCAGCGTTATGGTGATCAGTCGGATGCATTGGCGCGGATCGCCGCGAAGAACCACAAGAACGGCGTCGCCAACCCACTCGCGCAGATGCAAAAAGATCTCGGCTACGAATTCTGCCGCACTGTCTCGGACAAGAACCCGATCGTCGCCGGCCCGCTGAAGCGCACCGACTGCTCGCTGGTCTCGGACGGCGCTGCCGCGATCGTGCTCGCCGACACGGCGACAGCGCTCAGCATGAAGAAAGCGGTGATTTTCCGCGCGGCCGAGCAGGTCAACGACTTTCTGCCGATGAGCCGGCGCGACATCGTCGCCTTCGAAGGGCCGGAGCTTGCCTGGAAACGCGCGCTCGCCGCGGCCCGGCTCGGTCTCGAAGACCTCGACCTGGTCGAGACCCATGACTGCTTCACGATCGCCGAACTGATCGAATACGAAGCGATGGGGTTGACCGCAAAAGGCGAGGGCGCGCGCGCCATTCTCGAGGGCTGGACGGAGAAGGACGGTAAGCTGCCGATCAACCCCTCGGGCGGCCTGAAGTCGAAGGGGCATCCGATCGGCGCAACCGGCGTGTCGATGCATGTACTGGCGGCGATGCAGGTGACCGGCAAGGCCGGCGGCATCCAGGTGCCGGACGCCGCGCTCGCCGGCGTCTTCAACATGGGCGGCGCCGCGGTCGCCAACTTCGTCAGCATCCTCGAGCCGCTGCGCGCGTAATGACGACATTCCGCGGGCTCGTACTCCACGAGGAGGGCGGCAAAGTCGTCTCGCGGCTCGAGGCGATCGACGAGGAGCGGTTGCCGCCCGGCGAGGTTACCGTCGCGGTCGAGTGCTCGACGCTCAATTACAAGGACGGGATGATCCTGCAAGGGATCGGCCGGCTGGTGCGCAATTACCCGCATGTTCCCGGCGTCGATTTCGCCGGCACCGTCGAGCGCTCGGATGCGCCCGAGTTCAAGCCGGGCGATCCGGTAATTCTGACCGGCTGGCGGGTCGGCGAGACGCAATGGGGCGGCTACGCGGAGAAGGCGCGCGTCCGGGCCTCTTACTTGGTGCGCCGGCCGGAAGGGCTCACCGCTCCCCAGGCGATGGCGATCGGCACTGCCGGGTTCACGGCGATGCTCGCGGTCATCGCTTTAGAGCGGCACGGGCTCAAACCGGACGCGGGCGACGTGCTGGTTACCGGCGCCGCCGGCGGGGTCGGCAGTGTCGCGGTGGCGCTCCTGTCGCGGCTCGGGCATCGGGTGGTCGCGTCAACCGGCCGACCCGAGCAGCGCGACTATCTGACCGAGCTCGGCGCAGCTGAGCTGATCGATCGCGCAGCGCTCGCGGCGAAACCGTCGCGGCCGCTCGACGCCGAGCGCTGGGCCGGAGCAATCGACGCGGTCGGCGGGACCACCCTGGCGACGATCCTGACCCAGCTCAGATACCGCGCCAGCGTCGCCGCCTGCGGGCTCGCCGGGGGCAGCGACCTGCCGGCGACGGTGATCCCGTTTTTGTTGCGCGGGGTCAACCTGCTCGGCATCGACTCGGTCATGTGCCCGCGCGACGAGCGGATCGAAGCTTGGCAGCGGCTGGTGCGCGACCTGCCGCTCGATAAGCTGGACAGGATGACCGAGACTGTGCCGCTTTCCGCGCTGCCCGGGTTGGCGCCCAAGAATTCTCAGCGGTGCAACTCGCGGGCGGATCGTCGTCGAGGTTACTGGTTGATCTGCCGGGAATTCTCGGACCTGTCCACGCGTTCGCCGGTCATGAAGAACAACTCTGCGTTACACCCCCGCACAATCAGCATTGCCCAACGAGGACAAATCGTCCAGCGCGTCATAGTCGACGGGTGGACGAGCGTTGACGTCGCCGCCGCTTTTGGCGTACCGCGGCGCTTGGTAGATGTCTGGGTCGCCGATTTTCGTCGGCACGGCATGGCCAGTCTTCGCCAGGATGCCGGCCGCACGGTCGCCGGCGAGATGATGCACCGCACGGTTTGGCGACCCGCGCGGGCAATGCTGCACAAGGTCTTGATGGGTCTTCGCGGATCTCTGGCGGCGGAGCCTACCGTCGAGCCATTGCCGCTGCGCCATTCGAACAAGGACGGCTCGCGGTAAATCGCGTCACCGGTTGCGGAAGGCGGGCTTGCGCTTGTCGATGAAGGCCTCCATGCCCTCCTTCCGGTCTTCGGTGGCGAAGGTCGAATGGAACAGCCGCCGCTCGAAGCGCACCCCCTCGGCGAGAGTGGTCTCATAGGCGCGATTGACCGCTTCCTTAACCATCATTGCGATCGGGCGAGACATGCCGGCAATCCGCTCGGCGATTTTGACCGCCTCGGAGAGCAGCTCGGCCGGGGGAACGATGCGGCTGACGAGCCCGGCGCGTTCCGCTTCCGCCGCATCCATCATGCGGCCGGTCAGGCACAGATCCATCGCTTTCGCCTTGCCGACAAAGCGGGTGAGTCGTTGCGTCCCGCCCGCCCCCGGGATCGTGCCGAGATTGATCTCCGGCTGGCCGAACCGCGCCGTGTCGGCAGCAATGACGATGTCGCACATCATCGCGATCTCGCAGCCGCCGCCGAGCGCAAACCCGGCAACCGCCGCAATGACCGGCTTGCGGCACTGTCCGACCCGCTCCCACCCGCGGGTGATGAAATCCTCGCAATAGATCTCGGGATAGCTCTTCGCCACCATCTCCTTGACGTCGGCGCCGGCGGCGAAGGCCTTCTCGTTCCCGGTCAGCACGATCGCGCCGATCGCCGCGTCTTCTTCGAGCTCGTCCAACGCGCCGGCGAGCTCGCTGATCAGCGCGGCGTTGAGCGCGTTCAGCGCCGCCGGCCGGTTGAGCGTGACGATGCCGACCGCACCGCGCCGCTCGACGAGGATATTCTGGTAGCCGGGTCGCTCGCTCATCTTTAGCCTCTCTAACGCTGTCGTTTCGCACAGAAAAAGGTCGATCGGCCGGACTGCACGATCCGGCGCACGGCGCCGCCGCAATCGCAGCCGGGACAGGGATCGCCTTCATGGCCATAGACTGCCCAGCGGTGCTGGAAATAACCGAGCTCGCCGTCGGCTTGGACGTAATCGCGCAGCGAGGATCCGCCGGCCTCGATCGCCTCGGTCAGGACCGAGCGGATGCCGTCGACCAGCCGCTCGGCGCGCCCCCGGCCGATCGAGGCGGCGAGGCGCCGCGGCGAGACGCGCGAGCGGAAAAGCGCCTCGCAGACATAGATGTTTCCGAGCCCGGCGACGATCCGCTGGTCGAGCAGCGCCGATTTGATCGGCGTCATCTTGCCGGCGAGCGCCGCGGCGAGATAGGCGCCGTCGAATTCGGCTTCGAGCGGCTCCGGGCCGAGCCCCGCCAACAGCGGGTGCTGTTTCTCCTCCCCGCGCCTCACGTAGTCGAGCAGCCCGAAGCGGCGGGCGTCGTTGAAGCGAATGACGGTGCCGTCATCGAGCCGCAGCACCACGTGGTCGTGCGGTGCGTCCGGCAGAGCGGCGGTGCCCGCCGTGACCCGCCCCGACATGCCGAGATGGAGCAGCAGCACTCCGTCCGAATCGAGCTCGATCAGGATGTATTTCCCGCGCCGGCCGAGCGCGCCGATACGTGCGCCGTCGAGCCGCGCGGCAAGGGCCGGCGGAAACGGCCGCCGCAGATCCGGCCGGCGCAGCTCGGCCTGCAGAATGCGGCGGCCGCTCATCTTCAGTGCGAGACCGCGCCGGACCGTCTCGACTTCAGGCAGTTCGGGCATCGGTCTTCAATACCGGAGGAGCTCCAAATAAGCAGTACATAGGGCGGCTCGAATTGGCAGATCGTAGCGTGCGCGATCCTACATGGTTATTTTCCTGCCCGATGAGCGACGAAGACACAAGCGGCCGAACGGATTTCGGCTTCCACCGGGTGCCCGAGAAAGAAAAGGCGCCGCTGGTGCGCGCCATCTTCGACAGCGTCGCCGCCCGCTACGACCTGATGAACGATCTGATGAGCGCCGGCGTCCACCGCTGGTGGAAGGCCGAGATGGTCGCCCAGCTGAAGCCGCGTCCAGGCCAGCGCCTGCTCGATGTCGCCGGCGGCACCGGCGACATCGCATTGCGCGCCTTGCCGCGCCTTGCGCGCACGGGGGGACCGCGGAAGGCGGCGTCGTGGTCTGCGATGTCAGCGAGGCGATGCTCGCGATCGGACGCGCCCGAGCTCTCGACCAAGGAATTCTGACGGGGATCGAATGGTTGTGCGCCGATGCCGAACGACTCCCGGTGGCCGACCGCAGCGTCGATTTCTACACGATCGGCTTCGGATTGCGTAACGTCACTCGGATCGATGCGGCTCTCGCCGAGGCGCGCCGCGTGCTGAAGCCGGGCGGGCGTTTCCTGTGTCTCGAATTCACGCCCGAGATCACCCCGCTCCTCCAGCCGCTCTACGATCTCTACAGCTTCCAGATCGTGCCGCTGCTCGGCCAGGTCGTCACCGGTGATCGCGACGCCTATTCCTATCTCGTCGAAAGCATCCGGCGTTTCCCGCGGCAGAGCGAACTCGCCGAGATGATCGCCGGAGCCGGTCTCGACCAGGTCAAATTCCGCAACCTGACGGGGGGCGTCGCTGCGCTCCATTCTGCCTGGCGCCTCTGACCCGCTCCGACCCAGCTTCGGGCTTCTGCGCAGCGCCCGCAATTTTGTGCGGCTGGTCCGGATCTGCCTTACCCTCGCGCGGCACGACGCGCTGTCTCCGTTGACGGCCGTCCCTGCCGCAGCGCCCTTTGTGCGGTTTGGTCATCTGTTTGCGCGCCGCCGCGGCCGGGTCTTGCCGCGACCGGGTCAGCGGCTCGCCGCCGCGTTCGAAGAATTGGGGCCGAGCTTCATCAAGCTCGGCCAGCTTCTGTCCACCCGAGCCGATCTCCTCGGCGAAGAGATCACTGCCGATCTCACCAGCCTGCAGGACCAGCTCCCGCCTTTCCCGGGCGCCGAGGCGCGGGCCCTGATCGAAGCCGAGTTCGCCTGCCCGCTCGATGGTCTGTTCGCATCCTTTGACGAAGGGGCGATAGCAGCCGCTTCTATCGCCCAGGTCCATTTCGCTCGGACCACCGACGGGCACGAGGTTGCCGTCAAGGTGCTGCGCCCGGGGATCGCCGCTGCGTTCGCCCGCGACCTCGACCTGTTCCTGTGGCTGGCGAATTTGGCCGAGCGGCTGCAGCCCGCGCTGCGGCGGCTCAAGCCGGTCGAGGTGGTGCAGACGCTCGCCGAGGTGGTCCGGTTCGAAATGGACTTGCGTCTGGAGGCTGCCGCGGCCGCGGAGCTCGCCGAGAATTTCGCCGGGGACCCGAACTTCCAAGTGCCTCGGGTCGATTGGCTGCGCACCGGCCGAACCGTCTTGACGCTCGAGCGGATAATCGGGATCCGCATCGATGACAAGGCGGCGCTCCTCGCCGCCGGGCACTGTATCGAAGATCTATTGCGTAAAGCCGCCGCTGCCTTCTTCAACCAAGTCTTCCGCGACGGCTTTTTTCACGCCGATCTCCATCCCGGAAACATGTTCGTCGATGCAGATGGCGCGATCGCCGTCGTCGACTTCGGCATCATGGGGCGGCTCGACCGCGACACCCGCTTTTACCTCGCCGATATGCTGATCGGCTTTCTTTCGGGAGATTACCGCCGGGTGGCGGAAGTCCATTTCGCGGCGGGGTACGTACCGCCGCGCCGATCGATCGACGCCTTCACGCAAGCGTGCCGTTCGATCGGCGAGCCCATCCTCGGAAGACCGCTGCAGGAGATCTCGGTCGCCCGCTTGCTCGCGCAGCTCTTCGAGATCACCGAGCAGTTCGACATGGAAACCCAGCCGCAGCTTTTGCTGCTGCAAAAAACGATGGTCGTCATCGAGGGGGTCGGGCGTCGCCTCGATCCAGAGATCAACATCTGGAGCTTTGGCGCGGCCGCTGATCGAGGAGTGGATGCGCGAAAATCGCGGTCCCGAAGCAAGAGTTCGTCTCGGACTGGAGACTGTAGCCGATCTTGTCGAACGAGTGCCACGGCTGGTGCGAAGCCTCGACGCAATGATTGCCGATTGGTCGCGCGAAGGGATAGTGATGCACGCCGAGACTTTGGCGGTTCAGGCCGCCCATCGTGCCCGGCATCTGGCAATCGTAATAGTGCCGGTGTGGATCATAGCGCTGGCTTTGGCCGGGATCGCCGTCGCGCTCCTACTTGGTCGATAGCCGCCGAGAAGGGTTAAAAAAATCTGCAAGTGTGAGGTAGCTCACAAAGGATCGGTGGCTGACGCTCCAGTTTGCATAGTGGCGGACCGGCTTTGCCGCTGACCGGCCTCCGGGCACCCACAGGAGCAGAAAATGGTTCGGATCTGGGGCTCTGCAGTGATAGCGGGGTCGTTCCTTAGCGTCTTGGAGACCGTGGCCGGGTCTCCGGCCTCGGCCTTCGACCGGCGCATCGAGCTAACCAACAATACACGAATGGCTATCGTCGAGATTCAAATTGCCCAAGTCGGCACGGGGCGATGGGAACAAGATCTTCTGGGCTATGAAATCTTGCTTCCCGCGCAATCTGTATCTGTCGACATCGACCATAGGAAGGGCTACTGCCGGTTTGATATCAAAACGGTATTCGACGATGGGAGCAGCTCGATTCGGCGTGACATCGATATTTGCGCGCTGGAGAGGTTTGCCGTCTCCTATCGATAGCTCTCGCCCTTGCCACCGGGCGGTAGCATATTGACCTCGGCTGACAGGATCGGAGGGCCGAGTTGCTTCAGGACCGGCGCATTCTGCTGATCATTTCCGGCGGGATTGCCGCCTATAAGAGCCTCGACTTGATCCGCCGGCTGCGCGAGCGGGGCGCCGCGGTCCGCTGCATCATGACCGCTGCGGCGAAGCACTTTGTGACGCCGCTGTCGGTTGCCTCGCTGAGCGAGGACAAGGTCTATGACGACCTCTGGTCGCTGACCGACGAGAGCGAGATGGGTCATATCCGGCTGTCGCGCGAGGCCGATCTCGTGGTGGTGGCGCCGGCGAGCGCCGATCTGATCGCCCGTATGGCGGCGGGCCTCGCCGACGATCTCGCGACCACCGCTCTTCTCGCCTCCGACAAGCCGGTGCTGATCGCCCCGACGATGAACCTGATGATGTGGGCGCATCCGGCGACCCAGGCGAATTTGGCGAAGCTCGACGCGCGCGGGGTTGCGCGCGTCGGACCGGGCTCGGGCGAACTCGCCTGCGGCGAGGTCGGGTCGGGCCGCATGGCCGAACCGTTGGAGATCGTCGCCGCAATCGAGCACGTCCTGGTCGGCGATAAAAGGCTAGCCGGGAGGCGGGCACTGGTCACGAGCGGACCGACCCGCGAGCCGATCGATCCGGTGCGCTACATCTCGAACCATTCCTCGGGCAAGCAAGGCCATGCCATCGCCGCAGCCTTGGCCGCGCTCGGCGCCGAGACGGTGCTCGTTTCCGGACCGACGCACGAGCCGTCGCCCGCCGGGGTCAAGCTCGTGCCGGTCGAGACCGCGGCGGAAATGCTCGCCGCCTGCGAAGCCGCGCTCCCGGTCGATGTGGCCGTGATGGCGGCGGCCGTCGCCGACTGGCGGGTCGAGGGCGCCGCGCATCATAAGCTGAAAAAGGACGGGGGCGGCCCGCCGGTGCTCCGCCTTGCCGAGAACCCGGACATCCTGTCGCGCGTCGCGCAGCGCGGCAACGACCGGCCGGCTCTCGTCATCGGCTTTGCGGCGGAGACCGACGATGTCGTCGCGAACGCCCGCCTCAAGTTGAAACGCAAGCGCTGCGACTGGATTCTCGCCAACGACGTCTCGCCGGGAACCGGCACCTTCGGCGGCGACCGCAACACGATCCACCTGGTAGAGGCTGCGGGTGTGGAAGATTGGCCCCTCATGACAAAGCGAGAAGTCGCCTCTCGATTAGCCAACCGCATAGCCGGATCGCTCGGGCCTCCGCCGCCGCGATCGTCGTGAAGATCGAGCTGAAAATCCTCGACCCGCGGCTGCCCGGCTGGGGGTTCCCCGGCTGGGGATCGCGCCTCGCGGCGGGGCTCGACCTCCACGCCTGTCTCGACGGTCCGCTCGTCCTGCAGCCGCAAGCGCCCGCCACCCTGATCTCCGCCGGCATCGCGTTTCGCATTGGCGATCCCGAATGGTGCGCGCTGGTGCTGCCGCGTTCCGGCCTCGGCCACAAGCGGGGGCTCGTTCTCGGCAACGCAGTCGGCGTGATCGACGCCGATTACGAGGGACCCTGCCTCATTTCGGCGTGGAACCGCAATCCGGCGCAGGGCGGCGACAGCATCGAGATCCGGCCCGGCGACCGCATCGCCCAGCTGGTCTTTACCCGCATTGCGCGGCCGGACTTTGTGATTGTGCCGGCGTTTTCGGGGCAGGGCGGCCGGCAGGACGCCGGGTTCGGTTCGACCGGTGTCGAGGCCGCTTGTCCCGATCCGCTTCCGGGGTGACAATCCTGCGACAAGACCCGGAAAAACGGGGTGGCGGTTCGGGCAAACATGATTCGGTTAACCAAGAAACTGCTTTTCGCCATCGAGGCGGTGCTCGACATCGCTTACAATGGCGGCCACGCGCCGGTGCGTTCATCCGAGATTACCGAGCGCCAGGGCATTCCGCGCCGCTACCTGGAGCCGGTGCTGCAGGAGCTGGTGCGGCACAGGATCCTTCTCGGGATCCGGGGCCCGAGCGGCGGCTACAGACTGGCCCGCGAGCGGCGGCGCATCAGCCTCGGCGACATCGTGCGCACGTTGCAGGGGCTCGAGACCGCGGAAGATCCGATCGCCGACCCGGCCGGCAGCGCGCTTGGTCATCAGATCGTGCGCCCGCTGTGGCTCGATCTCCAGGAGGAGATGATGAAGCGGCTCGACTCGCTGACCCTCGATGAGCTTTGTGGTCGCGCGCACCGGGCCGGCATCGCCGGCCGCGCCACCGAATACACCGATTTCGAGATTTGAGCGGGCGAGCCTAGATAATCACAATCGCCTATATCAAGTTCGAACCAGCAGAAGGGAAAGGCTGATGGACACCGCGACGAGCACCAGGGAGCAGAGCGCCGAGTTTCGCGGCCGGGTCTATGACAGCATCGCCGACACGATCGGGGCGACCCCGCTCGTCCGCATCCATCGGCTCGCTCAAAATGCCGGGGCCAAGGCCGACATTCTGGCGAAGTGCGAGTTCTTCAATCCGTTCGACTCGGTCAAGGACCGCATCGGGGTCTCGATGATCGCCGCCGCCGAAGCTGCGGGCCGGATCAAGCCCGGCACCGTGCTGGTCGAGCCGACCTCCGGCAACACCGGGATCGCGCTCGCCTTCGTGTGCGCCGCGAAAGGCTATCGGCTCATTTTGACGATGCCGGAGAGCATGTCGCTCGAACGCCGCAAGATGCTGCTGTTGCTCGGCGCCGAGCTCGAATTGACCCCGGCCGCGCAAGGCATGCGCGGCGCCATCGCCAAGGCCGAGGAGATCGTCGGATCGTTGCCGGACGCGTTCATTCCGCAGCAGTTTCAGAACCCTGCGAACCCGGAGATCCACCGCCGCACCACGGCCGAGGAAATCTGGAAGGACACCGGCGGCGCGGTCGACGTGGTGGTCAGCGGGGTCGGGACCGGCGGCACCCTGACCGGCGTCGGCTCGGTTCTGAAGCCGCGCAAGCCCGGTCTGAAGATGATCGCGGTCGAGCCCGAGGACAGCGCGGTGCTGTCGGGCGGACCCCCGGGCTCCCACAGAATCCAAGGGATCGGCGCCGGCTTTATCCCGGATATTCTCGACACCAGCCTGATCGACGAGATCGTCCGGATCGGCAACGACACCGCCGTCAACTGCGCGCGAGACGCGGCCCGGCTCGAAGGTCTCGCGGTCGGGATCTCGTCCGGGGCGGCGCTCGCCGCCGCTCTCGAAGTCGGCGCGCGGCCCGATATGGCGGGCAAGACGATCGTCGTGGTGTTGCCCGATTTTGCCGAGCGTTACCTGTCGACCGTTCTGTTCGACGGTATCTGAGGCGCCCGATGGAGCTTACCGAGGAGCAGTTTCAGCGCTATGCCCGCCATCTGATCCTCGACGAGGTCGGCGAGGAGGGACAGATCAGACTGCTGTCCTCGCGCGTCCTCGTCGTCGGCGCCGGCGGCCTCGGCTCGCCGCTGCTGCTCTATCTCGCCGCCGCCGGGGTCGGAACCCTCGGCATCACCGATGCCGACCGGGTCGATCTGACCAATCTGCAGCGGCAGATCGTGCACGCGACCGACCGTATCGGCGCGCTCAAGGTCGACAGCGCCCGGCACACGCTCGCCGCGGTCAATCCCGGCGTGCAGGTCGAAACCCACCCGCTGCGGCTCGGGCCGGACAATGCCGAGGCAATGATCCGCGACTACGATCTCGTCGCCGACGGCAGCGACAATTTCGAGACGCGCTACCTGCTGACCGATCTTTGCTGCCGGCTCGAAAAGCCTCTCGTCGCGGCGGCGCTGTCCCCGTTCGAGGGCCAGCTCTCGACGTTCAGGCCCTATCTCGGCCCCGGCCACCCCTGCTACCGCTGCCTGTTCCGCGACCCGCCGCCGCCCGACCTCGTGCCGCGCTGCGAGACCGCCGGCATCCTCGGCGCCGTCGCCGGCGTGCTCGGCACATTGCAGGCCGTCGAGGTGCTGAAGGAGTTGCTGCAGCTCGGCGACAGCCTCGACGGCACCCTTCTTCTTTATGACGCGCTGCGCGCCCGCTTCCATTCGATCCGCATCAACAAGGACCCCGACTGCCCGACCTGCGGGGCCCACGGCTGAGTTTAACGAAGCCCGCCGGAAATTCTGTTTGCCATCTCGGTCTATCGCGTTCCGAGGCAGACCCGCGCCCGGGTTCAAACAGCAGGGCGGGAGCGGATTTCGTCGGGGATCTTGCGCGGCAGGAACTGGCCGTCGCTGAGGCTCGCGTGGAATTGGCCGTTTTCGACGACGATTTTGCCGCGCAGGATCGTCATGCTCGGCCAGGCGGCGACTTCGTGGCCCTCCCACGGCGTGTAGTCCGTCTCGTGCAGATCCTCCTTGCGGATCACGCGCCGGGAGCGCGGGTCGAGCAAGACGATGTCGGCGTCCGAGCCGACCGCCAGCGCGCCTTTGCGCGGGTAGAGGCCCATGATGCGCGCCGCATTCGTGGAGGTCAGGCCGACAAAATCGGCAAGACTGTAGCCGCGCTTCTCGACCATGTGCGTGTACATCAAGGACAGCCGCGGCTCGACGCCGGAATTGCCGCCGGTCGTGTCGTCGATGCGCCGTCCCTGCAGTTTGACCTTCAACGGGCAGCAGACCTCGTCGGTCGCGACCGCCTGAATGGCGCCGTGATTGGTCGCCGCCCACAGCGCCTCCTGGTCCTTGGCGAATTTGAGCGACGGGTAGGTGTGGAACATCTGCCCGCCCGGGCGCTTATAGTCCTCGGCGGTGTAGAGCAGGTATTGGTGCAAGGTCTCGCCATACATCGGGTAGCCTTGCGCCCGCGATCGCGCAATCGCCGCGACGCCGGTTGCCGCCGAGACGTGCACCATGTAGAGCGCGGCGCCCTCGACATTCTCGGCCAGCCGGATCACCCGGTTGAACGACAGATCCTCCGACAAGGTGTTGTGCACCTCGGCCATGTTTTCAAAGCCGACGCGGTCCTCGCGGATCAGCTTTTCGTACATGTGCATGACGATGTCGTTGTCCTCGGCGTGGATCGCGGCGAGGCCCCCCGACGCACCGAGGATCTTCAGCACCTCCCAAATATCGCCGAACTGCACCATCCGGCCTTGCCGGTTCGGCCGGATGTCGGTCGTGAACATCTTGACCGAGGCGTGGCCGTCCTGGATCGCCTCCGGCAGCGGGTCGAGCACGCCTTGTGACAATTTGCCGTGCAGCAGCAGATGAAAACCGTAATCGCAGTAGCAGGCCCCAGCCCATTCGCGCTGGCGCAACTCGATCGATTGCTGCAGCGGCTGGTCCGGCGGGCACGGTGCGAAATCGAGCAGGGTGGTCGTGCCGCCGTGGAGGGCGGCGCGGCTGACCTGCTCCGGCGGCGCGCTCAGGAGATCCTCGTTGCGGCCGGGGAACGGGATCGGCGAACTGCAATGGATGTGCGGGTCGACGCCGCCCGGCATCACGATCTGCCCGGCTGCGTCGACGATCCGGGCGGCGCCAATGCCCGCGAGGCTCCCGGGCCCGCCAATCGCGGCGATCTTGCCGCCGCTGACGCCGATATCGGCCGGCTCCGCGCTGCCGCTCGGCATCACCGCTTTGCCGCCGGTAACAATCAGGTCAAACATGCCGCCCATCCCCTTTGCGAGTCGGATGGCCGCCATAGTGCACCGGACGGCGCGGTCTGGCTATGCCCGAGCATCGTACGTCATCCTCCCGGACCCTGGCGAAAGACCGCGTCGGCGGTTTGCCTTTGCGCCGGCGACAGGGTCGCGTAGAGCGCTTCCAGCGCCGGCAGAAATCTTTTCATTCCAGCGAGCTCCACCTCGTCGTACTGAATCTCGGCGCGCAGATAGTCGACCGCGCTGGCGTTCGCGGGCGGCGACTGCGGCGCGCTCGCCTCCGCCCGGGCATTCTGCCGCATGACATTGGCGACGGCGTTGAACTGAGCTTCCTGCGCCGGCGTGATCTGCAGTCTTTGATGGAGGCTCGCAATATTGGCCTCGACATTTGGCGGCTGCGCAGGGGGCTGGCGCTTGTACCAGCAAAACCTCCGGCGGTATGCCAGCCGCCGCGATTTGAGGACTCACTGACAATCGTCACACAACCCAATAACCCAACGACCGCAAAGCGCAACGACATGTGAAATTTTCCTTCTGGTCGCCCCCGCATGCAGGGAGACGATGGCGGTTTCAAGGCTTGCAGCTTATCCCGGAGCGGCTCCTTGCGTCGCCACCTCGACCATGTAGAGCGACTGGCTCGCGGCCATGAACAGGCGGTCGCGCTTGGGTCCGCCGAAACACGAGATTCGCACACACCTCGGGCAGGCGGATGCGGCCGATCAGCTTGCCTGCCGGGTTGAACACGAGCACGCCGGCATAGCCGAGCGGCGCATTGGAGCTGCACCACAGATTGCCGGTGACATCGGCGCGCATGCCGTCCGGCCCGCATTTGACGCCGTCGACCGTCATGTCGGTGAACAGCCGCTTATTGACGGGCTTGGCGCCTTGCATGTCGAACGCGTAGATGTTGCGGTCGCCGCCCGGCCCGACATCGCCAGGCCCTTTGCCGGTGCTGATCACATAGAGCGTCTTGTAGTCGGGCGAGAAGCAAATGCCGTTCGGGTCGGGGAGCTGATCTTCGGTGATCACCACCTCGAGGTTGCCATTGGGGTCCCAGCGATAGACGTTGGTGCTCAATTCCCTCTTCCGCCCGCCGATTGCCCCGGCGTTTGGGGCGCCGATGTTCGGATTGAAGATTCCTTGCGGATTGGCCGGGCCCCCTGCCACGTCCGGATGACCCTCGGGAATCGAGTCGCCATAGGGCGGATCGGTGAACCAGATGCTGCCGTCGGGATGCGGCACGATATCGTTCGGCGAGTTGAGCGGCTTCCCGTCATAGGAATCGGCAATGACGGTCATCGTGCCGTCGTTCTCCCAGCGCACGACTCTCCGGTTGAAATCCTCGCACGAGAGCTGGCGGCCCTGAAAATCGAAAGAATTGCCGTTGCTGTTATAGGACGGACGGCGAAACGGTGTGACCCGGCCATCTTCCCAAATATAGCGATATTGCACATTGCCGGAGACGTCGCTGAAGACGACGTAGTGGCCTTGGTTTGACCAGGCTGGGCCCTCGGCCCATAAGGCGCCGGTCCATATCCGGTAAATCGCGCCCTGTACACGCCGCAACGGGAGAAAGGACGGATCGACGACAATGACGTCCGGGTCCGGATAGATCGAGGGATGTCCGTGCGCGAAGTCGCGCGGCGGGCTGGAAACGACTGTCGCCGGCGTACCCAAATTGGAGTTTTGCTGGGCCCGTGCGATGTCCGGTCCCAGTGCCGCGGCACCAGCCGTCCCGGCCAAGAGCGCTCGCCGCGACAGCGATCGTCGACGGATTGTCGTTTGCGTCATCGGTTCTCCTCCCTCGCCTCGTTCGACCGATTGTGGCTCGGCAGATCCCAGGTGGCAACCGCCGGCCCCGCCGCAATCCAGCCATGCGGGTGAGGCAGACCACGCCGTCGATTTAGCGGGGCGGGTTCGGCCCACACTGGGTGTTACACTTACTGGGAACGATCAAAGAAAGGGGTAGCGATGGCGTACGACCTGCTGATCAAGAATGGCCGCATCGTCGATGGGTCGGGAATGCCGGGTTTCCGCGGCGATGTCGGGGTCAAGGATGGCAAAATCGCCGAGATCGGCAAATTGAGCGGTCCCGCCGCGCGGACGATCGATGCCGCGGGCCGGGTGGTCGCGCCTGGGTTCATCGACAATCACTGCCATTACGACGCCCAGGTCACCTGGGACCCGCTGTGCTCCTTTTCCTGCGACCATGGCGCAACGTCGGTGATCTTCGGCAATTGCTCGCTGTCATTGGCGCCGGTGCGCAAGGGCTCGGAGCGGCGGCTGTCGGAGTTCCTCTCCTATGTCGAAGCCATCCCGATGGAGGTCCTCGACACCCTGGAATTCACCTGGGAGAGCTTCCCCGAATATCTCGACCAGATGGATCACCATCTCGGCGTCAATGTTGGCAACCTGATCGGCCACACTGCGGTGCGCTATTACGTGATGGGCGACGATTGCCAAAATCGTACCGCTACCGACGACGAGATCAAAGAGATGCAGGGCCTCGTCCGCGACGGCATGAAGGCTGGCGCCCTCGGGCTCTCGGTGTCGCGCAACCAGGGCCATTTCGACCCGCAGGGCGTGCACATCCCGGCGATCTGGGCGGACGAGAAGGAGATCTTTGCTCTCGGCGATGTGCTGCGCGACCTCGGCACCGGCCTTATCCAATCCGGCGGCGGCAACGGCGCCGAGATGAAGGACGCGTTGATGAGCCGGCTCAGCGAGGCGACCGGCCGCGCCGTCGTCTACAACAATCTCGGCCAGACGATGCGCCGGCCCGGCCAGTGGCAAAAGCAGATGGCCCAGGTCGATGCGACAACCGCGAAGGGCATCCGTGCCTTTCCGATGTGCACGCCGAACCGCATCACCGACTACTTCACGATGCGCAACACGCAGACCTTCCGCGGGCTGCCGGTGTGGCACCCGATCTGCCTGTCCTCGCCCGAGGAGATGCTGAAAGCCTATGCCGATCCCGAAGTCCGCAAGAAGCTTCACGAGGAGGCGATCGAGTTCAAGGGCGGGCCGGCGATCGGCATCTGCAGCACCTGGTGGGACTACATGGTCCTACAGACTGCGGTGCTGCCGAAGAATAAGCAGTTCGAGGGCAAGACCCTCGGGCAGATCGCCCAAATGCAGGGCAAGGGCATCATCGACTGCTTCCTCGACTTGGCGATCGAGGAGAACCTCGACACCGAGTGGCTACACGGCGAGAACAACGTCGACGACAAGGCTGTCGCGCAGATTCTGAACTACCCGAACGCGATCATCGGCTTGTCGGACGGCGGCGCGCATGTGCAGTTCCAGAGCGGCTTCGGCTTCTCGACCCGGCTGCTCTCCGAATGGGTGCGCGACAAGCAGATCATGTCGCTGGAACAGGCGGTGCGCCGGCTGACCTTTGAATCGGCCTCGATTTTCGGCCTTTACGACCGTGGCCTGTTGCGCCCCGGCCTGGTCGCCGACATCGTGATCTTCGATCCCGACACCGTAAAGCCGCTGCCGCTCGAGGTATTGCACGACTTCCCGACCGGCGCCAAGCGCATCAAGGAGCCGGCGCAGGGCATCATGGCGACGGTGGTAAACGGCGAAGTGCTGATGGAGGACGGCAAGCACACCGGCGCGCTTCCCGGCCGCGTGCTGCGCAACACCTATTACCACGCCCACCGGGCCTAGTTCGCGCAGACCCTCACCCGCCAAGCGCGTCGCGCTCGGCGGGTGAGGGTAGCCTTTCAGCAAGTTGCGAGCATTTTCGCAGGGCTGAGCTCGGCGCTTGAGAGCGCCGCCTCGACCGGCTCGGTGTTCACGGCAGCCGGTTAATAAATTCTCTCTTCTCTCAGTTTTGAACACTATATGACGCGATGCGGCCCATCGCCGGCCGGGCCGCACTGCGCGGAGCCGATAATGCCAAACCGACAGCTCGACAGGCTGATGTGGGCGCAGGCCTACGAGGCAATGGAGCGCGCTCAGCGCCTTCATCGCCAATTCTTTCATCGCGCCCACAGCGCGCCCTGCTGGGAAGCTCCGGTGGACATTTTTGAGACCGACACCGCGCTCACGATCGTGATCGCCCTGCCGGGGGTGGACCCCGACCAGGTGCAGGTAACGCTCAGCGCCGGCGTGTTGATCGTCAGCGGCGAACGCCCGCTACCCGTCGAATTGAAAGATGCGCGGATCCATCGGCTGGAGATTCCGCACGGGCATTTTCAGAGACGGATCGAGTTGCCGCCGGCGCGACTCGAAATCTCCGGCCGGCATCTCGCCAATGGCTGCCTGATGCTGCAGCTGCACAAGTCTTGAGGATATCCGCCATGGCTTTGGAGGACCGGGAACTACGTACCTCGGGCAGCGCTGCGCCCGCGCCCCCCGGTAGCGTCGAACTGGGATCGGCTGCCGTCGCGGCATTGCCGGAGGACGCGCTGATCCTTATTCCGACCCGCAACCTCGTTCTGTTCCCTGGCACGGTACTGCCGATCACACTCGGCCGGCAGCGCTCGGTGTTGGCCGCGCAGACGGCGATGCGGCTCAACCGGACGGTCGGGCTGGTGTTGCAGCGCGACCCCGGCATCGACGATCCGATCCCGGTCGATCTGCATCGCATGGGCACCGAAGCGAGCCTGTTGCGTTACGTCACCAGCCCGGACGGCGGACACCACGCGATCTGTCAGGGGGAGCGGCGCTTTCGCATCCTCGATTTTCTCGACGGCTACCCGTTTCTCGCCGCCCGGGTCGAGCGGATCGAGGAGACCGAGGCGACGAACATGGACGTTGCCGCGCGGCTCCTCAATCTACGCAACCAAGCGCTCGAGGTATTGCAGCTGTTGCCGCAGACCCCAGCCGAGCTCGTCAATGCCGTCCAATCGGTGCCCTCGGCCGCGGCGCTCGCCGATTTGATCGCGAGCTTCATGGACATCACCCCCCAGGAAAAAGAGGAGATCCTGGAAACCGTTGATATCGAGCGCCGGCTCGTGCGCGTGTCGGAGTTGCTGGCCTACCGCGTTGAGGTTCTGCGGTTGTCGCGCCAGATCAGCGAGCAGACCAAAGGCAAGATCGACGACCGCCAGCGCGAATTCCTGCTCCGCGAGCAGATGAAGACAATCCAGAAGGAGCTCGGCGAGGGTGAGGACGCCAAGGCTCAGGAAATCGCCGAGCTGACGAAGAAGATCGCCGAGGCGAAGATGCCGCCCGAGGTCGAGGAGCATGTGAAGCGGGAGCTTGCCCGGCTCGACCGCATGCCGGAGGCCTCCGGCGAGTATTCGATGGCCCGCACCTACCTCGAATGGCTGACCGAGCTCCCGTGGTCGGTCGAATCGGGGAAGTCGGTCGACATCGCCGAGGCACGCCGGATCCTCGATGCCGACCATTACGGCCTCAGCAAGATCAAGCGGCGCATTCTCGAATATCTCGCGATCCAGCAGCTGAACCCGGGCGGCCGCAGCCCGATCCTGTGCTTTGTCGGTCCCCCCGGCGTCGGCAAGACCTCATTGGGACAGAGCATCGCCAGGGCGACCGGCCGCAAATTCGTTCGGGTAAGTCTCGGCGGCACCCACGACGAGGCCGAGATCCGCGGACACCGCCGCACCTATATCGGAGCGTTGCCGGGGAACATCATCCAAGGGATCCGCCGAGCTGGGGCGCGGGATTGCGTGATGATGCTCGACGAGATCGACAAGCTTGGACGCGGCATCCAGGGTGACCCCTCCTCGGCGCTTCTCGAGGTGCTCGACCCGGAGCAGAACTCGACCTTTCGCGATAATTATCTCGGCGTTCCGTTCGACCTCTCGAAAATCATGTTCATCACGACGGCGAACGTCCTAGACAGCGTCCCGGGGCCGTTGCGCGACCGTATGGAGGTCATCGACCTGCCTGGCTATGTCGAGGACGAAAAGTTCGAGATCGCCCGCCGCTATCTGGTCGATCGGCAGCTCAAGGCCAATGGATTGACCGCCGAGCGGGCCGAGATCACAGACGCGGCCCTGCATGCGATCATCCGCGACTACACTCGCGAAGCCGGCGTGCGCCAGCTCGAGCGGGAAATCGGAGCGGTGTTGCGCAGCGCGGCTATGAACATCGCCGAGGGCACAGCGCAGCATGTCCGGATCGAGCCGGAAAATCTGTCGGAAATCCTGGGACCACCGCGCTTCGAGGGCGAGGTCGCGATGCGTACGAGCATCCCCGGCGTCGCCACCGGCCTCGCCTGGACACCGGTCGGCGGCGATATTCTCTTTATCGAGGCGGCCCGCATCCCAGGGAGCGGGCACCTGATCCTGACCGGCCAGCTCGGCGACGTGATGCGGGAGAGCGCGCAGGCCGCGCTGAGCCTCGTCAAAGCCCGAGCGTCGGGGCTCGGGATCGATCCTGGAACCTTCGAGAAGAGCGATATTCATGTCCACGTCCCCGCCGGCGCCATCCCGAAGGACGGGCCGAGCGCGGGCGTGGCGATGTTCACCGCTCTCGTCTCGCTGCTGACCAATCGCACGGTTCGCAGCGACACGGCGATGACCGGAGAGATCAGCTTGCGCGGGCTCGTGCTGCCGGTCGGCGGCATCAAGGAAAAAGTCGTCGCCGCCGCCCGGGCGTCTCTCTCGACGGTCATCCTCCCGGCGCGCAATCGCAAGGATTACGAAGACATCCCCGAGAGCGCACGCAAAAGCCTACACTTTATCTGGGCCGAGCGGGTCGAGGACGTCATCGAGGCGGCGCTCGAGCCGGCCGCTCAAGACAGCCCCGCCATGGCCGACGTTGCGGGGGATTGAGATGGCGGACTCCCCTCACCCACCAAGCCCTTCGGGCTGGGTCCCCCCTCTCCCGCGGTGCGGGAGAAGGGCTTTGAGCTGAATCCGTTAGTGCCCCTCTCCCGCACCGCGGGAGAGGGTGCCGAGCGCAGCAAGGCGGGTGAGGGTCTCGCCGCGACGGCCCAATCCGCTGCCGCGCGACAACGCCACGCAATGCGCCGCTGTCATTGGGCTGTGCGCAGCCTTGCTGCAATGCCCGGCGACCGCGGCCGCCTAAACTTATTGAGCGGCATCGGCTCGCTTCAGAAACCTGGACCCTCCCGCTGATCCGCCGCATTCGATCTTTTTAGTTGGGGCGGCGAGCGCCAGCGCACGCAGCGACGCCATATTGGCGGCCCATATGTGATGGTTCCGATTTAACTAACCATTGGGACCAGGACCCCGTGGCCGCCGAGCTCCATCCGTTTCCGCGCGTCGTTGAGGCACTACCCGACCCGGTTGCCTGCCCGGTCCGTCAGCGCTTGGCCGAGGCGATCGCCGCATTCGATCGGGCGCGCGGCGCGGTCGAGCTCGCTGCGGAGCCGGTGCGGCGACTACGACGAGACCTTTGACGGGGTGGAACCCGGAGGGTTGCCCGGCAGTGTCCAGGCAAGTCCTAGCGCTTCATTGTTTCGTCCAGCCGTGCGCGATCATACATTGTTCGCCGAAATTCTCGCGAGCGACCACGCCACCGAGGCCTGGGCCGAATCCGTCGTTTGGTACATGTCCTTCTGGCAAGCGTAGCTGTCGGCGTTGAAATCCGGTGTAGTGGCGCCGGGCTTGGACCAGGTGACATTGACCGTACAGCCAGTCAGGAACAACGCTACACCTATTCTCACGATGTGCTTCATAGAGGGCACCTCCCAATGGTCAACCAATGCTCGAGTGAGCGAGCTCAAAGCTGTGCTGCTCAAAGGTCGTCGAGAACGCGCGTGGGTGGCGATGATGACACGGTGTTCAAAGTCGGTGATGTCGTATGCTTTAATAGTGGTGGTCATTCAATGACCATCATTTCTATCGATGAAAACTCCGTGACCTGCGTATGGTCTGTGAAGGGTGATGCGAAATCGAAATCTTATCCTGTCGAAGCGCTGAAAAAAGCTTCGCCACCCTTGACGCTGGAGGAGCTAGTCGGAGAGGTTGCGAAGGTCCGGGAAGAGAGGGCGCAGCGCCACGATACGTAAGGCATAGGCAATCTCAGCCCGCTCGTGGGCGATTGCCCGGCGCGATCGGCACGAACCGCGCGAGAGTGGCCGTTGCAGCTTGACATTCAATGGCCCAATGGCCACACCGGCTGACCCATGAGCGAGGATACACCCCAACACCCGCGCGAGATCACCTTGGAGCTGATCTTCCGCCAAGGGCAGCGGATCCTCGGCGAGCTCGGCCAGATCCGCGAAAAGCAGGATGAGATCGTTACGCGGCTCGCCCGGGTCGAGCGTGAGGTTGTTGACCTGCGCCGTGATATCCTCGGCTTGCACGAGGATTACATCAGCCTCGCAGGTCGGCTCGACAATCTCGATCGTCGTCTCGAACGGGTCGAGCACCGCCTCAACCTGGTCGACGAAAGCACTAGCCCGAGCTGACTACTCAGCGGCATTGGTTGGAGGCGGACAGCCAATTTTCTGCCGAGGTAGCGCGCCCGTTCGAACCACGCACAGGTTACGGCCCCCGATCGAGGGCTGAGCCGCAGGAACAGCGAGTTGTCAAGTTCTGGTAACTTGTTGCACCTTGCTGGCGGCTTCTTTTGGCGGTTCCTTCTTTTTCTGTTTGGGCTTTTTGGCCTCGCGGGTCTTCCGCTTCTGCTCCTTGTTCGCCATTCCTTCCTCCTTCATAAGCTCCGGCTCGCCGGTATCTTGGCCTTGACGGCGGTGTCGGCCGGGCGGGCGATCTTGTCGAGGCACCCGCTCAGTTCCGGGCTCGGCCAAACGGGACCGGCGGCTTCTTCATAGGCCCGACAGGCCTGCAGCACACCAAGATCGTCGTAAAGCGGGCCCGTTACCATCAGCCCGATCGGCAACCCATCGGCGAAACCACACGGGATCGAGCACGACGGGTTCTTGGTCAGGTTGAACACGTAGGTATAGGTGACCCAGCTCCACGCGTTTCTTGGGTTTGGCAACTCGTCCGGGCGCGGATCGGCATAGGCCGCCGGGATCGGCATGGTCGGCGACAACAGCAAATCGAAACGATCGAAGAATAGCCTCAGTCTTTGGCCCAGCGCCACGCGCTGCGCGACCGCCTCCACGTATTGCTCCTGGGTCACGGCCTCGCCTCGCCGGCACATTTCGACGAGGCCGGGGTCCATCAGCGCCACGGCCTCTGGTTTCTGTGCCCGCAGCAACGCCCAGAAGCCGCCGAGGGCGAGCGTCTGGAAAATCGGCATCGGTGATTCCGAGAACGGGTCCGTCTCCTCGACGACGGCGCCCAATTCGGCGAGGATTTGGGCGGCACGCTCGACCGCCGCGCGGACCGCCGGCGCCGGCTCGGCGTAGCCGAGGGTCGGCGATAGCGCGACACGCTTGCCCTTCAGCGAGCGCTCGCGGACACGGTCGCGATAAGCGATCCCGTCGTCGGGCAGGCTGTGCCAGTCGCGCGAGTCGGGCCCCTTCATCGCGTCGAGCATCAGCGCCGCGTCGTCCACGGTGCGCGTCATCGGGCCGACATGCGCGACATCGCCAAAGGCCGAGGGCGGATAGGCCGCCACTCGCCCAAAGGTCGGCTTATGGCCGACAATACCGCAGAATGCCGCCGGGATACGGATCGAGCCGCCGGCGTCGGTGCCGACCGCAAGAGGACCGATGCCGGCCAGAACCGCGGCGGCGCTGCCCCCGCTGCTGCCGCCGGGGGTTCGCTCCAGGTTCCACGGGTTGCGGGTGACGCCGCTGAGCGGCGAATCGGTCACTCCTTTCCAGCCGAATTCAGGGGTCGTTGTCTTGCCGAAGAACACCGCACCGTTGGCCCGCAGCCGGCCGGGCACCGGTGCGTCTTCGTCCCAAGCCTGGTTGGGATCGATGGTGCGCGAGCCCAACAGACGGGGCCAGCCTCGGGTCAGCAGGGTGTCCTTCAGCGCAACCGGCACACCGTCGAGGAGGCCCTGCGGCTCACCCTTTTGCCAGCGCGCCTCGGACGCCCGGGCCATCGCCAATCCTGCCTCGGGATCATAGAGGACGAAGGCATTGATCGCGCTTTCATAAGTCTCGAGCCGTCGCAATGTGTGCTCGATGACCTCGACCGGCGACAGCTGCCTGCTTCGGTACACGTCGAGCAGGCGAGTGGCCGGCATAAAAGCGATATCGTCGGCCATGCGGTGCTCCCCTCAAGTCGTGACCACTATGTTCTGCAGCGGCTCGCCGCGGACGAAACGGCTGATGTTGCCCGCCACCTCGGCCCAGCGCCGCGCCACCATGCCTTCGGTCCAGCCAGAGCAATGCGGCGTCATGATGACGTTGGGCAGTTCGTGGAACGGATGGCGCGATGGGCGGCGTTCCGGCTCGGCTGAGTTGGGGTACCGCCACCACACGTCGAGCGCCGCTCCGCCGATTGTGCGGTCGCGCAGCGCCCCATAGATAGCATCCTCGTCGACAATCGTGCCGCGGGCGATGTTGATCAGAAACGCCGTCCGCTTCATCAGCGCCAGGCGGCGCGCATCGATCAGCCCCTCGGTCTCAGGACCGAGGGCGGTGCACAGCACGACGTAGTCACACTCGGCAAGCATACGATCGAGCTCGCTGAGCGGGAAGACTTGCTCGATCCCGTTCCCGGGGTCCTGTCGGCTGCGGTTTGCCGCTAAGATGCGGCAGCCGAACGCGGCGGCGCGACGCGCGACCTCGCGGCCGACCCGGCCGAGCCCAACGATGCCGACCGTGCCGCCCAGGATCTCGCCGTGCGGCGCCCCGCTCTGCACCCAGCTGGGTTGCCACGAAGAGCGGGTGCGAAAGTCGCCCTCGATTTCCCGAAACCGGTGGCTCCAGACCAGCATGACCATCAGGATGTATTCGGCGATCGCCGTCTCGTGGCCGAAGGCGTTGCAGACAATAATCCGGGGCGGCAGGGCCGCGAGGTCGATCAGCTCGATGCCGGTGGCCACCGATTGCACAAGCTTCACGCGGGGCGCCGCCGGGTATTCGGCGCGCCAGATATTGGTGACGAGGATGTCGGCCTCGGCTGCAGCCGCGGGCGACTGCGTCAGCTGTCGCGGATCACCGAGGATCTCGATACTCAGACCAGGCGGCAGGCGGTCCCTGATGCCGTTTGCGGTATCGGCCGCGACATTGCCAAGAAATAGCGCTTTCATCTTACGGTGTGCGCGGCGAGAAAATCCTCGCGCACGGTTATGCCGAGGCCGGGCCGGTCGGGGATTTCGATCTCCCCATCCTGCACCGGGAACAACTCCTCGACGAGATCGTGCAGCAGCGGGTTGGCGCCGAGCGAATACTCGACGATGAAGCCGGCGGGCGACGCGGCCGCAACATGCAGACCGGCCGCGAAGGCCGGAGCGCCGGCCCAAAGGTGCGGCGCCAGTTTCAGATTATGGGCGCTGGCCAGGGCGGCGATCCGCATTGCCTCAGTAATGCCGCCGCAGATCGCGAGATCGGGCTGGAAAATGTCGACCGCTGCCAGCATTGCCAGATCGCGGAAATCGTGCCGGGTGAATTCGCTCTCGCCGGCGGCGATCGGGATGTCCGTCGCGGCGCGTACCTGGGCGCAGCCGGCTTTGTCGTCGGCGGTCACCGGCTCCTCGAACCAGGCGAGATTGCAATCCTCGACGAGACGGCAGAAGCGCTTGGCCTCGGCTGCGGAAAACGTCCCATGTGCATCGCACATCAACCCGCACTCGGGGCCAAGCGCAGCGCGCGCTGCAGCGACCCTGCGCGCCGAATGGAGCGGGTCTCCGTCGATTATCCCCACCCGCATCTTGACGGCGCGGAACCCGCCGGCTTCCACATACCCAAGCAGCTGCTCGCCGATTTTGTCGTGCCCCGCCCAGCCTCCGGAGGCGTAAGCCGGCATTGTCGGCGACCGGCGGCCGCCGAGCAGGCGCCACACCGGCACGCCAAGCGACTTGCCGAGAATGTCCCACAGCGCGCAATCGATGCCGCTTAGGGCACATATCGTGATGCCGCGCCGCCCCAGCACTGGAAAGACCCGCCCTTCCCGCAGCGCGTAATGGGCGCGGCTGCCGTTGTAGAGGCTTTCCCACAACCTGGTAATGTCGCGGGGGTCTTCGCCGACCAACAGCGGCGCGAACTCCTCGTTGATCATCGCGGTTAGCGCCTGGTTGGCGGCCATACTGCCGACCTGGGCCTTGGCCTCGCCCCACCCGGTCAAGCCGCATTCGGTGTCGATGCGGACCAACGTCGCATCGAACGAGGTGGTCCGCCCGAAATCGCTGATGTGCTGCTTCTCGGACGGGATCGGGATGTGCACCCAATACGCGTCGACCGTTCTGATCTTCATGGCTGCAATTCGATTGCCGTGGCTGGGATTGGTCCCGGCAGCTTAGCTGGCCCTTCGTTAAGGGGCCACAACCAGATCGCTCCCGCGCACTCTAAACTAGTGGGCCGAGCGCAGGCGTGATCCTCCTAGTGCTGGATATAAGGGGTTTGCACGTCTGCACCCAATTGCCAGCGGACCTGCCCTAATGTCGAGGTATTCGGCGAGTAGACGAGACCGGTCGGGCAGTTGAGGTAGGGAGAGGTCCATGTATTGTTCGTGGTGCGCGGCGACATGTCGGAGATGCATACCGGGGAGGCTTCGAGGTCGATACCTTCGAAGGTGTTGGCAAAGATATAGCCCGACCCGAGCGTGATCGCCGTTCCCAGCGCTGCCGACGCGGCGCCGCGAAGGGTGCTGAATTGAAGCTGCTCGAGATCCATCCCGGATCCGCCGCCTGCGGAAACGCAGACCGCGTTTATGTCCCAATTGAGGACATAGTTGAACTGACAGCCCGTCGCGAGTTGCCCGGCGTTACGATTGTTGACGATCAGATGGTCGAGCTTCCCCGAGTTCTGAGGGTCGGAGAGATCGGCTTTGCCGAAAACCACGGCCGGGCCGTCGGTGTCGGCGTTGACGAAAAGCGTCCCCTCCTGGTGGAAGTAGAAGCAATCCGCCGTGCATTCGATGATGAGGGCCGGCCCCTGCACACCCGTCCCATCGATCGTCGCGCCGCGGGAGATCAATTCGAAGCCAGTATCGGCATCGCGTGAATAGTCGATGACGAGCGGCGCTGTGATCCGATAGGTGCCGCGCGGTAGGACCAAAGGGCGGTTCGTGGAGAGTGCCGCATCGACGGCGGCTTGCAGCGTCGGGTAGCACTTGGCGTTAGCCTCGTCCGCATCGGCTGCGCAATCGACCGCCAGCGCCGATGTCGACGCCAACGCCACGACCACGAAAAACATGGCATTCACGGCAAGATAACGCATGTGCATCTCCCACACTTTGCTCGTTTTGTTCTATCCCCTGCGGGTTAATTCGATGTGAACGTAGAGAGAACGGTGCCCAGGCGACCCGGCGATTCTGCTCGCAGCCGCTTTGATGCCCTGGGTGGCCGAACAATATGTTTCTGATCGGCCCCCGAATATGGCTGGGGAATCTGGCTGGGCAGCATGGCGCTCGAGGAATACAGACGCAAACGGGACTTCCGCAAAACGCCGGAGCCGGCGGGTGTCGCGGCCCCTGAGAAAACCGTCGCCGGGCTCTGCTTTGTCATCCAGAAGCATGCGGCGCGCCGGCTCCATTATGATTTCCGCCTCGAGCTCGACGGCGTCCTGAAGAGCTGGGCGGTGCCCAAGGGGCCGAGCCTCGATCCGGGAGAAAAGCGACTGGCGGTCCATGTCGAGGACCACCCGCTCGATTACGGTGAGTTCGAGGGAGTTATTCCGGAGGGCGAATACGGCGGCGGCACGGTGCTGTTGTGGGATCGCGGCACCTGGATCCCCTCGGACCCCGACCCCGACGCGGCATACCGCCAGGGTTCCCTCAAATTCCAGTTGAAAGGCGAAAAGCTGCACGGCAAATGGGCGCTGGTACGCATGGGAGGAAAGGCCGCCAATGAGCGGCGCGAGAATTGGCTGCTGATCAAGGAGCGCGACGACGAGGCCCTGCCGCAGCAGCGGCGATGGCGTCGTCAGGGACAACCCTCTCAGCGTCGCCACCGGGCGCTCGCTCGACACGATCGCCGCGGATCGCGACTGGGTGTGGCACTCGAACCGGGACAACAACGAAAAGCCGCCCCAGCAGACCATCGGGGTGCAAACCATCGCCCCGCAAGACATTCCCGGCGCTCGCAGACGCCGGATGCCAGACAAGCTGCTGCCACAGCTCGCGACCGTGACAAGCCAGGCCCCGGACGGCCCCGAATGGGTGCACGAAATCAAATACGACGGGTACCGGCTGCTCGCCCGCATCGAGGAGGGCAAAGTTCGGCTGATCACTCGCGGCGGTCTCGATTGGACCGCCAAATTTCCGGCGCTCGCCGGTCGCCTGGGCCAATTGCTGCTCGAAGTCGGCCCTGATCGATGGCGAGCTCGTCCATCTGGAGCCGAAAGGCACGACCAGCTTTTCCAGTCTGCAGGACGCGATCTCCAGCGGGAGAACGGATACGCTTAACTTCTTTGCATTCGACCTGCTCTATCGCGACGGCTGGGATCTGACCGGCGCGGCGCTCGAGGACCGCAAGGCCGCTCTCTCCGGAATTGTCTCGCCGCAGTCACAAGGGATGTTGCGCTACAGCGACCACCAGATCGACCACGGTCCGGCCTTTTTCGCGCAGGCATGCAGCTACAAGCTCGAAGGCATTGTGTCCAAGCGCCGAACCGAGCCTTACCGAGCGGGGCGAGGCCGTAGCTGGCTCAAGGTCAAGTGCCGCAATCGCGATGAGTTTGTTGTTGTCGGGTTCACCGATCCCGAAGGTAGCCGCGAAGGCTTCGGTGCGCTGCTCGTTGGCTACCATGACCCGCAGGGCAAGCTGCGCTATGCCGGTCGCGTGGGCACCGGTTTCAATACGACACAATTGCTCGAGCTGCATCGACAGCTCCAGTCTCTTGCGCGACCGAATCCGACGGTCGCTCTGCCAAAAGGAATCTCGCGTAGGGGCGTGCATTGGATCGAGCCGCGGCTCGTGGCGGAAGTGGAATTCGCCGATTGGACGGCGGATGCAATAGTGCGCCAAGCCTCGTTCCAGGGCCTGCGCGAGGACAAGGACGCCAGCGACGTGGTTTATGATCCGAAAACACGAGCTACCGCGGAGCCCGCTGCCGAGCGCGAGAAAGCCCCGGCGCGGCCTAAGCAAGCCGCTTCGAAGAAGGCGGAAACCGTCCAACCAGAACGCGCTCGCGACGGAAGCCTCATATTCGAGGGGGTCCGCCTGACCCATCCCGACCGCATCCTCTATCCCGGCACGAGCCTCACCAAGCTCGATGTAGCGCGGTATTACACCGCGGTGAGCGATTGGGCCTTGCCGCAACTAGCGCACCGCTTACTGACATTGGTGCGCTCGCCGGCGGCCGGACAGAAGACATTTTACCAGAAGCACATCGGTGACGAGGCTCCGGCCGCGTTAAAGCGCTTCGAACTCAAGGACGGCGCGGAATCGGAGATCTATCCTTACGTCGAGGATTTGCCCGGCCTGATCGGGCTGGTGCAGATGGGCGTGCTCGAGATCCATCCCTGGGGGTCGAGGATCGAGAAGCTGGAGACCCCCGACCGCGTCACCATGGATCTCGACCCCGACGAGGGTCTGCCATGGCAGCGCGTGACCGAGGCCGCTGTCGATGTGCGCGAGGCGCTCGCCAGGATCGGCCTCAAAAGCTTCGCAAAGACGACGGGCGGCAAGGGGCTGCATGTAGTGATCCCGCTGACACCCAAGCTCGGCTGGGACGAGGTCAAGGCCTTCGCGAAATGGGTTGCCGACAGTCTCGTCGCGCAGCGCCCGCAGGACTTCACGGCGAATATGGCCAAGCGAGCACGGCGCGGCCGCATCTACATCGACTATCTGCGCAACGGCCGCGGCGCGACCGCGGTCGGCGCCTATAGTCCGCGTGCGCGGCCGGGTGCCCCGGTCTCGACCCCGGTCTCCTGGGAAGAGGTCGAACAGGGAGTGCGGCCCGATGAGTTCACCGTCGAGACTGTGCCGCAACGACTTTCGGCGCTCCCCGCCGACCCCTGGGCGGAGATCGGAAAAATCCGCCAATCGATCAGCGCTGCGGTGCGTCGGCAAGTCGGGATATGATGTTCTGGATTTGATGTTAATGATTGCGACGGCCGGCGCGATATGGCTTCGTTAAGGTTCGTTTGAGGAGAGCGTCATGCCACGAGCCAGCTGGAACGGGTTTCTCCGCCTATCTCTGGTCAGCTGCCCGGTTGCTCTGGTCCCCGCCACGACCGAGGCGAAACGCGTCCGGTTCAATCAGCTCAACGGCGAGACCGGCAATCGGGTCCAGCAGCAGCTCATCGAACTCGCAGACCGGCGAGGTCGTCGACCGCGACCAGATCGTCAAAGGGTACGAGTACGAGCGCGGCCGTTATGTGACGATCGACGACGATGAGTTGAAGGCATTGCAGATCGAGTTCGTCGAAGATCATCGACCTCGAACGCTTTGTCGACGGCGACGAAGTCGATCCGGTCTACCTCGACACGCCCTATTACGTGTATCCGGATGGTGAGCTCGCCGCCGAAACCTTCCGGGTGATCGGTGAGGCGATGGAGCACAAGAACAAGGTCGGGCTGGGCCGCGTGACGATGTCGGGTCGCGAGAGGCTCGTGCTCGTCGAGCCGCGCGACGGCGGTCTCGTCATGTCGACTGTGCGCAGCGCCGACGAAGTGCGTCCGGCCGAGTTCGGCCCGCCGGCCAAGGGTGAGATCGACCCCGACATGGTGGGGATCGCCGAGACGATCATCGACCGCCGCTCCGGCCAATTCGATCCGGCGAGCTTCCGCGACCGCTACCAGGATGCCTTGCGCGAGCTCGTGGCTCAAAAGACCAAGGGTCAGGGCGTCGCGCCGCGCGAGGTGGCGGAGCCGCCAAAGGTGATCAACCTCATGGAGGCGCTGAAGCGCAGCCTGGCGCAGGAAGAGAAGGAACCGGCGCCGGCGAAAGAAGCCGCGGCCAAACCGACCCGCGCATCGGCTGCCTCCGACCGGCGTCAGAGGGCGCTACTGCTGCCGGTATCGGGCGGACGCAAAAAGAAGGAAGAGTCTGCGGCGGAGCCCGCCACCCCTGCTGCATCGCGGCGCCGAAAGGCTTGATCGTGTTTGGCAAACGGTGGCCTCTCCCGCAGCGGGGCGAGGGAGAAGACGGGAACCCCTCGCCCCGCTCGTCCGCTTGCGGGGAGAGGGAGGGGCCCGCGCAGCGGGAGGGTAGGGGCAGGCGATTGGGGTGCTGGAGAGAAAGGACGACGAGCACTGGCGCAAGCCGCTCTATCATCACCTCTATTTCCAGGTGGTCTGCGCGATCGTGATCGGGATCATGCTCGGCCACTTCTACCCGGCGCTGGCGGTCAAGATGAAGCCGCTCGGCGAGGCCTTCATCAAGGCCATCAAGATGCTGATCGCGCCGATCATCTTCTGCACGGTCGTGCACGGCATCGCCAGCATGAACGACATGAAGAAGGTCGGCCGGGTCGGCCTGAAGGCGATCGTCTATTTCGAGGTGGTCACGACCCTGGCGCTGATCGTCGGGCTCATCGTCGTCAATCTCTGGCAGCCCGGCAGCCGGGATGAATGTCGATGCCGAGCGCCATCGACACCAAATCGATCCAGCAGCTACACGACGCAAGCGCAGATCGCAGAGCTACCGTCGACTATCTGCTCGCACATCATCCCGGCCACCGTCGTCGGCGCCTTCGCCGAGGGCGAGATCCTTCAGGTGCTGTTCTTCTCGATCCTGTTCGCCTTCGCCCTACACATGGCCGGCGACCGCGGCAAGCCGGTTCTGTCGGATGATCGATATGCGCCTCGCACGTGTTCTTCGGCATCGTCGGGATCGTCATGCGGGCGGCCCCGCTCGGCGCCTTTGGCGCGATGGCCTTCACGATCGGCAAATACGGCATCGGCATCGCTCTTCTCGCTCGGCCGAGCTGATGGCCTGCGTTCTACGCCACCTGCCTGATCTTCATCTTTGTCGTGCTGGGGACGATCGCCCGGCCTGACCGGGTTCAGCATTCTGCAAGTTCATCCGCTACATCAAGGAGGAGTTGCTGATCGTGCTGGGCACCTCGTCGTCGGAGGCGGTGCTGCCGCGGATGATCGCCAAGCTGGAGAATCTGGGCTGCGAGGAGTCGGTTGTCGGGCTCGTCATCCCGACCGGCTACTCGTTCAATCTCGACGGCACCTGCATCTATTTGACAATGGCGGCGCTGTTCCTGGCGCAGGCGACCAACACCGATCTGATCGCTGGCGCAGCAGCTCGGCATCCTCGGCGTGCTGCTGCTGACCTCCAAGGGTGCGGCGGGCGTGACCGGCAGCGGCTTCATCGTTCTCGCCGCGACGCTCGTTCGAGCGTCGGCACGATCCCGGTCGCGAGCATCGCGCTGATCCTGGGCATCGACCGCTTCATGTCCGAGGCGCGCGCATTGACCAATCTGATCGGCAACGGCGTCGGCGACCGTGGTGGTCGCCAAGTGGGAGGAGGCGCTCGACATGCCGCGGCTACAACGGAACCTCGCTCGCACCAGCGATGCAGAAGCAGAAGCGCCCGAAAAGGCACTGGCCTGAGCAATGGCCCCCGGTTCGCAAGAGTTTTGACGCGGATGCCAGTGCGGTGGTTGCGGTCGTGTGTATGGCCTGTTGCTGCGGCACGACGTGGCCGTGGGCCCTTATGGGAACCGTGGACCGAGCCCATCATTACGGCGGGTCTCAATGCCCTGCCGACAGCGGCGGGTTGCCCTCGATTGCCGGATTGACCGACATTGCCATCACGCGGGTTCACCGTCGCGAGCTTCCGACGGGCGGTGTCGGCGGTTCGGGCCGCTGCTAGCCTATTGCTCGAGGAAGGCGCCACGCAACCGCGGACGCTGTCGCTGTTTCCGGAAGATCGCTTCGCCGGAGTGCTGGCGGACGCCTCGATCGTCCACGTCGAGCTGTCGCAGTTGCAGTTGCGCCGGCCACGGCAGTGGGGTGCGTGCTGGCGGGCGTTGATGCTGTGGAGGGCGCAGTGTCTTGGCCGATCTGCTGGGCGAGGCCGCCGGGCTGGCCGCGAGGAGACTGATCCAAACGGCGGAAATCCTCGCTTTTGGCTGCGGCAGTTCGCTGTTTCCGCTGGCTGTTATCTGGCTGATATTTAACGCGGCGCCTCGCGGTTCTGTATTTAAAGGGCACAGCTCTGCGCGGACCCCTGCATATCATCTCAATACGGCAATTTTGCGATTGGCCCACTAGGTGACGAGGGGCAACTGCTGCGGCCTTGCTCCCTTGGCTTCCCGTTTGCGCGCCCGAAACAAAGGCGTGGATACGCGGATCAAGTCCGCGCAAGACGACTTCGGGTTGATTTCCACGAGTCCAGGAGCGATCAGGCCGCGATGGCCTCGGCGTGGCGGAGAAAGCGGCGGTTTGGGGCGCTGCGCGGACGGGTCGCCAGGCGCTCGTGCGCCAGCGACAGGGCGACGTCGCGCTGACCGGCGCGCACGGCCGCCTCGGTCAGGGTCCAGTCGACGACGTCGCGTTGCGCGTGGCTGCCGCCGATCTGCCATAGATCGACACGAACCGGCAGCAGCAACTCGACCGCCTCGGCGTAGGCGCCGCGGTGGAACGCCGCGAGACCCTCGACCACCGGAATGCCGACGGTGCGATAGAGGCCGGCCGCTTCGAGGCCGCTCGCCGCCGTCTCGCGCATCGCCTCGAGGCGCCGCTCGACCAGCGCTTCCTGGCCCGAGCGCAGCTCGGCCATCGCGGCGTGGATGTCGGCGAAGACGAGGCATTTCCCGTCGGCGTGGTCCTGCCACAAATCCGCCTGCTCCGGCCAGCGGTCGCCGATGTCGCAGCCGAGCGTGTCGAGGCGCCACAAGAGAGCCGTGGCGTTGGTGAGGCTGAGGGCGACCGGGCGTTGCGTGGCGCGCATCGGCCCGTCATAGAGCGCGAGTGCGGCGTCGTATTGCCCGAGCTCGAGGTGGAACAGCGATTTGTGCCACCAGATATGGACCTGGTTCATGTGGCCGGGGGTCGACCACAGCGCCTCGCGCGCCGCCATCCACCCGAGCCCGTCTTCCGGGCGCCCGGTCATTTCCATCACATGCGCGACGGTGTGATGCGGCCAGAAGCTCAACGGTTCGAGCTCGGCGGCGGCGCGCGACTCGTCCTCGGCCCGTGTGTAATCGCCGGCTTCCTCCAGCCCGAAGCCGTGGAAGGCCAGCAAGGTCCCGTAGCCCGGCTGGTCCTTGGACCAGAATGGCAGGGCCCGCGCCGACCGGTCCCGGACCCAAGGGAAACGTCCGAGGAACCCGTCGATCAGCGCCGCGCCCTGATGCGCGACAAGGTCGAACGGGTAGCGCATCAGGTGGCGGTCCAGCACCGCGACGGCGGCGGCCCGAGAACCTTGAACCAAATGGGAGAGCGCGGCGAGATGGGCTTGCTCACGCTCGTTCAACGTCAAGGGCCGGGCGGTTTCGACCAATGACTTGGCCTGGGTCAATAAGCCCGGGTCATTGGCCACGGCGAACACCCAGGCTTTTCCCAGATATGCCATCGCGAAGTCGGGCGCGGCCTGACATGCCTCCTCGAACAGGCCGATCGCGTCGCCGTGGACGAGGTTGAACGCCCGTACTGCCTGATCGTATGCGGTGACGGCCGCTTCCGTCGCGCCGGAGAGGTGATGTCCCTGGGCGTCCTGGATCATTGTTGGCTCCATCGCTTCGGAACGCCGGCCGCTTGTTGCGCTGGCGCCGAGCGGGCTCGGCTCCCCGATGATCGGCCATTCGTCCGCCGAGTGTGGAGGTTAGGGCCTGCGCAACGCGCCGCGCAACAGGTTGATTGCCACACGTCCGTTTGGAGCCAAATCGTCGGCCCTTTGCCTGAAGGCAGATCCACCTGACCTAAAGCAACGAAAATCCCGCTCGAAGAGCCGCGCCTCATCCTGACTGCGAAAGCGGAGGTCGAGGGTGATGACGCCGCTTTTTGTTTCTGACTTGAACTCGACCGGATCGATGTCGTGGCGATACAGCCAAGGGCGGATATCGTTTAAGGATCGCCGAGCGGCGTTCCGACGGGCGTCTCGATACAGATGCAATAGGTTCGGAGGACATGCTGCGCCCCCTCTCTTGGCCGAAGAGGCGGGAGCGCGCGGATCTCTCAGTCGATGCCGAGCCTCGGCGAGGGCATCAATGTCACAGTTATCGTACCGTTCGTTGATTGGCGATATCGGTCCATGGAGGCGCAAACCGGTGGACGTGCGCTCGACCCGAGGCACGGTAGCGCGAGTTCGAGGCGTTCCCGCTCACTGGCCGGCCAAGGCCAGCGGCTGCGGCCGGTCGGCGAAAGCCGGCATGATGTCGCGGGCAAATCGGCGGATGTTCTCGCGCGAGCCGCCGAAGTTGATGATGACGTACTCGACCCCACCCTGGCGCAGGGCATCGAGCTTGCGCATGATCTCGTCCGGCGTGCCGAAGAGTGCGCTCTCCGCGCTTTCGTACCGGGCCTCTTCTTCGTGCGATTTGAACCGTGTCCTGGCCTCGCCGTCCGGGCGCCGCGCCAGCGCGTTGATCCGCATATGCCCCTGATACCGCCGCTCGAGCGCGGCCTCTTTGTCGGCCGCGTTCTTGGCGATATGGACCGCGCGCGCAACGGCGACATGCATCGGGTCGAAGGCGCGGCCGCGCGCCTCGACCTCCTCGCGGAATTGGGCGACCTGTTCGAGGATCTCCTCGGCGAGCGAATGCTGGCCCAGCAGCATGTTGTAGCCGCGTTCGGCCACTTGGTGGACCGAAGCTCGGGCTGCCCGCCCCCATCCAGAACGGCGGATGCGGCTTCTGCGCGGTCGGCGGCTCGACGACGATGTTCTCGAATTGCCAGTATTTGCCCCGGTGGGAGAATGGCGTCTCGGAGGTGAAGGCCTTGGTGATGACTTCGAGCGACTCTTCGAAGCGCGAATCCGCCTCCTCCATCGGCAGGCAGAACCCGGCAAATTCGTTGTAGCGGTACCCCTTGCCGACGCCGAAATCGAGCCGTCCGGCGGACAGCAGATCTAATGTCGCGGCCTGCTCGGCCAGCAGTACCGGATTGTGCCAGGGCAATACCAGCACCGCCGTGCCGAGCCGCAAATGGCGGGTGCGGGCGCCGAGCCAGGTCAAGAGGTTGAGGCTCGCCGAGACCTGGCCAAAGCCGGTGAAGTGGTGCTCGACGAGAAAGGTGCTGTAATAGCCGAGCGCCTCGGCTTCGACATTGTTGTCGATGAAATCGCGGAAGCCCTGGCTGCTGTCGGTGTCGGGGCCGCTGCGCCTCGCTTGCGCGCTGCCGAACAATCCAAAACGCATCGTCTTCTCCTTCGGGAAACCAGTTCTACCAGATTCTATCTCAGGCCGAGGCGACACTAATCATCTGTCCAATGTGCGGGGATTGTTCTGTCCGCCCCTGCATATCCTATGCGCGGGAGCGATCATGCAAGACTGTGTCGCTGGTAGCGAGTCCCGGCAAGCAACTCGAGGAGGTCTTTCGTGAAACGAATATTGCTCGCCGCCGTGCTGGCGACAACGACCGCGATTGCGGTTCCGATCATCGCCCGCTCGGCCCAGGATGCCGAGATGCAGCAGGCCCAGGCGGCGCCGCCGGCGCAGGCGGACGAGCAATCGGGCGAGGAGCACCGCGGCGGTGGTCGCGGGCGTTGGATGCGCGGCGAGGGCGGCCCGGGCATGCAGGGCTGGCGGGGAATGATGATGCACCGCATGATGATGCGCCGGAACCCGCAGGAACGGTGCGAGGAGCGGCTGGCCTGGCGGGCCGCGATGCGCGCCTACACCGAGGCGAAGCTCGACTTGACCCCCGAGCAGCGCCCGCTATGGGACAGGGTGGAGAGCATCGCCCAGACCGAGCAGCAGAAGGAACGCCAGCTCTGCGCTTCGCTGAAACCGCGCGACGAAACGACCGTGCTCGACCGGCTCGACCGGATGCAGCAGTTCCTGTCGACGCGGCTCGAGGCATTGCAGGCGGCGAAACCGGCCGTCCAGGCGCTCTACCAGGCGCTGACGCCGGAGCAGCGGGCGATCTTCGATCATCCCTTCCGCCGCTAGCGGTCACCGCAGCGGCTCAATGCGACATCGAGACGTGTGCGGGGCAACTCGCCGTAGCGTGCGGTGCCGCAGCATCGATGCCGCGAACTCGATGCTGACGGGACTACCCGCTCAGTCGAGCATGATCCGCACGCCGGTGGCGCCGTTGAGCAGACGTTTCAAATGAAAGCTCACCAGCTGGTCGTCGCCGCATAGACCAAGCAAAGCGGCAAATGCCGGCAGTGCGCTCGGGTCCCCCGCTTCGAGCTTGCGGAAGGCGTCGAGGTAGGCCCGGGTCGCCGGAGCCTCATACTCTTCGGCGGAGAGCGGCTCGAAGGCCCGCAAGGGTTCGCTGCGCCCGCGCAACAGCAGGTCGCCGACCGGCCTGCCCGTAAAACCGGGGACGCGAGCCGCCACGCTCTCGCCGACGCAGATGCGGGTCCCGAGCTGCTTGTTCGCCGCTTCGAGCCGCGCCGCCGTATTTACCGTGTCGCCATAGGCGGTGTAGTCGAAGTAGCGGCGGCCGCCGAAATTTCCGACAATTGCCGGGCCTGCATTGAGGCCGAGACGGGTCGCACCGAGAACAACCCCTTTTTGCCTCCCAGCGCTTGGCGAAGGATTGGGAGCGGGCATCCAGCTCCAGCGCGCAGGCGACCGCGCGGGCGGCATGGTCCGGCTGCTCGGCCGGCGCCCCAAACAGCACGTGCAGCGCGTCGCCGACGATCTTCACGACGGTTCCGCCGTGCGCGAACACGGTGTCGGTCATCTCGCCGAGATAATCGTTGAGCAGCGGCGCGATGACCTCCGGCTCGAGCATCTCGACGAGCGTCGTAAACCCGGCCATGTCGGTGAACAGCGAGGTGATCTCGCGCCGCTGGCCGCCGAGATCGACGGCCTCGGGATCGCTCGCCAGCCGCTCGGCCAGATTGGGGGAGAAATAGCGGGACAACAGCGCATGCGCCCGTTCCGCGGCAATCTGCCGGCGCCGCGCCTCGCGCAATGTTTCGATGTGGCGCAAGGTCTTGTTGATCGTCGTCTCGAGGTCGGCGAAATCGATCGGCTTGGTCAGGAAATCGAAGGCTCCGCGGTTCATCGCGGTGCGGATATTGGCCATGTCGCCATAGGCGGACACGATGACCGTCGAGAGCGGGTCATCGCCTTCCTGGATTCTTTGCAAAAGGGTCAGCCCGTCCATGCGCGGCATGTTGATGTCGCTCACCACCATGTCGACAGCGCCGCCATTGCCCAGCATTTCGAGCGCCTCGGCGCCGTCGCGGGCGAACAGAAACCGGACTTGGCCATCCCGGATCTGGCGCCGGAACTTCTGCTGGACGAGGGTTTCCAGGTCGGGCTCGTCATCGACCAGCAGGATCGTCGAGGTCATGCCTCCCCCCTCGCTCCTTGATGACAACATCGAGCGGCTCGTCGATGATGCCCTTGCCGAGACCGATTTGCGCGTCCTGACATCCCGTTCACCGCCTCGCCTGCCGAGCACCTCTCGAGGTCGATGATAGCAGACGTTGCGGCGACAAAGAGGCGTGGATCGACGGCGCGAAGGAGTTTGGTATCGTTGATGGTCACCGCCGCGCCCTACATTCTGGCGATCGACCAGGGCACCACCAGCACCCGCGCAATCCTGTTCGACGCGGCGGGGCGCGCGCGGAGCACCGCGCAAATCGAACTGACCCAGCATTATCCGCAGCCCGGCTGGGTCGAGCACGACCCGGAGGAAATCTGGCGGAGCGTCGTCGCGACCTGCCGTGAAGCGGCCGCGGCCGCGGACGGGCCGATCGCCGCGATCGGCATCACCAACCAGCGCGAGACGACGGTGCTGTGGGAGCGCGCGACCGGGGCGCCGGTCCATAACGCGATCGTCTGGCAGGACCGCCGGACCGCCGAGCTGTGCGAGCGCTGGCGCGGGGAGGGTCTCGGCGAAACCGTCGCGCAGCGCACCGGGCTGGTGATCGACCCGTATTTCTCCGCGTCCAAGATCGCCTGGCTGCTCGGCAATGTGCCGGGATTGCGCGAGCGCGCCCGGGCGGGCGAGATCGCCTTCGGCACGATCGACAGCTATCTGCTCTGGCGGCTTTCGGGTGGTCGGCGGCACATGACCGACGTCACGAACGCGTCCCGGACGATGCTTTTCGACATTCGGCGCCTCGGCTGGGACGACGATCTCCTCGAGGCTTTTGGAATCCCGCCGGCGGTTCTGCCCGAGGTGCTGGATACCGCCGCGGATTTCGGCGCCGCCATCCCGGAGCTGTTGGGAGCCGCGATACCGATCGCCGGGGTCGCCGGCGACCAGCAGGCGGCGCTGATCGGCCAGGCCTGCTTTCGCCCGGGGATGGTCAAATCGACTTACGGCACCGGCGCATTTGCGCTGCTCAACACCGGGCGTGAGCCGGCGAACTCGCGCCACCGGCTGCTGACGACGATCGCCTACCGGCTCGGGGGCGAGACCGCCTACGCCCTCGAGGGCAGCATCTTCGTCGCCGGAGCGGCGGTCAAATGGCTGCGCGACCGCCTCGGCGCGATCGGGACGGCGGCAGAGGCGGAGCGGCTCGCCGCGCGCGCCGACCCGCAGCAGCGGCTCTATCTCGTGCCGGGCTTTGCCGGGCTCGGGGCACCCTACTGGTCGCCGCAGGCGCGTGGCGCGCTGATCGGGCTGACGGCGGAGTGCGGTCTGCCGGAGATCGCGCGCGCCACGCTCGAGGCCGTCGGCTATCAGACGCGCGATCTCGTCGAGGCGATGGCGGCCGATGCCGGGGTCGCCGTGGCGAGCCTGCGCGTCGATGGCGGCATGGCGGCGAGCGATTGGACGATGCAGTTCATCGCCGACATCCTGCCGGCGATCGTCGAGCGGCCGAATTCGGTCGAGACCACCGCATGGGGCGCCGCTTATGTCGCGGGCCTCGCGCGCGGCCTCTATCCCGAGCCCGAGGCGCTGGTTGACGGATGGCGGCCCGAACGCCGCTTTGCGCCACAAATGCCCGCAACCGAGCGCGAGGAGCGCTACGCCGGCTGGCAGCGCGCCGTCGCCGGCGTTCTGGCCACCGTGTCGTGAACCTTCTCTCGCCGCTTCCGGACGCGCGGGCAGCCGAACAGGTCGCGACATTGCTGACCCGGCCCGGTTTGCGGGTCGAGCGGATCGTCTCGCTGGGCCAAGCGAGCCCGCCGGGGTTCTGGTACGACCAGCCGGAGGGCGAATGGGTGCTGGTGCTCGCCGGCGCCGCCAAGTTGCGGTTTGCCGACGAGCCCGAGGCGCGCCTGCTGCGCCCCGGCGACTGGCTCGACATCGCCCCGCACCGGCGTCATCGCGTCGACTGGACCGACCCGGCAACCCCGACCGTATGGCTCGCGGTGTTCTACGATTAGGGTCAGCTAGGCATATGAGGGGCCGGATCATCTCGGCAGTCTCGCACGCCACTCGCGTGTAGCCAGCCCAGGCCGACGAGCGGGTTTGCCGCGATCCGGCGTCGTGGCTAGGCACGCCGTCGGCAATGCACTCACAAGCAAAGCGGCGCCCGAGAGCGCCGCCGAACTTAGGAGTGTCGGAATTCTTTACACTGCCTTTCGCCGGCGACGGCCTAGCCAACCCAGCCCAACGAGGGCGGAGCCGAAAATCGTCAGCGAGGCCGGCTCGGGCACGGCGGCGGGAGCTGGGTATCACTCGCCAGACGAAGATCCACGGTGGCCGCGGTGCCTGGCGGACTGCGGCAAGGTAAGAGATCCGTCACCGTGAGCGGTTGAATCATCAGTGACGTGACCGTGAAGTCGATCGTGGCCTTGATCGCACGGGAAATCCGCGGACAGGCTGTCATTCTGCCGTCTACGTGTAGGTCACGTTAGTTGGATCGTCAAACTGTGGCGTACTCGTGCCGTCTTTATGCCGAGCCACGTGACGGTGCCGTTCAGGGTGTTGCCACTCTGCGCTGAAGGTGAAGGTTTCGGTTCCGCCCGAGGCGATCGGAAAGATGCCGCCGCTCAGTGCAGCGATCTTGCGGTCCGCCGCGTCATCGAACCGAACGTGGTGGTTCCGGTGTCGAGTAGGGTGGTGCCATCGGAGACCGGAAGCGCCGCGGTGACGTTGTACATCGCAGCGGTGCGAGAACCGTCGAGCGTCCCGTTGCCATTGCTGGTAAAGCTGACTGTTCAGCTGTCTCCGCCCGTCGTGATATGGTGGCCGCGACTCGCCGCGAAACGCCCAGAGGAGTGCGGCTGGCCAGCAGCGCGACCGTGGCATAAGAAGTTTGCCGTTCATCTCTGCACTCCTCGCAAGATCAAATACTGAACCTGCCCTTTGTAAAGCAAGGCGCGTGCCAAAATGGATGTTTTCGTTTATCTTCAATGGTTAGAACATCCGCGTGGAAAACCGCGGAAGACCATTTGTAAGAACGACCGACAGCCGCCTTAGTCGCGAGATCGGTCCAGGCTAATCAGGACCTCTCTAAATCGACGAAAGCAGCAGACCAGTCCAGTGCAGATGCCAACCCGTGCCTGTAGGAAACCGAATTGGTCCGGCGGACAAATCTCGATCGTATTTAGCCGAGGGCTCATCCGAACGGGTTGCCCGCAGCGTCGGCCATTACTGTGCAAAGGATCCGACGCTTGCCGGGCAACGAGCTGCGCCCGGTTATGCCCTTTGCAACACTTCCAGCAGTGGGTTCAGCATGCCCCTGCGTACCGTCGCCAGCGCCCGACCGAGCGCCGGTAGAGCGGTTGGCGCACTTGCCAGGCGCTGGCGGTCAGGACCGGCCGTTCGGTGAGGTGAAAGTCGAAACAGGCCGGTTCCCATCCGAGGCCGAGGAACTCGATCAGGCGGCGGCTCTCGCGCTCCAGATCCGAGACCAGCTCCTCGTAATCGATCACCAGGATTTCGAGCGGCAGCACGTGCAACCAATGGGTGGCCAGCCGCCGGACCTCCAACGCCCTGGCCCCGCAATCCGCCAAATCGTAGGTGTAAAGGTGCCCCTCGGTAAAATGGTGGAAATAGGAGGATAGACACACGTCGCGCAGATCACGCCGGCACAGGATGACCCGGGCCGACGGGAACAGCGCCGCAATCATCCAAAGAAAAAAGATGTTGTCCGGCATCTTGTCGATGATGCGAACGGCTCCGTTCCCGAGCGCCTGCAGAGCGCCGACATGCCAGTCGGCGAGCCGCCGAGGAAAGGCCGCGTCCCATTTCTCCACGGGAAGGCCCCGATTGTGCGCCGACAGCGTCTCCCAAATCGTTTCTATTGCGGGCAGCTCGCCGGCGCCGAACACGCGCGAATGGCTGGCCGCGATCTGCTCGACGAGGCTCGTGCCGGAGCGCGGCATGCCGACAATGAAGACGGGGACTTGCGACGGGTTGACCCCATGAGGCGGCGGCCGAAAAGAAATCGGGCGTGGCGAGCGCGATCAGATCATCCACCTGTCGCCGCAACGCCTCGATATCGAAGCGTTCGCCAGCCTCCGCCCGCTGCTGCCGATGAAGGGCATTGGCCTCGGCAAAGCACGGAAAGGCCTCGTCGCAGCGTTCGGCATTGTCGAGCAGCATGCCTAGCGCAAAGCCGGCGGAAATCCGATCCGACACCGAGCGCCCGAGGTTTTTCAGCACCGCTTCGAGGCGCCGGAGCTGCGCGTCGTCCGTGGCTTGCTGTCCGGTGACGGCGAGGCTGCGATAGACCTCCGGCCAATCCGGATCGATATCGACGGCGCGGCGAAAGCACATCAGCGCTTCGTCGAACCGGCCGAAACTGCGCAACACGGTACCGAGCTCGTGCCATGCCGCCGTGTAATCCGGGGCCAGCTCCACGGCCCGGCGCAGCTCAGGTTCACCGCCCGGCAGGTCCTTCCGCAGATAAAGGGTCGTGCCGAGCGCGAAATGCGCCGTCGGATCGTCTGGATCCAACGCGATCGCTTGTTCGAGACAGGCCACCGCCTCCTCGTAACGGCCGAGCTTGGCGAGCACCCAACCGAGATCACGATGCGTCTGCGCGAGGTCGGGCGCGAGATCGAGGGCGCGGCGGAGCGGAGCCTCGGCTTCGGCAAATCGCTCGAAACCCATCAGGGCGTCGGCGCGATTGACATGTGCCCCGAAAAACTCCGGGATCAGCGCGATCGCCCGTTCGGAGCTTGCAAGACCCGCCGCGAATTCGTCCTGCTGATTGAGCGCAGCAGCAAGGTTATTATGCGCCATGCCGTAATCGGATTTGAGCGCCAATGCTCGGCGGTAGCTCTCCACCGCCTCCGCCAGCTTGCCGGTTTCGCGCAAGGTGTTGCCGTAGTTCAGATGGATATCGGGCAGTTCCGGCAACTCCGGCAGGGCGCGCTCGATCAGCAACAGCGCCGTGCCGACGTCTCCGCACTGGTAGGCTACCACTCCTAACAGGTGCAGCGCGTTGGCGTCATCCGGGTCTTTCTGCAGCGCTTTGCGGTACAGGGCCTCCGCCCGCCGCAGCCGTCCGGCCTGATGATGGGCAAATCCGGCGCGCACGGTCCGCAACCGCCCCGCCCGCTGCCGCGCCTCCCGCTTCTGTTCTTCGGATGCGACCCGCCGGTGACTCGATCGTCCTAACGTTGCGGCTGCGGAAACCATTGGCCGGCAGGGGTCGTGTCGGTTTCGTTTTCGGGCGGTTTTGGGACGGTCACAAGTCCGACGCCGACCGGCCTTCGCTGCCGGATATGCGGCAGGATCTTGATCGACGGATAATCCGGAGAGAACGTGATAACATCCTCGATCGGAGTAGCCTCGGCGGCAGCGATGGGCAAACGGCCCGCTACATATTTGTTCGAGGTCATCGTCGCTTGCAGGTTGGTAATCTTAATGTCACGTCGGGCGAAAGTTTCTTCGTCCGCCGCCTCTGTGACATCGAGGAACAGCGACGACTGACCGACTGCCGCTGGTGAGCCGTCCTGCGGCGCGTCGGCTCCCGGTTCGCCCTTTGGCTCCTGCGCCAGTTGGCGCGCAGTCTTGTCGGTTACGGTACAGGTGTATTCTGAAGTTGTGCTTTGACCGAGCAAGGTCTCGGTGCATGGCAAAGCGGACGTGGTGCTCGAGAAAGCGGCCGCGGCAGCTATTCCCAGCGCCGCCGATTGTGCCCGCATCGCGTCCTCTTCGAAGATTTTGTTGAGCGAGTCGTGCCCTCGTTACTAGTCTAACTATCACCACAATAACGATTGATCAATATCGGCGAAAATTTCGTTACTCACGGACAGGATCTTGGCGCGGTTTAGGCTGCAATGGCCGCCACGTCGGTAAAGAGCCGCGCGACGCTCTCCCGCGGCAGGCCGCGGGTCACGAATACCAAACGGGATCGCCGGTCGCCGTCCGGCCAGTCGTCGAGCTCGACCGGCGGGTGCGCGACATGCTGCACGAAATGCACGACGACCGGTCCACGGCATTCCTCGATCGCGACCAGGCCCTTGACGCGCAAGAGATCGGGTCCGCGCAATGCCGTCAATACCGCCATTGTTTGTTCGAAGGCCGCCCAGGACAGCGGTTTTTCGAAGATCAGCGCAAAGCTGCAGAGCCCGTGACTGTGCTCGGGTCCGCCGAGATCAAAGCTGTGCCGCGGCGAGGCAGGCTCGGCCAATAGGAAGGAGGGATTGATCTCGCCGCCAACGGCGACGCCGACGGGCGCGGCGTTCAACGCGCCGAGGTGCTCGATCAGATGGCCGGTTGTCGCCGCGTCGGCGAGATCGCTCTTGGTGAGGACGATGCGGTCGGCGAGGGCGACTTGCTTCTTCGCCTCGGGCATCCGATCGAGATTGCCCTCGCCGTTGACGGCGTCGACGACCGAGATCAGGGCCTGCAAGTGGAATTCGCGGCCGAGGCCACGGTCGGTGGCAAAGGTCTGCAGCACCGGACCGGGATCGGCGAGCCCCGAGGTTTCGATCACGACCCGCTCGAAACTCGGGACCGCACCGCGCGCCCGATCGGCAAACAGCCCGCGCAACGTCTCCTGCAGATCGGTGCGGACATTGCAGCACAAACAGCCATTGCCGAGCAGCACCGTCACATCGCTGCTCGATCGCAACAGCGCATTGTCGATGCCGATTTCGCCGTATTCGTTGACCACGACCGCCGTGTTGGCCCCTTCCGGCTTGTCGAGCAGCGCGCGGATCAAGGTCGTCTTCCCCGAGCCCAAAAAGCCGGTGACCGCGATAACCGGGACCCGCGGTCCGCGCGCCCGCCGCTGCCGGCGACCGAAGAGCGCCGCGTCCTTCCCGCCGAACAGCGACTCCGGCCCGGCTTCAGAAGTCCATTTCGAGGGTATAGAGGCCTCCGACATGACGGTCGACGGTGTAGACGACCTGCCGCTCGTCGACAAAGACATCGTTTATCTGGATCGCTCCGCTCGGCGCCCGCTCCGGAGCGGCAGGAACGAAATAGCCGATCTCGGCTGGCTGATACGGGTTGGAGGTGTCATAGGCGCGCAACCCGCCGTTAAAGTAAGTTGCGAGGACAATTCGATCGGACTTCCACGCATTCGGCTTCGGCAGGTTTTCGTAAAGGTTGTGTGCGCCATAGCGCGCGCCGCGCCGCTGGTAAGTGTCGAGCGGCGGCAGCGGGCAGGTCGCGATCGGCACCGGATTGGTCTCGGTCCGCCCGTCGACGACCCATACGAGCTTGGGCCAGTCGGCCCCTTCGGTTCGCACACATTCGTCGCTGACGATCAGAAGATTGCGGTCGAAGAACGGAACAACCGTATGGGTGAACCCGTGATAGGGCGGATGATAGTCCCAGCGCGACACCATTTTCGGCCGGGCCTTGTCGGAGATGTCGAGAATGACCATCCCGCCGTCGATATAGCCGAGATAGGCGCGGTCGGGGCGCTCGGGATAGACGTTGGTGTTATGCGGGCGGAAGCCGGTGTCGGCGCCTTCGGGATGACGCGCCGGCGGCGGCTCGCTGTCGCCCTGTCTCGTGCCAGGCAGCCACCAGCGGCCGACCTCGACCGGCTTCGACGGGTTCTTGACGTCGATGATCCGGTAGAACTGATCGTCCCTGGGATGGGTCGGCGTGAAGTCCGGCGCGCTGGAGCTCATGTGGATGTACTCGCCATCGGCAAACCACAGCTGATGGACGCCGCGCGAATGGGGCCCGGAGCAATCGAAGAACGTGATCGAGCGCGGGTTTTCCGGCACCGAGATGTCGAACAGCTCGAACCCGGCGGGCTGCAGCCCCTGCTGCGTCGTTTGGTAGGCGACCGCCATGATGTCGCCGACCGTCTCCAGCGAGTTCGAGCGCATGTGCGATTGCGGCAGATCAGCCCGGGCGACGATCTTCGGAGCGCGTGGATCGCTGACGTCGACGGCGGTGAAGTTTTTCGGCGCGCTCTCATGCGCCAGCCACAGGATGCGCCGCCCATCCTTGGCGATCTGGATCGACATGCCCTCGCCGATCCCGCCAAACCCGTCGAGCTCGTGATGTGCGAGCTGCCGAAAATTCCAAATTGCGGTGTCGGCCATCTATGCCCTCTCCCTCTGATGTGTTACCCGTCGGCCCCGCGAAAGCGGGGGTTCAGAGCCGCCGGACAAAGAGCCTGCGCCGGCCCGCGGAGAACGAAATGCAATTCGGGGTACAGTTCTTTCCCGACGTCAAGCCGGAACAGAAAGCGGCGGCCGAATATTTTCGAGAGGCGCTCACCCTCGCGGAGGAGGCGGATAATCTCGGCTTCACTCACATCCGGATCGTCGAGCATTATTTCCATCACTATGGCGGCTACAGCCCAAACCCGATGGTGTTTCTGGCGGCGGCCGCCCAGCGCACGCGCCACGCCCGTCTGGTAACGGGCGCTGTGCTGCCCGCCTTTAATCATCCCTTAAAGTTGGCCGGCGAGATCGGCATGCTCGACGCGATCAGCGGCGGGCGGCTCGATGTCGGGTTTGCCCGTGCCTTTCTGCCGCACGAGTTCCGCCGCTTCGGCCGCTCCCCGGATGAATCGGTCGCCCGTTTCCGCGAAGGCATCGAACAAGTCGAGCTGTTGCTGACCCGCGAGAGCGTGACCCATCACGGCCGCTTTCACACGATCGAGAACACGACATCGCTGCCCCGCCCGACCCAAAAGCCGCGCCCCAAATTCTACGTCGCGGCGCTGAACACACCCGAGTCATTCGCTTTCGCCGGGCGCATGGGGTATTCGGTCATGGCGATCCCGCTGGGCGGGGCCGTGATGCGGCCGCTGTTGGCTTCGTATCGCGACGCTTGGAAGACGGCCGGACACCGTGGCAAGGGCGAGGTCATGCTGGCGTTCCACATGTTCTGCGAAGCCGATGGCGCTCGCGCCCGAGCCTTCGCCAGCCCGTTCATCGACGACTATCTCCATTCGCTGGTCGAGGCCGCCTCCGACTGGCTCGACGGCCGTACTTCGCAGGATTATCCCGGCTACGACAAGGTGATCGCGAAGCTCCGGGAATCGCAGGCGACGGATCAGATCACCTCAGGCGCCGCCTGGATCGGCTCGCCCGAGGAGATCGTGGGCCAGATCCGCCACACGCAGGACGCCTTCGGCGGCTATGAGCACGCCTCGCTGCAGGTAAATTTCAACATGGTTCCGCTGGATGACGCGCTCGCCTCGATGCGGCTCTTCGCCGAGCAGGTGATGCCGCACTTTACCCGCGGAGAGTAATCTGGTTGCTATAAGCCGCCATTTCTGAAGGAAGGAGCCATGCGCAAGTTCATCATCGAGCGCGAGCTGCCGGCAATCGGCAGCGCCGAACGGCAAGCCCTGCGCGAGGCCGCGCAAAAGTCGAACGCAACGCTGAAGGAACTCGGCCCCGACATTCAATGGGTCGAAAGCTACGTCGCCAACGACAAGACGTTTTGCGTTTATCTCGCTCGGGATGAAGCGATCATCCACGAGCACGCCAAACGCAGCGGCTTCCCGGCGAACAAGATAACCGAGGTCCGCCGGATGATCGATCCGACAACCGCGACCGAGGCATAAGAGCCTAGCGGCACAGAGGCGGGGCCTCCCAAGAAACCCCGAGACCGGGTTAACCCGCGCGCTCGAGATCTGCCATGAAAACCGAGCCGAAAAGCGCTCGTTTAAAGGGCAAGATCATCATTCCGCGCGGCCCGCGGGCTCTCCGGCAGAGCCCGCGGTCCGGAATGACCGGGTGAAGTAACAGGCCGTCTTTATCCAGATGGCGTGCCGGGCTTCGGAGTGTGCTGAAAGGCTCACGCATTTCGATCTCGGCGTGGCTGTTCATCCGTGTGGTTTATCTTCAGTAATGGTTCGTCGTAGGCCGGACCTTGCCTCTGAAGACCGTGTAGCTGATGACCGTGTAGAGCAGCATCAGCGGGAAGACGAAGAGACCCTCGCCCCAGAACATGAAGGCGGGGCTAGAATGGGGTGCGGCAGCTTCTTCGGGGGTGATCGAGAACGGGATCATGTAAGGCCAGAACGAGATCGCCAAATCGCGTAATTTGAGGCGTCTGCTTGAGGGACCGGCCGGTCAATGGCGCCCGCATCAAATATTCTCTACCTTCAACATGGGTGCAGTATCTGCGCGGGTCTTGCGGCAGGCGTCTGCATCCTGGGCGAGATCGATCCCGTATGTCGGAATAATCTCCTTTAGCTTGGGGAGCCAGGCGTTCTCGGTGAGTTCGCTCGCGAAACACTTTTCGAGTACGCTAACGGCGATGAAGGCTGCGGTGGACGCCCCAGGTGAGGCGCCGAGCAGGGCGACAAGGGATTTGTCCTCGGCCGCGACCAGTTCGGTGCCGAACTCCAACTCACCGCCCCTCTGTTCGTCGGGCTTGATGATCTGAACCCGTTGCCCGGCAACCGCTTCGCGCCAGTCGCTTCGCGCGGCTTTGGGAAAGAATTGGCGAAGAGCAGCGAACTTGTGTGCCGAGCTTTGCAAGACCTGACCAATCAGATACTCAGTCAGCGCGATGTTGTCTCGCGCCACTGCCAGCAGAGGCAGGATGTTGCCGGGCCTGATTGACTCGAAAAGGTCGGTCAGCGAGCCGTGCTTCAGGAACCTCGTGGAGAAGCCGGCATAGGGTCCGAACAACAACGACTTCTTGCCTTCGATGATGCGGGTGTCGAGGTGCGGCACCGACATCGGCGGGGATCCATGTTCGGCCTTGCCGTAGACCTTGGCGTGATGGCGGTCGCTTACTGCGCTCTCGTCGCAGCGCAGCCAGATTCCACTGACCGGAAAACCGCCATACCCATGACCTTCGGGGATGCGCGACTTCTGGAGCAGCTCGATGGCATCCCCACCGGCGCCAATGAATACGAATTTGGCCGTCACTGCGTTGCGCTCTTGCGTGTCGACGTCCTCGATACCCACCCGCCAGGCGCCGCCGTGGTCACGGTCGAGATCCACGACACGATGGTTGTAATGCACTGAAACGCCGGGCTGGGCGGAAAGATGCTTCACAAGCAAGTGTGTCAACGCGCCGTAGTCGACGTCCGTGCCAGTGATAATGCGAGTTGCCGCGAACGGCTCCTCGTCGCTGCGGCCGTCCATGATCAGCGGTGCCCACTCGGTGATCTTGGCTCGATTCTCGGTGTACTCCATTCCGCAGTAGCAATGGCTGCGCGGACATCGCGTCAAAGCGCTTGCGCAAGAAGGCGACGTTGTCCTGCCCCCAGACAAAGCTCATGTGCGGGCAGGGATGGATGAAGGCGCGCGGGTCTGGGATCGCGTCTTTGCGGACCAGGTAGGACCATAGCTGGCGCGACAGGTCGAACTCTGTGTTGACCTTGAGCGCCTCGGAGATGTCGACGCTCCCGTCGGCGCGCTGAGGCGTGTAGTTCAGCTCGCAATTGGCCGCGTGGCCGGTGCCCGCATTGTTCCAGGCCTGCGAGCTCTCCTGCCCGCAATCCTCAAGCGTCTCGAATATCGAGATGCTGAGCGAGGGCTCGAGCTCCTTGAGCACGGTGCCAGGGTGGCGCTCATGATGCCCGCGCCGATCAGCACGACGTCGAGCGCGCCAGGGTCTTGGGTCTGGATCATGAACGGGCTTTCCCTTTTGTTCAGCTTGGCGACGAACCGGGCGAGTTGGCGACGAACGGCGCCTCGACGCCTGGGCTAAGGATCACATAGGCCCGGCGCCAGGGATTCTCGTCGACAAGCTTCCAGCTGTGCCCGGTTCCTGCGGTGTCCTCAGCAAGGAGGATGTCGCCCGGGTGCAGCATGAAGTGCTCGCCCGTGCGCGTCTGGAAGTCGAGCGTGCCGCTCAGGGTGATGACGAACTGGCGGGCCGGCGCGTCGTGCCATTCGAAGGCGCCACCGGCTCTCGTCTCGCGGAACGAGATGCTAACGACGTCGACGGTGCCGCTGAGAATGTCACCGCGTTCGCCCTTGGGAAGGTCAATTACGCCTTCCTCGAAATACGAGTTGTCGTCGTCTCCGGTCCAAAGCCGGATACAGCGTATCATTGAGAGTCTCCTTGTTCTGGTCCGGACTCGCTGCCATGGTCGTTGCTCTTATTTCAGTAGTGGTCGGCGGTAGGCCGGACCTTGCCTCTAAAGACGGTGTAGCTGATCACGGTGTAGAGCAGCATCAGCGGGAAGACGAAGAGACCCTCGCCCCAGAACATGAAGGCGAGACTGGAATGCGGTGCGGCGGCTTCTTCGATGGTGATCGAGAACGGGATCATGTAGGGCCAGAACGAGATCGCCAGTGTGCCGAACGCCGCCGCGAAAATGAGTGCCACCATGTGGAATGGCACTCCATCCCGGCGACTCCGAACGCTCTCGGCCGCCACGAGCGCCGCGATGACGCCGATCGCCGGGAAGACGAATAAGTACGGCCGCTCGAGCCATCGGTGCACGACCCGAAGGTTCTCGGCCAGGGCATAGCCGAAGACGACCACCAGAAAGACGAGCAGTGCAATTGCGAGATACGGAATCAGACGATACGCCTCCTCGCGGACATCGCCTTCGCATTTCCTTACCAGCCAGCAAGCACCGAGCAGGGCATAACCGAGACACAGGCCGACGCCGCACAGCATCGCAAAGGGACTGAACCAACCGAAATCGCCGCCGGTGTATTGGCCGTTGGCGATCGGAAGCTGCTCCACGAGGGCGCCTACAATCATGCCTTGGATGAAAGCAGCGACAAGGGACCCTCCCGCAAAGCCGGTGTCCCAGATCCAGCGCAGCCGCTCCGTCTTGCTACGGTATTCGAACGCGACGCCGCGCAGGATCAGGCCCGCCAGCGCCAGCAGCACCGGCAGATAAAACGCCGACAGCAACGTCGCGTAGACGACCGGAAAGGCCCCCCAGAGAACCACTCCGGCCACGACAAGCCACGTCTCGTTGCCATCCCACATCGGCGCAATCGCGCTCAACATCGCGCGCCGCCGCGTCTCGTCGTGCGTCAAACCGAAGAGGATGCCGACCCCGAGATCGAACCCGTCGAGCAGCACATAGAGGAGTATGCTGACGGCCAGAATGGCCACCCAGAACATGACCACGGCTATTCTCCTGCGGGGAGGTGGTGAGCGTCCGGCGCGAGCTGATGCTCGTGGACGACCGACATCGGGCGGTTCGGAACTGCGGCGGCGGGGGGCAGAACCAGGCGCCCTTCCGGTCCAGCGCGCAGCAGCCGATAGATGTAATAGGTTCCGAACGCGAAGATGAAGCTGTAGACGACGCAGTAAACAGCCAGCGAGATTTCCACCGTGCGGGCGGTCAGGAACGGCGTCATCGCCTCGGCGGTCCGCAACACGCCGTACACCACCCAGGGCTGGCGCCCGACCTCGGCAGTGACCCAGCCGCTCAGTATCGCGATGAAGGGTAGCGGAAAGTTGAGGAACGTCGCCCAAAGAAGCAGCCGGTTCTGCTCGATTCGCCCCTTATGGATTAGATACGAGCCGATCCAGGCGATCGCCAGCATCACAGCCCAACAGCCGACCATGATACGGAAGCTGAAGAATGGGATCGCCACCGGCGGCCAATTCTCGGGCGGGATGCTCTCGAGCCCGACCTCTCCCGCCGAGAGGTCGTCCGAGTCGATCAAGCTCCCGAAAGGCGGAGGCAGCGTAATTGCGAACAGGTTTCGATGGTTCTCCTCATCCGGCCAGGCCAGCAGCACCTCGGAAGCCGGCTTCTCGTCGTGCCACCGGGCCTCGATCGCTGCCATTTTCGCCGGCTGGTGGTGAACGATATACTCACCATTGAGGTGGCCGAAGACGAGCTGGGCGGGGAGCAGCACGGCTGCGAAATACAATCCCATCCGGAGCATGACTCGCGCCTCGGCGGCAAAGATCCCGCGCAACACGTACCACGCTCCGGTGGCGGCGACGCACACGGCGCCGGTGAGATAGGAAGCAAGCAGCATGTGCGGGAAGCGCACCCACACGACCGGGCTGAACAGGATCTTGGCCCAGTCGTTCGGAGCAAAGGCCCCATTCTCCATTACATAGCCGGTCGGCACCTGCATCCAGCTGTTGTTGACCATGATCCAGAAGGCGGAGAGCGTGGTTCCCAACGCCACCATCGCCGTCGAAAACAAATAGAACCACGGCGGTACGCGAGGCCGCCCAAACAGCAAGATGCCAAAGAAGCTGGCCTCGAGGAAAAAGGCAGTGAAGGTCTCGTAAGAGAGCAGCGGGCCCTGGATCGGTCCTGACATTCGCGACAGCACGCTCCAGTTCGTGCCGAACTGGAACGCCATGACGACCCCGGAGACGACACCCAGCCCAAACGCGACGCCGAAGATCTTGAGCCAGAACTCGAAGACGAGACGGTAGACCGGGACGCCCGGTCCACAAATGCAGAGCTTCGAGCACAGTGAGCCAAGCCGCGAGGCCGATCGTGAAGGACGGGAAGATGATGTGGAACGCAACCGTCGATCCGAACTGGATGCGGGACAGCAAAAGCGCCGTGAGGTCCATTGTCGTTGCCCTCTACTCGGCCGTAACCGGTCAAACGCGGGACCTGACCAGGTGATCCATCATCTGAACGCATCTCGGAAATCAACCGAGAGTCGCCAAAGTCTCATCGTCACCCCCGCGGTTCTGTCGGGGACAATTGCAGGTCAGTGGCTCCCAGCACCAATAATCAACCGCCCGTAACGGCCAGCACCGCCTCTTTGATCTTGGCGCGCGCGACCTGCCCGAGCAGCTCGAGGTCGAGGTGCGGCACGTTGGGAAGCTCGTTGGCCGCGACCACGGCGTCGACGATCGCCGGTCCGTCAACCGCCAGGGCGTCGCTGATCGCTTTCTTCAGCTCGTCGGGCTTGCGCGCCACGAAGCCGTGGCCACCGCAGGCGCGCGCGAATGCGGCGAAATCCGGATTGGGAAAGTCAATGCCCTGCCGGTAGGGCGCCACCCCGATCGACTCGGCCTCCAGCCGGATCAAGCCAAACGCGGCGTTATTGTAGATGACAACCTTGACCGGCAGCTTGTGGTGAACCGCGGTGAGGAACTCGCACATCAACATGTTGAAGCCGCCGTCGCCGGCCAGCGCGATCACCTGCCGCGCCGCGGTCGAGCGCCTGGATGCCGTTGGCCTGCCCGAGCGCCGTTCCGACGGCACCATTGTTGAACGACCCGATGATGCGCTGCGATCCGCTTTGCCGGATCCAGTTGGCGGACCACAGCGTATTGAGGCCGGTGTCGAGCACGAAGACCGCGTCCCGGTTGGCGAGATCGCTGACCGCGCGGGCGACCGCCTGTGGATGGATGCAATCGGCGCTGCGCGCGAGATCAGCCTGCTGGTCGAGCTTGCGGTCCCAGGCGCGGCGCTCCTCCGTGAGCCGGTCCCAGTAGCTCGTGTCGGTTTTCGGCGCGACCTGCTCGATGAGCAGTTTGAGCGTCGGCCGCGCCGAGCCAAGCACGCCGAGCGCGGTTGGCGCACGGCGGCCGAGCACCTCGGGCCGCTCGTCGATCTGCACGACCACCGGCCGGTTCGGCAGGAAATTCGAATACGGATAATCGGTGCCCACCATCAGCAGCAAATCAGCACTCATGACCGCATTGTAGACCGGCTTCGAACCGATAAAGCCGATGCCACCCATCCAGTGTGGATCATCATAAGGCATGATGTCCTGGCCCTTGACGGAATGGATCAGCGGCGCCTTGAGACGGTCGGATAGGGCCTGCAGCTCCGCTGCGGCTCCATGGCAGCCGTTACCGCACATGATGAGAACACTGCCGGCCGCGTCAATCCGGCTCGCGATACGGGCTACGTCCTCCGCACTCGCCGCGATCTCTGGGCGCGGTTGCAGAGTATCCACGCTGGCAACGCCGCCGTCGGTCCGTGCCGAGATGACGTCTTGCGGCAATGTGAGATGAGCAACGCCGCGGCCCGCATAGGCCGCAGCGATCGCCTGATGGATGACGGCGGGAGCCTGCTCCGGCGACGTGATGGTTTCCGTGTAGAGCGACACATCGCGAAACAGCAGATCGGGCTTGGTGGTTTGGATGTAATCGACGCCCTGCATTTTGCGCGGCATGTCGCCGGAGAGCGCGAGCACGGGCGCGTGGTCGCGCGCCGCTTCGTAAAGGCCCGCGACCAGATGGGTACTGCCCGGCCCGGTGGTGCCGGCGCAGACCGCAAGACGGCCGGTGAGCTTGGCCTGACCAGACGCCGCCAGAGCCGCGCCCTCTTCATGGCGAACGCCAATCCATTCGATGGAGGAGTGTCGCACGGCATCGGCCAGCGGATTGAGCGAGTCGCCGATCAGAGCAAAAATCTGCTTGACGCCGATGTGCTCAAGCACACCGACCAAGGTCTCCGCGACTGTTTGAGCCATGTATTCCTCCGACGTATTGCTGGCAGCTAAGCATCGATATAGCAGGGAACGAAGAGCCCGATCCGCATTGGTCGCCTATCTGTTCAAGTGCCGCAGCGTGAAGCTCACCCGCGCTCGGCCATCATTCGCTTGGTGTTGGAAATTGCGCGCGCCGGGTTGAGGCCTTTCGGGCAGGTCTTGGTGCAGTTCATGATGGTGTGGCAGCGATAGAGCCGGAACGGGTCCTCGAGCCGGTCGAGGCGCTCGCCGGTGCGCTGATCGCGGCTGTCGGCGAGCCAGCGATAGGATTGCAGCAGGATCGACGGGCCGAGATAGCGGTCCTGGTTCCACCAGTAGCTCGGGCACGAGGTCGAGCAGCAGAAGCAGAGGATGCACTCCCACAACCCGTCGAGCTGCGCGCGTTCCTCTGGCGACTGGTGACGCTCGCGGTCCGGCGGCGGCTGGTCGGTTTGCAGCCAGGGCTCGATCAGCTCGTATTGCGCATACAACCCGGTGAGGTCGGGAACCAGATCCTTCAGAACCTGCAGGTGCGGCAGCGGAGTGATCCGGCTCGTCCCTTTTTTGAGACTATCCATCGCGGTCAGACACGCCAATGTGTTGACCCCGTCGATATTCATCGCGCAGGAGCCGCACACGCCTTCGCGGCAGGACCGCCGGAACGCCAATGTCGGGTCGATCTGGTCGTTGATCTTGACCAAGGCATCGAGCACCATCGGCCCGCAGTGATCGCGATCGATGTCGAACGTATCCATCTGCGGATTGGCGTTCTTCGCCGGGTCCCAGCGATAGATCCGGAAGCTCTTGACGTGCTCAGCCGGTTGCGAAAGCGCCCAGTGCTTGCCTTCGCCGACCTTTGAGTTTGCGGGGAGCGTAAACTCGGACATCTCTGGATGAAGCTCTCCTTGTCGTCTCGACTGAGTGGGTACGCTCGGCGGGCGGGAAGCTCTGCACCTCGTTGGAGAGCGCATTGAGATGCACCGGGCGGTAGGCGAAGGTGACCTTCCAGTCTTCGTCCTTCCACGCGCAGGTATGCTTCAACCAATTCACGTCGTCACGTTTCGGAAAATCCTCGCGTGCCTGCGCCCCGCGCGATTCGGTACGCGCAGCGGCGGAGTGGGCAATCACCACCGCCTGATCCGCGAGATTGGCAAGCTCCAGGGCCGAGACCAGTGCCACATTCCACTGTAGCGAGTCGTCGTCGACGGTAACGCGCTCGAGCGGATCGCGCAGGGCCGCCAGCTTATCCAGCCCCTCCTTCAAGATGTCGCCGCGGCGGAACACGCCGAAGCTCGACTGCATCGCCTCCTGCATCTGCGGGCGGACCTCGCCGGGCTTGTTGCCGCCCTTGCTGTGGCGGATCCTGTCGAAGCGCTGCAGCGCGCGCTCTTCCGAGTGGCCGTTCGCCTCGCGCACCTGTGATCCCGGCTTGACGATCTCGGCCGCGCGCAGCGCCGCGGCGCGCCCGAAGACGATCAGGTCGAGCAGGCTGTTCGTGCCGAGGCGGTTCGCGCCATGAACCGAGACGCACGCCGCCTCGCCGATCGCCATCAGGCCCGGCACCACCGCATCGGGGTCGTCCTTGGTCGGACGGACGACCTCCGCCCTGATCGTGGTCGGGATGCCGCCCATCACGTAATGGACGGTCGGTATCACCGGGATCGGCTCCTTGTGCGCATCGACGCCGGCGAAAATGCGCGCGGTCTCGACGATGCCCGGCAGGCGCGCGCTGAGGACATCCGCCGGCAGCTGCTCGAGATGCAGGTAGATGTGGTCCTTTTTCTCGCCGACGCCGCGGCCCTCGCGGATCTCGATCGCCTCGGCCCGGCTGACCACGTCGCGCGAGGAGAGGTCCTTTTCGCGGGGCGCATATTTGGGCATGAAGCGCTCGCCCTCGCTGTTGGTCAGATAGCCGCCCTCGCCGCGGGCGCCCTCGGTAATCAAAACGCCCGCGCCATAGACCCCGGTCGGGTGGAACTGGATGAATTCCATGTCCTGCAACGGGAGACCGGCGCGCAATACCATCGCGTTGCCGTCGCCGGTGCAGGTGTGCGCCGAGGTGCAGGATTGGTAGACCCGGCCGCAGCCGCCGGTGGCAATGACGGTCATGTTGGCGCGGAAGCGGTGGATCGACCCGTCCTCGAGACACCAGGCGAGCAGGCCGCGGCACGCGCCGTCATCGTCCATCAACAGGTCGATGGCAAAATACTCGACAAAGAAGCGCGCCTGGTGCTTCAGGCACTGCTGGTAGAGCGTGTGCAGGATCGCGTGGCCGGTGCGGTCCGCGGCGGCGCAGGCACGATAGGCCATGTCGCCCTTGGCGTATTCGGTCGTGTGCCCGCCAAAGCGGCGCTGATAGATCGTCCCGGCCTCGGTGCGGCTGAACGGCACGCCGAAATGCTCGAGCTCGATGACCGCAGGGACCGCCTCGCGGCACAGGTATTCGATCGCGTCCTGATCGCCGAGCCAGTCGGAACCCCTGACCGTATCGAACATGTGCCAGCGCCAATCGTCCTTTTCCATATTGCCGAGCGCGGCGCTGATGCCGCCCTGCGCGGCGACCGTGTGGCTGCGGGTCGGGAAGACCTTGGTGACGCAGGCGGTATTGAGCCCCGCCGCGACCATGCCGAGTGTCGCGCGCAATCCGGCGCCGCCGGCGCCGAGGACGACGACGTCGAACGAATGGTCGATGATGTCGTAGCTGTCGGGCATTGTTTTCCTCCCTATCGACCGAGAAAGAGCTTGAGCACGGCGAGCACGCTGGCGCCCGCCAGCACCACCGCAGCACCGCGCACCAGCAGCTCGGCGGCAACCAGGCGGGCGCGCGTGTGCACGTAATCGACCAGGACCGAGCGCATGCCCACGACCGCGTGCGCCAGCAATGCCAGCACAAAGAGGATGGTCAACAGCGCCGGCACCGGCGAGGCGAGCCATGCGGCCGCGGTCATTTGGTCCGACGTGGCGAGCCGCAGCATCGAGGCGACGAAATAGAGCCCGAGCGGAATAAGGGCGAGCGCGGTCCTGCGCTGCAGCCGCCACTCCTGCAAGCCCGTCGCGAGCGCTGCCGAGATGGCGGACGCGCCGCAGCACGTTTTCATCGCGCAGTGCGGTCGCATTCGACAGGAGCGCGAATTTGCCATCGGCGCCTCCTTAGGCCAGCAATACGTAGAGCCAGGCGAGCACGGTCAGCACGACGGTCGCGGCGAGCACGGCGTAGCCGCTGCGATAGGCGTCGTGGATCTCGAAGCCGTAGCCGGCATCCCAAGCCAGATGCCGGATGCCGCTGCACAGGTGATAGAAGAACGCGACCGACCAGCCGAACAACAGGAGTACCCCAATCGGCGAGGCGATAAAGGCGTGCGTCGCGGCGAACACCTCGCCGCCAGCGGCCACGGCGACGAGCCACCAGGCCAGCAGGATCGAGCCTACGACCAGTGCAATGCCGGTCAACCGGTGCAGGATCGACAGGACCGACGTGATCTGAAAGCGGTACCACGTCGGGAACATGAATGGCGAGAGCGGACGTTCCATGGCGATGATTCCTCCCTCAATAGTGCCCGGCTGTTGGTTTGACTTTGCCCCTGAAGACAGTATAGCTGATCGCGGTGTAGGCCAGCATCAGCGGGAAAACGAAGAGACCCTCGCCCCAGAATCCGCGACAGCAGAAGCGCTGTGAGGTCCATTGGTATATCCTCACCAGTACCGGGTGATCCGCTCGGGATGGGTGAACACCTCGAACCCGTCGTCGCGTGCGATGCCCACGAGGGTTAGGCCCGTTGCCTCTGCGGTGCGGACGGCCAAAGCCGTCGGCGCAGACACCCCGACGATGATAGCCGCTCCCATCATGCCGGCTTTCTGCACGAGCTCGATGGAGATCCGGCTCGACAGTACAATGACGCCATCGGCAGCCGGCAAGCCTTCGCGCAGCAATGCGCCCGCCAATTTGTCGAGCGCATTGTGCCGACCCACGTCTTCGCGCAGAACCAGGCTCTGATCTGGCCGCCAAAACGCCGCTGCGTGGACGGCCCGGGTCTGGATGTTCAACTGCTGGCTCGCCGGCAGCGCGGCCACTGCTTCTTCGATGTCCCGCCGGGTCACCTGTAAATCACAACTCGCCAGCGGTATTGTGCGATTGGCCTCGGCTAGGCTCTCCAATCCGCACATGCCGCATCCGGCCGGTCCGACAAACCGACGCCGCCGTGCCGCGAACGCATCGGATCGGTCGCCCGTCAGCCACATTCGCAATACGATCCCGTCGGCAACACTGACTATGGCGAGTTCCGCTATTTCGGCGCGCCGCGGTAATAATTCCCTCGGTGTAAGTGAAACCGAGCGCAAAATCCTCGAGATCGTCGGGTGTCGCCATCAAGATGGCATGCGTCGCACCGTCATAGCTGAACGCGACCGGGACCTCCTCGGCCAAGGTGCGTTCCCCGATCAGCGTAAAGCCACTGCGCCAAGCTTGCCTTGGGACGCATCGCGCCGGCGGCGGCACGACGCGAAAGGCCTCCAACGCAAACATTCTCAGCTTCCGGGATTGAGCCGCGGCGGCTCTGGACGAACCAAGACCGGGATCGACTTTGCCGCCGGCGTCCCGCTCTTTACATCATGATAAGCGAGTGGCAGCAGCGGATTGGTCTCCGGATAATAAGCGCCGACCGAGCCGGCCGCGATACTATGGGTCTTTGCCCAGAAACCGCCGACCACGCGGCGCTTGTCATCGGCCAGGGATTCGATTTCGACCAGATCGCCCTCGGCAATGCCGCGCGCAAGCATGTCGGCTTCATTCATGAACACCACCATGCGGCCGCCGAACACCCCGCGATACCGGTCATCGAGAGTGTAAATCGTCGTGTTGTACTGATCGTGGCTGCGCAATGTGGCGAGCCTAAGCATGGCCGGGTCCTTGACCGGTTCGTCCTCGCTGACGCCCGGGAAAACGATGAAATTGGCGCGGCCGGTGGGGGTGTTCCAAATCCGCTCGCGCGGCGGAATGGTCAGGTGAAAGCCGCCCGGGCGACGGATGCGCTCGTTGAAACCGGCAAACAGCTGCGGAAAGACCTCCTCGATTTTGTCGCGGATCCGATTGTAGTCGTCGACAAAGTAGTCCCAGTCGATGCCGCAATCCGGCAAGGTGGCCTTTGCCATGCCGCAGATAATCGCAACCTCCGATTTCAGGTGCTCACTTGGCGGATCGACGAGACCGTGCGACGCATGGACCATCGACATGCTGTCTTCGACCGTGATCGACTGCCGACCGCCAGTTGCATGTCGATATCGCTGCGCGCCAGAACGGGAAGGATCAGCGCCTGTTGGCCGTGGACCAGATGACCGCGGTTGAGCTTGGTGCTGACCGCAACGGTCAGCTTCAGCCGCCGCATCGCCGCTTCGGCCGCCGGCCAGTCCGGAACCGCTCTGACGAAATTGCCGCCGCACCCGATGAAAACCTTGGCGCGTCCGTCGACCATCGCCTGGACCGCGTCGACGACACGGTGCCCGCGCGCCCGCGGCGGCTCAAAGCCGAATACTTTCTTTATCTGATCGAGGAATTCCGGCTTCGGGTTTTCGTCGACGCCCATCGTGCGGTCGCCTTGCACGTTCGAATGGCCGCGCACCGGGCAGATCCCCGCTCCCGGCTTGCCGAAATTGCCGCGCAACAGCAACAAATTCACGATCTGCTGTACATTTGCGGTGCCGAGCCGATGTTGGGTGATCCCCATGCCGTAGCAGACAATGACGGCGCTCGCCCGCATATAGATGTTCGCCACCCGCTCCAATTGGTCGCGCGGCAAGCCGCTTACGCTCAATATGTCTTCCCAGGTCGTGCGGCGGAGATCGTCTGCGAACGCTTCGAAGCCGTGGGTGTGCCCCGCGATGAAATCGACATCGAGTATCGGTTCGCGGCCGTCTCGAAGCGCCTCGTCATGCGCCTCCAGCACCAGCTTCATGACCCCTTTGAGGGCCGCGACATCGCCGCCGACGCGGACCTGGCAATACTCGCTGGCGATCCTCGTCTCGCCAAACGTTGCCATTTCCACTGGATCCTGGGGTGCGGCAAACCGTTCGAGCGCGCGCTCGCGCAATGGGTTGAACACCACGATCGGCACCCCGCGACGCGACGCGTTGTGCAACTCGGTCAACATTCGCGGGCTGTTGGTGCCGGGTTGCTGCCCGATGATGAAGATCGCGTCCGAATACGCGAAGTCATCCAGCAGTACGGTCCCTTTGCCGATGCCGATGCTCTCCGGCAGACCGACGCTGGTCGGCTCGTGACACATGTTCGAGCAGTCGGGAAAATTGTTGGTGCCGAAGCGGCGCGCAAAGAGCTGGTACATGAACGCGCCCTCGTTCGAGGTGCGTCCCGAGGTGTAGAATTCCGCCTCGTTGGGATCGTCGAGCGCGTTGAGCTCGCGCGCGACCAGTGCAAACGCTTCGTCCCAACCGACCGGCACGTAATGGTCGGTTGCGGGATCATAGCGCATCGGTTCCGTCAAACGGCCCTGCTGCTCGAGCCAGTAGTCGCTTTCCTGTTCCAGTTCGCGGATCGTGTGGGCCGCGAAGAACTCGCGCGTCACACGGTGTTTGGTCAGCTCCCAGGTGACAGCCTTGGCGCCGTTCTCGCAAAAATCAAATGAGCTAGTATGCCGCGGGTCAGGCCAGGCGCAACCGGGGCAGTCAAAGCCATCCGGCTGGTTCATCGACAGCAGCGCCCTGGTGCCTCTGATCTCGACGCTTTGCTCGCGCAGCGCTCTCGCCGTCGCCTGCAACGCACCCCAGCCGCCGGCCGGCGCATTGTACGGCGCGAACACCGGCTTGGCGGCAGGCTCCTGCTGAAGCTCGGTCGGAACGGAAGGGAGGAGGAGATTGGTCGGTCATGATCGCTCCGTAGGTAATCGCAATACTGCCTCTAAGCCCTTGCGTCTCCCAAAACGGCCTCTCACTCGGCGAGCGCGACCTCGTCGTGAGTCGACACGGCGGCCATCGCCTCGAAGACACCGTCGCGTCGGACGAGCGCGTGGAAGAGCGCCGCCGCGACATGCAAGAGGACCAGGGCAAAGAAGACGAAAGCAAAGTAGAAGTGCGCGTTCCAGAGCAAGGTATGCAGGCGGTCGCTCTGCGGTAGGATCGCCGGAAGGTGCACGCCCGCGAACAGCACGACCGGGTAGGCGGCCGCCGACAGCATCCCCCAGCCGAGCAACGGCATGCCGATCATTAGGATGTAGAGCGCGTAATGCGACAGCTGGGCTGCGAGCTTCATCGGTTCGGGCAGGTCGGCCGGCAGCGGCGGCGCCCCGTAGCGCAGGCGCACCGCCAGGCGGATCAGCGCGAGGACCAGGATGGCGATCCCGAGCGGTTTGTGAATCGAAACGAGGGTCAGGTATTTCGGCATGACGGTAGACACCATGCCAACGCCAATGAACAGCATGGCCAAGATGCAGACAGCCATGAGCCAGTGCAGCAGGCGCTGGAGCGGGGTGAAGCGTCGGCGGATCCCGATCATGGCTTGGCGTCCGTCGCCGTTCGCGGATAGTCCTTGGCCTCCGCCGTGCGAAGGTCGTATGACCTCGCATAGGCAGCCGACCGTGCGGCCGGGAACGGGTCGTCCGATGTCCGCATGCCGGAAGGCAGGACGGTCGGATCAAAGTTGATGTCGCGGCATGGGCCGTCTCGATCCGGTTCGATCTGCTGCACCGTGAGCGTGCCGACTTCAATGGCGCGGCGGTCTTCCGGCCAGGCCTTGCTGGGGTCCGCGGTGGGATCGCCGGGATTGGCAACGGTCACCACCATGGTCCAGCGCTGCGGCGCGCCGCGGACCCGCTCGGTGATCTCTTGCTCGAGGAAGTCAGGGCCACGCTTCGCGAGATCATCCTGCGAGATCGGGACCGGTCGCGCCGCCGGCAGCAGCGACCATCGCACCGTATTCTCCGCGCCGGAACTGTCGATAAAGACGAAGCTATCGAGACTGTTGAACCGCTCTTCAGCGTAGCTGCCGGTCCACGGGGCGCTCTTGGCCCAGGCGCCGAACGCCGCAATCTCGGGATGAGCGCCGGCAAATGTCTTCATCGCGTCCGGGTCTTTGCTCGCCGAGGCGAGCAACAGCTCGTAAAAGGCTTGCGGCGTCGACACCGCAAAGAATGGCGGGTCGATCATGGCGCTGCGCCATACCTCTCCGTCCGGTGTCGAGATCTGCAATCCCATACCCCGCACCCGCACCGTCGCATCCGGCGCGTTCGCATCGGGAGTGCCGAGATTGAAGCGTCCGAGGACAGGATACTGGCCCCGGGTGAAAACCTGAGCCGTTGACACCGCCGACCCGGCTCCATTCGCTTCGAACACGCCGGTGAAGCAGATGCCCTTGGCATGGTTTCGGCGATGGCCGAGCGCCACGCCGGTGGGAGGCGCCAGCGCAGCCACCATCCTCTCCGGCGTCAGGCGCTGGGGCGAGAACCATCCCGCCGTATAGGCAAACGCAATGGCACCGGCACCGATGACAACGGCAATCAGCACCAGCGATCCAAATATGGAACGCGTGGGCGATTGGCTCGACTGGGCCATTCAAGCCTCCCTGTTGCGCTCGACGAGCGTTGCAGCGAATTCACTATTCCCGAGTGTCGTCATGTGGTGTGTTTTTGATTGGAGATTCGAATTCGCGACCTGATCCCACGGGCCGAATGATTACTGTCCTGGACCGGGTTGGCTGGCCCCTCGACCACTCTGATAATACTGCTGTGATCTCCATTGGAATTGTCCGCTAGCGCCACAGATTTGTTCGGGCGAGATCGATAAGCTCGTCGCCGCGGCCGCTCATCACCGCCTTCACCATGTAGAGCGTGAAGCCCTTGGCCATCTCCAAAGTGACGGCAGGCGGCATGGCGAGCTCGGTCCGGTTCACAACGGCATCGATCAGGACCGGCCCGTCATGGTTCAGTGCCGCAGCAATGCCGGCCTCGACCTCGCCCGGGTCCTCGAGCCTGATCCCGCGCACGCCGACGGCTTCGGCCATTGCCGCGAAGTTCGGGTTCTTGAACTCGGTGCCGAATGGGAGAAAACCGGTGGATTTCTGCTCCAGCTCAATGAAGCCGAGCGCGCCGTTGTTGAACACGACGACCTTCACCGGCAGGCCGAGCTGCACGAGGCTGAGGAAGTCGCCCATCAGCATGGCGAACCCGCCGTCGCCCGACAGCGAGATCACCTGCCGGCCGGGGAAGGCCGCCTGGGCGCCGATCGCCTGGCGCCATCGCGTTGGCCATCGAACCGTGCCAGAATGATCCGATGAGCCGCCGCTTGCCGTTCATCGCCAGATAGCGCGCGGCCCACACCGTCGGCAGGCCGACATCGCAGGTGAAGACGGCGTCGGCTGCGGCGTGGTCGCTGATCGCCTTGGCGATCTGCTGCGGGTGGATCAGCCCCTTGCCGGGTGTGCCGACGGCCAGATCGTCGAGCGCCTTGCGCGCTTTGGCGTAGTGCTCGCCGCGCCTGCGTGAGATGCGTGCCGTCAGCTTTCTGCTCCAGCGCCGGCAGCAAGGCGGTGAGCGTTGCCTTTACGTCGCCGACGACGCCGAGATCGACCGGGGCGCGGCGTCCGATGTTTTCTGCCCTGATATCGACTTGCGCGATGCGCACGCCGCTTCCTTGCGGGTAGAACTGGCGGTACGGAAAATCGGTGCCGAGCATCAGCAGCACATCGCAGTCGAGCATGGCGTAGTAGCCGGACGAAAATCCGATCAGCCCTGTCATGCCGACATCGTAAGGGTTGTCCCACTCGACATATTCCTTGCCGCGCAGCGCATGAACCATCGGCGCTTTGAGACGCTCGCCGAGCGCGAGAAGCTCGTTATGCGCACCGGCACAGCCCGAGCCGCACAGGATGGTAACTTGCCCCTCGCCGTTCAGCAGCGCCGCGAGCCGGTCGAGATCGCTCTTTTCGGGCGTCACCACCGGACTTCTCGGCAATAGGCCCGCGGTCTTCGGTGGCGGCGCGTCGGCGGCCGGCTGCAGCGCGACGTCGCCGGGAATCACCACCACCGAGACACCGCGCCGGCCGACCGCTTCGCGTATCGCGACTTCGAGCACCCGCGGCATCTGGTTGGAGCCGGAGATCAGCTCGCAATAGTGGCTGCACTCGCGGAACAGGTCCTGTGGGTGGGTTTCCTGAAAGTAGCCGGCGCCGATCTCGGCCGACGGGATCTGCGCAGCAATGGCGAGCACCGGCACGCGGGAGCGGTGACAGTCGAACAGACCGTTGATCAGGTGCAGATTACCCGGCCCGCAGCTCCCGGCACAAACAGCGAGCTCACCCGTCAGATGCGCCTCGGCGCCCGCCGCGAAGGCGGCAACCTCCTCGTGCCGGACATGCATCCATTCGATCTTGCGTTGGCGGCGAAGCGAGTCGGTCAGCCCATTGAGGCTGTCGCCGACAATGCCGTAGATCCGCCTGACACCCGCTGCGGCAAGGATTTCCGCGAACTGATCAGCTACCGTTTTTGGCATGTTTAGGCCCCTTCCGTTGGAAGAAGGCAGGATAGGCACCAAAAAAGCTTAGGACAAACACAGCAAATTCGGCCAGTTAAGCCTCGTAAAATCCGGTAAATCGGTGTGACTCTGAACTTGTGCTACCCAAGACCCGTCCTCCGATAATCTCATCAGCGGCCACACGCAGGTGGCGATTTCGGTTCGGGCCGCGATCGAAAGGCCGAGGCGTTCTACCGGGTCAAAATCCGCGACTTCGGGATTGTAGCGTCGCACGAGGATTGTGCCGTGCCTTGTCAAGTATTTCCCGCTCTGCCAGGATCATGGGAAAGCAGGAGAGGCCCAGAAGATGACTCTGCTAGAGCGGCGGCTGCGGCGGCGGCAATTGTTGCGGGCGGGCGCCGCAGCGACGGGTTCGCTGCTGTTGCCGGGCCGAGCGCCGGCACAAGGCGGCGTCAAGCCGCTTTCCGGTATTACGCTGAACATCGCCTGCTGGAGCTCGCCCTACGCCAAGCTGCTGACCGACTATGTGCCGCAGTTTGAAGAAGCGACCGGCGCCAAGGTCAATTACGAGACGCCGTCCTTCCCGATCTACAATCAGCGCATCGATGTCGAGCTGTCGACCGGCGGTTCGTCCTACGATGTGCTCAATGTGACCTTCATCTATATCGGCCGCTGGATCGGCGCCGGCTGGTTCGTCCCGCTCGAGCCGTATCTCAAGGACCTGCAGAAGACGCCGGCGGATTGGCAACCCGACGATTTCTTGCCGGGCGCGACTGCGGCATTCAGGGATGCATCCGGCAAGCTCTATGCGATCCCGTGGACGGCCGACATCTATATGGCCGGGGCCGCACGCTACGATTTGTTCGAAAAGGCCGGCAAAACGATGCCCGACACCTTCGACGACGTAGCGGACACGATGAAGGCGGTTCACATGAAGGACGGGATCCCCGCCTTTCTCCCCGAGAACCATTACGGCTGGAGCTTTATTCCCTGGCTGCAGGGCTTTGGCGGCAATGTGTTCCGCGATCCGCCCGAGGATTTGACGCCGGTGCTCGACACGCCCGAGGCGATCGCTGCCGCCGACTTCTTTGCAAAGCTGCTCCGTGAGTACGGTCCCGACGGGGTGATCTCCTACACCTATGACCAGGTCGTCGCCACGCTCAAAGCCGGCCGCGCCAACTACTCGCCCAATGGCCAGATATTTCTGGTGCAGATGGGCGCCAAGGACAGCAAAGTCGCCAGTACCTGCAACTTCTCGATGTGCCCGGCCGGGCCGAAGGGCCGGTTTCCCGGCGTTGCGACGCATGGTTGGGGCATTCCGACCGGCTCGAAGAACAAGGACGCCGCCTGGCAATTCATCACCTGGGCGATGTCGAAGCCAATCATCCGAAAAATGGTTGTGGAGCGCGGCTACAGCTCGATCACCCGGCGCTCGCTGATCGACAGCCCGGAATTCCAAGGCAAGCTCACCGTCAACGGGCACGACATCGTCAAGATCTATCTCGACACGATCGCCCTCGGCGCACAGGGCTACATGAAATACCGGACGATCTACGTGTACCCGCAGGTCGACAAGCAGATCGACATCGCGATCCAGAATATCGCCTCGGGGCAGCTGTCGGCCACCGCGGCAATGAAGCAGGCGCAGCAGAACTCGCTGGCCGAGCTCAAGCGGGCGGGCATCAGACTTTAGGATCAGTGTTGGCGGCTCAGCCGAGCGCTATCGAACGGGCTGCCGGCAATCGCCGGCCGGCACGCAGAATCCTCCCGGATTGGCGGCGGGAGCAACGGCGCGCCTTCGCCCTCGGGCTCCTTCCCGCCCTCCTTGTCCTTATCGTAATAACCCTGGGACCGACAATTTACCTGGTCGTTACCAGCCTGACGCCGCTCGACCCGGTCCATCCGCACAGCGCCGCCGACTTCTCCGATCCGATCGGCAATTACCGCGCACTGATGGCCGACGGGCGATTTTTGAATTCGCTGGAGGTCCAGCTGAAATTGTCGGCTGCGACCGTCGTATTGCAACTGGCAGTGGGGCTCGGCGTCGCCTTGCTGCTCAATGCAGGCTCGCGCTTTCTCGAAGCGGTGCGCACCGCCTTCATCTTGCCGATGGTATTGCCGCCGATCGTCGTTGCCGTCGTTTGGAAGGTGATCTTCACCCCCGATGTCAGCCCGATGCATCGAACGCTTACCGCGGTCGGCCTGCCGCTGCACTCGCTGATCGCCAACCCCGATACGGCGCTGGGGGCTATCGCCGTCGCCGACACCTGGGAATGGTTTCCGTTTACCATGCTGATGGTACTGGCGGCATTGCAGATGATCCCTAGTGAGCCGATCGACGCCGCCCGGATCGATGGGGCCGGCCGCCTCGCATTGTTCCGCTATATCCTCTTCCCCTATATCCGCCCGACCCTCGTCGTCGCCGGCCTGTTTCGACTGATCGACAGCATCAAGGCATTCCCGCTGATTTACGTATTGACCAATGGAGGTCCCGGCACTGCGACCGAGGTGACCAATTACTACGCCTTTGTCGAGTCGTTTAATTTCTCCTATTGGGGCTACGGCAGCGCGATCGCGACCTTGATGGTCGCCGGTGTATTGCTGTTGAGCTGGTTCATCGGCCGGCTTGGCGTCGAGGCGGAGCGCGATGAATAGCGAGCGCGTCGCCGTGCACGGGGCGGCGATGCTGCTGCTGGTGCTCGTGCTGTTCCCGGCACTGTGGATGCTGCAATTGTCGTTTCGCGCCGGCGGCGACATTTTTGATCTGAGTTTCACCTTTACGCCGACTTTCGACAATTATCGGGCATTGTGGACCGGACTGTTTCCCGGCTCGTTCAGTAACAGCATCGTTGTCAGCCTCGCTGCCACGGGTCTGTCGCTGTTGCTCGGCGTTCCAGCCGCCTATGCACTGTCGCGCTGCCGTTTTCGAGCACGCCGTTCTATCGCATTGTGGATCCTGGCGACGCGCATGGCGCCACCCGTCGCCTTCACGATACCCTTCTTTCTCGCTTACCGGTTCCTTGGGCTGATCGACAGCCGCACCGGGCTCGTCGTGATCTATTTGACCTTCAACCTCGCGCTCGTCGTCTGGATGATGCGGAATTTCTTCGACGGCGTGCCGCGCGCCCTCGAAGAGGCCGCCTGGATCGACGGTTGCGGGGTGTGGAGCGGGTTCCGTCTGATCGCCCTGCCGCTCGCCGCGCCGGGCTTGGCGGCGACCGGGGTATTGTGCTTCATTCTGTCGTGGAACGATTTCTTCTATGCGCTGATCCTGACGCGCACCAAGGCGATGACGGCGCCGGTTGCGATCGTCAATTTCATGCAGTACGAGGGCTGGGAGTGGGGCAAGATCGCGGCCGGCGGAACCCTGGTCATGCTGCCGGTCGTGGTCTTCAGCGTCGTCGTGCGCCGCTATCTCGTACGCGGGCTGACTGCCGGTGGGGTCAAGGAGTAATTCAACTGGAATCGTACACCAGCTCCCGTCGCCGATGACGGAAATTCTTGCCCAACCTCAGGGCTAATTCCGCCCTACGACTGTTACTCGAACCTTACCTCGCGACGATTGTTCGAAGCCTGCTTGATGGCATCGACCAGGCGGTGCAGGTCGACGGCGGTCTCGAAGGTTGGTTGGTGGCTTTCGCCGTCGCGGATCGCCCGGGCGAACTGCGTGTACATTTGGCCGACATTGATGGCTTCGCCTGACGGCGTACCGGGCGCGGCGAAGGTGAAGCGTTGTGGCACCGGCATCGGCGCGAGCATGTTGCCGCCCTTGGCCCCGTGGAGGAAAACCTCGGTCAACTGCGGCAAATCCTTGCCCGTTGCGACCAAGGTCCCGTCGCGGCCGTAAATTTCCATGCGATAGTCGCTGCCGGCGAATGGAATGGCGCCGATATGCACGGACGCTACGGCGCCACTCGCCAGCCGGCCGCTGAGTAGCACGTTGTCGGGCGAGGTGACGTCGAGCCATCTATTGGTGCCGGTGTCGAGCCACTGCTTCGCCTGGGTCGCCACCACGGCCGAAAGCCGGCGGAAGTCGCCCGTGACAAAGCGCATTGCATCGACAGTGTGGCCATTGGCGATGGTCAATGTATTCGCGCCGAGCTCGGCGTCGCGTTGCCAGGTGCGGTGCGAGGGTCGGGACAAGACGCCCTCGCGCAGCAGGCTGACATGGACGGCCATCACCTCGCCGACAAAGCCGGCCTCGACCAGTTCCTTCATGTGCATCACGGCGGGATTGACGCGGGCCTGCAGTCCGACCGCGGTGACGAGCCCGCCCTCCTTGGCGAGTGCCGCCAGTTCCACGGCCTCTGCAGTCGTTCGTCCGAGCGGCCATTCGCAATAGACATGCTTGCCCGCCTCCAATGCCGCCTTGGCCGGTGCGTAATGCGACGGTACGCGCACGACGATGGCGACCGCGTCGACCTCCGGTGAGGCGATCATCTTGCGCCAGTCGTCGAAGGCCAGCCGGGCGCCCCAAGTCCGGCGCGCCGCTTCGGCGCTGTCGGCTCGGGTGGTGCACACCGCGGTCAACTCCACATCCGAGCTGGCCCGCACCGCCGGCAGGTGGGACCGCGCCGACCAGGTGCCGGTGACGCTGGCACCGAGCAGGCCCAGCCTAATTTTGCCCGCCATATCGCTTCCTCCCAAGCAATGACCCTCGATGATGCCAGACCACTGGCAGCAGTTAACCACTGGCGGCCGGCAAATCGCGGGTTAGTATGATGCAAAGCGGCCCGGTTGCGAAGACGCGCCGCCACGAAGCGAGGAGCGCATAGATGAAGACGACGCGGCGCCGGTACTGGGTTTTTTTCCTGCTCTTCCTGTTCAACCTGATCGCCTATGTCGATCGGGTCAACATGTCGGTCGCCGGCAAGCCGATCGCGCAGGAATTCGGTTTGTCGCCGGTGGCGCTCGGCTACCTGTTCTCCTCCTTCCTGTGGGCCTATGTGCTGATGATGCTGCCGGGCGGGCGGCTGATCGACCGCTGGGGCGCGCATGTCGTCGCGTCGGCCGCGACGGCGGTGTGGTCGGCGGCGCAGATGGCGACCGGCGTGGCTTCGAGCTTCGCGGCGATGCTGCTGACGCGCCTGGGGCTCGGGGTCGGCGAGGCCCCGTTCGCGCCGGTCACCTACCGCAGCGTCCGCACCTGGGCGCCATATACCGAGCGCGGCACCGCAATCGGCGCCATATCGGCCGGCTCCAGCTTGGGGTTGGCCCTTGGCGCGCCATTTGTGGCGTGGCTGATCGAGGTGGCGTCGTGGCGCTGGTCGTTCATCATCACCGGCGCGATCGGGTTCGGCTGGGTCGCACTTTGGTCGGCCGTCGTTTCGACGCCGGAAAAGACGCGGTGGCTGCCGCACTCGGAGCGGCAGCGAATCTTCGCCACGCGTGACGCCGGGGTCGAGCCGCCGAGCCATGACGGGGTGGGCTATCTCGGCCTCATTCGCTGCCCGGCGATGTGGGGCCTCTTCGTCTCGCAGGGCTGCCTCGTCTATTCGGTCTATCTCTACATGACGTGGCTCCCCAACTACCTGCAGACCGCGCGCGGACTGTCGCTGGTCGGGTCGGGCGTCTTCACGTCGATCCCGTTTTTTGCCGCCTCGGTCGTCAATATCATCGCGAATTGGTGCGGCGACAGATTGCTGTCCGGCGACGCCGTGCGCGCCGGCAAGCGCCGGTATCTGGTTGCACTGTGCCTGCTCCTGACGGCGGCCGGCTTGCTGATCCCGGTCGCGCAATCGCTCGCCGCCGTCGTCGTTCTGGTTTCGATCGCGGCCTCGTTCGGCAATGTCGGCCCGGCCGCGAATGGGGCGCTGGTCAGCGACCTGCTGCGGTCGCCTGCCGATGCCGGCCGCGCCTTTGCGTTTCTGGTGCTCGGCGGAAACACCTTTGGGCTGCTCGCGCCAATCGTGACCGGCTATCTCGTCGAGGCCACCGGCAACTTCAACTCCGCCTTCATTCTGGCGGGCGCTCTGGCGCTGATCGGCGCAGTCGTGACCCTCGCTCTCGCCCGCACCCCGATCGGTGAGGTCCGGGCGCCCGCCGCGGCGCACCCAAGGCTCGCGGACTGAGGAACTCGGTCGCTACCGTGGAAGTGTGGTGAGGAGATAGGCGGCCGCACTCAGCGCGGTTATCCAGAAGCTGGTCGGCCAGTCGGTGTAGAAGGCGAGGGTGATGCCGAGCCAAGCCTCGAAGAGCGCCAGAATTCCCGAGAGCAGGACGCCGGTCGCCACACCGCTGGTCAATCGCTGAGCGGCCGCCGCGGGGCCGACCATCAGCGCGAATACCAGCAACACTCCGACGATTTGCGCGCATTCGGCCGTCGTCAACGCGACGATCGCCAGAAACAGTACGGAATAGAGGCGCAGCGAGACGCCCTTTGCTTCGGCCAGCTCGGGTTGCAACGTCGCGAAAAGCAGGGGGCGGGAGATGATGGCGAGGGTTCCAAGGCTCACCGCACCGAGCGCGAGCAATGTCCAGACCGTACGGAGATCGACGGCCAATACGTTGCCGAACAGCAGTGTCGTCGCCTGCGTCGCGAACGCAGTATAAAAATGCAGGAACAGCAGGCCGAGACCGAGCGACAAGGCGAGCACCAGACCGATCGCCACGTCCCGCTGGGCCAGCCGCTCGCCCAAGGACCCCATGCCGATCCCGGCGGCCAATGTCATCAGCACCAAGCCCCAGAGCGGGGCGACGCCGACGAGGACGGCCCCGGTGGCGCCGGTGAATCCGACATGCGCCAGGGCATGTCCGGCAAATGTCTGGCCGCGCAGCACCAAGAAGTAGCCGACGATGCCCGCGACGATCGCGACGACAGTTGCTGCCGCGAAGGCGTTGCGCATGAAATCGTATTCGAACATTGCCCGGCGCGCAGCTAGCGGGAGGTGTATTGGTGCGAATGCGCATGATCGTGCTGATGGGCGTCACGCTCCACATCGTGGCTGCCGGACATGATGAAGATGCGGTCCTTGAGGCGCACGACGTCGATCTGCGGATCCATAAAGCTCCGACAGTACGGGTCCGGTGATCACCTCGTCGACCGTGCCGAGGGCGGCATGGCCATTGCCCAGATAAAGCACCCGGTCGAGAGCGCCGAGCAGCGGGTTCAGCTCATGAGCGCTGAACAGCACAGCGATCCCGAGCTCGCTCTGAAGCGATTGCGCCAGCTCCACCACCTCGCGCTGATGGTGCGGATCGAGGCTGATGAGCGGCTCGTCGAGCAGCAGCAGCCGCGGCCGGCCGATCAATGCCTGGGCCAGCAGCAAGCGCTGGCGCTCGCCACCCGAGATCTCGGCGATCGGGCGCCGCGCCAACCCGCGTGAACCAACGAGATCGAGCACGCGGTCGACTTCCGCCCGGCCCGCCTTGCCCGGAATTGGCAGGCCGAGGCGGTGGCCGTTCACGACAGCGGCCACGAAATCCCAGCCGCTCAGCCGCATTTCCGCCACCCCGCCGCGAACTTGCGGCATATAGCCGACGGCAGGATTTCCGCGCGTCGCGGGCTGGCCCGAGGACGCGAATAGCGCCTCGGCTGGGCGGCACCAGACCGAGGACGGCGCGCATCAGCGTGGTTTTGCCGGAGCCGTTCGGTCCCAGCACGCCGACAAACTCGCGCGGCGCTATATTCCAGGTTTACGCGGTCCAGCACGATGCGACCGCCGAGCGTCAGGCAGACATTGCGAAATTCGATTGCGTTCATGGCTGCTGTTTCGGGAGCGCCTGATCGACCGCATCGAGTTCGCTCGACAGCCATTCCTGGTAATTCTTTCCCGGCGGCTCGGTCTCGGTCACCGCCACAACCGGGATATGCGATGTCCGCGCGAGCCTCACCATGCGTTCGGCCGTCGGATCTGAGGCTTGGCTATTGTAGACGAGCATCCGAACGCGATGGCCCTCGAGGTCGTTCTCGAACGTGACAACATCGGACGCACCCGGCTCGGTATCATTCATCACAGCGAGCTGGAACCGGCGGTCGTGGACCTGCATTCCGATGGCGTCGAGCAGGTAATTGAAAACCGGCTCGGTCGCAGCGACGGGCGTACCGGCCAGACGTGCGCGCAATGCTGCGATCTTGGCCTCGATCGGCTGCAGCGACTGCCGAAACTCTGCAAGACGCTGTCGGTAATCTGCCTGGTGAGCCGGATCGGCAATGCTCAACTCGTCCGCCAATCTCGCGGCGAGCGCCAACATCGTATTGGGGTCGTACCAGATATGCGGGTTGTCGCCCGGTCTTTTGCCCACCAGGTTGCCGACGTCGATCGCCGCCCGGTCAGAGCTCGCGACAGCGCTCAGCAGCTTACTCATCCAAGGGTCGTAGTCGAGGCCGTTATAGATGACGATCCGTGCCGTGGAGACGGCTCGCGCGACCGAGGGGCTCGCCTCGAACAGGTGCGGGTCCTGATCGGGATTGGTGAGAATGCTCGTCACCTTGACATCTGGCCCGCCGATCTGCTGCGCGATGTCGCCGTAGAAGTTTTCGGCGGCAAGAACGGCGATGGGGCTCGCCGCCCACGCCAGCGTTGGCGCGATCAGCAGAGCGGCGAAGGCAACGAAGATGGCGCGATTTTTCAGGGGGCGCCTCCGACCAAAATTTGCTGACCAGCTGCCCAAATAACCTGCCGTCGGGCTCACTGGAAGAGAATGTTATAACGTCGCGAAGCCATCGTGTCTCGGCTCTACCGTTCTCGCGAGGCTCGCCGAGCGAGTCCGAGCCGTGTAAGTTGCTCTCCTGGACGGCCACGAATGATCGAGGAGGACGGAAATGCCGATTTCAGGGGAATTGATCGCCGGCGCATTGGCCGGCCTCGCGTTTGTCGGATGCAGCCTGTCGAATGCTTCAGGGACGCCGGGTCCGGCGGGCAGGGCAGGGGAGGCGGCGCGAGGTCGTGGTCAACGGCAAGCGGGTCAAGACCGTCGACATCCACGCCCATACGATCGTTCCCGAGGCGGCGGCCGTGATCAACCACCCGCTCGAGGCGCCGGGGCTGTTATGGTCCAACGTCTCCGACCGCATCGCGGAGATGGACGCGGAGGGGATCGATGTCGAGGCGCTCAGCATCAACCCCTTTTGGTATCGCGCCGAGCGCGACGCGGCGGCCGAGCTGATCCGGATCCAGAACGAGAAGCTGGCCGAGTTCTGCGCCGCGACGCCGGACCGCTTTGTCGCCTTTGCGACTGTCGCGTTGCAGCATCCCCAGCTCGCCGTCGAGCAGCTCGAACACGCGATCAAGAGGTTGGGGCTGCGCGGCCTCTCGGTCGGCGGCAGCGTCGCCGGGCAGGAATTGGCCGACCCGAAATTCCACCCGGTCTGGGCCAAGGCCGAGGAGCTCGGCATCCTGATTTTCATGCACCCGCTCGGCACCAGGGAATTGGAGCCGAGCGGCCGGCTCGCCGGCAGCGGCCTGTTGACCAACACGATCGGCAACCCGCTCGAAACCACGATCGCGCTGTCGCACCTGATCTTCGAGGGCACGCTCGACCGCTTCCCGGGCCTGAAGATCTGCGCCGCACATGGCGGCGGCTTCCTGCCGTCCTACGCGAACCGCTCGGACGCCGTCATCACGACCTTCCCGAACCGCGTCGGCCCCTTACCGAAGAAGAAGCCGACCCAGTACCTCAAGGACGGTCAGCTCTATTTCGACTCGATCATGTTCACCGGCGAAGCGATGCGCCACCTGATCGCCGAGGCCGGCATAGGCCAGATCATGATCGGCACCGACTACCCATTCCCGTGGAACAAGGTTCCCGGTGGATCACGTCATGTCCATCCCGGGCCTCAGCGACGACGACCGCATCGCCATCCTCGGCGGCACCGCGGCAAAGCTGCTCGGCATCGGGGACTGAGCCGGACAAATGCCCCGCACCCGGTTTTGAACCCGAGCCGCCCCACGCGAGGACTGCAGCGAACCACCGAGAGCGAACAGACTACCCGACTGGATCGTGCGGCGGATATGCTTGAGCACGGCACGCGGCTCGCGCTCCGGGTGCAATGCCTCGCCGCGCCGGCGGGTGAAATTCAGCGGCCCGAAGAGCGTGTCGACCAGCTGGCTCTCGTCGTCCTCGGCGATTGCCGGGAACCGCACGATCTCCCACTCCTCCTGCGCCAGCACGTGGCCGGTGAGATCGTCTTCGTGCAGCCGGTGCATGATGAGCACGATGGCGCCCGCCAGCTTGTCGTTCAGCCGGCTGTAGAGGGTATGGTCGTACCACTCGTTCGCCATCTGGCGCTGGGCCTGCGACAACGCCTCCTCGGGCTTCAACGGATCGTCGATGATGACGATGTCGGCGCCGCGCCCGGTCAAGACGCCGCCGACCGAGGTGGCGAGCCGGCAGCCCTGGGCCGTCGTGTCGAATTCGGGCATTGCGGCGCGCTGCGGCGAGAGGCGGGTCGGGAAAATCCCCCGATACCAGTCGCTGGCGAGGATCTGCCGGCAATCGCGCGACAGTTTGTCGGCGAGGTCCTGCGCGTAGCTGACGCAGAGGATCTGCGCCGAGGGATCATGCCCGAGACACCAGGCCGGGAAGGCGATCGAGGCCAACAGGTGATTGGCCGGTCTGCCTCGGGGTCGTTAGAGGGGAGCCACACCCCCCGCATCTGACCAAGGCGGCACTGTTTGTGCTATAATGCCGGCCCTTGTGGGCGAGACAACCGATGGAACGCAGCGAGGCCATTGCCAAGCTCAAGCAGCACGAAGCCGAGTTGAAGCGGCTCGGCGTCGAGCATCTCTACCTGTTCGGCTCGACGGCGCGCGGCGAGGCACGCGAAGATTCCGATGTCGATCTGTTCTTTGACCATCCCGAGGGCTCTCTCGGGCTTTTCGCGTTGATGGACGTGAAGGAGGCGGCCGCCCGAATCCTTGCGCACAAAACCGACATCATGACCCGGCGGAGCTTGCATCCCGTTCTGCGCGAGCGGATCGAGGCCTCGGCTTTGCAAGTGTTCTGATGCCAATCCCGTCGCAGATCGCACGCGTCACCGACATTATTGAGGCCGTCGAGCTGATCCGCAATGAAGTGGCAGGCGTGACGCTCCAGAGCTTGGAATCCGACATACGCAAGCGATGGCTGGTCGAGCGCGGCATCGAAATCATCTCTGAAGCCAGCCGCCATCTGAACAACGAGCTGAAAAGCAGGCACCCGGAAATCCCGTGGTCGAAGGTAGCAGGGATTGGCAATGTGCTGCGCCACGAGTACGAGCGGGTTGCCTACGATGTGCTATGGCGCGTCGTGCACGAAGACTTACCGCCCTTGGAGAAGGCCTGCCGCGACGAGTTGGCGAGGGAACAAACCGCCGAGCGGCAAGGAAATCGAAGAACCTGAAGTAAATATAAAGATGCTCTATCATACGACCACCTATCCACTCGTCACGCAGGTCCACGTTGTGGCCCCAGCACCGTATCGACCCGCTGCGCCTCGTCCTCCTCGGCGAGCGCCGGCAAGCGCACGATCTCCCACGCCTCCTGCGCCAACACATGGCCGATGAGGTCGTCTTCGTGCAATCGGTGCATGATCACCACGATGGCGCCCGCCAGCTTATCGTTCAACCGGCTGTAGAGGGTATGGTCGTACCACTCGTTCGCCATCTGCCGCTGGGCCTGCGACAATGCCTCTTCGGGCTTCAAGGGGTCGTCGATGATGACGATGTCGGCGCCGCGCCCGGTCAAGACGCCGCCGACCGAGGTGGCGAGCCGGCAGCCCTGGGCCGTCGTGTCGAATTCGGGCATTGCGGCGCGCTGCGGCGAGAGGCGGGTCGGGAAGACCCTCCGGTACCAGTCGCTGGCGACGATATGCCGGCAATCGCGCGACAATTTGTCGGCGAGGTCCTGCGCATAGCTGACGCAGAGGATCTGCGCCGACGGGTCGTGCCCGAGACACCACGCCGGAAACGCGACGGAGGCGAGCAGCGACTTCAGGTGGCGCGGCGGCAGGTTGACGACGAGGCGCCGGATATCGCCGCTCGCGCACTGCCGGTGCGGGAAATGCGGGAACGCTCCGGACAGGGTTGGTCCGTTAACCGCTCGTCCATCCCCCGCCGTCATCTGTGTGGGCAGGTCGCCGAAACTGTGGACTCTTGAACCTACTACTGATAATCAGTACATATGCAGGATGACCAATTTCGATGGCGTCCCGCGAAGGCTGCCGCCAACTGGCGCGACCATGGCGTCTCCTTCCAGGATGCGATCAAGGCGTTCCGCGATCGCTTCGCGGTCGAGTGGATCGATGATCGCGAGGATTACGGCGAGGAGCGGATCAACCTGCTCGGCATGTGCGAGGGCGTGATCCTGCATGTGACCTACACCGAACGCGGCAAGCTAATCTGGATCATCTCCGCCCGACGGGCAGTAAAACATGAGCAAGACGACTACTACCGCGAAAATGCGCGCTGACGGCACTGTCGTCGAAGTAATGAGCGACGGCAGCGAGCGGCCCTTCCCGGACACACCGATGCGGCCGATGACCGAGGCGGAGATCGCGGCCGCTGCTGCAGCCGATCCCGATGCGCGGCCTATGACACCGGAAGAATTGATGAAGGCTCGGCGCGTGCCGCGGGTCAAGACGCTGCGGCGCGCACTGGGCCTGACCCAGCAGGAATTTGCCGCGCGTTATCAGATCCCGCTCGGCACGCTGCGTGATTGGGAACAGGGTCGCACCGAGCCGGACCAACCGGCGCGCGCCTATCTCACGGTCATAGCGCACGATCCCGAAGGCGTGCGGCGAGCCTTGCGGCCGAAGGATTGCCGCCCGGGCACGGTCTCGACCCGGTAGGCCTCCGCGTCACTCGGCGAGTGCCGGGAGACGCACCACCTCCCACTGTTCACCCAGGATCACAAAGGCCATATTGTGCTAAGGGTATGATCAGAGGCCTCGAGAAGGGTCGCTGAGCGAGACGCCAAATATGGCTAAGGCAAGTCTCTCAAAAGTATCGAAAATTTTTGATCAACCAGACCTCCCGCTCATCGAAGGGGAAGATTCCGACCTCTTTCGAGAGGCCGAGGCTGTTGCTGGACCTGCTTGGATTGATCAACCCAATTCTCACCTGGGCGGCGATATTCCTCGACGCGTGATTGAGCAGGGCAGAGGCGCTGCAGTGCGCGACATATTGCGAACAATCAAGTACATCGGGTTTTCGTGAACCTCGCCGCGTGCGGCGCGCTTCCGGCATTCCCGGAGAATCGCACGTGGTACAGGGCCATCGGCTTAAGCTACCTCCCGAGTGCGTTGCAAACTGCTCACACGAAAGGCAGCAGCAGCCGCTTCAATCCTGGCCCGCTGCTCGCACCAGCAGATCAGTTCGAAATCCTGTACTCGGCTGGCGACCCCGTCACCGCTCTATTCGAGTTTCAAGCAGTCTTCGGTGATCCGGCCTCTCCGATACCAAATCCAAGGCTTGCAGCCACAGTTTTAAACGTCCAGGTAATTCTGCATGCCGTTTATGACCTTACCGACTTCGCTAATGCCCAGGTTCCACTCGACGTAACAGCGCAGGAATTGACTGGCGATTGGCGCGGGTATCAGACACGCGGCCCTCATCGACCTATTCCTCTGCCTGTCGGGCAGGCACCCACCCAAGAGGTAGGCAGGCATATTTTTCGATCCGGCATCGAGGGTTTTCTCTCGCCTTCGGCAAAAATAGCGACCAATCAAAATCTGGTGATATTTCCGCAGAACCTCCGGCCGGGTAGCCGACTGACCTACGCAGACAGTAATGGACGAATCGTCCACCACATCCCGTGACCGGCCCGTACACAAAAGGGCAAGTTAGGCGTTGCTAGACCGACTGATGTCGGACCACAACCCGTCGCCTAACGGCGGCTGGAACCCTGTTGTTGCGCTCGATGTGATGACCGCGACACAAAAGGCCTTCGACGAGAAACACAAGGAGTTTTACCGCGTCACCCGCGACTGGCCGGTGCGGTCGGACCTGTTGACGACCGGCTGGTACCTGATAACGCCGGAGATCGCCGGACAGCTGCTGCTAGGTAAAGCCAACCGCAAAATTTCCATCGCGACCGTGGCCTATTACGCGCGTCAGATGATGGAAGGGAAGTGGCGGGCCACCGGCGAGCCGATCATCATCACCTCGGACGGGGTGATGCGGGACGCCTATCAGAGATGCTGGGCCTCCTACCTGTCCGGCGCCGCGTTCAGGACTTTTGTCGTCACAGGCGTCGAACCGACGCCTGATCTGTTCGCCTTCATCGACAACGGGAAGTCACGCAGCGATGCTGATGCGCTGGAGACGGCGGGGCTGAACGGGCTCTCGGCGATTATCGCCGGGACGGTGAAGATTGCCGTGAAATACAGCGTGGTGCCTGTGGCCCGCAAAGAAGATCCGGATCCACCGGATGACGCCAATCGAGGTGCTCGACTACGTGCGCGAACGGCCCGATCTGCACGACGCCGTCCACACCGTCATATCGGAGCACAAGGAGGTCCTTGCGGAGCTGATGCCGCGCAAGAGGGATGTTGCGTGCTTTGCCGGGTGGCAGATCCTTCAAGGGGCACGGCGAGGACACTGTCGAGGAGTTTTTCAGCGATCTCGCCAACGAGGACATCGTTCAGGGCCCGATCGGGCTGCTGCGCGCCAAGCTGATGGCTGACGCTGATGGCCGTTCCGACTTGTCGAAGAAGGAGGTCCTTGCGTTCATCGTTGAGCGGCCCAATGCATGGCGCAGCGGCAGGTCGATGCGCCGGTTGTTTCTCGCCACCGACGAGTCGTTACCTCAAGTTTGACGTCCCGGAGGATGGCGGAGGCGAGGAGGAGCAGGCGACGCTGCGGCAGCCTGAATTCGCGGAGCGCCGGCGAGGGGCCTGATTTCACGGTAAGCTAGCGCGGGCGACCCTAGGGTCGCCCGCCCTCTTTCCATCAAGGAGGCCATCATGTCGGTTACGGAGGTGCACCGCGGCGATAACGGCGCGCGCATCCGAATCGAGGAGGCTGGCCAAAGGCCGCGGCATCGAAGGGATCACCTCCGACGAAGCTGAGCGGATACTCGATCTCTTGCACCAGACAGCCGGGGCGCGTTTTTCCGATCTGAAGGCCGACGGCATCTTGGTTCCCGTCGAAGCGACGCGGCCGACCCGGAGCGGCCACCCAGCCAGAGTTGTACGTGCACCGGGAGTTCATGCGCTCGGTAACCATCCTGAAGCCGGCCAAGCGGGCAAAGAAGGCCAGCGAATCGAGAAGCGCGAGCGACCGATCGAGCACTTCCCGGTGCCGCAACTGCCGAGGCTCACGCCGGAAGAGTGCGGCTTCCCCTCAGCCGAGACCGCACATCTGCCGGATCCCGATCGGCCGGGGATGAACCGCTGGCAGGGACACATCGCCAAATACGGCCAGGTGCACATCATGCCACTGGCGAAGCGGCTGGAACGCGATCGCAACCATGCGGCGCGCCGGCTCGATGCCAGGCTACAGGATCTGCAGCGGGCTCACGCGGCGTTTCTGCGCGAGGAGCGGCCGCAGCGTGATCCGGTTGAACAGATTACGCCGGAGGATTTTGCCGAGGCGATCGCTGCGATGGACGGCGGCGATCGGGTGCGCCGACGGGTCGAGGCGACGCTCGTGGAGATGACCGCTGATGTCGAAGCGGTTTGGCTCTATCTGAGCCGGCTTCGTACGGTGCTGGCGACCTGCTGAGCCGGGTCGCGCCCGCATCCTCGGTTAGTGCGATCATCCCCAGGATCAGTAATCGAATGACCGCTTCCCGATCATACCCCCCGGCCAGGCAAAGGTCGGCTTCGGGGCATCAACCGCCGTTGGCGTCGATCGAACCGAGCCGCTGCTTTGGCTGAAAAGCATCGACTGCGCGGCACAGTTCCAGCCCTGGTGCGTCGCCACGGTACCCACGCATCCGACCCGCATGGTCACGACCGACGGAAGCCGAACCGCCGATAACGGTGCGGGCTCGACCGTTGGCGGATCGCGAAGCTCTTCGGCGAGCGTCCTGTAATAACCATAGAGCCCGCCCGGCTCGCGGGCGGCCGCCCTTGAACCAGTCGAGCATTTGGGCGGTCGAGTCGACCTGGTCGTCGTGCTTGCCGTTGGGGAAGGCGGTCAGCTCGGCGAGGTATGGGGCGAGCCACGGCGCCTGCTCGGGCAGGTGCACGAAGCCGTTCTCGATCATTGCGGTCTGCGCGTGCAGGCGCATGATTTTGTCGCTCTGCGGCCGGTAGCGGGTGACGGCGTGGAGGCCTTCGGCGATCAATTCCTGGACCAGCTGCGTGCCGGAGGCCTTGTCCTCGATCAGCACGACGGAGGGATCGAAGCGCTCGTATTGCTCGCGCACGGCGCGCTTCAATTCGGGATATTCCATGCGCCGGCGCAAGACGTCGATCAGGTAGAGGTTCTTGCCCGCGACGCCCCAGCTCGTGCACACGCTGAAATCGCTGAGCTCGGTCGCCTTGTTGGCGGTGTCCCAGCTCTGCACGACGCGCTCGAAGGCGGCGGGCAATTCGTCCGGCGCGTAGCGCCGGAACCAGGCCGCCTTGACGAGGCCGCCGCCCAATGGGGCGGGCGCCTGCTGGTACTGGCCGGCGAAATTGTATTCGCCGATCGTGCGGCGGATATGCTCGAGCACCGCACGCGGCTCGCGCTCCGGGTGCAACGCCTCGCCGCGCCGGCGGGTGAAATTTAGCGGCCCGAAGAGCGTGTCGACCAGCTGGCTCTCGTCGTCCTCGGCGATTGCCGGGAACCGCACGATCTCCCACTCCTCCTGCGCCAGCACGTGGCCGACGAGATCGTCTTCGTGCAGCCGGTGCATGATCAGCACGATGGCGCCCGCCAGCTTGTCGTTCAACCGGCTGTAGAGGGTATGGTCGTACCACTCGTTCGCCATCTGCCGCTGGGCCTGCGACAACGCCTCCTCGGGCTTCAAGGGATCGTCGATGATGACGATGTCGGCGCCGCGCCCGGTCAAGACGCCGCCGACCGAGGTGGCGAGCCGGCAGCCCTGGGCCGTCGTGTCGAATTCGGGCATCGCGGCGCGCTGCGGCGAGAGGCGGGTCGGGAAAATCCCCCGATACCAGTCGCTGGCGACGATATGCCGGCAATCGCGCGACAATTTGTCGGCGAGGTCCTGCGCGTAGCTGACGCAGAGGATCTGCGCCGAGGGGTCATGCCCGAGACACCAGGCCGGAAAGGCGATCGAGGCCAGCAGCGACTTCAGATGGCGCGGCGGCAGGTTGATGATGAGGCGCCGGATCTTGCCGCCGCGCAACGCCGTCAATTTCGCGGCGATGATTTCGATATGCCAGCTCATCGCGAAGCGGGTGCGCGGGTTGAGCTCGCTGAAACACCCTTGCGCAAAGCTGACGAGATCGCGCCGCAAGAGCGCGCGGTACTCGTCGGGGGTCGGCAGCTCTTTGGATGGGAGTTTCACCACCAAGATTTTCCCTCTCCTTCCGCCGGCTGGGGGGAGAGGGTAGGGTGAGGGGGGCCGAGGAGCCGGTCCGCGGCTGCGCTCACCTCACCCTCCCATCGCTTCGCGACGGGCCCCTCCCTCTCCCCCCTGAAGGGCGGAGAGGGGCTCATGTCTCTGGGTCTCCGTGGTGGATCTTGGCCAATTCCGCGCGGCGCAACCGAGCCAGCAGGTTTTCGACGACCTCCTCGTCCGCCGGGGTGAGCGGAGAGGCCTTGGGCGGCGGCGCCGGGCCGGCGCGCTCTTCGATGTCCTTCAGCATGTCGATGAGCATCTTCATCGCGCGCAGATCGGCGCCGGCCGACATGTCGACGAGCTGTGCGATGACCGCCTCGCGCTTGGTCATCTGTCGCAGGTCTCCGTCGGCGCTGACGGCCACCGGCTCGTTCAGCGCGGCGGCCAGCAGCGCCGGCAGGTTTTTCGGGCGCGGGCGCGGACCGCGCGGATTACCGGACTGACCCTTCTTGAACCGCGTGTGCAACGGCGGCCTGCCGCGGCCGACCTGGTATTCGCCCTCGATCTCATCCATGAGATTACCGCAATCACAGCTTGCCAAACTAATTTTGCGGCTTATATCACTTTGTTGTATAATTGTCAATTATCAAATAGTATATTATCAATGATTGCTTCCCCAATGCTTCCCTGCCAAACCGCCCGGCAGGGAAACGATTTTCCCTGCCGGGCAGCGCCGGGAAAGCGCGCGCAAGATTTTGATTACAATGACTTTTACGGCTCCGGAGGGAGCGGTTTTCGGCGCCGAAGATGTCTTTCCCGCATTTCCCCGCGCGGCAGGGAAAAACGGCTAGGCCGCGGCGCGGATCGCGACTTTCTTGATCTCGCTGCCGACAAAGGGCTCGTATTCGCGGAAATTGGCCTCGAACCGTTGGGTCAATCCGCGGGCGGTCTCGTCATAGGCCGCTTTGTCGGACCAGGTGCCGCGCGGATCGAGCACCTCGTTCGGCACCTCGGGGCAGCTTTCCGGCACGAGGAGGCCGAAATTCGCCTCCTTGCGGACGGGCGCCGCGGCGAGGCGGCCGTCGAGCGCGGCGCGCAAGAGGGCGCGGGTGTGGGCGATCGGCATGCGCCGGCCGACGCCATAGGTGCCGCCCGACCACCCCGTGTTGACGAGCCAGCACTGCGCGCCGTGCTCGCGGATCAGGGCGCCCAGCATCTTGGCATAGACCGACGGATGGCGCGGCATGAAGGGGGCGCCGAAGCAGGTCGAAAAGGTCGCCTCGGGCGCATTGCTGAGCCCCTTCTCGGTGCCCGCAACGCGCGCGGTATAGCCGGAGAGGAAGTGGTACATCGCCTGCTCGGCGGTCAACTTGGCGATCGGCGGCATGACCCCGAAGGCGTCCGCGGTCAGCATCACGACGTTCTTCGGATGCGGCGCCAACCCCACCGGATCGGCATTCGGGATGAACTCGATCGGATAGCAGGCCCGGGTGTTCTCGGTCAGGCTCTGGTCGTCGACGTCGGGCATGCGCGTCTCGGGATGGAGCACGACGTTTTCGAGCACTGTCCCGAAGCGGGTGATCGTCGCATAGATCTCGGGCTCGTTGACCGGCGACAAGTTGATGACCTTGGCGTAGCAGCCACCCTCGAAATTGAAGATGCCCTGGGGGCTCCAGCCGTGCTCGTCGTCGCCGATCAGGGTGCGCGAATTGTCGGCGGAAAGCGTCGTCTTCCCGGTGCCCGAGAGGCCGAAGAAGATCGCGCAGTCGCCTTTCGGTCCCACATTGGCCGAGGCGTGCATCGGCAATACGCCGCGCGCCGGCAATACGAAATTGAGATACCCGAAAACCGACTTCTTGATCTCCCCGGCATATTGCGTGCCGCCGATCAGCACCAGCCGCTCGGCGAAATTGACGAAGATGAAGGTCTCGGAATTGATCCCATCGATTTCGGGGATCGCAAGAAACTTCGGGGCGTGCAGGATCGTAAAGGCCGGTTCGAACCCCGGCAGCTCGTCGGTCGGGGGACGAATGAACATGTTGCGTGAAAAGAGGCTGTGCCAGGCGCCGTCGGTCACGACCCGCACCGGCAGCCGGTATTCCGGATCGGCGCCGGCGTAAAGGTCCTGGACGAACAGCTCGCGGCCCTGGAGATAAGCGAGCAGGCGCTGATGCAGGCTGGCGAACTGGTCGGGGGAGACCGGCTGATTGATTTTGCCCCAGTCCACCGTGTCCTTGGTGCCCGGCTCCTCGACGATGTATTTGTCCCGCGGGGTGCGGCCGGTGAAGAGACCGGTCGAGACCGAGAAGCTGCCGCCCGAGGCGAGTTCGCCCTCGGCCCGCCGCACGGCATGTTCATAAAGCACCGGCGCGGACTGGTTCCAGTGGAGGGTGCCGAGGTGATGCATGCCTTGCCGGTCGAGGCCGAAGCGGCTCTTCTTTCCGGTCATCGGATCGTCTTCTTCATCGAACGCTTCCTCCTCCTGTGACAGCGCCTTTTTGCATCCGCACTACCGTCCAAGATTAGCGCCGTACCACAACACGGGCGACCATGTCAAAATTCCCTCAACGGAGGCGCTATTTCCGCGCCTTCTGGGCGAGTTCGACAAGCGCGGCACGCGCCGTTGCGGGGGTCAGTACCGGTGCGGAAAAGTCGAGCCGGACAGTCTCGCCATCGCGCACCAGATCGGCGCCTTCCGGATCGATCCCAGTCATCCGCCAGTCGGCCCCAGTACGGCCGAGCAGACCCCGCGCGTAATCGGCGACCGCATCGGCATGGTGCTCGTTCATGTGCCTGAGGATTTCCGGCTCCGCCGCAGCGAGCGGGGCGGTGTCCGCGGCGAACAGCAGATCTCGGCCTTCGATCCAGTCAATCCGGCCGAAACCGGCGACGAGATGTCCGCGTTCGACGGCGACCCGATAGAGCCGGAAATCGGCGAAACCGGAATAGACGGCGCTCGTCGGGTGGTGCGCGGTGAAGCGGGCGAGACCTCGCGGATCCTCGACCGCTCTGGCCTGCCCGATCACGGTCAGGCGCGCCCCGGTCAGCGGATCCCGGTGGCCCGCCGTGCCATCGATCAGCAGCGAGACCCGCGGATCGAACGCGATGTTGCGGCTATGCTGCGCCAGGTCGGACAGCAGCAGAAGCGGACTCGCATCCAGATCGGCGGCGATCAGGACGAGCGACGCGTAGGGCGCACCGCGCATGTTCGTCGCAAGCATCCCGCGCTGCTGCCGGCGCAGCAACCCCCGCCCGATTCTCGCAGGACCGCCTTCCGGCTCTGTTTCACGCATCCCGCAAGTGAGCCGCACCGGCTCGGCTGCGTCAAGCTGCGCCGTGCTGCAAAAAGCACCCGCCGCAATGCCATGACTAGGTAAACGAAGGCCGTTACCGGTGAATATCGCAGGGATAGGATGCCGGCCGCCTGTCTAAAATAGAGACAGCGGGTTTGCCTTTGCGAGATTCGGTCATATTTTTACACTTACCGGGAACGGCTCACCTATCATCCGGCCGCTCAGAAGGATTTTGGGGGAAAAGTGCCGAACACGATTGCTCTTGTCGACGACGACCGCAACATCCTGGCGTCCGTCTCGATGGCGCTCGAGGCGGAAGGGTTTGCCGTGCGGTGCTATAGCGACGGTACCGAAGCGCTGAAGGGGTTGAGCGCCCAACCGGTGGACATCGCGGTGCTCGACATCAAGATGCCGCGCATGGACGGCATGGAGCTTCTCGGCCAGCTGCGGCGGCAGAGTCACATCCCGGTCATTTTCCTGACTTCAAAGGACGACGAAGTCGACGAACTGCTCGGTCTGCGCATGGGCGCCGACGATTACATCAGGAAGCCGTTTTCGCAGCGGCTCTTGATCGAGCGCATCCGGGCTCTGATCCGGCGCGGCGAGCTCGCGCGCGAGCGGGAGAACCCGCATGGCGAGCCAGTGATCGTGCGCGGTCAGCTGATCCTCGATCCGGCACGGCATCTGTGCACCTGGAAGAGTGAACATGTCGAGCTGACGGTGACCGAGTTTCTGATCCTCAAATCGCTCGCGCACCGTCCGGGGCACGTCAAAAACCGCGACCAGTTGATGGATGCGGCCTATGGCGAGCACATCTATGTCGACGACCGGACGATCGATAGTCACATCAAGCGCTTACGTAAGAAGTTCAAGAACGTCGATACGGATTTCGCGCAAATCGAAACACTCTATGGCGTCGGGTATCGATACCGCGACCGTTGAGCCTGCTGCCGCGCCTGCGTCGCCTTCGGCGGTAGCCGAGCATCCTTCTGTCCCTCGATCCCCCGCGAGAGCCGCGCCCAGTCTCGGTTCGAGCGCCGATCTGCGGCCAAGAAGCGGAAGGCGCTGGACGGTCTCACCGCTTACCCGGCGCATCCTGGCTGTCAATGTCCTGGCGCTTGCTCTTCTCGCCGGCGGGTTTCTCTATCTCGGGAAATACCAGGCGAGCTTGATCGGCCAACAGATTGAAGCTTTGAAGACGCAGGGCGAGGTGTTTGCCGCTGCGCTGGGCGAGGGCGCGGTTCTCGAACTTGGTCGACGAGGGGGAGGTCCTGTTGCCTGATCTGGCTCGCCAGATGATGCGGCGGCTCGTCGCGCCGACGCATACCCGCGCTCGGCTCTTCGACGTGCGGGGCGACATTATTGCCGACAGCCGAATTCTGCGGGGGCCGGGCGATGCCGTGCAGGTCCACGAATTGGAGCCGCAGGAGAGGGAAGGTGCGGTTCTCCGGATTGCCGATCAAATCTATGATTGGATTCTCAACCTCCTGCCGCGTCACACCCGCTACGCGGCATATCGTGAAAACGCGTCCCCGCGCGCCGAGGATTAT
>CAVOWQ010000046.1:0-51154 GCA_963700195.1 uncultured Alphaproteobacteria bacterium
TCCGCAGTCCAACGAGTTCAGTATAAGCCTTTGATATAGAATGATTTCTTTCCTAGACCGAGTAATACATCTGGAATTCGATCGGATAGGGTGTGCTCGGAGGGCGTCCACGTCCGACCACTTATACCGACTTCCGATGGTCCCCAGATGTGGTAGAGTGATTAGGGAAGCGTACCATGTTTGGGGGATGGACGATGGCAGTACACTTTTTTCGCAGCGAACCGGGGGCGGCCGAGCTGCGGCGCTTGGCGCGCCGCGAGAGCGGGCGGGTGTGCCAGCGGGCTCTGATGATCGCGAACATGCTCGAGGGGATGGAGCATGAGGAAGCAGCGCGGTCGGCTGGGCTGAGCCGGTCGGCGGCCTACGAATGGCATAACCGCTATGAGGAGGATGGCATTGAGGGATTGCGTGACCGGCCGCGCCCGGGTCGGCAGCCCCGGGTCGACGCGGTGACGAGCGCGCGGTTCAAGGAGCGGATTGTCGCCGGCGCCGAGCTGCAACGGGACGGGGTCGTGGCGTTTCGCGGGGTCGATGCGCAACGAATATTGAAAGAGGAGTTTGAGATCGATTGCAGCCTGTCGAGCACCTACCGGCTGCTGCATCGGATACAGTTGAGTTGGTTGGTCCCGCGGCCCCGCCACCCGCAGGCCGACGTGACAGTGCAAACGGCGTTTTCGCAACTCTTGGATTGCAATTAGAACGAGTCCGCGCAGCGCAAGCACGCGGTACGCGAGTTGAGGTGTGGTTTCAGGACGAGGCGCGCATCGGCCAGAAGAACAGCTTGACCCGGGTGTGGGGGCAAACCGGCAGTCGGCCGGCGGCACCAAAGGACCTCGGCTTTGCCTCGGCCTATGTGTTTGGTGCGGTCTGCCCGTCGCAGGGCAAGGCGGCAGCGCTGATCATGCCGGTCTGCAATACCGCTGCGATGAACCATCACCTGTGCGAGATCAGCAGCCAAGTCGCCGCTGATGCGCATGCCGTGGTGATCCTCGATGGTGCCGGTTGGCACAAGAGCCATGGACTGGTGACGCCCAGCAATATCACTTTGTTGGCGCTGCCGCCTTACAGCCCGGAGCTCAACCCGGTCGAGCGGGTTTGGCACTATTTACGCAGCCACTGGCTCGCCAACTCGGTATTTCGCAGCCTGGCGGACATCATGGACGCCTGCGAGACGGCGTGGAACCGGTTTGCCGGCGATCACGACTTGATACGCTCGCTCTGCGCGGTTGGCTGGGCTCCCGCTTCGTCCGCTCTATAGTCGGTGCCTGCTATCGAACCGTTGCCAAGATGAAGACACCCGTGTCCAGAAATTTTCGGAGATCCGTATTAGACTCCAGATAAGCCTCGACCTGGTCCCTGTTGAAGACATCGCGCTTCAACCCCGAAGGCAACTCCCACGAACTGATCCGCAGGCCGCGGGGCAGGCCTCGGCGACCGGTCGTGCAGCTTTTTGGCCATCGGGGCGTGGGTAGATCTTGGTCTGCGATCTTAAGCTTGTTACCCCCGCGTTACCCCAACATGCGGCAAGTGATTTTTCACTACCCAGCTATCGGCGTATCTGATTGATTTAATTGGTAGCGGGAGAGGGATTTGAACCCCCGACCTTGGGATTATGATTCCCCTGCTCTAACCAGCTGAGCTATCCCGCCACAGGGGGTCGGATATAAGAGGCGGGCGCGGATGGGTCAAGCTGGGCCGGCGTATCCAGCCGCCGCCGAGCACCCGGTCGCCGTCGTAGAGCACCGCTGCCTGGCCCGGAGCGACCGCACCCGCTGGGCCGTCAAGAACGAGCTCGGCCTTCCCGGCGGGCGCGCCGCGGTAGAGCCTCGCCGGCACCGGCGTCTGCGTCGAGCGCAGCTTCGCCGCCACCGCCATGCCTTCGGCCGCCGACGCGCCGAGCCAATTCAGCTCGCCCAAAGAAATTCGAGTTTCGGCTAACGCGTCGCGCGGACCCACGACGACGCGACGCCGCTCGGGGTCGATTTCCAGCACGTGGAGCGGCTCGCCGGCGGCGATCCCGAGCCCCTTGCGTTGGCCAACCGTGAAAAGGGCGATGCCGTTATGCCGGCCGAGCACCCGGCCGCTGCGGTCGACGATGTCGCCTGGTTCATGAGCGTCAGGCCGCAGCCGCTCGACCAGACGCGCGTAGGATCCGCTCGGCACAAAGCAGATATCCTGGCTGTCGGGCTTATCCGCGATCGGCAGGCTGAAATGGCGCGCCACGGCACGGGTTTCGTCCTTGGTGAGTCCGCCCAATGGGAACCGCAGAAACTCCAGCTCATCGCGCTTCGTCGCAAACAAGAAGTAGCTCTGGTCGCGCGTCGCGTCGCATGCCCGATGGAGTTCGGGCCCATCCCGGCCGGCGATCCGGCGGGCGTAATGCCCGGTCGCCAACGCCGAGGCGCCGAGGTCCCGCGCCACATTCAGCAGATCGCGGAACTTGACCCGCTGATTGCAGCGGATGCACGGGACCGGCGTCTCGCCTCGGGCGTAGCTGTCGACAAAATCGTCGATGACCGCAGCCCGGAAGCGGCTCTCGTAATCGAGCACGTAATGCGGAATGCCGAGGCGCTCGGCGACGCGGGAGGCATCGTAGATGTCGCGGCCGGCACAGCAGGCGCCGGTGCGCCCCGCGGCCGCGCCATGGTCGTAAAGCTGCAGAGTAATGCCAACGACTTCAAACCCGCCCTCGACCAGCAGGGCCGCGGTCACCGACGAGTTCGACCCCGCCGGACATCGCGACGACCACCCGATGGATGGTCGGGTCGCCCGGCAGATCGAGGTTTGGCAGGCTCATGACTTCGCCTCGAGCCCCATCTGCCAAAAATCGGCCTCGAGCCGGGCGGCGACGGCAAAAGTGACGGCGAGAGGGGAGAAGCGCCCCTCACCGCCGCGCCGAGCAAACTGCTCGTCGAGCGCCGCTACGGCCTCGCGAGCCAGCTCCTGGTAATCCGACCCGGCATACATTTGGAGCCATTCGCGGTAGGGGTTGCTTTCGAGCCGGGTCGCGGGATCGCCGATCCGCTCCGCGGCGATCACGGCATACCCGACGATGCAGGGTGCGAGCGCTACTTCCAGGTCGAGCCGGTCGCCGGCAAGACCGCGGTCGAGCACAAAGCGGGTATAGGCAATCGTTGCGAGCGCCTCCGGTTCGCCGGCCATCACCGCTTCAGACAGCCCCCAGCCGCGACAATAATCGATATGAAGCCCGATCTCGATATCGAGGGTGGCGGCGACGAGGCGCTGCGCACGGCGCATTTCGCCGAGCGCATCAGATTTGTAGATCGCCAAGCCCCAGGCGCGCGTAAAATGGATCAAAAAGAGATAGTCCTGCACCAGATAGCGCCGGAAGCACGCCTCCGGCAGCTCGCCGCTGGCCAGCAGGAGCACAAACGGGTGGCGGATATAGGCACGCCAGTCCCGATCCGACGCCGCGACCAGACGCGGGAAAAGGACTGGCTCGGCGATCACCGGTTGATAACCGAAAGTCAGCCGAGCAGCAGGTTGCGGGTCGCTGCGGGAAGCTGCACCGTCAAACCGTCCAGCTCCTCGCTGATGACGATCTGGCAACCGAGGCGCGAGGTCACGGTGAGATTGAAGGCGAGATCGAGCATGTCTTCCTCGTCCTCGCTCGCCTCGTTGAGCAACTCGTACCACTGTGGATCGACGATGACATGACAGGTCGAGCAGGCGAGCGAGCCTTCGCAGGCACCTTCGATGTCGATGTCGTGGCGACGCGCGATTTCGAGCACCGACAATCCAAGCGGCGCGTCGACCTCGCGTCGGGTGCCGTCGCGCTCGATAAAGGTCATCTTGGGCATTACTCGGGCCGCGGCGCCAGGTCTTCAGCGAGAATTGCCGCAGTCAACACTGCGCTCGCCTCGGCCGGCAGCTCGGCCTTTCGAATAAGGCGCAATACCGTCAGCCCCGCGCCTTCGGCAGCCTCGCGCAGTTTGTTCGATGATTCGGCCCCGGACGACACGCCAAGGACGATCACAGCATGGCTGACCGGACGAGCCAGGGCACGTTCAGCGCGAATTCGCGCCACTTCGAACAGCTTCTGCCACTGTGCCATTGCGGCTCCGGCATTGGGGATGGCTAGGGAACGCTCGTACCCTTCGCGACCGTCTAGAACGACCGCATTGCCGCCGATGGAGAAAGCAACCTCGACTTCCGTGCCGCCGGCGTCGATGCCGATCGCGGCGCCCGGTGCGCTCGGATCGGACGGCCCTCCGTCCGGCTCCTCGATCTGGAACAGTTTCACGTCAACCCGCTGTGCGCAGCCCGCTAAATTTGCGGTCCGTTAGACGTGAAACGACTCGCCGCAGCCGCAACGCCCCTTCTCGTTGGGGTTGTGGAAGGTAAACCCGTTCTGCAGCTTCTCCTCGACGTAATCCATTTCGGTGCCGAGGATGAACATGACTGCTTTCGGATCGACCAGGATCGTCACGCCCTTGTCTTCGACTACCTCGTCGAACTTGCCCTTCTCATCGGCATATTCGAGCGTATAGCTGAGACCCGAACAGCCGCGCGACCGCACGCCGATGCGAACTCCGACCGACGGCTTGCCACGTTTGGCGAGGAGCGCCTGGATGCGCTGCGCCGCGGCATCGGTCACCAACAAGGCCTGCTTTCTCGCCATAACTCGATCTCCGACCGCGGATTATCTAACACCAGCACGTACCAAATCCCGGATCATTATGTGGGTATGCCCCCCTGTTGTGTCAGCGGGCTCGCGGCCGCCGCCAGCGCATCGGCAGCGAAATCCGCCTCTGCCGCCGTCGTGAAGCGGCCGAGGCCGATACGGATCGAGGCATTGGCGAGCATATCCGGCAGGCCGAGCGCACGCAGCACATAAGAGGGCTCGACCGATGCCGAAGTGCAGGCCGAGCCGGTCGAGATCGCGATGCTCGGAACAGCTTCGATCAAGGTCAGTGCCGGGATCTCGGGAAACATGAGATTGAGGCTGCCGGGCAGCCGATGCTCGAGGTCGCCGTTGACGCGGAGCCCGGGGACGCGCCGCGCGAGGTTTCTCAACAGGCCGTCTCTGAGGCGCCGGAGCCGTTCCGCTTCTTCGGCCATTTCGGCGCCAGCGATCGCCGCCGCGCGGCCGAGCCCGACGCAGAGCGGCGTCGGCAAGGTTCCCGAGCGCAGGCCCCGCTCCTGCCCGCCACCATCGATCAGCGGCAGCAGCCGCACCCGCGGCCGACGCCGGATGTAGAGCGCGCCGACGCCCTTGGGCCCGTAGATCTTGTGGCCGGAGATCGACAGCAGGTCGATCTTCATTGCGTCGACGTCGAGCGGGATCTTGCCGAAGGCCTGCGCGGCGTCGGTGTGGAACAGCACCCCCTTGGAGCGGCACAGCGCACCGATCTCGGCGAGCGGCTGGATGACCCCGATCTCGTTGTGTGCGGCCATTACCGACACGAGGAGCGTTCGCCCGGACAGTGCCGCGTCGAGCGCGGCGAGCGAGACGAGACCGTCCGGCTGGACGGGGAGATAGGTGACCGCGAAGCCTTCCCGCTCCAATTCCCGGCAGCTTTCGAGCACGCATTTGTGCTCGGTCTGCAACGCTACAATGTGATCTCGCACCTGCCCATTCTGCGGGTGAGCGCGGGCGAAATGTGCCGCGCCCTTGATCGCAAGATTGTTCGCTTCGGTCGCGCCCGAGGTGAAGACGATCTCGCGCGGATCGGCTTGGATCAACGCAGCAATCTCGCCTCGGGCGCGCTCGATGCCCTCGGCGGCGACACGGCCATACGCGTGGCTGCTGCTGTGCGGGTTGCCAAAATGCTCGGTGAAATACGGCAGCATTGCCTCGAGGACGCGCGGGTCGACCGGTGTCGTCGATTGGTTGTCGAGATAGATGGGAGGCGCGTTGACCCCCGGCTCGGCGGAAAGCCGCGGGCGCGGATCGGAAAGAATCTGCGTCATGCCGCGCGGGCCCCTTCGGCGAGGCCGCGGCAGCGCCGGTAGAGGGCGGTCCAAGCCCGTAGAAAATGGTCGATCTCGGCCTCGCTCGAGCTCCAGCCGAGGCTGACCCGGATCGTCGAGGCAGCGATCTCGGGGTCGACCCGCATCGCCGCGAGCACGTGGCTCGGCCCAACTTTGCCCGAAGAGCAGGCGGCGCCGGCACTGACCATGACGCCGTCGAGATCGAGGGCGACGACCTGAAGTCTCGGCGGCGACGCCGGGCATCGCGATCGCGGAGGTATTGGGCAAGCGATTCACTCCGGCGCCGAGCGCAAAGGCGTCGGGGGCGACCCCGGCGACCGCCGTTTCTAATCCATCGCGCAATGCGGCGACTCTGTCATAGACGGCGACTTCTGCTGCTGCGGCGGCAGCGGCGAAACCGGCGATTCCGGGCAGGTTTTCGGTTCCGGCACGGCGTCGTTGCTCCTGGCCGCCGCCGCGCAACAGCGGCGTCAGCTCGACGCCGCCGGCCACGACGAGAGCGCCAATCCCGGGCGGACCACCGATTTTATGTGCCGACAATGTGACGAGATCGGCACCGATCGTTCCGAATTCCACGGCGACTTTGCCGACGGCCTGGACGGCGTCACAATGGAATAAGGCGCCATGTCGATGCGCTATGGCGGCGATCTCGGGTACCGGCTGAATAACCCCCGTCTCGTTGTTGGCGTACATGACCGAGACCAGCGCCGGGCGCAGATCGGCGCCGAGCAGCCAGTCGAGCGAGTCTAGGGAGACGATCCCCTCGGGACCGACCGGAATGATTTCGGCGGCAGGAACCGCAGAGCGGACCGAATCGTGCTCGATTGCCGAAACGAGGACGCGCTGGCGGCCGGCGCCGAGCAAAGCAAGATGATTGGCCTCGGTTCCGCCACTGACGAAAATGACACCGCCTGGGTCGGCATCCCCGACCAGGGCGGCCACAGTCTCACGAGCGCGTTCGATGATCCGACGCGCCGCTCGCCCGCGCCGATGCACGGAGGATGGATTACCCCAGCGGTGCAACGCTTCCGACATCGCAGCCGCCGCTTCGGGCCGCAGCGGCGCGGTTGCGTTCCAGTCGAGATAGCTCTCGATCCGCGGTATAGTTCGGCCCGCCGAGCCGCCATCGGTGGCGCCCGCAATCATCAGCCCGTGCCTGCAGCCGTGGAGCTGCCGAAAGTCTCGCAGTGGACGCGGCCGCTCGTCCCAAGGACGCGGTGCTCGCAGACATCGGCGAGCGACACCGACCTCAAATAGAGGTGGATCTGATTGCCGAGCTCTTCCCACAAATCGTGGGTGAGACATCGGGTGCGATTGCCGCGGCAGCCGACCGGCGCGCCGGGAGCGCAGCGGGTAGCGCGGATCGGCTCGTCGACCGCCAGGATAATATCGGCAATCCGCGTTTCGCGGCGGTCGCTTGCCAGCAGATAACCGCCGCCCGGACCTCGCACGCTCTTGACGAGCCCATTCTTGCGCAGCATCGCAAACAGCTGCTCGAGGTAGGATAGCGAAATTTCCTGCCTCTCGGCGATTTCGGAGAGCGAGACCGGGTCGCCACCGCTGTGTTGGGCAAGATCGACCATTGCCATCACGGCGTAGCGCCCCTTGGTGCTCAGCCTCATTTCCCGGTCCTCAAAAAGCTAAGCCGTCCTCAATCGCTGTCTGCGCCATTCCCGCCGGAACGGACGACGAGCCGGAGCGATGGTGGCTCGCCTGCAGCCGGATCGAGAGCCGGCCTTTGCTCTGCCATTCCCTGCTCGAGTTCCGCGACACGCGCTCTGAGGCCAGTGACCTCATCCAGGAGGCCGTTGAGGGCCCGGGCAATCGGGTCCGGGATATCTCCGCACACAGCGTACGGTTGAAACGCCGGCTTGGATTGGCTGGAGGCGCTGCGACGGGCGACCTGACGCGCCGGGTTGCCCACCATGGTGGCTCCCTCGGGAACCTCCGTCAGCACCACGGCAGCCGCCCCGATGCGCGCGCCGTCCCCGACGCAGAATGGTCCCAGCACCTGTGCTCCCGAGCCGACGATAACACCGTTACCGATCGTCGGATGGCGCTTGGCGCCCCGGGTCAGCGATGTCCCGCCCAGCGTTACGCCCTGATAGAGCGTGACATCGTCACCCACATCGGCGGTTTCGCCGATCACCACCCCCATGCCATGGTCGATGAATACCCGCCTTCCGATGCGTGCCCCAGGGTGAATTTCAATGCCGGTGAACACACGACCGAGATGCGAAACAAACCTGCCGCCAAGCAGCCAACCCCGTTCCCATAGCCAATGCGCGAAGCGATGATAGAGGAGCGCGTGAAACCCTGGGTAGCACAGCACGACTTCCAGCCGCGATCGGGCAGCGGGATCACGGGCAAGAGTTGCGTCGATTTGTTCCCGCAGGTTTTTCAAAAGCATCGCAATCCCTATCTATGTTAGGCTTAGCGCTGCTGGCGCGGGACCGCGCCGCCTCGCGGAGGCGGCCCGAGCGAACATATAATTGTCCGACGAACGTGATCAAGAATTACGGACACATGGAGGCACCTACGGCGCGACAATCTCCGACTGCCGTGGTGGGATTCAACTTGGATCGACAATGCCCGACGTGATCATCAACGGCCCCGATGGCCGAATCGAGGCACGCTATCATCATGCCCGTGTTGCGGCCGCACCGATGGCGCTGGTGCTCCATCCCCACCCGCAACAGGGCGGGACGATGCACAACAAGGTGGTATACGCCTTATACCAGTGTTTTGTGCGCCGCGGTTTCTCGACCTTGCGGTTCAATTTCCGCGGCGTCGGGCGCAGCCAGGGCAGCTTCGACCGCGGCGAGGGTGAGCTCTCCGACGCTGCCGCGGCGCTCGATTGGATGCAAACCTATAATCCGAACGCCGGGTCGTGCTGGGTCGCCGGCTTCTCGTTCGGCGCCTGGATCAGCATGCAATTGTTGATGCGGCGGCCGGAAATCGAGAGCTTCATCTCGGTCGCGCCGCCCGCGAATTTGTACGACTTCACGTTTCTCGCGCCGTGCCCGTCATCGGGTCTGATATTGCAGGGTGACCAGGATTCCGTGGTGCCGGTCGAAGCAGTGCAAAGGCTCGTAACCAAGCTGTCGCACCAGCGCGACATCAAAATCGACTTCCGCAAGATCCCCGGCGCCGACCATCATTTCGCCGATCGAGTCGACGCCCTCGTTACTCACGTAGACGGCTATATCGGCAATCATGTCGGCGCCACCAACAAACCACGGACCTCGTCCCAAGGCCGCGGCACCCGCTGAGCAACGCGTCCTCGAGCAGGCCGAGCGGGCTCTCAATCGGCGAAAGGGTCGCGCACCAGGACGGTGTCCTCGCGCTCGGGGCTGGTCGACAATAGGGCGACGGGGGCGCCGATCAACTCTTCGAGGCGCCGGATGTATTTGATCGCGGTCGCCGGCAGATCGGCCCAGGAGCGGGCGCCGCGGGTACTTTCCGCCCAGCCCTCGGCGCTCTCGTATACGGGTTCGAGTTCAGCCTGCGCCGTCACGCCGGAGGGGACGTAGTCGAGGGTGGCGTCGCCGCGGCGATAGGCGGTGCAGAACTTGACCTCGCGGAAGCCGTCGAGCACGTCGAGCTTGGTCAAAGCGATGCCGTCGATGCCGCCGGTCTTGACCGCCTGGCGCACCGCCACCGCGTCGAACCAGCCGCAGCGCCGCTTGCGCCCGGTGACGACACCGAATTCGCGACCGCGCTCGCCGAGCCGGGCGCCGATCGCGTCGTTCAACTCGGTCGGAAACGGGCCGCTGCCGACCCGCGTCGTATAGGCCTTGGTGATGCCGAGAACATACCCGATCGCGCTCGGCGCGATGCCCGATCCGGCCGCCGCCTCGCCGGCCAACGTGTTCGACGAAGTGACATAAGGATAGGTGCCATGATCGACGTCGAGCATCGCACCCTGCGCACCCTCGAACAGAATACGCCGGCCGCTGCGCCGGGCCTCGTCGAGCAGACGCCAGACCGGCTCGGCATAGGGCAGGATGCGCGGCGCGATATCGCGCAGCTTGGCGATCAGCTCGCCGCGAGCGACCTCGGGCTTATCGAGCCCGCGCAACAGCGCGTTGTGGTGCAGCAGCAGCTGATCGACGCGCCGTTCGAGCGCTTGCGGGTCGGCTAGGTCGCATACCCTGAGAGCCCGCCGGCCAACCTTGTCTTCATAAGCAGGACCGATGCCCCGACCGGTCGTGCCGATCTTGCTGTCGCTGAGCCGTTCCTCGCGCGCACGGTCGAGCGCGCCGTGCGAAGGCAGGATCAGCGCGGCATTGTCGGCGAGCTTCAAGTTTCTGGGACCGACCTCGACACCCTTGACGCGGATCGCGTCTATCTCGTCGATCAGCGCCCACGGATCAACGACCACCCCGTTGCCGATGATCGACAGCTTGCCGGGGCGCACGACCCCCGACGGGAGCAGGCTCAGCTTGTACTCGACATTGTCGATGACGAGGGTGTGGCCGGCATTGTGCCCGCCCTGAAAGCGAACCACGACATCGGCCCGCTCCGACAGCCAGTCGACGATCTTGCCCTTGCCCTCGTCACCCCATTGGGCGCCGACAACGGCGACGTTGCCCATCTCGCGCCTCCTCTACCCGACCACCACCGGCACGTCCTGTTCGAGAACATAGCCGCAGCCGAGGCGGCGCGCCTCTGCGTGCCAATCGACGGCCGGGTCGAGGGCGGCGACGGTGATCCAGCCGGCCTCGCGCAGCAGGCGGCTGGAGGCGCGATCGATACCGAACGGCAGCAATAAGCGCCGAGGCGGGACGGCGGGAGGCAATGTTCGCAGGATCGTGTCGGTGTACAGCGTGAACCCGGTCGCTGGTTCGGGTTCGGCCGGCTCGCCGGCCTGGTAGCGGCCGCCGCGGCCGAGTTCGCCGACCGGACGCGGTGTGGCCGCGAAAAGGGTAAAGCTGATCCCGGTGTGGTACTCGAAGCCACGGTTCTCGACCGGGTCAACCGTCACCTTGAGTTCCGGAGCCGCCGCCGAGAGGCGGTCCAGCACGATGCCCAGCCGGACCCGTTCGGCGCGGGCTCGCGCCGGCAGCTCGAGACGATCGAGAATCGCCAAGGTCAAGGCAGCCGGTCCGGCCGCCGCAAGCAAGCTCCCAAAGAGCCCACCGGCCTCTCCGGCCACCGCCGCGACCGCTGCCGCATCCTTGTGGTCGAGCGCCGCGCGCAACGCGGCCGCACGCGCTCCGGCGATGCCATAGGCCTCGGCGACCGTCGGCACCAGTGTCGGAAGCGTGATGTCGACCGACAACTCGGGCACGCCGATCGCGGCCAGCGCTTCGCCAGCAACCGCGATCGCCTCGACATCGGCGGCCGGTCCCGCTGCCCCGATCAGCTCGGCGCCGACTTGGCCGATTTGGCGCTCGGGCCGGATCTCGGAGCCGGTCACCCGCAGCACCTGCCCGGCATAGCTGAGGCGCGATGGCCGTGGCGCGTCGCCGAGCCGAGTCACGGCGATCCGCGCGATCTGCGGCGTCATGTCGGCGCGCACGCCGATCATCCGGTGCGAGGCCGGGTCCATCATGCGAAAGGTGGCGTTCGCCATCGCCGCCCCGGCGCCGGAGAACAGTGTGTCTTCGAATTCGACGAGCGGCGGCTTGACCCGCTCGTAGCCATGTGCGGCCAATGTCCTCATCAACTGCGCCACGACTTGCGCTTCGATCTCCGCTTCGGGCGGCAGAAGATCGTGCATGCCGGTCGGTAGCAGAGCCGGGTGCGGAGCGTCATTCATTGCAGATGTACTTTGAACCATGCGGACACGGAGCACACGGAGAGATGCAGGGTCCTCCGTGCCTCCGGGTGGATCGCGATCAGAAGCATAGAGCCTTGACCTGGATCACGTTGGGTAGGGCGCGGACGGTGTCGAGAATGGCCGGGGTCAGCAGCTGATCGACCTCGACCAACGCGATGGCGTCCTGCCCGGGAGCGGCCCGGCCGAGGTGAAAGGTGGCGATGTTCACTTCGGCCGCGCCCAGCGCATTGCCGAGCGCACCGATGAAGCCGGGCTTGTCGTAGTTGCGCACAAACAGCATGTTGCCGCCCAGCTCGGCTTCGAGCGGGATGCCCTCGACCGAGACGATGCGGGGCTTATCACCGGCGAACAGTGTGCCGGCTATCTCCGCGAGTTCTCCTCTCGGTCGTGACGATGACCCGAATCAGGGTCTGATAATCGACCGGCTCGGCGCGCCGCGTCTCACTGACCCGGATATCACGCTCGCGGCAGATCTCCGGCGCATTGACCATGTTGACCGTGGCGAGCTGCGGCGACAGCAATCCGGTCAGTGCGATCGCGGTCAACGGCTTGACGTTGAGTTCGGCTACCGCCCCCTCGTATTCGACGGCGACCGCGGCAATGCCGGTCTCGGTCAGCTGCCCGGCAAAGCTGCCGAGCTGTTGGGCGAGCTTCATGTACGGATCGAGGCGCTTGGCCTCTTCGGCGGTCAGGGACGGCACATTGACCGCATTCGATACGGCGCCGGTCAGCAGGAAATCCGCCATCTGCTCGGCGATCTGCAACGCCACGTTCTCCTGCGCCTCGGTTGTCGCGGCGCCGAGATGCGGCGTCGCGACGACATTGTCGCGCCCGAACAGCGGGTTCTCACGTGCCGGCTCGTCGACAAAGACATCGATTGCCGCGCCGGCGACCTGACCTCTGTCGAGCGCCGCGGCGAGATCGTATTCGACGACGAGACCGCCGCGGGCGCAGTTCACGAGGCGCACGCCGCGCTTCATCTTGGCGATTGCGCCGGCGTCGATCAGGTTTTTGGTGGCCTCGGTCAGCGGGGTGTGGAGAGTGATGAAGTCGGCGCGGGCAAAGAGCGCATCTAGCGATACTTTTTCGATGCCGAGATCGACCGCCCGCTCGGGCGACAGGAAGGGATCGTAGGCAATCACCTTCATGCGCAGACCGAGGGCCCGCTCGGCAACGATCGAGCCGACATTGCCGCAGCCGATGACCCCGAGGGTCTTGCCGGTCAACTCGACCCCCATGAAACGCGACTTCTCCCATTTGCCGGCCTGCGTCGAGCGGTCGGCCGCAGGAATCTCGCGGCACAGCGCGAACAGCATGGCGATAGTGTGCTCGGCGGCGGTGATCGAGTTACCGTAGGGGGTATTCATCACGACGATGCCGCGCTGCGTTGCCGCCGCGACGTCGATGTTGTCGACGCCGATGCCGGCTCGGCCGATGACCTTGAGCTGCGGGGCGTGCGACAGTAGACCGACTGTCACCTTGGTCGCCGACCGCACGGCGAGGCCATCATAACTACCGATGCGAGCTTTCAGCTCTTCCGGGGGAGGCCGGGAGCCAAATCGACTTCAATTCCGCGCGCGGCAAAAATCTCGGCCGCGCGCGGGCTCAAAGCATCCGAAATCAACACCTTCGGCATGAAAGCTCCGATCTGCGAGAAGGTTCACCACGGAGGCACGGAGAGCACGGAGTTACAGAACAAATCTTTAAGGGGCGATGCTCCTCGTCCTGGCCGTTCTCCGTGTACTCCGTGTCTCTGTGGTAAAATTCAAGCGGCCTTCGCGGTACGGCGTTGTTCGTCCCAGGCCCAGTCGAGCCATGGGAGGAGCACTTCGAGATCGGCCGTCTCGATCGTGGGGCCGCTCCAGATGCGCAGACCGGCGGGTGACGCGCGGTGGCTCGCGATGTCGTAAGCCGCGCCTTCCTGCTCGAGCCGCCGGGTCATCGCCCGCACGGTCTGAAACCGGTCCTCGGGCGAGAGCCGCGTGAACCACGGCTCGGTTATCTTGAACTGCGGCGAAGTGCAGGAAATTGTGGCCGGGTCCTCGGCGAGGGGATCGGCCCAGGAGCATTTCTCGACCCACCCGAGAAGCGCCGCCAGGTTGCGTTCCGACCTGGCAATCAGGCCGTCGAGGCCGCCGACCGTTTCCGCCCATTTCAGTGAATCGAGGGCATCCTCGACGCACAGCATCGACGGCGTGTTGATCGTCTCGCCGCGGAACACCCCCTCGATCAGCTTGCCCTTGGAGGTCAGCCGGAAGAGCTTGGGCAGCGGCCAGGGCGGAGTGTAACTTTCGAGCCGCTCGACCGCGCGCGGCGACAGCGCCAGCATGCCGTGCGCCCCCTCGCCGCCCAGAGATTTCTGCCACGACCAGGTGGCGACATCGAGCTTGTCCCACGGCAGCCGCATCGCAAAGATGGCCGAGGTCGCGTCGCAGATCGTCAGGCCCCGCCGGTCAGCCGCTATCCAGTCGCCGCTCGGCACCCGCACCCCCGAGGTCGTGCCGTTCCACGGAAAAACTACGTCGCGGGCGGGATCGACCCGGGAAAGATCGGGAAGCTGGCCATAAGGCACCTGCACCACCCGGACGTCGTCGAGCTTAAGTTGCGCGACGTCGGCGACCCAGCCCTCGCCAAAATTCTCCCAGGCGAGCATGTCGACGCCACGCGCGCCGAGCAGCGACCACATTGCGATCTCGATCGCCCCGGTATCGGAGCCGGCGACAATGCCGACCCGCCAATCGGCGGGGATTCCAAGGATCGCGCGCGAGCGCTCGACCACTTCGACGAGCCGCGCGAGACCAACCCCTGAACGATGCGAACGCCCAACCAGCGCAGCATCGAGCACCTCGGGCGACCAGCCCGGCCGCTTTGCGCAAGGGCCGGAAGAAAAGCACGGATTGGCCGGGCGCCGCGTCGGCTTCATCAAGCTGTTCCCTCGCAAATAATAGGCGCGACCCCAAATTAGATACGAATCGGAGACCGCATCGCGCGGCGATACTTATGGGCGAGCCCTCGCCGCGTCAATGCGGGCTCAGCGGCAATTCCCAGTATTGCCCGACCAAATCACGGCCAAAACTGTGATGCGGCTCATCGCGCACCAGATGAAAACCGTTCGCCTCGTAAATCCGCCGCGCGGCGACCAGCACGTCGTTTGTCCACAATGTAAGCTTGCGATAGCCCGCTCGGCGGGCAAAGCCGATACACTCCCCGACAAGCCGGCGTCCAATCCCGAGCCCGCGAGCCTTTGGCTCGACAAAAAGCAGTCGCAGTTTGGCGATTTCGTCGCTGTCCCTGACGAGCAATACCGAGCCGACGATTTCGCCGTCGCGCTCGGCGATCCAGCAGCGCTCCCGCCGGACATCGAAATTCTCGATAAAACCGGCAGCGATCCGCGCGACCAACGCCTCGAAAGTCGTATCGAGACAATATTCCTCGGCATAGAGGACGCCGTGCCGGTGGATGATCCAGCCGATGTCGCCCGGCTGGTGCGGGCGAAGGATAAACGACAGTTCGGCCTCTTCGCCGCGCACGCCGAGCAGGCGCTCGACCCGCTCCAGCGCCGCAACCAACTGCGCTTGATGCGAAGCCGGCAGCACTCCCAGGAGCGCGGCGGTCTCGTCACGCGACCGGGCATCGATCGTGGCGAACATGTCGCGGCCTCGGTTGGTCAGCGTGAGGATCATTTGCCGGCGATCGCTCTTCGACATATGCCTGGTGACGACACCATTGGCCGCGAAGCTCTTCAGCATGCGGCTCAGGTACCCCGAATCCAAACCAAGCTCCTGCGCCAGCTCGGACGCCGTCGTCTTCTCGCGCTGCGCAAGCTCGTAAAGGACCCGACCTTCGGTCAGCGACAACGGACTGCCGAGCAGCCCTTCTTTTAAGACACCGATCTTGCGGGTATAGAACCGGTTAAACCGCCTGACGGCCCGGACCCGCTCTTCCAGCTCTGAGTTCGACAGCTCCATATCTGCCTTTATCAGGCAAATTGCTGACTCGGTCAAGTATCTTAGATCAGCCCGGCAACGATGTTGATGGTCAGAGCGACGATCACGACGTTGAAGAAAAAAGCCAGCACGCCGTGGGCGAGCACCTCCCGCCTCAGCTTGGGATCTTCGACCTGCACGTCCGAGACCTGGAAGGTCATCCCGACGACAAACGAGAAATACATGAAATCCCAATAATCGGGGTCGTGTCGGCCGGGAAAAACCAGACCGCCTATCGCCTTATATTCGTCGGAAGGGTCGGCATCGCCATAGTAGCCATGGGCATAATGCAACGCGAAAATTGTGTTCATGAACAGCCACGAGAGCAGAATTGTCGCCGCGGCCAACACGACAGCCAGCGCAGAGGGCCGATCCTTGATGCCATGAAGCTCGAACACGATCGCGAGTAATATTGCGATCGCGGCTGCAGCGCTGAAGCCCAGCACCGCGTACCGACCTTCATCTTCGATTTCCGCGCGCCGCCGCATTCCCTCCGGCGTCGCCAACACCATCATGATCCACACCGCCGCGAGAAACACTATTGCGCCACCATCGAAGGCGATCAGAAAGGCCGTTGCGGTTCCGATCCAGCGTGACAAGATGCAATAGAGGATGAGCGCCACCGCCACCGAAGCGAGCAGCCTGGGGTGGCTGCGTACATGCGTCCGGCGCAGCATCTCGCGCCGTAGAACAAACCGAATTGACTCCCATTGACCCCCCATTCGGTCCTTTCCCACGTTAATATTTGACCAGCCGCAATATTTGACCAGCCGCCGCCAGCTTATCGGGCAATTTCGCCGCCCGATCTCCCGAGCCGCCGCTGATCCCGCTGATAATACTCTAAAAAAAACAGCCGGCGTTTTGGTCTCAGCCGCGGAAATGCTTGGGTTCTCGACAGCAGCGGTGAAAAAATAACAGCGAGCAACAGCGCAATAACAGCCAGGAACAGCCAGTAGTAATAGGAAATCCCCGCTATTGCGCGTGGCAACGGCTTAGCGCGACCCCGACCGCGGAGGTGATAAGAACCGGCCGACTGAACCGAATGCGTTGACACAAGCTTGTATACAGAGGGATTCCTCCCGACGGCGGGGGCACCCAGACGAACCTACTCCGCGATTCGGCAATTTTCGGGTCGACGATCCCGGTTGCGGGCCGAGTGTGAAGAAGGGGAGACGAGCAGCATGGCGCCATCCAGACCGAACATTCTTTTCATTCTTGCCGACGATCTCGGCTATGCCGATGTCTCCTGCTATGGCCGCCGCGATTTCACGACGCCCAATATCGACCGCATCGCCGCCGAGGGCGTGCGTTTCACGCAGGCCTATGCCAATTCCGCGGTCTGCACGGCTTCCCGCGTGGCGCTGATTACCGGGCGGTACCAATACCGCTTGGCGGTCGGCCTCGAAGAGCCGCTGAGCACGCGTGTGCCGCGCAAGATCGGTTTGCCGGCGGACCATCCAACCTTACCGTCGCTCCTAAAGAAGGCCGGTTACCAATCCGCGCTGATCGGCAAATGGCATTTGGGACGGCTCCCCGATTTCGGCCCGCGACAGAGCGGCTACGACTATTTCTATGGTTTCCGCAGCGGTGCGGTCGATTACTTCACGCACAAATCCGGTCCGCCGGCGACCGATACCGATGATTTGTGGGAGGACGACGTCAAAATCCGCCAAACCGGCTATCTGACCGATCTGTTGGGGGCCCGCGCCGTAGATCTGGTCGAAACCTATGCAGGAACCGGGCAGCCCTTCCTGATCAGCCTGCATTTCAGTGCGCCGCACTGGCCCTGGGAAGCGCCGGGCGACGAAGCCGAAGTCGAAGCGCCTGCGGAACTTGTTTCATTACGATGGCGGCACGCAGCGCACCTATCAACGGATGATCCAGCAGATGGACCTGCAAATTGGGCGCGTGCTGCAAGCCCTCGACGCCACCGGCATCGGGCAGGACACGATTGTCATCTTCACCAGCGACAATGGCGGAGAGCGCTTTTCCGACACGTGGCCGTTCACCGGTAGAAAGACGGAGCTGCTCGAAGGGGGCTTGCGTGTTCCGGCCGTAATTCGCTGGCCAGGCCGACTTCCGGGTGGGAGTGCTTCGGAACAGGTGACGATCGGGATGGATTGGTTCCCGACGCTGCTCGCGGCGGCGGATACTACCCCCGATCCGGCCTTTCCTCCCGACGGTATCGACCTGTTGCCGCTGCTGACGCAGCCATCGGCACCGCTCCCCCGCAAGCTGTTCTGGCGCTACAAGCTTCACGCCCAGCGCGCGATGCGCGATGGTGATTGGAAGTACCTCAAGCTCCTGGACAACACCTTTCTGTTCGATGTCGTCCGCGATCCGATGGAGCGGGCCAATCTGAAGGAGCGCCACAAGGACGTCTACGACCGGCTCGTCGCGGAGTGGAAAGAGTGGAATGCCAGCATGCTGCCGCTCGACCTCCAAAGCTTTACGCACGGGTTCACCGGCGCGGAGCTCGCCGATCGTTTCGGCGTTACTCACGCCGGCGGCTAGTATTCGGACCGAACGTTATCGTCTCACGTTCGCGCGAACGCTGTGAAACGCGCGATGGCCACACGCGCCGTACCGCGCTCATTATGTCGAGTAATGGCACACCCACGTCCATCAATGGGCCGCCGGGGCGGGGCCGCCGAGCTTGCTCTTGCGCAACGTCAGCGCGAGCGGCACGGCCACGAGCGAGATCACCATCAGCACCCAGAAGACGTCCATGTAGCCGAGGTACGACGCCTGCGCCTGCACCTGCTGCCCGATCCATTGGATAGCTTGGTGCTTGGCCTCCCACAGCGAGCTGCCCTGCGCGACGAAATAGTTCGTCATCTGATGCAGCGTATCCTGATATTGGACGCTCGACGGGATCGCCTGGCCGACGAGCCGGCTCTGATGGAACTGCTCGCGGTCCCACAGCACATTGTTGGCGAGCGAGATGCCGATCGAGCCGCCGGTATTGCGCGCCGCGTTGAGCAAGGCCGAGGCCTGGTCGGTCTTGCCGGGCGGAATGCCCTCGTAAGACGCGGTTATGATCGGCAATGAAGATCAGCGGCAGTCCGACGCCGAGCAGCATCCGCGAGCGCGCGAAGAACCAGAAGTCGACATCGCCATACACATTGGTCAGGTCGTACATCGAGAGCGCGGTGAGCACCGCCCCGACGACGATCAGATATTTGGGCTGGACCTTGGCCGACAACCGGCCGACGACGAACATCATCACCATCGTGACGACGCCGCCGGGCGACAGCACGAGGCCGGCCCAGGTCGCCGTATAGCCGAAATCCGCTTGCACGAGGTTGGGCAGGAACTGGGTGGTCGCGAGCAGGATGGCGCCGCTCGCCAGCATCACGACAAAACAGGCGCCGAATTGGCGCGTCGCCACCATTCGAAGGTCGATCATCGGATTGCGGCGGCTTGCTTCCCACGGGATCATCAGCACGAACGCCAGCGCGCAGACGGCCGCAACATCGACGATGAAGGACGAGGCGAACCAGTCGTCCTCGAGCCCGCGGTCGAGCATGATCTCGAGCGCGCCGAGAAAGGTCGCGACCAACACGAAGCCGACGAGATCGAACCCGCCCCGCTGCTGCAGCCGTTTGCGCTGTTCGGCCAGATCTTTGGCGCCGGCAGGACGGCCGCGATCAGCGCGAACGCGATCACGCCGACCGGGACATTGATCATAAAGCACCAGCGCCAGGAGAAATTGTCGGCGAGCCAGCCGCCCAGTGTCGGCCCGACCACCGGCGCCACGACCACTGCCACGCCGAACAGCGCAAAGCCCTGGCCGCGCTTTTCCGGCGGGAAGGAATCCGCCAGGATCGACTGCGCCAGCGGCACCATGCCGCCGCCGCCGAGGCCCTGGACGATGCGGAACAGCAGCAGCGCGTCGAGGTTCCAGGCATATCCGCACAACAGCGAGCTCGCGGTGAACAGCGCCAGGCAGATCAGGAAGAAGCGTCTTGCGGCCGAGCAGCTGGGCGAGGAAGCTGCTCGCCGTCAGGGCGACGGCGTTGGCGACCAGATAGGTCGTCACGACCCAGGACGCCTCGTCCTCGCTCACCCCCAGGCCGCCGGCGATGTAGGGCAGCACGACGTTGGCGATCGTGCGTGTCGAGCACCTCCATGAACGACGCGAATGCCACCAGAACGGCGATCAGCCATGGGTTGACCCCTGCGCTGCTTGCCGCGGCGGGAGCGCCCGCTCGGGTTGCGGCGGCGCTCATAGCCACGCCCTCAGCTGCTTATAGAGCGACGGGTGTGGATTGACCCGCACGCTGACCTCGACGGACATGCCCGGGCCGAGCGCAACATCGGTCGGCGGATTGTCCATGACGATCTTGACCGGCACGCGCTGCACGATCTTGACCCAGTTGCCGGTGGCATTCTCGGCCGGAAGCAGCGAGAACGCGGTGCCGGATCCGGGCTGCACGCTGGCGACATGACCGTGGATCGTGCGTTCCGGATAGGCGTCGATGTCGATCGTCACCGGCTGCCCCGGGCCGCATCTGGTCGAGCTGCGTCTCCTTGAAGTTCGCCCAGATCCAGATGTCGTCCGGCACGAACATCGTCAGGTTTGTGCCGGGCTGCGCGTATTGGCCGACCGCGGCGGTGAGTTGGACGACACGGCCTGGCTGATCTGCCGTGACGGTCGTATAGGAAAGGTTGAGTTGCGCCTGTTCGCGCTGCGCTTTGGCTTGCGCCAGGCTCGCGACGGCGCTGTCGCGTTGCGCCTTCAGCGCCTCGATTTGCCGCTGCGCCAGTTTGAGGGTCGCTTGCGCACTGTCGAGTGCGGCCTGCTGCTGATGCAGCTGCGAGGTGTATTGCTGGGCGTTCTGAACGGTGCCCGCGATCGTGTCGCGCCAGGTATTGGTAGCGCGTCGCCTGCTCCTGCGCGAACACCAGCGCCGCCTGCGCCTTGTCCACCTGTGCCTGGTCGGCGGCTGATCTGGGCCTGCTGCACAGTCGATCTGCGCATCGATGTTCTCGATGTTGGCCCGGGCCGCGGCGACTTGCGCCTCGGCCTGGGCGAGTGCCGCGCGGTAAGTGCGATCGTCGATGCGGGCGATCACGCTGCCAGCGGCGACGTGCTCATTGTCGGTGACCGGGACGGCCGTGATGTAGCCCGACACCTCGGGGGCAATCGCGAACTGGCGCGCCGCGATGTAGGCGTCGTCAGTCGTCTCGAAATGGCTGGCGTAGTCCCAGTAGAGGTATCCGGCTGGCAGCGCCAGCACCAAGCACAGCAAACCGAAGGCGACCGCGATCGGATGCCGGCGGAACCAGCTCTTGCGGGCTTCGCCGCCCGTATCGCGGTTCTGCGGCTCGACATCCTCGTCGGTCTCGCGCGGCTCGGCGAGAGGCTGTTCCCGGCGCGCCGGGGAGCGAAGCCGGACTGGCTCATCCGGAGCGGGGCCGTACGGCTTGCCCCTCCCGCGCGCCGATGCCGGGTCGGATCGCGGAGCCTCCAGCAGCGTCTGGTCGCCCTTCTCTCGACGATCGCGCTCTGACATGATCGCGCCTCCGGCAAATGCGGAAGATTGAAACGGAACCGTTTCGTTTCGATCTAGGTAGGGTGCAAAACGAAATCAAGGGGCATCAAGGGCGGATGCCGGGCCGGTCTGGGCTAGGTGAAGGGGAGGTCATGGAGGAGAGAACAGCGACCAGAAGGCGTCTCGCCGCGGGCGGCATTGTCCGATCCGGCCGGCCGCCTCGCGCACTCGCGGGCGAGGTCGAAGAGCGGATCCTGGACGCGGCCGCGAAGGTGTTTCTCGAACGCGGGTTCGAGGGCGCGAGCGTCGAGGAGATCGCCGACGTCGCGCGTGCCGGAAAGCCGACGATCTACGCGCGGTTCCCCGGCAAGGAGGCGCTGTTCGCCGCGGTCATGGCGCGCAAGGTGCGCGAAATCACCAGTTCGTTCGAGAGCATTGTGCCAACGGGCGCCACGATCGAGGAGCGTCTGGCGAGCATCGCCGCGGCCATCCTGCGGAAGGTCCTGGGGGCCGATACAGTCGGGCTGATCCGAGCGACCGTCGCCGAGGCACGCCGGTTTCCGGATCTGGCGGCGAGCGTCCATCGGATGGGGCGCGAGCGCAGGAGCGAAGCCGTCGCACAACTGCTGGGCGAACTCCCCGAAGCCGACCAGCTACCGGCGTTCGCCGCAGATCGCCGCGCCGCCACCGCGCGCCATTTTGTCGAGATGATCGTGCTACCGATGCTGATGCGCGCGCTGTTCGGAGAGGACCTGACGGCGCTGCGCGCCGAGATCGGGCCGCATGTCGCGCGTACGGTGGCGTTCTTTCTTGCCGCCTGCAGACAGGGCGGAGTTGGCTGACAGCCGCTCAGCACAACCCGCCGATTATTTCGGCCTGAGATAGGCCGCTCAGTTCTTAAGCACCCTTCGGAAACCCGTATAGCGCCTCGGGGTTTTGCACCAGGATGCGGTTTCTGACGCGCTCCTCGGGGGCCCAGTCGAGCAGAAGGTCGAACAGGATCGCATCGTCCGGCTTGTTTTCTCGTTCTGAAGGATGCGGCCAGTCGCTGCCCCACACGAGGCGCTCGGGCGCCTTTTGTACATAGGCGCGCGCGACGGCGCTGGAATCCGAATAGCTCGGCGGTCCGACTTTGGTGTCGGCATAAGCGCCCGACAGCTTGACCCAGGTCTTGCCCTTGTCGATCAGCGCGAGGACCACGCCGAACAGCGGATGGGCGGTGCCCTCCGGTTCGGGGATGTGCGCCAGGTGGTCGAACACGATCGGCGACGGCACCCGGCTCAGGATGTCCTTTATCTCCATGATCTTGGCGGCCGGCGCGTTGATTTGGATATGCCACCCGAGATCGTTCACCCGCTTCGACAGGGGCTCGATCATCTCGGGGGTCGTCGCTCCGGCTTGCGCAAGGTTGAAGCGGATGCCGCGCACGCCGAGGCCGTTCATGCGCTTCAGCTCGGCGTCGGAGACCGTGGTGTCGACTACCGCGACGGCACGCGCCGTCGGGCCGAACGCGACCAATGCGTCGAGGGCGCAGCTATTGTCGGTGCCATAGGTCGAAGGCTGTACGATGACGTTGCGGCTCGTGCCGATGCGGCGCTGCAAGGCCCGGTAATCCTCGACCGTGGCGTCGCCGGGCCGCAACGTCGAGCGCGGGTCGGCCGGGTATCTGGCGTCATAGATGTGATGATGGCAGTCGGTTGCATCGGCTGGCGCTTGCAGCTTGGGTGTCTCGGTCCCGGCCGACCATTTGACCTCCTGCGCCGTCGCCCGCTGCGGCCGTGCCGCGACGGCGCCCGCTACAGCTGCCGCCGAAATCGCCTTCAAGACCGCACGCCGGTCGACTTGCATCCGATCCTCCCTTTTTTCGCTCTGGGCGATGCAATGCAGATGCCGTGTGGCTCAACAGCCCGGACATCGCCATTAGGCTCGGTAGAGGACTTCCAGTTCCCCCATCCAAAAGAAAGCGGCGCCCGATCAGGCGCCGCCTGCAGGGTTTCCTATTAGACCGACGGCATCCAATATTGGTCTATCCGGCCGGCGTATGAACGGTCGTCCCAATTCGGCATGTCGCGCGACGTGTAGCTCGGGGCACCCTCGAGCCGATGGCGGTCGATATCGACCACATAGCCGCCCAGGCGGATGTCATAGGTGAGCATTTTCCAGGGCAGTGGATGATAGCTCTCGCCGATCCCGAGGAACCCACCGAACGACATCACCGCATAAGCGACTTGGCCCGTGTATTTGTCGATCATCAGATGATGCACCGACCCCAGGCTCTCACCTCTGCGATCGTACACGGAGGTGCCGTCGACCTTTTCGGAGGAAATGAGGCGGTGGGTCTCGTCGGCTTCCAGATGGGTGGCAGCCGTTGCAGTTCTAACGTTACTCATTGCGTCGTCTCCTGTTAGCTCGTAGGTAAAAAGCAAACAAGAGCTTCCGACGTGGGTTCCGATATTGAGCAGAGGCTCAGCCGGAGTTTTGCGGGCGATGCCGTTTGACTGCCTCTGGATTGGTCGAGTTGGCGCCCATATAGATGCCGCGCTCCCAGCTGCGCTTTAGCGGGTCGACGACGTTGAGCGACATACGCCCGATGCGCTCGATCTCGATTTCCACCGTTTCGCCGTCCTGCAAGGCGCCTAGCCCCTCGTGATTGGTGCCGCAGGCGATCAAATCGCCGGTGTTCAATGTCATGATGGTCGAGGCGAACTCGACGAGCTCCGGCACCCGGTGCTCCATGTCGTCGGTGTTGTAGTTGTGGCGCAGCTGGCCGTCGTTCCAGAAGCGCACGACCAGGTCATTGGGCTCGGGGATCTCGTCGGCGGTCGCAATGCAGGGCCCGATCGGCGCGAAGGTGTCAAACGACTTGCCGAGCCAGCTCCCGGCTTTCCAGGTACGCCTGCCCTCGCCGCGCGCCGACACGTCGATGAGGCAGGTATAGCCGAACACCGCGCTGCGCCAATTCGCCTGGCTCACCTTCTTGGCCGGCCCCTTGATGACGAGCGCCAGCTCGGCCTCGTGCATGAAGATCCACGGCTCGGTGAATTCCGGCAGAACGATCGTGTCGCCCGGTCCGACCACCGCCTCCGGGTTTTTCAGGAACATATTCAAGGGTCGCGCCTCGCGCTGCGCGTGTTCCCAGTAATTGGCGATGCAGCAGAGGATTTTGCCGGGCCGCGGCAACGGCGCCCGCAGGCGGACCGAACTCAACGGCAACGCCTCGCCGTCTGCCGCCCGGCGTTCGAGCGACGGCCGCAGCCTGTCGAACCCGTCGATCAGCGCCTGCATCGTCGATTGCGGGGTATGGCCCTTCTCGGCGATGCCGGAAATATCGACGACACCGCGATCGGTCAGCAGCCCGGGTACCGGCTCGTCGCTCCCGGAGGTCTGAAAAAGCACCAGCCTCATGATTCCCTCCCCAATTCCGCCGGCGAGATTAGCGGGTTTGATGCATGGCAACTATCGCGATTCTCGGTTTGACACGCTGGAGACCCCAGGCCGACCATCGCGCGAGCTACCGACGGGAGAGCGAATGATGGTCGAGATACGCCGCATGGGTCCGCAGATCGGTGTCGAGGTCACCGGCGTCGACGTCAAGACCCTCGACGATGCGGGCTTTGCGCCGATCTATCGAGCCTGGCTCGACTGCAACATCCTCGTCGTGCGCGACCAGGAGCTCGAAATCCAGGATTTTCTGCATTACAGCCGCCGCTTCGGACCGGTTGTCCCGCACCCTTCGAAGTCGACGCGCCATCCCGAGATCCCCGAGATCACGATGCTCGGGATCAACAAATTCGATGCCGACGGCAAGCTCAACGACGCCATCTATCGCCGCGGCGCCGAGGGCTGGCATACCGACGGCGCCTACAATCAGCAGCCGTTCAAGGCGACCCAGCTCTACGCGCTCGCCGTTCCGAGCCGTGGCGGCGACACTTTGTTCGCCAATGGTTATGCGGCCTATGACGCTCTGCCGGAGCGGCTGAAGCGGCGGCTCGACGGGGTGATGGGCGCCTTCTCCTATGGCGGCCGCCGCGGCGGGTCAGCACTTCTCGACAAGGCAGACCAGGATTGGAAGCCGGTATTTCATCCGATCATCCGCACCCACCCCGAAACCGGCCGCAAATCGCTCTATTTCGATCCCGGCAAGATCGTCGACATCGTCGGCTGCGACCGGGCGGAGAGCGATGCGCTGATCGCCGAGCTGAAAGGCTACATGATCCAGCCCGATGCCGAATACCGCCACAAATGGCGCAAGGGCGACATCGTCATCTGGGACAACCGCTGCTCGTATCACAAAGCCGCCGGCGACTACCCGCCCGAGGAAGACCGCATCCACTGGCGGGTCTCGATCAATGATTACGGGGTCGAGGCCCGCGAGGCTGCTGAGTAAGGCGGCTCCTCACACCGAGATTGCTTCGCTCCGCTCGCAATGACAGATGCATGTCATTGCGAGGAGCGCAGCGACGAAGCAATCTCGGAGCCACCGCCCGTTTACGCAGTCGCGGCACCGTCGACGGGTAGCGCCGCGCCGGAGACGAAGGACGCCTCGTCCGAGATCAGGAACAGGGCGGCGTTGGCGATCTCCTCGGGTTTGCCGGTGCGGCCCATCGGGTTCTGGCGGCCGCGCAATTGGACCAGTTCCTCTTTGTCCTGTCCGGCGGTGCGCTGCTGATCCGGCCGGGATACGAAGATCCGCAGCATCGGCGTGTCGATCGGGCCGGGACAGATCGCATTGACGCGAATTTTGTCCGGCGCGAGCCGCTTGGCGAGCGAGCGGACAAAGCCGACGACACCGAACTTGGCCATCGAATAGACCGGGCTGAACGCCGAGCCTTGAATGCCCGAGGTCGAGGCGGTGTAGAGCAGAGCGCCGCCGCCGCGCGCCCGGATCTCCGGGATCGCCGCCTCGGTCGTCACCAGCACGGTGCGCAGGTTGAGGTCGAGCGCGATTTCGAAATCCGCCATGTCGATGCCCTCGATCGCGGCGGGACCGGGATGGCCGACATGGTTCCACACAAAATCGAGCCCGCCAAAGGCGTTGGCGGTCTGGCGCACGATACTGCGGGCGAAATCGTCCTGGCGCAAATCGCCGACGAGGCCGAGCGCCCGGCCGCCCGCGGCGGTGATCTCCGCGACAACCGCATCGACCCCTGCCTGATCGATGTCGACGACGCCTACTGCTGCGCCTTCGCGGGCAAACCGGATCGCCCCGGCTCTGCCCATCCCGGAAGCCGCCGCCGTCACGATCCCGACCTTGTTCTCGAGCCGCATGATCCCACTCCCATAAACTGGCGCAGCGCTGTTACTCTGCAGCGACCGCCGCTGGCGCGCCAACAGCACGGGGCCGGCGCAACAGCAGCACCAGCGGCACACCTGCAATAACCATGATCATCATCAGCTTGAAATTGTCGATATAGGCGACCATCGCGGCTTGGCGGGTCGCCATCGCATTTAGCGCGGCGATGCCAGACGGGTCGGTCAGGCTGTAGGGTGAGGCCAGCTGCGATTGGGCTAACGGGTTGTCCGGCCGCAAATGCTCGATAAGTCGAGAGTGGACGACCTGGGTATTCTCGGCCAACAGCGCTTCGACGATCGCGATGCCGACACTGCCGCCAATGTTGCGCATCAGGCTGAAAATCGCGGTGCCTTGAGTCAGCAACTGACGCGGCAAGGTCGAGAAGGTTACCGTGCTGAGCGGGGTGAAGACGAACCCCAATCCAAAACCCTGCATCACGCCCGTCACAATGATGGGGCCCATCCCCATATAGAGCGAGAAGCCGGTCATCTCCCACATTGCGACCGCGGTCACCAGAAGACCTGTCAGGATGACCAGCCTGATGTCCACCCGGCCAATCAGGCGGGCCACCAAAATCATGGCGACCATCGTGCCGACGCCGCGCGGGGCGGTCACCAGCCCGGTCGTCATGACCGGGTAGTTCAGCAAATCCTGCAGCATTGTCGGCAATAAGGTCATGGTCCCGTAGAGCGGGATGCCGATGAGGAACATCATTACCGTGCCGACGATGCAGTTGGTGTCCTTCAACAGATCACGGTTGAGGAATGACCGGTCGGTCGCCGTCGCGGTGTGCACGATGAACAGATAAAGGGCGAGCCCGGAGATCGCCGCCTCGACACAGATCTCGGGCGAGCCGAACCAATCCTTGAGCTCGCCGCGGTCGAGCAGCATCTGTAAGGCGCCGATTGCCAAGCTCAATGTGGCGAAGCCGAAGAAGTCGAACCCCTCGCGGCGGCCGTGACGCGTCTCGCGGATGAAGACCAGGATGCCGGCGGCGGCGAGAACCCCGGCCGGCACGTTGATGAAGAACACCCAGCGCCAGTTGTACTCGTCGGTCAGCCAGCCGCCGAGCGCCGGGCCGATAATCGGGCCCAATATGACACCCATCCCCCAGACCGACATCGCCTGGGCGTGGCGGTGGGGCGGGTTGATCTGCAGCAGCACCGATTGCGACAGCGGGACGAGCGCCGCCCCGCAGATACCCTGCAGCAGCCGATAGATCACCATTTGGGCTAGGCTCGTTGCCACGCCGCACAGCGCCGAAGCCACGGTGAACCCGGCGACCGAGATCAAGAAGACGTACTTGATGCCAAAGCGTCCGGCGAGCCAGCCGGTCAACGGCGTCATGATCGCCGCGGCGACGATGTAAGAGGTCACGACCCAGGAGATTTGATCCTGTGCCGCGGAAAAGCTGCCTTGCATGTGCGGCAGCGCGACGTTGGCAATCGTCGTGTCGACGCCCTGCATGAAGGTCGCCAACATGATCGAGACGGTGATTGCGCCCCGGTTCGCGACCGGGGCGCGCGTCTCATCCGTCATCGCTCCGCGGCTCGTGAGCTCGGTCCGGTGAGCCAGGCGACCATGCCCTGGACCCGATCGAGCCAGGGCCGGCGATGACGGGTGTCGACCTCGATGGTCGCGCTGAGCCCGGCCTGCAGCGGCGCATCGTGGTCAAGTTGATCGAAGCTGAGGCGCACCGGCAGGCGCTGGACGACCTTCACCCAATTGCCGGTCGCATTCTCGGCCGGGAGCAGCGAGAAGGTCAGTCCGGTTCCGGGGCTGAGGCTCTCGACCTTGGCGTGAAACACGACGTCGGGGTAGGTATCGACCTCGACCGTCGCTTCCTGGCCCGGCCGCATATGGGTGAGCTCGGTCTCCTTGAAATTGGCCTCGACCCATATTCGGTCGGTCGACATCAATGAGAACAGCGGCGTCGAGGCGTTGACGTAGTCGCCGATTTGAAGCTGGTCGACCTTGGTGACGATCCCGTTCTCGGGCGCGCGGATTTCCGCATAGGAAAGATTGAGCTCGGCGCGGTCGAGCGCGGCTTGTGCATGCTGCACCATCGGGTGTTGCTCTAGAGGAATGTCGGGATCGCCACCGATGTTGGCGAGGGCGACGGCGACGTCCTGCTGCTTCGACGCGATCTGCGCGCGCCCGGTTTCATAATTCTGCTTGGCCTGATCGAATTGCTGCTGGGAGGCCGTGCCGGAAGCGAGCAGGCGCTGCTGCCGCTCGAATTCGTGCTGCTGATAGTCGACCGTGGCCTCGGTCGCCCGGGCATCCGCCCGTTTCTGGTGATAGGTCGCCTTCATCGCGTGAATTTGGAACCGCACGGTGGCGAGCTGCGCTTTGGCTTCATCTACAGCGATCTGGAACGGGCGCGGGTCGAGCCGAAAGAGCACCTGACCAGCGGCGACCTTCTGATTGTCCTTGACGTCGATCTCGATGACCCGGCCGGAAATGTCGGTGCTGACGGCGACGCGCGCGGCCTGAACATAGGCGTCATCGGTCGATACGTAGCGCCCGCCGGTCAGGTACCAGTAGGCCGCCGCAAGCAGCACAAGGATCGGCCCCGCGAGCATCAACGGCAGCCGCAATCTCTGGCGCAATGGGCGGCGCCGGCCGCGAACCGCGGAGCGGCCCTCGAGCGGCGCCCGCAGCGCGCCGATCGTCGGTGTGTCGCTATCGGCGGAGGTCGTCAATGATGGCCTCCGACAGGTAACAGTTCCGCTTGGTCATTCCGCGAGCGCTCGGTCGTCTCGTCGAGATCGGCGAAGTCTGCTGGCAGTGGCAGCACGCGTGCGGAAAGATTGCCGTGTACCCGCCGCAAAAGTTCGATCAGCAGCTCTCCCTCGTCATTGGAAAGGCCGGCAAAGGACTTGGCACGGATCTCGTTCGAGAGGTCCAGAATGCGCGCCAGGATCGGTCGGGCCTTGTCGGTTAGAACGAGGCGGCGGGCGCGCCGGTCGCCGGGCTGGGGGTGCCGCTCGATCCAGCCGTCTTCCTCCATGCGGTCGATCTGCCGCACCAACGTCATCGGCTTGATTTCGAGCAGGTCGGCGAGGCCGGCCTGATTGATCCCCTCGTTGCGCGCGAGGTACCCCAGCACCTTGCATTGGGCGCGAGTGAGTCCGAGGAAAAGCAGCGCGCGCTGATTGAACCGGCGCCCGAACAGGCGGGCGACGTCGTGAACGAGGAATCCGAAGCTGCGATCGAGGTCCATGATCATGGCTATGCCAAAAACTACCCAACGGTGATGATAAGCAATGATATCAAAATTTGCGAGCACGGCCGCGATCGAAATCGCGCGGCAGGTAGTCGCGGATTCGATGGCTCGCCCGGCTAGCGGGCCATCTCGGGCCGAAGCGCCGGGCGCGCCCGGCGAACCAGCAGCAAGAACGGGATCAGCAGGAGCACGATCATCATCATCAGCGCGTAGTCGTTGACGTAGGCTACCATCGCGGCCTGTCGCGTCACCTCGGCGTTAAGTGCGGCAATCCCCGAGGGTGTGGTGAGGCTGAACGGCGGCGCCAACAACGGCGCCTGGGCGAGCGGATTGTCCGGCCGCAGATTCTCGATCAGCCGCGAATGCACAACCTGTGTGTTCTGGATCAACAGCGCCTCCAGGATCGAGATGCCGATGCTGCCGCCGAGATTGCGCATCAGGCTGCGCATCGCTGTGCCTTGAGTCAGGATATGCCGCGGCAGGTTCGACAGGGCCATCGTATTCAAGGGCACGAAGGTGCAGCCCAACCCGAAGCCTTGCAGCAGCCCTGACAAGACCACCGGCGCCATCCCCATCTGCAGCGAAAACCCGGTCATCTGCCATAACGAGACCACCGTCAGCAGGAACCCGCTCAGGATGAGCAAGCGATTATCGACGCGGTTGATCATGCGCCCGACGAGGAACATCGCGATCATCGTGCCGAAGCCGCGCGGTGCGGTGACCAACCCGGTCGTAAAGACCGGGTAGTTCATCAACGACTGCAGCATCGTCGGCAACAGCGCCAAGGTGCCGCTGAGGATGCCGCCGACAAAAAACATCAGGACCGTGCCGGTCATGAAGTTGGGGCTCTTCAACAGATCGAGATTGATAAAAGATCGGTCTCTGGCCGTCGCAGTATGGACGATGAACAGATAAAAGAAGACGCCCGAGACGAGGGCCTCGACCCAAATCTCAGTCGAATTGAACCAATCCTTGAGCTCGCCGCGGTCGAGCATCATCTGCAATGCTCCGATCGCGATGCTCAACGTCACAAAGCCGAAGAAGTCGAAGGCCTCGCGATGCGTGTGGCGCGTCTCGCGGATAAAGATCAGGATGCCGAGGCTGGCGATTACGCCGACCGGCAGGTTGATGTAAAAAATCCAGCGCCAGCTGTAATCTTGGGTCAGCCAGCCGCCCAGCATCGGGCCGAAGATCGGCCCCAGCATGACCCCCATGCCCCAGATCGCGATTGCCTGGCCGTGCCGCTCCGGCGGGTTGATCTGCATCAGCACCGATTGGGAGAGCGGCACGAGCCCGGCGCCGCACGCGCCCTGCAGCAGGCGGTAAATCACCAGCTGGGTGAGGCTGGTGGCGCTGCCGCATAAAGCCGAGGCGAGGGTGAACCCGGCCACCGAGATCAGAAACACGTATTTGATGCCGAGGCGCCCGGCGAGCCAGCCGGTCAGCGGCGTCATGATCGCCACCGCGACAATGTACGAGGTCAGCACCCAGGCGATCTGGTCCTGGGCCGCCGAGAGGCTGCCCTGAATGTGCGGCAAGGCGACATTGGCGATCGTGTTGTCGACTCCCTGCATGATCGTCGCCAGCATGATCGAAGCAGTGATCATCCCCCGGTTTGCAACCGGCGCCCGTGCCTCGCTCCTCACCTGCCCTCATCCGTCAACGCAACAACTGTCCTTTATCGACGATAAGCCAGGCTGATGAGTTTGCAAAGCATCGACCGGGACCGACGCCCTGCGGGATCGCGCGGCTGATCATCGGAAATTCGATGGCTCCGCAGTACCTTATGACAAGCGGTTGCCTACGCCTCGGTCCGCATGCAGACTTCGTCGGGAAGCGGTGCCGGCCCGTGATAGGCACGGTCGTCAAAGGGAGGGACCATGCGATGACGACGAAAATCCAATTCCTGCAGAGATTTGCTGCGATCGGCGTCGCTGCGCTGTTGGCTGCCGCGCCGGCAAGGCTCAGCGCACAGCAGATTTCGCAGTCTGCGGTCCGCATCAGCGAGCATGATCTGGGCGGGGTGGTCACCGGCAAAAACGGGCCCGAAGCCGGCGTCTGGGTTATTGCCGAGACCACCGGGCTCCCCACGGCATTCGTCAAAATCGTCGTCACCGACGATCAGGGCCGCTATCTCATTCCGGACCTGCCCCAGGCCAATTACGATGTCTGGGTGCGCGGCTACGGGCTCGTCGACTCGCAGAGGGTCGTGACGACGCCGGGCAAGACCGTCAATCTGGAGGCGGTGCCGGCGCCCGAATGCGGCGGCCGCTGCGCAATATTATCCGGCGATCTACTGGTATTCGATGCTGAACATCCCGGACGAGAGTAATTTCTCCGGGCCGAACCGCGACGAGAACATGCCGGAGAACATCAAAAGTCACACGGCTTGGTTGAATATCATAAAGACCACGGGCTGCATCGCCTGCCACGGCATCGGCACCCTCGGGACACGCACGATCCCTGCCGCACTCGGTCATTTCGATACCTCGGCAGACGCATGGGCGCGGCGCATCCAGTCGGGACAGGCGGAGAACAACATGGTCAGTACGATCAGCCGCCTCGACCCGCAGCTGGCATTCCAATATTTCGGCGACTGGACCGATCGGATCGCCAACGGCGAGCTGCCGTTTGCGCAGCCGCCGCGGCCGCAGGGCGTCGAGCGCAACGTCGTGCTGACATTGTGGGACTGGAGCCGCGAGACGGCCTACATGCACGACCTCACTCCGACGGATCGGCGCAATCCGACCGTCAACGCCAACGGCAAGCTCTATGGCACGACCGAGGAGAGCACCGATTATCTGCCGGTGCTCGACCCGGCGCACAATGCGGTCAGCGAGATCAAGCATCCGGTGCGCGACCCGAACACGCCGACCACGAAGACCGCGCCGATGGAGCCGTCGCCCTATTGGGGCGCGGAACCCATCTGGGACAGCGAGACCATCACGCACAACCCGATGATGGACGAGAAGGGCCGGGTCTGGTTCACCGCCAGGGTCCGCGCCGCCGGCAAACCCGGATTTCTGCAAGCAGGGATCGAGCCATCCGTCGGCGCAGGTCTTTCCGCTGCAGGAATCCGGCCGCCATTTGTCGATGTATGATCCGGCGAGCGGCAAGTTCACATTGATCAGCACCTGCTTCCCGACGCACCATCTGAACTTCGCCTACGACGCCAACGATACGCTGTGGACCAGCGCCGGCGGCCCGCAGACGCCGGTCATCGGCTGGCTCAACACAAAAATGTTCGAGGAGACCGGCGACGAGCAGAAATCGCAGGGCTGGTCGCCGTTCATCCTCGACACCAACGGCAACGGCAAGCGCGACGATTATGTCGAGCCGAACCAGCCGGTCGACCCGACCAAAGATAAGCGCGTCGTCGCCGGCCTCTATTCGGTCTCGGTGAACCCGGTGGACGGCACGATCTGGGGCACTTCGCTCGGATACCCCGGCTATGTCGTGCGTGTGAACCCGGGCCCCGATCCAACCCACACGGCATTGACCGAGGTCTATGAGCCGCCACTGCCCGGCTATGGGCCGCGCGGCGGCGACATCGACAGCAAGGGCGTGTTCTGGGCGTCGCTGGCGAGCGGCCATTTGGCGAGCTTCGACCGCAGCAAATGCAAGGTGTTGAACGGCCCGACCGCGACCGGCAAGCACTGCCCCGAGGGCTGGACCCTCTACCCCTTCCCCGGACCCCAGTTCAAGGGCGTGAGCGATCCGGGCAGCGCCGAGTCGAGCTATTACGTCTGGGTCGACCAATTCAACACATTGGGTTTGGGCAAGGACGTGCCGATCGCCACCGGCAACCTCAACAGCGCCTTGCTGGCCCTCGTCGACAGCAAGTTCGTGACCCTGCGCGTCCCCTATGTGAACGACTATTTCACGAAGGGGATGGACGGGCGCATCGACGACCCGAACGCCGGCTGGAAGGGCCGGGCATTGTGGACGACCTACGGCACCCGGACGATGTTCCACCTCGAAACCGGCAAGGGGACCATGCCCAAGGTCGTGCGCTTCCAGCTCCGCCCCGACCCGCTCGCGGATTAGCGTTCAGAATGCATTCGGATGATTTCAATGCAATGCCCCCTCATCGTCTTCCCGGCGAAGGCCAGGCGAAGGCTGGGATCCAGGCCTGCCATGGGCACCGGCCTTCGCCGGTGTGGTAGGATCAATCTGAATGGTCCGCAGACTAGGCAGCGCCATCAGCTCTGGCCGGCTATGTTGCGGCGCAGCCGTTCCTGACTGGCGGCCGGCCAGACCTCCGGGATCTTGTAAAACGCCTCGAAGGCGGGTTTGTCCGGCGGCAGTTCGAACCACGGCAATTTGCTTCTGGTGAAAATGTGGACGTCCGGCTCGACCCGTTCTGGATGATCGAGCGTCCCGACCCGCACGAGCAATGTATCGCCGGGTGCGGCGTGGTATTTGCTCCACAGCCGGGTCATGCAATCGCCGCAGAAAAATACCTCGTGGGGCTTGCCGCTCCCCGCGGGCAGCATGAAGGATCTCCGCGCGTCGTGATCGGCTTCGACGCAGTTCTTCTCGATCCACATGTTGAGGACGAATGCACTGCCGGTCATCTTCTGGCAGTCTCGGCAGTGACAGGCGTGCACGATCAATGGCGCCGCGGTCAGTCGATACCGCACTGCGCCGCACGCGCACCCTCCTTGCAGATCCATTTCCAATCTCCCTTATCTGATCGCAACCCCTCGCTGTTATCGCTGTTCTTCCACGAAGAAACAGCCAGAGCCTGAGCCAAAACCGCAGAAATCCGCGACTTTTGTCGATCGCAACTGTCAAATAACAGCCGCTGTTTTCGCTGTAAATGAAGCCAGCGCCGCTGTAACCGCCCTCATCGGTTCGGCCCATTCCAGCCCCGGTGCAATCCTGGCCGCCTCCTGATAATACAGGAGAAATACAGGGCTCAGATCGGTGGCGACCGCAGCGAACCTGGCCTTCCGCAGACCGCGGCGCACGCTAACAGGAGGCTTGCTGACGACAAAAGTAAATGCATCGTAGTCTCGTTGGAAACAATGCACGCTACCATGCCATTGTGGCTATTTTGGGATCAGGCTCGGCGGCGGCCCAGCTTCTGGAGGCAATGCCGCCACCATCTATGGGCCCGATTCCGCTGATATGACAAAATTGTCCTATTACGCCCTTGGCGGCGGGGTGGAAAGAGTCTTATTCCTCGCACATGACCGGAGACGAGCTGCTGCGCCGATTGAGACGGCTCGGCAGGAAGCGTGGGATTAGCGTTCGGTTGGAGCAGGAGCGGGGTAAAGGCAGCCATTCGACGCTCTATTTTGGCGACCGCTTTACTGTCCTCAAAGACCGCCGTGCCGAGATTGGGCCCGGCGTGCTCCACGCAACGCTCCGCCAACTGGGGCTAAGTGAGCGGGATCTGCGATAGAAGGAGCGCGCTGTGATCACACGTCGTTACGGATTTCCTGCACGGCTGGAGCCAGACGAGGATGGGCGTCTGGTCGTTCATTTTCCGGATTTGCCAGAAGCCTTGACCGACGGCGCCGACGAGACGGAGGCACTCGCTGAAGCTGCCGATTGCTTGTCCGAGGCGCTCGCCGGTCGGATCAACCGGGGCGAAGACATCCCTTCGCCGAGGCGCTTGCGCCGCGGACAGCACTGGGTCACTCCCGACCCGACGATGGCGCTCAAAGCGGCGCTCTACAACGCACTGCGCGCTCGCGAGATGACCGTCGCCGATCTCGCGCGCCGCCTCAACATCGACTACCGCCAGGCCGCGCGCCTTATCGATCCCCGCGCTGCCAGCAAGCTGACCAGCCTCGAAGAGGCGCTGTCGGCGCTCGGCTACGCCATCGCCATCGAGGTGCTAGAGAAGCCGGCGGCATAACCGCTTCGGAGGGACGTGCGCTTCATGAAATTTTTTGCTGGTCGTAAGGAGCGAGAGCAATTCGCGAGCCTGCCGAGGAGCCGCATCGGACCTCGAGGGTTGGGGCGGCGCGGGTTCATCGCTGTTCTCGGCGGGGCGGCAGCATGGCCGCACGCCGGGCACGCGCAGCAGTCCGAACTCGGTTCGCCGCGTTGGCGTGTTCATGCCTTGGGCTGAAAACGACCCGATCAGTCAGGCGACCGTGCGAGCCTTTGCGCAGGCCCTCGGGCGTTTCGGTTGGAGCGACGGCAGGAATATTCGCATCGACTACCGCTTTGCTGCGGACAATCCAGCTCTCTTCAAAACCTATGCAGCGGAACTGGTCGGCCTGTCGCCCCACGCAATTCTCGCGAGCACCCCGCCGACGGTCGTAGCATTGCGGCAGCAGACGAAGACAATACCGATCGTCTTCGTGCTTGTGCTCGATCCCGTCGGGCTGGGCTTGGTTCAGAGCCTCGCGCGGCCAGGCGGCAACATCACCGGGTTCGGCGCATTGGACCCGCCAATCATGGGGAAATGGCTTCAATTGCTGAAGGAGGCCGCACCTGCGGTTACGCGGGTTGCCGTTATCTTCAATCCGGACACCCAGCCTTACGCCGCATGGTTCAACCGCGCGATCGAATCCGCTGCCCCCTCCTTAGGGGTGACGATTACCGTCGCCCCGGTTCGCGACGACGCCGGGATCGAGGAAGCCATCGCCGCCCAGGCGCGCGAGCCGGGCGGCGGCCTGATAAGTTTGCCGGACAGTTTTATCACCTCACATCGCGATCTGATCAGCGCAGCAGCAGCCCGTCGCGGTTTGCCCTTAATGGGCGCGGGCGATGCCTTGCCTAGGGCCGGCGCCCTGATGTCCTACTGGTACGATCCCGTTGAGTTGCACGCGCAGGCCGCGTCCTACATCGACCGCATACTCAGGGGCGCCAGCCCCGGCGACCTCCCCGTTCAGGAGACGACGAAATTCTCGCTGGTTATCAACCTCAAGACTGCCAAGACGCTAGGCCTCACTGTTCCGGAACGCGTGCTAGACATCGCAGACGAGGTGATCGAGTAACGTTCGGCAGAGCCGGTCGCCTATTCCGCCGCGATTGCGGGGCGCTCGCCGAGGTGTTGCAGGCAGCGGTCGACCCAGAGCTTGGTGAGTTTCTCCTGGACGCCGTTTTGCGAGAGCCGGCGGCGCAGGGTGCGGAAATCGACGCGGTCCATCTCCTGGTCCTGGTTGAAGCAGGAGAAGACGACCGTCTCGGTGCCGGTTACGGGGTCGCGGTGGCGCTGCAGGCACTGCGCGCAGATCTCCTTCATCATGCACTGCATCGGCGAGTTGATCGACGCGATCGCGCGGTGGTCGGGGCGGAAATAGCGTTTGAGGCCGGCCTGGCGCGCCTCGGCGACGGCGGCCATCATGCCGTCCGAACCGATCGCGATGATGCGGTCGACTGCCGAGAGAGGGATCATGACCGGCCCCAGCGCACCTCTGCCATAGGCCTCGATCGCCTCCACGATGTTGCCGACAAAAGTGCGGTCCTGCGGCCGGCCCGGCGCAAAGCCGGGCGCCTCGTCGCAGCACCACACGACGCAGTCGGCAGCGTGCTCGATCTCCTCGACCTTGTAGCGGTCTTGCACCTGCTTGTATCCGGCGAAATAGAGCACCCGCGAGCCGCGTGCGCGGAACGCCGCGCCGATCGAGAACAGCACGGCATTGCCGAGCCCGCCGCCGACCAACAATACGGTCTCGCCGGAGGGCGTCTCGGTCGGGGTGCCGGTCGGCCCCATCAGGATCACGGGCTCGCCGGGCTTGAGGAGCGCGCAGAGGTCGGAAGAGCCGCCCATCTCGAGCACGACCGTCGACAACAGACCCGCTTCCGTGTCAATGCCGGCGCCGGTCAATGCCAGCCCTTCCATTGCCAGGCTCGTGTCATCGACCCGCGTCGCCAAGCGCTCGTAATTCTGTAGCCGATAGAACTGGCCCGGCTGGAAGGCGCGCGCCGCGATCGGCGCCCGCACGACGACCTCGATGATATTCGGCGTCAGCCGGACGATCTCGTGCACGCGGGCGCGCAATTCGTAATCGAGGCGCCCCATCAGTTCGAGTCCGGCGCGGGGCCGACGGGGTGAGGCGCGCGAGCATGCGGCTGATCACCGGATAGCCGAGGGTCGCGCCACCCATCGCCTTGACGACATTGCCGGCAAAGCTGGGATGAAGGTCGCCAAAAAAGCTGACCGCACGGCCATCGGGGCGCAAGTGGGTCAACACCCGCACCGCCGAAGGTTTGACGACCCGCTCGGGGGTCGCCGGATTTCCCTCTTCGTCAAGCGCACGGAAATAGCGGCCGTCGAGGACGATGTGTTCGGGGTCTTCGCGGCCGAGCACGGTGTTCGGCTGGGTTCCGGCCGCGACGAGGATCGTGCGCGCCGGCAGCACGATCTCCTCGCCCAGGCCCCTGGTTCGGATCGGGGCGATGGCCGCCGACTTCGGTCACACTGTGCCGGGTCAGCCGCAATGCTGCGGCCTGACCGAAGACGTCGACATCGACCTCGACCGGGGTCAACAATTCGGCAAACCGAATCCCCTCCTCCATCGCCTTCGCCACTTCCTCGTGGTTGAGGGTGTAGCTCGGCGAATCGATGAGGCGTCGCCGGTAGGCGATCGTCACCCCGCCCCAGCTGTCGATCAGGTTGGCGAGGCGCGGCGCGCGGCCTTCGCGGCCGGCGGCTTCGCGTTCGGCGCGGATCGCGCGGGCATGCTCGATAAACTCGGCGGCGACCTCGCGCTCTGCCGGCGTCCATTGCGCGCGCACCGCATCCTCGCCGCGCTCGGCGACGAGGATTTCATAACGCGACAGGAATTTCTCGACCTGGAGCGGGTAATAGGCGAGCAACTCGGTCGCCGTGTCGATGGCCGTCAGACCACCGCCGATGACGACGACCGGCAGACGCACGGTCAGATTGGCGATGCTGTCGGTCTTGGCCGCGCCGGTCAATTGCAACGCCATCAGGAAATCGGAGGCCTGCCGCACCCCCGGCGCGAGACCGTTCTTCATCGGGATCACCGTCGGCCGGCCGGCACCGGCGCACAGCGCCACATGATCGAAGCCGAGATCGAATGCGCCGTCGATCGTGATCGTGCCGCCAAAGCGGACGCCGCCATACATCGAGAAACTCGCCCGGCGTTCGAGCAGCAGGCGCACGATCTTCAGGAAATTCTTGTCCCAGCGAACGGTGATGCCGTATTCGGCAACCCCACCGAACCCCGCCATGACGCGGTCGTCGAGGCCTTCGACCAAGCTCGCAACGTCACGGATCGGCTCGAACGGACGCCGCGTGCCCTCGAGGGCGATGCCGCCGATCTCGGGCGGCAGTGGCTCGATCTTCAGCCCGTCGACCGCCGCGACGAAATGACCGTCGTTCAACAGGTGGTGCGCGAGAGTGAAACCCGCGGGTCCGAGGCCGACGACCAGAACCTTGTAGCCGGTCGCCGGCCGCGGCAACGGCCGCCGGATGTTGAGCGGGTTCCAGCGGGTCAGCAGCGAATAGATCTCGAACCCCCAGGGCAGGCCGAGCACGTCCTTCAGGGTGCGGGTCTCGATCTGCGGGATGTCGACCGGCTCCTGCCGCTGGTAGATGCAGGCCTTCATGCAGTCGTTGCAGATCCGGTGTCCGGTCGCGGCGCAGATCGGGTTGTCGACCGCGACGATGGCGAGGGCGCCGAGGCTGTTGCCGCGCGCCTTCACCAAATTCATCTCCGAAATCTTCTCCTCGAGCGGGCAGCCCGCGAGGGTGACGCCGAAGACGCTCTTCTTGTACGCACCGTCCTTTTCCTTCAGCCCCTTCGAGCAGCTGTCCTTGCCCTGGTTGTGGCACCAGATGCAGTAATTCGCCTGGTCGAGCGCGCCCGTTAGGTCGGTGCCCCGATCGGTCAGCGCAAAACCGTCGCGCCGGCGCCAGTCGTCCTCGGGCAGCCGCAGCATCGTGACGCCGCCGCGCTCGATGGTTTCGACCGGAACGAGATGGTGCATATCGAGCCGGTGCGGTACCTTGAACAGCACGCCGCGCCGGTACTTGCGCCGGCCTTCGGGCGCCAATGTCGCCCAGGCGGCATAGCGCTGCGCGATGTCCAGCGCCTCCGCATTGCCGGCCTCGTCCTCAAGCCACTTCGCGACATGCTCGGCATAGCGCCGCTCCCACGGGCCGATCGGTTCATCGGGCGGCGCGCCCATCAGCCGATCGAGTTGGCCGCCCAATCCAGGCCCGTCGATCGCGATGGCATCGGCTTCTTTTATCCCCTTGACGGCACGCCGCTGCACAAACAGCCGCTTGACCGAGTAGAGCGGCGCCAATTCGTGATGGCGCGCCTGCAGCTCCCCGATCTCAGTTTCGATCCCGAACAGCTCGCCGATAAAATCTTCGAGATGGGGCGCGAGATCGACCAGCAGGTTGGATTCGTCGAGCCCCTCGACCGCGTCGGGATCACGCCGCGCCGTCAGCAGCCGGTCGTGCAAACCGACATCACCCTCGGCCAAGTGGGCAACAAACGCCCGGTCGAGCCGAACGAGACCGTCCCGATCATAAAGATCGGCGAAAGAGAGCCCGTGCTGGAGGACAAGGTTGGTCATCGGGACAGGGATGCGACGGCGGGAGCTACGCCCTCAATTCTCGTAAGCGGCGGAGATGCAGCGACACCTCCCTAAATTGGGTCGATTGGCTGCGAATAAAGGCGAGCGGATCGGGAAGCCACCCGGCACCAGATCGCGTCGATAGCTCGTCGTCGACTGAGCGCCTCGTTGCGTGATGGGTTTCGCGCCTAGGCTGGGCAAGAAAGTGCGGGGCTATGGTGCCAACGCATAGCGCGATGGCGCCCCGGTGATGACTTGGAGGGTTTGGCAGATCGCAGCCGCCAATTGGCTCAGCCGGCGAAGCATTGCCGAACTCAGGGCATCGCACCTGGCCAGGAGAATATATACCTGCTCCCGAAGCGCGCTGCCGTTGTTCTTGGCGGGGGTATAGCAAATCAATAATCATGCGATTGCCATATTCGCATTGTACCTTTCTGGGCAGCGGCATCCGTGAGCGGGTGCGGGATGCGATTGAAGGGGTCGGCGACGCCTGATCTCGACCAGATGAAACAGCGGGAAGGGGGAGTGCGGCACCACCGCGGACGGTGGGCTACTTACCGATGCAGAAATCGCGGAAAATCACGTCGAGCAGGTCTTCGACATCGACGGCGCCGGTGATGCGCCCGAGGCTGCGCAGCGCGAGACGGAGGTCTTCCGCGCGCAACTCGGGCAACGCGGCGGAGCCGGATCGCCGCAACGATGCCGCGGCTTCCTCGAGCGCCTGGCGGTGACGTGCCCGGGTCAGCACCGGGGCTTCGATGCGGTAGGTTTGTGCGACCCGCTTGCCGAGCGCCGTCAGCAAGCTGTCGATACCTTCGCCGGTCAAGGCCGAGACCGGTAATGCGTCGGGTGGCAGATCGGTATCCGCCGCTGGTGCGAGATCGATTTTGTTGGCGACGAGGATCGTGTCGGCTCCGGGCCAAGCCGAGGCGCCGACGGCGTCTGCGGGATGCGCAAAATCGAAAACGAAGAGCCGGATTTCGGCCTGCTCGGCTCGCTGCACCGCGCGGCGCGTGCCTTCCTGCTCGATCGCATCCGTGCTGTCACGCAGGCCGGCGGTGTCGGCGAGCATGACGGGGTAACCCGCGAGATCGATCGCGACTTCGATTACATCCCGCGTCGTGCCGGGGACTGGCGAGGTGATGGCGACGTCGCGACGCGCAATCCGGTTCAAGAGGCTCGATTTTCCGGCGTTGGGGGGTCCGACGATCGCGACGTCGATGCCGTCGCGCAGTCTTTCGCCACGATGCCCGTCGGCCAGATGACGCTCGATTTCGGCGACCAGCCCCTCGGTCTCGCCAAGGATGCGATCCTCGATTTCCGAGGGAAGGTCCTCGTCCGGAAAATCGATCGCCGCCTCGAGGTGCGCGAGGATGCGGGTCAGACGATCGCGCCAGCCACGGTAAACGTCACCCAGTTCGCCGCCGAGCTGCCGCATTGCCTGGCGGCGCTGCGCCTCGGTCTCGGCCGCGGCAAGATCGGCGATAGCCTCGGCCTGCAGCAGATCGAGCTTGCCGTTGAGGAAGGCGCGGCGGGTGAATTCGCCGGGCTCGGCGAGGCGTAGCCCGAGCCGGGTCAGCGCTTGCATGACCGCGGCGAGCACGGCGCGGCTACCGTGCAGGTGGAGTTCCGCCACATCCTCGCCGGTCGCACTCCGCGGTGCGGGGAACCACAGAACCAGCCCGTCATCGAGCGCCTCTCCGCTCTGCGGATCGCACAAGGCGCCGCCGCTGCGCGACGCGCGGCGGCGGCATGCCGCCCGCAAGCAGCGTCACCGCCCTGCGGGCATCCGGCCCGGAAAGGCGCAGCACCGCGACAGCAGCGCGCCCCGCGGCCGTGGCCGGCGCGAAAATCGTCTCGGCTTCCGGATCGTTCAGCAGGATGAAGAACCCGTTGCGCCCTCAGACATTGCTGGCCGCAGGGTCGAGGACGCGCATGGCGGTCTGCACATCTTCGTGCACCGCCTGGTGAAGATCGCCAATGACGACCACCGCCTTCACCGCCCCTCTGCCTTGCTGTTCCGTCGATAGGGGCGGCCGGATCTCACTCACGGCAGATCTTTTGATCCACACAGGCGATGCATCGGGCCGCGTCAGCTTCGCCAATGGCGGATCGGCTCCCAGCCGGGCGACCAACGCCGCCGCATCCTCGGCCGTCACCAGCACCCCGCGATCGACGCCATGCACATATGTATGAGGGCCGAGATCATGCGGGTAGGGGCCGACGACGAGGGTGACGGCATTTCCGTCAACGACGACCTCGGTTCCGTCGACCGCGCGAATGGCGATCATGCAAGCCTCTCCTCGAGCATCGGCAGGGAGTGGCACCTCGCTCCACGGCTAAGTCAAGCGGGATCACGTCCGAGTTGACCGGCCCCGGTCTTAGTCGTTTGATCGAGCACGGGTCGCCGCGATCATCGTGGGGAGGAGCACGCCATGGCCGGCATGTTGGAAGGCAAAATCGCCGTTGTCACCGGTGCCGGCGGCGGCATCGGCCGGGAGATCGCCATTGCGATGGCGTGTGCCGGCGCCAAGGTCGTGATCAATGATGTCGGGGCTTCGCTGTCCGGCGAGGGCCAGTCTGCAACGCCTGCGGAGGAGACCAAGCAACTGATCGAGCGAGGCGGCGGTGCGGCCGCCATCAGCACCGACTCCGTCGCCGAGTGGAGTTCGGCGCAAAAGATCATTCAGGCTGCGCTCGATCATTTCGGCGGGCTCGATATTGTCGTCAACAACGCCGGGGTGCTGCGCGATCAGATCTTCCACCGCATGACCGCCGAGGACTGGCTCGCAGTGATTTCGGTCCACCTCAACGGCAGCTTTTTTGTCAGCCGTGCGGCGGCCGACCAATACCGCAAGCAGGAAAGCGGCGCTTACGTGCACATCACCAGCACCTCCGGGCTGATCGGCAATATGGGCCAGGCGAATTATGCCTCGGCAAAGCTCGGCATCACCGCCTTGTCGAAAGCGATCGCGATCGACATGAAACGGTTCAATGTGCGTTCGAATTGCCTGTCGCCCTGGGCGTGGAGCCGGATGACCCAGTCGATCCCGGCGCGCACCGAAGAGGAGCGGGCGCGCGTCGCCAAAATTCAGCAGATGACGCCCGACAAGAACGCGCCGATGGCGGTCTTTCTCGCCTCCGACGCGGCGCGGGACGTGACCGGTCAGGTGTTCGGCACGCGGATGAACGAAATCTATCTCTTCAGCTCGCCGCGACCGATCCGCAGTCTGCATCGGGCCGACGGCTGGACGCCGGAGGCGATTGCCGAGCACGCGCTGCCGGCACTGCAATCCTCGTTCATGCCGCTCGACCGCTCGGGTGATCTCTTCTCCTGGGACCCGCTCTGATTCCTTTGGCCCGGCTATTGAGAGGCCTCCGGTACGGAGTGCTGGCGGCCCTTGCTCTCGGTCTGTGCGGAACGGCGAGCGGCCAGCAGGCGGCCCCGGCGCCGGCGATTGCCGGGAAAGTCCTCGTGATGTCGGATCTGCATTTCGACCCGATGGCGGATCCGCGGCTGGTCGACCAATTAGCCGCCGCGGAGCCCGAACAGTGGAGCGCAGTGCTCGACAGCTCCAGTGACCACAGCCTCGGCCGATACGGACGGGACAGCAATTGGATGCTGCTCCGCTCTGCCCTGCAGCACATGGCCGAGACACTACCAAAGCCGGCCTTCGTGTTGATACCCGGTGATTTTCTCGCACACGGCTTTCGCCAGGAATTCGATGCTGCGGCGAAGGACCATTCGAATGCCGCCTATCGCAACTTTGTGCGAAAAACGATGCAGTTTCTTGGGCAACAGCTGGAGCAGATGTTTCCCGCCACCGTGATCCTTCCGGCGCTCGGCAACAACGACGAGGAGTGCGGCGACTATGAGCTGCAGCCGGGTGGGCCGTTTCTCGCCGATACCCTGCCAATTTTGCGCCGGCTCGTCGGCAGCGCCGGCGGGCCGGGTTTCGACCGTGATTGGCAGAGCTACGGCAATTACAGCGCTCGCGCCGGCGGCATCCGCGTGCTGTCGACCAACACGAACTTTCTGTCGACCCATTACCGCAACGCCTGCGGCTCGCCGGCCGACGGCGATCCTGGTCGGGCGACGCTCGCATGGCTCGAAGCCGAGCTCGCGGCGGCAAAAGAAGCCGAGGAGCGGGTCTGGCTCGTTTATCATATCCCGCCGGGTATCGACGGCTATGCGACGCTGCGGCGAGGCGCGTGCCCGGGCACGATGATCCCGATGTGGGATCAGACCCACGCCGCAGCTTTCCTCGCTCTCTTGAAGCGCTATACCGATACTGTCGCCGCCAGCTTCGCCGGCCACACTCACATGGACGATTTCCGCCTGATCGGCGACGCCGAAGGCCGCTACGGGTTTGCGCTGATCACGCCGGCGGTGAGCCCGATCTTTGGCCAGAACCCGGCTTTTCGGACGGTCGTCTACGATGCTCAGGGCGGCATTCTCGATCAGACGACCTATGATCTGACGAATTTGCCGCAGGCGACCGCCGCCATCGGGGGCGTATCGCCAGAGTGGCGGGCCGAGTACACCTTTACTCGCCAATGGAGCCTGCCGAGGGTCGATCTGCCGAGCCTCGACCACCTCTATTCGCTGATCACGGACGCTCCGGTGGAGCGTGAGCGCTGGCGCATGATCTTCTCGGTATCGAGCCCGGTTTATTGGGCTCCGTTCTCGGGTGGAAGCGAGCAACTGGCGCAGGCGGTCCGGGCGTTCCGTTGCGCGTCGGGAAACGTCGCCGCGTCGGATTACCAGCAATGCTATTGTAGCGGCCAAAACTAGCGTGAGGCTGCTTCAGGCACGGTAGCGCGTGCCTTCGAAGCTCGCCCGATCGTCCGGACTCTCGGACGGACTGAAGATACTGGCGATCAGCACTGCCAGAATACCGGTCAGAAAGATTCCGTCGAAGGTTCCGGCCCCGCCGATCGAAGCGATCGGCGCTCCCAGCCCTTGCACCTTGTCCAGGTTGAGAAGATCGGCTCCGACTAGCGTGCCGAGCGAGCCGCTGATGTAGGCGAGCGGCGCGGCATGCCTGCGCGACAGCAGCAAGGCGACGGCCGCTGCCGAGAGCGGGGGGACGAAAACAGGAAGCGCGATGCCGAGGCCGGGAACCGGACGGGCAATCCAATGGCACAACGCCGCCACCACTACGGTTGCGATAATCGCGGTGATCCACAATCGGTTTCTGACGTACAGGAAAATAGAGAGCAATCCTGGGATCAATGCGCCGCCGACATTGACGGCGATCACCGTACCGGGCCGGTTGACGACCTCCGGGATCACATAATGCATTCCGAAGAACCAGATCTCCCGCCCTGAGACGATCTGCTCACCGAGCAGGCTTGCGACCGGGATATTCAAATAGCTGCCGGCGAGAGAGGCCAACAATAGAAGCAGGGCGGCGTGTGGGGCCAAGCCCATGCTCAGATAGGCCGAGCGCAACGCCTGCACCTCGATCCAAGCGACGAGCGCGATAAAAATCAACGCCAGGAACGAGAAGTGCGGCAGGGCAAGAGGGAGGTATTGAAGCTTGTCCAAATCCATCTTTGGTGTGGTGATCCGAGTTGCGGGGGACCCCCGAGCAAGTTTGCCGTCAGCTTCCGTTCTGGACACAGCCTGCCCTTCTTCGACGAACGCAATTCCTCGCGCGCCGATCCGACTTCGCGGTCGAAACGCGGTTCCGGGCCTGATGCAGGGGTGAGATGTCAGGAAATTATAGCCTCCGGCGTGGAGGCGCATGCTAGGCTCTGGAGTGCTGCATCGAAGAGGAGGAAACCATGGCGCAGTCACAACCTTCAGCGGCCCGTGACCAGGTTCGCAACATTGTGCCGGGGCTGATCGACCTCAGCGAACGGGTGCTGTTCGGTGAAGTCTGGGAGCGTCCCGGTCTTTCGAAGCGCGATCGCAGTCTGATCACTTGCGCGACCTTGATAGCGCTCGGCCGCGAAAAGCAGCTCGTCGGTCATCTGCAGCGGGCGCTCGACAACGGCCTCACCAAGAACGAGCTCAGCGAAGTCATCACCCATCTCGCCTTTTACGCCGGCTGGCCGGCCGCGATGACCGCGGCGCTGGTCGCCAAGGATGTGTTCGAGAAGAAATAGCTACCAGCAACAGAGTGGCCCGCGTCGTCATTGCCGGGCCTGGCCCGGCAATCCCCGGGAGCGGTGGTGCTCGGGATGCCCGGGTCAAGCCCGGGCATGACGAACCTGAGTCAGGTGTCTTAAGGGCTACAGACATGCGGAGGGCGAGATGAAGATTGGGTTCATCGGATTGGGCATGATGGGTTCGGGCATGGCGGCCAATTTACAAAAGGCCGGGCACGACCTCGTCGTCTACGATCTGCGTCGTGCCGCCGCCGAACCCTATCTCTCTGCCGGCGCCGTTTGGGCGGACAGTCCGCGCGCGGTCGCCGAGGCGTCGGAGGTCGTGTTCACCTCGTTGCCCGGTCCGCCGGAGGTCGAGGTCGTGGCGCTCGGCGACAACGGTCTGCTTTCGGGGATGAGCCGCGGCAAAGCCTATTTCGACCTGTCGACCAATTCGCCTACCATGGTGCGCAAGATCAATGCCGCCTTCGCCGAGCGCGATGTCTATATGCTGGATTCACCGGTCAGCGGCGGGCCGCGCGGTGCTCGGACCGGGAAGCTCGCGCTGTGGGTCGGCGGCGACGAGCAGATCTTCAACCGGTACAAGACCGTGCTCGACGCGATGGGCGACAAGGCCCGCTACGTCGGCCCGATTGGCGCCGGCTCGGTCGCCAAGCTCGTCCACAACGGCGCCGGTTACTGCATCCAGACCGCGCTTGCCGAGATGTTCACGGTCGGGGTCAAGGCCGGCGTTGAGCCGCTAGCGTTGTGGGAAGCGGTACGCGACGGCGCCGGCGGCCGGCGGCGTACTTTCGATGGCCTGATCGACCAGTTCCTGCCTGGGAAATACGAGCCCGCCGCCTTTGCGCTGCGGCTCGCCCACAAGGACATGTCGCTCGCTACTCAGCTCGGCCGCGATTTCAACGTCCCGATGCGGGTCGCCAATTTGGCGCTGGCTGAGCTCAGCGAGGCGCTCAACCGCGGCTGGGGCGACCGCGACTCGCGCTCGCCGATGATTCTGCAGCAAGAACGAGCGGGGGTCGAGATCCGTGTCGACCCGAAACGCATCGAGGAAGCGCTCGAACGCGGCGGCGATTAGACGGTAGGATGGGTTGAGCGGAGCGAAACCCATCATGTCTAAACGTGCCGGTGGGTTTCGCTGCGCTCAACCCACCCTACAGATCTAACGGGCGGAGTGACAAGAGATGGATGCCACTGGCGTGGAGTTGGATTGTCTCGAAGGCGTGCGGGTCGTCGATTTTACGCAATTCGAGGCGGGGCCCTCCTGCACCGAGGCGCTCGCCTGGCTCGGCGCCGAAGTGGTCAAGATCGAGAACCCGAAGACCGGCGATCCCGGCCGCCGGTTGCGGCCCGGGCAACCCGATGACGACCCCTGGTATTTCCACCAGTTCAACGCGAACAAGAAATCGGTCACCCTCAATCTCAAATCGCCGCGCGGGCTCGAGATCGTCAAGGAGCTCTTAAAGAAGGCCGACATCACGGTCGAGAACATGGCGCCCGGCACGATCGAGCGGCTGGGGCTCGGCTATGACGCCGTCAAGGAGCTGAACCCGGGGATCGTCTATTGCCAGGTCAAGGGCTTTGGCGCCGGCAGCCCGTACGAGAAGAACCTCGCCTTCGACATGATCGCGCAGGCGGCGGGCGGCCCGACCAGCGTCACCGGCTATGGCGACCGGCCGCCGGTCAAGCCGGGCCCGTCCTTCGGCGACACCGGCACCGGCATGCTGATGGCGATCAGCATCCTCGCCGCCCTGCGCAAGCGGGACCGCACCGGCAAGGGACAGCGGCTTCAGGTCGCGATGCAGGACGCGATGATCCATTACATGCGAGTGCCGTTTTCGCGCACCCAGCTGAGCGGCCAGGCCCAGCTGCGCGGCGGCAGCGACCGGTCCCAGCCCGGCGGGCTCGTGCCTTCGGCCTTGTACCCGTGCAAGCCCGGCGGACCCAACGACTACGTCTATGTCTTCACCAGCCGCGCCAATCCGGAGCATTGGACCCGGCTCCTCAAGGCGATCGGCCGCGACGACCTGGTCGGCGACCCGCGCTACGACACCAATCAGGCCCGCAGCGCACGCGCGGCCGAGGTCGACGAAATCATCGCCCAATGGACGCGCCAGCACAGCAAGGAAGAGGCGATGAAGATCATCGGCGAGGCCGGCGTGCCGGCCGGTGCGGTGTTCGACACGCTCGAACTGATGAACGACCCTTCACTCGCCGAACGCGGAATCATGCAGAAAATCGAGCATCCGACGACCGGCGAGGTAACGATGCCGGCCTGGCCGGTGCGCTTCGACGGCGCCGCGCCGCGCGTCAAGCCGTCGCCGCTGCTCGGCCAGCACAATGCCGAGATTCTCGGCGGCTGGCTCGGCATCGGCACTGCCGAAGTCGAGGCGCTGCGCGCCGAAGGGATCGTTTGAGGCGACCGGGATCAGCGTCCCTTGCTCGCCCGGTAACACGGGGCGACGTTGATCTTGTCGATTTGGTGACGGTCTCCTTCCGCCTCGCTGAAGATCGCGCAATGGCGGCCTTTGTGGGCGATCCGTGCGACAGGGAACTCGTATTCCTTGGGACTGCTGCCGAAGGTGACCGTGATCGTGTCGCCGACCGCGATCCGCGGCGGCAGGCTGATGTGGTGATACGTGTTGCAGGAGCTCGCAACGAGCCAGTCGCGGCATTTGGTCAGCACGCCCGGGCCGCCCGGCTCGACCGCCTCGACGCTATCGGGCTCCCGAGCCGTGCTCGGCCCGACCGCAGCTGCGGCGAGCAACAGACCCGCAATCCAGGCTCGCATTAGCATCAGCCTTCGCCAATCGCATCCCACGTGGTAAATCTGTCCCTGCCATCACGGCCTTTCAACCAGACGAGGAATCCGCGATGAAGCTCTACTACGCCCCCGGCGCCTGCTCGATCGGGATCCACGTGCTGCTCGAGGAGATCGGCAAGCCCTACCAGACCGAGCAGGTCAACTTGCGCGACGGCGCGCAATTCAAGCCGCCTTTCACGGGAGTCAACGCATAAAGCAAAGGTTCCGACTCTCGAGCGCGACGATGGCTCGATCCTCACCGAGTTCCCGGTTATCGCCCGGTGGCTTGCTCGCCAAAATCCGCAGGCGAATTTGATTCCGAAAGGACGAAGAAGCCGACACGCGGGCGATGGAGGCGATGGAATACATCGTCGGCACCATCCATTCCCAGGGCTTTACGCGCATCTTCCGCACAGACCGCTTCGCTCCATCTCAATCGGATCATGAGGCGGTGAAGGCCACCGGTCGAGAGAACGCCGAGAAGGGGTTCGCGTTGATCGACAAGCAGCTCGAGGGAAAGCAATATCTGGCCGGCGAGTTTTCGATCGCCGACGCCGCGCTGTTTTATGTGGAATATTGGGCGAGCGGGCGAGCGGGCATTCCACTGCCGAAAAATTGTGCCGCCCACTACGAGCGCATGATGTCGCGTCCGGCAGTGCAGCGCGCCCTGCATCAGGAAGGGCTAAACTAACGATAGCGAGTTAGCCCCCTCCAATTCCCTCCCCCGGGCGCGGGGGGGTCAGGGTGGGGGGCCTTCTATACCAGGAGCAAAAAGAATGGACGGAAACGCCGTATCACCGAATTGCCTCGCCGGCATCAAAGTACTCGATCTGACCCAGTTCGAGGCCGGGACGAGCTGCACCGAGGCGCTCGCCTGGATGGGTGCCGAAGTCGTCAAGGTGGAGCCCCCGAAGGGCGGTGAAGCCGGCCGCCGCGGCGTCGCGGACCCGTATTATTTCATGGCGTACAACGCCAACAAGAAGTCGATCACCGTCAACCTCAAATCCGAGCGCGGGTTGGCGCTGGTCAAGGACATGGCCAAGCAGGCCGATGTCTTCACCGAGAACTTTGCGCCCGGCGCGGTCGAGCGGCTGGGCCTCGGCTATGATGTCGTCAGCGAGCTCAACCCGCGGATCATCTATGCGCAAGTCAAGGGCTTCGGCGAAGGCAGCCCATACGAGAAGGGGCTGTGCTTCGACCCGATCGCACAGGCTTGCGGCGGCGCGATGAGCATAACCGGCGAGCGCGACGGCAAGCCGATCAAGCCGGGGCCGACGATCGGCGACACCGGCACCGGCATGCTGCTCGCGTTCAGCATCGTCAGCGCTCTCTTTCAGAGGGCCTCAACGGGCAAGGGCCGGCGACTGCAGGCGGCGATGCAGGATTCGGTCATGCATTACAGCCGCGGCATGTTCATCAGGCAGGCACAGACCGGGAAGCCGGCACAGCGGCAGCCGGCAGGCGGCAATCCCCCTCACGGCATCTTTCCGTGCAAGCCGGGCGGCCCCAACGATTACGTCTATCTTCTCACCAGCCGGGCCAATCCCGAGCACTGGCCGCGGCTGTTGAAGCTGATCGGCCGCGAAGATCTGATCGGCGATCCGCGTTACGACACCGCCGCGGCCCGCGTCGAGCACGAGGCGGAGGTCGACGAGATCATCGCCACCTGGACGCGCGAGCGCACCAAGCAGGAGGCGATGGCGCAGATCAGCGGCGCCGGGGTGCCGGCAGGCGCGGTCTTCGATTCGATGGAGCTGACGAACGAGCCGAGCTTCGCAAAGCGCGGCATCTTGCAGACCGTGCACCACGGCGACTGGCAGATGACGATGCCGACCTGGCCGGTGCGCTTCGACGGCGCCCCGCCGCCGATCAAACCGGCACCACTGCTGGGCGAGCACACGGCCAAGGTGTTCGACGAGTGGCTCGGATTGGACGCCGCGGAGGTCGAGGCGCTGCGCAAGCAAGGGGTC
>CAVOWQ010000047.1:0-83527 GCA_963700195.1 uncultured Alphaproteobacteria bacterium
AACCAGGTTTGAATACCGTATGTTGTGGTGGTGATCGATATCGAACCCATCAGAGAGCGGTTTTCGGCGGTGGCCCCTTTTCTCGATGAACGAGGCCGTCGTCTGATCGCGGCGGCGGAGGCATTCGCCGCGGGTTATGGTGGGTCGCGGCGGTCGCGATGGCAACTGGGGTTGCGCCGAGCACGATCGGGCGGGGCCTGAAGGAATTGGCGGAGGATGAGCCGTCGGCACGGGTTCGACGGCCGGGAGCCGGGCGCAAGCCTACGATTTCCAAGAGCCTGCCCCCGCGAAGGCGGGGGACCCGACGCTGCTTGCCGATCTGGAAGCCCTGGTCGAGCCGACCACGCGCGGCGATCCGGAGTCGCCGCTGCGGTGGACCTGCAAGAGCGTGCGCCGACTGGCGGAGGCGCTGCAAGCGCAGGGCCACGAGGTCAGCCGCACCGTGGTCGCCGACTTGCTCCATGAAGTGGGCTACAGCCTGCAAGCCAATCGCAAGACCATGGAGGGCGACAGCCATCCCGATCGGGATGCGCAGTTCGAGTACATCAACGCCCAAGTGTCCAGCGCTTTGGCTGAACAGCAGCCGGTGATCTCGGTGGACACCAAGAAGAAGGAACTGGTCGGGGATTTCAAGAACGGCGGCCGCGAATGGCGCCCCCAGGGCGACCCGGAAGAGGTGCGGGTCCATGACTTCCTGATCACGGAACTGGGCCGGGCGATTCCCTACGGGTCTACGATCTGCGCAGAATGCCGGCTGGGTGAGCGTGGGCATCGACCACGACACGGCGGCCTTCGCGGTGGAGAGCATCCGCCGTGGTGGCATCGATGGGCGAGCGCCGTTACCCCAAGCGCCACGCCGTTGCTGATCACCGCCGACGGCGGCGGCAGCAACGGCTCGCGGGTCCGGCTGTGGAAAGTGGAACTGCAGAAACTGGCCGACGAGACTCGGGCTTGACATCTCGGTCTGCCACTTGCCGCCGGGAACCAGCAAGTGGAACAAGATCGAGCACCGGCTGTTCTCCTTCATCAGCCAGAACTGGCGCGGCAAGCCGCTGGTGAGCCACGGGTGATCGTCGATCTGATCTCGGCCACACACCACCAAGAACCGGCCTCACCGTGCGCTGCCAATTCGACACCGGCCAATATCCCAACGGCGTTGTCGTATCGGATGCCGAGAATGGCCGCCATCAACATCCAACGCGCCGAGTTCCACGGCGAGTGGAACTACACCATCTCACCAGATCCTCATCGCCCAATTCGCGCGTTTATCTCGTGACGGGCCCTTAGTTGCGGTCACCGCCTGGGCTCTTGTTGCGAGCACGACTTTCGGACAGCATCGAGCAACCAATCTCCTTTCGAGAGAAAGTCCTGGATCGGCGCTGCGACTGAAGCTGTCTGGCCGGTATTCGATCCGGATCAGGCTTGACCGGGCCGCCGCGCCGCGACGGCCCGGACCCGCTTCTCAGGAATTAACCATGGCAACCGCCTCGATTTCGATCATGAAATCGGTCCGGCGAGACGGTAACGCCGACGGTCGTGCTGGTCGAGGTCGCCTGGGCATGCCCCCGGAGCGTGTGCCGGCCGTTGTGTGCCTGGACAATCCGCGCGACAATACGAGGGGCAAAGCCTATCGACTTCGCTGCCTTTACTGAGACCCCAGGAGGAATGCCCATGGCGTTTGTCAAATGTTATACCGGCACGGACGGTCAGTCACACTTTGAGGACCTGGACCTGCTCCCACCTGACGTGGAGAGGTCAATCGGGCAGGCCGCCAGCAGTATCACCTTCACGCGTTCACCCAACGGCCGCTTCAGCGATTGGCACAATGCGCCACGCCGCCAGTACGCCATTTTCCTCTCCGGAGGCCAGATGGAGGTCGTGATCGGCGACGGGACCACCCGGCGGTTCGGCCCTGGAGACGCCGTCCTGTTCGAAGACCTCACGGGACAAGGGCACACCAGCCGAAGCGTCGGTGGGGACCGCCTGACCGCTATCGTGCCCTTGGCGGATTAGCCTCCTCCCGTGGGTCGTGTACCCGGTGGCGGCAGATAATGATTTCATCCCGAAAGACCGGGCCGCTCATGCTCGTTGGAAGCGATTGATAGGCCAAGGTGTGTATCACGCCAGCGAGGGGCCTACAGTAGGGAGAGCGAAGGCTAGAGGGAGAGGCCAGCAGCCAAGCCGGAAACTGGAAGGGGAAAAACATGGCTGAGAAGATGCGCTACAACAAGATCATCGACCTCCTCGAGCACGGCAAGCCGGTTTTCAGCACCAGCACGGTCCCTAACGGCAGTCTGGATGACCTGACCTACATTGCTGATGCCGATTACGACGCGGTCATCATTGAAATGGAACACGAGGGTTTTAGCTTCACCACCCTGCGTACCTCCCTGCAAGTGCTGCTGAACCGCAAAAGGATCGCCGAGAAGGGCAATCTGCAACCCGACGTAGTGCCGATGGTCCGGATTCCGCCGAACGCCCGCGAACGCAACCAGTGGGTGATCAAGCAGGCGCTGGACACCGGCGTGTATGGTCTGGTGTTACCCCACCTGAACACAGTGGAGGACGCCCAAGCCGCAGTCGCGGCGGCACGGTATCCGCAGGTGCCAGGAGTGCAAGACTTTGCACCGGCTGGGGAGCGCGGTTGGGGCAATCGCATCGCCTGCCGATATTGGGGCCTGACCGCTCAGGAATACTACGACGCCGCCGACCTCTGGCCCCTGGATCCTGAGGGCAATATCTTACTGATGGGCATCATCGAAGAAGCAGAGGGGGTGCAGAACATACGCGACATTTTGCGTCAGGCAAGGGGCATCGGCGCCATCTGGGCAGGCCCCGGGGACATGTCGGTGTCGATGGGATTGCGGGGCCAAGCCAGCCATCCAGCCGTGCAAGAAAATCTGCTGCGTGTCCTGGCCGCCTGCAAGGAGTTCGGGGTCCCCTGTGCGACGGGAGCCACGGCTGACGACGTGGCGATGCGCCTGGAGCAAGGTTTTCGCATCATCATGACCGCTCCGGTGAGAAGCACGCCAGGGCTGGTCGAGGGGCGCCGCCTCGCCGCCCGTTAAGTGACTTGTCTCTTGTCACTGCGGGAGGGTGGCAAAGACGGCGTCACTCAGAGGTCTCCCTGCCCAAAACACAGAGGCTGGAAGGCTATTGCGACTTAAGAACCATTCTGCTCTCCTGGTCAGGTTCGCAACGTGCGGCCGGCATTTGGCGCGAAAGACGGGTCGCCGAGATAGCGGCTTTGGCGAGGGTTGAGGAAACCATCTACATTAGCTGCCGTCGGCGACCTTGCCCGCCTGGAGATCGACGAGGGCATCGCGAAATAGGGATGCATAAATACTCGTGCTGAAATACTCGTGCTGAAATGGGTGAATATCCAATAATTCATAACTTGCATATACTCCTAAAATGAAGGCGTTCTGGAGCCGGATCGCGCGTGAGCTCTTCGCCCTATGTGCCCGGCGAGCAGCCGCGCATCGCCAATCTGGTCAAGCTCAACGCCAACGAAAGCCCGTTCGGCCCATCGCCGCTCGCGCTGGAAGCGATGCGAGCGGCAGCGGTGGACACCCTGCGGCTTTATCCCGATCCCGAGGCGACAGAGCTGCGCGAGGCGCTCGCAGCCCATCACGGCGTGAAGCCCGAACAGGTCTTCGTTGGCAATGGCTCGGACGAAGTGCTCGCGCATGCATTCGTCGCGCTCTTGAAACAGTCGAAGCCGCCGCTCTTTCCGGACGTCACCTACAGCTTTTATCCCGTGTGGGCGCAATTGTTCGGCCTCGCCTGCGAGACTGTGCCGTTGGACGACGAAATGCGCGTCAGGGTCGAGGATTATCGGCGCGAGGCGGGCTCGATCGTGATCGCCAACCCCAACGCGCCGACCGGCGTCGCGCTGCCGCGCGCGGAAATCGCTCGACTGCTCGAAGATCATCCCGATATCCCGGTGGTGATCGACGAGGCCTATGTCGATTTCGGTGGCGAGAGCGCGGTTCCACTCATCGCCGATCATCCGAACCTGCTGGTCGTGCAGACGATGTCGAAGTCGCGCGCTCTGGCCGGGTTGCGCGTCGGCTACGCGCTCGGCGACGTGGGGCTGATCGAGGCGCTCCACCGCGTGAAAAACAGCTTCAATTCCTACCCGCTCGGCCGCCTCGCCCAGGCGGGCGCGACGGCTTCGGTTCGCGACGACGCCTATTTCCGCGAGAGCTGCGCGAGGGTCGTCGCAGGTCGCGAAGCGATGACGCGGGAGCTGATCCGGCTTGGCTTTGTCGTTCTGCATTCGAGCGCGAATTTCGTCTTCGCCAGGCATCCGGCGCGGGGCGGGGCGGAATTCGCGGCGGCGTTGCGCGAACATGCGGTGCTGGTGCGGCACTTCAACAAGCCGCGCACGGCACCCTATCTGCGCATCACCGTCGGGACGGAGGACGACGTGCGACGGCTAATCGCGGCAGCGGAGCTTATCCTCAGGCATGAATACCGGCTGGCGAGAGCCTCGGGGTCAGTGGGCACGGTTACGGCCTAAGCAGTCTGACGGACCAGTTCGAGGCGAAGCGAGCCGAAATCAAACTCCTTCGTGCGCGGCGGTCCCGCCTCCCGCCAGGGATAATCGGAGGCGAACGCTCTTTTGTGCGTCCGCACGGAAGGAACCCGCGGGCCGGCCGCACCAGCGCAAGGACCGCTCTCTGAATGTTCCGGCCCTTGATTGCCGCCAACGCGTTGGCCTCTGTCACAGCGAGGTAAGCGCGCGAGGTAGGAAATTATGAACCCGGATGCCGGTGCCGCTACCGTCAGGTCGCCGTGCTTGCCGCCAGCTCGTCGACCAGGCTGGGCTTGTGGATCTTGCCGGTCGGCGTGCGAGGGAATTCCCCGGCCGCTCGAAACGCGAACCGTTCCGGTACCTTGTACCTTGCCAGCCGCTCCCGGCAGAGGGCGACGATCGACGGGGTATCGGCTGCCGCCCCCGCACGCAACACGACCGCCGCTGCTACGATCTCACCCTTCGACTGATCCGGCACACCTACGACGTAGGCCTGCACGATGTCAGGATGCTGCAACAGGACTTGCTCGACCTCCAGCGGTGCGACGTTGACGCCGCCAGTCTTGATCATCTCCTTCAGTCGTCCGCGGAAACCGATGCGCCCGTCCGCGTCGATCGAGCCGAGATCACCGGTCAGAAAGTAGCCATCCTTGTCAAACGCCTCGGCATCGAGCTCCGGTGCCCTGTAATAACGGGGCGTGATGTGACCGCTGACGGCCAGCTCGCCGATTTCGCCTTGCGGCAGGGGCCGCCTTGTAATGAGATCCACAGTACGGATGCCTCATTCCGGGCAGCGGCAAGCCTTGGCTACGCAATCGGAGCTCTAACGGATCGCGGGCATCGGTCACGGCGCAATTGCCGTAGGTCTCGGTCGAGCCGTAGACATTGCAGAGCTCCTCGGCTCCCAGGGCCTCGATGGTAATGCGGATGTCTTCGGGCGGGCCAATGGTGAGCCCGGTTCGCATCGCGCCCAATCGGCGGCCTGGGTGATTCTCGTGCTCCAGCATAGCCCGCGCCATGTTGCCCATACCGTAGTAGACGCTGCAGCGCTCGCGCTCGATCAAGGCCAGCGCCTCTCCCGCCTCGAAGCTCTCCTGCAGGACGATGCAACCGCCATGGGTCATGATCGCCGGCAGTGCATTGGCCGAGCCGAACGACCAGAACAGCGGCACCGCGAGCCATACGCGATCAGTCGCGCTCAGATGCATGCGCTCGCCGATGTCGAAGCCGTTGGCGATCACCGGCCCGTGCGCCAAGGTCACGCCTTTGGGCGCAGCGGTGGACCCCGAGGTGTAGAGGATGTAGCAGACGTCCTCCGGGGTCACAGCCTGCTGCGCGGTGGCGAGCGCGGCTGCATCCACCGATGCGCCCTGCACCAGGAACTCCGGCAGCGAGAAAACACCAGCGAACGCCGGGCCGCCGACCGCGACGACGGTGCGCAGGGCCGGAAGTCGCTTGGCCCTGAGAGCCCCGGGCAGCGAGCGGTCGAGCTCGGGACAAAGTTCGCGGAGCGCGTCGAGAAAACGCCGGCCGCGAAAGGCGTCAAGCGTGATCAAGGCGGCCGCGCCGGAGTTCTCGAGCGTCCAGACAAGTTCACGTTGTGTCGAGAACGTGCTGATGGCGGCGACGATGGCGCCAATCTTGGCAGCGGCGAATGCGCTGACGACCCACTCCGTGCGGTTGGTAACCAGCAGCGCGACCCGGTCGCCTCGCTGGATTCCGACAGCAAGAAGCGCCCGGGCGAAGACATCCATCCGCGCCTTGAGACCGACGTAATCGAGACGCTCATCGCGAAACACGACGGCCTCGACGCAGGGTCTGGCGGCAGCCATCTCGTCGACCAGGTCGCCCAGTGTCCGGCTGGCAGGGCGCGCCCCAGGCAGGTCATTCATAGTGCGGTTTTCGCTTTTCGCGGAACGCGGCGATGCCTTCGGCAAAGTGGGGGCTTGCGCGCACCTGATCGCCAAGCTGCTGCTCGAGGGCCTCGCGGGTCAACGCGTGGTCGGCGATCATGGCGCTGACTTGCTGTTTGACCGCCTGCACCGCCGATGGGCTGTTTGCAGCGATCATTTCCGCTGTCTCGATCGCCCACCGCATCAGCTCGCCCTTGGCACCAGCCGGTTTACCAGACCGAGCCGAGTCGCCTGCGCGGCATCGATCAATCGCGCCGTCAGGAGCAGGTCCATGGCGTGAACATAACCGATCTGATGGATCAGCTTGATGGTGGAGCCACCGAACGGATAGATCGACCACTTAACCTCGGTCAGGCCAAAGCGCGCCGTCGGCACGGCTGCGCGGAGGTCGGTCGAGAGCATCAACTCGAGGCCACCGCCGACGCAATCGCCATTTACCGCGGCGACGATCGGTTTCGAATAGGCATCGTTCTTCAGAAGGGCATGGTTGACCATCCGTGCTACTTCCGGCCCGGCTGAGAGGTCGCCGCTGACATCGGCGCCGACGGTGAAGGCGCGTTCACCCGCGCCGGTCAAAACAATACAGCGGAAGTCTCGGTCGCGCTCCAGCTCATCCGATAAACGTCCGAGGTCGCTCAGCATCTGTCGCGTCATGGCGTTGAGGCGCGGCTGATTGTCAATGGTAACAATGGCGACATGCCGGCTATGTCGAGCGAGACGGATCTCCATGGCTCGGGCTCCAACTCGATAACGATCTTAACGTACACGAGACCCGCGAGCAGGGCGCAATCGACTGCTCGCGATCGTTTTGCGATATCGTCGGCGCGGGCTATCGGAGCATCGCGAGGAGCAAGAAAATGAAGGCGGTCCGTTGCCGGGAATGGGGCACACCGGATGTGTTGCGGCTCGAGGAGGCCGAGAGCCCAAGCCTCAAACCGCACCAGGTTCGCATCCGGGTGCGCGCCGCTGGGGTGAACTTCGCCGACAGCCTGATGGTGGGCGGTACCTATCAGGTGAAACCCCCGTTCCCGTTTACCCCGGGGCTCGAAGCTGCTGGTGAGATCGTCGAAACCGGCCGCACGGTCGACGGCTTGCAGGTGGGGCAGCGGGTGCTCGCGGTGCTGCGCAACGGCGGCGGCTACGCCGAGGAAATCGTACTCGACGCCGCCGCCGTAGTGCCGATTCCCGATGCGATGGATTTCGTCACCGCCGCAGCGTTCCCGGTTGCCTACGGCATCTCGCATTTCGCGCTGACCCATCGTGGCCATTTGCAGCTGGGCGAGACGCTGCTGGTACTCGGCGCCGCCGGCGGGGTGGTCGGGCTGACGGCGGTCGAGATCGGCAAGGCGATGGGTGCGCGGGTCATCGCCGCGGCTGGCGGCGCGGAAAAACTGGCAGTGGCGAGGGCGCGGGGGGCAGACGAGCTGATCGATTATGGAGAGGAAAGCATCCGCGACCGAGTGCGCGCGTTGACCGATGGCAAAGGTGCCGATGTCGTCTTCGACCCGGTCGGCGGTGACGCGGTCGACCAAGCGCTGCGGGCGGTCAACTGGGAGGCCCGGATGCTGGTCATCGGCTTTGCCGCCGGTCGCATCCAGGCGGTCCCGGCCAATCTGATCCTGGTCAAGAACATCTCGGTGATCGGGGTCGTCTGGGGAGCGCAGAGCGAGCGGAACCCTGCCCTGATCAGCCGCAACCTCGCCGAATTGCTGCGTTGGTGGGAGGCCGGGCGCCTCAAGCCCCTGGTCGCGAAGGTTTTTCCATTGACCGAGGCCGGCAACGCGCTGACCGCACTGTTGTCGCGCCGATACGCCGGCAAGATCGTCCTCCAAACCCAAGCCGTCGACTAGCCTCACACCAGCTGCTCGCTCGCGCATTCCAATTCGGCGCGAAAGCTCGGATCGGCGATCGCGACGAGAGCACGGGCGCGTTCGCCAAGCGTGCGGCCGCGCAGTTCGGCGATGCCGTGTTCCGTGACTACGAGGTCGGCCTCGGCGCGCGGGGTCGTGACGACACCGTCGACCAGCTTGGCGACGATGCGTGACCGGGTGCGCTGGCGATTGGTCGATTGCAGAGCGATGATCGATCGTCCGTCCGGCGCGCGGTTGGCTGTACGGACGAAGTCCATTTGACCACCGACCAAGCCGATATGCTGTCCTCTTGCGGTCTCCGCATTGACCTGGCCGGTGAGGTCGACCTCAGGCGCGCCATTGATCGCGATAAACCGGCGGAAATTGTCGACCACCAGCGCATCGTGCGTGTAGGATGTCGCGCGGATATGGATCGCCGCGTTGCGGTCGGCAAAACGATAGATCCGAGCCGTTCCCATCAGCATCGTTGCCACGGTGACCCCAGCGTCGATCTCCTTGTGACGGTTGTCGACGATGCCCGCCGCCATAAGATCGGCGATGTCGTCTCCGACCGCTCCCGAGTGGACACCGAGACCCCGTTTGCTGCCGAGCGCGCGGGTTACCGCTTCGGGAATAGCACCAAGGCCAAGCTCGACCGTCGCGATCGGGGATCAGCCGGGCGACATGATCGGCGATGATGCGGTCGATCGGCCCTACGGGCCGCGCCGGCAGTTCGATCGGCGGCTCAGCGGCCGGCACCAGTACATCGATCGCTTCCGGCTCGATCGCCGTGTCGCCGTGGGTCCACGGCAATTCCGGGTTAATCTGCGCGATGACTAGCCGCGCCCGGCCGAGCGCCGCGTGCAGGTGCTCGATACCGAGCCCGGCATTGTATCGGCCGGTTGCGTCCGGGCCGCTGATCTGCAGCAACACTATATCGATTGGTAGACGGCCCGTGGCTACGAGACTGCCTACATCGGAAATATTGGCCGGTACCACGTTATCGGCACCGCCGGGAAAAAACCGCCGGCCGGCGCTGGCGCCGCCCAATGCGGTGACGGTGACATTGGCATGGCTGGCGGCGAATGCGTCATTGAATGTCAGCGGAAAAAACACTCTGAATGGCGGGCAGCGCTCCGCCTGGGCATCAAGCATGCGGGTAAGAAGCACCGGTTGCGCCGTCGCCTCGGCCCAGCCGACTGTCTCGCCGGCGCGGATCAGCTGGGTAAAATCGAGCGCCTCGGGCGCTATTGTGATCGGGGTTTTCACGTCTCTCTTGGTGGTGTCATCTCGCCGGGATTGGTAGAGCTTTACGAGCCGCGGGGTTGCGTCGCATTCGACCGCCTCATACGCGCTGTCGAGAAGTCACCGTCAGCAGCGAAAAGAATACGACCCCTCGGAGCCATTTCCGATACCCGGCCAGAGGGCCTTCACCCTTCCGCGTCGGCCACCTTGATGCCAGAGCCAGGCTTTTTCGCCGGCCAGAGAGGAGCGGTATCTCCGATCCATAACATCCGCCTTTGTGCGGGAAAGAACAAATTCCGCGGCCGAACGCCCAGCTTCGCGACAACTGCACCTAATGTCGCTTCACCGTCTCCGCACCGCCTCCCCCATCCGCGTAACAATCTCCCTCAGTATCGCCGCCGGCGTCGCGAAATTCAGCCGCGCGAACCCCGCGTAATCCGCACCAAAGGTCTCGCCAAAATTGAGGCCAACCCTGGCCTGATCCAGAAAGAACTGCCCGGCCGGGCACGGCAATTCCAGCGCCCGGCAATCGAGCCAGGCCAGATATGTCGCCTCCGGCAGCCGCATCGTCACGCCCGGAAGCGTGGCGGCGAGCGTCGCCACCAGCCAATCGCGGTTCGCCTGCAACTGCGCGAGAATCGCATCCAGCCACGGCTGCCCGTCATCCCACGCCGCGACCGTCGCATCGACCCCGGTCACCCCCGGCGAGCCAAGCAACCGCGACGGGATGCGCTTCTCAAACCTCTCCTTCAGAGCGGGCGCGCCAAAATGCATGACGGCGCAGCGCAGAGCCGGGATGTTGAAACTCTTGGTCGCCGAGGTGATGGTGATGGTGCGCGCCGCGATCTCCGGATGCAGTGACGCGAGTGGAATATGCGTGTTGCCGGGATAGACGATGTCCGCGTGGATCTCGTCGGACACCACCACCAGATCATGCCGGATCGCGAAGTCCGCAACCTCCTCCAGTTCTGCCCCGGTGAAGGCGCGCCCGGTGGGGTTCTGCGGATGGCAGAATATCAGCATGCGCAGGCGCGGGTCATGGGCTGCCTCGTAGGCGCCCAAGTCTAGCACCCAGCGCGTGCCGTCATCGCGCATCGGGTTGGCGATCAGGCGGCGGCCCGTATCCTCGATGGCGCGCATGAAGGGCGGGTAGGAGGGGAGCTGCAACAGGATTGCGTCGCCAGGTTCGCTGAACGCCATAACGGAGGAGAAGCTGGCCTGCACCAGATCGCCGATCGCGATCGTGTCGGCGGGATCGGTGTGCCAGCCGAAGCGCCCCTCCATGCGGCGGACGAAGGCCGCGGCCAGCACACCTTCGCGCGCGGCATAGCCATATTCCTGGTCTCGCGTCAGGCGCGCCAGCGCAGCGGTGATCGAGGGCGCGACGCCGAAGTCCATGTCCGCGACCCACGCCGGCAGCACGTCGGGCGGAAATTTGTGCCACTTGTTGGTGCGCCGCGCCCGCAACCCGGTAATGTCGAAGTCGGTTGCTGCGGTCGTTGTCATGCGTCTTCTCTCCAACTGTCGCGCGTAGCCCCGAGCGGCGAGGATCAGCGGACTTATCACCCGCCGGCGATGCCTACATCGCATCAGGAATTCTATATTGGCAGATTGTTCTCTTACCGCGATACGAGCCGGCTCAAGACCTCGTGAACGCGGTGGCAAGGGCCGCATGGCGTGGTTCGCCACGGCGTTGCATCAACTGACATAGCTGTTTCAATGAGAAGTGCTGAAGGAATTCTGGGACAGTATGTGGGAGCACGCATCGTGACGCGCCGTTGGGCCTGCCGCGGACAGCAATAACGAAGTACGCCGTGGTCCTGACTGCCGACAGCATCCTGGCCCGCAGCACCCGCCGACGCCAGACGTCGACCGGCTGGAACACCGCCTATATCGGCGCCAACCGCTACACCCTGCAGCCGGACGAGAAGCCCCGGCCGACGGTGCGCTGCACCCGGTGGCCTTCCTGGTTGAGAAGGGTCCGGGCGCCGTCACCCGGCCGCACTTCCACCAAGCCGACCAATTCCAGGTAGTCGTTGCCGGTCGAGGCATGCTTGGCGATCATGAATTCAGCGACGGCGCGGTGGATTACACCGACGCTTACTCGGCCTATGGACCGATCGTCGCCGGGAAGTCGGGCATCTGGTGGTTCACCCTGCGCAACCGCTGGGATCCCGGCGCCCGGTATATGCCGGCCGAGTGGGAGGTGCTTAATGCGGCCCGCGACCGCCACCAGCACTGGGAACTCATCACCGAGGCGGTGCCGGCAGCGCTTCTCCGCGAGCTGTGTCAGGCGACGGCTATTTCCTGCCCCCCGGTTCTCGAAGCGGAGGATGGGCTGGCAGGCTGGCGCTACCGGATACCGCCTTGCACCGCGATTGCCCGGCGCGCGCCGAGCGCCGGCGGTGGCCAATTCTGGCTGGTGTTGGCGGGCGACGCCGCGGTCGATGGCGGCGATCCGTTGCCGGCCAATTCCTGCATCTTCGTCAGCCCGGAGGATCCCGCCTTTGCCGGTGCCTCAGGCCCTGTCGGCGCCGAATTGCTTCATGTGATGCACGGGAAATACCGCGGTTTATCTCATCGCGTAGATTACCACAAATCCGACTGGCTCAGATGTCCTCAAACCCAATTTGAAGTCCGCTTCACGCGACGCCTGCAGCTTCGCCACGGCTATCGCTCTCCGGCGCCGCGTCGAGCAGTTGCGTCAGCTGCGGCGGAACCCACTCCGGCACCGCGGCAGTCTCGGTGCGCCGTCCGCGCCACATTGCGCACCATGAAGGCGGCATCGAAGGGTGATCTGGCTGGCGCATCCGCCTCCTTGAATTAGTTCCCGGTGAAGCGCGGGGGGCCGCTGTCGCCGAAGGCGGCGAGTTCCGACAATAAGTTTGCCAGGCGATAAGCGGGCTTGTAGCCCAGCCAGCGAACGGTTTCGGAAATATCGAGCTTGGTTGGCTTTAATGCCGGATCGAGCCCGTAAGAAAGCGCGAGATCGTGATATTCGGGATAATATTTCCGGAAGGTCGAGCCCGGCCCCTCGGCATCCCAATAGTCGAGATCGGCGTCGGTGTATTCATAGGCGCTGTCGAGGGTAAGGATGAGCTGCTGGTCGAGTTGCCGCCGGGATAGGAGATCGAGGCTCAGGATCACCGCGGCGGCAACATCATCGATATGCACCGCGCCCTTCCAGAACCAGCGCGCCCAGTCGCTGTGACGGTCGGCGCCCGGCTCGCGGTCATCGACGGATAAGCCGGCTGACGGGCGAAATGGCGTGGTCCTTCTTTGCGATATAGATGGGGTGATTGTGGCCGGGCGCTAACGCTGTTCAGTATCGGAGTGAGTTAGCGACCGATCCCCTCGAGCGTGTAGTCGTGGTCATGAAAGACGGTGCGGCGGGAGAAGCGCCACTGGCCGCTGTCCTCTTTGATCAGCTCGCACGCGTAGCGGCCGGGCGGAAGGCTACGATGGTCGCCGTCCTTTGAGACGAGCACCAGCAGATAGGCGCTGGCGGCGGCCCGGTTTCCGGTGATCGTCACGGCGATATTGCTAACCATATGACGAAATTGCGTGCCCGCGGCGCGTTGCGCCGCGAAACGTCTGGCGAAGGCGCGGATTGCGTCGCGGCCGCTGATGTCAATGACCGGGCTCTTGAAGATCGCGTCTACCGTGAAGCAATCGACCACGGCCTCGATCTCGCCATTGTCGAGCGCGCAGCAGTAGCGCGTGAAGAGGTCGTGGATCGCTGCTCGATCTTCGAGATTGCTTTCGCTCATTGCCTGTCTCCTTGGTCAGGTTTGTCCGGGCCAAGCGTTGGCCGAGTGTTCGCGATGTTACGCTCTCTCACAGCCGCCCCGAACCAGCGCAGTGGCGCATCCGGGTGCGCTGCTGCTTTCGAGGATGCCGAGCCAACCAGGAACGGAATGGCTTGCCGCAGTCCGCCTCGGAAAGGCACGTATTTCGGGCGGGTCGCCCAGCGCCGCGCCTGCAACACCGCACCGCTTCCGCTGCACGATACGCGTCGATTGCGACCGTCTCTAGCCCGGCGCGGCGATCCGCCCGGACCCGGGTGAATGGCACCCGCCCATGCCCGGGCGCCTCGATGAACCGGAGCTCGCGAACCGGCGCACCAACCGTGACGCGATCCATCAGCTTGCGGGCTTGACCGTCGGCGGGCTGCTTCGCGGGCACCGACTTACAAATGTCCATCAAAGAGAAAACCCCGGCGGGGAACCGGGGTTTTCGATCGTAGACGATCGAGCAAGGGGGTTATGCGATCGATCGTCCGATACCTGGTCAACAGCGGCGGGGCCTGATCGTCCCCATCCCGGTGCGCTATATCCACAAATTATCGGATTGGCGATGACGCGGATGCCGGGCTGGAGCGGATCCGGGCTTCCGCCGCTAAGTGGAAGAGCCTAACGATAAGCAGGTTCGCTCATCCTTTCTTTCCATTCGCTGGGGGCTGACGCCGCCAATGCTCGGCAATCTCGTTTCGTCGGCAGACCCAGACCCGGTCGTGGCGCAGGATGTGATCGACGAAACGGGCAAACGCGGCGGCGCGAGCGGCTTCCCGGCGAGAGGCAATGCAGAGCGACGGTTATCATCTTCGGCGTCTGCTCGCCCTCACGGTGGAGTGCGTCGAAATTGTCGCGCAGGGAGAGGAAGAAATCCTCGGCCTGACCTCAGCCCAGGCCACGCGCGAGGCGCGTGTCGCTGTCGTCGAGCGTATGCGGGACGATGAGATGTGGCCGGCCGTAATCGTAGTCCAATAGGGTAATTCGTCGTTGTAGGCGTCACTGTCATAAAGGAACCCCCCTTCCTCAACGACCAGGCGCCGTGTATTGGCGCTCGGCGTGCCGATGTACCAGCCGATCGGCCGCGTTCCGGTCAGTCGCCGAATGGCGTCGACGGAGAGGCGGATATGCTCTCGCTCGGTTGCTTCGTCGATGCCGATAGCCGAGCCAGCGCCATCCGTGATCGACGACGTCGCAGCTCTGACGCGCCATTGTCTCTCGGCGGCTTGCGGGTTGCGCTCAAGCGCCATGCCGACGGCATAGATCGTCGGGATCACCTGCCGCTCGGCGAAGACGCGCATGAGACGCCAGAAGCCGGCGCGACTGCCGTACTCATAGGTCGAACTCCATATTGAGATCGCGCGCGCCCTGCAGTGGGGCCGGCACGAAAAGGTCGGTCAAGCGCGTCTCGGCGACCTTGTCGTCGTGCGGCACGCTGCGCTCGCCACCCGCCTCATAGTTGACGACGAAATTGACGGCGAGGCGCGCCCCACCGATCCAACACGGGTCCGGCGGCTGGTCGGCATAGCCGACGAGATCGCGCGGATAGCCGGTCATCGACGTCCAATGGTGCGGGCAGGCCGCGTTTTGAAACTTACTGGGGATCGCGGGCCGTTGCCGTCGCTAGGCGGCGAGGCGTTCTGAGGCGAACGGCTCGCTCGCCGCCGTATCCGTGCTATCGCCCAGCCGAGACGCGGATTTTGTCGCGGTCTTGGCAAGCAGCCATGTCTTGACCGTGGCGGCCGCCGGCGCATAGTACGCGCGAAATATGACGCGTGGGAGCCTATGATGCGCCCGAAAGTAGGCGTCGAACGAATGTCGCAAAGGTGCATCAGAGGTCGTCGCCGCTGATCGCAACGAGTGACCGCAACGGGGCAGAGGCTGCTGTTGCCATTCCCGACATGAAGGTCGGCAAAGGGTTCGGAAGTTGAAAATAGGGCTGTTGCGATAGGATCGATGAACTCGGCCTTATTTGCCGGGGTCACTGGGCGTGCCGACGGCGCACTGGTTTACGAGCCGTCCGGTTTGCTCGCGTTTGTGGCCCTCATTGGGCGCCGGTTCGATCCGCCGCGGAGACGGTTTTCCGAAATCAGCGCTGGTCCGTGCGGCTTGCAAGCGCGACACAACTGTCGTCGATCGTCATCACGGGGTGAGCTTGCTGTCGAGCGATTATATGGTTGAGCTCTTTGGACGCGGCTTTCCGGACTTATCATGGAAGAGCGGCGGCGTATTGCGGTACAGGTCGCGCAGCTGCGCTAAGTCTTGCACGATCGTGAATTTTCTCGGCATGGCCTTAAGCTACGGCAGTGCCGCGGAGCAATGTCAAAGAGCCACCCGTGGATGATATCCGGGGCAGGGGAGGTGCCGGGGTTCCAGTCCTCGATACGGCCTTCGATGCGCATTATCGCGGTGCGGGCGCCCACTGCTGCGGATATGATCAGGGCAAGCGAGGCGAGAAAATCGGTAACCGCAGGAAGCACGTCCTGCTTCGTAATTCCTCTTTGCCGGTGCTCTGTAAGGCTTCGGTGATGTCGAACAGGCGGCCGTGGTGGCGCGCTGACATCGGTTATTGCCCTCGTCTATTAGTGCCGAGTGCAACGCGGCGGGCGGCGCCGATCGGCGGCAATGATCGCTTCTGCCGGATAGCCCGGCGTGCGGTCGAGTGGGGCAGAACCGGCTCTCGGCGGTATCAGAAAGTCGTCCAGGGTTATTACAAGAAGCTGTTCGACGAAGTCGTCGGGCCCCGCTATCGCAACAGCGCGCCGCCCCCCGGATCGGATCAACCGAAGCAATTGCGGCAAATGGCGGCGAACCAATACTTGACCGACCACTACCACGAGGCGCCGGTGTGGATCGTCGCCTGTCTCGAAGGCGACAATCCGGGGTATTCGTCGGGCGCATCGATCTATCCGGCGGTAGAGAACATGCTGCTGGCGGCGCGTGCGCTCGGTCTCGGCTCGACCCTGACAACGCGGCACATCGGATATGCGAAGGAGTGCGACGAAGCGATGGGCATCCCGCCGAACTACCATTCCTACGCGATCCTGCCGATCGGCTACCCGATGGGGCGGTTCGGACCGGTGGGCCGCGGACCATTGTCCGAAGTTGTCTACCTCGACGGCTGGGGCAAGTCCTATCCCGGAATCTGATCAATCCGGTTTCAGGACGAAGGCAAGGGAGGAAACGATAGGAGACGGTTCAACCGGCCGATCCTCCTCGCGAACTCACGACTCGACCGACGGGTTGATCACGGTAAGGCTGCGGGACTGCAAAGCCTCTCGTCCTTCGTGGCAATGCGCCGGCGCCACGACCAGAGCCGTCGCCGCGATCCACCCCATCGCCGCTCCGAATCCATGTACTTAACTCGCGAGACGTGGACTAGCACGCGACGGCCGAGCGTGCCCGCCAACTGTGCCATGCACCAGCGCCAAAGCCGGCTTTATCACGGCAACTCTGTGGAGCACGCATCGAGAGCCAAATCTGGCCTTGCGTCATGCCGCCGCGACCGCATTGCGCCACTCTGCAGTAGCTTCGGCTCGGAATATCCGCAGGGTGGATCGGGAGATGAGGTGGCGTTGAAAGTTGAAGGTGTTGTGGACCGCGCCGTGCATGCTGAAGAAACGCTGGGCGGATCGAGCTGACTTGAATCGCTGCAGCTTGCGCTCGCGTCGTCGGACAGCCTGATGCGAATTCTCCGCCCTGTTGTTTTTCCGAAGCCCCTGCTCATGCCGACCGGCCAGACGCAGACGGCGGAACGCGGAGGCGTAGGAGCGCAACATGTCGGTGACCAACAATTTCGGCACGAAGCCTTGTTTCTTGAGCAGCTTGCGCATCAGCCGTAGCGCCGCCCGACTGTCCCGTCGGCGTTGGACCAGCATGTCGAGAACCTCGCCCTCGTCATCCACGGCACGCCACAGGTACATCCGCTCGCCGGCGATGCGCACCACCATCTCGTCCAAGTGCCAGCGATCGCTCGGCCGAGGGCGACGCTGGCGCAGCCGTCGCGCGATCGCGGGGCCGAACTTCAGCACCCATCGCCGTACCCTTTCATACGAGATGTCGAGCCCTCGTTCGGCCAGCAGTTCCTCGACATCACGGTAGCTCAGGGTGAAGCGGAGATAGAGCCAAATCGCGTGTTGGATGATCTCGGGCGGGAAGCGATGGCGGCGGTAGCAGAGCGGAGCCACGCCGACATCTTATCCGATCCGCCGCTCGCTCCCGACCCGGTCTCCGTGACAATGCCTTCCACCGTGACCACGACCCTCGACCTTTACAGCCACGTAACGGCCACGATGCAGGAGGATGCTGCCGGCCGTCTCGACGCGGCTTTCCGGGGTGCTATAAGAGCGATCGGCGAGCAGAAATGAAATCGTCCGACGTTTCGAGGAATATCATTCGGTAGCAAGTTCGGTAGAAACGGTCGACGCGAATCCTGTAAGTTATTGATTTTGCCGGGTTAGCACAGTGGCAGTGCAGCGGTTTTGTAAACCGAAGGTCGGGGGTTCGAATCCCTCACCCGGCACCATCGGCTGGTGCGCGTTGCGGAATTGTCCACCCTTCAAGGCTGTTCTCTGCGACCTATGTGCTCGGCCATTGGGAGCAGCAGGCGAACGGCCGGGTCTGGGTAGAAGGGCGCTGGGATTACCCGGGTGTCGGCAGCCGCACGCCACCGGCTTGGTATCCGTAGGCGAGGTAGAGCACAAAAAAATCGAGCGCCGCCGGTGCGGCGCTCGATGATCTGCGATCCCCCCGAAGGGGGCGTCGCTCGGCGATCAGTGGAAGAAGGTACTGTCGATATGCGTGATGCCAAGGAGGGTCATCGTAGAGCCATCCGGCAGCGTGATCACGGTGCTTCCGCCACTGACATTGGCTGTCGCCACGACGTTCGCGATGGTCGCCGCATCTTCGCCCGCAAAGGTGATCCCGTCGCCGTGCGCTTGGTCGAAGCCGACGACGGTGTCCTGACCTGTCACGCCGCTGTCTTGGATCAGCGTGCCGCCGCTACCCGCCGTGATCATATTATGCCCTGCTCCACCATCGATCGTCGCCGGCCCGCTGCCGCCCGTGATCGTGTCATTGGCGTCGCCGCCAGTGATCTGATCCGCTCCGGAACCGCCATGGATCAATGTGGGCCCCGAGCCGGCATAAATCGTATCGGAGCCGGTGCCGCCAAACATCGTGTCGCGGCCGTCGCCGCCAAAAATGAGATCCGCGCCGCTGCCGCCGATGACCAAATCGCCGCCGTGACCCGCAAATATCGTGTCCTGGCCGGTTCCGCCGATGATCGTGTCCCTGGCGTCTCCGCCTACGATCATCGTCGGGCCGCTGCCCGCAGTGATAAAGTCATTGCCGCTGCCGCCAGTGATCGTCGTCGGACCGCTGCCGCCGGTGATCGTGTCCGGTCCGTCTCCCGCGAAAATCGAGGTCGTGCCGCCGCCGCCCGTGATCAAATCGCCGCCGTGGCCGGCATAGATCGTATCGGGTCCGCCGCCGCCTATGATCGTATCCTTGCCGTCCCCACCGACAATAAGTTCGGAGCCGCTTCCCCCGACGATCAGGTCGCGCCCGGCACCGCCATATATAGTGTCGTGGCCACTGCCGCCCTGTATCGTGTCGGGTCCATTGCCGCCGAAGATCTGATCGTCACCCGAACCGCCGAACATCGCGGTGGGGCCGTCGCCGCCATAGATCGTGTCGTTGCCCGTTCCGGCGATTACCGTGTGCGGCCCGCTGCCGACAACCTGCACCCCGTAATCGCCGGATACCATGTTGAGGGTCTTGCCGTCCGGCGACAGCATCGCCACCCCTTGATATCCCGCTGGCGTGGAGGCAGAACCTGATCCCGTCAGCAGCTCCAAGTTGAATAGGCCGGCCAGCGGAGGCGGCAAACCGCTGCCGTCCGGGGTCGCGACCACATTCACGTTAACGCCGTTTGCAAAGAGCGTGTACTGTCCGCCCGGAACTGATGCCATATGCCCGTTCCCCTGAAAATTGTCGCCGCCTGACCGCGTACGACCAATGGATGAACTCGACGCGGAACAAAACACGCTTTGCGGGTTTCGTCGATGCTTTTCTATTCCAATTTTAATTGGTTGTGCTTCGATATTGTCGCAGTACGAAACGAATATTGCAGGAGAATTCGTATCTAATCTCTGATAAAGCAAGCATAGGTTGGGGGCGGCCAATCGGCGAGCGCGCGCCTTTTCTCTGTGCTGGCCCTACCGCTCGACGCAAATGCAAGCTAGACTCCTCCGACTGACGGACCACCCGAAAGGATGAGAGCGATGGTCACCGACGAGCGCGCCAGCGTCTGCACTTTCGATTGCCCCGATGCCTGCAGCCTGCGCGTCAGTGTCGCCGGTGGCCGTATCGTCAAGGTGCGCGGTTCTGGGGCCGCGCCCTACACCGCCGGGGTCATCTGCAACAAGGTGGCTCGGGAGATGACCGAGTTCGTGCACGGACCGGGGCGTCTGCTGCATCCGCTGCGCCGGCTCGGGCCGAAAGGCTCGGACCAATTCGAGCGGATTTCGTGGGACGCGGCGCTGGACGATATCCACGAGCGGGTCAGCGAGATCATCGGCCGCTGGGGCCCGCAGGCGGTGATGCCGTTGAACTATGCCGGTCCGCACGGCTTGCTGGCGGCAGACAGCATGTCCTCGCGTTTTTTCAACCGCCTGGGCGCCACTCAGCTCTATCGGCGCGCCCTGTGCGGCGGCGTGCGCAGCGAAGCGTGGTCGGGGACTTATGGTGCCGTGCCCGGATGCCCGCCGGAACTTGCCGAGACCGCCAAGCTCAATCTCGTCTGGGGCAACAACGCGACGGTCACCAACCTTCATCTCGTCCGCAGCATCCGCAAGTCAAAGCGTGCCGGCGGCAGACTGGTGGTGGTCGATCCGCTGCGCACCAAGATCGCCGAGCAGGCGGACTTGCATCTACAACTGCTGCCCGGCACCGATGTGGTGCTCGCCTGGTCATTGGCCGCAGAGCTCGAGCGTTCGGGTTCTCTGGATGCGTCGTTCATTGCCGCTCACGTGTTGGGCGCCGAGGATTTCATGTCTCGGGCCCGCCAGTGGCCGGCGGCGCGAGCGGCTGCGGTCTGCGGACTGAAGGAGAACGAGATCCTGACCCTCGCGCACTGGCTCGCCGAGATCGAGCCTCTGGTGCTTGCTCCGGGCAATGGCCTCGAACGCGGCCGCAACGGCGGCAGCTCAGTCCGCGCGGCAATTGCCTTGCCGGCACTGCTCGGAAAGCTGGGCAACGGGAATGGCATCGTGCTCGGTGCAAGCAACGCTTTTCCCAAGACCCCGAACCGGCTGCAGCGGTCGGATCTGATCCCCGACGGCACGCGCACCCTCAACATCAACGATATCGGCCGTCATCTCGCCGAGAACGACATCGACCCGCCCTTACGCGCGCTGTTCATTTACAACCACAATCCAATCGTCGTGCATCCCGACCAGAACCGAATGCGCCGCGGACTCGCCTGTCCGGACGTGTTCGCCGTCGGCATTGAGCTCACGATGACTGAAAGCATGAAGTACTGCGATGTGGTGCTGCCCGCTGCCACTCATTTCGAGTACGCCGATCTCTATCCTTCCTATGGTCACCATTGGCTGCAGCGCGCCGAACCGGTGATCCCGCCGCCGAACGAGGCGCTGCCGAACACCGAGATCTTCCGCAGGCTCGCCGCCCGCTTCGGCTTTGATGAGCCGTGCTTCAAAGCGACGGATGAGGAACTGATGGACGACGCCGTCGATGTCGCCGACCCCCGGCTTCTCGGAATGAGACCGAGCGAGATACCGACAGACCGGGCGGTGCAGATGACGGGACCGGACGGCGAGTCCATGGTCCTGTTCGACAACATCTTCCCCGCTACGCCGTCAGGGAAAATCGAACTGAAGTCGGAGACATTGGCCAAGCGGTGGGGATCGGCGGCTTTGCTGCCGGGCTGGCGCGAACGAGAGGTGTCGCATTCGCTGATGCTGATTTCGCCGGCCTCGGACAAGCGCATCTCCTCCACTCTCGGCGGCCTCGGCGCTTCGCATCAGACCCCGCCGCTCTTGATGAACCCCGAGGACGCGAGCCGGCGAGACCTGCGTCACGGCATCGAGGTGCGCCTGTGGAACAAGCGCGGCGAGGTCATCCTGCCGCTCATCGTGACTGCCGATGTGCCGCCGGGCGTCGTTGCCAGCGAGAAGGGGGCGTGGCTGGCGACGAGCCGCACCGGCCAGACGATTTCGGCTCTGGTCTCGTCTGATCTCAAGGCCGATCTCGCCGAAGGCGCCTGCTTCAACGATACCCAAGTCGAGGTCAGCCGCGTTTGATGGCTGCGCAGCTGTGGTCCAGCGCTGCAGTAGATTCTCGGCCTACGGGGCAGCGGCAGCAGCCTACCGCCGCATGGTCACTTACTAATCCGCCGACTGCCGTACGGTTGACAGAGGTTTCAAGACGCGTCCGGAGCAGAGCGGGGCATTCTCGTGCTGATAAGTTGTCGGCCTCTTTATTGGCGTCCTGGCATCGTGAAGCCGTTCACGACCGCGATTCTGTTCGGAGCGGCGCTCGCGACCGCGGCTTGACCGATCCGTCAAGCTTTGGTCCGGCGCGGGAGCTGGACATTGAAGGTCCGATAGCCGACTGCTCGCATCGTCGATGAATACGAGCAGCATGCGTTGCGGGGCGGGCTGCTCAAACGACCAGTGAACTTACCCCCGAGGTGCACCAGCTCGCCTGAGCCCCCGCGGCGATAGCGCGGCTTTGATATGCCTCAGTGCGGAACTCCGGAAGCGAGCAGAAAACCACCTCATGGTCGAGCAGGTTTCGAGCTGCCGCCCTCCACCCGCTCTGCCGTTTTCGATTGGTGCCACTAAAATCGCCGCAAAAGCGCCGTACTAGCCAATCCAGCGGCGGCCCGCGGACGGAGTTGTGGCCCGCTCGCTCCGCTCCGAAGGGTAATTCTGCTTGCCAAAGTCCGAGCCTCGGCGGAATTTTGCGCATCGCTCAGGGAACGCGGCGCGAGCTAAAACGACGTCCAGCATCGACGGCCGATTGCACGCAAGAGGAGACTGCGGCCAAGCAGACTAGCGCCCAACGGGCGGAGACGGCAGAGGAGTTGCGTCTCGACGAGGCGCGCGAACAAGGGGTGCCCTGGAAGCAATGGGGGCCCTACCTCAGCGAACGCCAGTGGGGCACCGTCCGTGAAGACTATAGCGACAACGGCGACGCCTGGAACTATTTCACGCACGATCAAGCCCGCTCGCGCGCCTATCACTGGGGTGAGGACGGCCTTGCCGGCTTCAGCGACGATCACCAGCGGCTGTGTTTTGCGCTCGCCCTGTGGAACGGCAAGGATCCGATCCTCAAGGAGCGGCTGTTCGGCCTGACCAACAGCGAGGGCAACCACGGCGAGGACGTCAAAGAGCACTATTACTACATCGATAGCACGCCGACCCACTCATACATGAAGTATCTCTATAAATATCCGCAGAACCCATACCCCTACAACGATCTTATCGAGACGAACCGGCACCGCGGCCGCAATGATTGGGAATACGAATTACTCGATACCGGCGTCTTCAACGAAGACCGATATTTCGATGTATTCGTGGAATACGCGAAAGCGGCGCCTGGTGACATCTTGATCCAGATCAGTCTATGTAATCGGGGGCCCGAAGCCGCTAGCCTGCACGTGCTACCTACCCTGTGGTTCCGCAATACCTGGACATGGTGGTCGGATCAGCCGAAACCTTCCCTGCGAGAGTTGAAAGCGGAAGACGGGGTCGGCACCATTGCCGCGTCGCATGCCGAACTGGGCGCCTATTCCCTCCGTTGCGAGGGAAATCCACGCCTGCTGTTTACCGAAAACGACACCAATAACGAGCGGCTTTTCGGGAGCCCCAACGCGACACCCTATGTCAAGGACGGGATCAACGAATATGTCGTGGCGGGGCGGCTGGAGGCCGTCAACCCGAGCCGGACCGGGACCAAGGCTGCCGCACACTACCAGCTCAATGTCGGCCCAGGCACGACCTCTGTGATCCGCCTACGGCTCAGCGACACTGCGGCGGGTAACCCCTTCGGTAGCCAATTTGATCAAATCATCGAACGGCGCCGGCTGGAGGCCGACGCGTTCTATCACGCGGTAACCCCTGCCCGGGTCGGCGAGGATAAGGCCGATGTATTGCGGCAGGCATTGGCCGGGATGCTGTGGAGCAAGCAATACTTCTTTCTCGATGCCGACAAATGGCTGCAGGAGCATGGCGTCGATCCGAGGCGGCCGTCGATCCGCGAGGTTCGCAACCGCGAGTGGTTTCACATGATCAGCGACCACGTCATCTCGATGCCGGATAAGTGGGAATATCCCTGGTTCGCTGCCTGGGACTTGGCATTTCACACGCTTGCCTTGTCAACCGTCGACATCGATTTCGCCAAGCAGCAGCTCGATCTGCTGCTCGACCAAGTCTACCAGCATCCGACCGGACAGATCCCGGCCTACGAGTGGAACTTCAGCGATGTCAATCCGCCGGTGCACGCCTGGGCCACGATCTTTGTTTATCGGATGGAGCAGGCGCTGCACGGCCAGACCGATCTCGATTTCCTAAAGCGGGTGTTCGGCAAACTCACGTCGAATTTCGGCTGGTGGATCAACCGCAAGGACCGCTCCGGCAGGAGCCTCTTCGAAGGCGGGTTTCTCGGGCTCGACAATATCGGCGTCTTCGACCGCAGTGCGCCCCTGCCAACTGGAGGCTATTTGGAGCAGGCCGACGGCACCGCATGGGTCGCCCTGTTCTGCGAGAACATGCTCGAGATCGCCTTCGAGCTCGCCGCGCATGATCCGACCTACCAGGACCTGGCTGCAAACTTCGCCATCCAGTTCCTGCTGATCGCCCGTGCGATGAACGGGATCGGTCCGGACGGCATGTGGGACGAGGAGGACGGTTTTTATTACGACGTCCTTCGCTTGCCCGATGGAAACGCTGCGCGTCTCAAGGTCCGCTCGATGGTGGGTCTGTTACCGCTATGTGCCGTTACGGCTGTGGACAAGTGGCAGCGGGAACGGATGCCGCGGCTGACGGCCCAAATGCTCGAGCGCCTCAGGCGCATGCCGGAGCTCCTCGAATCCATCCATCCAACCGGCCCCGGGCACCTCGGCGTCGCGGAACGCGGGATCTTGGGCCTCGTCAACCAGGAGCGGCTGCGCCGGATTCTGAGCCGCATGCTCGACGAGAACGAGTTCCTGAGCCCCTATGGGATCCGCTCGCTGTCCCGCTATCACGCCGACCATCCCTATGTGTTCTCGGCAGGTGGTCGGGAATATCGGGTCAGCTATCTGCCGGCGGAATCCGACACCGGCATGTTTGGCGGCAACTCGAACTGGCGCGGCCCGATCTGGATGCCGGTCAATGCGCTGATCATCCGGGCCTTGATGCACTACTTCGCCTATTACGGCGACAACTTCAAGATAGAGTGCCCGACCGGCTCCGGCAACTTGATGAACCTCTTCGAGGTCGCCCGCGAAATCGCCAATCGGCTGACCCGGATCTTCCTGCGCGACGAATCCGGCAGAAGACCGGTATTCGGTGGGAGCGAAAAATTCCAGCGCGACCCCTATTGGCGCGATCATTTATTGTTCTATGAATACTTCCATGGCGACAACGGCGCCGGCCTCGGCGCCAGCCACCAGACGGGATGGACGGGTGTCGTCGCCAGTCTGATCGATATCTTCGGCAAGCTCGATGCCCAAACCTTCCTGCAGGGCGGCCGCGAGGCAACCTTTGGGCGAGAGAAGGAAACGGTGTAGCTCTCGATCTCCGAAATAGGAACAAGGTCGGCGCCCGGCGTCACCATATCCGCCAATCAGTGAAGGTCGTCATCCAGGAGAAGCACATGAGGACAAAGCCTATCCTGTATAATGACAGCCGCCCGGCCGAGCCGATCCAGATACCTGCCGGGGCCGCACGTCGGATCGGCGCCCGGCTTCTGCACGAGGCGCGCGAGGCGTTGCCGCCGACGATCTTCTTTTTCGTCGGCTTCAACTTCATCGTGTTCACGACGAATCTTCTCGTCGCCCAATATGCCGTTGCAGTCAGCAGTTTCATGCTGGCTACGGTTGCGGCGCTTGTTGTAGGCAAGGCGGTGCTGGTTGCCAACGCGATGCCCCTCCTGAGACGTTACGATCGGGGTCCGCTGATCCAACCGATTCTCTTCAAGACCGCCTTTTACTGGGTCGTCGTGTTCTTCGCACGCCTGCTCGAGCGCTTCGTGCATTTCTCGATAATCGAGCGCAATCCGCCGGGTGATTTCTTTCCGTATCTGATAACGACCTTCTCGTGGCACCGGTTCTCTGCCATTTCTCTATGGATCCTCGTCCTCTTCCTAATCTACGTGACTGCGTCGGAATTCGGCCATCTTTTCGGCTCCGGTGAGCTGCTGCGGCTGTTCTTCACCTCCCGTCCAACCGAGCTGCAGCTGAACCGGCGGCAACGGTTTCGTGAAATGCTGCGCCTGAGCCGCCTTGCCGACGAGCACTCGGTCAGCGAGTTCCGCGACCCAGCCAGCATTGCGCATCTTCAATTGATCGATATTGTGCAGCGCCTCGCGCGGATGTCGCCGCCGCACTGAAGAAGGCGCGTGCAGGGCCGATGAACGTGCATGGGTCTCAACGCCATCCATTCGTCGTCGATAACCGGCGAAGGTCGATCCGCGCCTGGCAGGACCGGCTCAGAGATCCGAGCCTGACGGTACTGCTGGTTACCGAGCTTTGCCTGGTTTTTGTCGCTGCACCGCTGGCTGCGAGGGGATTGCCGATAGCGCGACCCATCGTCGAAACACTGGCATTGGCGGTGTTGGCTCTCGTTGTCGTGCTGTCGAACAGACGCGGAGCGATCGTGACGATCCTGCTTGGGCTGGCAGCCACATTGGCGAGCCGCTTACTCGGGCCGGAATGGGCACCCGGCGCTGCTAGCTTGCTCCGCCACGGCGCTAACATCGTAACTTTCTCGGCGCTGACCTGGGTGGTTTTGCATGCGGTCTATGCCCCCGGCCACATAACCTCTCACCGCCTTCAAGGTGCAGCCGTGCTATATCTGAACCTCGCGGTGATCTGCGCCTCGGCCTTTAGCCTAATCTGGGCACTGAGCCCCACCGCCTTCGCCAGCCTCGCTGCGCCGACGGGTGGCCCGGACGAATTCGCGACGATGCTCTATTTCAGCCTTACGACCTTGACCACGACCGGCTACGGCGACATCGTGCCGGTCGACCCGTTCGCCCGCAGCTTGGCCAATTTGGAGTCGGTTATTGGACAGTTTTATCTTGCCATCACGGTGGCTCGGCTCGTGACGCTCGAGATGCAACACCGGCGCCGCTGACCTCCAATTGTAAACCAGACCTGCGGGCCGTATGACTACCACTTCTCCACTCGATGCTTGGATCGTTAAACCTGGGGTGACCCGATGCTGCGACTTTCTGTTCTTTTCCTTGCTGCGGCAACGCTGACCGCCATCAATATTGGAGCAGGAACATCGGCAGTAGCCGATACCCTGTATGCGCAGTATTACCCGCCGCATTATGGCTATCCGCCGCCCGGCTACCGTCCGCCGTGCAACGCCGTCACGCCCGGGCCCTTCCAGGGTGCGGCACGCGGCGCGGCCGGTGGCGCCCTTATCGGCGCGATCTCGGGTAATGCCGGGCGCGGCGCGGCAATCGGGGCCGGCTTCGGCGCTCTCCGCAATGCGGTACGTCAAGGTTCGGCCCGCAGCTCGGGCGCCTGTTACTGACGCGACGATCGCGGTCGCCGTAAGTTGATCAGACAAGGGGGCAATGATGCAAAAAGACTTGGCGATCGTTCTGTTGGCGTGCTGTCTTGTATGCGCGCAACCGTCCGCAGCGCAGCAACAATCGGCGCCGCCTACCGCGCCCGCTGCGCCGCCGGAGACCTCTCCACCGAGGGTCACGTCCGACGCGCAGGTGGCGCCGAAACGATGGGATGTCGAGCGGGTGCGCTGCTCCGACCTGCTCGGCGCCACGGATGACGACCGGGCCGCAGCTGCGATGTTTTATTACGGCTACTTAGCGGCAAAAGCCGGAATTCACGTCATCGATGTGAGCCAAATCGACGGCAACATCAAAAAGGTGATGGACCGCTGCGCCGCCGCGCCGAATGAGACAGTCCCGCAGGCCTTCCGCCAAGCCCTCGGCCGCCGCCGATGACCCCACAGGGGGATGAGATGGCATTTGGGCTGAGCACCGAGCAGCGGGAGTTGCGGGAAGCCGTGGCGCGGCTGTGCGCGCGCTTTGGCGACGAATATTGGCTGAAAAAGGACGAGGAGGGCGGTTTTCCGCACGAGTTCCATCGGGCGATGGCCGAAGCCGGCTGGCTCGGCATTGCGATGCCGGAGGCTTATGGCGGCAGCGGGCTCGGCATCACCGAAGCCGCGGTCCTGATGCAGGCGGTCGCCGAATCCGGCGCCGGGTTCAGCGGCGCCTCGGCGATCCACATGAACATTTTCGGGCTGCACCCGGTCGTCGTCTTTGGCACCGACGAGCAGAAAGAGCGTTTTCTGCCGCCGTTGATCGCCGGCAAGGAGAAGACCTGCTTTGCGGTGACCGAGCCCGATGCCGGGCTGGACACGACGCGCCTCAAGACGCGGGCGGTGCGGGAGGGCGACCATTATGTCCTCACGGGCCGGAAGATCTGGATCTCGACCGCGCAGGTCGCCGAGAAGATGCTGATCCTCGCGCGCACGACGCCGATCGAGGAGGCCGCGCGCCCTTCGCTGGGGATGACGCTCGTTCTACACCGACCTCGACCGCAGCGCCGTCGAGGTGCGCGAGATCCCGAAGATGGGGCGCAAGGCGGTCGATTCGAACCTCCTGTTCATCGACGGCCTAAAGGTGCCGGTCGCCGACCGCATCGGCGAGGAGGGCAGGGGCTTTCATTACATCCTGCACGGGATGAACCCGGAGCGCATCCTGATCGCCGCCGAGGCGGTCGGGCTCGGGCGCGCCGCGCTCGACCGCGCCGCCCGCTATGCCAAGGAGCGCGTCGTCTTCGGCCGGCCGATCGGTCAAAACCAGGCGATCCAGCACCCGCTCGCCGAGCGCTGGATCGAGCTCGAAGCGGCCGAATTGATGGTGTTGCGCGCGGCCACTGCCTATGACCGCGGCGAGGACGCCGGCGCCTACGCCAATGCCGCCAAATACTGTGCGGCCGAAGCCGGCTTCCGCGCCTGCGAAACCGCAATCATGACGCATGGCGGCATGGGCTACGCTCGCGAATACCACGTCGAGCGCTACTTCCGCGAAATCCAGATCGCCCGTATCGCGCCGGTCAGCCCCCAGCTGATCCTCAGCCACATCGCCGAACGCGTGCTCGGGCTGCCGAAATCGTATTGATGGAGCTTCAATGACGTTGCGCGTCGCAATCGCCGGCTTTGGCGCGATCGGCAAGGTCGTCGCTCAGCGGCTCGATCAGGGAGTCGAGGGGCTGGCGCTCGCCGCGGTTGCCGCGCGCGATGTGGCGCGGGCGGAAGCGGCAATGGCAGGCTTTTTGCGCCCGGTGCCGGTCGTGCCATTGGCCCGGCTGTGGGAGGAGGCCGATGTCGTTGTCGAGTGCGCCCCGGGTGCGGTATTGCGCGAGCTCGCCGAGCCGGCGCTCGGGAACGGGCGCATTGTCATGGTGTTGAGCTGCGGGGCGCTGCTCGACAATTTCGATCTGGTCGATTTGGCGCGCCGCAATGGCGGCCGCATTCTCGTGCCGAGCGGAGCACTGCTGGGGCTGGACGCGGTAATTGCAGCCGCCGAAGGGGGCATCTCGAGCGTCAATATGATTACGAGAAAGCCGCCGCAGGGCCTATTGGGCGCACCTTATCTTGTCGCCCACGACGTGGACATTACCGGATTGGCCGAGCCCAGACGCGTCTTCAGCGGCACGGCGCGCGAGGCCGCCCGCGGGTTTCCCGCCAACGTCAATGTCGCCGCGGCATTGGCGCTGGCGGGTATCGGGCCCGATCGCACGACGGTCGAGATCTGGGCCGACCCGACCATCACTCGCAATATTCACCGCATCGAGGTCGAGGCCGCAGCCGCGCGCCTATCGATGCAGGTCGAGAATGTGCCGTCGGACGACAATCCGCGCACCGGCCGCCTGACCGCGCTCTCGGTAATCGCTGCACTGAAGAAATTGGCGAGCCCGCTCGCCATCGGCACCTGACCTCGCCGTCAGGCGGCGCGACGCAGGATGAGGCGGGTCCAGACGTCGCCGAGCGCGGCAACCAGCGTTTCGATATCTGCGTCGCTGTGCAGCGGCGTCGGGGTCAGCCGCAGGCGTTCGGTGCCGCGCGGCACGGTCGGGTAATTGATCGGTTGCACGTAGATCCGGTGCCGGTGCAACAGCTCGTCACAGGCGGCTTTGCAGAGGCCGGGGTCGCCGACAACCACTGGGACGATATGGCTCGCCGACGGCATGACCGGCAGGCCGGCCTCGGCGAGGCGCCGTTTCAAACTTGCCGCGCGTTCCTGATGGCGCTCGCGTTCCACCTGACTTTGTTTGAGATGGCGGATCGCGGCGAGCGCGCCGGCGGCGAGCGCCGGCGGCAATGAGGTCGTGAAGATGAAGCCAGGCGCGTGGCTGCGCAGGAAATCGACGAGCGCCGCCGAGCCTGCGACGTAGCCGCCGATCGTGCCGAAAGCCTTGCCGAGGGTGCCTTGGATCACCGTCGGGAGGTGCACCACCCCGTCGCGCTCGGCTATCCCACCACCGCGCGGGCCGTAAAGTCCGACTGCATGCACCTCGTCGAGATAGGTCATCGCGCCGAAGCGCCCGGCGACGTCGCACAAATCGCCGACCGGGGCGATATCGCCGTCCATCGAATAGACCGACTCGAAGCACACGAGCTTCGGCCGGTCGGGGGCCACGCGGTCGAGCAGGCGCGCGAGATCGGCGGGGTCGTTGTGGCGGAAGATGTGCTTCTCGGCGCGGCTGTTGCGGATGCCGGCGATCATCGAGGCGTGGTTGGAAGCGTCCGAAAACACCACCATGCCCGGCAATTCGCGCGCCAGGGTCGACAGCGCCGCGTCATTGGCGACATAACCCGAGGTGAAGACGAGCGCCGCCTCGCGGCCGTGCAGATCGGCGAGCTCGCGTTCGAGCAACAGGTGCAAATGGCTGTTGCCCGAGATGTTGCGGGTGCCGCCGGCGCCGGCCCCGACCGCCCGCAACGTCTCTTCCATCGCCTCGAGGACGGCCGGGTGCTGCCCCATGCCGAGATAGTCGTTCGAGCACCACACCGTGACTTCGGCGCCGATGCGGTGGTCGAAGGCGCGCGGAAAGCGACCGCAGCGCCGCTCGAGATCGGCGAACACGCGATACCGTCCCTCGGCGTGCAGCACGTCGAGCCGCTGTTTGAAGAAGCCTTCGTAGTCCATCGTCGCCGCACCCGGTCGTATAATCACTATAGCATATACTTGCGGCGTCAAGCAGCCGACCAGAGGGCGCGACGCCGCAGCCTAAGGTGCGGCGTCAGCTCATTTCTTGGCTGCGCAGACGAAGGTGGCCCGGGCCGGCAACAGCAGCGGGCAATATTGCAGGTGCCAGTCGGTGTCGAAAGGCGTCGCCGTGGTGTCCGATGGGCATTCCTGCTGCGCTGCAACTTGCACCTCGTCGAGGGTGCTGATGAGCGTGTCGTAACAGATCGCCACACGCAGCGCGGTAGCCTCCTCGCCCGGGCCCGCCATGCGAGGATAAGTCGGATAGGGAGCGAGGGCCGAGCAGCCGGCTAGTGCCACGCTGGCGGCGACGCAAACGTCGAGCGCCCAAGCGGACCTCATGCCGTCCCGGCGAGCGCTTGCTCGAGAAAAGCCGCACAAGCCATCAGTCCTGTATCGCCATGCGCCCGCCCGACGAGCTGAACGGCGGTCGGCAGGCCGTTGTCCGCCCAGCGCGCCGGCAGAGCTGCACAGGGGACGCCGAGCAAGGTCCACATCCGGTTGAAGATCGGGTTTCCGGTATTGCCGAGCCCGGCCGGGGCTTCTCCCGGCGCTGCCGGAACCAGGATAGCATCGCATGGCCCAAAGAACGCATTGAGCCCGGCCCGCGCTGCGGCAGCACGGTTGCGCGCCTGGTCGTAGACCTCGGCGCCGATCGCCATTCCGGCATCGATCAGCTGGGCGAGACGCGGCGAAAGTTGGGCGCTGTGCTCGATCCGCTCATAGGCGAGCGCCCGTACAGTCTCAAACCACATGATCGTGTCTTGCGCTTCGGCGAGCCCCTCGTGCTCGGGCGCGATCGCTAGTTCCGTCACCACGACGCCGGCGCGTTCGAGCGCCGTCCTCGCAATGTCGAGAGCGGCTGCAGTCGCCGGCTCAGCCTCTCCCCATGCCGGAGTGCGGTAAAGGCCGAAACGCGGGGCTCGCTGCGGGACGGCGAGGTGGCGGAGTGAGGGCCGCTCGACCAGAACCCCGGCGAAGAACGCTGCGTCATCGACCGACCGGGCAAAGATGCCGATCGTGTCGAGGCTGTCGGCCAGCTGTTTGACCCCGGCCCGGTTTATCAATCCAAAGCTCGGTTTGTAGGCGACGCAGCCGCAATAGGCTCCCGGACGGATCACCGACCCCGCAGTTTGCGTGCCGAAGGCGAGCGGCGCCATGCCGTCGGCAACCGCTGCCGCAGAGCCGCTCGACGAGCCGCCCGGGGTGTGCGCAGGGTTGCGGGGGTTGGCCGTCTTGCCCGGCGTGAAGGTCGCGAATTCGGTGGTGACGGTCTTGCCCAGAACAATGGCGCCGGCCGCACGGGCGAGCGCGACGCAAGAAGCGTCCGCATCGGGCCGGTGCCCGCGATAGATCGCCGAGCCATAGGCGGTCGGCATGTCGACGGTGTCGATCAGATCCTTGACCGCGATCGGGATCCCGTGCAGCGGCCCTCGCGGCGCTTCCGCGTCGCGCTGGCGCGCCGTCGCCAGCGCCTGCTCGCGATCGAGATATTGCCAGGCGCCAACCACCGCCTCGCGCGCCTCGATACGGTCGAGATAGGCAGCGGCCAACGCCTCGGCGGTAATCTGGCGCTCGGCAATTTGCCGGGCGGCCTCGCGAGCGGATAAGGAGCGAAGGTCGGTCACCGCGATCTCCCTTGCCTCGGTCGAAGCGTTTCGAAGCCTAGCAAGGGCCGCTAAACTCGTCGACCGTCAAACCGAGGGAGAGGCGCGATGATCGAAATCCCGGCGCGCAGAGGCAAAGCTGTCCGCGTTCACCGAGGCCAGCGGATCAAAGTGATCAATACGAAGGGCCAACAGGTCGTCGACACCTGGGCCTTCAATGCCGACGATTTGCACGAGCTCATGTCGATGGAGCACAGCCGCGTCGCGATCGGGCGCATCATCCCGGCGATCGGCGACGGGCTCGTCACCAACCGGCGACGGCCGATCCTCAGTCTCGTCGAGGACACGTCCGGCGGCATTCACGACACCCTCTTCGCCGCCTGCGACCGCTGGCGCTACCAGATGCTCGGCTGCACAGAGCATCATGACAACTGCACCGAGAACCTCGCCGCAGAATTGGCCGCGCTAGGCTTGACCCCACCCGAGACCCCGGCGCCCCTCAACCTTTTCATGAACATCCCGGTCGTCGACGGCAACCGTGTCGAGGTTCGCCCGCCGATCAGCACGCCCGGCAGCTTTGTCACATTGCGTGCCGAGATGAACTGCATCGTCGCCTTCTCGGCCTGCCCGCAGGACATGCTGCCGGTCAACGGTCTCGCAATGCGGCCCACCGAGGCGCATTTCGAAGTCCTCGATTGATTTCGATGAGATGTCATTGCGAAGCGCGCTTTGCGCACCGAAGCAATCTCGATCGATCGAGCGCTCAGCGGCCCGAGATTGCTTCGCTGGCCGCTCGCAATGACGATTGGACTGAGTGGTGCAACCCGATTGGAATCTGCTCTAGATACGTCGGCCGCCAGGATCGCCGCCAGCCGGCGTTCGACGCGCTCTCGGGAAGTCATGTTTACAAATTACCGCAACGAGGCCTGAGCTAGCGTTTTTTGTTGGGCCGGGATTGCCAAATGGCGCTATCTAATCGTCTGACGCTGAAGGGCGAAGTGCCCGCTCGAGAAGGAGGGAGAAGATGCGCTGGATACGCTACGAGGCCAACGGGCAGCCGGTTTACGGGATCGTCGAAGGCGACATGGTCACCGAAGTGCGCGGCGACCCGTTCGCCGGCTATGAGAAGACGACGACAAGCCGGCCATTTTCGTCGGTCAAGCTGTTGGTGCCGGTCGAGCCGCGCACCTTCTATTGTGCCGGGCTCAATTATGCCGAGCACGTCATCGAGGCGGCTAAAAAGCGCGGCGAGGCGCCGAGATTGCCCGAGGCGGCGGATATCGGCTATCGCGCCAACAATGCGCTGATCGCGCATGGCGAGTCGATCGTGATCCCGTCCGATGCGACCGAGCGCGTGCAGTACGAAGGCGAGCTCGTCGCCGTGATCGGCAAGAAGGCCAAGCACCTGTCCGAGAAAGACGCGCTGTCCTGCGTGCTCGGCTGGACGATTGGCAACGACATGAGCGAGCGCACCTGGCAGGCCGGCGACCGGACCCTGTGGCGCGCCAAGAACACCGACACCTTCAAGCCGATGGGGCCTTGGATCGAAACCGATTTCAACCTCGACGCGGCACAGACGGTCATCCGCGTCAATGGCGGCGAAAGGTTTCGCTTCAAGACCAACAGCATGATCTTCGGCCCCGCCACCTTCATCAGCCGGATGTCGCAATACCTGACGCTGTACCCGGGTGACGTCGTGTGGATGGGTACTGAAGGCGCGCCCGAAAATTTGCAGCACGGCGACACCGTCGAGATCGAGATCACCGGCATCGGCACGTTGCGCAACCCGGTGGTTCGCGAAGGCCGGTAATGTCACGGAGGGTCTGAGAGCCTCCGCTCAGCCCCGACCGTGCCGAAAGGTAGCCGTTCCGCCGGACCTGCGACGGTTCGAAGAGAAAGACCGGGGGCGATGCCGGCGAAAAATCGCCGCGACCATCAGAATGACGGAGATGCCCTACGCCAGCGTCTCCGTCACCAGCGGCGGCGCGGCCGCTCCGCACCCGATCTGCAGGCTGCGTTGGCGAGCTCCAGAGCCGATGGGGAGGGCCGGAGCGGGGGTGATCCAGCGCCGACACAGACTATGGCCCAAAGGGCACGAAGCCGCCATAATGTTTACGCGCCGGCTTGGTCACCGGCCGGCGCGGCCGATGATTTGCTGGCCCCCTACGGGTCTGCGCCCGTTTCGGTATCGGCGCCGCCCGTGGCGGCGATCGGGGTTAGCGCCAACAATAAGGCGGCTGGCGCAGCGAAGGGTCTTAGGATGAGCCGCGGAACGGGGGCGCCGGCTACGTTCTCACATCGGGTGGCAGCCGCGTTGGGCTCACTTCCCGTAGAGTGATCGGAACAGAAGTGTCATGACGATCCATCTTGCGGAAGGTCCCACAGCTGCGGGGGTGAGGAGAAGCTTGGGGCGCTGGAGTTTGGAACTGCGCAGAGGCGGCCCGGCGATCCGCTATGCTTTTTCAGTCCTATGCGTTGCAGTTGCGCTCGGCGTGGCGCTGGCGTTCCAGTACTACGGCTTTCGCGGCATGGATTTGCCGCTTTTCGACCTGGCCATCGTCGTCATCACCTGGTACGCGGGGGCTGGGCCTTCCGTGCTTGCGGTGGTGCTATGCTCGGTCTGCTTCAATTACTTCTTCACGGAGCCTCTTTACACATTTGAAGTCTCCGGCGAAGACCTACCGTACTTTTTGTTTTTCATGGTCTGGGCGGCGATCATTGCCTGGTTCGTAGCCGTTCGGCGGCGCATCGAGAGCGATCTTCTCCGAGCTCGCGATCACCTTCAGGTTGAGGTGGAACAGCGCAAGCGCCGTGAGGACGAAATTCGCAAACTCAATAGAGAGCTCGTCAAGCGGGCCAGAGATCTCGAGACCAGCAACAACGAATTGGAATCTTTTGCCTATTCGGTCTCCCACGATCTTCGCGCGCCGCTTCGCCATGTCGTCGGATACTCTGAGCTGCTACAGAGACAGGCGTCTTCCTTGCTCGACGAGAAGAGTCGCCGGTTCATGCAGACAATTCTCGAATCAGCAAAAAGAATGGGTAACCTGATCGACGATCTGCTGGCGTTTTCCAGGATCGGGCGGGCCGAGACCAAAAACACGCTGGTGAGCCTGGACCAACTCGTCAAAGAGGCTGTCGCAGAGATCGGGCAGGACACGGGGGGACGAGACATCGTGTGGAAGATTCATCCCCTTCCGGTCTGTTACGGCGACCGTTCCATGCTGAAGCTGGTGATCGGCAACCTCCTCGCTAACGCGGTCAAATTCACACGCATGCGAGCCCCGGCCGAAATCGAGATTAGCTGTGTCGATCAAGAAAATGAGATAGAGGTGTCCGTGAGGGATAACGGCGCCGGCTTTGACATGCAGTATGTCGATAAACTGTTCGGCGTGTTTCAACGCCTGCATCTCCCAGAGGATTTTGAGGGCACTGGAATCGGACTTCGCGACCGTTCGGCGGATCATCCACCGCCATGGAGGGGAGGTCCGAGCCGAGGGAGGTGTCGATCACGGCGCGACGTTCTATTTCTCACTCCCTAAAGCACAAGATGCGGCGGAGAGGACCGCGAACACGCTATGAGCGAACTGGCACGCATTCTGCTCGTCGAGGACGATCCGAGAGACGTGGAACTTACTCTGACGGCGCTGGGCGAATATAACCTTGGCAAACGAGGTCGTGGTTGCCCGCGACGGAGAAAAAGCGCTGGATTACCTCTTATTGTCGGGGCGAGTTCAGCGCTCGCTCCAACGACAACCCCGCGGTCATGCTGCTGGATCTAAAACTGCCGAAGATCGATGGCTTGCAAGTCTTACAGCAAATCAAGTCTGACGAGCGCCTGAAGCTGATACCGGTGGTGGTGCTGACCTCGTCTCGCGAGGAAAAAGACATGGTCAGAAGCTACAAACTTGGTGTGAACGCATACGTTGTGAAGCCGGTCGATTTTCACGAATTCGTCAACGCCATCAAGGAGCTCGGCGTCTTCTGGGCGGTCATCAATGAACCGCCGCCGGGCAGCGTGAAGAAGGCGCCGTGACGTCTCCGCTCCGCATTCTGTTGCTGGAGGATAGCATCGAGGACGCGGAGCTCATTCAAGAACTCCTTGAAGCGGATCATTTCGTCTGCGAAGTAACCCGCGTCCAAACGCGCGCCGAGTTCCTGGCCGCTCTTGAAAACGGTGGAATTGACCTGGTTCTCGCCGATTACGCGCTTCCTTCGTTCGATGGCCTTTCCGCATTGCAGCTCACGCTGAATGCCCGCCCCGATCTGCCCTTCATCTTTGTCTCGGGCTTCGGCGAAGAGATAGCGATCGAAGCGCTGACGAGCGGCGCCGCGGATTATGTTCTGAAGACGCGATTATCGCGGCTCGTGCCGTCGGTGCAGCGCGCGCTGCGCGAAGCTCGAGAACGAGCCGAACGCAAAAAGACCGAGGAGGCGCTGCTCCGCATCCTGCTGCTGGAGGATAGCATCCAGGATGCGGAACTCATTCAAGATCTCCTCGAAGCGGATCATTTCGTCTGCGAAGTCACCCGCGTCCAAACCCGCGCCGAGTTCGTGGCCGCTCTTGAAAACGGCGGAATTGACCTGATTCTCGCCGATTACAAGCTGCCTTCGTTCGACGGCCTTTCCGCATTGCAGCTCGCGCAGAGCGCCCGCCCTGATCTGCCTTTTATCTTTGTCTCGGGCTTCGGCGAAGAGATAGCGATCGAAGCGCTGACGAGCGGCGCCACGGATTATATTCTGAAGACGCGGCTGTCACGGCTTGTGCCGTCAGTGCAGCGCGCATTGCGCGAAGCCCGAGAACGCGCCGAACGCAAGAAGGCCGAGGAAGCGCTGCGCCAGAGCGAGATGTATCTGGCAGAGGCGGAGAGATTGAGCCAGACGGGGAGCTTCGCCTGGAACGCTTCGACCGGGGAACTCTACTGGTCGGATGGAACTTATCGAATATTTGAATACGAGCCTACGACAAAGCCCACCGTCCAGTTGGTGATCGACCGCACGCATCCGGACGACCGGGTGCGTCATCATCAAATCATCGATCGCGCCGCGAAGGAGGGGTGTGACTATATTGCGGAATATCGCCTGTTGATGGCGGACGGTTCTGTCAAATTCGTTCATTCGGTAGCTCATCGCTTTACCCGCGAAGATCCGCAGGGTTTGGTCTTTGTAGGTGCGCTAACGGAAATTACTGAGCGCAAACGCGCCGAGGAAGAGCGCGAAAGATTGCGCCAGCTCGAGGCAGATCTCGCGCACATGAACCGCGTGAGCATGATGGGAGAATTGACCGCCTCACTGGCTCACGAAATCAAGCAGCCGATCGCCGCCGCCATGATAGCCGCCAACGCTTGCATGCGATGGCTCCGTCGTGATCGACCCGATGTGATGGAGGCATGCGGCGCTGCCTCCGCAGTGGTCGCCGCGGTGACGCGCGCTGCCGGCATCATCGACCGAGTTCGCTCACTTTACGGGCGAGGCACGCCAGAACGGGAAGTCGTCGACCTGAACGAAATCCTTCGGGAGATGACGGTCTTGCTGGGGGATACGGCAGATCGGCACTCCATCTCAATCCGACACGGAACTCGATTTGCGGGTTCCGCGAACGACAGCGGATCGCGTACAGCTTCAGCAGGTTCTGATGAACCTCATGCTCAACGGAATCGAGGCGATGCGAGAGACGGGTGGTGAACTGACCATCACGTCGGAGAGCACCGAAGATGGTCAATTGCTGGTTTCGGTGAGTGACTTGGGCATCGGGCTTCCGGGAGAGGAACCCGACCGCATTTTCCAAGCATTCTTCACCACCAAGCCGCAAGGAACCGGCATGGGATTGTCCATCAGCCGGCGGATCATCGAGTTGCATGGCGGCCGCTTATGGGCGAGCCCCAATGCAGGACGGGGTGCCACCTTTCAATTCACCCTGCCCGGCGAGTGACGGACGCCTGGCCGCATAGCCCTGCGCAAATCCTGTGGGCATTCTGGATGCCCCCGGCGCGACCCTGATGGTCATATAATTGCCGTCTTCGCGATGCATGCTTATGGTTTGCGGCCTTCGCCGCCCGTACAACTTTTGGAGGAGTTCTCGCTGTAGACTTGCTGCAGCAGCAGCGGGAGGTCATTTTTAACTCAATTGATAATTGTCGTAAGGCAAGCTCGGTTTCGAGTTACAGCGGCGTCGCGAGCAGGGTGGGGACGGCGAAGGTGTCGAGGAGGATCAGCTTGTCGCGGATTTTGAGGCGCTGTCCCGAAGGTTCGAGCCGGTCGCGGTAGAGGCCGGTCGCGAACAGCCGGGTTTCGCCTTCCTGGTCGGTCTGAAAGACGGCAAATGGCGCCTCGACCATGAGGCCATTATCGAGAATCTGCGGCAGGCCGATGACATGGCGGTCGGTGTGGATGTTGTATTTGTTGGCTTCGCGCAAGGCGCGGATGCGGTCTTCGAGCATCGCTCGGCTGTCGCAAAAGACCAATGCCGCCGGCAGGCCGCGGTCGAAGTTCTCCCGTGGGACGATCTGATAGCGGCACTCCTCGGCGAAGAGGTCGAGCCATTCGTCGAACTTTGCCATGTCGATCAGGGCGCCGTATTCGGCGAGCAGATCGCAGACCCCGGCGCGCTCGGCGTTCATCGCACCGCGCCCTCCGGTTCGATGCCCAACAGCTCGGCGTAATACGACCAGAAGCCGCGCAACGGCACATCGGTCACCCGGTAGTCGCGGTCGGAAATCACTCCGCCCCCGCCGAGTTCGATGACCGTGGTGCGGTCGAGGTCGGGTGTAGAGGCGCGGTGTACGATCTCGATCGCCTCCCCGTCCTCCATCGAGACGAGGCCGGCGGGACCGACGAGATTGGTTTGACGCAGCCGGTGCAAGGTCATCTCGGGCGGATCGTCCTCGTAGCCGAGCATCGTCTGGAACACCTCGACCTCGTCGACGCCGCGCGGCCGGATCTGGCGCACCGCCAAACTGTTGCTGATCTGCACGAAGACCGCGGACGGGAAAACCGAGGTGACCACGAGATTGAGCTTGTCGTCGCGCTCAGGGCGGAAGGTGACGAGCGACGGCTCCTTCAGCGACAGGAAATCGTTGCGCACGCCGGCGCCGGCGTAAGCTTGGTGGGCGAACTCGTCGGTGTCGCTGTCAGCCTCCGCCCAGGTGATGTTGTGGCGGTGCCGCGCGTCCATCTTGACGCCGCCGGTCTGCGTCGACCGGTCGAGCCCGAAGGTGACGAGAAATTCGTGCAGCAGGCTGGCGTGGTAATTGTCGCGGGTATTCTCGGCGTAGAGCTTCCAGTTCCCGCGGATCCGCTGGCGATTGTAGCCGAGCACCCGGACGGGCCGGTCGAAGAGGCGGCGCAATTGCGCCAGGATCGCCGGGCCGAGGTAGTCTTCGAGCGGCTCGGCATCCTCGGCCAGGGTGCCGAACACCGCGCCGCTGACGATGCCGACCCGCAGCGGGCGCAGCCCGTGCCGGCGCATCTCAAAGCTCGGGTCGAGCCCGCCTTTGCCCCGGATGCCGCGGCGGAATGGGATTGCCGTCAGCGCACCGTCGAACCCATAGCACCATTGGTGATAGATGCAGATGTGCTCATCGGCATTGCCGGAAAGCTCGCGACGGACCAGCGCTCCGCGATGCGCGCAGCGATTGACGAATGCCTTGACCGCGCCCGATTTGTCCCGATTGACGATGACCGGCGTCTCGCCGACCCAGGTCGCCCGGAAATCACCCGGCTCGGGGATCTCGCTATCGAGGCCGAGATAGCTCCACACCGGCCCGCGAAAGATCCGCTCCTGCTCCCGGGCATAGATTTCGGCGTCGTGATAAAGCCGGTAGGGCACCCGGCTGTAGTCGAGCGCCGGCCAAATCGCAGCGGTCAACATCAGCGGGTCCGATGGTACTCGTAATCCTCACGCTCACCGCTGCCGACACGCAGCTGCGGGTTCAGGGCGGGACGAGTCGCCTGCAGCTTGGCATGAGTGTCGAGCGCCGCTTGGTCGGACCAGCGTTCCAGCAAGGCCAGCTTGTCCGGGTTGAGGGCACTCTGGAAAACCTCGAATTGCTCGCAGCCGGGTTCCTTCATGCACTCCTCGCAACGCGCCCGGTACGCCTGCGCGAGCTCGGATCCCTTTCCCGGTGCGGCCGTGATCGTGACGACGAGACGAACTGCCATAACCCCTCCTATGCCTGGGTAGAACTCAAGCAGTACGATCGCCGTGCCGCCCGGTCAAGGATCGACCCGCGGGGCCTTTTCCGGATACCGAGATCACTTGTCTTCAGGCTCATGTTCAGGTTTAATTCTGTTAATCGAACAGCCGCACGGCTCACCACCTGATGGCACTTCACCCCTCAGTGGCCGAAATAGAACACCCGCACGATCTCCATCATAAAAGAGAAAGACTGATCGCCATTATTCGGCGTCAGTCGCTATTACAGAATCGGGATTTTGTGCTCGTTTCGGGACGATCGAGCAACTTCTTCTTCGACATGAAAAGAACAATGTTCGATCCGGAGGGAGCGGCGCTGTTGGCGGACCTGCTGTTCGACGCGATCAAGGCCGAGAATGTCGAATACATCGGAGGTCTGGAAACCGGAGCGATCCCGATCGTCGCTGCGCTGTGCGCCAGAAGCTGGCCCGAAAAGCCGCTCAAGGGCTTTTTTGTGCGCAAGGAAAACAAGAGGCACGGCACCGACCAACGGATTGATGGCCTGCTCGAAAGGGGATCGAAAGTCATTCTCTTCGAGGACGTCACGACCACCGGCGGCTCTGCGATGCAGGCGGTGAACCAGGCGCGGCAATTGGATTGCACGGTGTTGAAGGTGGTCTCCGTGGTCGATCGCCTCGAAGGAGCCGAAGAGAATTTCCGAGCGGCGGGCATCAAGTTCGACTCCGTGTTCACCTGGCGTGATTTCAGTTGAGCCAATCGGTAATCGACCTGGCGGCGGCGCATCTGAGGCGTCAATTTATTTATCAGGCGCAACGCGGCCGGTTCGGTAGTTTGGAGGCTCTGCTGGAGCTGGCGATTTCCGCCCGGGGATGTGTGGCATCGTCGATGTCGTCGAGCCGCGTGATCGTGGCTTTCGTCCTCGAAAGGGTGCTGGGGCAGTGTGCCGAATACCTCGAGGCGCGGCCGGTGCCGATCTCGGAAATCGCCCAATTGGCCGATCGGCTCAATCGGCCGGTTTCCCGCGCGGTCGAATACCTCGCCGGAGCCGACGACGATCCGATCGACATCGCTGCTGGTCTGGTCAAGTCGCGTCCGGCGAGAGACCGGTAATCACCAGCAAGGCTCATTGCAAGCTGTCTCTCAGCAGAGCGGCGAGACGGACGCCTGCCTTCGCCAACTGCTCCTTGACCGCGGCGACGGCGCGGTCGCGGTACCGGGCGTCAAGCCGGTGTAGCGGGACCGGCCCGCAGGCATCCGTCTCCCCCTTTCGTAGTGGAAAGGTGAACTGACCGCCTGCTTCGGCCGGAAAGCCGTATACGACCGACTTCGCGAGTTCGTACGATTCCCGCGCCCATTCCTCCGGGGTGCCGCCGGACCATTTGCGAATATCGACCGCGGTCAGCCTGGCGGCGATCTGCTCGGCAGCCTTAGCCGGGTTCTTCCCCTCCGCCTCGGCGACCAAGTCGTCCTCCCAGTAGATACTGAGCCGAACCGGGGTCTTGCTCCCCGGCGGGAGAACCGCGACACAGTGCCCGCTCTGGTCCTTGCGCTCGACTGTGAAAAGCGGGTCATGTACGTCGCCGACGAGATTGAGCAGGAATTGCAGGTCCATCAGCTGCTCCGGCGCGGAAGTGCCTGAACTCGCGCAGCTCCTTTGCGAACTGCTCGATCTTGTCGACAATGCAGTCGTCTTGTGGTCCGTGGCTCGCCGGCATCATCGTTCGCAAAGCGGGTCTGCCGAAACAGGCTTTCCTCAGATCGGGATTATCGGGATCGAGTTTCGCGTAATGCCACTTCGTGGTCGCTGCGCGTCCCTCCGGGCTCTTCTCCCGCAGCGCGTCGGCCCAGATCGCCTCTCCGGCGATGTCGGTCGTCGTCCAGGTATTCGATTTATCGGCGGCCAGAATCTCGGCAATCTTCTTTTCGACCGGCGGATCCGCGGTTTGTAGGAGCCGATCAGCGAGCAAGGCTATGATCTGGTGCGCCTCGCCACCCCACGCCCAGCTCTGCGTTGGCGCGCATAAAAGGGCGGCTGGCACGAAACAGAGAATTGCGGAGCAAAGCCGAAAACGGGTCATCGCCTCGGTCGGATCGACTGCGTGTGTTGCGGGTCCGGTTCCTATGCTAGATCATCGCGAGCCGAGCGCGCTACGGGCCATTGTACGAGCAAGGCAAGATGAGCGGCAGTCGCATCCTCGCGAGTCCGATCCTATGGGTCGGGCTCTTGTTCGCAGTGCTGTTGCTGCGCATGGAAGCGCTGAGACCGGTCTTCCACTGGGCGTTTCCAGGCGTCGAGCCGGTGATCTACCAACGCAGCAGCTTTCTTGCGTTGTTCCTGTCGCACCTGGCGCTGGTTGCAGCGGCGAGCCTTGCGGCGATATCTGTTGGTCTCTCGCTCGCAGTGTTCGTTACCCGCCCCGTCGGACGGGATTTCCGATTGATGGTGAACACGCTGGCGACCGTGGGTCAGACCTTGCCGCCCGCCGCCGTTTTGGCGATCGCCGTCCCGGCCGTCGGCTTCGGCTCCCGCCCGACGGTGCTGGCATTATTTCTTTACGGCCTCCTGCCGATCATCGCGAGCGCGATCGCCGGCCTGGAAGGAGTGCCTCGCGCGGTGCGCGAAGCAGCCGAGGGCCTCGGCCTCTCGTCTTGGCAACAGTTGCGCGACGTGGACTTGCCCCTGGCGGCCCCGGTGATCTTTTCAGGGATACGCGTCTCGGTCACGATCGCGATCGGCACAGCGACGATCGGGTCGACAGTCGGCGCCTTGACGCTCGGCACTCCGATCTTTAATGGCTTGGTCGCCGACAAGCTGCCTTTCGTTATCGAGGGCGCCGTTCTGGTCGCACTGTTTGCAATCGTCACCGATCTGTTGTTTGTGGGCCTGGAAAGATGGCTGCGGGGCGAAACAGGGCAGGCAGTCAGCGAAACAAATCGATGAGGATGCCGAAGATGAAGACCGTGACGCCGCTCCACAGAAGAAGGGCGAGAATGTCTTTTGCCCGGGCCGAATCCGGCGCTACCCGAGAAAGATAGGCTGACCGCAGCATACGCATGGCGTCGCTCATCCAGCAGCTTCAAGGTTAACTTTAGCTGCGGCCCCACGCCGGTGTCGAACAAAATCTTAATCAAGCATCGCGAGTAGCAATTGAGGGCTGTCTTGGCTGGCGCGTTGGTGGTTTGCGTCGTCAGTGCGGCGGGCGCGGAACCGCCGATCTTCAACCTCTACGACTTCGCGTTTGAAGACGGCTCTATCCTGCCGGAATTGCGGGTCGCCTACGAAACTCACGGCAAGCTCAGCGCCGGGCGCGACAATGCGATCCTCTTGCTGCACGGGACGAGCGGAAATCGTCATTCCTTTGACGCAATGATCGGACCAGGGAAGACGTTCGACACCGACAAGAATTTCGTGATCACGGTCGACGCCATCGGCGGCGGCGATTCATCCTCGCCAAAGGATGGGTTGGGACAGGATTTCCCGCGATACACGATCCGCGACATGATGGCGGCGCAGCACGCGCTGGTTACCCGCGGGCTCGAGCTGACGACGCTGCGGGCTGTCGGCGGCAGCTCGATGGGGTCTTTCGAAGCCCTCGAATGGGGCATTCACCACCCGGAGATGGTGCGCAGCCTGATCCTGCTGGTTCCGAGCCCCAGAGCCGAAGCCAATTTTCAGCTCACCATCGATCTGATGACCTCTGTGATCGCGCTCGATCCGGATTGGCAGGGCGGCCGGTATACGCGAAACCCGGTCCAAGGACTGCGACTCGCCGGCATGGCCTATTACCCCTGGACCGTGTCGGCGCCCTATCTCAATCGGCTGCCAGCAGCGCAATTGGCGAAGGAGATAGAGGATAGCGCTCGCGCCTTCGCCAATTGGGACGCCAACTCGCTGGTGTTGCGCTATGCCGCGAGCCGCGCGCATGACGTCTCCGGCCCGTTTGGCGGTGATCTCGGCGCCGCTCTGGCGCAGATCACGGCGCCGACGCTGGTATTGCCGAGCGCGAGCGACCGGCTGCTCGGGGTCGAAGGCGCACGTCGGATCCGTGATGGCGTCAAACAGGCGAGCTATGCCGAAATCCCCTCGGACCTCGGCCATCGCGTGGCACGCCCCGCGCCGGGAACATCCGAGGGCGAGTTTATCGATCATCAGATCCGAGCCCTTCTGGCCAAGATCGAATGAGGGGCCGAGGGCCGCCCCTTTCTCCCGGCTGGGGTCTTCAGCCGCCGACCCGAGCCGCCTTGGTCCACCGCCGCGCAAGTTGGCCGAAGAACGGCTGAGAGGTCTCCTCAGCGAGCTTTACCCCGAGCTCTGAAAGTTTCGCCGAACCGCCGACCAGAAGTCTCCAAACTGCTGCACGTGAATCCGGCATTCACCTCGATCGCATCGGAGAGCGTCTTTACCGCGAGCAACTTTGTTGCCGTGCGCGCCAGCACATCCATGCCCGAGAGTGCCAGTCCGGCAATCTCGGCGCTCAGGGCTTCGAGGCCGCGCGCCAGCGCCGCTTGTGACTGGGCGAGCGCCGCCGCGGCATCGCCCTCGAAATGCCCGAGAAAATCGGCGTTCGCAGTCTTTGGCGCCGCTGGGAGCCGGTCGACGTTCGGCAAAAGTGCCGCGGTAGCAGCAGTCGCGAGATCGACGGCCGTTTCCGTCGATTTGTCCGCCTCGACAAGCAGTTCAGCGGGTTTAGGTGGTTCGATCTCGCTCGGCCCGCTTGCTGGGGGCGGAGCTTCGACCGACTTTGAGAGTGCGGCCGGAGCCTCGGTAGGCCCGGACGCGCGTAACGAGCGTCTGCCCTTGGTTTCCATGATCTCAGCCTTGTCCTCCACCGCGGTGCATTTCGCGCCGCACAACTTGAAACCTACGCAAAAATTTGCTGGCTATCAATAAAATTGTGCATTGCACAAGATAATCAGATGGGCTGGACGCGCAACAGTGTGTTTTCGGCGCCGGTTACGCGCACGCGGGTCCCGGCTGGCAAGTCAGGTCCTGCGACCAGCCAAACCGTATCATCGACTCTGAGCCGACCGCGCCCGTCGACGATCGCACCGTCTAATGTGAACATCCGGCCGATGTAGCTCTCGGCGCGCCGGTTGAGGTGCCGGTCGCTTGCACTTGCTTTGGTATGGGCGAAAGCCGTCCGGCCGAGGGCGACGCTGGCGATGGCGAGAACTGCAAAGATCAACGCCTGGTGCTCCCAGGCGAGCCCGGGATAGCGCCAAGAGATCGCCGCGACGCCAAGCGCCGCGGCGGCCAGCCAAATACAGACCATCGCCGGTACGGCGACCTCGATCACTGCTAGGCCAGCCCCAATGACGGCCCAATACCAGTACGGCATTAACGCCCCGTTGCCGGCCCGCCTACCGCCGGATTGGCCGCAGCCCGGGCCGTGCCGAAGCTCTCGCGCGCCAACTCGGCGATCCCGGCCAGCGATCCGATCATCGATGCGCTCTCGAGCGGCATCAGGATCACCTTCTGGTTCTGACTCCCGACGAGGCGACCAATAGCATCGATATAACGTTGTGCCACGAAGTAGTTGATCGCCTGGATGCTGCCGCGCCCGATCGCCTCGGAAACCGACGTCGTCGCCTTGGCCTCCGCCTCGGCCTGCCGTTCCCGCGCCTCCGCGTCGCGAAAGGCCGCCTCGCGACGGGCTTCCGCAGCGAGGATGACCGCCTGTTTCTCGCCCTCGGCCTTGAGCACCGCCGCCTGTTTGAAACCCTCCGCCTCTAGGACGTTGGCGCGCTTCTCCCGCTCGGCCTTCATCTGCCGGGCCATCGCTGCAACCAGCTCCTGAGGCGGTGTGATGTCCTTGATTTCGACGCGTTGAACCTTTACCCCCCAGGGGGTGGTCGCCGCATCGACGACGGTGAGAAGCTGGCTGTTGATGCGGTCGCGCTCGGACAACAACTCGTCGAGGCTCATCGAGCCCATGACCGTGCGGATATTGGTCATCACCAGGTTGAGGATCGCGAGCTCGAGGGTGGTGACCTCATAGGCCGCCTTCGCCGCGTCCAGTACTTGATAGAAGACGATCGCGTCCACCGTCACCACGGCGTTATCGCGCGTGATGACGCTCTGCGAGGGAACTTGGAGTACAGTCTCCATCATGTTCATCTTAGCCCCGACACGATCGACTACGGGGACGATCAGCGCGAGACCCGGCTGGAGAGTCCGCACATAACGGCCGAATCGTTCGACCGTCCACTCGCTCCCTTGAGGGACCCTCTGAACTGCAAGAACGACGAAAATCAGTGCGAACAAGACCACGAAGAGTACGAAGACGGAGAAGGCGCTGAGCATGACACCGTTCCATCGGCAGTTGCGTTCTGGTATTCTATCCACCACTCATTGCGATAGCATTAGCGGCTTGCAAGCAGCAGGGGCGCTCCGAGGCGCGCTTCGCGCTCGCCTGCCGCAAGCCCCATTCGAAGCCTTTGATCTATTCGTACGATCGAAAACGTAGACAGAGATGCGCGGTTTTTCTATTCTACCTGACGATGACTGTGATCGATCGCTGATCGCGCATAGTCTGTCGGGGGAATGGGGGGTTGAAGTGAAAGTATTCAGGAACACCGCGCGGTGCGCGTCGCGCGGTGCGCCGCTGTCGCGGCGCTTTCTCGCCGGCGCCGGGATCGGCGCGATTGCCGTTCTCTTGACGGTCGGCGCAAATCCGGCCGCGGCGCGGCACCACCCGGGTTTTCATGGCCATGCGCGACACGGGTTCTCCGGCGTCGACCCGTCGCGGGAAAGTGAATCGATCGTCATCGATGCCCAGACCGGCCAAGTGCTCAGCGAGATGAACGCCGACGCGATCACCTATCCAGCCTCGCTGACCAAAATGATGACGTTGTACTTGACGTTCGAGGCGCTGAACTCGGGCCGGCTTGGGCTCGACCAGTATTTGCCGGTCTCGAGCGAAGCGGCGAGCAAGAGCCCGACGAAGCTTCACCTCGTGCCGGGCGATTCGGTCCAGGTTCACGACCTCATTCTCGGTATCGTCACAAAATCCGCCAATGATGCCGCCGCGGTTCTTGGCGAAGGGCTGGCCGGCAGTGAACCGGCGTTTGCCGACCGTATGACCGCCAAGGCGCGTCAGCTCGGCATGACCAGCACGGTCTATCGCAACGCCTCCGGTTTGCCGGATCCGGACCAACACACCACGGCGCGCGATATGGCGCAGCTGGCGCTTGCCCTCTACCACGACTTTCCGCGTGAATACCGCTATTTCGCTACCCGCCAGTTCTTCTTCCGCGGCCGGCTGATCCTCACGCACAACCACCTGCTCGATTGGTATGAAGGCGCCGACGGGATCAAGACGGGATACATCGGCGCCTCGGGCTTCAATCTCGCAGCCTCGGCGGTGCGCAATGGTCACCGGTTGATCGGTGTCGTCATGGGCGGAGCGACGGCAGGCTCGCGCGACCGGGAAATGGCTGCTCTCCTCGATCAGGGCTTCTATGAAGTCGGGGCCGGAACAACGCTGGTGGCAGGGCGCGAAGCGCCGTCGCCGTCTCTCGCGCCGCCCACGGCGCCGCCCGGGGCGCCGATAGTGGCCGAGACTGACCAGTCGGAACCGGTCCGCCCGCGCGAGAAAATTAGCCAGCTGGCCAAAGCCGCCCGCAAGATCGCCGCCCACCTCTCGCCCGTCGCCAAGGCGGAGGCCGCGCCGATCCCTCATCAGTTGCGCACGCCGGTGGAAATCGACCGCTGGAGCATCCAGCTCGGTGCGTTCCGCGTCGAAAGTGCGGCCGAGCAGGCGGCACGCGCTGCCGCTGTGGTGCCCGGAGCCAGAGGAAAGCCGGTGCAGATCGTGCAGCCCTCGAAGGGCGGCAAGGAGCACGTCTACCGCGCGCGCCTCCTGAACTTTTCGCCGCAAGAAGCGCAGGGTGCGTGCGCCGCGCTCCACAAAAAGAAAATCGAGTGTTCGGTGGTCCCGCCAGCGCCCGTCAAGGTAGCCATTCGCTGAATCGGATCAAAATTGATCGCAATTTGCCGGAAAGGCGGTGCTACCCTCACCCGCGTCGCAGCGAGGCGGGTGAGGGTCTGGCCGCGGGGCGAGAAACGGATCAGTCGCGGCGGTAAGGGTAGCAGCGGCTTCTCTCGAGGGAGAGGCCGTAATGTTGGCCGAGAGCGCGGATGGCGTCCGCATGCTCGACATAAGGGTCCGCATTCGCAATTCCGACGATGATCGGCCGGAAGCTCCGGTCGTCGCGACCACCTGACGCCAGCATGGCCGTCACCAGCGGGTTACCTTCGTCGTCGCGCAGTGTCAGAAATAACGGCATTTCGCGCTGTATATGCGCTTTGAGGCCGATGTCCTGCTCGAAGTAAACCTTGGAGGCGGGCTGAAAGCTCTGTATCGCCTTTTCTTCCTCCTTGCGAAAGAACTTCTCGACGGCGTGGCGCATGCCTTCGGATTCTACCGAGGCCTCAGCTTCGGTCTCGATCCGAAACCAGGTCTTCCCGCCTGGAGCATCGCAAACGTATTTCATGCATCCTCCCAATTTTCCTACCAGGCGCTAGGGTCGCGAACCATCGGGCAGGTGCACCATTATCGGCGGAGGACGGCACGCCGACAAGGGTTGCCAACCCTCGCTGCTTATTATAGCAGCATTTTTCTGGCGCGTTGCCGATCTGCTACGTTTCGCCGACGGGGCGGCCGCCGGCGCCGGGTATTTCCGTCCAATCCCGCCACAGCGAGATCAACGCCGCCATGATCGCCGGGCCGAGAAACAACCCGATAATGCCAAACGTCTCCAGCCCGCCGAGAATCCCCAGCAGCACCCACAAGAACGGTAGACGCGCAGCCCCGCCGATAATGACCGGTCGGATCGCATGATCCGCGACAAAGACGACGACCAGACCGAAACAGAAAACCGCCGCGGCGGCGATCGTGCTGCCGCTCGCCACCAAGTACAGCGCGGCAGCCCCGAATGCTATCGGCGCCCCGAACGGGATGACCGCGAGGACGCCGGTCAGTGCTGCGACCGAGACCGGATGCGGAAGGCCCGCGATCATATAGGCGATCCCGATCAGCGCCCCTTCCCCCAGCCCGACCAGCACCAGGCCGTTTACGGTCGCGAGCACTGCCTGAACCATGTGGCGCCCGACCCGCTCCCCATCCGGGCCGAGCAGCCGGTCGCTGATGCGCAACAGCTGCCGGCTGAACAGCATTCCGTCGCGGAACAGGAAAAACAAGGTGCAGAAGAGTGAAGCCAAAGATGATCAATCGGTGAATGATTTCGGCGCCGTAGAGCCGGGCCGATGCGGCGACCGTTCGCGGGCTGATCCTTCCCAGCAGCTCTTGAGCCGCATTGGGGTCGCTCAGATTGGCGCGCCACCACTCTTCGATGGCTCGGCCGACAACCGGCAGTTGCGGCACCCATTCCGGGACCGGAACACCGTTGTGCTCGGCCTCGCTGAGAAATTGGACGACGGTACGAATCTCGCGCGCGCCCTCGATCGCGACATAGATGAACGGGACCGTGAAAATGAGCCCGACCGCGAGAGTGACGAGCAGAGGCGCCAGGATGCGGGACTTGCCCCCTGGAAGGGCGAGAGCGACACGGAGATAGAGCGGCCAGAGGGCGATAGCCAAAACGCCGGCCCAGGCGAGCGCGGCGAGGAAACGGTGCAGGATCCACGCCCCGATCCCGACCAAGGCGATCGCCAGCACGACCCGCGCGATGCGCCGCGAGAGAGCCAAGCGTTCGGCCTCGCCGCTATCGATGGTGTGAGCCGGATCGGGTGCGCGATCCACAGAACTATAGCTTTCCGGGGCTCCGCGCCCGATCCGTGGGAACGATCATTTGAGCTGGTCGGCGATCTTGTCGATGCCGAGTTTGACGCATGCCTCGTCCTTTTCGCCGCCCGGCGCGCCGGAGACCGCCGACAGCGCCGATCACCTCGTCGCCGGTCTTGATCAGCCGCGCACCTTGCGCCGCGATGATCCTGGTAACGTGCACGGCTCCAGCGTGGGGTTGTCCTTGACCCGCTGGACGAATCGCCGACGGGATGCGGAAGGTGCGAGCGGTATAGGCCTTGCGCTGGCTGTTCTCCATCGTGTGCGGCGGGGCGCCGTCGCCGCGCACCGCGACGAGAACCTCGCCGTTGCGGCCGAGCACATGAACCGAGACGGGATAGCCCTGCTTGGTGCAGGTCTCGAGCGCCGTCTGTGCGATCGTCATCGCCATACCGGCTGACAGGCTCTTCTCGGTGCGCAATTGTGCAGCCGCGGGCGCGGCCAGCGCGCCGGCGAAGCCGATGACGGCGAGGCAAGTGATTGGCGGTCGCATGCTGTTCCTCCCGGCAGGATGCCGCTTGTCGCACCCTACCACATTTAACCCGTGTTCCGGGTCGAGGAGGTTGGCGGATGATTGCGAGACGTCGGATGCTCAAGATCGCCGCCGGCAGTGCTGCCGTGTTTTCGCTGGGCGGCGCCGGACGGGCGGCAACGCTGCCGCCCACGCCGCGGCAAACGGCGGGACCATTCTATCCGTTGTCGTTTCCCGACGATTCGGACAACGATTTGGTGCAAGTAACCGGACACAATGGCACCGCGAAGGGCACGGTCAGCTATGTGAGCGGGCATATCCTTGATTCGGACGGTCGGCCCCTAACCGGTGCGCGCGTCGAGATCTGGCAATGCGATACAAACGGCCGCTACCATTACGTCCGGGACAACAGCGCCGACAAGCCGCTCGACGATAATTTCCAGGGCTACGGCCAGACCACCACCGACGAAGCGGGCGGCTACCGGTTCCGCACGATCCGGCCCGTGCCTTATCCGGGCCGCACCCCGCACATCCATTTCGCGGTGTCGGGCCCCGGATTGGCGCGGTTCACGACCCAGATGTACATCGCCGGCGAACCGCTCAACGAGCGTGACGGCGTACTGATGGGCGTGCGCGATCCCGCCGCCCGCGCCCGCCTGATCGTGCCGCTCCGGCCGGCTCCCGAGCTTGAGGCGACCGCCCTCGCCGGCACCTTCGACATCGTTATCGGATGAGTCGAGGGAAGCGGCAAGCGCGTCCCGTCGGCGCTCAGCTGCTCACTGTTTTTGTACCGGCGGCAGCTTGGAAGGGTCGGCTGTGTTAACGCACATCGGATGACCAAAGCCGCTGGCGCTCTTGCTCAGTTTTCCGGTGGGATTGAGCAAGCCTCCCTGATCGGTCTCCGTGATATCGAAAATGATGTTATCGGGGTGAGCGGCGTCAGCGCCCGGCACCACGCCGAGCGTTCCCAGATGGTCGAGCTTCAAGGTATTGCGAACCCGCCATGCGACAAAGTGATCGGTGCAGGACTGATCGCCGCTGACGCCGAGGCCTCCGACCTTTTTGCCGCCGCTAACATAAAGCGCAAGCCCGCCGCCGAAGACGTTTACACCGCCAACTCGCTGGCCGATCAATGGATCGTGCGCGGTGCCATAGAGAAATGCGTTCCCCTGGTAAGCGATTTCCGGATCTACCGGATTGCTGTGTTGCAAGCCATAGAGACTGCCGCCAGGCTGCACAGCCGAGTACAGGTTCGCTGTCGACAACGCAAGGCCGGTAGGAAACAGGCTGGTGCTTGGCGTTGCACCGTTACTGAGGCTAAAGTCGTTTGCCGTGTTTGCCTTTTGTGCAGAAATAACGCGGCTGCCGAGCCATTGATCGGTGAATTGGTTACCGGAGAAGGCCACCGCGCAGACTGTGCCGTCATTCGCGACCAAGGTCGCCCACATGTTGAAGCCCAGTCCTCCATTACTCTGATTAACTGCGTTTTCCAGAGCCATCTGAAGTTTCGACTGGCTCGGCAAGCTGGAACAGATGGAATTTCCATCTGCGATAGCCGAGCCCGCTGCCAACGAAGCACCGAGGCCAATGGCGCCCGAGATGACCCAATGCTGGAATTTCATGTCTCTCCCTTTGTGTAATGGGTGGGGTCGCCCGATCGCTGGTTTGCGTTGCGGAAATCGCGCGGCAGGCGACTTCTCACGACCGCGACAAATTAGCAGAAATTTTGGCGATTGGAATACCCAGCGACCGCACAACGAAGGTTAATTTCAAACGAGGATGCTTAGAGGAGGAAGTTAACCTTAGTTATACTTAATATTAACCAGCCTCCAGGAGTTCTGAAGACAGTCCGGGGATTTCCGGGGCGGTCAGGCGGGCGCCGTCTCTTTCCGATGCCGCAACTGCTCGATCCTAGTCTTCATCTCCGGCGCCGGCCAATCTTCGAGCAACCACTGCGGGAGCGGCTCGCCAGGGCCGCTGACCAAGAGGGCCTCGTCCTCGTCGCTGCGGCCGTCGGAGAACAGCTCAAGCGCGTAGGGCATCTCGTAATAGATCTCGAGAACAGTGCCGTCCGGGTCAGCGAAATAAAAGCTGCGTTGGTTGACGTGGTTGGCGGCCCGCATGATCTCGACGCCGTTCTCGACCAGATGGACATAAGCCTCGCGCAGCGCCGCGTAGCTGCCGACCTGGAAGGCGATGTGGGCGAGCCCGATCTGCCCGCGCTGCGGACGCGGCGCATCATCGGGCGAGGGATGCTGCCCGATGTCCAGCGTATGGAAATTCTTACCCAACGTCATGAAGACGCCGCCATGATCCGGGTCCTCCTCGGCGATCCGGAACCCGAGCACGTCGCGGTAGAACCGCTTCGAAGCCTCCTGGTCGGCGACCCTCAGATTGACGTGCCCGATGCCTGACAGCTTGATCATCTTAGACTCTCCGATGCCCGACATGCCCGCAAGTTAGGCCGGCCCCAGCCGCGCGGCAAGCCGAATGGCTGCCATCGCGGAAATGCGCTCAGAACTTGGGCAGAGCCGGTGCATAGTCCAGCGCGCGGACATTGGGGCAGGGAAGGTATGATAAGCACGAGCGTATCGGCACAGGCCGGCGAGGCCCACACCGTCCAAGGCCGCCGTATCGCGCAGGGCGCCGTGTTCTCGATCATCACGGCGCTGAGCTTCTCGCATTTCCTCAACGACATGATGCAGTCGCTGGTGCCGGCGCTGTACCCGATGTGGAAGAGTCAGTACAACCTCAGCTTTGCGCAGATCGGGCTGATCAGCCTGGTGACGCAGGTGACCTCGTCGATGCTGCAGCCGGCGGTCGGGCTGTTCTCGGACTACCGGCCGCAACCCTATTCGCTGGCCGTCGGGATGGGTGCGACCCTGATCGGTCTTCTGTTGCTGGCGAGCGCCGGCAGCTACCCGATCCTGATGCTGGCGGCGGCACTGGTAGGCATCGGCTCGGCGGTCTTTCACCCGGAAGCCTCGCGCGTCGCCCGCCTCGCCTCGGGCGGACGGCACGGTCTTGCGCAGTCCTTGTTCCAGGTCGGTGGCAACATAGGCTCCTCTTTGGGGCCGATACTGGCCGCCTTTATCGTGATCCCGAGGGGTCAGTCGAGCATCGCGTGGTTCTCGTCGGCCGCACTGTTGGCGATGACCGTGCTGTTCGGCGTCGGAAACTGGTACCGCAGAGAGCACACCGGCGCGGCCCGGCCGAGCGCCCGGCAATCGGTCGAGCGCAGCCACCTGTCGCGCCGCAAGGTTGCCTGGTCGGTGGCGATCCTCCTGGTGCTGGTCTTCTCCAAATCCTTCTATACGGCGAGCCTCAACAGCTATTACACCTTCTATTTGATCAGCAAATTCCACGTCTCGGTCGCGAGCGCGCAGATTTATCTCTTCGCCTTTCTCGCCTCGGTCGCGGTCGGCACATTGGTCGGCGGCCCGGTCGGCGACCGGATCGGCCGCAAATATGTCTTGTGGGGCTCGATCGTCGGGGTGTTGCCGTTCACCCTGGTGCTGCCCTATGCCGATCTGTTCTGGACCGGCATTCTGACGGTCGCCATCGGCCTCATCCTGGCCTCGGCCTCTTCGGCGATCATCGTCTACGCGCTGGAGCTGGTGCCGGGAAAGGTTGGCACGGTCGCCGGGCTGTTCTTTGGCTTGTCCTTCGGCATGGCCGGCATCGGGGCGGCGGCGCTCGGCCGGCTCGCCGATGCGACGAGCATCGATTATGTCTATCAGATCTGCGCTTTCCTGCCGCTGCTCGGATTGCTGACCGTGCTGTTGCCCAATATCGGCCGACCGCAGGGGGACCAGGCTCGCCTCGCCGGTGGCCGGTCGACCATAACATGCAGGCCGGCAGCGGCCGGTACCACGGCCGCCGGCGCGTGGCCGTTGGTGTTCTGCCATAGGACGTCGGATTTGCCGTCGCCGTCGTAACCTTCGGTGCCGACAATCTGCCAGCTCGGCCCGGGGTTGGCCCCGACCGTCACAGAGGCTTTCGTAAGATGCACGACATCGGCGGCGGGGCGGCGCGTCTCGCTGTTTTTGCTGTTATTTGCAGCGAATCATCAGCGATCGGCATGTCGTCCTCCGCGGCAATCCTCGACGGCCGATGGTTCCGGGGTTTGAAAACAGCTGGATAACATTTGGCTCGACCGTTGTTCTTCTCGGTAGTGGTGGCACTAATGCAACAATCGCAAGCTGTCATTCCGACGAGTTTCCCTTCGGCGATTTGAATGAGAGCCGCAAGCTTCGTATCATAACCAGCAATATTTGTCAATATGACAAATATTGTCGGTTCCCCATCCCGATCAGATCCCTCCTGCTCCCGAAGGGTGGAGAGGCGCAAAACGATTATGCTTCTGGTCGGCTCTCACGGCTCGCGCAGGCGTTCGCCGATAATTCGCCGGCTGTCAGGAGGCGGCGTGGATATGCCAGGCGGGGCCCAGATTGGTGCCGACCAGCCCTTCGAAGGTCGGGGTTGTGCCGTTCATCAGCCAGACCGCGGCTTGGCCGTTGGTGTTCTGCCACAGGATGTCGGATTTGCCGTCACCATTGTAGTCGCCGGTGCCTGCGATCTGCCAGCCCGGTCCCGGGTTTGCGCCGACCGTCACTTCGCCGAACGGGGTGGTGCCGTTCATCAGCCAGATCGCGGCCTGGCCGTTGGTGTTCTGCCACAGGATATCGGCGTCGCCGTCGCCGCTGAAATCGCCGGTGCCGACGATGTGCCAGCTCGGTCCGGGTTGCCGATCACCAACTCGCTGATCGGCACGGTGTTGTTGATCAGCCAAACCGCCGGCTGGCCGTTGGTGTTCTGCCGCAGAATGTCGGACGTGCCGTCGCCGTCGAAGTCGCTGGTGCCGGCAATGTGCCACGACCGTCACTACGCTGAACGGGGTGGTGCCGTTCATCAGCCAGATCGCGGCCTGGCCGTTGGTGTTCTGCCACAGGATATCGGCGTCGCCGTCGCCGCTGAAATCGCCGGTGCCGACGATGTGCCAGCTCGGTCCCGGGTTGCCGATCACCGACTCGCTGATCGGGGTGGGGCCGTTCATCAGCCAGATTGCCGCCTGGCCATTGGTATTCTGCCACAATATGTCGGATTTGCCGTCGCCGTTGAAGTCGCCCGTGCCGGCAATGTGCCAGCTCGGTCCCGGGTTGCGGGAGAATTCGGGTTATTGAGGCTGACGTCGATAAGAAGTCCACCCGGATTCGCACCTGCGACAGTCAGTTCGCTCGTCCCTGCCGAAGTTCCGTCCGTCACCCAGAGATTAGGGTGATCAGCAGCGTCATAAGCTACGAAGACAATTTCGCTGCCAAGGACAGTAAAATCGGGGTTCACAGCATCGGCAAACAGCCCTGCCGAATACGCAGCACTCACTGTCAGTTCGGTCGTCCCCGCCGCCGTCCCGTCTGTTACCCAAAGATTTAGGTGATGATTGGCGTCGTAGCCTTCGAACACCGCTCTGCTACCGATAACCGTAAAATCAGGGCCGACAGGGGAGCTGAGGAAAACAACCCGCGAGAGTAAGCTCCCGCGACTGTGAGCTCGCGAGTACCTGCAGATGTCCCATCTGTCACCCAAAGCGTTTGGTTGTCACTCGCGTCTGTGCCTGCGAACAGCACCTTATTGCCCAGCACCGTAAAATCAGGCTTAGGGTCGTCCAGAAACAGCCCCTCCGAAAACGCGCCAGTCACTGCCAGTTCGCTCGTCCCCGCCGCTGTCCCGTTCGTTACCCAAAGATATGCGCCGGCAAATAACGCTTCGTTACCAAAAACGGCAAAGGTGTTCGGGTTCAACGCATCGCCGGTGCCAGGTGCAGTGTCCGACAGCTCGGTCGTCCCGGCTGCCGTCCCGTCGGTTATCCAAAGACTCGAATGCCCGTTAGCGTCTGTGCCCAAAAATACCACCTTGTTGCCAAGGACCGTGAAATCGGGGGGTATTCTCCTCCGCTGAGCAGTCCAGTTTGGGACGCCCCTCCAACCGTCAGTTCGCTGATCCCTGCCGCGGTTCCGTCCGTCACCCAAAGTCCGATATGACCGCTGGTATCGGATCCGGCGAACAGTGCCTCATTGCCGAGCACAGTAAAATCAGGCCCGACGGCTGCGAGCAATCCCGCGGTGTTAGCACCCGATACGCTTAGCTCGGTGGTTATCCCAGAAGCTAAGTCAGTCACCCACAGATTATAGTGATCACTGGAGTCATATCCCGTTATCAGAAGCTTTGCGCCAAGCACCGTAAAATCGGGCTTGGAAGCAATTAACCCCAGGTTGCTCGCGCCGGTGACGGTCAGTTCCTTGGTTCCCGACGCAGTACCGTCGGTCGCAAAGGGATTGAGTTTACCGTTCGAATCTATGGCCGCGTAGACCGCTGTCGTCATCGCCTTGTCTCCTTATGTCTCCGGATCAGGGGAAGTTCGGCGACTTCGCCGGCGGGGGCGGCGAGGCGTCGCCTTCGGCGGAGACCGGGGGCGCGATGAGGCCCTGTTCGGCGAAGCGGGCGCGGACGTTTTCGAGAACGCCGAGGGCCTGCATGAAGCCTTGCAGCGGCAAGGCGACGGTGAATTCGACGACTGGCTGCAATTCGCGGTTCTCGCCGCGCTGAACGGCTTCGAGGCGGTGAAATTCGAGGCGCACGACGCCGTTGACGACCGTCACCTCGCGCAGCCCGTCGCAGAAATATGTGGTCACTCCAGGTCCTCCCTATGTTGCTTCGGTAGTGCTGCAGTTCCTCCCTCTCCGCCCTTGGGGGCGGAGAGGGTCGGGGTGAGGTGGGGGGGCGCCGGCGCTTCGAGCGGTGGCCCGCCCACCTCACCCTCCCAGCCCTGCGGCCTGGGCCCCTCCCTCTCCCCCCTGAAGGGCGGAGAGGGGCAAAGTCATTATGCTTCTGGTCAGTTCTCACGGCTCGCGCAGGCTTTCGCCGATGACGCGGGTGATCGGGTTCAGCACGTACTCCAATATCGAGCGGCGGCCGACTTTGATGTCGCAGACGGCGCGCATGCCGGGCCGCAATGCGAAGCCTTCCGGCAGGTTGCGGAATTTGGTCTCTTTCAGTTCGATGCGGGCGCGGTAATGGGTGGGGCTCTGCCGCGCCTCCTTCTTGAGCTCGGGCGAGGACCCCTCCTCGCCGGTCTCGCGGGTGTTGTCGTCGCTCAGCGTGTCCGGGGTCAGCGCCTTCAGCTCGCCATAGGCGAGGCCGAATTGCTGCCACGGCAGTGCCTCCAATTTGATCGTCGCGCGGTCGCCGATATGGAGCCGCGCGACGTCGCGCGTGTCGACCTGCACCTCGAACAAGAGGGGAGCGTGGGTCGGCACCAGCCGCATCAAGGTCTCGGCTTCGCGCAATACCGAACCGGCGGGACGATGGGCGAGCTCGAGCACGGTGGCGTCCTCGGGCGCGGTGATCACCGCGAGGTCGTGGCGCATTTGCGCCTTCGAGAGACGCGCGGCCGTGGCGTCGCGGTCGCTGCGGTTCTGCGCGATGTCCTCGGACAATTTGCGCTGCCATTCCTGTACGAAACCGTCGCGCTCGGCTTCCGCCCCGGCGATCTGCTCGGCCAATTTCTGCTGTTCGCCGAGATTGGTGTCGAGGCGGGTCCTGGCGTCGACCAGATGCTGGCTCGCCTCGATCACATCAATTTGGAGGAGAGGTCCTTGGCGACCAGCTGCTGGTACATGTCCTCCGCCTGGCTCGCCAGCCGGATCTGCTCCTGCGAGGTTCTTCACCTCGGTCTTGTGGGTGGCGAGGTCCGCCTTGTACTGCTCGGCCTTGCGTTCCGCGGCGCCGAGCTTGGCGGCGTACTCGGCCTGGCGCTTGCGGAAGACGTCGCGCTGCGTGCGCTCGTCGGCAGTAGGATTGGCCGGGTCGTAGGCGCGGCCGGCGAGCTCGGCGTCGAGCCGGTCGTAGGTCGCACTGAGATTGCGCAATTTGGCGGTCAGCTCGCCCATGTCGGCCAACGAGAATGTCGGGTCCAATGTCGCCAGCACGTCACCGGCCTTGACTTGCTGGCCCATCCTGACCGCAATCGAGCGGACGACGGAGGTCTCGACCGGCTGGATCACGATCTCGCTGTCGCTGGTGACGATCTTGCCGTTGGCGCTGACGAGGATGTCGACCTTCAGTACCGCCAATGCGATTGCCGCCGCCGCAATCAGGCCGACCATCAGCCACAGCACCAGCCGGCGGTGGGGCGGCACCCGCAGAACGGTTTGGAAATCGTAGTCGATCAGCGCGCGCGGCGTCGGCGCGCTCGACGGCGCGGCGGGCATTGCGCCGCCGCGCACCGGCGGTACGGTGGTGAGGTCATTGGTACATCCTCGCCTGCTGGCTCCACAATTGCTTGTACGGCAGACAGCTGCCGAGCAAGGCTTCGTGCGGGCCGATCTGCACGAGGTGGCCGCCGTCGACGACGATGATCGCATCGGCGCGCGCCACAAAAGAGAGCCGGTGGGTGACCAGGATGATCGTGCGGCCGCGGGCGATCGCGGCGAGATGCTGCTGGATGATCGCTTCGCTCTCGGGGTCGAGCGAGCTGGTCGCCTCGTCGAAGATCAGCACCGGCGGGTCGTGGATGAGGGCCCGCGCGATCGCCAGGCGCTGGCGCTGGCCGCCCGACAGGTTGGTTGCGCTTTCTTCGAGGATTGTCGAATAGCCTTGCGGCAGCCGCTGGATGAATTCATGCGCACCGGCGAGCTGGGCGACCCGGACGACTTCGTCGAGCGAGGCGGCGGGCTTCGTCATCGCGATATTCTCGCGCACCGTGCCGCGGAACAGAAAATTCTCCTGCAATACGACGCCGATCTGGGTGCGTAGATGAGCCAGATCGAGCTCCTTCAAATCCTGGCCGTCGATATTCACGAGGCCGGCTTGCGGCCGGTAGAGACCCTGGATCAGCCGGGTGATCGTCGTCTTGCCCGAGCCGCTGCGGCCGACGATGCCGACAATCTGGCCGGGCTCGACCGCGAACGAGATTTCCTTGACCGCGGGGGTCGGCGATCCCGGATAGTGAAACGTCACACTGTCGAACTCGATATGGCCGCGAATGGTCGGAGCGAGCTGACCGGTCGACGGTTCGGGCGCGGTCTGCATCAATTGCGCGAGGAGCTTCAACGACAGCACCGAGCGCTGATAATCCTGCATCAGCGACGAAGCGTGGATCAGCGGCTGCACCAGCCGCAGTCCCAGCATGTTGAAAGCGACGAGCGCGCCGACGGTCATCTGGTCGCTCAGCACGAACAATGCGCCCAATGCGCCGATCCCGACGCTCATGCCGCGTTCGAGGCTGGCCACGACGCTGCGCGCGCTCGCCGCGGTGTGGTCGAGCGACAAGCTCCTATTGACGGCCTCGTCGGTGTGGCGGCGCCAGCGCAGCATCGAGCGCGGCTCCAGCGCCAAGGTCTTGATCGTCGCAATGCCATTGAGGATCTCGAACAGGAAGGCCTTGCGGCGGCCCTCGATCTCATTGACCTCGGTCAGCCGCTTGCGGAAGGTGCGCGACATCGCCGCCAGGACGATAAAGGCGGTGGCCGAGACGCCGAGCACGATCAGGGTCAGCTGCCACGAATAGAGCAGCAGCACCGGCAGATAAATGATGACCGCGAGGAAATCGAGAAATGTATTGAACAACCGGCTCGCGAGGAAATCCCTGACGTTGTTCGCCTCCTGCAATTTGTAGGCGGTGACGCCGGACGGGTTGGCATGGAAGTAATCGATCGGCAGGCGCAGCAAATGCTCGATCGTGCTGTTGGCGACCTGGTAATCGAGGCGGCGCGTGATGAAGGCGAGCAGATAATTGCGCAGGTAGTTGAAGCCAGCGTCGAACAGGATCAGCACGCCGACCCCGGCGCTCAATGCATAAAGTGTCGAGAACGCCTGGTTCGGCACCACCTTGTCGACGAGCAGCTGAAAGAAGATCGGCACCGACAGTCCGATCAGGTGCATCACCAATGCCGCGACGACGATGTCGCGCATCAGGCGGCGCTCGGCAAACAGCTTGGTCGTGAACCATGAAAAGCCGAATGCCGTGTCGGCCTTGGTCGGCGGCAGCGGGGTGATTACGAGCGCGGCGCCGGCCCAGGCTCGCTCCAGATCTTCGCGCGCCAGGAAGAAGGGCTCGCCGTCCCGGAACATTAGGTCGGAGACGGCCACCTCCTCGGGCCCGTTGCGCCGCATCCCGACCAGCACGACGGCGTTCTTGTTGTCGAGCAATAGCAGGATCGGATGGCTGAACGGGGTGCTTCGCGAACCCTCCCAATCGAGCCGAGCGCGTTCGGCGCGCAGCCCAAATTCCCCGGCCAGCTCGACGAGGCGCGCCACCGGCAGGCTGTCGCCCTCGATCAGGTTGCGGCGGCGGACGGCGCCGATCTCGGCATAGACCCCGTTCTGCGCGCCGAGGCGAAAGAGACAAGCGAGCGCAGTCTCGCTGGAGACGACCTCCCAGGAACATTTTCATTGGTTGTCGCGATGCTCATTCAATTCAACCATTTTGTACAAAAGAATGCGAATGGGAGGAGCCGAAGCGGCGGTCTTGCCGAACCATAACGAGAGGTTCGAACGCGGCAACAAGGGAATGTCAACGGCGGAGTTCGGCCTCAACAGGGGAGGGGGCTTTTCGGTATTTCCGGACCGGCTATACCGCCCCGTCCCGACCCGGTATGTGGGCTAGATCACACAAAGATTTTTCTTCTGTTGAGGAACAGGATAGACGAAGATGTGCCCTCCCGGCGGCGTCGTGCCGTCGTTGGCGCCGAAAGCAAAACACGTGAGCACCAGCGCCGGGGCGCCAACTCGGGCGCCGGCGCTGTCCGATCTGCTCGACCGCAAGCCTCATCTGTTGCGGCCGCTCGCGGCGCAACTCCTGCCGCCGGCTGCTCCCATGGACCCGGCGGAACGGCTTGGGATCGACCTGGCGTCGCGGCAGACGGCCGAGGATTGCCGGCGGGTGCTGGCCACCGTTCTGGAGGCTGTTATTCGCGGTGGGATGGCGCCCATCGACGGCGCGCGTATCGCAAAACGGGTAGGTGCCCGGTTGCGCGCCGTGGCACGCTTTACACGATCGGCGCGGCGGCTACGCAGCCTGCCGCAGATCGCGCTCCGACCAGATGGTCGCGAGCGCCCGGACCAGATGGTCGATGTCGGCCTCGCTGTGCAATGGCGAGGGCGTCAATCGCAGCCGCTCGGTGCCGCGCGGCACGGTCGGGTAGTTGATCGGCTGTACATAGATTTGAAACTCGTCGAGCAGCCGATCGGTGATGTGCCGGCACAATACCGGGTCGCCGACGATGACCGGCACGATATGGCTCGGATTGTCGAGGTGCGGGATTTGGGCCGCGTCGAGCCGGCGCCGCAGCAGCCTGACACACTCTCGCAACCGGCGGCGTTCGGTGTAGCTGGTCTTCAGGTAGCGGATGCTGGCCAGGGCCGCCGCGGCCACAGCCGGCGGTAGCGCCGTCGTGAAGATAAAGCCGGAAGCGAAGCTGCGCACGAAATCGCACAGCGCCGCCGAGCCGGCAATATAGCCGCCGATGACGCCGAAGGCTTTCGCTAAGGTGCCCTCGATTACCGTCAGCCGGTGGCTGACACCCTCGCGCTCTGCAATGCCCCCGCCGCGCCGCCCGTAGAGCCCGACCGCGTGCACCTCGTCGCAATAGGTCATCGCCCCGTGCGCTTCGGCAACGTCGCACAATTCGGCAAGCGGCGCGATGTCGCCGTCCATCGAATAGACCGATTCGAACGCGACCAGCTTCGGTACGGCGGGATCGAGCGCGGCCAGCTTACGGTCGAGGTCGGCGGGGTCGTTATGGGCGAAAGTCTGCTTCGCCGCCCGGCTGTGCCGGATGCCCTCGATCATCGAGGCGTGGTTCAATTCGTCGGACAGCACGACGCAACCCGGCAGCCGCGCCGCGAGCGTAGAGAGCGTCGCCCAGTTCGACATATAGCCGGAGTTGAACAGCAATGCGGCTTCGGTGCCGTGCAGATCGGCCAGCTCGCGTTCCAGCATGACGTGGTAATGGTTGGTGCCGGAAATGTTGCGGGTGCCACCGGCGCCGGCGCCGCACCGGTCGATCGCGGCATGCATTGCCGCCAGCACCGCCGGGTGCTGGCCCATGCCGAGATAGTCGTTGGCGCACCACACCGTCACCTCGGCGCAGCCCTGCCCGCTGTAGTGCAGCGCTCGCGGGAAATGCCCGGCTCGGCGTTCGAGATCGGCAAAGACGCGATAGCGTCCCTCGCGCCGCAAATCGCCCAGCTGCCGTTGGAAAAAGGCCTCGTAATCCATCACGCCTCCTTATCCGCTGCCGATTGCGACGCCGGTTTCCGTGTCGTCTCTCATTCGGCGGTCGGACGCAGCTGGGCCTCAGCCGCGTCCGTCCGCCTCTCCGCGGGAATCACGCGAGGTCAAAGCGATCCAGGTTCATCACCTTGTTCCAAGCAGCCACGAAGTCGCGCACAAACGCTGCTTGCGAGTCGGCACAGGCATGGACTTCCGCGAGGGCTCGGAGCTGGGAGTGCGAACCGAAGACGAGGTCGACACGGGTGCCGGTCCACTTCAGTTTGCCCGTTGCGCGGTCGCGGCCCTCGAATACATCTTCGGCTTCCGACGTCGCCTTCCACACGGTGCCCATGTCGAGCAGGTTCACGAAGAAGTCGTTGGTGAGCGTCCCGGGGCGCTTTGTGAAGACGCCGTGCTGCGACTGTCCGAAGTTGGCATTCAGCGCGCGCATACCACCGACGAGAACCGTCATCTCAGGGGCGGTCAACGTCAGGAGTTGCGCCCGATCGACCAGCATCTCCTCTGGCGAGGTGTATGCGGCCTTGAGGTAGTTGCGGAACCCGTCCGCGGCCGGTTCGAGCACCTCGAAGGCTTCGATATCCGTCTGATCCTGCGACGCATCCGTGCGGCCCGGCGTGAAGGGAACCTGTGCATTATGCCCGGCCTTCTTCGCAGCCTCTTCGACGGCCGCGCAGCCACCGAGGACGATCAGATCGGCGAGCGAGACTTTCTTCCCTCCCGTCTGCGTGGCGTTGAACGCCTTCTGGATACTTTCGAGGGTTTCAAGCACGTTCGCCAGTTGGGCCGGCTGGTTGGCCTCCCAATCCTTCTGCGGCGCGAGGCGGATGCGCGCCCCGTTTGCCCCACCGCGCTTGTCGGAGCCGCGGAAAGTTGCCGCCGACGCCCAGGCGGTCGAGACCAATTGGGAGATCGAAAGACCCGATGCGAGGATTTTGCCTTTAAGTGCGCGGATGTCCTGCTCGTCAATCAGTTTATGAGTGACGTGCGGGACCGGGTCTTGCCACAGCAACTCCTCCGCCGGGACCTCCGGGCCGAGATAGCGCGAGTGCGGGCCCATGTCGCGATGCACCAGCTTGAACCACGCCCGGGCGAACGCGTCTGCGAGCTGATCCGGATGCTCGTAGAAGCGCCTCGAGATCTTTTCGTAAACCGGGTCGACGCGCAAGGAGAGGTCGGTGGTCAGCATGGAGGGCCCGCGACGCTTCGACGGGTCGTGCGGATCCGGCACGCTACCGGCGCCCGCGTCGCCGCCCTTCGGTTTCCACTGATAGGCACCCGCCGGGCTCTTGGTCAGTTCCCATTCGTAGCCGAACAGGTTCGCGAAGAAGTTGTTGCTCCACTTGGTTGGCGTCTGGCTCCAGATGACTTCCAGGCCGCTGCCGATCGCGTCGTCGCCTTTGCCGCTGCCATAGGTGTTCCTCCAGCCCAACCCTTGCTCCTCGATGGAGGCGCCTTCGGGCTCGGGGCCGACATATTTACTCGGGTCGGCAGCGCCGTGGGTCTTGCCGAAGGTATGTCCGCCGGCGATCAGCGCGACGGTCTCCTCGTCATTCATGGCCATGCGCTTGAACGTCTCGCGGATATCCCGCGCCGCAGCGAGCGGATCCGGCTTGCCGTTCGGCCCTTCCGGATTGACGTAGATCAAACCCATCTGCACCGCGGCGAGGGGATTCTCGAGATCACGGTCGCCGCTGTAGCGCTCGTCCGCCAGCCACTTGCCTTCGGGGCCCCAGATAGATGTCCTCCGGGGGCTCCCAGACATCCTCGCGCCCGCCGCCAAAGCCGAATGTCTTGAAGCCCATCGACTCCAGCGCGCAGTTGCCGGCGAGGATAATCAGGTCGGCCCAGGAGATCTTCTTGCCGTATTTCTGCTTGATCGGCCACAGCAACCTGCGCGCCCGGTCGAGGAGCACGTTGTCCGGCCAGCTGTTGAGCGGCGCAAAGCGTTGCGTGCCCGAGCCCGCGCCACCGCGGCCGTCACCGATGCGGTAGGTGCCCGCGCTGTGCCACGCCATCCGGATGAAGAGCGGCCCGTAATGTCCGAAGTCGGCCGGCCACCAATCCTGCGAGTCGGTCATCAGCGCATAGAGGTCTTTCTTCAGCGCCTGGAAGTCGAGCTTCTTGAACTCCTCAGCGTAGTTGAAATCCTTGCCCATGGGATCGGACAGGGGAGAGTTCTGCTGCAGAATTTTAAGGTTCAACTGGTTCGGCCACCAGTCCCGGTTCGACCTGGCCCTGAAAGTCGGGTTCGGGCGAGCACCATGGATTACCGGACACGTGCCCGCGTTTGCGACATCATTTCCGTCCATATTCGGCTCCTAAAGCGTCCGTTACTTAGAACCATTCTAATATGGCGCTTGGCGGTCGATTGTCAATGCCGCGCGCTCGCGCTCGCTTGAGCAGCCTCGGCTCGTCAGTCACCGAAAATTGGCTCCAAACATGGACTGGCGCGCGCAGTTCAACCTCAGGACCGACTCTGCTAGTCCGGTCAAAATATCACCGTTGGCGCTTACATACACCGAAGGCCGTTGGGTGCCAGTGAATCCAAGTAAATCGTGGTAAAACGCGCAGCTGGTAGCCAGGCTCGCAGATACGAGATCCCTTACTAATTTTTACCGGACCTTACTTGGATTCAACCCAATACCGGCATAGGTGTCCCGAATCTGCACGACCAAACAGCCGGAGATCGCGGTGCGACGCGGGACTGCAGCTATCGTGGCGTCCGCTTGCGCGGGGCGCACCTCTGCGCTATTCCGCTATTCCGCCGCCCGCGGCGATAAAAACCTTCCGCACCGGCGGCGGCGCCCTCAGCCACCGGTGGTTGCCGACGGCATGCGGCGCCCTGCTAGACCGCAATCGATGAGGAGCTAAGATCCTATGGCCGCGCCATTGGTTGCTTCCGATAAACCCGCCGTTAAAAGCGGGCGACGCCCGCCGTTGATCGTCGGCCTGCTGATGATCATGATTGTCGCTGCGGGTTACCTGGGTTGGCAGCATTTCGCACACCGTCCTCATGTCACGACCGAGCGCCCGCCGCCTGTACCCGTCATCGCTACCACGGTCAAACAACAAAACTTCCCGATTGTGCTGACCGGGATCGGCAACGTGGCGGCGCTGAACTCGGCGACCGTCCGCAGCTTGGTCACCGAGCAGATCATCACCATCGCCTTTAAAGACGGCCAGTATGTCCGAAAAGGCGAGCTCCTGGCGCAGCTCGATCCGAGCACCTACCAGGCGCAGCTCGACCAGGCGGAGGCCAATCTTGCCCGCGACGAGGCCCATCTGGAAAATGGGCGGATCAATCTCGGCCGGTATATCCCACTGCAAAAACAAGGATTTGCACCTGCGCAGCAGGTCGCCACGCAGGGAGCAAAGATCGCTCAAGAAGAGGCCGTTATCAAAGGCGATCAGGCGGCGATCGAATACGCCAAGACCGAGCTCGGCTACACGAAGCTGGTGGCGCCGTTCGACGGAGTGGCCGGAATTCGATTGCTCGATGTCGGCAACATCATTCATTCGAGCACGACACGGGGTTCTCCGAGCGAGCCGAACGCCTTGGTGGTGATCAACCAGGTTCAGCCGATCAGCGTGATGTTTACCCTCGGTGCAACCGCCATCCCGGAAGTGCAGGAAGCTCTCGCAAAGGGTCCGGTCAAGGTCATTGCATTGAGCGCGGACGGCAAAACCGAGCTCGAGACCGGTACGCTCGCCGCGATCGAGAACCAAGTGAATACCACCTCCGGAACGATTACCCTCAAGGCGATCTTCCCCAACAAGGATCGCAAGCTGTGGCCCGGCATGTTTGTCAATGTCCGGGTCGTAACGCAAGTGCAGGACAACGGTCTGACGGTCCCGCTCGATGCCATCCAGCAGGGGCCGCAGGGGCAATTCGTCTTTGTCGTCGACTCGGATCACAAGGTGGCGATGCAGCCGGTCTCGGTGCGCGAGACGCTCAACGGCGAGGCGCTGATCGACAAAGGCTTGAGCGCCGGAGAGACCGTTGTCGTGCGCGGCCAATACCGGTTGACGCCGGGTACCGTGGTGACGCTCGCCAATCCGAACGACCCGGCCGAGGTGCCGAACCCCACGCCGGCAAGCGCGGGCCTCTTGCCATGAACGTCTCGGCGACGTTCATCCGCAGGCCGATCGCCACCTCGTTGCTGATGGCGGCGATCCTGTTGCTCGGCCTGATCGGCTACGAGCTGTTGCCGGTGGCGGCCTTGCCGAATATCGACACACCGACGGTCCTGGTCACCGCGCAATTTCCAGGCGCCGATGCGCAGACTGTGGCCGGCACCGTCACGACGCCGCTCGAACGGCAATTTGGCCAAATACCCGGCCTGACGCAAATGACTTCGAGCAGCGGCAACGAAAGTTCCGAGATTACATTGCAATTCGCTCGCAGCATCCCTGTGGATACGGCGGCGCAGGCCGTGCAGGCGGCGATCAATGCGGCGTCCGGCTTCCTGCCGCCGATGCCAAGCCCGCCGATCTATCGGCTGACCAATCCGGCGGATACGCCCGTGCTGTTGCTGGCGCTGACCTCGGAGACATTGCCGCTCACGACAGTCAGCGATTACGCCAACAGCATCCTCGCGCAGAAGATTTCGCAAATGCCGGGAGTTGGCCTCGTCGGCATCGGCGGCGAGCAAAACCCGGCGATCCGTGTGCAGGTCAACCCGGCGCAACTGGCGGCCGAGGGGCTCGACCTCGAAGCGGTGCGCACGGCGCTCTCCACCGCCACGGTCGACCAGCCGAAAGGCACATTGTATGGCAACACTCAGGCTTTCGCGCTGCAGACCAACGATCAGTTGATGACGGCCGAGGGGTTCAACAACTATATCCTCGCCAACCGCAGCGGTACCTTCGCCACGACGGCGCAGGGATCCAACGACTTGCTCACCAGCTCCACCACCATCAACCCCAACCCCGGTGTCGTCGGCGTGAGCGGGCCGGTACGCGTGCGCGATGTCGGCCGCGCGATTGTCGGCCCGCAAGATGTGAACCTGGCTGGCTGGATGAACACTGAGCCGGCCATCATCATAGCGGTCCAGCGCCAGTCGGGCGCCAATGTCATCGCCACTGTCGACGCCATCAAGAAGGCACTGCCGCAGCTCGAAGCCTCACTGCCGCCATCGCTCAAGATCCATATCGTATCGGACCGCACTCAGACGATCCGGGCCAGCGTCGCCGATGTTCAACACACCTTGCTATTGACGATAGGGCTGGTCGTCGGGGTCATTCTCCTTTTCCTGCGCAAGTTTTGGGCGACTGTGATCCCGGCGATATCTGTGCCGATGTCTTTGATCGGCACTTTTGCCGTCATGTATGTGCTCGGCTATAGCCTCGACAATCTGTCGCTGATGGCGCTGACGATTGCTGTCGGGTTTGTCGTCGACGATGCGATCGTCATGATCGAGAACATCGTGCGGCACATCGAGGAAGGAAAAACGCCGATGCAGGCCGCTCTGCAAGGCGCGGGCGAGATCGGCTTTACGATCATCTCGATCTCGATCTCGCTGCAGGCGGTGTTCATTCCACTGTTTCTGATGAGCGGCATTGTCGGCCTGTTGTTCCGCGAGTTCGCCGTCACCGTCGCGGTTGCGATCCTCGTCTCCGTCATTGTCTCGCTGACATTGACCCCGATGATGTGCTCCCGCCTCTTGACGGCGGAGGGCGATACACAGCCCGGTTTCATCTCGCGTGCGCTCGAGCGCTTCTTTGATTGGCTGGCCGCGGTTTACGATCGCGGGCTGATCGTCGCACTGCGCCACCGCTTTATTACATTGCTCGTGATGCTCTCGAGCGTCGCCCTAACCCTCGTTCTGTTTGTGGAGATCCCCAAGAGCTTTTTCCCGCAGGAAGACACCGGCCTGATCCAGGGCATCGCCGAGGGCGCGGAAAACATCTCGCCGCAGGCGATGCAAGACCGCATGCGGGCGGTTCTGGCGGTAGTGACCAAGGACCCTGCGGTCGCCGCGGCCAACGCCTATATCGGACCCGGCGGGCCGACCGTGACGGAAAATGACGGGCGTGTGTTCATCACATTGAAACCGATCAGCCAGAGGGTTGGCGTCGACCAGGTGATCGCGCGCTTGAACAAGGCGCTGCAGCCGGTCTGGGGCATCACATTGTACATGCAGGCCGCGCAAGACATTACGATCGGCGCGCGGGTTTCCAAGACCCAGTACCAGTACACGCTCGTCGATGTCGACATTGACGAGCTCGACCACTGGGCGCCGATCCTCTTCAACAAGCTCAAAACGTTGCCGCAGCTGACTGATGTCGCGAGCGACCAGCAGAGCACCGGCAGGGTCCTGAAAGCCGAGATCGACCGCCAGCTCGCCCAGCAGCTGGGCATCAACCCTTCGGTCGTTGATTCGATCCTCTACGATGCGTTTGGCCAGCGGGTTGCCGCGCGCATCTATACGCGGCTCAACCAGTATTTCGTGATCCTCGAAGTCCAGCCCGATTTCCAGCTCGGGCCCAACGCACTCAGCCGCATCTATGCGACCTCGTCCAGCGGCAAAGAAGTGCCGCTTAGCGAGTTCGCCAAGATCACCTCGACCGTGGCGCCGATTGCGGTCAACCACCAGGGCCAATTCGCGTCGGTCACGCTGAGCTTCAACCTGCCTCCTGGCACTTCGATCGGCGCCGCAGTGACGGCGATCCAGCAAGCTACGAAGGAGCTCCAGCTGCCGCCCTCGATCGCCACCAGTTTCCAGGGCAGCGCGCAGGCGTTCCAGAGCTCGCTGAGCAGCACGCCAATCCTGATCCTCGCCGCCCTGATCGTCGTCTACATCATCCTCGGCATGCTCTACGAGAGCACGATCCACCCGATTACGATCATCTCGACCTTGCCTGGAGCCGGGCTTGGGGCGCTCTTGACTCTGATGCTGTTCGGCATGCCGCTCGACGTGATCGGCATAATCGGGATCATTCTGTTAATCGGCATCGTCAAGAAGAACGGCATCATGCTGGTCGACTTTGCGCTGGCCGGCGAACGCGAGCGCGGGCTCAGCGCCGAAGACGCGATCCACGAGGCCGCCCGTCTGCGCTTTCGCCCGATTCTGATGACGACGATGTGCGCGCTGCTCGGCGGCGTTCCGCTGGCGCTCGGCACCGGCATCGGCTCGGAAATTCGCCAGCCGCTCGGCTATGCGATCGTCGGCGGCCTGTTGGTCTCGCAGGTGCTGACGTTGTTTACAACGCCAGTCGTCTACATCTACATGGATCGCCTCGGCACGACCTTGCGCCGCCTGCGCGGCTCGCCCCGCTCCCTGATTGAAGCGCCAGCAGCGGGCGGCGCCGGCGAGTCAGCGTCTGCTGAGTACGGCATCACCCGCAGCTGATATGGCCAGCCGGGCTCTCCCGTTGGTTTTGAGCCTGATTGCCGGATCCACCGATGTCATTGGTTTTCTCGGCCTCAACGGCCTTTTTACTGCCCACATCACCGGCAATCTGGCCGTTCTGGCCGCCCATGTCGTCGCCGGCGACCCAACGATATTTTCTTACGTTCTATCGGTCCCGGTCTTCATGGTGGTGCTCTTCCTGACGCGCTTGCTCGCCGGGGGACTGGAGCAAGCTGGGGTTTCGACCTTGCGGCCGTTGCTGCTGCTTCAGCTGTTCTTTCTTGCTGCATTCCTCTCGATTTGCATAGTGGCGGGTCCATGGCGCAACGCTGACGCAATACTCGCGGTCATCGCGGGTATGTGCGGGGTCGCGGCGATGGCGGTGCAGAACGCGCTCGTGCAGATTTCGCTGACAAACACGCCAACCACTGCCGTGATGACGACGAATGTCACTCATTTCATGCTGGACCTTGGCGAGGCGTTGGTTGGCGGCGATCATGCCAAGGCCGCCCAGGCGCGCGCCCGTGCGATGCACACTTTGCCGGTGATTGTCGGCTTTACAGCTGGATGCGTGTGCGGCGCGGCCTTTGAAGCTGCTGCTGGCTTGTGGTCCTTGGCTCTGCCCACGGGGCTCGCCCTACTCGCTTTCGTAATGGGATTGGCAGACCGGCGTATTCGCTCGTAGAACTCTAGTCACCTGCGACAAGCGGTTTACGATCATTTACCCAGCTTGACCGCGCTTTACTCGCAATGGCGCAGGCCGCGCAACAAATTAGGCGCACGGGAAAACGGTGAAATGAAAGTAGCCGATAATCGGCGCGGGCGCAGTCGGTTCCAGGTGCTTGGCGGCTCTGGTCTCGCGCGGCTGCGCATGCGAGATCATCGTCGTAAACCGAGAGCCAGAGAGGGGGAAGCTCTGATAACCGACGTCCAATACGGCGTCGTGTTGTGTCCTTATGCCTAGCTGCGCGCCGGCGTGCATATCGGAGAAATGGTCATGACAGCGAATACCAATGTAGAACGGGCGACTATTGCAGGCACGAGCTTGGCGATATCGCGGGTTGGCCTTGGAACCTGGGCGATCGGCGGCTGGATGTGGGGTGGGACAGATGACGCCGAGTCGGTCGCGACAATTCATGCCGCTATCGAGCGCGGCGTCAACCTGATCGACACCGCGCCGGCCTACGGGTTTGGCCGCTCCGAAGAAATCGTCGGCCGCGCACTTGCCGACCGCAGCCTCCGTTCACGCGTCGTCATCGCCACCAAAACCGGGCTCGAGTGGAAGGATGGGAAGGTCTTTCGGAACGCCAGCCGAGACCGGGTTCTACGCGAGGCGACCGACTCACTGCGCCGGCTGCGCACCGACTACATCGATATTTATCAGGTGCATTGGCCCGACCCGCTCGTGCCGATCGAAGAGACCGCCGAAGCGATGCAGACGCTCTTCGACGAGGGGAAGATCCGCGCTATTGGCGTGAGTAATTTCTCGGTTGCGCAGATGGAACGGTTTCGCCGCCACGCCAAGCTGCACGTCGTGCAACCGCCCTATAATTTGTTCGAGCGCGAGATCGAGAAAGAGCTCCTGCCCTATTGCCGGGAATCGGGTCTTGCGAGCTTGACCTATGGCGCGCTGTGCCGCGGGCTGCTGTCCGGCAAGCTGCAGAAAGACGCGCATTTCGACGGCGACGATCTTCGCCTGACCGACCCGAAATTCCAACCGCCGCGCTATTCGCAGTATCTCACTGCAGTTCGCCGTCTCGATCAATTCGCTAGGAATAAATACGGCAAGCGGGTCATCCACTTGGCTGTGCGCTGGCTCCTCGACCAAGGCACGACTGCGGCATTGTGGGGAGCGCGTCATCCCGGCCAGCTGCAGCCGATCGAGGAGGTATTCGGATGGTCGCTCGATGCCGCCGCAAAGACCGAGATCGATTGCATCCTGCGAGAAGTCGATCACCGATTCGGTGGGCACCGAGTTCATGGCGCCGCCCCCGCGTTCCAAGCCCGCAGTCTTGGGTGCGGCGCAGTGATGCACCGGGTCTCAGTTCCAATCACGCCGGGAAGCACTGCGTCCATCGGGTAGCCGCCCAGGCTTTCGAGAGAGTATACAGGTCCGGCCAACCACTGACCATCACTGAATGAGGTAACGAATGCGCATCGGGCTGTTTATTCCATGCTACATCGATGCCTTCTTTCCGGAGGTCGGCATTGCGACCCTCGAGCTATTGGAGCGCCTCGGCCACGACGTCGTGTATCCGCGCGACCAGACCTGTTGCGGACAGCCGATGGCCAATAGCGGGTTCAACGCCGAATGCGCCGACACCGAGGCGCTGTTCGTGCGCAATTTCTCCGGCTTCGATTACGTCGTGGCGCCGTCGGGCAGCTGCGTCCACCACGTGCGCGACAACTTCGACGCGATCGAGCAGACCGCCGAAGTGAAGGAAGTTCGGGCACGCACCTACGAGATCGTTGAATTCCTGCACGACATTCTGAAGGTCGATGCGTTTCCGTGGGCCCGATTCCCGCATCGCGTCGGGCTGCACAACAGCTGCGGCACCCTGCGCCGGCTGAAGCACGCGACACCCTCCGAATTGCACGAGCCGTTCTTTTCGAAGCCGATGGATCTGCTCTCGAAGGTCGAGGAGATCGAATTCGTCACCCCGGCGCGACCGGACGAATGTTGCGGCTTTGGCGGCACCTTCTCGGTCTTCGAGGAGGTCGTCTCGACCAAGATGGGCTACGACAAGGTCAGCGACCACGCGCGGGCGGGGGCCGAATACATCGTCTCGGCCGACACGTCGTGCCTGATGCATCAGCAGGGCTGCGCCGAGCGCATCGGCGTGCCGATCAAGTTCATCCATATCGCCCAGATCCTGAATGGAGCCACCGAGTGAGCAGCAAAGCCTTTCTACTGCCTCTCGCTCGATTGCTGATGTCGAGCCTGTTCGTCTGGGACGGCATTGTCCAGCTGCGCAATCCGAGCGGCACGGCCCAGTATTTCGGCAGCGTTCACGTACCCGCGCCCGATGTCGCGGTCTGGATCTCGATACCGGTCCATCTGCTCGGCGGTCTGGCGCTGCTCGCGGGCTTCTACAGCCGATGGGCCGCTGCTTTGCTTGCCCTTATCTGCCTGGGCACGGCCTTTGGCGTGCATCTGCCGGCCGGAGATCAGGCCAACATGATCCAATTCTACAAGAACCTGGTGATGATCGGCGGGTTCCTCTACGTCATCGCTTTCGGCCCCGGCGGCCTCAGCCTCGACAGGGAAGCCGCTTAAATGTCGCCCGAGTCGCATCCGGCGACGCCAACTGAACTCTACTGACGTGGAGTGAGCCGATGAACACCCCTCCTGCGATGCTGCATCCTGAGCTGCTGGCTCCAGACGGCGGCGATACAATAGTTCGCGACGGCCGCATGCTCGATCACGCCGAAGCAGCCTCGAAGCCGCTGCGGTCACGGCCCGAGCCACAGCCGCGCGGCGCCAAAATCCACGGCAATCGGCCAGTCGACCAGGCGGAAGCCGCCGCACGCTTCATCGCCGCACCCGAGCACGAGAAGATGCACGACGAGCGGCTATGGGATCTGCGGCAGAAGCGCGACCGCGAGATGCACGGCATTGCCGAATGGGAGGAGCTGCGCTCGCTCGCCTCTGCGATCAAGGAGCACACGCTCACCCATCTCGACCAGTATCTGGAGCAGTTCGAGGATAACGCGCGCTCGCGCGGCGTTCACGTGCATTGGGCGCGCGACGCCGCGGAACACAATCAAATTGTCCGCGGCATCCTCAACGACCACGGCGCCAAGTCGCTGATCAAGAGCAAGTCGATGCTGACCGAGGAATGCGGCTTCCGGCCTTTCATGGCGTCGGTTGGGATCGAGGTCATCGAAACCGATCTCGGGGAGCGCATCCAGCAGCTCGACAATGAAGACCCGAGCCACGTCGTCGTGCCGGCGGTGCACAAGCTGCGGACCGATGTGGCGGAGGTATTCGCCAAGACGATCGGCACCGATCCCGCAAACAGTGACGTCCATTATCTGGCGGAAGCACAGCGCGAGGCGACGCGCCCGCTGATCCTTAAGGCCGATGCCGGCATGACCGGCTGCAATTTCGCGGTCGCCGAGACCGGCACCTTTGTCGTCTGCACCAACGAGGGCAATGCCGATCTGTCGGCCAATGTGCCGAAATTGCACATCGCCTCGATCGGCATCGAGAAGATCATCCCGCGCCTCGAGCACTTGGCGGTGTTCGTCCGCCTGCTGTCGCGCAGCGCCCTCGGCTCACCGGTCACGCAATACACTTCGCATTTCCGCGGGCCGCGGGAGGGCGGCGAGATGCATGTCGTGCTGGTCGACAATGGCCGCTCAGAGCGACTGGGCCTGGAGGAGTTCTGGACGTCGCTCAAATGCATCCGCTGCGGCGCCTGCATGAACACCTGCCCGGTCTATCGGCGCAGCGGCGGCCTCAGCTACGGCGCCACCTACTCCGGCCCGATCGGCCTGATCATCGACCCGACCTTCAACCAGCGCAAATACAGCAACCTGCCCTTCGCTTCGACATTGAACGGCAGCTGCACCAATGTCTGCCCGGTCAAGATCAATATCCACGAGCAGATCTACGCGTGGCGACGCGTGCTCGTCGAGCGGCACGAGACCCCGCTGGCCAAGAAGGCCGCGATGAAGGCCGCCGGCGAATTGCTGTCGCGGCCCGCTGCCTACCGCGCCGCGATCGCCGCCGCCGATGTGGCGCTGGCGCATCTGCCGCGCTTCGTCATCTACAACGGCCTCAATGCCTGGGGCAGGCACCGCGAAGTGCCGCACCCGCCCAAACAGACCTTCCACAGCTGGTATCAGGCCAATCGCGGAGGGAAACCATGAGCAGCCGCGACGATATCCTGGCGTCGATCCGGGCAAACCTGCCGCGAGTGGATCGGCCGCTTCCCGATGTTCCGTTGTTCGACGACAACCCGCCGGCATCGCTCCTCGCGCGTTCAAAGACAGTCTGCAGCGCATGGGAGGGGTGTTTCTCGACCCGCCGGCTTCGGGCGATATGCTGGCGCCGGTCCGCGCGAAGATCGCGGACGCCAAAATCGTGTGCTCGACGGTGCCGGAGATCGCGGGCAACCGCGACATCGCCGGCATTGGCGCGCCGCAGGATCTGGCGGATGTCGATTTCGCGATCGTCCGCGCCTCCTTCGCCGTCGCCGAGACCGGGTCGGTGCTGCTGAGCGACGCGGATCTGCACGTCAATGCGGTCGCCTATCTCGCGCAACACCTGATCGTACTGCTCGACCCGGCCGACATCGTCGTCAATCTGCACCACGCCTACCGCCGGCCCGAATTCCGTGACAGGCACTATGCCTCTTTTCACACCGGCCCCTCCGCAACCGCGGACATCGAAGGCGTGCTGATCCATGGCGCTCAAGGCGTGCGCTCGCTCTCGGTCCTGCCGGTCGCGCGGGCAGCCGGCAACCCAACCCACTAAACCGCAAGGAACTCTTGGGAGAGCGGCTCTATGACCGAAGTTCGCAGAGAAACCGACAGCATGGGCGTGGTGGAGGTGCCCGCCGACAAGCTGTGGGGAGCGCAGACGCAGCGCTCGCTGGAGCATTTCAGCATTGGCCAGGACCTGATCCCGCGGGAGATGATCACCGCCTACGCAACCTTGAAGAAGGCGGCGGCCAATGCCAACCACGCAGGTGGGCGGCTCGACGACTCGGTCCACCGGCTGATCGTGCAGGCCTGCGACGAGATCCTGGCCGGGCAGCACCACGACATGTTTCCGCTGCATGTGTGGATGACCGGCAGCGGCACGCAGTTCAATATGAACGTCAACGAGGTCGTGTCCAACCGCTGCTGCCAACTCGCGGGTACCCCGCTGGGCAGCAAGGCGCCGGTGCACCCCAACGACCATGTGAACATGTCGCAATCGTCGAACGACACGTTCCCCTCGGCGATGTACATTGCCGCCGCGGTGAACGTGACGGGGCGGCTGCTGCCGGCCGTCACTGGCCTGCGCGACGCCATCGCGGCGAAGGCCGAGGAATGGAAGGACATCGTAAAGATCGGCCGCACCCACATGCAGGATGCGACGCCGATCACGTTGGGGCAGGAATGGTCCGGCTACGCCGGAATGCTCAGCGACAATATCGAGCGGATCGAGGATGCGCTGAAGGGCGTGTATCGGCTGGCGCTCGGCGGCACCGCGGTGGGCACCGGCATCAATGCGGCCCCCGGCTTTGCCGAAGCGGCGGCGGCGGAGATCGCGAAGCTCACCGGGTTGCCGTTCGTCAGCGCGCCGAACAAGTTCACTGTGCAAGGAGCGCATGATGCGCTGGTGCAGCTGTCCGGAACATTCCGCACATTGGCGGTATCGCTCTACAAGATCGCCAATGACATCCGCCTGATGTCCTGCGGCCCGCGCGCCGGCTTTGCGGAATTGGAGATCCCGGAGAACGAGCCCGGCTCCTCGATCATGCCGGGCAAGGTGAACCCGACCCAGGCCGAGGCGCTGACCATGATCGCCGTGCAGGTGATGGCCAACGACGTGGCGGTCGGCTTTGGCGGCGCCGGCGGCTATCTGGAGATGAACGTCTACAAGCCGCTGATGATCTTCAACATTACGCACTCGATCACGATCTGAGCGACGGGTGCACGAACTTCCGCAAGTTCCTGATCGAGGGAACCAAGCCGAACCTGAAGAAGATCAAGGAGTATGTCGACCGCTCCCTGATGCTCGTGACGGCGCTCTCGCCGGTCATTGGCTACGACAAAGCATCAAAAATTGCGCACTACGCGATGGACAACGACCTGACGCTTGAAGGCGGCCGCGTTGAAGCTCGGCTTCGTAACGGAGGAGCTGTTCGACCGCGTCGTCGATCCAGCGAAAATGGTCAAGCCCTATGTAGCGGGGAACACAAATAGCTGAAAGCTGCGATGCATTCCCGAACGGGACATTTCGGAGAAAATTAAAGTCACCTAAATAAGGTAGCCCTTCTATGAAGATCGATCTTTCGGGCAAAACAGCGATCGTCACCGGTTCAACTGACGGTATCGGCTTTGCCATCGCCCGCGGCCTTGCAGATTGCGGCGCGAGGGTCGTCGTCAACGGGCTTACCCAGGAAGCCGTCGATCGCGCTGTCGCGGGCATGAGGGCGGCCGTCCCCGGCGCCGAGTTGCACGGAGTCGCCGCCGACCTCGCTGCCGCGGCCGGTTGCGATGCCCTCGTGAAGGCCGAACCGGCATGCGAAATCCTCGTCAACAATGTCGGCATCTATGGCCCGCTGGACTTCTTCGAAATTCCCGATAGCGAGTGGACGCGGTTCTTCGAGGTCAATGTCATGTCGGGCGTACGCCTGTCGCGTGCCTATATGCCCGCGATGCTGGAGCGCAACTGGGGGCGCATCGTGTTTCTGTCGTCGGAATCGGGGCTGAACATTCCGCCGGACATGATCCATTACGGCTTCACCAAGACAGCGGTGCTGGCAATCGCGCGAGGGCTCGCCAAGCGCGCAGCCGGAACCGGGGTGACGGTAAATTCGGTGCTTCCCGGTCCGACTCTGTCGGAAGGCGTCGAGAGGATGCTGGAACGGGCGGCTCAAGAGGCCGGACAGTCGATCGAGCAGGCAGCCGTGGCGTTCGTCAAGGCGAACAGGCCGTCCTCCATCATCCGGCGGCCGGCCACAACCGCAGAGGTGGCGAACATGGTGATCTACGCGGTGTCGCCTCAGGCCTCGGCGACGACCGGCGCCGCGCTGCGAGTCGATGGCGGGGTCGTCGACACGATCGCCTGATCCATATCAGGCAATTGCGAAAACAGCCGGAAGGGTCGCCTCAGGATCAAGCTTGGGATTCGAACCAAAGTCACCTTAGAGAGGAGAAACCAATGTCTGATTCCGATACTGGCACTCGCAAACGAGGCACCGACCTTCTGCACGACCCCAAGATCAACAAATCCACTGGCTTTACGGAGGCCGAGCGGCAGGCGCTGGGGCTGGTCGGGCTGGTTCCCGATGTGACCGAGTTGATCGAGACTCAGCTTAGTCGGGTCTTGCTGCAGCTCAAGGAGAAGGCCACCGATCTCGATCGGTTCATTCACCTGATGAATTTGCTCGAGACCAACGAGACGCTCTTCTATCGCACCTTGATGTCGGACCCGGCCCGCTTCCTCGAGATCGTCTACGACCCGACGATCGGCGAGGCCTCGCTTAAGTTCGACCACATCTTCCGCCGCCCGCACGGGATGTACCTGTCGATCAGTCACAAGGGGCACGTCAAGGAGGTATTGCGCAACTGGCCGGTCAAAGACGTGCGGTTCATCTGCGTAACCAATGCCGGCCGTATTCTTGGCCTCGGCGATCTGGGCGCCAACGGCATGGCGATCCCGATCGGCAAGCTTCAGCTTTACACCGCGGCGGCAGGCGTGCCGCCCGCAGGCCTATTGCCGATGTACTTGGATGCCGGCACCAACAACGAGACCTATCTCCGCGATCCACTCTATGTCGGCCTGCGGCAGCATCGCCCTTCGGCTGAGGAGCTATACCCCTTCGTCGACGAGTTCGTGGATGCGGTTCAGCAGGTCTTCCCGAATTGCTGCATCCACTTCGAGGACTGGACCGGAGCTGACGCAATCGCCCTCCTCGCCCGCTACCGCGACAAGGTCTGCTGCTATAATGACGACATCCAGGGTACGGCGGGCGTTGTCCTCGCCGGGCTGATCAACGCCATGAAGATCACCGGCGGCCAGCTCAGGGAGCAGCGGGTCCTCTTTCTCGGCGCCGGCTCCGCCGCCATCGGCCTCGCCGACCTGATGGTCTCCGCGCAGGCTCAGCAGGGCGTCGCGCCCGAGGCAGCCCGGCAACGGATCCGGATGTTCGATACCCAAGGACTGGTGGTTGCGGGGCGCCCCGGCCTTGCTGTGCACAAGCTTCCTTACGCACACAACCTGCCGCCCAGCAAACCCTTTGACCATCTCGATCTGGCAAGCGAGTGTCCGCAGATCGTTGCCGCCGTCGAGGATTTCAAGCCGACGGCGCTGATCGGCGTCAGCACCGTCGGCAAACTGTTCTCGCGGGAGGTCGTCGAGGCGATGTCGCGTCTCAATGAGCGGCCCATCATCTTTGCCCTGTCCAACCCGATCGAGAAACACGAATGCCTGCCCGAAGAGGCCTATGCCTGGTCCGGCGGCAAGGCGGTCTATGCCGGCGGCGTGCAATTCCCGCCGGTTCACCTAAGCGGCGAGACGTTCCTGCCGTCTCAGGCCAACAACCTGTACATCTTTCCCGCCGTCGGGATGGCGATCTACGCCACCAACGCCAAGCGCGTGACCGATGACATGTTCATCGAGGCCGCACACGCCGTGGCGGACCAGGTGACCGCAGAACAGTTGAAGCTCGGGATGCTCTTCCCGCCGCAGTCCAACATCCTGGAGGTCGAGATTCAGAGCGCTGCGCGCGTAGCCAAGCTCGTCTTTGATGCGGGCCTCGCCCGCGTGGATCGTCCGGCCGATATCGAGACATTCATTCGGCGGCACCTCTACAAACCCGAGTATCAACCACTCGCGTGACTCGACTGGCCTGATAGCTTTCAACGCACAGCCGGGAACGACAAATGACGTACGACGTACCACCCCCTAAAAGATTACCCGAACCCGGGTATTACTACCATTTCAAACATGACCCGAACGGGCCGCTAAACAACTATGCTTACTATATTTATGGAGCCGGCCACCACACTGAAGATAATTGCCGAACAGAAGATGCGTTCATGCAAGTATACCGGCCGTTGTACGAGGGGGCATATGCCTACCGGAACGGCGGGCTTTTTGACTTGCGCCCCCTGCACATGTTTTTTGAACCTGCCGAATGGAAGGGACAAAAGGTGCCGCGGTTCGCGAGAATCGTCGACCCAGCCGTGATTGCACAACTAGAGGCAATCAAGGTCCGCATGTATCCGGACACCTAGCTGTCGTTTCCAGGAAGGTTGTTCAGTTGATCAGGCAAGGGACCCTCCTTGAGCGAGTGTGACGGCAGCGGCAGGCCGCCGCAAGGACGCTGCGCGCCGGCTGCCGCCGGTCGCCTGCGGCGATCCTTGCCCCGGCCCGCCGCTGCCGTCATTGGGGAAAGCAGGTCGGGACGAAGCAACGGTCCCTTTGGTCGAACAAAGCAACTGGATTTGGTGCAGCCGAGCCGTTGGCGGATGGTGGGCCAGGGCGGCGTGTGGCCGCTTGGTATTGTAAGGCTCGAGCCAGGGCGCCAAGGCGGCGTTGCGCTCGTGCGAGGTCGCAGAGGGCCGGGCATAGGCCCACTCGCGCAAACTGGTTTGGATAAACCGCTCGGCCTTGCCATTGGTGCGTGGCGTATACCGCCGGGTGCGTTTGTGTTTGAGCCCGGCGGCCGTCAGCGCCGCCCGGAAAGCCTTGCTGAGATAGGCCGAACCGTTGTCGGTCATGACCCGTTCGACGGTCACGCCCTGACCCGCAAACCAGCCGAGCGCGCGCTCGAGAAAGCCGATCGCGCTGTCCTGGCGCTCGTTCGCGAGGATCTCGCTATAACCCAGCCGGGTCGCGTCATCGATGCACACGTGCACGGCTTCCCAGCCAATGCCGTGATGGCGATTGACCGTGCCCGCAGCGCGACCCTTAAAGCGGTGCCCGATCCCGGCGATCCGTCCGAGCTTCTTGCTGTCGAGATGGATCAGCTCGCCGGGCCGTTGGCGTTCGTAGCGCACGATCGGCGGCTTCGCGCCGAGGAACTAAACCGCTCTCGCGGTAATTGATGGCGGGAGGAGGAGTTTTGGGGAGTAGCGGGAAACAGGGATCCTGTCTTGAGATTGAGGGTAAGCGCTCGGTGAGGAGCGTCTGCTGCTGAGCTGCGATTGGCGCAATGATCAGCGGATGTCAGATCAAGCAAAACAAGTGTCCACTACCGGCTTAGTGGACACTAGCCCAACTTCGCCGAATTCGACCCGCCGTTCGGCGATTTTCGCTGGGCAAGTCATTGAGCAGCAAGAAGCGCCGGGGGCCGAAACGTCGCAAATCGGCTGTAGTGCCGACCAAGCCTATTCGCACGGCCGCCAATGTGCCGATAATTGGCGGCCATCATGTTCTTGCGCTGCAAAGTTCGCCGGAAGGATGGCAAGCAACATCGCTACTGGAGCGTTGTCGAGAACACGCGGATTGCCGGCGGGCGCGTGGTGCAGCGGCATGTGCTGTACCTGGGCGAGATCAACGACACGCAGGAGGCGGCGTGGCGGCGGTCCATCGAGGTGTTCGAGGACGGCGTCCGCAACCGCGGACGCTGTCGCTGTTTCCGGAAGACCGTTGTGCAGGAGAGCTGGCGGACGCCGCGATCGTCCACGTCAAGCTGTCGCAGTTGCAGTTGCAGTTGCGCCGGCCGCGGCAGTGCCCTGGCCGATCTGCTAGGCGAGGATGCCGGGCTGGCCGAAATCCACCAGCTGTATCGCTGTCACGACCGGCTGCTGGTGCACAAACAAGCGGTCTTCGATCACCTGGCGGGACGGTGGCGTGACCTGTTCAACCGCAGCTACGACGTCCTGCTCTATGATTTGACGAGCCCGTACTTCGAGGCCGATCCGCCGTTTCCGGAAGGCGGCAAGCGCCGCTTCGGGTACTCGCGCGAAGTTACGACTCCTTGCTCGTCTCTGCCCCTTGGTTGTTCCCGCTAATATGGCCTGCGGACGACCGCAGCCCCATGGGGTCCGACGCAGCCCGCTCGGTAAGGCCCGTGCGCACAGGTAACCTGATGGTGATATCCATGACCGTAATAATGCGGATATGGCTTGCGAACTCCCACAGCCCCATTGGGACCGACGCATCCCGCTCGGTAGACCCCGTTGGCGCAAGCGGCGGCATGACTCGGTTGTGCGATCATGAACGTGCCAAGTGTTACCATGACGGCGAGCATCGCTGTGCGATATATGGCGAAGCCCAGCGCAGTGTGTTTCATTTTGGGTACCTTTTGGTTTCAAGGAGTGGGGGTTTATTCTTTCACTTGCTTACAAGCAAATAGCTTAAGTCCGCCGAGGGACCTTACCGGATTTCGGACCGTCAAAATATGTATAGTCGGGTTCGGGAAATGCATATTAGAAGAATGCTGAGATGAACAGAGTCATAGGCGATCCGCCCATCGCGGACCCGGAGATCCGGGCAATGTCGGCGAAATAGGAACCTCCCCATGGCGCAATCCATTCAGCCAGGCCGGTTTGGTCATAGCGGCGGGCCCGACGATGCGTGGCGCGCAAAACAGGAGAATGAGCCGATCCTCGAACCGGGGCTGCCGATCATCGTCGCAACCGTCTTCGCGGAATGCCGCTCGATGTATCGCGCCAACGGGCCGGTCGAGATGCGCCCAGTCGGCGAGGTCGAGTTCGACGCCGGCATTGCCGCGATGAGCGCAAGTGGCGATTACGGCCCGATCAAGGTCGCGCAAAGCATCGTCGGTCACGCCGATCTCGCGCTCGGCGACCGGGTTGAGCCGATGCTCGAGGCACTGATCCGCGCCGGCGTCGGCCGGCTTTCGGGGGTGCGCTATTCGGTCGGCTAAGACGCCGACCCGACCATCGGCAACAGCCGATTGGGCACGGCGTCCCATATGTATGCCCGGGCCGAAATCCGCGCCGGGATGGCACGGCTCGCCGCGCACGGGCTGGCGCTCGATGCCTGGTGCCACCTTCCGCCACTCGGCGATGCGATCGCGCTGGCGTGGGCGGTGCCGGAGGCGACGATCGTGATGCGCTACGTCGGCGGCGTGCTTGACTATGGTGCCTATGCAGGCAAGAAGGACGAAGTCCACACCCCGTGGCGGGCTAGCATGGCGGAGCTGGCCAAATGCCCGAACGATCCAATCCAACCGCGACGCTCGCCGGATGCGTACGGTAAGCTTGCCATCACATTGACATAGCTGTGTGACACAATTTCGCCGCAAAGGGGCAACTACGGGTGACGACGCAAACGCTTCTACATTACGGGCGGTCACCCACCGGCCATCTTTGTGCGCTCAAGGA
>CAVOWQ010000048.1:0-23026 GCA_963700195.1 uncultured Alphaproteobacteria bacterium
CCACGGCCTGCCGGTCACCGAAGGCTGACGCCCACAGTCCGGCCGTTGCGATCGAGCAGCTGCACCCCATCCGCTCCTCGAGCTCGCGGATCTGCTGGGAGAGCGCGGGCTGGGACACGTGCAGCGCCGCGGCGGCGCGGGTGAAGCTGCCGTGATCCGCGACGAGACCGCTGGGGCTTCGCCCGGCTTTCCCGCAGAGGATCAAAATGAGCAAGATCGAACATCTTGAGGCCCCGATTTCAGGACGCCCCAGTCCCAGCGCTTTCACCGACCTACCGGGCCATAAGAACGACGCGATTGCTTTGCGTCGGCGTGCCGCTGGAAGCTCGTTCTTCTCGGCAATGCGGCTTTTGCCGGCTCGGCGGCGTGAGGCTATGTACGCGCTGTGTGCCTTTTGCCGTGAAGTCGACTACGTCGCGGACAGCGAGGCATCCCGTTCACAGAAACAAGCCCTCCTATTGAAATGGCGCAGTGAAATCGCTCATCTCTTTAGGCCCACGCTCTTACGCGGTCTTCGCAATGACCCTTCTCGTGTGTGCCGCGCCAAGTTTCGCGGCAGCCAGCGAGAACCCGGCTCGGTTTATCGGTACTCTCGGCGATCAGGGGCTCGAGGTGATCCGCTCCGCGGCGACCCCGGCCCAGAAGCTGACCTATTTCCGTCAGATGCTTCGGCAGGACTTCGACCTTCCCGACATATCCCGTTTCGTTCTCGGAACGTACTGGCGGGTCGCCAGCCAGCCGCAACGACAGGAGTACCGCAGTCTGATCGAAATCACCTTTTGCACTTCTTTGGTGAGCGGTTGTCCGAATATGGCGGCGAGAGTTTCAGCGTGACGGGCAGCCGGACCGATCCCGCCTGCATCATCGTGACGAGCCGGATCATTCGCCCCCAGGAAGCGCCGATCGAACGTCGACTGGCAGCTCAGCCTACGAGACGGCCGCTACAAGGTCAGCGATGTCGTTGTCGATGGCGTCAGCATGGCCTTGACCCAGCGCTCAGAGGTTTTGGCGATCATTCAGCGCAACGGCGGACAAGTCGCCGGTCTCCTCGCGACGATCCGCGACGGGATGTAGCGCGGTAGCGCGCCGGAGGATAATCGGGTTTGTCGCGTCCCGATAGTTGTCATGGATATTCTATGCATGACTGATATGAGGGCTGCACAATGGATGTTTCGCGGTTCGTAGGATCTGTCGACACCATCGACGGAATCCCAACCGAAGACTCGTCATCACGTGTGGTCATTGAGGCGGCTGCTAATTGCCTTCGCCGTGGGTTTGTTGCTGATCGTTGTAGCCCTCTATGTCGACTACTGGTGGAATACCGGCCGTTTTCTGGTGTCGACCGACGACGCTTATGTGCAGGCGCATTCGGTCCTGATCAGTCCCCACATCTCGGGCTATATCTCCGAGGTGCCGGTCGACGACAATCAGAGGGTCAAGGCCGGCGAGGTGCTGGCACGCATTGATCCGCGGGATTACCAGACCGCGCTCGCGCAGGCGCGCGCCAATGTCGTGGCGGCACAGGCCAGCGTCGACACGCTCAACCAGCAGATCGCCCAGCAGAAATTGACGGTCGAGCAGGCCGGTGAACTCGTCGCTTCGGATCAGGCGGCGCTGACCTTTTCGCAGCAAGATTTCCAGCGCTACACCAGATCTTGCGAAGATCGGCTACGGCACTGTGCAGAGGGCGCAGCAGGCGCGCTCTGGTACGGCTTGCCAAAGGCGCCGATGCAGCTCGGGCTGTTGCGCGACGGCGACTGGCGCGGCATCGCGTTGATGGCTGTCGGCCTTGCCGCGTTTCAGACCGTGCTTGACGACGGCAACGTCTATGACTGGCTCGGTTCGCCCTTCATCGTCAAATTGAGCCTGGTCGCGGCGACAGCACTCTGCGTCTTCGTCGTGCTCGAGTTCCTCTCGCCGGCGCCGCTAGTCAACTTCCGGCTGCTCGGCCGCCGCAATTGCGGCCTCGGCACCTTGGGAAATTTTCTGCTCGGCTTTGCCCTCTACGGGTCGTCCTACCTGCTGCCTCAATATCTCGCCGTGACACAGGGCTTCGATGCCGAGCAGTGCGGCGAGGTCGTGGCGTGGACCGGACTACCCCAACTGTTGGTGATCCCGCTCGTGCCGCTGTTGATGAAGCGCATCGACGCCCGCATCCTCGTCGGCACCGGCCTCTTCATATTCGCGGCCAGCTGCTTCATGAATGTCGAACTCGACCTGGACTACGCGGCGCCGCAGCTGTTCTGGCCCAATGTCGTGAGGGCGCTAGCCCAAGCGATCATCATGACCCCGATCTCCGCGATCGCCATGGTCGGGATCACGCCGGCGGAGGCCGGCGCCGTCTCGGGCCTCTTCAACATGATGCGCAACCTCGGCGGCGCGATCGGCACCGCCGCGATCGAAACGTTTTTTACCAAGCGCGAGCAGTTCCACTCTTTCATCATCGACGGGCATGTGTCGCTGCTGCAGCCGGCAACGCGCGATCGGCTCTGGGATTTGCAGCAATATTTCATGGCGCACGGGTTCCCCGACCCCGCCGGGGCGCTGCACCGCGCCGTGATCGCCGTCGGCGCCATTATCCGCGCCCAGGCAACGATCATGGGTTACGCCGACTGCTTTGCCTTGCTCGGCGTCGTCCTTATCGCTGCCATTGTCCCGGTCACGTTGCTCAGAAGAGGCGCCGCTTCCGGCGGCGCCACACACTAGGCCCGGGCGCGCCGGGGCGTCGGCGAAGCAGTCTCCGCAGTTCAGCCTGTTGGGGAGGCACGGGACTAGTCGGTGCCGCTAGGGCGTGGCTTCAAATCGGGGAGCGCTTGCGAATGGCTGGAATGGGGCATAGAGAGCGGTTCCCGCGTCGAAGGCTTTAGCGGCCGTTGTGGGTTTCGAAAGCAGTCAGTGGCTGTCGATGACCAGGCGACGCAGGCTTTTGGGTCGGGCTCTAAATATTGCAGCATCAGGACCGACGATATTCTTCAAATCCCTGCCGCCACGTTATTGGCGGAAGAACTTGCCGACGAAGATGTTGTCGAGAGGCAAACCTTACGCCGGCGCAGACGGGTGTGCCGGGCCACCATTCTCATCTCGACGGCAATGGGCGGGCATGGGCCACGAGTGAAATACTTTTCGGAGCCGGGGCGCTCGCAACCGAGCTTTTCCGTCACTGTCTCTGACGCTCCGATGGTCGTGGCCAATAGTCTGCCCGTCCGGTTCCGCCCATGCATTATCGTCACCCCCGCGCAAGCGGGGGCCCAGGGCCACCGGTACGGCTCTGCCCACCTTGGATACCCGCTTTCGCGGGCATGAGGAGCGGCGGTAGCCGCCTCTCGTCAGTTGAGGTGGTAGAGGCGGGTCACGTTCTCGCTGGTGATTTTGCGGCGCACGCTCGGCGAGATCGCGGCGAGGTTCTTGTCGAGCACGCGCTGCGAGTCCGGCCAGATGCAGTCGGGGTGCGGGTAGTCGGCGCCCCAGATGATGTTGTCCTCGCCGATCAGCGGGATGATCGGATCGAGATACTGGTCCTGCTGATAGGTGACGTAGCCCTGGCGGCGGAAATAGTCGCTCGGCTTGAGCTTGAAATTGAGGCTTCTCGCGCGGTCCGCATACTCGGTGTCGAGGCGGTCGAAGACATAGGGCAGCCAAGTCACCCCCGACTCGCCGAGCACGAAGTTGAAGTCGGGGTATTTCTCGCAGGCGCCCGAAGCCAACAGCGAGACCAGCACTTCCATCGTGTCGAGCTGGAACAAGGCCGAGCGCACCAGCCGCCACTGGGTGAAATATTGCTTTTCCATCTCCGGCGTATCGGGCGCGCGCAACGCCTTGAAGCCGGTCGAGTGGAACGAGATCGGGAACCGGCACTCGGCCGCCGCTTCCCACAGGGGATACCACTCGTGGGTATAGAGCGGCGGCGTCATCCGCTTGAAGGCGAGGTCGCCGCCGCGCAGACCCATCTTGGCGCAGCGCCGGACCTCCGCGGCGGCCTCGACCGGGTCGGTGTTGGGTACGATGGCGAGCGGGAAGACTCGGTTCGGGTCGGACCGCTTGGCAAAATCGGCCACCCAGTCGTTGTAGGTCTTGTCAGCCCAGGCGCGCAGCGGCGCCTCCGAGATCAGATCGTTGATCATCAGGCAGCCATAGATGATTTCGGCAGAGAGCCCGTCGCGGTCGAGATCGGCGAGGCGCAATTCCGGGGTGGTCGGCCGCGGCTTGGCGCCGGGTCGGGAATTCCATTCGAAACCGAGATCCTTCATCTCGTCGATATGGCCGAACATTCCTTTCTGGTACGGAAGAAATCCGGGGCCGATCCCGTTCCACATCCCCCTGTCCTGGGCGTCGACGAACCAGTGAAGCCCGTCATCCATCTCCTCGACGCGGGGCGCGAGCAATTTCCATTTGTTCGGGCGCCTGCCGACGACCACAGATCGGGCGGCAGATAGGTCAGGTCGATGTGGTTGTCGCCGGAAATCAGCTTTTCTGGCATGGCGCGTTCCTCTTGCTCGCTCCGCAAAGAGACGTGGATCGGAACATCGTACGCACGACTGACTATCAGCGCTATAAATAATGAGGCGCGCCCAGCGCTCGCCTGATCTGCGTTTCCGTGCCTATGATAGGCGTCGGCCTGCACCACGGCGCGAGGGAGAGGACGCATGGCAGTTCAGCTCGGAAGTGGCGAATACACGTTCGAGGTCAACGAGAATTGGGCCAAGGTGCCGGGGGAAATCACGCTCGGTGACTGCGCGGCGGTCGGGGTCGATCGGCAGAACCGGGTTTACGCCTTCAACCGTGGCGAGCATCCGGTTGCGGTATTCGATGCCGAAGGCAATCTTCTGCGCATCTGGGGCGAAGGGATCTTCAGCCGGCCGCACGGCGTCCATATGGGCCCGGACGACACGATCTTTTTGACCGATGACGGCGACCACACGGTGCGCAAATGCACACTCGACGGCAAAGTGTTGATGACCCTCGGCATCCCCGGCGAGCCCAAACCTTTCATGAGCGGCGAGCCGTTCCACCGCTGTACGCACACCGCCTTGTCGCCGCAGGGCGACCTCTACGTTTCGGACGGCTACGGCAATGCCCGCATCCATAAATACACTGCGGAGGGCAAGCTCCTGATGTCATGGGGCGAGCCCGGTACCGATCCCGGCCAGTTCAACATTCCCCACAACATCTGTTGCGATCGCGACGGCTGGGTCTACGTCGCCGACCGGGAGAACCACCGGGTGCAAGTGTTCGACGGCAACGGCAAGTTCGAAGCTCAGTGGAACAATCTGCACCGGCCGAACGGGATGTGCATGGCCACCGGCCGCGACCCGCTTTTCTACATTGGCGAAGGCGGCCCATCCGGCGAGATCAACAAGGATTGGCCCAATATCGGCCCGCGCGTCAGCATCCATACGTCGAAAGGCAAGGTGCTGGCGCGGCTCGGCAAAATGCATACCGGACTCGCGCCCGGCCAGTTCACCTCGCCGCACGGCATCGCCGTCGACGGGCACGGCAACATCTACGTCGGCGAATTGTCGGGCCGCACGTGGCCGCGCTTCTCGAAAGAGCCGCCGCCCAAGCGTCTGCGCGTCATCCACAAGCTCGTCAAGACCGCCGTTTGACGCCCGCCCTCACCGCGGGAGCGGCGGCAGGGGCACGTCGGTCGCGAAGCGGAATATTGTCGTGGAACGAAAATCCTGTCCCGGCTTCAGTTCCGTCGTCGGAAAATTCGGCTTGTTGGGGCTGTCCGGGAAATGCTGTGTCTCGAGCGTGAAGCCCTCGGTCTGGCGATAGGTCGTGCCTGACGACCCGACCACCGAGCCGTTCATGCCGTTGCTGGTATAGACCTGCACCCCCGGCTCGGTGGTGAAACAATCGATCACGCGGCCGGTGCGCGGGTCATAGGCGCGCGCGGCAAACGCCACGCCGTCCCCGGCGCCTTTGTTCAGCACGAAATTGTGGTCATAGCCGTGCGCATAGACCATCTGCCGGAACGCGCTGTGCAGCCGGGCGCCGATCGGCATCATCTGCCGGAAATCGAGCGGCGTGCCGTCGACCGGCGCGATCTCGCCGGTGGGGATCTGATCGGGTCCGGTCGGGGTGTAGCGCTCGGCGTTCACCAGTAATGTCTGATCGGCAACCGAACCTGACCCGTTGCCGGCCAAGTTGAAATAGGAGTGATTGGTGAAGTTGACCACCGTATCCTTGTCGGTGCTCGCGACGTAGGCGATCTGCAGTACATCGTCGTTGGTCAGCGTATAAGTGACGTGCGTCGTAAGTGTGCCCGGAAAGTTCTGATCGCCATCCGGGCTGACATAGCTGAGCGTCGCTGCGACCCCGCCCGGTACCGTCAGCGGCGTTACTGTCCAGACCTGACGGTCGAGCGCGTTGGGGCCGCCATGCAGCGTATTAGGGCCATTGTTGGCGATCAGATGGTAGGTCTGGCCGCCCAGGGTGAACTGCGCACCGCCAATACGGTTGGCGTAGCGGCCGGTGATCGCGCCGAAATGGCCGGGGAGCGTCTCGTATTCCCGTAAATTGTTGAGGCCGAGCACGATGTTTTCGGGCCGGCCGGCACGATCGGGCACGTCGATTTCGGTGATCACGCCCCCCAAGCTGAGGAAACGCACGCGCAGGCCGTGGTCGTTGGTCATCGTGAAGATCTCGACCGCCTGCCCTCCTTGCGCGGTGCCGTACGGCGCGCGGTCTAGGGTGGCGGCGGCGTTCACCGTTCCGCCGGTGACCGAGACCGCTAGTGCTGCGGCGATTGCACAGGCGCGCCGCCTGCCCGCGCTGGGCTTTCCCCGCAGGTGGAACCGTACGCCACCGGTCAGATCTGTCATGACATTCCGTTCCCACTAAGCGTGCGAGACCGCCGGTACGCGGGGTTGACGCGCCTGGCGCGCGACGAGGAATCCGATCACGAGGAGGTTGGCGAGATTGAAGAGCGCGCCGGCGGCGAAGGCCGGCGCGTAGAAGCCGAAATGATCGTAGAGCGCGCCGGCGAACCAGCCGCCGAAGGCCATGCCGGACATGCCGGTGAACAACAAAGTCGGCACCCGCCAGGACGCCTCGGCTGACGGGAAGAGTTCGCGAATCGCCACGACATAGGCCGGGATGATGCCGCTGAACCCCAGGCCGTAGGCGGCCGAGACGGCAAACAAACCTGCCTCGTCTCGGGTCATCGTGAATGCCGCGATCGCCAGCGCCTGACAGGCCGACCCGGCAAACACCGCGCCAAGCCCGCCGATGCGATCGGTCAGCCACCCCCAGAACATCCGGCTGACAAAGGCGCAACCGAGCAGCACCGACAGCATTGCCGCCCCGCGCGCCGCGGGGATCCCGAGATCACTGCAGAACGCCACAAGATGCCCCGCGGGCATTGCCATCGGCACGCAGCACAGAAACGATGCTGCGCAGAGCAGCACCTGGACCAGATTTGGTTGCAATTGGAGGGCTTGAGTTCGGCGCCGCAGATGGCTCGCCGGGCCTTCCGTCCGGACCGGTGGCGGGGGCGGGCGCAACAAGAGCGCCAACGGGACGATCGCCGCAGCCATGACGACGGCGAACCCCACCATTGTCGCCTGCCACCCGAATACGTCCATGCCGCGCTCGAATACCGTCGGCCAGACTACACCAGCGATATACTGCCCCGAGGAGATCAGCGCGACCGCCGTTCCGCGCCGCCGGTCGAACCAGCGGCTGATATAGGTCACGAGCGGTGGGAAATGTGCGCTGTTGCCCAGAAAGCCGATCAGAACGGCGCTGCCCAGCACCAGCGCCCAGGTCTGCCCGATGGCCGAAACCGCCAGTCCCAGCGCCGTCATCGCGGCTCCGAAGATCGCGACCCGCCGCATCCCGATCCGATCGGCGATCCGCCCCATGAGGATGCCGCCGAGGCCGGTGCCGAGCCAGACCAGCGATGCAGCCAAGGCAACGACCGAACGGTCGGTGTCGAGGGAAGCCGCGATCGGCTTCAGCCCGACGACGACGATCAGCGGTGCGCCGTAGGAAAATGAAAGGATGGCGAGCGTGATCGACGCCGCCACCCAGGAGGAGCCGCCTTCGACGCTTGTCGGGTGGTGGCGGGACGTCACCACCCGCCGCTCACGGTCCGACGAAGAGCTCGGGGCAATGCCCGGGCTGAGTGGGCGTGGCTGCGATCGAGCCGCCACGCGGGATGTACTGGTCCGGCGGCAGGGCGGAGCCGTGCCTGGACCGCTTCCGTTAGCAGGTGAAAGGCGCGCTGTGCATGCGGCTGGACCAGCTCAAGCCGCGGAAAGGTGTCCTGGTAGGTCTCGATGTAGTTGCCGTTCTGCACCTCGTAGAGGCGATATATGGGCCGCTGATGCGGCATTTGATCGCGGTCGGAGAGAGCAGCAGCGACGGCACGCTCATAGGCGCGCGCGTTCAAGTTGATCGGCAGCAACGCGTCCATAATTCCGGCGGCAATGCGTCTATCGAGCTGAATACCCGGTACTAATTTCGTGATCGGCGTATGAGCTGGGGAGTCCGGGGCGCAGCGGGGTGAAGGCGAAGCGGACCCGCCAGGGAATTGTCGGGCGGTGTCGTTCCGGGATTGTTGGTGGTGGGGTCGACGATTTGGTGGCCGAGCAGCCCGACCAGCCGCTCGCACCGGCTTGCGGCCACGGCCGATGTGCTGGCGGCAGGCATCGCTCCCAAAGCAAAGAGAAACAATCCAGCGCATCCATCTTTCTCCTTTTGCGGCGCGCTCGACCACGCCTTCCGGCGGCTACCGGGCGCTGTTATAGGAATTTCGCTTCTCAGCCGATAGCCCGCTAATGGTATGGCCGCCGATCCGCGGCGCGTGATGGGGCTGGCTTGGGCACCGGCTCGGACCTAGAGTTGCGAGCCGGCCGATCTAAGGGAGAAACGCATGACCGCCTTCACCTACGACCACATCCATTTGCGCAGCCCGGATGCCGAAGCTACCGCCCGCTGGTACGAGAACATGTTCGGCGCCGAGATCATTCGCTCGGTGCAGTCGGACGGCAGGCCGCGCCTCGACCTCAATCTCGGAGGAGTGGCTGTCTTCATCGCGCAAGTTCCGGCCGAGCAAGCCGTAGCCGCACCACCGGAGCCGCCTTATTTGGGCCTAGAGCATATCGGCTTGCGTGTCGACCGGATCGACCAGGTCGTCGCCGAGCTCAAGCACAAGGGCGCCGAATTTACCGTCGAGCCCAAGACGATCAGGCCCGGGGTGCGGATCGCCTTTCTCCGCGGCCCGCAGAATGTCCATATCGAATTGCTGGACAGAAACGCCGCCTGACTGGTTCTCCCTCGCCCGGCTTGCGAGGAGAGGATGGGGTGAGGGGCCGTTCGAAAACAGAAGGCGAAAGCGCCGTCATTTCACGGCCAAGATCGTCATTCCGGGACGGCCCATGGGCCGGACCCGGAAACCTTGACACTGGCTTATGAGCCCATTCCGCAAGCCCGTGCGCATGGGTCCGGGCTCCCGGGTGGAGCCCGCGCCCGGAATGACCCGAGGAAGTGATAGGCCGATTTCATCCCATGATGGCACACGCTGGGCCGGGGCTGCTTCCCCCCTTGCGGATGCGGGCGGCGAGCCGCCCGAACCTGATCTAGGCCAGACGCACCCGGACGGCTTCGGGGCCTTTGCGGCCCTCGGCAATGTCGATCAGCACCCGTTGGCCTTCATTGAGAATGGCGACCCCGGATCGCTCGAGCACCGAGGCATGGATGAAAGCATCCTTGCCGCCATCGTCGCGAACGATGAAGCCGAACCCCTTTTGGGCATTGAACCACTTCACCGTGCCGGCTTCCTCGACGGTCGCTTCGGTGGAGAGTGGTGCACGGCCGCCGCCGCCGGATAAGCCGACCGGCGCGGCGCGGGAGCCGACGCCGTGCTGCTGTCGACACTGAGGACTTCGGTGACTTGCGGTCCCTTTTGTCCCGGCGCCACACGGATTTCGAGCGTTTCACCCCCCTGCACCGCGGTGATGCCGTTGCGTTCGAGCACGCTCGCATGCAGGAACGCGTCCCCCGAGCCGTCCGTCAGCTCGACAAACCCGAAGCCTCTTTCGGGTTTGAACCATTTGACGACGGCGCGCACCGGCGGGCCGGATGGTGTTTCGAAGCGCGGCTGGCTGAAGCGGGGAGCGGCGCCAAATTCGCGGAGATGCGGGTCATACCCGTCGTCGTCAAAATCGCGGCGCCGGGTTTGACGAAAATTCCTGTCTCTGATCAAGTCAGCTTCCTGTCGAGTCGGTTCACGGCCCGTTCGGACCGCAGGAGTCGATTGTTCCAAAAAATCGACGCCGGCGCGAGCGGATTAATTGTGACAACAACGATCGAAAAAAATCGCCTAGTTTGCCCGTCCTCAAACCGAAGCCCTCCACCCCGAACTTTGCACGGCACCCTTGTTGCCCGATGTCCCGGAGCGCGATTTGCCTGGAGCACCCGACCTTCGCCGAAGTTCAATTTCTTGCGGCTCGATCGGCTGCGAAACGTAAAGTCGATGACGGCCCGGCTGGCGAAACGGCAGGTAAATAAACCATAGCGTTCGGCGATGGAACCACGCTATATCACCCGCCGTTTCGGCTTCGGCCCAGCGGATTTGGAAGCAGGAGGTTGACGGTATGCTCAGAAGAACTCGCGATTGCGATCTGCGCGCTCGGCTTGACCGCCGGCGGCTTGATGCTCAGCACCCCGGCGCAAGCGCAAGCCGTGAAGGCTGGGGCGCTCACTTGCAACGTCGCCGGCGGCTTCGGCTTTATCTTCGGCTCGTCGAAGTCGGTAAACTGCACCTTTTCGCCGGGCGGCGGCCCTCCGCAACATTACGTCGGGGCGATCAACAAATTCGGCGTCGATATCGGCTATGTTCAGAGCGCGGTGATAATCTGGGCAGTGCTGGCGCCGACCACCAACCCCGCGCCGGGCTCGTTGGCGGGCACCTATGTCGGCGCCACCGGGAGCGCCACGGTCGGGGTCGGGGTTGGGGCCAATGTGCTGGTCGGCGGCTCCGGCAATTCGATCTCACTGCAGCCGCTCAGTATTGAAGGTAACACCGGTCTCAATGTCGCCGGCGGCGTCGCAGAAATGACTCTGACCTTCCAGCCGGGCTAACGCGTGGTTGGTGCGCGCCGTCGGCTTTGCCGCCGACGGTCGCACCCCCGCGACCGAGCCGTCGACCGGCGGAGTGGCCGTGCAACTAAAATCGCACTTGCTTCCCGCATCACATTCCAAGCTATCGGCCTGCTGCTGCTCGGAAAATAACAATCGATCGCCCGAAAATAGCCGGCGCGGCGGCACGGGTGACAGTTGCCATGAGTAAACGGCGGTCTAAGATGCGCAGCTGAGGCTCGATCGGCGATCCCTCTGGAGGCCCTGCCATGATTACGAAATTCGACAGTCTGTTTGCCGGACACATCGACATGGAGAATGCCGGCTATGGCGGCACTCCGGTGAACGACCGTCGATTTCCCAACGAAGACCTGGCCGGCGTGTTCGACAAGGCCCAGGCGATGGCTCAGTTGATGGATCGTGTCGGTTACAATGCCTTCTGGATGGCCGAGCATCATTTTCAACACGAAGGCTATGAATGCATCCCGAACGTGTTGATGACGGCGCTGCATCTCGCCCACGTCACCAAGCGCCTGAAGATCGGCTGCGGCTTCAACATCACCCCGATGTGGCACCCGCTGCGGCTGGCCGAGGATTATGCCACGGCAGATATTCTGACCGGCGGGCGCGTCATTTTCGGCGTCGGGCGCGGCTACCACACGAGAGAGGTCGAAACCTTCGGCTCGCCGCTGCTCGACCAGCAGGCCAACCGCGAACTGTTCGAAGAGCAGGTCGACATTATTTTCCGCGCCTTCAACGAGGAGTCGTTCTCACATCACGGCAAATATTACACCTTGCCGCCTGAGGTTCCCTATCGCGGCTACACGCTGAAGGAGCTGACCGTGGTGCCCCGGCCGTTGCGGCTCCCGGTCGAATGCTGGCAGCCGATCCAGGGCGGCACGGCGCGAGCCATGGATTTTATGGCCAAGCACGGGATTAGGGGACTGATCGGCGGAGGCTCGGCCGAGGGTGGCGCGATGCACCGGGTGGTCCTCGGATGGCAGGAAGCGCATGCGCGGCGCGGCCAGCATCTCGAACTGGGCGAGCGGTTGTGTTTCGGTTTTCATTTCTACCTGGCCAAAAACCGGGAACAGGGGATACGAGAAGCCGCCAAATTCTACGAAGAGAACATGAAGATGTTTGGCGAGCTGCGGCTGGTTCGCGCTCTTACCGACGAGCAGATCGAGATCATGCGCGATCCGAGTCACGCTCCGACCGCAAAATTGCCTCGGATCGAGGATGCCATCGCCAATGGCGGTTTCCTGTGCGGCTCGCCGGAGCAGGTCGTCGAGCATCTGAAGAGCCTCGAAAGGCGCTACCCCGGCCTCGACCGGGTCTCGGTGAGCTTATCCGTTGGCGTGCCGAAAGCGGTGTGCCTCGAACAGCTCGAATGGTTCGCCTCCGAGGTAATGCCGGCTTTCGAGCAGGCCAAAGTCCGCGAGCCGGCAATGGCGAATTAAGCCCCTGCCCCGCACCGCATTGCGGGAGAGGGTGCCGCCCCCTGATCCTAGTCTGGCGGGAGGCGGGTGGGGGGGAACGCCGCCCAATTTTTATCCCGGCGCCCTGCGCGCGCGGCGGACTGGCCGGCGCTTCGGCGAGGCGGGGGAGAGCACTGCCTCGCCCCCTCGGCGGCCGATCAGCGTCGCCCACCGTCTGCAGGGCTGGGGAGCCGCCCTGTGCTTTGGTGCGTTCGGGTTGTTGCCGCTCGATTGGGCATCGGCGATCGGTGGGGCGCTGGCGCGCGCGATCGGTCCCCGGCTCGGCATCTCCAAACGCGCGCGACTCAACATCGGCCGCGCCTTGCCCGAGCTTTCGCAAGCCGAGATCGCCGAAATCATAGCCGGCATGTGGGACAATCTCGGCCGGGTCGCCGCCGAATATCCGCATCTGCGCGCAATCCGCATCTTTGAGCCCGCCGGACGCGTCGAGACACGCGGCTTCGAGAACATGGATCGGGCTGTCGCCGCTGGGCGCCGCATGATCATCTTCTCCGGGCATATCGCCAATTGGGAAATCGGCATGCTCGCCGCGGTCCAGTACGGGGCTGAGGTCGCGCAGATCTACCGGGCCGCCAACAATCCGCTGGTCGACCGAATGATCAGACGGTTTCGCGCCATTGGCGGCGAACTGATCCCCAAAGGCGCCATCTCCGCCCGGCGCGCGATCGCAGTGCTGCGGCGCGGTGCGCATCTGACAATGCTCGCCGACCAGAAGATGAATGACGGCATCCCGGTGCCGTTCTTCGGACGCGCGGCAATGACCGCCTCGGCGCTCGCCGCCTTGGCACTCCGCTTCGACTGCGACGTGCTACCCGCGCGCGTCGAACAACTCGGCGGAGCGCACTTTCGGCTCACCGTCTTCCCGCCGTTGCCGCTGTTGCGCAGCGGCGACCATCACGCCGATGTCGCCACCCTGATGGCCCGGGTCAATCAGATTTTAGAAGAATGGATCCGAGATCGCCCCGAGGAGTGGTTTTGGCTGCACCGGCGCTGGCCCGATTAGGGTGTCACCCGCCTTTCCTCGACCACGACGGTGTCGACGATCGCCTCCGGTTCATACATCCAGCGGGTCAGCAACCCGGCAATCACTGCGCCGATCATCGGTGCAATCCAGAAAAGCCACAGCTGAGCAATATATGCGCCGCCGGCAAACAGCGCCGGCCCGGTGCTGCGTGCCGGGTTGACCGAAGTGTTGGTGACCGGGATCGAGACCAGATGAATCAAGGTCAGAGCTAGGCCGATCGGGATCCCGGCGAACCCAGTCGCCGCGCCCTTCGACGTCGTGCCGATAATGATGAAGAGGAAGAAGAAGGTCATCACTACCTCGTCGACAAAACAACTTCCGAGGCCGTATTTGCCGGGACTGAGGTTGCCATAACCGTTGGCGGCAAACCCGCCGGCCACCCACTCGGGCTTCCCCGAGGCGATCACCCACAAGACCGCGGCGGCAATGATGGCGCCGATGACTTGGGCGACGATGTAGGGGATCACGTGCTTGCTGGCGCAACGCCCGGCGCTCCACAAGCCGATCGTTACCGCCGGGTTGAAGTGCCCCCCGGAGATGTGACCGACGGCATAGGCCATGGTCAGCACAGTCAAACCAAACGCGAAGGCTACACCGAGAAAACCAATTCCGAGGCTCGGAAAACCCGCGGCTAGGACGGCGGCGCCGCAACCACCCAATACCAGCCAGAACGTGCCAAAGAACTCGGCGACAACGCGCCGTGTCATGTCGCTGTCCATCCTCGTCCTCCCACATTGATTAATGTATTCTAATGGTTGAGAACGCCGTGAACAACAGCAACCTGCGAATTGGAGACGATGCCACGCGTTCCGAGACGTCGGCTATCGTCTCTTGATCCGGCCGAGCGTATTCGGCGATCGTCCGATCGCCCCTGACCCCCGCCAGGGCTCAGACAAAAAGTCGAATGCGTATCCCGTGGACTGTGGAACGGAGCAGAACTGATCAGGAAGCCTTCGTGAGCACCCTGGCCGAAGTTTGCTCGGCCTCGATCACTTCCGCGAAAGTCCGGTGGTCGGGGAAGGTCCAATTCTCGCCGGGCAGAACGTCCCGAGCCCGAATTGCGGGGTCTGGGAATAATTCCGGGCGGGCCTTCTTCCACTTGGCTAAGGCGACACTTTTTGCGATCAGCCGGTCTTTAACGTAATCCACGAGCTTTTGTGAAGCCGTATTTGGTAATCTGCGCCGCACAGGCGCAAGGAGTTCGATCAGCAGCCAAAGCTCCCAGGCAATGTCCTCAAGTGATTCAAGAGGGATTGGTGGAGATTTCGACTCTTGGGGTTCCGGATGTTGTGATTTTACCTTGCGTCTTACTGAAGTTTTCATAATCGCCATTAATATTTGCTAATGAACTAAACGGAATATAGCATGTGCTGCGTCCCGCAAACGTGCCGGAATCACGTCCATTACGCGTCAGGATGGATATTATTTGTCTGAAATGCCCGAAAACAAAAAAATCTCGGCCCCACGCCATGTGGAAGCGGGTAATCCGCACTGGATTTGCCAAACCGCGCCGAAGAACTCGGCAACAGCGCGACGCCGCGTTGACCAAGATCTCAGTCGTCGTCTTCCGATCCGGGCCGACGAATCCGGCCTTCGAGGCGGCGATCGATCAAGCCGACGACGAGCGTCAGGTAAAGCGGTAGAGCGAATACGAGAAACGCAATCGAGTAGAGAAGCGTCTGGTTGCGAATCTCGGTGATCGGCTTTTCGATCTCGTCGAGCGGTACCATGATCGCAAGCAGCTGATCGCGCCCGTAGCGGGGCGGGATATCTAGAACGTGCCCGACCCAGGTCCGGCCGCCGACATCGTAGAAGCGGGTCCCGGACATCTGCCCGTCCTGGTAGGCGCCGACGAGACCGGCGATCACCGGGTCGTTCAGATCACCGATCTTGGGCGGCTTTACCCGCGTCTGACCGTCGGAATGAAGCGCTTCGGCGAACCGCGCGGTGTCCGGCAATGCGATTACCTCGCCCGCCTTTGTGAAAATCAAGGCTGTGCTGGTAGGGGTAATGTGCTGATCGCGCAAAAACCGGGAAAGGTCGACCGCAGCGAGATCGGCACCCATGACACCCGGGATTTGCCCGGTGAAGCTGCGGCTCAGCGTGACGCCCGGCTCGCCGCTGGTCGCGAAAATGTAAAGACCGCTTTGCTCGACCGCGTCGCTGCGTTTGGCGCTATCGTACCAGGGACGCGGTCTTGGATCGAACTCCGCGGGAGCCGGATCGAGGCGCCCGACGACCGTGCCGTCTTCACCGAGGAACACCCACCGTGTTTTGCGGTCACCCGCCGCATCCGCGGAGATGATTTCGTTGGCGAAGGCCGCGTCTGGCGGGGCGTGCAACGCGTCGCGCAGGGCTGCGCTATTCGCGCCGGTGATATGGGTCACCATAAAGAATTCGCCATTGTCGAAGCCGACGTAGAGCGACAGAAACTGTGGATAGATCCTCAGCACCCGCAGGATCAACGACATCGCGTGCTGGTCTTCTTTGATCGACGGCGAGGTCAGTTCAGGCACCAGCGATGCGGTACCGACGATGGCATATATCGGGTCATAGAGCAGCTTGATATGGTTAGAAACGTCTTCGCCCGCTTCGACCATCAACCGCTGGGCTGTGACGACCGCCAGCTGGTTCGATTTCTTTGAATTGTACCAGATGATCCCGCCCGTCAGCGCAACCACCATGACGAGCAGCAACGCGGTTATTCCGACGTAGTATTGCCAAAGCGGTCGAGACCCTTCGGCATCGGAACTCACCGGTTGTCGAGGCGAATAGCGTTGTGGGTCGGTCACGGCGCACCACCCTCCCTTCCGCACAATACGAGCGTGTCAGAATAAGCTGCCCTGCCGCGGATGCACGACCGCGCGCCGCGTCCGGGGCCGCGGTCTGCTGCCGGCGGTCACGCCGACCCGGCCGTCGTGAAATTCGAGATCGAGCGGATCGCCGGCGCTGATCTCCGCCGCTTCGGTCAAAACCCGCGCGACACCGTTGCGGACGACGACGTACCCGCGGGCGAGCAGGCTTTCGTGGCGCTCCGAATGGGTGGCGAGCCGTCCGGCGAAATTATCGAGCGCGGCATGGTTTCGCTCGATGAAGCGCGCCATTGCGGCACGCAATCGCGGCTCGAACTCGGCGGCGCGGGCGCGTGAGCGGTCGAGATCGGCCGACAGCACAGCGGGCCGCAAGCGCGCCGCCGCGAGGTCGAGGCTGTGCTGGGCCGCCCGCAGCCGCCGGTCGGCGGCCAGCCGCAGCCGCTCGGAGCGATCGTCGAGGCGCTGCGCCGCCGCGCCGATCAGGTCGTGCGGGTCAGGAAGCCCACGCGCCAGCCCTGCGAGGTGCATGCGGCGCTCGCCAAAGAGCCGGGAGAGGCCGGCGGAGAGCCGGCTCGATTTGCCACCGAGGTCGGCGATCAGGTCGAAACGCACCGGCACCGCCATTTCTGCCGCCGCGGTCGGGGTCGGCGCGCGGCGATCGCTTGCATGGTCGATCAGCGTCGTATCGGTCTCGTGCCCCACCGCCGAGATCAGCGGGATCGCCGAGGCGGCGGCGGCGCGCACGACGATCTCCTCGTTGAACGGCATCAAATCCTCGAGGCTGCCGCCGCCGCGCGCGACGATGATCAGCTGCGGCCGTGGGACCATGCCGCCTTCCAGGAGGTGGTTGAACCCGGCAATGGCAGCCGCCACCTGGGCGGCCGCACCCTCGCCTTGGACGGCCACCGGCCAGATCAAAACCCGGCGCGGGAAGCGGTCGGAAAGCCGATGCAGGACATCGCGAAGCACCGCCCCCGACGGCGAGGTGACAATGCCGATCACCTCCGGGAGAAACGGCAACTTCTTCTTACGCTCGGGCGCGAACAGCCCCTCGGCGGCGAGGCGCCGGCGCCGGTCCTCGAGCAGCTTGAGCAGCGCGCCGATCCCCGCGAGCTCGATCGTGTCGATGATCAGCTGGTATTTCGAGCGGCCGGGAAAGGTGGTGAGGCGCCCGGTGCACACCACCTCCATCCCGTCTTCCGGCTTGATACCGAGCCGGATCGCTGTGGTGCGCCAGCACACCGCATCGAGCACCGCCTCGCTGTCCTTCAGGCACAGATAGCAGTGTCCCGAGCTGTGCCGCTTCCAGCCGGAGATCTCGCCGCGCACCCGCACAAACGAGAAATTTTCCTCGATCGACCGCTTGAGCGCGCGCGAGAGTTCGGAGACGGTGTATTCGGCGAGGTTAGAGCGAACCGGGGCAGCGATAGAAGTATCGTCCATCCCCACATGATAGCCGAGCGCGGGAGGAAGAGCGATGCGGGTGCTGGTGGTGGGTTCGGGCGGTCGCGAGCACGCGCTCGCCTGGGCGATTTCGGCGTCGCCGCTGGTCGATCGCCTGTTCTGCGCGCCCGGCAATGCCGGGATCGCCGAGGAAGCCGAGTGCATCGCGGTCGACGCAACCGACATCGAGGGGTTGGTCGAATTCTGCCGCCGTGAGCGGATCGATTTTGTCGTGGTGGGTCCGGAAGCGCCACTCGTTCTGGGGTTAGTCGACGCACTCGAAGCCGAAGGGATCGCAGCCTTTGGTCCGAGTGCTGGCGCAGCCGCAATCGAGGCGTCCAAGGCCTTTGCCAAAGACCTTTGTGTGCGAGCACAGATCCCGACGGCGTCCCACCGCCGATTTCAGCGATCCCTCGGCCGCGAAGGCCTTCATCGCAAGCCATGGAGCGCCGATCGTCGTCAAAGCCGACGGTCTCGCGGCCGGCAAGGGCGTGGTCGTCGCCGATGATCTTGCCACCGCCTATCGGGCGGTCGATGCCGCCCTCGTCGAGCGCCGGTTCAGCACCGCCGGGCTCGAGATTGTCGTCGAAGATTGTCTCGCCGGCGAGGAAGCGAGCTTTTTCGCGCTGGTCGACGGCAAGGACGCGCTGCCGCTCGCCGCAGCGCAGGATCACAAGCGCGTCGGAGACGGGGACCTCGGACCGAACACCGGCGGCATGGGCGCGTTTTCGCCCAGCCCCATCGTGACACCGGCGGTCGAGGGCATCGTGATGGACCGCATCATACTGCCGGCGATCGCGGCGATGCGGGGCGAGGGGCGCATGTTTAAGGGCGTGCTCTACGCTGGCCTGATGCTGACGGAAGCGGGTCCGATGCTGCTCGAGTTCAACGCCCGCTTCGGCGACCCGGAATGCCAGGTGCTGATGATGCGGCTGATGAGCGACCCGCTGCCGGCGCTGATCGCCGCGCATGACGGAGTGCTGAAATCGGTCGATCTGCGCTGGCACACCGACAGCGCGTTATGCGTCGTCATGGCAGCGCGCGGTTATCCCGGCGAGCCGCAAAGGGGCAGTGAGATCCGCGGCCTAGACACCGCCGCAAGCGACCCAAAGGTTAAAATATTTCACGCCGGCACCCGCCGCGAAGACATGCGGCTGATCGCAGACGGCGGGCGCGTGCTCGGCGTCACCGCGCTCGACAGCGACATCCGCGTTGCGCACGACCGTGCCTACGCCGTGATTGACCGCATCGACTGGCCCGAAGGCTTCTGCCGCCGCGACATCGGCAAGCCGGCGCGCGGATCATCGGAGGTGCGTTAGTCCGGGGCTTTATCTTACTGCGACCCAAACCTGCCCCTCGGTTTCCAACCCCACCGTCATACCCAGCTACAGTGCGACTGTGGGCGCGACCGGGCCGCGAGGGGTGATTCCTGCGATTTGAATTTCCATTCGGTCGTTAACGGCGACCGGCAACAGCTCGACAGGGGAGTCCACCGCAGACCGAGCGGGACAACTCGGCATCGGCGACGAGTTTTTCTGCCTCGGCTTCGTGCAGCTGGGCGACCAGCTGCGGGTCCGTTCCGCAAGCCCGGTGGTGCGGCTGGGTCGAAATCAGCGGATCGGCTTCCATTCTTTGCTGAACGTCCGGTCACGGAATGTGACAAAGACCAGGTTGACGAGCCACATCGCGATCAGGCGCGGGTACCCCACCTGATGGCCGCGCCGGCCGCTATGCAGCACTCTGAGTTTCGGGGCGATCATCGTTCGGCCGATCCGGGAAAGACGGCGAAACATGTCGGCATCTTCGAACGCGATCAGATCTGCACGGAATCCCGCCCAGACGGGCAAACGCCTGCCGCCTGATCATCTGAAATTCGCCAAAGGAAGCTCCTCGTTTCAATATGTTGTTGGCGACCCGCAGGCCAAGGTTAGCAATCCCCGAGACGAGCTTGTCGCCAAACGTCTCGTCCGCTGGAAACACCCGCAGATACGCGGTCAGCCCGACCAACCCGGGGTCTCTCTCAAAATACGCGAGCGCCCGCGCAAAGAACCGGTCCGGCTCCGGGATAACGCAGTCGGCATCGAGAAAGATGAGAAAATCGCCGGCGGCAGCCGTGGCGCCGTCGTTACGCCCTTCGCCAATCGTCTGACGGCCTGCGCCCGAATATACGACGACGGTATTCGCATATCGGGCCGCCAATTCGGCCGTCCGGTCGGAACTGCCGCCGTCCGAGACGATGACCTCATGCGGCAGGGTGAGTGTCGCTGCCAGAGTTCGCAGCGTCGACTCGATGATCTTCGCCTCGTTCAAAGTCGGGATGATGATCGAAATCATGCTGCGTGCAAGCCGGGTTCGCGGCCGATCACGCTATCGGGCGGTCCAGGAAGGTGCCGAAGAGGCGGTCCCAAATGTTGAAATATTGCCCGAAATTGTAGCGAAAGCGGGTGTGGTGGAGATCGTGGTGCGTCACCGCGTTGAGGTATTTGAGCAGCCAATGCTTCTGCGAGGCTTGCGAGACGAATTCGTACCCGCAGTGCCCGGCGGCGTTGACGATGCCGTCGAACAGCAGATAGGCGAGCAACGTCGCCGGATGTAGCGGCACGAAGAAAATCATCAGAGCGAAGAAGCCGAATTGAGAAATGGTTTCCAATGGTTGGAACGACAGAATTGCCCAGGGTGTCGGTGTGATCGATCTGTGGTGGCCGGCATGGACGGCCTTGAACAGCGGAGCGAGGTGCATCAACCGGTGGGTCGTGTAGAAATAAATGTCATGCAGAACCACCATGGCGGCGAACCCCACCGCCGGCCACCACCACGGATGCTCCTTGAAGTCGAAATAGAGTGCGGTCGCACCGTTCCGGGCCGCATGATAGACGATCAGGCAATAAACCGAGAACAGCAGCAGCGCCGAGAACGAGTGGCGAATTTCGCGACGGATATTATGCGGCTGAGGCCGCCGCTCCTGGATCCGCATGGCTTCGGTCGCCGGACTGCGGCGTGTGAAAAAGAAATAATGGAACAGACCCGCCGGAACGATATAGGCGGTAACGAGAAGCAACACAAAAATCACGCAATACTCGATCGCATAGGCCACCATCGATCCCCGATCGCTCCTCCTTCGGGTTGACATCGAGCTTAACTGAATATCACCTCAGAATCTCGATACGTGCTCAACCCGCCCACACCCCGCGCTTCTCAATCCGAACATCCCTCCCCTTTCCCGTCAATCCTCCTATCGAATAATACGAAAATTGTCTTCATCGAACCTGATGACCCGCCGCGGCTCTTCCTGTCGTCACTCTTATTCAGCCGGCAGGAATGGTCACTATGGCACCCGGCGCGTTTTCCGTCCGTGCAAGAGCCAGAAGAATCTGCAGGATGGTAAAGGCCAGTTTGCTGTCGAAGTCATCTTCGGCAATCCAGAACCAGGTCCGGTGATATTGCACCGCGGTAAAGACATCTGCCGGTGCCGCAGCGCCGGAATGGATGATTACTGCCGGCCGGTGCTCAAGACCGATGTTCCCCACGGTCGGAAAGGTAAGAGTCGAGCGACATCCTCCGGCGGGACATCGATCTGGAGGGCAAGTTGGCCCAGTGTGCCCAGCATGGAACGGGTGAGAAGCGCCACTTCCCCCGGTTCCGGGTTGAGACCGTAAACGACCTCCGCCTCGCTCACGCCAGATGGCATGCCCAGCAGCCGCTTCGTCTCTTCGACCACGCCCAGTAGTTCCGGATCGCGCGTCGTCGCGATCGAATAGAAGACACGACCGCGATCGGAATCAGCGTGGGTGCCTGCGGGCGCGGCCTTGTGCTCGAGCCTGACGCTTAGCAGATTCTCGATTTGCAAACGACGCAGATCGTACAGCAGCAGAAAGAAATCGGGCGAACCGGCGGCGCCCGTCAGCGTCAGCGCTACCGCGTTGCTAAGCCCGTTGATCGACTGCACGCCCAGCCGGAACAGGACGTCGATGGGCAAGCCACCCATGGCGAGCGGCAGAAGGTCGGCCGGCGACAGGGGCCGAATGAAGCTTTGTGCGAATTGCGCGCCGGAAAGCGGCTGGAAATGCCAAGGTCGGGCTCTGCTGCAGCTGTGCCGATGTGCTGCCATTCAGGAAGGTGCTGGGATTTGCGGCCGGGCACTGTCGAAGCCGCCGGTCACGCTGCGCTGGAGCTGATAGCCGGAGATGACCTGCGTCGCTTGAAGGAATATCGGCGAATTGGCATAGCGTAACCGCACGACATTGAGGAGCGTGTCGCTCTTTTCCGCTTCTCCCAACGCTCGGGAGTAGCTGAGCTGATCCTCATAGAGCCGCGTGCTCCCAAAGCCAAAGCATCCGCCCAGGCCCATGCAGGCCCAGAGCATGATAACGCTCGGCTTCCACCTCAAGGCTGAAGTGCTCGAATATCCCGGGGGGCATGCCCGCCGGTATCGGCTTTTTTCTCGCCTGGAAGTAAGACACATTTGTGGCAATAATTCGGAAACGGCCGAGTATCAAGGCGAATGCGAAGAGAGGACCCGATGACTGATGCGAAGAACGACGAGGCGGAGGCCGATAGCAAGCTGAAACGAAAGGGATACGAGCGGGAACTCGCGCGGCTGCATGTTGAGTTTGTCAAGCTCCAGCAATGGGTGGTGCACAAGGGCCTCAGGCTTGCATCCTCTTCGAGGGGCGGGATGGAGCCGGCAAGGGCGGCACGATCAAGGCCATGACGGAGCGGGTAAGCCCGCGCATCTTCCGGGTGGTCGCCCTTCCCGCGCCGACCGAGCGCGAGAAGTCGCAGATGTACTCCCAGCGCTATCTGCCGCACCTGCCCGCGGCCGGGGAGATCGTCATCTTCGATCGCAGTTGGTACAACCGCGCCGGCGTCGAGCGGGTGATGGGGTTCTGCACCGAGGAGGAGGCTAAACACTTTTTGGAGATGATCCCCCTAGTCGAGAAGGCCATCGTCGAATTCGGTGTGGTCTTGTTGAAATATTGGCTGGAGGTCAGTCCAGAAGAGCAGACGAGACGGCTGGAGGGGCGCATCGATGACGGGCGCAAGATCTGGAAGCTGTCCGACATGGATCTCAAATCCTATTCGCGCTGGTTCGACTACTCGCGAGCACGCGACGAGATGTTCCAAGCCACCGATACCTCATGGGCGCCGTGGTATGTCGTCCA
>CAVOWQ010000049.1:0-11912 GCA_963700195.1 uncultured Alphaproteobacteria bacterium
CATAAAATAAGGGAGTTTACTGCTCGGGTTCATGCGGGTGATTGACCAGGATGCGCCCGTCCTCTCTTTCTTTCCCGGCGAAGGCCGGGACCCATGTGTAGCATGGGCACCGGCCTTCGCCGGTGTGGCGGAAACTTTGATGTCTGCCTTGGTCTGCTTTTGCCGAGTGAATTCTTCTGAATGGCTCCGAGCACCAGAGCGCTACCCTTACTCCGCCGCGGCGCGGTGCTTCGCGGGCTTCGGCCAGCGCGCCGCCACCAGCGGCAAGACCTCCTCGATCAGGCGGCGGGTCTGGGACAGCATCTCCTCGTCGCCGCGCGCGGCCGGGCGCAAGATGAATTTCGAAATCCCGCCTTCGACATAAGCGGCGACGCGCTCGACGATCGCTTCGGCATCGCCAATCGCGAAATGCTTTTGGGGGTCGCGGCCGGTGCGCCTGCGATAGGCGTCGAACAGCCGTTCGAGAGCCGGATCATCGGGCCGGCCAAAGCGGAACGCGATACCGGCGCCGTAATGGTCGTCGTCGATCGGCCGGCCTTCGGCGATAGCAGCCGCGCGGATCGCGGCGACGACGGCGCCGATATCTTCGGGCGTTTCGCCGCCGGCCTGCCAGCCGGTCCCGAACCGCGCGGTGCGCCGGATCGCCGCCTCGGACGAGCCGCCGATCCACATCGGCAGATCGGACTGCACCGGCTTTGGCGAGATCGAGGCGCCGGAGAGGTGGTAATGGACGCCCTCGAAATCGACCGTTTCCTCGCGCCACAGCCGGCCGATGATCTCCAACCCTTCGTCGGTCTTGCGGCCGCGCGTCTTGGTGTCGAGGTTGAGGGTGCGCCATTCCGGCGCGAGCGGGCTGCCGATGCCGAAGGCCGGCAGCAGGCGGCCTTCGGACAACACGTCGATCGTCGCGCATTGCTTGGCGAGGAGGACCGGGTCGCGAAATGCCAGCGAGAGCACATTGACGCCGAATTTGAGGCGGCGGGTCCGCCCGGCGAGCGCCGCCATGACCGACATGCATTCGAGGATCGGCTCGCGGCTGACGACCCGGTCGGTCTGCCACAGCGAGTCGACGCCGCCCGCCTCGCACAAATCGACCCAGCGCCAGAACCCGCCGACGCCGGAGAACGGAAATTCCATCAGGCCGAGCCCGATCGCGACATTCCTCGGCATCGTGCCCTCCTCTACCGGATTACAGCAAAAGAGTTATTACACGACCCTCGGCACCGGCGGGTAGTATTGCGGTGCTTCCCAACGGTCGAACATCCCGTAATCACGGATCACGCGAACGCGCCGGTGGCGGATATCCAGGCCGCCGTGCGGCGAGCCTTCTGCAGCCGCCGCATCACGCCAGGACGTAAGGAGAATAAATTTTCCCGGTTGGACGATGCTTTCGAAGACATCCCAGTCGACAAGGCCGGGATGGGCTGTGTCGAGCCCTCCGAGCCGATCGGCAATAGTGCTGGCATCGGGTTCGGCCGGGAGACCTTCCGGAGCCGCTTCCGACAATTCGATCAGCTTCGCGGCGGCCGCCGTCTCGTCAAACCGCTCCTCGCGAAGAACCTGGCCGGCCGGCAGCCGGTTATCGGCGATGACCTCGCCGACCCGGAGATGATAATCGCCGAAGACCTCGGTCCGGCCCTTCTGCTGGACTTCGTGATGACGGGCCCGAGTGCGCCAGCGGATCACCGCCTTCTCGTCCCGCCATATCGAAAGCGACAACAGCCACCCCTTTCGGCGGAGGCTGGAGAAGCGCTCATTGTCGATAAACCCGTCGATCTGTTCCAGTTCGGGCCGCAGCAGTTTGGCGTAGCCGAGATAGGCTTCCCACTGCTCCGGCTTCGGATTTACCTCGAAAATCACGGCGAACATGATGTCTGCTCCTGGTGACGATGTATCGTTCACTTGGCAGGCGGTCCAACGGGATCAATACGGCCAATTCCGTAGTATCTCGCGATGACATCACGGCGGTGCAGGGTTAATTTCACGGCATGGAAACAATTCAGCCATCGCTCGCCGAAGTCGCCGCGCTCGTCGGCAATTCCGCTCGCGCCAACATGTTGACGGCGTTGCTCGACGGCCGCGCTTTGACCGCCACCGAGCTCGCTTTTGCCGGCGGCGTCGCGCCGCAGACCGCCAGCGGCCATTTGGCCCGGCTGGCGGAAGGCCGGCTTCTCACCCTGAGAAAGCAGGGCCGGCACGCGTACTACCGGCTCGCCTCGCCGATGATCAGCCGAATGCTCGAAAGCATCATGGCGGTCGCGGCAGACGGTCCACCCCGCTACGAGCCGCGGTGGCGCGGCGGCGACGCGCTGCGCAATGCGCGCACGTGCTACGACCATCTTGCGGGACGGCTCGGCGTGGGTTTGGCCGATGCGCTCGTCGAGCGCGAACATGTCTCGCTCTCGGAGGATGGCGGCATCGTGACCTCGGCCGGAGAGGAATTCTTACGCGGCTTCGGCATCGAGCTGCGCGAGGCGGGTGGGACGCGGCGGGTATTCTGCCGACCGTGTCTCGACTGGAGCGAGCGCCGCACGCATCTCGCCGGCGCCCTAGGCGCCGCGCTGGCAGCTCACTGTTTCGAGCTCGGGTGGATCAGCCGGATACGCGACAGCCGCGCGGTGCTGGTTACGGAGAAGGGCAAACGCGGGTTCTCCGAGACATTCGGCATCGCACCGGCCGCGTGAGCCTTGCGTTCGTCGGACGAGTTGTGGCCCGATCCTGACCGATTGGTCGGGAGGGCAGCGGATGAGGGTGTTCACGACACTGCCGCAGGAGGATCTGCGCAAGGTGGCTCCGGCGGCCCGGTCGATCGAGGCGGAAGGCTATGACGGCGTCGCCTCGATGGAGAACAAACACGACCCGTTTCTGGCGCTCGCGGTCGCCGGCAGCGTGACCGAACGCATCGAATTGCACACCAGTGTCGCGATCGCCTTCGCCCGCACGCCGATGGCTGTCGCCGAAACCGGCTGGGATCTGGCAGGTGCGACCGGCGGCCGCTTTGTCGTCGGACTGGGCTCGCAGGTCCGGGCCCACAACGAGCGCCGGTTTTCGGTGCCGTGGACGCCGCCGGCGCCGCGGATGCGCGAATACGTTCAGGTCCTGCGCGCGATCTGGCATTGCTGGAAAACCGGCGAAAGGCCGGGCTACGAGGGTCAGCACTACCGTTTCACGTTGATGACCGCGAACTTTGCGCCTGAGCCGATCGACGCGCCGGCGCCTCCGGTGATGATCGCCGCAGTCGGCCCGGCAATGCTCAAAGTGGCGGCCGAGGAATGCGACGGCGTCAAATTGCACGGCTTCTGCACCCGCAGATATATCGAGGAGACGGTGATGCCGCGCCTCGCCGAAGGGCTCGCCAAGGCCGGGCGGCAGCGCGAGAATTACGAGATCTCGGGCGGCGGTTTTCTCGCCACCGGCCCCGACGACGCGACAGTCGCACGGATGTTCGAATGGGTGCGCGAGCGCGTCGCCTTCTACGGCTCAACCCAGGCCTATTGGCCCGTATTTGCCGTGCACGGGCTCGAGGATCTCGGCCATAAGCTGAACGCGATGACCCGTCAGGGGAAGTGGAGCGAGATGGCCAAGGAGGTGCCCGACGATGTCGTCCATCTGTTCGCCGCGGTCGGCCGCTACGACCAAATTGTCAAGGCCATCAACAAACGCTTCGGTGGGCTGACCGACGCGCTGAACGCGCGCGCCACTGCGACGCAGCCGGGTCACCTGCCGCGCGATCTCATCCAAGACATCCGGCGCATACCCCACGCCTTTCAGGGGTTCCGGCGCGCCGAAGTCTAGATGCTCTCAATGATGGAAGAGGTTGAGCGCCGAGCCTTTGCGGAACCATTCGAGCTGGGAGGCGCTGAAGGTGTGGTTGAGCCGTAGCGTCTCGGTCGTGCCGTCGGCGTGCTTGATGCGGCACTCGACCGGCTGCCCGGGCGCCATTTCTTCCAGACCGACGAGGCTGATGCGGTCGTCGATGCGGATGCGGTCGTAATCCGCCCGGTCCTGGAAGGTCAGCGCCAGGAGGCCCTGCTTTTTCAGGTTGGATTCGTGGATGCGCGCAAAGCTGCGTGCGATGACCGCCGAGCCGCCGAGCAGGCGCGGCGACAAAGCGGCGTGCTCGCGGCTGCTGCCCTCGCCGTAATTGTCGTCGCCGACCGCGACCCAGCGGACGCCGTGGGCCTTGTAGTAGCGGGCAAGCTTGCCGATAGCCTCCCCCTTCTCGCCGGTCAGCACGTTGACGCCGGTGCCGGCCTCATCGGTGAAGGCGTTGGTCGCGCCCATGAACATGTTGTCGCTGAACTTGTCCAAATGCCCGCGATAGCGCAGCCAGGGGCCGGCCGGGGAAATGTGGTCCGTCGTGGTTTTGCCCTTGGTCTTGATCAGCACCGGCATGTCCACGAAATCCTTGTGGTCCCACGCCGCCCACGGCTCCATCAATTGCAGCCGCTCGCTGTTCGGATCGACCTCCAATTTGATCGCGCTGCCGTCCTCCGGCGGCGCAATGTAGGTGGCAAGCCCGGGGTCGAAACCGTGCGCGGGCACCTCGGGTGCGGGTTGCGGCGGGTCGAGCCGGAACGGGTTGCCTTCGGGGTCCGTCAGCGCGTCGGTCATCGGGTTGAACGACAGCCGCTGCGCCAGCGCAAAGGCGGTGACGATTTCCGGGCTGCCGATAAAGTTCATTGTCGTCGGCGACCCGTCGTTGCGCCGCGGGAAGTTGCGGTTGTACGAGGTCACAATCGTATTCGGCACGGCATCCGCGGCGACGGACCTGCGCCACTGGCCGATGCACGGCCCGCACGCATTGGCCAGTACGGTGCCGTCGATGTCCTTCAACGACTGCATCTGGCCGTCGCGCTCGATCGTCGCGCGCACCTGCTCGGAGCCCGGGGTCACGAGAAACGGCACCGCCGCTTTGAGCCCGTGCGCCTTGGCCTGCTCGGCGACATCCGCGGCGCGGCTCATATCCTCGTAGGACGAGTTCGTGCAGCTGCCGATGAGCGCGGTCGAGATCTCGTCGATAAAGCCGTTCTTCGGGTCGGCGACCTCGGCGGCGAGCTTCGAGATCGGGCGCGCCCGGTCGGGCGAATGGGGACCGACGATATAGGGCTCGAGCTTGGACAGATCGAGCTCGACGACGCAGTCGTAGTATTTGGTGGGATCAGCCTCGACCTCCTTGTCCGGTTCGAGCAGATGCTGGTTCTGCTGCATCAGCGGGACGAGGCCCTCCTTGCCGGTGGCGCGCAGATATTTGGCCATGTGCTCATCGGCCGGGAAGATCGAGGTCGTGGCGCCGAGTTCGGCCCCCATATTGGTGATCGTCGCCTTCCCGGTGGCGCTGATCGTGCGCGCACCGGGCCCGATATATTCGACGATCGCGTTGGTGGCGCCGGAGACGGTTAGCTGCCCGGCCACGTAGAGAATGACGTCCTTGGGCGCCGTCCAGCCGCCCAGGCTGCCGGTCAGGTAAATCGCGATATGCTTCGGGTAGAGCACCTCCCAAGGCAATCCGGCGATGACCTCGACGGCGTCGGCGCCGCCCACTCCGACGGAGCAGGCGCCGAGACCGCCGGCGTTGGGGGTGTGCGAGTCGGTGCCGATGATCAATTCGCCGGGGAAGGCGTATTGCTCCAACACCACCTGGTGGATGATGCCGGCGCCGGGTCCCCAAAAGCCCAAACCGTATTTCGCCGCCGCGGAACGCAGGAAATCATAGACTTCTTTGTTTTCGGCGAGCGACTCGCGCAGGTCCGCGGCGCCTTCGACCCGCGCCTGGATCAGGTGGTCGCAATGGATCGTCGCCGGCACCGCGACCTTGTCGCGACGAGTTTGCATGAACTGCAGCAGCCCCGTCTGCCCAAGCACATCCTGAAATACCACGCGGTCGGGACGGACCAGCAGGTAGCTCTTGCCGGGCTCCAGTTCCTGGTGTTCGGGGTCGTCGAGGTGCCCCAGCAGGATCTTGTCGGCCAACGTCAACGGCCTGCCCAACCGGCGCCGGACCACCGCGAGGTTCCGCGCCATCGTCGCGTAGACCGCAGCCGCCATTTCCGGTGTCGATTCGATAGCCGCCATTGTCGAGCCTCTCTTGCCTTTCGTTCGCGGCAAGAACTCCCCGCCGCGCCCTCGTCTATATCAGATGAGCGCGATTGGTCTCGATGCAAATTATCGGTATGTGGCCGCGCCGCCCTCCCGCCCGCTCTGGGGGAGAGGGAAAGGTTCGTCAGATCGCGTCGAGCTGCCAGGCGACGTCGTTGGCGATGCCCCAGAGATAGCCGACCTCGGTTTGGCCGACCAGCGCATAGGCCCGCCCCTGGTGGCGCCAGTACAGAAGGTTGACATCCTGGCGCCGCGCCAGGGTCGGCGGGGTATCAGGCTCTTTCGACGACCCGATGATCAACGTCAGCGGGCCGATCGCTTTGTTGTCGGTCGTATACATCAACTGCGCCGCCGGCCGGCCGTCGGCAACGACGAGCCGGGCGCCGCGGAAGTTGAGACCCCAGGGTTTGAGGTTGAGCTCCGGCCACCGCACCTCCTGTGGCTGAGGCAAGCTCTGGCTGATCTTTTGCCATGCCTCGCGCGCGTCGCCGGTGGCCGGCACATCGACCAGGACGCCGTCGCCGGCGCTGGCAGCCAGCTTGAAATAACCGACGGCATTGTCGAGCCAAAGATTGTCGGCGGCGGCCATCTCGACCGCAGGCTGCTTTCCCCCGATGCCTCCGGGCAGCAGCTTGGCAACACTCAGATAAGCAACTGCGCCGCCCAGCAGCAAGCCGAACAGCGAGGCGGCCAGCGGCAACCCGAGCCACCAACTGCGCGCGGCAGGGGCGCTCCCGGTCCACTGCCCGCGCCTGAAGGGTACGATTTTAGCGCTCGGTTCCGCCGAAATCCTTTCGCCCCGGGCGGCCGCGATCAGCCGGTCGGGCAACGGTTCGTGCATGACCTCGTCGAAGGCCGAGCGCACCAGAGCATCCGATTGGGCGAGCGCGGCGAGCTTGTCGCGAGCTGCCGGATCGCTGTCGAGCCAAGCCTCGATCGCGCGCCTCTCCGACACGTCGACCTCGCCGTCGAGATAGGCAATGAGACGGTCCTCACTGCGCTGCTGCATTGTCGGTACTCCTGCGCATCCCGCCGCCCGCTTCGAGTTGCAGCTGCAAGGCGATGCGGGCGCGCGCGAGGCGGCTCATGATCGTTCCCACTGGCACACCTACGATTTCGGCAGTCTCCTTGTAGCTGAGTCCATCAACCGTCACGAGCAACAGGGCCGTGCGCTGATCGGGCGGCAAGCGGTCGACCGCCCGCCGAACCTCATCGAGAGCGAGCCGAGCTTCGACCCGGCGCACCGCCTCGTCCGAGCCCATCCGTTCTTCGGCAAACTCGCCGCCCTCCTTGCGCACATCTCGCGAGCGGACCTGATCGATCCAGATCGTCTGCACGATGCGAAACATCCAGCTGTCGAAGCGCGTGCCCTCCTGAAACTGATGCTGGCGTGCGAGGGCGCGTTCGCATGCCGCCTGAACCAGATCGTCGGCCTCGACGGCCGAGCCCGTGAGCCCGCGCGCGAACCGCCGCAGCCTTGGCAGGACGGCGATCAGCTGATCGCCGAAACGGATGCTCACCGGATCTCTGCCTGGAATCAGACGTACCGGCGCTTCCGCCAAGTATTGACTAGGTGACAACGGACCTCCCGACGAGTTATTCCCGGCAAGCTCGACTCCCGTTTGATACGCAACCGAATTTGCCGGTGTCCCCGCGCGGCGGCAATAGCCAGCCGGGCCCGTCGCGTACGCGGCTGGCGACAAGCGCAGCCTATCACCAAAGAAGACGGAGGCGGAAGCGCGGGGCGCGCCCCGGCGTTCACTCTTCACAAATTGGACACCGCACGGCATTGTGCGGCGGTTCTTTCGGCCCTGCCATTGGGGAACATCCGGTCCATGAAAGTCGCCGTCGTCAAGGAAAGGCGCGCCTTCGAACACCGGGTTGCGGCGTCGCCCGATACCGTCAAGCGCATGATCGGGATGGGTCTCGAAGTTGTCGTGGAGAGCGGCGCCGGCGAAGGCGCCTGGTTCAGGGACGCCGCGTTCGCCGAGGCTGGAGCCTCGCTCGCGGCAGATGAGGCGACGGCTCTCGGCGATGCGGATATCGTGCTCAAGGTTCAGCGTCCGCTGATCGGCAGCGAGGGCGGCATCGACGAGCTCGCATTGTTCAAACGCGGGGCGGTGCTGATCGGCCTGCTGCAGCCGGCCCAGAACCCCGCGGATGCCGAGGCCTATGCCGGCGCCGGGATTGCCGCTTTTGCGATGGAGCTGGTGCCGCGGATCACCCGCGCGCAGGCCATGGATGTGCTGTCGTCGCAGGCCAACCTCGCGGGCTACAAGGCCGTCGTCGACGCCGCCGCCGAGTTCGGCCGCGCCTTCCCGATGATGATGACTGCGGCCGGAACCATCAAGGCGGCGCGCATTCTGGTCATGGGTGCGGGTGTCGCGGGGTTGCAGGCAATCGCCACCGGCCGGCGCCTCGGCGCGATCGTGTCTGCGACCGATGTGCGCGCCGCGGCGAAAGAGCAGGTCGAGAGCCTCGGTGCGACTTTCATCACCGTCGACGAGGCGGCGGCCCGCACCGCCGAGACTGCCGGAGGCTACGCCCGCGAGATGGGGGAAGACTACCAGCGGCGGCAGCGCGAGCGGATCACAGAGGCGCTGAAGCGGACCGACATCGTCATCTGCACGGCCCTGATCCCCGGACGCAAGGCGCCGGTTCTGTTGACCAGCGCGATGGTCGCCGAGCTGGCCGCCGGGTCGGTCATTGTCGACCTCGCGGTCGAGGCGGGCGGCAATGTCGAGGGCAGCCGGCCGGAGGAGACCGTCCTCACCCCGAACGGCGTAAAGATCATCGGGCCCGTCAACATGCCCTCGCGCATCGCCGCTGACGCGAGCCAGCTCTACGCCCGCAACCTGCTGTCGTTCCTCGCTCTATTGGTCAAAGACAAGGAGCTGAAGATCGACACTGCCGACGAGATCATCAAGGCGACCTTGCTGACCGAAAACGGCGCGGTCGTGAACCCGCTGCTCGCCTCGCCGGCCGCAGCGGAAGCGGCAGCCTCGAACTGACGGAGACGATGCGATGGCCGACCCCACCTCTCTGGCCGACCGCGCCAGCGAGCTCGCCGACCAGGCCAGCGCTCTCGCGCGCAATCTCGATCTGTTGACGCACCAGCTGACAACGGTTCAGGCCACCCCCGCTGTCGCCGGCGGCCCGTCCTTCGTCTTTGAATTGACCGTCTTCGTGCTCGCGGTCTTTGTCGGCTACTACGTCGTGTGGCGGGTAACCCCGGCATTGCACTCGCCGCTGATGAGCGTGACCAACGCGATATCGAGCGTCATCATCGTCGGCGCCTTGATCGCCGCGGGCCCGCTCGGCGTCAGCTTTGCGAAGATCATGGGCTTCGTCGCGGTGACTTTGGCCGCCGTAAACATCTTCGGCGGCTTTATCGTTACCCAGCGCATGCTCGAAATGTTCCAGAAAAAGCGATAGCGGGGCCGCGATGAGCGAGAATCTCTCCGCCTTCTTCTATCTGGTCGCCTCGGTCTGTTTCATCCTGGCGTTGCGCGGTCTGTCCTCGCCGGTAACGGCCCGGGTCGGCAACGTCTACGGCATCGCCGGCATGATCATCGCGGTGGTCACCACCTTCCTGACCCCGCATGTCGTCAGCTTTTGGCTGATCATTCTCGGCATCCTGATCGGCGGGACGATCGGCACCTTTATTGCGCTGCGCATCCAGATGACGGCCTTGCCGCAGCTGGTCGCAGCGTTCCACAGCCTGGTCGGCCTCGCCGCGGTATGCGTCGCCGCCGCCGCCTTCACCTACCCCGAATTATACGGCATCGGGGTGCGCGGCTCGATCCACGGCAGCAGCCTCGTCGAGATGTCGCTCGGCATGGCGATCGGCGCGATCACTTTCACCGGCTCGATCGTCGCCTTTGCCAAATTGCAGGGGCTCGTGACCGGCCGGCCGCTCGTGTTCCCGGGTCAGCACCTGGTCAATGCCGCGCTCGGAGCCCTGCTGATCCTGCTGATTGCGATTTTCGTCTCGACCGAGGCGGCAGCCGCCTTCTGGCTGCTCCTGCTGGCGTCCCTGGCGCTCGGTTTTCTGCTGATCGTGCCGATCGGCGGGGCCGACATGCCGGTCGTGATCTCGATGCTGAACTCGTACTCGGGGTGGGCGGCGGCCGGCATCGGCTTCACGCTGTCGAACAGCCTCTTGATCGTGACCGGCGCCCTCGTCGGCTCCTCGGGTGCGATCCTCAGCTACATTATGTGCAAGGGGATGAACCGCTCGATCTTCAATGTGATCCTGGGCGGGTTCGGCACCGAGGGCGGCACGGTGGCCGCGGGGGCCGGGGTCGGCGACCGCGTCGTCAGGTCGGGCAGCGCCGAGGATGCCGCCTTCATCATGAAGAACGCCAGCTCGGTCATCGTCGTGCCGGGCTACGGCATGGCGGTCGCGCAGGCGCAGCATGCGCTGCGCGAAATGGCGGATAGTCTGAAAAAAGACGGCGTCAATGTGCGCTATGCGATCCACCCGGTCGCCGGGCGCATGCCGGGCCACATGAACGTGCTGCTGGCCGAGGCCAACGTCCCCTATGACGAGGTCTTCGAATTGGAGGAGATCAACCGCGATTTCGCCTCCACCGACGTCGCCTTTGTGATCGGCGCCAACGACGTGACCAACCCGGCCGCGAAGACCGATCCCTCCTCGCCGATCTACGGCATGCCGATCCTCGATGTCGAGCGCGCCAAGACCGTGCTCTTCGTCAAGCGCTCGATGGCCTCCGGCTACGCCGGCGTCGAGAACGAGCTCTTCTACCGCAACAACACGATGATGCTGTTCGGCGACGCCAAGAAGATGTGCGAGGAAATCGTCAAGGCGCTCGAATGAGCGCGCTTCTTCTCATCCAATTGTCTGATCCGCTCGGGCCAAAAGCGACGGGACAGGCTCGCCGCGAGGCCGAACTCACGGGGTCGACCACCGCGAGGGCGACGATCGGGATCTGCGAGGTCGCGCGTTTGGCGGCGAGAGCGGCCGGGTGCCCGGTGGTGACGATCAGATCGACCCGCCCATCCGATGGCTCGCGTGCCACATCGGGGTAATGATCCTCGCGCCCCGCCATCCAACGGTAGTCGATGACGAGATTGCGAGCCTCGACACAGCCGAGGTCGCGCAAGCCCTGCCTGAAGGCGCCGGCGAGGTAATTGGGCCCCGCCGCCACTGAGAAGAACGCAATCCGCCATACCTTGTCCGCCTTCGCGATTGGCGGCCCGAGTACAATAGCGAGCGCGCCACCAAAGAGCGTTCGTCTTCAGCAGCTCCTCAACCTGTCGCGCGCTCTATTCATTTCAGCTTGCCGCTTTGATGCCGACGCGGGCGATCATATTGCGCGCGGATAAGCCTTCCAGACCCACCGCACGGAGCCACCGTCCGTGCAAGGGCCGACGGTCGGTCCATTTCTGGAAAGCTGTGCCGTTTGCTGGATGGGGTGCTTCTATCTGGGTGGACAAAGGCAACGTGCGTAGCCACCACGATGCGCTTGACGATGGCGAACAGGTCAAAGGTGCTGCGAGCTAGCCGGTCGATCCGCGTCACCGTCACTACGTCGCCGGCGGCGAGCTTACCGAGCATCCGGTTTAGCTCGCGCGGGTTGGCGCGCGCGCCCGTCACCTTCTCGCGGTAGATGTTCCGGCTGGTGCATCCGGCCTTGCGAAGCTGCTCAAGCTGGCAGTCCAAGGTCTGCCCGTAGGTCGAGACACGAGCATAGCCGAAGAGCCGTTTGTCGGGGTGAGTTTCGTTCATATCTTATGCGAACCGTAACCCGTTGTCCGGCTGGTTCAAGAAAAATGCACGAAAGTCTTGA
>CAVOWQ010000050.1:0-14870 GCA_963700195.1 uncultured Alphaproteobacteria bacterium
GACGAAAACGGCTGGTCTCAGCTGCGCCGCTCTTGCCCGGCCCGGCCGGGCGCGACGACGAGATCGACGTCAAGGTCGCGAGCTTCTTCTACGACCCCGCTCCAGAACCAGGCGGCGCACGCGATCCGGGGCCAGCCCGAGCGTGGCGGCCGTTCCGGTCGCCACCCCGCCGACGCTCCCCGCCTTGACAGCAGCCAACCCGGCGTTATCTTCCACTCCACGCAACCCCTGACGCTGAGGGTCGTCCGTATGGCCAAGACAAATACTGTCCTCATCAAGCTGGTCAGCAGCGCTGATACCGGGTTCTTCTATGTCACGAAGAAAAATCCGCGCAGCAAAACCAACAAGCTCGAACTGAAGAAATTCGACCCGATCGCCCGCAAGCACGTCGTATTCAAGGAAGCAAAGATAAAATAGAGTTCGCGCCTGCGCGAGCCGGTCTCATGACTGGATCGCGACGCCGGCCTCCTCGGTCTGCGATGAGTTTAGTTTAGGCGGCACCATGGCGGCCGATCGCACTATCACACAATTCCGCCCGCGCTTTTTGCCAGCGTAAAGGGCATCATCGGCGCGGCTGAGCAGACGTTCACGGTCATCGCCGGCCGCGGCAGACGCCACGCCGATGCTGATCGTCACCGAGAGCTTTCGACCGTCGGGCTTGATCGTGACCGGCTCACGCGCCACCGCCGCGCGCAGCCGCTCGGCAACCGCTGCGGCAATCGCGATATCGGTCTCCGGCATGACAACGACAAACTCGTCACCCGCACCGTCTCCGCGTCGGGCGACGAGGTCGACGCTGCGGACGCAGTGCGTCGTCCGCGCGGCGAGTTCGCGCAGCACCTCATCTCCTGCGGCATGACCGTAAGTATCGTTTACCTGCTTGAAGTTATCGATATCGAACAGCAAGACGGCTGCGCTGATGCCGTCCTGGTTCACGCGCTGGATGAGTTCGTCAAGGTGAACGAATAGATATCGCCGGTGATAGAGGCCCGTCAGCTCATCGGTCAGGGCAAGCTCGAGGCTGCGGCGATAATTCTGTTCCAACCGGTTCTGCAGCCTCTTGCGGCGAACCTGAGTGGCCGTGCGGGCCAGCACTTCGTTCCGATCCACCGGGCGCACCAAATAGTCGTTTGCGCCCAAATCGAGCCCCTTGGCAAGACGAGGCAAATCCCTGTCGTCAGCAATCAACAAGATCGGCAGTTGACGCCAGGTTTCGTTGGCCCGACACTGCGTAACGAGCCGCAACGCGTCGCTGCCCGGTGTGGACAAGCTGGCAATGATCAGCTCGATGTCGGGTGCGAGCGACATCCATGCTTCGGCGCAGGTCGATGCGCGCGCCACCTGATGGGCGATCGGCAACAATGTCTCGGTCATTCGGGCAACCGCGAATTCATCGTCATCGACGATCATGATGCGGGCGGGACCGGTATCCTCTGAAACAGGAGTGTCGCCGCCGAACTTGCTGCAGATCCCCTCGCGAACGCGCAGCTCCTCCATCATCCGCTTCAACCGCACGAGCGAGCGGACGCGGGCGAACAGCGCGACATCGTTCACCGGCTTGGTCAGGAAATCGTCGGCGCCGGCATCGAGGCCGCGCAACCGGTTGGCGGTATCGGAGAGCGCCGTGACCATGACGACCGGAACATCGACGGTTCGCCGATTGGCCTTCAGCTGGCGGCAAACCTCGAACCCGTCCATCCGCGGCATCATGACGTCGAGTAGAATTACGTCGGGAAGTTCGGTCTCCGCGATTTCCAGGGCGGCAGGTCCGTTATAAGCCGTCAAAACGTCGAAATACTCGCTCGACAGCTTTGCCTCGAGCAGTTTTACGTTCGCCTCGATATCGTCGACAACCAATACTCGGCCAGACATCAGCCTCTCGTACTCGAAGGATCGAGCCGGGCACCCCTCTCAGGAGAGAAAGCGCTCGACGGTTTGCAGAAAGCTCGTTACCGAGATCGGCTTCGCGATATAGGCCTCGCAACCACCGTTCCGCATCTTCTCCTCGTCGCCTTTCATCGCGAAGGCGGTCACTGCGATCACCGGGATCATCCGCAGATCATCGTCTTCCTTGATCCACTGCGTGACTTGCAAACCGGATACTTCCGGCAGCTGGATGTCCATCAGAATCAGATCCGGACGATGTCGACGAGCGAGCGCAAGCGCCTCGACACCGTCCTTGGTTTGCAGTGTACCATAGCCGTGAGCGACGAGAAGATCGTTGAAGAGCTTCATATTGAGGTCGTTATCCTCGACGATCAACACCTTCTTCCGTACAGGTCGATCGGCGTCAAGCCCCGGTTTTGCAACATCCAATGTCTTGCTCCCAGCCTCGAAAGCGGCGGATTTGCCCAGACCCCTTGCGCCTGCGGAAAGGGAACGGGAGGCGATGCGGCGAGGCTATCCGCCAACCGCCGTTTCCGAACCGGCTGCACCTGGGGCTTTCTAAAGGAGCGAGCTTAATTATTCGTAACCGCCCTGCGTGAGGAAATCGCGCCATGTCAGCACGGTTTCGCATCGGCATCGATCTTGGCGGCACCAAGATCGAAGGAGCTGCCATAGACGCCCGCGGCGCGGTGCGCTTTCGCCACCGTGTAGCCACACCGGCGCAGGACTATCGTGCGACGATCGATGCGATCATCGCGCTGATCGGCACGATCGAGCAAGAAATCGGCACGACGGCGCCGGTCGGAATTGGCATTCCGGGCGCCGTCTCTCCCGCCACCGGTCTGATCAAGAACGCCAACTCCACTTGGCTGATCGGACGCCCGTTGCAGCGCGATCTCGAGAGCGCGCTCGGGAGGCCGACGCGACTTGCCAATGATGCCAACTGTTTCGCCTTGTCCGAGGCAACCGACGGCGCCGGCGCCGGGGCGGAAACGGTCTTCGGCGTCATTCTCGGGACGGGCGTGGGAGGCGGGATCGCCATCAAACGCCGGATCCTGGTCGGCGCCAACGCAATCGCGGGAGAATGGGGACACAATCCGATGCCGTGGCCAACGCCCGACGAGGTTCCGGGGCCGCCTTGCTGGTGCGGCCGATCCGGTTGTCTGGAGAGGTTCCTGTCGGGCCCTGCGCTGGCTGCGGATCATCACCGGCACTATCGTCTAGCGCTGAGCGCACCGGAAATCGCCGAGGGAGCAGCGGCGGGAGATCGGGAGTGCTGCGCGACGCTCGAGCGTTACATGGACCGGCTCGCCCGCGGACTGGCTTCGGTGATAAACGTGGTCGATCCGGATGCGATCGTGCTCGGGGGTGGGCTGTCGAGCATCTCTGCGCTCTACGAGCAAGTCCCTCGCTTATGGGCGCGGTACATCTTTTCCGATCGCGTAGCCACCCCCCTCCTCCCTCCCGTCCATGGCGCGTCGAGCGGCGTGCGCGGCGCGGCGTGGCTGTGGCCGCCGGACGAGGTGCCGTGAAGACGCTGTGCCGCGATTGCGGCGCCCTCGAAACCGCTCCGCACCGAAGAGAGCGTTGCGCCGCCTGCGGCTCGCCGCGCCTGATATGCCATGCCGAACTCGGCTCTCTGGCGGTCGCCCATGTCGATTGCGACGCGTTTTATGCCGCTGTCGAAAAGCGCGACAGACCCGAATTGGCAGACCGCCCAGTCATCATCGGCGGCGGCGCCCGCGGGGTCGTGCTCGCCTGCTGCTATGTGGCGCGGCTTTATCGCGTGCGCTCGGCGATGCCGATGTTCAAGGCATTGGCGGCTTGCCCGGATGCGGTCGTCATCCGGCCGGATATGGCGAAGTACAGTGCTGTCGGACGCGAGGTGCGGGCTGAGATGCGGCGGCTCACCCCATTGGTCGAACCCTTGTCGATCGACGAGGCGTTTCTCCACCTCGGCGGCGCCGAAACTCTGCACGGCGCCTGCCCCGCCCAGCTCCTCGCCGGGCTCGCCAAGCGGGTCGAGACCGCGCACGGCATCACCGTGTCGATCGGATTGAGCGACAACAAATTTCTTGCAAAGATCGGCTCCGACCTCGACAAGCCGCGCGGCTTTGCGGTGCTCAGCCGCAGCGAGGCCCCGGCGTTCCTCGCCGGCAAACCAGTCTCGCTGCTGTGGGGCGTCGGAACGGCAATGCAGCGGCGGCTCGCCGGCGACGGCATCACTCAGATCGGTCAGCTTGCTAAGATCGGCGGCCGCGAGCTTGCCTCGCGCTACGGAAGGATGGGAGCGCGGCTTGCTCATCTGGCCCGCGGCGAAGACGACCGCGCGGTTCTCGCGCACGTTCCGGCGCACACGATCTCGGCCGAGACCACTTTGGCGCAGGACGAGTGCGGTGCGAGTGCGCTCACGCATGCATTGTGGCCGCTTTGCGAACGCCTCTCGGCTCGATTGAAGCGAGCCTCGCTGGCGGCCGGCACGATCACCTTAAAACTGAAGACCGCGGATTTTCGCTTGCGAACGCGCTCCCGCCGCGTGGCGGATCCGACGCAGCTGGCCGACACACTTTTTCACATCGCATCGGGCTTGCTGGCTGGCGAGATCGACGGTGTCACCCGATTTAGATTAGTCGGGATCGGCGCAGATAACCTGTTCGACAGCCGCGCCGCCGATCCCCCGAGCTTGTTCGACCGCGAGCTCGACGGCCCGAGGCGCCTCGAACATGCGATCGACGCGATCCGCGGCAGGCTTGGCGAGGAAGCGATCCAATTTGGCCGCAACCTGCCGCATCACAACGACGGCGGCTAGCAGTTTGGCCCAGCGAGCAGTTTGGCCCAGCTAGCAGCTTGGCTTGGAGAGTGGCTCGATATCGTCGAGCTTGGCGCGAATCGAATACTCGCCATAGTCGATCACCATGTCTTGCGACACGCCATTGTCGAGGAGGCGCATGCCGAGCTCGTAATCCGGTTTCTCGGCATTGGCGTCGACCGGGAAAAAGGCGAGCCGCACGCGCCAGCCGGGTCGCTCCAGCAAGGGGCTGCGCGTCTCAGCCGCCGGGTCGGCGGTGAGCTTGTGTCCGATCACCGCTGAGACTTGAACCGCATTCTCGTCGGTCGCTCCATCGAATACCTGCCGAGAGACGAAGTTCTCGCCGGCACGGGCGGAATCTATCAGCAGGATCGTGTGCGCGCTGGGGAACAACACACCCGGCTCAAGTCTCAAGGTCTGTGCCTCGGGCTTCGTAAACTCCGCCTCCCCGCCCTTCCCGGGACCGTCGAGCCTTGCTTCACCGCGAATCTCCTGATCGACTTCGCCATTGCGGGTCTGCTTCTGATTGAACCGGTAGCGCAACCCGTCTTTCGACTCCCAGGTGACAAAGCTCGAGACGATGTCGACGTCCGAGGTTTCGGCATAGCGCATCTTCAGGCGGTAGCGCTGCTCGATCGTCCAACCGTCGCAGGTCTCGCCCCATTCGTAATCCATCGTGCCGCGAGCGTCGACGACGCCCGAATCATTCCGGGCGCTCCCCAAGGACATCGTATAGAGCGCGCGGTGCGGCGCGATCTCGGCTGCTTCGGCCGACTCTGCAAACGGCGCAATGCCGACGACGGCGAGCGCGAAAACGAAGGGTCCAAGGCGCCACCTTCTCATCGACCCAAAACTCCCCACGGTGCAGCCGGCCGATCATCGCATCGCCGGCGCGTTAATTATATGCAGAAATCGCGCCGACTGGGCCCCGAATGGCGGGCTCAACCTCTGGCGGTCCGCGCCGGCGGCAGATCCAATCGGATATGCAGTTCCTTCAGCCTCTCGGGCGAAACCGGCGCCGGTGCGTGCATCAGCAAGTCTTGCGCCTGCTGGTTCATCGGGAAGGCGACGACCTCGCGCAGGTTCGGGGTGTCCGCCAGCAGCATGACGATGCGGTCGATGCCGGGGGCCGAGCCGCCATGCGGCGGGGCGCCGTATTTGAAGGCGTTGAGCATCCCGGCGAAACGCGTCTCGACCTCCTCGGCCGAATAGCCGGCGATCGCAAAGGCCTTATACATGATCTCCGGGCGGTGGTTGCGGATCGCCCCCGAGGAGAGCTCGACCCCATTGCAGACGATGTCGTACTGGTGCGCCGTAATTTCCAGCGGATCCTGCCGCTCGAGCGCCGCTAGGCCGCCCCGCGGCATCGAGAACGGGTTGTGGCTGAAGTCGATCTCTCCGGTCTCCTCGTTGCGCTCGTACATCGGGAAATCGGTGATCCAGCAGAAGCGGAAAGCCCCCTCCTCGATCAGCCCCAGTTCCTGGCCGATCCTTGTACGTGCTGCGCTGGCGAGCTTTTCCGCCTCCGCCCTGGACCCGGCCGCGAAAAAGACCACGTCCCCTGCGCCGACGCATGCGAGTTCGGCGATCCTGACGACTTCGTCCGGATTGAGGTTGTTCGCGATCGGGCCGCGGCCGGTCAGTGGCCCTTCCGGATAACCGAGCGTCTGCTGACCCGACGCTCCTGTCTCAAGGATGATGTAGCCGAGCCCAGGGGCGCCCATCTCCGTCTTTGCCCAGGCATCCATCTTGTCCTGGAACGATGAACGCGGGCGCGACGCCGCGCCAGGTGCCGGTATCGCCCGAACCACGCCGCCATTCTCGATAATGCGGCGAAACGCCCGGAACTGCGAGGTAGCGAATACCGCCGATAAGTCGGCGATGACGAGCGGGTTGCGCAGATCGGGCTTGTCGGTGCCATAGCGCAGCATCGCGTCGGCATAGGCGATGCGGGGGAACGGCGCCGGGCTGACCCGGCGCTCGCCGGCGAATTCCTCGAACACGCCATGCAATACCGGCTCGATCGCGGCAAAGACATCCTCTTGCGTCACATACGACATCTCGAAATCGAGCTGGTAGAACTCGCCCGGGGACCGGTCGGCGCGGCCGGCCTCGTCGCGGAAGCACGGGGCGATCTGGAAATAGCGGTCGAATCCGGCGACCATCAGCAATTGCTTGAATTGTTGCGGCGCCTGCGGCAGGGCATAGAATTTGCCGGGATGGAGCCGGCTCGGCACCAGGTAGTCGCGCGCCCCCTCGGGCGAGCCGGCGGTCAGGATCGGCGTCTGAAACTCGACAAAGCCCTGCTCGATCATGCGCCGCCGGATCGAGGCGATGACGTTGGACCGCAGCATGATGTTGGCGTGCATTCGCTCGCGCCGCAAATCGAGGAAGCGATAGGCGAGGCGCATGTCTTCCGGGTACTCGGCCTCGGCATTGACCGGGAACGGCAGCGGCTGCGCCTCCGACTGGACTTCGATCTCGGCGATGACGAGCTCTACTTCGCCCGTGTCGAGCTTGGGATTGACCGTATCGGGCGAGCGGGCGGCGATCCGCCCGGTCATTGTGGCGACGCTCTCCAGCCGCAACGCGTCCGCGGCCGGGAAGAGCGGCGAAGAGATGTCGATCACGCACTGCGTCACGCCGTAATGGTCGCGCAAATCGATAAAGAGGAGCTGCCCATGATCGCGCTTGCGGTGCACCCACCCGGACAGCCGCGCGGGCTGGCCCGCATCGCTCAGCCGCAACGCTCCGCAAGTGTGGGTTCGGTAGGCGTGCATCAGGGCAGTTCCTCTTCGAGGCGGCGGGAACACGGCACGGCCGCCGGCGGTTGTCAAGTCGGCCCCCGCTTGGGAGCCGAGCCGGAATAGCATCAAGTTGTCGCCGCAATGTGGATAAATACGATCGGGATCGCCGATACAGCCACCACCACGCCGCACGAACCACCCGATGGTCTCCCGACTGATGATCCTCCGACGCGCCGTCTTGGCCGCCGCCGGAATCGCGTTGCTGCAATTCGGCGCACTCGCCCAATCGGGCAAGATGTACCGCGTCGGGCTGGTCTCGGTAAGCGCGCCCGACAGCGGAATCTTGGGTCCCGGCATGGTCCGCGACTTCGCCAAACGCGGCTATGAGGTGAACCGCAACGTCGTCTTCGAGCGCCGCGCCGCCGAGGGCCACCTCGAGCGCTTGCCCTCCCTGGTCGACGAGCTGGTGGCCGATCATGTCGACGCGATCATCACGCAGGGCTATCCCGCGGCAGCCGTCGCCAAAGAGCGCGCCGGCGAAATCCCTATCGTGGTGACCAGTTCCGGCGATCCGGTCGCGACCGGCCTCGCCGCGAGCCTCGCCCATCCCGGCGGCAACGTTACCGGGGTTTCGGACGTCGCCAGCGAGCTATCGGCCAAGCGTCTGGCGCTCCTCAAGGAGGCGGTGCCGAATGTCCGCGCGGTCGCGGTGCTGTGGAACGCCGACGATCTGGGCATGACTTTGCGGTATCGGGCGGCCGAGGTCGAGGCCAAGCGGCTAGGCATGCAGATCGTGCCGCTCGGCGTGCACGCGCCTGACGATTTCGATGCCGCCTTTGCCGCGATGACTGAGAAGCCGCCCGATGCGATCCTGATGGTGACCGACATCTTGACCGTGCTCAACCGCAAGCGGGTGATCGACTTTGCGGCCGCGCACCGCCTGCCCGCGGTGTATGAATACGCCTATCTCGCCCATGACGGGGGCCTGATGGCCTACGGTCCCAATCTCGAGACGATTTACGATCGCGCCACCGGGCTCGCCGACCAAATCCTCAAAGGCGCCCACCCCGCCGACCTGCCGCTCGAACTGCCGACCCGATTCGACCTCGCGATCAACCTGAAGACCGCAAAGGCCCTCGGCCTGACGATCCCGGAATCGATCCTGGTGCGCGCTGATGACGTGATTGAATGAGCGGGTTTGCGCAAGAACGCTCAAGGCCTGGTAGGGTCTCGGGACAAGGCGCGCTCGCTGTTTTCGTGCGATCATCAGCGTAACAGGGCGTCTCGCTCATTGGCGATCATCGCATGCGCGTATGCGATACAAGCCCGGATGTCGGCCGGCACCAGTTCCTGGTAATCGTCGAGGATAGCCTCTACGCTGCCGCCCTGGGCAACCAGGCTCAGGATCAACTCGACCGAAATCCGCATACCCCGAACGATCGGTTTGCCTCCGAAGATTTTCGGGTCGGCGGTGATCCGATTGAGAATGGCTTCGTCCATTTTCATTGCTCCCGAGGCAGTGCCAGAAGAATCTGCAGGACGGTAAAGGCTAGTTTGCTGTCGAAGTCGTCTTCGGCAATCCAGACCCAGATTTTAGGAGCTCACGCCCTCTACGCCACGATCAGTAGGATGCAGGTCCGGTGCTCGCCGCGGGAGCCCAGGGCGAGAGCCGCCGACCTACAAGATGTAGGACACGCTCCCCCGGTTACCGGCAGATTCCCATAGCAACGGATGTTATGTAAAATGCCGCTGTCCCGGCTTAGGGCGCGCAGCTACTAAATCTAGAAGCCGGGAACCACCGGGCACAGGCGCCCCGCAACCAGTATTCGATACCCTCAACCCGGCTAAGAATTTATTGCGGTGGCGCGGGATGCGCTTTGGCAGAGTAAATATAGCGTGCCGCGTCTGTTTTTCAAAGAAAAGAGTCAGTGAACGCACGAGCATTCACTGACCCTCATCACCTTGGACGGTCGGGCGGCCGTTTGTTGACCAGCCGGCTATATTGCAAAAATCCGGGCCGGTTTGCTGTCCCGCGCGGCAGCCCGTCACACGTCGCCGACCCGCGTAGACTAACTGCTTGGGTGCGCGAAGTTAATTGTCTGGCCCTCCTGACAGGCGTAGTGCGAAACGCGGCCGTTGTTGTTGACCGTTGCCGCGAAATGCTTCTGGAAACCGACTGAAGGATCACCAAAATTATTATCGTTGATGGTGACCGTTGTCACGCCCTCGTTGAAAAGTTGTTGCAACCTGCCCCCCACATCCGCCGCTTGCGCCTCGTTCGGGTTCCCGTTCGCCAGAGCACCCCAAACCGCAAACAGAGCTTTGATAGCCATGCCATCCTCCTAGAGGTTGTTATGAACCGGCATGTACAGGCCAAGCGCTGGCCTGACATGAACTTCCGTTTCACCGCTCGTGATTAGAGCGCGTTTCAGGGTTTCTATACTGTGAGGTGGTTCACACAGGTTGGAAAAAGTTCCAGAATGAGAAGCGCTGTGGGCGGGACGGGGCGTAGCCGTTCTGCCATCGCGCGGCGCATATGTTGCGAAATTCAACAATTTCGGTACCCCGGAATCGCCTCCGAAAAAGGGGCGTTTTCGAGAGACGCAGGAGTTTAGCCCACTTCCGAGCAGATCAGGCCAGCTTTCCAGAATTTATGCGACTTTGACCTGCGCGCGGCGGCATGCAAGAACCACAAGATATTCATTTGAACTATAACCGAAACAGCCTTTTGATTTTCGTCGGTCTGCTACTCGTAGTCGGTGCGATCTTTGTTCATGCCGAGAACGGCAGATATACATTTTCGCAGGCTTCAGAGCGTTTGACGTATGCGAAGCTGGACACCTGCACGGGCGGGGCGTGGCTTTGCGGTGCGGACCTAGCCGGAGACGGCCCTTGGCAGGATTTTGCTCGACGCGGCGACGTAAAGCGAAATTGCCCGCCTGGGTGAACCGCAGGACGAGCGGCGGACCGCTCGCGACCTAGACCTAGACAAACTCGTCTCTGCGAGTCACCGAGCCGCCTGGATGCCGAGCGGCCCGCGGATCCGATGTGCGTCGGGGGACCCGGCGATGCAGCGGAAACATCGCGATAATAGCCAACGGGCATTTCCGCTGGCCTCCGTCAATTCCGACATTGCATCGCGGGAGGCCACGCCGCCGCCCGACCCAGGGAGGCAGAGCTCCATGCTGAGAACCGGGGCGGTATCGACCGGTACGCCGACCGCCCCGTCTGCCGAGCGGGTCGGGCGAGTGGCGCCCACCTCTGGTCGCCAGATCGTCGGAGCCGGCTGACCAGCTCGAAGCTACGCTCACGTTCATCCAACGGAGGTCCGAAATGAAAGCTTTATGGTGCGGCGCCACAGCTCTGACCCTAGTCGCCGCCGTCAGCCTCTCGCCCGCGATGGCCCAAGGGCCGAAACCCTCGGGTGGGAACACCTGGCCCGGCATCAGCCTGCGCGTCGTCCCCAGTTCGTCGACTGCCGAGGAATGCGGGTCCGGCCGACTCTGGGTTTCGCCCGGCTACGCATCGCGGGGCAAGTGGCAGCCTGCTCACTGTGCCTCGGACACACAGATCTCAGCGGAAACTGGGCCTAAGTCCAGTTATGGCTACACTAAAAGCGCCGGTTTCGCCGGGTTCTCGGGACCGCCGCCCTCGGGGGGGCCACGGTGAAAGCCGAGCGCCGCCACGACAAACACCCATTACGAGTGGCGGTCCGGATACGATCACCACGCAAACTGGAGGGGTCATTGGGTCCTGGTGTCGAGGAAAAGGCAATTGAACTGGAGAATTTCATGGGCCCTGCCAGGTGCTGAGTGGCGTCAGGCAGGCTCGTTGGGGAAAACCCCTACAACAGGGAATTTCCTGCTGTCGCCCACGACGCCTGGCGTCAGGTCGCGCCCCGGCGTCGTCGGGCGTCTGGGTCGCCGGCGGGATCATCCCGCCAATGGAGAACGAAGATGTTTGCAAGCGAAAGCTGCTCGAAAGTCGGTTGCTTCCTGGAAGCGCGATGCCGGCCATTGCACCGGACGTTGCGCTGATCTGGATGCTTTCGATCGTCGCCTTCTCGTGTTGGGCGATGTGAGATCGTTGCGGCAAACCAGGACTCGTTCTTGTTTGGCTTGCTACCGAAGGTGCTGTCATGATTGGTTTCTCGCTCACGCCGTTCCGGCAGATCTTCGCCATCTGCCTGCTCTCGCTGTTCGTCACCGGCACCGCACTGGCCGATCCACCGATCGCGGCAGTGAACGCCGAACACGGTCTGGCATAAAAGGGGGATTTATATACGAGCTTGACCCAATCATGAAAAGCGCTTATATTTCGCGTGTTGGTTGGAGATGGCGATGCTGCAGCACTTCGAGACCCTTGAGGAATTGACCGATGCTTTCCCGGACGAGCAAACCTGCATCCGGCATTTCCGCGCGATCCGCTGGGCCAATGGCCCGTTCTGCCCATATTGCGGCGGGACGAAAATCTACCACTTCGCAGACGACAAGACGCACAAGTGCGGCGAGTGCCGGCAGCGGTTCTCCATCAAGGTCGGAACGATCTTCGAGGATACGAAGCTGCCGCTGAAAAAATGGTTTATCGCAATCTGGCTGATCACCAGCCACAAGAAGGGGATCGCCAGCACGCAGCTCGCCCGTGATGTCGGAGTGACACAGAAGACCGCGTGGTTCATGACGCATCGGCTCCGTGAAGCCGCTAAGACCAAATCGTTCAATAGGCCGCTCGGTGGTGAGGTCGAAATTGACGAGACTTTCGTCGGCGGCAAAGAGCGCAACAAGCATGAATGGAAGCGGCAGCATGCCGGGACTGGCGGTGTCGGCAAGACCGCCGTGTTCGGCATGATGGAGCGCGGCGGTGATCTCCGCGCGATGAAGGTAGAAGATCTGACGGCCAAGAACCGTACAGGGTAAGGTCGTTGAACACGTCGAGCCCGGCTGCCAACATCATGAGCGATGAGTTCCCGAGCTACATCGGCTTGGAAGGCCGGTTCCACCACCACACCGTCAACCACGGCTTCGGCGAGTACGTCCGCGACTACTTCTGCCACGTCAACGGGCTGGAAGGCGCATGGTCGCACTTCAAGCGGCAGGTGTTCGGCATCCACCATTTCGTTAGCGCCAAACATCTCGAACGCTATCTTGACGAGTTTACATGGCGCTACAATCGGCGTGAGTTCAAAGAAGGCGATCGCGTCAATGCACTTCTCGCTGCCGCAGACGGCAAGCGGATCACCTATCCGCAGCTGATCGAATGACAAAAAAGCGGAGAACCGTTGCACCTGGATGTGAGCTTCGATGAAGCCCTGAAGCGATTTGCGCAGACTGATCCGCGAGAGTTGCCGAAGCCGAAAAAGGCAAAAAATAAAAGGCGAATCTCCAAGCGCCGCGATCCGTCCGCACCGTCCATAGGACCGCGAGAGTAACGCCCATTATTTGGTAATGGGTCGGTTTGCGAGAACCACGGTCAAAGCATCTCCTCTTCGTAATCATTTGAGATTATTGCATTCTGGCGGATAGCCGTCCGGCCATCCAGAATTTGCAGCTATCTTCCCCCCCATTGCCTCTACAGATGACAGCGAGGTGATCTGCTCTGGCGCAAATTTCTTCGGCAGTAGGACAACGATCAATTCCACGGGTCCGTTGGCCGTATTAAAAAATGAACAGAGGTCTTTGTTAATAGGCACAATCAAATTAATTATTCCCCCATAGATTGTATATCCTTTGCTTTTTGTGCCGTGCGTGTCCTCCATTCTATCGGCGCCTACGATAGGCGGCTTAACATACAACACTAAGCGATAATCATCCTTGAATTGGAGAGTGGGGCGCCCCGCACATCAATTTCAAACATCCCGTCATGGTATGACCATCCTTTGGTTACCGCATCCGCAAAAATGATTTCTGGTTTCGTAAAAGACGGCCCAGCATAGTGCCACAACGAAATAGAAACGACGAAAGCCAATAGGGCTGCAAACCACCATTTTGGGCTTCGTGCGATCGAGTTGATTTCCTGGATAGTGTAATTGGAGAGGCGATTACGTATAACCTTGCCCGCGAATGCCATGTAAAAACACATGACACCAGCGAGGCATAGCATGGCACCAAGAATGAACCTTGGCTCCACCCTATCAAGCATTACCTCTCCTCCGAACATGAGGAGAAGGAAGCCGATCGTGCCGAATAGCCCTTTTGTTGCTCCGGAAAAGCTATCGTGGAGCGTCTCTTCAGCCATGTGCTCGTTCCCGGGCCGTCTCGACCTAGGATAGCAGATTTTCCCGATGGGTCACAATCGTATATAAATCCCCAAGTTTGGACCCAAACGCCCCGATACGGGACGAAATGAAGCGTGACGAGAGGGGATCACACCTGACGCTAAGGCGTTGAAAACGAACACGTACCGGCACGAAGAGCGATGGGACGGCACGGGCGAGAGCGAATTTCGAGACCGCCCCGATGTGACGGGCGACGATAGCAAAGATAAAGCTCGACGATCTTGCCCTCTCCGCGGCGCAAAACCGCCCCATGACCGCTCCGCGATGGCACCCCAAATTGGCACCCGACGCTTTAGCGCGGCCCAGGATTAGGCAGGATAGCCCACCACTCCGGCAGAAAGCCTTATGCTTCGGGACTGAAAGGGACGGGGCAAGACAGGACTAAGCGCATTAGCAAACCGCCGCTTCAGCCAACTCCGCTTTCTCGGCACGCTGTCAACGGGCTGCGGATCCTCGCTCGACCGCAACCCGATGCCGTCGACGCTGCCGAAGCGGTCGATGCGATAAGCTTCCATCTTTCTCTCCCTGGATGTTTTCGATCGGGCCGGGGCACAGGCCGATGACTTGCCACTTGCCGACCGGCTCCCGTGAATGGCGGCTGTGGGATCGTCCGGGCTACTGCTTGTAGGACGGGTCAATCCGGTCAAGCTTGCGCAGCAGAGCCGACCATTCGTACTTGGCAGGTTCATTACGGCCGCCGGTGGGACGATTACGACCGGCGCTGACGACCTCGTCGGTGATCGGGTGGAAGGCGGCGCCCGACTGTTGGAAGGCGAGCTGCATCGCGCAGGCGCGCTCCATGCGATAGGTGGCGACAAAGGCCGCGGCGATACTTGTGCCGACGATTAGCAGACCGTGATTGCGCAGGACCAGGATGCGGCGATGACCGAGATCGGCGAGGAGGCGTGCTCGTTCCTCAGGGTTTCGGCCGGTGCCTTCGTAGTCGTGATAGGCGATGTCGCCGATTATCTGCAGGGCATGCTGGTTGAGCGGCAGCAGCCCATCCCTCTGCATCGATATGGCGCAGCCGGGGACGCCGGTGTGATCGGGGTTTAGGTGCTTGGCGCTTGTGGCGAGGGGCGGCTTTGAAGCCGTAAACGGCCGCCGGCTCGGCGAGTTCGCACCTGACTCCCCGCTGGAGGGAGATGGATTC
>CAVOWQ010000051.1:0-38146 GCA_963700195.1 uncultured Alphaproteobacteria bacterium
ACTTCGATGTCGTGATTGTCGGGGCGGGAATCTCCGGGGTCGGCGCCGCGTATCACCTCACCAAGCAGTGCCCCGGTACGAGCTTTGTCGTCCTCGAGGCCAAGGACAGCTTCGGCGGTACCTGGCTCACCCACCGCTATCCAGGCATTCGGTCGGACAGCGATCTTTACACCTTTGGCTATCGCTTCAAGCCCTGGACCGGTGCGCCGATCGCAACGGCCGCCGAGATTCTCAGCTACATGGGCGAGGTCATCGACGAGAACGATCTCGGCCGCCACATCCGCTATCGACACGAGATCACAGCGGCATCCTGGTCGAGCCGCGGAAATCTCTGGATGCTCGAGGCCACCCGGACGGATACCGGCGAAAGCCTCCGTTTCACCGGCGACTTCCTCTGGATGTGCCAGGGCTACTACCGGCACTCGCACGGCTACACACCCGAGTGGAGCGGAATGGCGGACTACAGGGGTCAGATCGTTCACCCGCAGAATTGGCCAGAGGATCTGGACTACGCAGGCAAGAATGTCGTCGTGATCGGTTCGGGTTCCACCGCAGCGACGCTTATTCCAGCGATCGCATCCGAATGCGGCCACGTGAAGATGCTGCAGCGCTCGCCGACATATTTCAGGACGGGCCGCAACGCGATCGCGATAGCCGACGAGCTGCGCGAGCTGGACATCGACGAGGAGTGGATCCACGAGATCGTGCGCAAGAAAATCCTGCACGACCAAGCGGTCTTTACCGGCCGGTCGTTCACCGAACCGGAGGTCGTCAAGCAGGAACTGCTGGCCGGAGTTCGCGCCTATCTAGGGGCCGACTACGACATCAAAGCGCATTTCACGCCGAAATACCGACCGTGGCGGCAGCGCATCGCCTTCATTCCGGATGGCGATTTTTTAGAGGCGATCCGCGCCGGCAAGGCATCGGTCGTCACCGACGAAATCGAGAAGTTCACGCAGACGGGTATTCTGCTCCGGTCGGGCGAGACACTCGAGGCCGACATCATCGTCACCGCCACGGGCTTCAATCTCAATGTGCTCGGGGACATCGACTTCGTGATCAACGGCAAGCCCCTCGTCTTCTCCGATACGGTCACCTATCGCGGGATGATGTTTACCGGCGTGCCGAACATGGCGTGGGTTTTCGGGTATTTTCGAGCCAGCTGGACACTCCGGGCCGACCTGGTCGCCGACTTTGTCTGCAGGCTCCTCAAACACATGAAAGAGAAGGGTGTTCGGAAGGTCACGCCGACGCTTCGAGCCGAGGATAGGGACATGCCGCTGCTATCGTGGATCGATCCTGAGAATTTCAATCCTGGATATCTGATGCGCGGCATGCACCTCCTGCCGAAACGCGGCGACAAGCCCGAATGGCAGCACACGCAGGACTACTGGACCGAAAAGGACCAGTTTCCTGCCGCTGATCTCGACGACGGTTCCTTCCTCTACGAGTGAGGCGACTACGGCGCGCTCCAATAGCCGATCGACCTCCTCCGGGGATATGCCCAGCTGGGTGGCGCGGGCGGCGAGCAGGCTAGGCGCGCGCCCGGTGCGAGTCGTGCGCGGATGGATGCAATTGATCAATTGACCGTGATTCCATGACGGCCCAGTTGGACCGCCAGCGTTTTTGTCATGTGCACCATGCCGGCATTGCGGGCGCCGCCGCTGAGGTTGCCGGCGTTGCGGGCGTTCCCGCCGCTGATGTTGATGATGCGGCCCCAGCCGGCCGTCTTCATGAACGGGGCGACGGCGCGGGTACAGCGCAGTCCTCCGACATATTTCGTGTTGAAGTCCTGCAGCAAATCGTCGTCCACGACCGTATCGATCGGGCCGGTCGCGGTGGGCGAACCCCCTGGCGCGGATCCGCTGTTAACCAGGATGTGCAGCCCGCCCAGCTGCTGTGCCGCCTCGGCGACCATGCGGTCCACCTGCTCCTTGCTGGTGACATCGGCTACGAGAGGAACGATGCGCCGGTTCAACTCGGCAGCCAACTCTCGCGCCAGATCCGCCTTGTTCCGGCCACGATCGCTATACCGGCCCCTTCGCGAGCCAATTCCTGCGCGATGGCTTTGCCGATGCCCCGACTACCGCCGGTCACGATCGCATGCTCGTCGTGCAATGCACGATCCATGGCATTCTCTTCCTGTCAGAGTGACCACGATATAGTTGCCGGCACTGCTCATTATTCTTTCTGAGGGAACCCGATGCAGGGGTTGCTACGTGGCGAGATGATAGAGGGCATAGCGTCTGTTGTTATTTAAACAACGCTACGGCCGAACGGAGTGAGAAAGTCGCGGGTCATACAGCGAATCGCGTCTGGCCGAGATTGAGGGGGCGGCGCTTATGCTTGTATGCTTCAGTGCGCCCACACGGAGGGTGACGGCTCGGCTCCATGCAGAGGAGACCACATCCATGACGATCGATGTAGCGACCGGCATTGTCCGCATTCTCAAAGAGGAGGGTGTGGGCTGGGTTTCGACCTTCCCTGTCTGCCGGGTGAACAACGCGCTGGGGCGCGAAGGGGTGCCGATGCTGATGATGCGCGACGACCGCTACGCCGTCGCGGTCGCCGACGCGTTCTCGCGCATCTCCGCGGGCTCCCAGGGGGGCTCCCAGGGGGGCTCCCAGGGGAGCTCACGCATCGGGGTGTGCACCTTCCAAGGGGGCGTCAACGCCGCCGGGATGCAGTACGCCTACGCCGGGATGGCGCAGGCCTATGAGGATGGCTCGCCCGTTCTGTGCATCACCGACGGCGTGCCGGCAGGCAGCTCGGGCAACAGCCAGTACGATGTCGCATCGGCCATGAAGACCGTGTCGAAGTGGTTCGGCTATCTCGACAGGCCCGAGCGCACGCCTGAGCTGATGCGCCGCGCCTTCACGATGCTGCGCAGCGGCAGACCGGGTCCCGTGATCCTGGCTATTCCCAACGCCACGGCCACATACGACGAGACCGCCGACCCCTACCGTCCCGTGAAGGGCTGGAAGTCGGCGCCGGACCCGGCGGATGTGCGCGCTGCCGTTGAGCAGCTCCTGGGAGCCCGTAACCCGCTGATCTACGCCGGTGAGGGCGTCATCTACGCCGGCGCCTCGGAAGACTTGAAAGCGCTGGCGGAGCTCGTCAATGTGCCGGTGATCACGACCCTCAAGGCCAAGGGGGCGTTCCCGGAGAACCATCCGCTGTTTGTCGGCGTGCGCGGCGACCAGGTGGCGCACTACCTGAACAAAAGCGACCTGATCCTCGCCGTGGGATCGAGCCTGTCGCCGGGCCGCTTCAGCCACGGCATTCCCGATGCGGCGAAGAAGACCATCATCCACTGCAACGTCGACGAATTGCACATCAACAAGATGTATCCCACGGCGCATGCGGTGATCGGCGATGCTCGCTTGACCTTGCAGGCGCTCCGTCGGGAAGTGTCCGACCGCACCTCCGGTGCCGGACGGGCGGCGGGTAATGTGGCGGCGGAAGTGAAGGCGGCACGCGACCAGGGACTTGCCAGATACCGGCAGGTCATGAACTCCGACGAGACGCCGATCAACCCCTATCGGGTGTACGGCGATCTGATGGAGGTGCTGGATCTGAAGAATTCGTTCGTGACGCACGAAAGCGGCAACACGCGCGACCAGCTGAGCACGGTCTTCGACACGCTGATCCCGCGCGGCTTTCTCGGCTGGGGCAATGTCTCCACGCTCGGCTTCAGCCTGGCTGCCGCCATTGCCGCCAAGAAGGCGTTTCCGGAGAGGGCTTCCGTGGCGGTGACCGGCGAGGCGGGCCTCGGCTACATGTTCGGCAACCTCGAGGTGCTGCTGCGCGAGAAGCTCGGAGTCACGGTCGCGCACATCAGCAATGGCGGCTTCGCGGGCTATGGACCCGGCTTCTGGGGGCCGGGACATGATCCCTTCACCCACCGGGTGCTGGGACCCGACGATGTGGATATGTCCAAAGTGATCGGCGCCCTCGGCTTCCACACCGAGCGGGTCAGCGAGCCGGCCGAAATCATCCCCGCCCTGCGGCGCGCGCTCGAAATCAACACGTCAGGCCGCCCGGCGTATATCGAGTTCGTCTGTTGCCAATACCCCGTCTACGGCCAGTGGGTCGGGCGGGGGGAGTGAAACGATGCCGAAACTGATCCCGGTCCCCGACGCTTTGAGCAAGCCTTTCTGGGACGCCGTCAATCAAAGGCGACTCGTCTTGCAGCACTGCGCTCAATGCGACCGGCTGCAATACCCGCCGCAGCAGGCCTGCCAGGCGTGCCAATCGACCGCCAGTCTGACGTGGAAAGAGGTCGAGGGAAGGGGCCATATCGCGACCTACATCGTGATCGAGGATGGCCGCCTCAACCGGCGCATGTCCGATCAGCCCTATAACCTGGCAATGGTGACCTTGGACGCGGACCCGCGGGTCAATTTCTATTCCAATGTGCCCGGGACCCCGCCCTACAAGGCGCCAGTGGGTGCGGCCGTCGAAGTGACGTTCGAGGAGGTGGCCCCAGGCCAGCTCATCCACGAGTGGCGGGTCGTCGCGTAGGATGGGTTGAGCATCTCGCGAAACCCATCAGAGCGGCCGGGTGCGATGGGTTTCGCTGCCGCTCAACCCATCCTACAGGATTACAGGACGTCGGGGAGCATAGAGGAAAGGAGGAGCCATGACCGCGCCAGAGGGGTATCAGTGGCGGCGAGACAAGGACGGACTCGGCGTATGGGAGCACCGCGGCAAGGTCGCAGTGGCTGGTGTCGGTCATTCGCCGGTCGACCGTCGCTGGGACGGCGTCTCGATGGAGAAGACGCTCGGCGCCTACTCCATCCTGGCCTGCCGGAAGGCGATGGACGAGGCAGGCGTGACGCCGGATCAGATCGAGGGCGTCGTCTGCTGCGACAGCCATATTGCCGGCGGCAGCGGCGGCTCCGCGTCTCAGTGGGCGCCACGGCCCTACTTCGCCCCGCCCTACGATTCGGAGTGGGGGCTCACTCTGGTCAACGCGCAGTGGCTGATCGCGCAGATGCGCCTGCCCAACGTCAAATTTGCTCCGACAGGAGTGCCGACCATCAGCGAAATGGTCGGCATGGCAGCCCAGGCCGTGGGTGACGGCCTTTGCCACACCTGTCTCGTCATCTACCCGACGGGCAATCTCGAAGGCCGCTATCGTCGCGGTGGCGAGAACGCCGACGACTACGCCCGCGGCGCCCGCCAATGGACCGCACCCTGGGGCAATCACGGCGGCAACGATTTCATCAACATCTTCCCGCACAATCAGTACTGCCTGAAATACGGCGGCAAGCACGACGACCTCGCCCCGTTTGTCGTCAACCAGCACCGCAACGGCCTCCTGACGCCGTGGGGCTACAATGCCAGCCACCATGTGCCGCAGCTGACGATCGAGGATTACGTCAACTCGCGCTACATCCTGAACCCGCTGCGGCTCTGGGACTGCGACCGGCCGGTCAATGCGTCGGCCGCGTATCTCTTCACGACTGCCGAGCGCGCCCGCGACATGCGGCAGACGCCGGTCTATGTGCTCAATCACTCACAGCACAATTTCAGGAAGCGCAGCACCCAGGAAGATTTGGACGAGATCGAGGACTGGACCGACCGCGCCGCCAGGCGAATGTACGAGGGTGCCGGGCTCGGGCCCAACGACGTCGATATATTCAATCCTTACGACGGCTATGCACCGATGGCGCAGTTCTTCCTGGAGGGCTTCCAGTGGCACGGCGTCAAACGCGGCGATGCCTTCGCGTTCTACGCGGGCGATATCAGGGTCGAGGGACCGCACCCGTTCTGCTCGAGCGGCGGCAATCTGGGGAACGGGCGCACCCGTACGGCCATGTACACCGACAGCATCGAGCAGCTCCGCGGCACGGCCGGCGCCCGGCAGGTCAGGGTTCGGGCAGAGACTGCGCTGGCGGCATTCACCACGCCAAGCAGTGGCGGCTGGATCATGTTCGGCAAATCCCAGAGCTGACGGACCCACCGGGCGACGGCGCCTTGGCGGTTTCGACTGCGCCGGGCCGACCTTTACTTTTAGAGACCACGACGCTATTTTGGCCCTCCCATGCCGATGACCGCCGTCACCAATGTCCCCGCGGATGCGCCGCTAGCCGACGAGCTGGCGGACGAGGACCTAGTCGAGATGGCGAACCTCCCGGAGGAGGATACCGGGATCCCCGGGACGATCTTCGTATCGACACGCATGGGCAGGCACGGGCCGCGCGTGAAGTACTTCGATGGCCGGGCGGGGGAAGCGCAGCCGAGCTGCTCGGTGACGATCGCTGACCCGCCACGGGTGGTGGCGAACAGCCTGCCGGACCACGTCGTCAGACAGCGCGCTCCGCTGGTCTCCGCGTGGGTCGCTCTCAACCGCGACGCGCTGCTGGAGTTCTGGAACGAGGGGGCGAGCTGGACGCGCGCTGAGGTCTCCCGCTTCCTTGACGGGTTGAAGCGCCGCAAAGAGCGCTGATCCCCCGAATTTGGCAGAGCAACGGCTGGGCAGCCCATGCGGCCCGGTCGTGGAACCGCCGGGTGGGGCCGATAGCATTGCCGGACCGCCTTCGCAAACGGACGCCTCGGCCCCTCGTCGCTGTTTCTGCAGCGAAATAACAGCCAAACCCACAATTGCTGAATAAATACGAGTACCGCTACCCCATGCTCGGAATCCTGGACGGCCGGTCCTTCCACGACCAATGTTGTCACCTGTTCCACCTGTTTTAGCAGGTGCAGATCAGGCTCGGCTCCCCAACAGTCGGAGGATCGGGCGGGCCCGACGAGCGCGATGATCGGCCATGCTCACGCGATAACTCCCGAAATCATTGGTAACCGCCGACGATAGCATGTTTTTGCTAATAAGTCAATAAATATCCATGTGATTATGGCGAAATAGACGAGACGACATGGAATTTATCTGTCGAGGGATCAGCGCCCTCGTGCTCAGGGGGCACGATGTGAACAGGCCACGTGACTCCAGGTTGACAACGACCCCGCCGAGACAGATGTACTACCCGTACTACTTGGAGCATGCAATGAGACGCGTCACCGCGCGCGAGGCCAATCAGCGCTTTTCCGAGGTTCTCTCGGCCGTAGAAACCGGCGAGCAGGTGGTCATCACCAAACGCGGGAGGCCGGTAGCGCTGATGTCGCCGTACCCTGCCGAAGCCCTCGCCGCCGAGCGCCAAGCGGCCATCGATCGAATGATCGCTGCGATGAACGAGCCGGTGACCTTGCGCGGCGGCTTTCGAACGTTCACCCGCGACGAAATGCACGAGTGCTGATGAGCTGCACGTTCGACACCAACATCCTGGTCTACACGTTGGGGCAACCCGCGGATGTCAAACGTCAGCGGGCACAAGGCCTGATAATTCGCGGCGCCCGTCGCCAAACTGCCGTGCTGTTGCTGCAGTCGCTGGCGGAATTCAGCTACGTCGCGACGCGCAAATTCGGGGTCAGCGTCGCCTCGGTGCGTCGGCGCGTAAACGGCTGGTGCGGCGGGTTCCCGGTGCAACCCGCCGCCCCGATCCTGAAATCCGCATGTCTCATGATCGCTCTCAGCCGCGCCTGGTGGCTGTGCACCGATGGCGCAGTTCTTCCTGGAGGCCTTCCAGTGGCACGGCGTCAAACGCCGCGATGCCTTCGCGTTCTACGCGGGCGATATCAGGGTCGAGGGACCGCACCCGTTCTTTCGAGCGGCGGCAATTTGGGGAACGGGCGCACCCGTACGGCCATGTACACCGACAGCATAGAGCAGCTCCGCGGCACGGCTGGCGCACGGCAGGTCAGGGTTCGGGCAGAGACCGCGCTGGCCGCCTTCACCACGCCCAGCAGCGGCGGCTGGATCATGGTCGGCAAACACCCGAGCTGACGGCCTGTGACACTGGAGATCAATATCACTCTGGATGCTACGCCGCTATCAACAGCTGAATTCGGCAGCACTACGGTTCCAATGACATGCATACTTCAAGATTTCTTACTGGTTTTGCTGAGCCAGTGAGATCAACGTGTTATTCATTGCAAAAGATCGAATAGTAGGATAGTCGTGATTCCGAGCCCCAAGCGCGTCCTGTCGCGGTCCAATTCACTTTGGTGTCCACTGTTTTAGCCCACTTATCGCCAAGGACAGCAACGTTGGGATCTCATTGCGAGATGGTGACCGTGACGGTCTTCTCGGTTATCCCGACGTCGTTGGCCGCCTGCACGGTGAACCCGAAAGCCCCCGCTAGGGTGGGCACGCCGTTGAGCGTGCCGTCGCTGTGCAAGGTTAAGCCGGGCGGGAGCTCGCCGCCGACTAGAGTGACCGTAGGCGGCGGCGCACCGGTGGCGTCGAATCCAGACGAGTAGGACTTCCCAACGGCGCCGTCAGCCGGATCGCTCGGCAGCGTGGGTGCCAAGCCCACGTTGAGTTGCCCGCTTGAGGCCGAGGGCGGGCTGGTGCCAACGGCGCTGGTGGCGGTGACCGTGAACTCGTAGGCATCGCCGTTGATCAGCCCGCTCACCTCGACGGGGGAACTCGGCCCTGTGGCGGTGCGAGTGCCCTTGGCGTCGCTGTCGTCGGTTGCCGTCACCGTGTAGGAGGTGATCGGGGAGCTCCCGGGGTTGGTATCGGAGAAGGCTACGCTCACCTTCCCGTCGCCGTTGGTCAGACCAGTGATAGTCGGGGCGGTGGGTGCAACACCGAGGATCGTGACCGTCACCGTCTTGTCGGTGGTCCCCACGTCGTTGGCCGCCTGCACGGTGAACCCGAAAGCCCCCGCTACGGTGGGCACGCCGGTGAGCGTGCCGTCGCTGTGCAAGGTCAGGCCGGGCGGGCGCTCGCCGCCGACCAGAGTGACGGTAGGCGGCGGCCAACCGGTGGCGTCGAATCCAGACGAGTATGACCTCCCAACGGCGCCGTCCGCCGGATTGCCCGGCAGCGTGGGCCCCTCCATAATGGTGATCTCCACGGCCTTCTCGGTGCTCCCCACGGCATTGACCGCCGTCACGATGAGCGGGTAAGTCCGCGGCAGCTGGGGCACGCCGGTGATCAAGCCGTCACTACGCAAGGTCAGGCCGAGCGGGAGCTCACCGCGGACCAGAGTGACGGTAGGCGGCGGGAAACCGGTGGCGTCGAATCCTGACGAGTAGTATTTCCCAACGATGCCGTTCGCCGGACAACCCGGCAGCGTGGGTGGTACGTAGGGGGGGGTTATCCTAATGCCAAGCACATAGGAAGTTATGGTAGCTGGGTCAGGCTCAACCTGGTCCTTAGAGGCGGCCGTAAAATCCTGGGAGTCTGTTTGAGTGGGCTCAAGCTTCCAAAGCAGGCTTCCCGCACCTGAATAATCTACCTTGGCTCCTCCACCGGTGATCGCGAATCCTTGCCCCAAGTTTGCAGTTGCTTGAGGATGTTCCGCCTTTGCAAACTCTTGTTGCCCAATCTGCACGGTGACCGAGCCGACGGGCAGCAGCTGGCTCAGTCCGATTGCATAAACTCGAATGGTTGTAGAATCAGCCACGAGATGGTCCTTCGATCGGGCCCTCCAAGTCGCATTATCGTTATCGGGGAATGATGCCGTCCCCAAGTTGCCCAAATAAGAAGCAACCCTAAAGCCACCGCTGATTAGAACATATCCGCGCGGCACTGAAACGAAGGCTTCGGGATGATCCGCGGCCGCGCTATCGGCGAACGTGACGTTGATATTGTTCATAAGTTGCTCGCGGGTCATGCCGTCGATCTTCAGACCAATGGCAAACGCCGTCAGCAAAAACTGATCTGCATTAACGTGATCTTTCGCCGAGACCAACCATCCGGACAAGTCGTCATTCGGGTAGGAAGCCGTCAGCAAACCGCCTTCGGGAAACTCGGCACCGATCACGCCACCGCCTACGCAAACCATGTCCGGGTCGACGGTTACACCAAAGTCGATATAGCGCTCCAGCGCAGAACTTGATTGCCGGGAGAACACCGACACCGTAACCTTCCCGGAAAGGTCATGAAATGTGTTTAGTTTCTTACCGGATGGCGTATCCAGCGCGGTGAAGTTATTGATTGCAATCGCAAGCGCGGTCGTCTGACATGAATTAATGGTGGTTTTTTCACCATAATAATCATAGTAAACAGAATAAATATCGTCACTGATAAGAATGTTTGGAAAACATTGCTTCGATATCCACGACCACAGTTTGCTGCCGAACCAGGGATTGGCCCAGTTCGCCAGGTCAAGGATCGAAATGGGGTCCCCGATTATGTCTTTGGTTTGCTGCGTGAGGATCCAGTCAAGCATGAACATTTCGTCGTCCGGACGTATTCGTAGCGCCTCCAGTTTGCCAATCTGGTCCTGCACCATGCTGTCCAGATCATCACTGTCCGCATATGTACCATCGATCGGCAGGCTCTCGGGATAGTAGAAGCCTTGGCCAACCCCGGACCCGAGCACGATGTTCTTAAGGTTGTCGGCAGCCGGATCAACAATTACCACCACAGCTGATCTGCCGCTCCCGATAAAATCGTTCAGCGTTAGCTTGCTTAGATCGATGATGGGATAAGACGTGCCCCACGTGTCGTCCGGCGTTCCCGGGTCGCTCGCCAGCACATAGGTGAATGTCGTGCTACCCGTGACGGTGCAGAGGAACGTGCCGTTGTAACCAGAGGGCTCCACACCGTTGATCCATATGTTTAGCGTCGCCCCGACTTTAAGGCCGAGCGGACCGTCCGTGAGAACAGTTACCGTCCCGCTCTCCCACACTATCGACACAATGGAATTGGGAGCGGGTCCGAGGTAAAGCGCGTTTATCCCTTGCAACACCTGCAACAGCGAGATCCACTCTCCCTCGTCGAACGACTGGTAATTAGGTTCCCCGACATCCGTATTTATGTCAGCGGAGACGCTCAGGATGATCAGCTCCGCTCCGTCTGATGTAAAAGAGTTGATATCACTAATTATATCAGCAATAGACTGGCCGTTGCAGCCTTGTGTCGATCCCAGAGCGGAAATATAACTATAATGCCCAGTCACGAAAGTCCCGTCGCTGATCGCTGGCCTGATGTCGAAGTAACGGGCGCCCCGCTTCAACTGTCCGAGGATGCCCTGCGTCTGGGTCTGCGTGTTGTCCGCGTTTCCATCAAAGGTGCAGGTGCCGATCTGGCTCATGCCGGAATCGTGGGTTCCGGGCATGCAGAGCTGCCGAAGGGTGCGGCCGCCTAACGTCTCTAAGTTAGCCTGCATCCACGTGCTCCAGTTTTCATCCGCACTGGAATGCAGATTACCCGCTGGATCCATTGACAGGATGAAGGTCACACAGCCATTGCCTGATGGATTAAGCGGGGTTCCAAAGAAGTCCGTGGGGTAGCCATGGTTCCAACCCAGGTCCAGCCAACCCGATGTGATGTCGGACCATATCTGTAGGTGGGGCTTGAAATCATCGCTGTCGGCGTATTTACCCATCGCCCAAACTTCAATCTGATACTGATACTGCCAGTCTCCGAAAGAGTATATTGCTTCCGCACTAGCGGAGGCATCTTCATCAAATTCAACATAGATCAGTGCCGCAGCAGTGGGCTGGATGGAGGTGGGAAAAGAGGAGTCCCACCCATTCACTCCAGACGATGCGTGGTAAGTCAGGTCCCACTTGTACGGGGTCGCATTGATCAGCGCCAGAAAACCCCCCATTCCCATCGTCAATAATTCCTTGTGTAAATGCCAGGCTCAAGAGGGACGCTACCGATTCGGTCCCGAAGTCATCGTCCCCTGAGACCGAAGCGCGGAGCGCGTGGTCCGCGTGTGGCGCGTCAGCGCGACCTGCCGACCGTTCGCGACCACCCTAAGACGTTCGCCAGATACCCGGCGGTTTCGAGGGCAGGATCGCGTATTTGATCGGCTTGGGCAACGACAAACCGCCGTCGCCGTCTGGCGAAAAGGCCTCTCGAAGCCCGCGGTCGAGGGGACAAACGCTGAATTGGGCCGGTTCGCGCCCAGCGATGCACACCTCCCCTGTCGCCTCTTGACCGCACAATACCCCTGCGACGCTCATGCGGGTGCGGGCGGCGCCCGCGGCTGGGCGACCAACGATAGGATGTCGGCGAACATCTGCCTCGACACTGCGCTTCCGAGTATCGAGTTTTCGTTCGTATTGGAATTTGTGTTCGGCGAGGGAGATATCCGCTGCGATTCTGACGCTAGGCGCGAACCGGCCCAATTCAGCGCTATGTGCCGCGAAACACGACGAGGGCGTCTAATGCCTTCACGCCCTGACCTGACGGCAGCACCATGAGCGGATTGATGTCCAGCTCTGCCAGGTGTCCTTCGAGGTGCATGGCGAGGTGCGACACGCGCACCAGGGTATCCGCGAGCGCCTCGAGGTCCGCCGCCGGCCGTCCGCGAAAGCCCCGGAGCAACCGGGCGCCTTTGACCTCGGCGATCATGGCCCGTGCTTCCGCGCGGGTGATCGGGCAGCGCCGCAGGGCCACATCGTTGTAGACCTCGACCATCACGCCGCAACTACCGAACAGGAGCACCGGGCCCAATCGCGGGTCGCACGACACGCCAACGATGACTTCCACACCTTCTCCTACCATCTCCTGCACCGACACGCCGATGATCCGAGCCTGTGGCACATGGGCCTCGGCACTGGCCAGGATCTCGGCGTAGGCCGTTCGCACTTGTGCCGCATCGCCGAGGCTCAGCCGAACGACCCCAGCCCTCGTGCTCGCCGGGCATATCCTTCGGGCGCGGGTTCTCGTACCGGGGTTTCAGCGGAGAAGAGAAAGGCGCCGGAGGTCCGCTTCGGTCCACCGCGCCTGTATCTCGATCATGGAACGCAAGGTACCCATCGGGAAGGTGTCGCCCGGGCGGTGATAGGTGACCGTCACTCGCCGGCCGTCCGCGTGACGGTAGCGCTGGTGCGATCCGCGCTGGTTGTGGAGCGAGAAGCCGTCGCGGATCAGGGCGCTGATGATTTCGCGTGCCGTGAGGGAGCGGAGCGCTCCCCACGGGATGTCCGTCATACCGTGACCGCGACCAAGGGCTCCTCGGAGACCGCAACGTCGGCCGGCACCGACCTGCCTTCCTCGGCCAACTCGCCGACAATCATCTCCAGAACCTCGCGGATATTTGCGAGCGCTTCCTCGCGGGTATAGCCCCACGTCGAGGCGCCCTGTGCCTCTAGAGCGGGGGCATAGGCGCGCCAGCGGTCCTCGTCGGGTTCGACGACGATGCGGAAGGTGTAGGTGGTCACGCCGTCCTCCTTGGGGTTCATGCCGCCATTATACCATATCGGCGTCGCTCCCCCGCCCTGGCGCATGCCGGCCAGTTTTTTGGTTCTTTATTCGGGTTGACCACGTGCAGTGCTATGTGCCGCGCAACATGACGAGGGCGTCTACCGCCTTCACGCCCCGACCTGCCGGCAGCACCATGAGCGGATTGATGTCCAACTCTGCCAAGTGTCCTTCAAGGTGCGTGGCGAGGTGGGACACGCGCACCAGGGTATCCTCGAGCGCCTCGAGGTCCGCCGCCGGCCGTCCGCGAAAGCCCTGGAGCAACCGGGCGCCTTTGACCTCGGCGATCATCGCCTGTGCTTCCGCGCGCGTGATCGGGCAGCGCCGCAGCGCCACATCGTTGTAGACCTCGACCATCACGCCGCCGCTGCCGAACAGCAGCACCGGGCCCAATTGCGGGTCGCAAGACACGCCAATGATAACTTCTACACCTTCTCCCACCATCTCCTGCACCGACACGCCAATGATCCGGGCCTGTGGCGCATAGGCCTTGGCATTGGCCAGGATCTCTGCGTAGGCCGTTCGCACTTGTGCCGGATCGCCGAGGTTCAGCCGCACGACCCCGGCCTCTGTCTTGTGCAGGATATCCGGTGAGTCGACCTTGAGAGCGACCGGAAACCCGAGCTGCTCTGCGGCCGCGACGACGGCCTCTGCAGAATTTGCCCTGACGCTCACGCGCACTCGTCACGCCCCAGGCTGCCAACAGCTGCTTGCTCTCGAACTCCGAGAGTGTCCGACGGCCCAAGCCAACAGCCCGGGCGATGGCCGCATCCTGAGCCGCGGTGCGCGACGGGGCGGTGGCAAAACCATCGGCCAGGCGACGCTCGCGCCAGGTGTGATAGGCGAGGCGGCTCTGCAGGCCTCGGGCCAATTTGTCCGGTGTGTAGAAGATCGGTATCCGGGCGCCTTTGAGCTGGGCCAGGCCGGCCTTGGTGTCCCGGCTTCCGGTCCACAAGAACACCACACCCTTGTCGGTCCGATCACGCTGGCTGATGACCTGCTGAGCTTGGGCATCTGCTCCGGCGCTCGCCACGACCAATGTCCCCATCCGGGGATCATTGACCATGTGCTCCATGATTTGCGGGAAGGACTCGCTGTTGGCAAAGCCTGTCACATCGGCAGGGTTCGCAGCCCACCCGAAGCCCTTCAGGATCCCGTTGATGCCGTCACGCGCCTCCGTCCCAAGCGGTGGCAGATCGAGACCGGCCTGCCCGCACATGTCGGCGGTCAGCGAGCTGATGCCGCCCGAGTGGGACACCACCGCGATGCCGGGCACCTGGGGCTTGGGGGTGTGGGCCAGCAGGTGTGCCACCTCCAGGAGTTCGTCGTAATCCTGGACCCGGATCACCCCGTATTGGGCAAAGATCGCATCGTACCTTGTATCGGCACCCGTCAGCGCTGCCGTATGCGAGCGTGCCGCCCGGGCTCCCAGTTCCGAGCGCCCGATTTTTATGAGGACGATCGGTTTGCCGCGCTCTGCCGCGAGCTTGGCCACCTCGAGAAATTTATCGGCGGCTTTGAAGCCTTCGACAAAGCCAGCAATGACCCGAGTCTCCGGATCGTCGAGCAGATAGCGGGCGAAATCGGTAAAGTCGAGGTCGGCCTCGTTCCCTGTCGAGATGATATAGCTGAAGCCGATGCCGTTCTCGACCGCCCGCACCAGGAACGGCCCGAACGCCGTGGCGCCGCTTTGGCATACGAGGCCGATCGGCCCGGTCAGACCCTCCGCCCCGCGCGAGGAAGCGGTGGCCCAGATGTCGTCTTTGACATTCGCGAGCCCCAGGCAGTTGGGGCCGCTGATACGCATGCCCGAGGTGCTGGCAAAGGCGCCCAATTCCCGCTGCAAATCACGCCGGTCGTCGACGCCGCGCTCGGCAAAGCCCGCCGAGATCACGATCGCCGATCCCGCCCCCTTGCGGTGGCTCTCCTCTAGGACATCGAGCACCTGGTCCCAGGGCACCACGATGCCCACCACATCGGGGGCCTCCGGCAGGTTCGTCACACTCGGGTAGGACTTCACCCCGATGATTTCGTCATAACGCGGGTTCACGGCATAAACCCTGATCCGGTCTTTGGCCTTGAGCGCCGCAGCCAGAAACCGCCCGCCATACTGCATCCGCGGCGTCGCGCCGACGATCGCAATGGAGCGCGGGTTGAGCATTTTGTGGATCGACGCCATCTGTGGTTCTGTCCAGAACTCCATGACACCCCCTGAAAAGCTTGCCCCGTTGGGCCTTCAGCCCACGGACTTGATCCGTGGGGCAGGCCGGGGAACGTGGTTCGCCATCGGCCGATATTCTCGTACCATGGCTGAAACAGGCGGACGCCGAGGTCATTCAGGTCATCCGCCGTCAACTCCGGCAATACCGCAGCATCAATCGCGTTCTGGCAAAACGCCTGCTCGTACGGCTGCAGCCCGAGACCGTGGAGCCATCCCGCGATGTCCACGCTCGCCTCCCCGATGCGGTCGCCGCCGCGTGGGTTCATCGTATCTCGAATCGTCGGTGCCCGGGAATACAGCGCACACTCGCGCGGAGCCCAGCAAGCGAATGCCACCTGCAACCGAAAAATGGGGGTTGGCGGGCACGGGTTTTGGTGCCGGTCGCAAAATATCGTCGCGTTCGAAAAGCACATGGCCACCACACCCGACCCGCGCACCGGCAAGCTGCGCCACCCCAATACACCCCTTACTTATCTGTCGAGCTTCAGCGGCGTCTTTACCGTCGCGGTGCAACAGTTGCTGATCGACACAAACCCGATGGATAAGGTCGCGATCGGCAGCAAGATCGAGAGCAAGCGCCAGCCCTATTCGGTCGAACAGGTGACACTGATCTTGAACCGCGCCCAATACGAAACGGATGAGATTTTTCTGTCCCTACTGACCGAAGCCTATACCGGGTGCCGGATTTCCGAGATCGTCGATTGCGGTACACGGGATTTCAACTTCGTGAAGAGCGGCGATCCCGAGACGGTGATACCGGGGCAGTGGTTTTTGTTTATCGGTGAAGATCACCGGGAACCGGGCTTGCACGGTCAAGGGGCACAAAGCCCGGGATAGGGCGGTGGCTTGCGGTCATTCGGCTTCAGGACGGTGGCTCGGGACGGCGTCGGGCGGTAGTTCGACCTCTCAGTGGTGCGGCTGTGAAGCCACTGTCCGCGGCGATTGCCAGCCGCAAGCCGGACAGGTATAGCTCTCGGTGCTCAAGATTGCGAAACCACGCAGCATCCGTCCATACCGCGCTGGTGACCTGCCGTAGTCGAGCTACAATGGCGTGTGCCTTGGCGAGGCGTCCCATATGGGCATAGCAGGCGGCGAGGTAGCGATACGGCGCCGGGAAGCTCGGATCGTCTTGGAGCGCGATCAGTAGTTTCGGCACAGCCTCATCGAACCGCCGAGCGACGAAATGCGCTTGGCCTATCAACGAAAGCGAGGTGCCGACGCGGGCGCGTGGGCTGAGCCGGAGCGCGGTCTCGGCATGCTCGATCGCGAGGTCAGGTTGGCCCGCGAATAGCCTGAGAATGCCGCCGACGTGCCAACCGCGCGCAAAATTTGGGTTGAGCGAGAGAGCTCGATCGACCAGCGCAATCATTGCGTCAATATCTTCGCCGAAATAGGACAGTGCGAGGGCGGAATTGACAATGATGTCCGGATCGTCACCCGCAATTTCCAAGGCTCGCCGGGCGAAATCGATGCCCTTGCGGTTGTCCCCCACGGGGTCGGTGCCAGACCCATCTACGAAGAGCCGGTAACAGCACATTGCGGCCCAGGCGAGAGCGGGCCCATACCCGGGATCACGCCCGATCGCCTGTTCCAGCAGCCCGAGCGCTTCCGGGATTTGCCTGGCCGACGACCAGATCATCGCATGAGCGCGCAAGTAGAGGTCGTAGGCGGTAAGGTCGGTCGTCGGGCGACCTGTCGAACGCGCGGTTTCTGCCGCCTGCAAAGCTGGCTCGATGATGCCGGCGACACTCGAAGCAACCTTGTCCTGAAGGTCGAAGACATCTTCCATCAGGCCGTCGAACCGATCGGCCCACAAATGCGCCCCGGTGCCGGCGTCGATCAGCTGAGCGGTGATGCGAACCCGATTGCCGCCCTGCCGCACCGAGCCTTCGAGCACGTACCGGACACCCAGTTCGCGGCCGACCCGCTTCACATCGACGTTCTGGCCCTTGTAGGCGAAGGTCGAGTTGCGGGCGATTACGAACAGCCAGCGGATGCGCGAGAGGGCGGTGATGATCTCCTCGACCATGCCGTCGGCGAAATATTCCTGTTCCGGGTCACCGCTGAAATTGTTGAATGGTAGAACCGCGAGCGACGGTTTGTCCGTGGGTGCTGCAGGGCCGGAGGCGACCTTTTTGTCTTGCGCGTCGACCGGCCCCACAAAGCGATAGCCGCGGCGAGGTAAGGTCTGGATCCAAAGCTCCCCGCCGGGCGTCTCGCCCAGCACTCGCCGCAGCGCGGCAATTTGGACCGGGAGATTGCTCTCCTCGACGGCGATCCCGGTCCATGCCCTCTCGATCAGCGTATCTTTCGATACCGGGACACCATGCTGTTCTACCAAAACGCGCAGCAGCCCCACAGCTCGCGGCCCCAGCGCGACCGGCTCGCCGCGACGGAAAAGGATCATCGCCTCGGTGTCGAGGCGGAAAGGGCCAAAGGTGTAACTCGGCAACGCCGACAATTTTAACCGTTTTTCAGAAATCTTTTTGAACTTTTTTATGACCGATTCAGGACTCCCGGGCGAGAGCGGTCCAGGCTTCGATCCCGACAACAGGAGCAGCCATATGCGACCCCTCCAGGCGTTGCAGCGCAGAGAAATCGCGGGGAGTGGGAAATGCCGGCGCAACAACAGGTAGTTTGCTCGTAGCAAGTTCAACCGCGTGCGACGGCGGCGCAGCCGGCAGGTGCCGAGGCGGACGCAGTAGTGTAATTGGGGAGAGCAGCATGCCACAGGCCAAGTTGTCGGTCGCCGCCGACTTATCGCCGATCGCTTTGACCAATCTTTCCCCTGACAGCTTTTTCGGAAGCTACCAGGACCCGCAAAACCAAGACGGAAGCCTTGGGCCAAATCACGAGCGTTATTACGTCTACAAGGCCAACGACACGCTGATCGTTGGCGGGGAGAATGGTGCGGCTGTACTGGGAGCTTATCTCGACGCGATTCCCGCCGGAAACAACGTATCGATACAGGCCACGAATTTGCTCATCGCCACTTCGATTACTACTCCGCAAGCCGATATTCAAATCTATTGCCGACATTTGACGATCCCCTCCAGCGTTACTGTGACTATCGATGTATCCGCCGAGGCGGATGATGACCTGGACAAGACGGCCGCACGGGCGACCGTCAAGCAGGCCGCTGAGGGCCAACCGGGACAAAATGGCGCAACGGTCGCCAAGGCATGGGCGCAAGACATCACCAGTGCCAAGGGCCAGCCGTCGGTCCCGCCCGATGCCTCTTATGGGGCTCCGATCAATTATCCGTTCGCCCAGAATGGCGAGAACGGGGGCAGCATCACGATTATCTGTGACGAGCTTCAGCTCGATGGCACCCTCATCCTCAACGCCAACGGCAGGAACGGGTATAGCGGCTGTCCTGGCCAACCTGGCGGCAGTGCCGCAGCGGGCCAGACCGCGGGCCAGGGAGGCGACGGCCAGGGCGGCGGCTGGGGGGGCAATGGCGGCACCGTTACGGTTCAGTATCGAACATTAACCAGTGGCAATATCGCCACCGGTTTGCAGATGCACGCTAACAGCGGGCAGCCGGGACTTGCGGGATCCCCCGGGCCCGGGGGATCACCCAATGGCGCCACTGGCGGCTCGCCGCCCGGCTCCCCTTCGGGCACGGACGGGAGCAGCAGCGTCAGCAGCTTCACCGATGCCTCATTATTAGGCCAGGCATTCGACGAAATATACCTGTTGAAAGCCGTTGAAACGGCCAAGCTGCAATACATGCTCAATGAGCCCACGGCGTTTTCTTCCGCTGCTCCGGCTGACACCGACGGCTACTTAGCAGTGAAGGACATGTTGGTGTGGCTGCAATCGGCGTTGAGCGGGTACGCAACGTTGAGCAGCAATCCAACCGACAGCGATCACCGGAAAAATAATCTCTACCTGATCGCCAGCACATATTGTACCCGCATCAGTTGCGTCCCTCCGCTGACCTCGGCTGGCAATCTCGCCTCATCGATTCCCGGTTGGACGCTTAACTCGGCCCCCCAGGGCGGCAACACGTTGCAATGGATCGAAAGTACATACTTGAGCGACGGCACCAATACGCTGTCGGATCTACAGATGACTTACACCAACTATATGAAGGCATTCGCCACGGTGATGCAGGCGGAGAAAAAGGCCGAAGCGATCCAGGACCAATATCAGACATATGTGGAGGCGGCGGCATCTTATAAGGCAACCCTCGACGCGCTCACGGCAATGCTCGACCCTACCAAACCGACATCGATAGCAGGCCAATTGTCCATGGCGTCGGAGACCTTGCTCAATGACTTCAACACCTTGTCGCCGATCCTGACGACGGTGCAGACCACCATCGCCAACCATTACGACTGCAATGTACAGAATGTTCTGAGTACGCTCTCGCAAGCCGTGCCGCAAATGCTGTTCATGGCCGCCTCGCCGGAATTGATGCTGCCGATGGCAGCGGCGTCGATGACCCCGCTAATCCAGGACGGCGTCACGCAGATTACCGACGATTCGGGCAAGGCAATCGACAAAAGCCAGATCATCACCGATCTGAAAGTTGTCACTTCGAACGGCGCGGATTTCATCAACAACGCAAAAGGCGACCTGCTGAATCCGGACGGCAGTCTGAAAAGCAGCACGACTTACATCCTGTCGCAGCTCAGTACACTGGTTGACGATATCTCCGAGGTGAGCAATTCGATCGACAACGATTATGGAAGCGACGTCGCCGGGCAAGCGGTAGCGGCGATAGAAGCGCTAAAGGAGGCAATCATCAGTAAATCACAGTTACAGCTGCAGTATCAGAGTTACGCGGCGGCAGCGGCGACCGCCTGGCAAAATTACACGGATGCCAAAGACCGCGCCGACAAGATCAACAACACTGCTCCATCGCAAATGCCGACGCCTGACTTGCTGGGACATGTGTCGCATTTGGCAATGTTGTATCAGAAGGGATTGACTGATTACATCGCATTCGAGTCGCAGTTTAAGCGTTTTGCTGCTTGGCTATCGCTCGACAACACTGATGATCCGGATCTCACGCAAACGGCCACGACATTGACTTCCTACTGGTCGCAGGGCTCGTCCCCAAGCCCAGCCGACCTTCAAAACGTGCAGGCAAGCCTGTCGGACTACGAAGACAAATTGCAAAACTATTTTTCCAATCAGGCCAGCGCGGCCCCCCCGACACCCGCCGACCCAAACACGGAGCGGCCGGGCGATCTGGTTATTTCGATAACCGCGGATTGCATTCTTAACCTTATTCGGCAGGGCGTACCCCAATCGGTGTCTGGAAAGCCATTTCAACCCGGCGCGCCGGTAAGGTTCATTGTCGTGCCATTCGGCGTCTCGGCAAAGTGGGGCGTCAGGCGCGACGGTAGCTATCCGCCCATTTCGAATAAAGACGGGACAAAGACCTATTTCTACCGAAACGACAACCTGGGACTCGTCGGTATTCCGATGGTAGAATTCAACGGGTCTGATAAATTCTACGATCTGCGGGCCCATTACGTGCAACCGCGCATTATAGGCGCGACTTATAAGGGGACCAGGTATACCGGGACGGCGCTGCCGTTGCCGAACACGAACGACCCAAAACCCCAGTCAATATCGCTCAATATCCATGCGCCGACCACCCGGTGGTTTTGGCGATCCGACGATTCCTACAACCAGGCAACCAATCATTTGATATTTACGCACCCAAACGGCCGAAATGCGGTGTTCGAGCATTACTATCTCACGACGCCGGATGGCACGGCTTACGACGTGTCGGGTGATGCCGGCGCATTGGACGACGGGACCCACTCGTCGATCGGCATCTACGGGCCGTGGACCATCCGCCTGTCGAGTTGGACGACGGACGGCGAGCCTAACGCGCAAATCGATTTTGCAACGGTCACCGAAATCGAGCTGGGATTTGCCGGAACGGCACGGGCCATTCCTGAAGCTGCGAATGCGGCGTATAGGCCAGGGCATGCCGCTGCCCACGCAATGTCCTGATGACCGTCAATGTCGAGCACTGCGGTTCCCGAGAGTGAAAGCTGTCTCGGCCCGATCTTAACTTTGCAAAGCTCAATGAGGAGGATGCCATGCCCACTGCAACTGCTGCTGTTACCGCGTCGCTGACCCCCGCCCAGCAGGCGGCCCGGGAGTTCTGGCGCCAGGCCGGCGCCGACGGCATGCCGCCATTCTATGTGATGAGCCAGTACTACGCCCAACTGAGCGCCAACAGCGACAACCTGCCCGCGGTCACCGCCGCGCTCGAGCAACTGCTCACCGGCCTCGGCTATGCCACCGACGTCGATACCATCTTCAGCGAACTCGCCGCCGGACAAGCGGAGGAGCTGGGCTATTGGGCGGGCCGCTACTGCCTGTTCGACAGCGACGGCAACCGGTTCGACCTCGTGGTCGGGCGCAATGGCGCCACATTGACCGTGCCGCCGGCGCTCGTCGACGTGACGTCGCTGCCGGCCGGTGCCGACATGGCGAGCGTGACGGTCCTCAGCAACGGCGGCAGCTTCAGCGACGGCACGCTGCGGCTTGCGAACGCACAGTTCCAGGCGTCGCTGAGCTTTACTCTGCCGATCAGCGACGCGAGTTTCGACACCGCCGATCCAGCTGCAGCGATGTTCCAGTCGACGGCGCCGCGGTGCAGCGGGAAGTTCGGCGTGGTGGGCGGCGCTGCCGGCTCGCGGGCGGTGAACGGCAAGCGCGGCGCTTGGACCCAAGCCGGGGTCAATCAGGCCGCCGATGGCGACCCGGCCGCGGCCTGGTATGGGCAGTACATCCTGCTCGACGTGACCGAAGTCACGGCGGTGGTGCAAGCTGGTGGCACCGATGCCACCACTGCATCCGTGGTGCAAGTGCCCGACCCGGTCTATCTATACAACGACCCGAGATTCGGCCTGACCTTCCAGTGGGGGAATCGCTACGGCAGCAACGTCACATACAACAACAACGTGCTCCAGTGCGCGGACGAAAACGATGATACGACGCAGTATGTGATGCAGTTTGTCGCCCCGCAGGCGGGCGCGGCCGAGCTCACTCTAGCCGTCACCAAGGCAGGCGTGGTGCGGTCGTACAAAGGATATTGGGTTAGCCGCTACGCGTCGCCGCGTCCGGTGTCGCAGGCGCGTCGGGCGAAAAGGCCGATGACGGCCGTTTACAGTGCTGGCTCGGGCGCATCGGCCGGCGGCTATAGCCAGGCCATTGATGTGAGCAGTCTGACTGCAGGCGCCGTCAACAAGATCGGGCTACCTGTTGGTGCGGTTGATAACAACTATGCGCTGTCGCTCAATCTGACGAACTGCGACGCTGCCGACAAATTCTCGTGGACGGTGACGAACGATCCGACAGGGCGCGCCGCCATCGCACCGAGCGGCGCCGCCAATCAGAGTGCCCAGTTCAGCCTGGCCAACCTGACCGACAGCGACGTCGGCCAGCGGTTGCAGGTGACGGTGCAACTGACTAAGAATTCGGCCGCGCCGCGCGTCATTTACACATTGCTGCTCGACACCACCGTGATCCGGTGCGATCCGATCAGCATCGAGCCCAACGTGCTCATGCCGGTCGTTGTCGGCGCGGCCTACACGCAAAAGCTGGCGGCTTACGGGGCGCGCGATAACTTCATTTGGTCGGTCGATACCTCGTCATCGCCACCCCCCGGCCTGAAATGGGATGCCAGCAGCCACGAGCTGTCCGGGACCGTGGCCGATGCCACCCAGGCCGGCAAGTCCTTCAGTCTCGTGCTTGTCCTCACGGCGTCTGACGTAATCATGGACCCGCTGACGGTTTCGCTCGGCATCACCGTGCAGCCGGCGCAGGCGCTGGCGAGCGACATGCCCTCCTGGGAAAAGATTCTTCTTTACTTTTCGGTCCCCTGCTTGGTGACCATGGGGATAATTGTTGCGGCCGTAGTCGACCGCATCAAACAGGGGAAAGCCAATGCCAAGACCGCCGAGGCAATAAGGGCGGGTAATACAAACATTGAAAACGCGACCGACGGAAACCCAAGACGTATCAGTCAGTCCATTGTAAGCACCGAAAATGCAACGCTTCCGTCAGTCGAGGGCAAGATTTCGTAATTCTGAGATGGTCGATCAATATCTTGAGAGAGGACGGAGAAAGGGTCGTCCGTGAGTACTCAAAAGCCTGGGCAAGACTGGAGATGCTGACGGAATATCTGGAGACGTCATCCATCCGATGATCTGAACGATCCGGTAGAAGATGAAGCTCTCAATGCTTTGGGATATAAAAGATATGAGGATATAAAAGATGGTATTACGTCGTATGACGCCGTAGCTGCACATTATCTAGAGAGCTGGCACCAAATTCTTCAAACTATCAACCACACAAGTACGATGTCCGCATCAGATCGGAAGATGCTCGATGATACCAGCGACAGTGAATTCAACGATGACAAGTTGCTCAACGCAAAATGAGTCATTCCTGTCCTTAATGTTGTAAAGACTCAGTGAGGACGATGCCATGGCCACAGCCACTGCTATTGCCACTGCAACTACTACTGTCACCGCGTCGTTGACCCCCGCCCAGCAGGCGGCTCGCGAATTCTGGCGCCAGGCCGGCGCCGACGGCATGCCGCCATTCTATGTGATGAGCCAGTACTACGCCCAACTGAGCGCCAACAGCGACAACCTGCCCGCGGTCACCGCCGCGCTCGAGCAACTGCTCACCGGCCTCGGCTATGCCACCGACGTCGATACCATCTTCAGCGAACTCGCCGCCGGACAAGCGGAGGAGCTGGGCTATTGGGCGGGCCGCTACTGCCTGTTCGACAGCGACGGCAACCGGTTCGACCTCGTGGTCGGGCGCAATGGCGCCACATTGACCGTGCCGCCGGCGCTCGTCGACGTGACGTCGCTGCCGGCCGGTGCCGACCTGGCGAGCGTGACGGTCCTCAGCAACGGCGGCAGCTTCAGCGACGGCACGCTGCGGCTTGCGAACGCACAGTTCCAGGCGTCGCTGAGCTTTACTCTGCCGATCAGCGACGCGAGTTTCGACACCGCTGATCCGGCTGCAGCGATGTTCCAGTCGACGGCGCCGCGGTGCAGCGGGAACGTTCGGCGTGGTGGGCGGCGCTGCCGGCTCGCGGGCGGTGAACGGCAAGCGCGGCGCTTGGACCCAAGCCGGGGTCAATCAGGCCGCCGATGGCGACCCGGCCGCGGCCTGGTATGGGCAATACGTCCTGCTCGACGTGACCGATGTCACCGCGGTAAAGCAACAGCCGGACCCGGTCTACATCTACAACGACCCGAACTTCGGCCTGACGTTCCAGTGGGGGAACGTCTACGGCAGCAATGTGACGTACAACAATAACGTGCTCCAGTGCGCGAACGAAGACGACGACACGACGCAGTATGCGATGCAGTTTGTCGCGCCGCAGGTCGGCGCTGCGGAGATCAATCTGGCCGTCACTACGGCAGGTGTGGTGCGTTCGTACAAAGGATATTGGGTTGACCGCTACCCGCCTCCGAGCCTCCCGATGTCCGATGCGCGTCTGGCAAAGAGGCCGATGCGGCCGTTTAGAATGCCGCCGCCTCAGATGCATCGGGTGGCCACTACAGCCAGGCGATCGATCTCAGCACTTTGACTCCAGACACCCAAGAGCCGATCGTGCTGCCCTATGGCGCGGTTGGCAACACCTATGCGCTTACACTTAATCTGACCGGCTGCGCCGCCACCGACAAATTCTCGTGGACCGTGAGCAACGATCCCACAGGCCGCGCCGTCTATTGCACCGAGCGGAGGCACCACCGTCCAGTTCAGCGTGGCCAGTCTGAGCGACAGCGATCCAGGAAAGCAGTTGCAGGTGACCGTGCAGCTGACCAAGACGTCGGCCAAGCCGCCAGTCACCTACACATTGCTGTTTGACATCGCAGTGATCCAGTGCGATCCGATCAGCCTCGCCCCCAAAGTACTGATGCCAGTCATGGTGGGCACCGCCTACACGCAAAATCTGGTGGCCCACGGTGCGCATGGTAACTTCACTTGGTTGGTCGATGCCTCGTCGCTGCCACTCCGGCCTGACGTGGGATGACAGCGACCACCAGCTGTCCGGGACCGTGACGGACGCCAACCAGGTCGGCAAGGCCTTCGATCTCGTGGTTATGCTCGCGGCCTCCGACGTGATCATGGACCCGCTGACGGTTTCGCTCGGCATCACCGTGCAGTCGGCACCAGCGGTGGCCAGCGATATGCCGGCCTGGGAAAGGATCTTTATTTACGGCATGACGGCCAGCGGCGTGGTCATAGCGGCGCTCGCCGCGTTTGCCCTCAACCGCTACAAAGCGGCAAAAGAGAATGCCAAGACTATTGAGACACTAAAAGCGGGTAAGGAAAATTTAGACAACGCTACCAAGGGAAATCCACAAGAGGTCGGCAAATCAATTGTGAAGAAAGAAAGCGAAACGGCTCTGATCCTCAAGGACAACATTCCGTATAATCAGAGCTTGCTTGGTGGCATTAACCAAAAAGTAAAAGAGTTAAACGCTCAGATAGCAAATAACGAAGAAACTATTAACAAGCTGCAGGAATATTTGCAAAGATCATCAACGCGATGAGGCAGACGCCAAGGTAACAGATGATGATTTAGTACAAGACGGATATGAGACATTCGGAGATGTAATATCAGGTATTGTAAATCTGAGCCAATTGAATAAAGCTCAGATGGAGGAGATATCCAGAGACACTCAATGGTTCAACCAAGTAACATCGAAGGTTGTATTAGACGGAACCCGGACTATCGGAGACCGATATCACCAAATCTAACGCCAAAAGCTTAACTGAAGAAGAGTGAAGCTATTCTTGCTCCAGGAGAAAAATCATGACCATTACTCTCAACCAGCGACGCAGCCCGTCTCGACTGAACGTTTTTCGCCTCTTCTGCAGTGCGGGGCCACTTGTGGTGGCATGCTTCTTGTACACGTCTGCCTGGGGCGCCAGTACAGTCTACGTCGCGCAAGTCGGGCAAAGATGCGAAAGATACAAATGACGGTGCCACAAAGGACACAGCGGTCAAGTCGGTCGCGCGTGGGTTGGCGCTCGCGGGGCCCGGAACCGAGGTGCAGATCGCTGCGGGCCTGTATGACGAGCAGCTGCCGCCGATACCTCAAGGTGTGACCCTGAGCGGCGGCTGGGACCCTTCTTTCGACCCCAACAAGCGGACTCTGCTTACAGCACAGAGTCTGCGCACGCTGAAGCCGGGCAGGGAAAAGTGCGGGCAAGACGGTCGGCCTCACTTGCCTGACCAACAGCAACGGCGACCGGGTTGTCACCTTGCGCAGCCCGGGCAGCCAGGCGCTGCGGCAACTGGTCGTCCTGGGGCCAGACCTCAGCAGCAAAAATGACGGGTCCAGCAGCTTTGGCGTCGTCGTCGATGGCGCCGCCGGCATGCGGCTCGATTATGTGTCGATCGAGGCCGGTAACGGTGCTGTCGGCGTGGCCGGCGAGAACAAACTCCCACCGACCGGCACCTGCGTGCGTGGCGGAGTGGGCGGTGGCGGCGGCTATAACACTGGCCAAGGCACAATATGGGCGTCTTCCTGTACGGCTCAACCTGCCAGCGCGGGGGATTCCGTCTATGTGAACGGCGTGATGGTGGCTCAAGGGGGCGCTGGCGGAGCGACCGGTCACACCGAGTGCAGCAATCCCGAGGCTGTCTCTGGCGATCTCGGCAACGGAGCGCGTGGTGGAAACGGACAGAACGGCGTTCAAGGCGCTGCCGGCGCTGCGGCACTCACCGACCCCGGACAGTTCACCTATGCACAACCAGGCGGCGATCTGGTCTGGATCGGTAACCACGGCGGCCGCGGCGGTGACGGAAGTAATGGAGCTGGCGGCGGTGGTGGTGCGGCCGGCGATAACGGCCAAATCATATATTGGTGTCTGGCGGCCCAACCCGTAACGGGAGGCGCCGGCCATAATGGCGGTGCGGGTGGTTGTGGCGGTGGTGCCGGCGCCGGCGGCAACAGCGGCGGTGGCGCCTTCGCGTTGGTCGTGGCCGACACCTCGGTGGGCAGCGCCGGTCTGGTCCTGTTTGGCGGCGCCGGCGGCCAGGGCGGCCGCGGCGGCTCCAGCGCGAAGGGAACCTCGGGAGTGCACGACGATAGCTGGGGCTCTACCGGCGAGTCCACCGGCAACGTTTGCGGCACAGGACCTTCGAGAAATGCCGGCACCGGTGGGCAGGGCGGCTACGGCGGTGATGGCGGCGGCGGCGGCGGCGGCGGCGGCGGGAATGGCGGCCCGTCCATCCAGCTGGTTTCGCTGGCTGACGGTGCCCTCACGATGGATGCCAACGCGACCCTCCGCTATGCCGGTGGGAGATCGGGCACCGGTGGAACGGGCGGCACCGGCGTGCAGGACAATAACGCCGGCCCGCCGGGGAATGGCGGCGCCTCGGCCGACCAACTGTCGATACCGCTGCTGGTGCATGTGTCCGCCTCTGCAAGCAGCAGCGCCCCAGGGGCGCCCGCCGGCGTATGCTGTGGATGGTGATCCCAACACAGCCTGGAACTCGGGAGGCGGACCCCCAGCCTGGATCGAACTCGACCTGAAGCGGACCGTGACGCTCTCCAAGGTGCGCTTGCTGGTCGGGCAGCTGCCGGCCGGACCGACCACCCACCAGCTCTATTTCGGACCGTCTCCTGCGCCGACCGCGCTGATTGCGACCCTGACCGGCTCCACCAGCGATATGCAGTGGCTCGACGTTGATGTCCGTGATCCAAAGCCGCGCGGCCGTTACCTGCGCGTGCTGACCACGGCCAGCCCGAGTTGGGTTGCCTGGCGGGAGATTGTTGTGGTGCCTCAGCCAGAGGTTCAGCAAATAGTAAGCGGTCGACGGGATTAGCCTCGGCGAAACGGACAAGGTCCGCGAATTTCCATCTGGAGGGCGTTTCCTGGCCAGTGTGTGACCTGCTTTCTTGGGATTCGAGCAGCCCGCGCGTACAGCAATGAGGGAAGATGAGATGGAAGACAGGTTCGAGATCTGTATTGCCTTCACCTTGCGTCAAGAAGGCGGTTACGTCGACAACCCTGCCGATCCCGGCGGCGCTACCAACATGGGGATCACCCTGGCGACCTACCGGGAATGGTCCGACGACCCCCATCTTAGTGACCTCCAGGTCAATGAAATGATGCCGAAGACGGCGAGAGCGATTTACCGATCGCTCTACTGGAACCCGCTGCGGGCCGACGCGCTTCCACCTGGCGTCGATCTCAGCGTATTCGACATGGGTGTCAATGCCGGTATCTGCCGGTCGGCCAGACTATTGCAACAAGCGCTCGGCTTCGCTGGAGAGGAAGTGGACGGCTCAATAGGCCCCGAGACGTTGGCGGCTGCCGACAGGTTCGATGCTCAGACCCTTGTGAATAACTTGACCGACCGGCAGACGGCGTATTATAGGTCGTTGGCCAATTTCCCAATCTTTGGCACCGGCTGGCTGCGCCGCACCAAGGCGCGACGCGAAGCTGCGCTCGTGATGATCGAAGGTGCGCGAACCATTGCGGCCTAACTCACGATCGCGATGTTGTGCACGGACCCCGTCACCTCCGCCAGATGGGAGGCCAAGGCAGGGTAAGAAGATGTCCGGAGTGGGTGGAATTCCGTGCTTCGGTGATCCCGGCGCGGACGGCCGCAGTCGACTACGAGCCGATGTCCGCAGTGACCGGGATCGACGGCCGCGCTTGCGCCCGACGCGCCGCTGGTCGACGAGGCGCTGCCCTCCAACCTGATCTCGCACCAGAACCTTCCGCGTCGACAACCCGGTGCGCCTGGCGGAAGCGGCGCGCCGGGTGGCCGGCGCGCGATTCGCGCAGCGCCAGACGCATCTGCCGATCGAGACCCGAGGTTGTGTCGCGATCTGGGACGAGGGACGGCAGCACCTAACCCATTACGCCCCGATCCAGGTGATCCACCCGCTGCGCTCGACCTTGGCGGCGCGCCTGCGGCTCGGCGAGTTGCAGGTGACCGTGAGATCCCCCGATGTCGGCGGCGGGTTCGGGCAGAAGATCGCGCTGTACCGCGAGGAGCTGGGCGTGGCGGCGCTAGCCCGCGCCTTGAGCCAGCCGGTGCGCTGGCACGAGGATCGGTTGCAGAACCTGTCCGCCACCTCGCACGCGAGTGGCACTGCCGTCCGATCGCCCGCAACGTCGTCGATAGAAGACATGTGTTTTTGATTGAAGCGATCGAGCGCGGCATGTAGCATGCTGTGATCAGCCCGTTCGGGCTTGAAGAGCGGACCGAAGGGAGCGGAGGTGCCATGCCTGCGCGAGATGCACGTGCTAAAAACCAGTCGGCACCGGCCGCTCTTACGCATTCGTCTCCGGTCGCGCAGATTGGTCCTCTGGGGAAGCCGGTCGGCGCCATCATCGCCGCAGCCAATGTTCTCCGGGCGCTGCATGCGTCCGAGCGTCCGCTGAACGCGAGCGACGTTGCGCGCGCCGCGGGCCTGCACCGCGGAACGGCCTACAATATTCTGCGGACCCTGCAAGCCAAAGGCTTTGTCAGCTACGACGAGGCGACCCGCACATATGCGGTCAGTTTGCAGATCCTCGAACTGGCATACGGGGTACTCCGGCGCAGCGGCTTGATCGACATTGCACGGCCGCTGATGCACGCGGTCTCCGATGCTCACGGCGTCTCGGTCTACCTGTCGAAAGTGCAGGGACTATCATCCATATTGCTGCTGGATTGGGTCGGTGTCGCGCTGCGTCCCGATCCGCACGTCACCGTTGGACGGCAATATCCCAGCCCGGCAGGCGCGTCGGGGGTCATCATCGCCGCGTTCGGCACCGGCGGCGATGAGGAGCTCGAGGCGGCGCTTTCGCAGGTTCATTGGTACGAGAAACCCTCCTTTCCGGAATTCTTGGCGCGGGCGAAGGAGACGAAGCAATCCGGTTTTGCGGTGGATCGCGGCACGATGTTCCGTGGTGTCACGCTAGTCTCGGTGCCGGTTCTGTCGCCGTCCTGGGAGCTGCTGCTCATTCTCACAGCGGCGGGTCATTCACACGATCTCGACGACGACGCGGTCGGAGCGCTGAGCCGCGCATTGCAATCGGCCGCGGGCCGACTGTCGGACAGCTTGCCGCTGCTGCGGCTCGGATAATAGGTGGTCGACAGACCAAGGAGGACAGCATGGTTGGATCACAAGCGGTCCCCGAGAAAGCACGATCGGAAACAAGCCTCGATTTCGACGCGGTCGTCATCGGCGCCGGGGTTTCCGGGCTCTATCAGCTCTACAAGCTGCGCGAGCTCGGTCTCCAGGTGCGGGTGTTCGAGGCCGGCAGCGGCGTCGGCGGCACCTGGTACTGGAACCGCTATCCCGGCGCGCGCTTCAACTCCGAGAGTTGGACCTACGGCTATTCCTTCTCGCAGGAACTGCTCGAAGGAATGGCATTGGCAGAGAGCATTTCGCCCCGCAGCCCGAGACCGAACGCTATCTCAACTATGTCGCCGACAAATTCGACCTGCGCCGCGACATCCAGTTCGACAGCCGCGTCGCTTCGGCCCACTACCGGGACGAAACGCGCAGCTGGGACATCACGCTGGAAGACGGAAGGCGCTATTCGACGCGCTTTCTGGTGACGCGCCATCGGAATTCTGTCGGCGCCGACGATGCCGAACATTCCGGGCGTCGGCACCTTCAAGGGGCAGGCCTGCCACACGCATGCCTGGCCCAAGGAAGGGGTCGATTTCGCCGGCAAGCGCGTCGGGATCATCGGCACCGGCGCGACCGCCGTGCAGACGATCCAGGAAATCGCCAAGACCGTCGGCCACCTCACCGTGTTCCAGCGCACCCCCAACTGGTGCGCGCCGCTGCACAACGGCAAGATTTCCGAGGCGGAGATGAGCGATATCCGGGCGCACTACGAAGAGATCTTCGCGCTCTGCCGCACCTCGCCGGGCTGCTACATCCATGCCCCGGACCCGCGTAAGACGCTGGAAGTGACCGCTCGAGGAACGGGAGGCCTTCTGGGAAAAGCTTTACGCCTCGCCAGGTTTCGGCATCTGGATGGGCAATTTCAGCGACATGCTGACCGACCGCGAGGCCAACGCAGCTGGCCTCCGATTTCATCGCGCGCAAGATCACGCCAGCGCGTCAACGACCCGGTCGTCGCCGAAAAGCTGATCCCGAAGAACCACGGCCTCGGCACGCGCCGGGTGCCGCTCGAAACCGGGCTATTACGAAGTCTACAACCAGCCCAATGTCGAACTCGTCGACATCAACGAGACGCCGATCGAGCGCATCACGCCGAACGGCATCAAGACCAGCGACCGCGAGCACGATTTCGACATCATCATCTACGCGACCGGGTTTGACGCGATCACCGGCGCCTTCGACCGCATCGACATAAGCGGCGTCGACGGCGTGCGGCTGAAGGATCTGTGGAAAGACGGGCCGCAGACCTATCTCGGCGTGCTGGTCGAAGGTTTCCCGAACCTGCTGATGGCGATGGGCCCGCATGCCGGGCTCGGAAATTACACGCGCGCCGCCGAATATAGCGTCGAGTGGGTCAGCGGTTTGATCCAGTTCGCCACCGAGCGCGGTCTGACCCGGATCGAGGCCACGGCCGCCGGCGTCGCCGAATGGACGGACCACGTCCTGGCCCTTGGCCAGGGCCAGCTGATGAACGAGATCGGCTCGTGGATGACCGGCGTCAACCGTAATGTCGAGGGCAAGCAGAAGACCCAGGATCATGCGGTACAGCGGCGGGCATCCCGCCTATCGCGAGCACTGCGACGCGGTCGCGGCGGAGGGGTATCGTACGCTGGCGCTCGCCTAGCGTGGCCGCGGCGGACGGGTCATACAGCACCTGACGGCACAAGCCTGATCGGCGGGAGACTCAAATGTCGGCACGCACCCCGGAACACGACAGATATGACGCGATCATTGTGGGCGCCGGGGTCGGCGGCCTCTACGCGATCCATCGCCTGCGCAAGCTCGGCCTCAGCGTGCACGCCTTCGAGGCCGGCAACGGGGTGGGCGGCACCTGGTACTGGAACCGCTATCCCGGGTGCCGCTGCGACGTGGAGAGCCTGGAATACTCGTATTCCTTCTCCGACGAACTGCAACAGGAGTGGCATTGGCCCGAGCGCTACGGCACGCAGCCCGAGATCCTGCGCTACATCAACCATGTGGCCGATCGCTTCAACCTGCGGCGTGACATCGAATTCAACACCCGGGTCAGAGAGGCTGTCTTCAACGGTCCGACGAACGCCTGGACGGTCAGGACAGACACCGGCAAGATCGCGACCGCGCGCTATTGCATCATGGCGACGGGCAATCTCTCGACCCCGCGCAACCCGGATATTGCCGGCCTGGAGAGCTTCAAGGGCAAGTGGTACCACACCGGTCTATGGCCGCATGAAGGAGTGGATTTTACGGGACTGTGCGTAGGCGTGATTGGCACCGGCTCATCGGGCGTCCAGTCGATCCCCATCATCGCCAGGCAGGCGAAGCACCTTTACGTCTTTCAGCGGACGGCGAATTTCAGCCTGCCCGCGCGAAACGTGCCGATGCCTCCCGACAAGGAATGCGCGCACAAGGCCGAGTATCCGAGCCCGGCGCCGCGCCGCCTACGACACGCCGTTCGGGATCGCGGGATATCCCGCGCCGATGAAGGCGGCGCTCGATGCGACCGAAGAGGAGCGGCTCAAGTGCTATGAGGCGAAATGGGCCGAGGGCGGCAGCATCAGCTTCCTGTATTCGTACACGGATTTACTGCTCGACAAGGAGTCCAACGAAACTGCGTCGGAGTTCGTCCGCCGGAAAATCCGTGCCACGGTCAAAGACCCCACGACAGCTGAGTTGTTGTGTCCCAACGACCACCCTATCGGCACCAAACGGCTCATTCTCGATACCGACTATTACGAGACCTACAACCGCGACAACGTCACTTTGGTCGATATCAGGAGCAAGCCGATTCGAGAAGATCACGCCGACCGGGCTGCGCACCGCCGACACCGGATACGCGCTCGATGCCATTGTCTTCGCGACCGGCTTTGACGCCATGACCGGCGCGATGAAGGAGATCGACATCCGCACCGATGCGGGACTATCGATCCGGGCGAAGTGGGAGGACGGTCCGCGAACCTATCTCGGGCTCATGATCGCCGGCTTCCCGAACCTGTTCATGATCACCGGCCCGCAAAGCCCCGGGGTTAAAAGCCAGATGATCTTGGCGTGCGAGCAACACGTCGATTGGATCGCGGACTGCGTCGGTTACTTGCGGGATCGCGGTCTGACGCGGATCGAGGCCGAGCAGGGGGCCGAAGAGGCCTGGGTGCAGCACAACAACGAGGTGGCGGACCGCACCCTCTATCCATTGGCCAACTCATGGTATGTCGGGGCCAATATTCCGGGAAAGCCGCGCATCTTCATGCCATATGTCGGCGGCGTCACCGCCTACAAGAAGAAATGTGATGAGGTTGCCGCCAACGGGTACCAGGGCTTTCATCTCGGAGCGAGCTTCGAAGAACAGGCCGCGGCCAATTGATTGTTCCGACGGCGTTGTACCGTCGGCTGACAAGGACAGCGTGCCGCCCCGCATCTCTGCCCCGGTAGCGCTTGCGGCGTCGGCTCCATTCGAAGATACGAATGGCCGCTTCCGGGGCACCTCGCTCGTTACCGCACGCTCCGACGAAGGTCGCCTTGCTGAACCCAAGCCGACTCTCATCTCTGTGACGGGAACTGGTCATCGTGCCCCACTCCGGTCATTCACGGGAGAGCTTGAGGAGGGGACCACGCCGGATGAAGGGGGACGGGGGTCAAACCGAGGCGTGCTCCACGAAGGATGGCGGGATCGGGTCCCCCCAAGGACCGTTCAGGGCGTCGGTCCCGTGCAGAGCTCCTAAGTTCAAGGTGGAGAGCACCCACAACATATGCCTGTCAACTTCTACTCCCTGAGATCCTTGGTCCAGCCGTGCTGTCAGGAAATTACAGCATCTCCCTTTGGGTCGCGTAGCGGTGTGCGGTTATGACCGGCTCAGACATGCGGAACGCCGAGAGGTCTTCGGTTGGTTTCAGCCGTGATGTTCGTCTCCCGCGAGTTTCACTGGCTCGCGTCCGCTCGTCGAGGTATGCCGAACCCGGCGACCGCGGCTGCTGTCGCCCCGTCGTTCTCGTCGGTCGAGAAATGCGGGTCCAGCTTGATCGCGGACTCCAAACCGTCCCGTTCAAATCGCCATGCCGTCGGCACGGCCGAAGCCGTGCCACCGACGATGTGATGCCGCGCGAGGTCCTCGGGCGTTTCCGGGATGCCAGCCGCGCGAGGTAGCCGGGAGACGCGACGACGACGCGCGGGATTGTCGCGATCCGCTTCGCCGTGGCCGCCGAGTTCTTGCAGCCGGCCGAGCCGCCTCCTTGATGAGGTCGTGCCGCCTGACGCTAAGCTGAAGCCGGATGCCCAGATGCGGGTGCCGCTCGGAGAAGGAGGCCAGCCGAGGGATGACATCGCGTATGCCGAAGCTCGTCGGCATGCTCATTCGGAGCAGCCCGCGCAGCTCGCCGCCCTCGCGAACGCTATGCTCGGCCTCATCCAACGCCGCGAGGATGGCTCGATCCGGGCGAGGAAGTCGCTGCCCGCTTCCGTCGGCACTACGGCGCGCGTGGTGCGCGACAAGAGCCCGACGCCAAGCTCGGCCTCGAGCCTGACGAGGTCCGCCACCACCCTCGAGTGCCGGTCCTGGCAGGTCTCGCCGTCGGAGAGGGCCAGGTGCAAAATTCGCCGCGGCAGCTATGATGACGCCGAAAAATTCGAGGGGCCGATGACCGCCATTTCTGCCCGGCTCGCCGCGCGCCGGCTGCATTACGCCTGGATCATTGTTGCCCTGACGTTTGTCGTAATCGTAGTCACCGCCGGCGTGCGGCAACCTCGGGCGTGCTGATCGTGCCGTTCGAGAATGAGTTTCACTGGTCGCGCGCCACGATCTCGTTCGCGATCGGCATCAACCTGCTCGTTTACGGCTCGGTCGGACCGTTCGCCGCGGCGGCAATGGACCGCTTCGGCGTGCGCCGGACGATGGCCTTGGCGCTTGCGGCGACCGCGACCGGCGTCGCGCTGAGCCCGCCGATGTATCAGCCCTGGCAAATGGTCTTGCTGTGGGGCTGCGTCGTCGGGCTGTCGACCGGCTTGGTCGGCGCTTATCTGGCAGTCTACATCGCCGCTCGCTGGTTTCGCGCGCGACGAGGGGCTCGTCGTCGGCATCCTGACCGCGGCCAACGCCGCGGGCCAGCTGATTTTTCTGCCGAGCATGGCGGCGATTGATCGCCATGCGCGGCTGGCGCGCGATGTCGCTGATGTTGGCGGGCTCGCCGTGCTGGCGCTGACTGCCGCTCCTAGTGCTGTGGATGCGCGACCGGCCGGAAGATCTCGGCCTCTCGCCTTATGGCGACAATCGGGCGCCGCGATTGGTTGTCGCGCCGGCCGACAATCCGATCGCGGTTATGTTTCGCACCTTGGCGACCGGCGTCAGGTCGCGCGACTTTTGGTTGATCGCCAGCGGCTATTTCGTCTGCGGTGCCACGACCAACGGCTTGATCGGCACGCATCTGATCCCGGCCTGCGTCGATCACGGCCTTTCCGAAGTCGACGGCGCCAGCCCGCTCGCCATCGCTGGCACCTTTGCGCTGCTCGGCGGCATGGCGTCCGGTTGGCTCAGCGACCGCTGCGACAACCGCATCCTGCTCGCCTGCTATTACGGTTTCCGCGGCATCGCGCTGCTGTTCCTGCCCTTCGCCTTCGGCTTGTCGTTTTTTGGCCTGTCGCTGTTCAGCGTTCTCTTCGGGCTGGATTGGCTGGCGAGCGCGCCGCCGACCGTGCGGCTATTGACCCGAGTGGTCGGACCGGAACGTATCGGCGTCATGGTCGCCTGGATCTTCGCGATCCACCAGATTGGCAGCGCCACCGCGGCCTATCTCGGTGGTCTGCTGAGGATCGCGTTCGGCACCTATTTCGATGCGTTCGTGGTGGCGGTCTTTATGTATCGCCGCTGCGCTTATGGTGCTGTTCATCGCGTGCGCTCGATGACGTAGGCGAAGCGATGGCCGTGCTCGAGAAGAGGCGCGGCGCTCACACCTTCGTGCCCATCGGTTTCTGCTCGAGCGTCGACACGGCACACTCGCTTTCGCTCAAGGACAGCCGCGTCGTCGGCGCATGCTTCCTCGAAGGGTACGCGTATCGGACGCAGGGCTTCTGGCTCCGGTACCCGCGGCGTCTGCTCGATCGTCAGCGGTGGCGTCGGTATCTCGCCAACCGCCGGCTCCTACCGTTGCAGTACGGACGCGCGGCGGAGGTCCGCGCGAACGAGGAGGAGCGCAGCGCGGTGGGCTCGATCTTCGCCCGGCAATATCCCACGCGGCAGCAGTTCGCCGCCGACGTGGTGCAGCTTTCGTCTCGCGGGGCCAGGCTGCTCTTTCTCTACGTCGGCGGCGATACGGACTTCAACCATCGGGGCCAGTTCTTCGAGACGGTCGGCAACGAGTCGCTCGAGCACGTCGACGTCGAATACTACGGGGGCGCCGATCACACTTTCTTCCACGTCGCCGACCGCATTCGTGTCGTCGCGCCGGATCGGTGAGTGGATGACCCGTGAGTTTCCGCCGCCCGGTACGAAGGCCGTCGACGATGCCGCGGACCGCCTCGGCTCGCGCGGGGCGGCCTGAGCTCACGTCACGCGGGTGACGAGACGACCGCTGGCGCCGCGCGCCGCGCCTTCACGACCCGGATCATTTCGCGCACGTCGTCGAACTGAACGACCCTCAGCACCAGCGCCAGCACCACGTAGAGCGCGAGATCGAGACCCAGCCGCGCGGGCCCCAGACCGCGGATGAAGCGGTCGCTCGTGATCACGCACGCCGCGATGACGAGGCTCTTTACGATCACCACGATGTTGCGGCGGTCGAGCGGCGGAGAATCGAAGCGCGACGAGCATCGCGATGACGACGCCGATTTCGTTCAAGATGATTGCCGTCGAAGCCCCGGCGCACTCGCCCCCAGTGCCCAGGAGCCTCCTGCCCACCGGAACGCAGATGAGCATGAATACCGCGATGCTGAAGATGGAGCCGACCGCGATGATGGTGTTCCACCACTCTTGCCCGGAGATGATGAGGGCGTTGCCCAGCATGATGTTCAGATAGAACATCACGAAGACGAGCGACAGAATCGACAGGCCGGTCGCAGCCGGCGCGAACTTCTCGCCGAACGCGATCCGGACGAAGACGTCGGATCCGCAGCGAGAGGAGCGTGGTCGCCGGCGCGATGATGACGAAGAGCGCCTCCAGCGATCGGCGCACGATCGTCATGGCATCTTCGGGCGAACGCGCCCACGCCCTCGAGAGCATCGGCATCACGACCCAGACGAGCAGAGGACACAGGAGCATCGCGAGGGAGCCGAGGTTCTGGCTGGCCGCGTACCAGCCGACCTCGCGCTCGTCCTTTGCGAATGAACTCGAGCGCGCTAAGCGAGAGGTTGTTCCGAAGCTCACGGCGACTGCGCTGATGAAATACGGCATGCTCGCCACGAGGACGGGCCGCAACAGTCGCAAGTTGATGCGATAGTGCAGGCCCGCGGCGACGCGCGCCGTCGGCACGAGGATCGCCAGCTTGAGCAGCTCCGCGACGAGCATCGGGAGCGCGAGGATCCAGAGAGGCGCGTTGAAGTGGAGCGCGACGAGCAGGCCGACGCCCCACGT
>CAVOWQ010000052.1:0-10653 GCA_963700195.1 uncultured Alphaproteobacteria bacterium
GCTGGATGGCGGAGAGCAGCCATTGGCCGCCGCGGCGGCGGACAAAGGTCCACATCTCCTCGGCCTCGACCGGGTTGCGCGGGTCGCCGCCGGCCAGCCAGTCCGGGTCGCCCGGCGAACGCCCGACCCGGACAAGGTAGTCGACCGCCCGCCATTTGAGATAGGCGGTGGCGTATTGCAGGTCGCCCTCTTCCCAGCTCTCGGCCAAGTCGCCCTTGAGGAGCTCGACATCGGAGACGATGTTGCGCACCCCTTGGCTCGCGTTGCGGGTCAGCTCCTCGGAGAAATAGCTGAGCATTTCCGGCGTCATCAGCGGCCGCAACCGCCCCAGCTCGCCCATGCTCCACGCCTCCTGCACCGCCGCGTGGATCGCCTGGAAGGCCTGCAAATCGGCATCGGAGAGGTTGATGTCGCGCCCGCGCCCGCTGCCCGCCGGGGCGGCAGCAGCGCCCGCCGAGCGCGGCGGCCACCCGAAGCCGCCGCCGCGCCCGCCGGTGGCGTAGCCCCGCCTGCGGAACAGCTGGACCGCGAAATAAATCAACCCCCCGATGATCAAGAGCTGCAACAGCATGCCGAGCATCGAGGCCCCGGACCCGCCGCCCTCGCCCGCCGCCCAACCGCTGTGCCCGAACAGCCAGGAACCGATGAACCCACCGGCCAGCCCCGTCAAGAACGGGTGGCGCTGAAAGAAACTGCCGCCGCCAAAGGAAGGGGCGGGTGCGGCAGGGGCGAAGCCGGGCGGCCGCGACGGCTGGGGCAGCGGGGTGACGCTGCGGCTCAACGGCTGCGCGCCATTGTTCTCGAAGGTGCGCGATCCGCGGCTCCCCATGCTCGAAGAGCGGCCGCCCGCGGAGCTGCCGGCGCGCGCCTCGGCGATGGCCGGAGCCAATGCGAGGGTCGCAGCGACAAAGATCGCCAGCAGGATGCGCCAGTTCAGCATCCGGTTCGACATGGCACGCTCGTCCAAAAGCTCGCGAGGGCAACCAGGATACCTCCGATATGGGCACGCGCCCATGCCGGCGGAAGCATCGCTCGCCGTGGCGAAATGATTTTCGGGCGAGGGCGCGCCCCCGCGACCGCGGGCGAGGCGAGTGAGACGGCCGGCTTGCTTGCCGGCTTGCTTGCCCACTTGCTTGACTGTCGGGTTCGCTGGTCCCAGATATTCTGCCAGGTGCATGATGGGTGACGGGTGCCGAACGGGCCCGCCGCCCACACTCGCTCGGTGCAGAGGAGAAAGATGCATGTCGCGGCTGTCGCTGTTCAACTCGCCGCTGCTTTTGGGGTTCGACCATTTCGAGCGGGCGCTCGACCGGGTCAGCAAGGTATCGGCAGACGGGTACCCGCCCTACAATGTCGAGCAGCTCAGCGAGAACGCGTTGCGGATCACCCTCGCCGTCGCCGGCTTCCAAATGAGCGACCTCAGCATCACGGTCGAGGACAACCAGCTGGTGGTGCGCGGCAGGCAAACCGACGACGCGCAGCGTGTCTACTTGCACCGCGGCATCGCGGCGCGCCAGTTCCAGCGGTCGTTTGTGCTAGCTGAAGGCATCGAGGTCAGCGGTGCGTTGCTCGACAATGGGCTGCTGCATATCGATCTGGTGCGTCCCGAGGCCGAGAGCAGGGTGCGCAACGTCGAGATAAAGAGCGGCTCGACCGCCGCCAGGCGCGCGCCGGTCGGCTCGGGCTCGTGAGACGGGTTGGTGCTGCCGCGATCCGAGAAAGGGTTATGAGATGAAGGAATTGGAACGTATCCGGCACATGTCGTCGCGTGAGCTCGCACTCTTCGGAATGCAAGACCTCGCCTATGTAAAGCCGGTTCTCGTCGACGGCGTCGCCGCCTTTGCGGTGCACGCCGCGGACGGCACGCAAGTCACCGTGCTGCCCGACCGCGAGATCGCCCTGGCGACGGTCCGCCAGCACGACCTCGAGCCATTGAGCGTTCACTGAACGAGTGCCCATCGTTGGTTTCCCGCGGTTGGGGGCCGTCGGCTAGGCGGGATGGGTAGCGGCGTCAGTGAGGAGCGCGAAAAGCGCGTCGGCATTGTCGGTGCCGCGCAGTTTTTCGCAGACGGTTCGGTCTCGCAATAATCGAGATACGAGCGCCAGCGCCTTTAGATGATCGGCGACGGCGCCTTCCGGGGCGAGCAGCAGAAAAATCAGATCGACCGGCTGGTCGTCGATTGCTTCGAACGGGATCGGCCGCTCGAGCCGGGCGAAGATGCCGTAGAGCCTCGTGAGCCCTGGCAGTTTGCCATGCGGGATTCCAACCCCCATCCCGATGCCGGTGCTGCCGAGCCGTTCACGCTCGATCAGCACATCATAGATCGCGCGCTCATTCACGCCGCTCATTGCCGCAGCGCGTCTGGCAAGCTCTTGCAGCGCATGCCTTTTGTTCGCCGCACGCAATTGGGCGACAACTCCGCGCGGCGTGATCAGATCGGCGATATCCATCTCCCCCGACCCCGTGAGCGTTCGCTCAGATTTCGCACTCCTGCGCGCATTGGGTCAAGCCGCGCCCGCGCCGGGCAGCGAATTTCACCCGGCTGTCCAACCGCTCGGCAGCGCTGATCATTAGCGGCGATGGACTCAGGAGGCGGTTCGGCGCATCGGTCGGGCCGCGGCCAATTCGGGGTCGATCCACCCGATATTGCCGTCGCTTCGACGGTACACGAGGTTGAGCTCGCCGTGCGAGCGGTTGCGAAACAGCAGCACCGGCGCCTCGGCGAGATCCATGCGCATTGCCGCCTCGCCGACGGTGAGGCTCGGCAACTCGGTGCTCATCTCGGCAATGACCGCGGGTGCGCCGTTGGCGCCGTCCGTTTCGGTTTCTTCCCCCTCGGCCGCCGCCACCTCGGCCTCTTCCTCTTCGACCGGCGCCAGCACATAATCCATTGCCCGCTCGCTGGCGCCGGCCGGCTCGCGCCCCTTTGCGTGATGATCGCGCAACCGTCGCTTGTATCGGCGCAGCTGCTTCGCCAACCGCTCGGCCGCCGCGTCGAACGCGAGGTAGGCCTCTGAAGCGGCGGCGCGGGCGTTGACCACAATGCCCCGGCCGATGTGGATCGAAATTTCGGCCCGGCTCAGATGCGCCTCCTTCGAAACGATGACATGAGCCTCGATCGCCGTCTTGAAATATTTTTCGAGAATGGAACCGAGACTCCCATCGACATGGCGCCGCAATGCCTCGCCGATTTCGGTTTGTTTGCCCGTTACACTGAGCTGCATGGCTCCGATTACCTCTTGCGGGCCGGGCTCGGCTGCCCGATCAGAGACGTGGGAACGCCGCTCTGCCCGATCAAGCGTTGCACCATCCTCCTCCCGTCGTCGAGGTCGACGGCAAAAACCGCCGCGCCTTTACATTTCGAGCAGTTTCTCCCGGCGGCGTTGAACCGAGGAAGGAATCCGCATCGCTTCGCGGTACTTGGCAACCGTCCGGCGGGCGATGTCCACCCCGTCTTCCCGCAGCAATTCGACGATGCGCTCGTCCGACAGCGTATTGTCGCGCGGTTCCGCTCCGATCAAGCTGCGGATACGGTGGCGCACTGCTTCCGCCGAATGGGACCCGTCGCCGCCGGAAGCCGGGATCGATGACGTGAAGAAATATTTAAGCTCATAGAGACCCCGCGGTGTCGCCATGTATTTGTTGCTGGTGACCCGGCTCACTGTGCTTTCGTGCATGCCGATGGCATCGGCGATGTCGCGCAGAATGAGCGGTCGGAGCGACTGGACCCCGCGCCGGAAAAAGGCGTCCTGTTGGCGGACGATTTCAGCCGCGACTTTGAGAATTGTGGTCGCTCGCTGGTGCAGCGATTTGACCAGCCAATTCGCCGCATGCAGCCGCTCGGTCAGGTAATCCTTTTCCTCCTTTTTGCGCGTCGCCCGGCGGATTTCCGCGCAATATTTGCTGTTGACCAGGACACGCGGCAGGGTCTCGGAATTGAGCTCGAGGATCCAGCCCCCCTCGGGTTGTGCTCGCATCAGGATGTCGGGCACGACCGGCTGGGCGAGCGGCGGGTCGAAAGCCAACCCTGGCCGCGGATCGAGGGATTTGATCTCGGTGATCATGTCCGCCACGTCGGCGGCATCGACCCCGCACAGCCGGACCAGCCCAACGATGTTGCGGGCGGCGAGCAGCGGCAGGTTGTCGAGCAAGATCTGCATCGCCGGATCGAGCCGGTCACGGTCGCGCAATTGGAGAGCGAGACATTCCGCCAGATCGCGGGCGAAAACTCCCGGAGGGTCGAACTGCTGCAGCCGACCCAAAACGGCTCGGACCCGCTCGATCTCGCAGCCGAGGAGTTGCGCCGCGCCGTCGAGCCCGGCGCGCAGGTAACCCGTCTCATCGATCAGATCGAGAAGGTGAAGAGCAATGACCCGGTCGCCTGGGTCGTTGAGATCGGTCCCGATCTGCTCCAGCAAGTGCTCGCGCAACGTGCGCGGACGGGTTGCCGTCTGATCGACGTCCAGCCGAGCCCCGTCACCCGTCCCGTTGCGGCCGTGCCACGAATAAGAACTCGCCGCCGAAATCGACCGATCCATCCCCCTCCTCACCCCCTGCGGCATGCCAATGCTCGGCCGCCTCCGGGGTGAAATTGCCCGCCATCGTCTCGGGCAACGGCGCCGCCGGGCCCTCTGCGTTTGCGGCACCGTTGGCCGGCGCAGGCTGTTCGAGCCGCGGCTCGCGGCGTTCGAGCAACGGGTTCTGCTGGATCTCCGCATCGATGTACTGCGTCAGCTCGAGGTTGGAAAGCTGCAGCATCTTGATCGCCTGCTGCAGCTGGGGCGTCATAACCAAAGTCTGCGTATGGCGAAGCTCGAGCCGTTGAGAATAACCCGTCCTGTTCACATCCCGCTCCGTTCAGGAGCGGCTTATAGGCTAAACCTATCTCCCAGGTAAACGCGCCTCACATCCGCGTCGGCGACGATCTCAGCGGGCGCACCCTCCATCAGCACCCGACCTTCGTGCAGGATATAAGCACGATCGACGATTTCGAGTGTTTCGCGCACGTTGTGGTCGGTGATCAGGACCCCGATCCCACGGTCCTTCAGATGAGCGACGAGCTCGCGGATGTCGGCGACGGCGATCGGATCGATCCCGGCCAGCGGCTCGTCGAGAAGGATAAAATGCGGCTGGGTGGCAAGCGCCCGGGCGATTTCGCAGCGCCGCCGCTCGCCACCGGACAGCGCCATCGCCGGCGCCCGCCGCAGATGGGTGATCGAGAACTCAGCGAGCAAACCATCGAGCATGGACTCACGCAAATCGGCCGCCGGCTCGGCAATTTCGAGAATTGCGCGGATGTTTTGTTCCACAGTGAGGCCGCGAAATATCGAGGCCTCCTGCGGCAGATACCCGATGCCGAGCCGGGCGCGCCGGTACATCGGAAGATCGGTGATGTCACGGCCGTCGAGGCTGACCGCCCCGGTGTCGGCGGCGATCAGACCGGTGATGATGTAAAAGCACGTGGTCTTTCCCGCGCCGTTGGGGCCGAGCAGGCCGACGACTTCGCCGCGCTGCACGGAGATGTTGACGTCGCGCAACACCGGCCGCCGCTTGAAGCTTTTGCCCAGACCCTTTCCGAGGAGACCGCGATTGTCGGCGACCAAACGCGGCCGCCGCGCGGCGGCGGGTGCCTGCGCGGCCCGTGGTCGGCCCCGTTCACCGCTCCGGTTCACGGTTTTGGCATACTGCTGCGGGGTGCTCCGCCACGGGGTGTTTCGGCGGGAGCGGCCGCTTGATCCTGCCGGACGAACAAGCCCTCAACTCGCGTTGGCGCTGCGCCTGGCTTCGCGGGAGCGGCCATCATGCGGCTGATGTTGTTGTTCAGATCCATGACGGCGTACTCACCTCTGATCGTGTTGGGGCCGCGCGTGACGGTGACGTTGCCGAGGAGCGTCGCGATCCCGCTATCCGCGTTGTAGACGCCGTAATCGCCACGGCCGACATCGGTCTCGGTCGAGACGAGGACGTGGCCCTGGGCATCGACGCGGCTGATCTTAGAACTTTCGTCGGTGTCGCCGAGTGGTGTCGCCGCGTTCCGCGGTTTTGCCTGCGCCGCCGCCGGCGCAGCTTTGTCGGGCTTTCCGGCGGCCGGCGGCGGCTTGTCTTTTGTCATGTGAGCGGTCAGCACATCGGCACGGATGACCTTCGTATCGCGTACCGCGACCGCGTCGCCGCGAGCGACGGCGATCTGTTTCTGATCGTACCACTCGAGGCTGTCGCGCGCCGTAACCACATCGGTCGCGGTCGTCATCTTCAATGCCTTGCCGGTGACGATGCCGATCTGCTGGTCGACGTCGTAGACCGCCTGATCGCCGACTACGGTCTGCCGCTCGCCTTTGATCGTGACGTGGCCGTCCGCATCGATGCGGTAGATTTCGGTTTCGCCTCCCGTCCCGTCGTCACCCGTCCCCTTGCCCCCCGTCCCCTTGTCCCCGCTCCCCTTGGCGGGGCGGTAATGCGCGATCAAGGTATCCGCGTGCACCTCGGTTGTCCCGCGTTTCGCCATTGCGTTTCCGCGGGCGATGTAAAGCTGCGCATCCTGCTGCCACTCGATGCCGTGATCAGCCGAGACTTCGATCGGCCGATCCTCCGAGACATTTCCCAGGCTCAATCCTTGTGCTTCCGCGCACGGCGAGCCGGTCAGTCCGGCGACACAGACCAAGCCCACGAAGACGATCGCTTGGACAAGATGATCAGCCCGCATCGGGCTTGGCCTTGAGGCCCAGGGGAGCTTTTGCCGACGGCGGCTTGACGTCGCGTTTGGCCAAGTTGTGGGACGGGACGGCAGGATCAGGCTTTGACGCCGTCGTGGGCGCAGGGCCGGCGAGCGGATTGGCGGTAACCGGAGCGTCCGCCGCAACAGTCCCGGGCGCCACGGCCGCCGCCTCGAGCGCCCCCGCTGTCTCGGCTACCTCGGCGGGCAGGGCCGGGGGGCCGGCAGCCGGGTGGGCGCTCGGCCTCGTCCCTTTCAGCAGGAGGTTCGACTTCCCGGTAAAGACGATCGTGCTGCCTCTGTCGACGACACGAAACCCCTGCGCGGTGATGTCTCCCGAAGGACCATGCCCGGTGACCGGGTCGTTGCCCACAGCGCTGTCGGCGGCGACATCGACATGGGCAGTGTTCGTCACGAAGCGCGTGCCGTCGTCGCGGACCAGATTGACGTCACCGAACAGATCGAGCAGTTGCGCCTGAGATTGATACATCGCCGTTGCGGCGGTCACCGCCACCAGGGCGCCGTTGTGCATGGTCATTTCCGCCCGTGGGCGTTCCAACGACATCAGATCGTCTCGGTGGATGCTTGCCTGCCGATCGCCGATGTTACGACATAGGGACGGTTTTCGCGGTCCACCCCGGCGTAGCGGGGATTGAGCATTCGCAGTTCGTGCGCCTCGCGCAAGTCGATAACCGAAAACCCGAACCGCACGCTCTCCAATAGCGGAACGAGCCGCGGCCAAATCGCGACTAACGCCAACAGCGCGACACCGATGATGGGCAACAGGCGCCTCAACAGTGCGACACGACGACTGTGGCGGTCGGTATGCCGCGGGCGCCAACCCGGCGCGGGCCGGGGCGGCCTCGGCGAGGCGACCGGCAGCGGGTGTCCGGCCTGGCTGTTCAGCGCGCTCATGGGCACGCCCGGCTCGGTGTCATGCGATACCGGCCCGCAGACAATCGTGCATGTGCAGAAAGCCGGCGGGTCGTCCCCCTTCGTCTACGACAAACAGCGAGGTGATGGCGAACCGGTTCATCACGCCCAACGCGTCAGCCGCCAAAGCCGCCGCCGCAATGGTTCTCGGGTTCTGGTGCATGACCGCTCCCACCGTCTGGCGAAGGAGCGAATCCCCCATGTGCCGGCGCAGATCACCGTCAGTGATCACGCCGATGAGGCGCCCGTCCGTCCCGCACACGCCGACGCAGCCGAAACTCTTCGCCGTCATGACCAGGATAGCCTCGGACATCGGTGCGTTTGGCGGCACCAAGGGGACTTCGTCCTCTTGATGCATGATGTCGCGCACGCGCAACAGCCGCCGCCCGAGCCGGCCACCGGGGTGATAAAGACGGAAATCGGCGGAGGAAAAGCCCTTGCGCTCGAGGAGCGCGAGCGCCAGCGCATCGCCGAGCGCCGCCATCATTGTCGTCGAGGTCGTCGGTGCGAGACCCATCGGACAGGCCTCGGCGGCGGCTGGGAGCAACAACACGACATCGGCCGCCGCAGCGAGGGTCGATCGCGCCCCGCCGGTAATTGCGATGAGCGGAATGTTGCATCGGCGCGAATAGGCGACGATGTCCGCGAATTCCGTCGTTTCACCGGAATTCGACAAGGCGAGAACGGCATCCCCGGAGCCGATCATGCCGAGGTCGCCGTGGCTCGCCTCGACGGGGTGGACAAATTGCGCCGGGGTGCCTGTCGATGCGAGCGTCGCCGCGATCTTCCGGCCGATATGCCCGCTCTTTCCCAGTCCGGCGACGACGATGCGTCCGCGCACGGCGGCGCAAGTGTCGACGGCGGCTTCGAACGCACCGCCGAGCGCCTCGGCGAGGCTTTCGAGCCCGGAGATCTCGGCACGGATGACGCGCCGGGCGACAGTGAGATCGGAGCTCCCCGTCGCCTCCCGCACGCGCTTCTCGGCCACCAGGAAATCGCTCATCGCGTCCCGATGACCCGTTCGGTTTGCAAAATCGATACCCCCCTTCCCCGGCACGTGCGGCTAATGCGCGAAGATGTCTTGCTCCGACCAGCCTTCGAGATCAAGCAGAACGCGATGCGGCAGGAAATCAAAGCAGGCGCCGGCCAGCCGCTCGCGTCCCTCGCGCGCCAGCATCGCGTCGAGTCGGTTGCGCAGCGCGTGCAGGTGGAGCACGTCCGAAGCGGCATAGCGAAGCTGCTCTTCGCTCAGGGTTTCCGCTCCCCAGTCGGAGCTTTGCTGCTGCTTCGACAAGTCGATGTTCAGGAGGTCCTTGCACAGATCGCGCAACCCGTGCCTGTCGGTGAATGTCCGCGCCAGCCGCGACGCGATCTTGGTGCAGTAGATCGGCGCCGCCATGACACCGAGATAATGATAGATCATCCCGAGGTCGAAGCGCGCGAAATGGAACAGCTTGGTTACGCCGCGATCGGCCAGCAACTCCCTCAGCCGCGGCGCCGCGTAGGCCCCGGGCGCGAATTGCACGAGATGCGCATCCCCATCGCCCGCCGCCAGCTGGACGAGGCACAGCCTGTCGCGATGCGGATTGAGGCCCATCGCCTCGGTATCGATCGCAACAATCGGTCCGAAGTCGAGCCCTTCGGGCAGATCACCGCAATAAAGTCGATTGGTCATTCCGGGCAGCGGCCTGCCGCACCCCGAGGTGGTGCCCAGGAGAAGACTCGAACTTCCACGAGCTTTCGCCCACTAGAACCTGAATCTAGCGCGTCTACCAATTCCGCCACCTGGGCGTCTCGGGACCGCCGAAATAAGCCCCGCACCCCACGATGTCAATCTACGAGGGCTGCCCGGTAGTGTCTCACTTTGAATTGTAACAGCCGTTGACGCGGTGTATCGCCAGTCGCTCCGATCCCATATGGTTGACGGAAAGTAATCGGTGCGACCAATGGCGCTACCAATTCATTTCATCTGCCTGCGGGAGGGCACAGGTCTCAGGGGCCTAATCCCGTTGATCGTATCGCGCATCTATACCGATCCTGCTCCTGGGATTTAACCAGCGACGGGGCTGAAAGTCTCGTCGGCGGTTGGCTCTATCTTCATTCCTCAAAGAACACCCCGTCCGAATTCGGCGGCCGAATTACCCGATTCGAACGGACATGGGCTGAGGGGGGCGGAAAGCGACGGGATCGAGTTTGGTTCGAATTCGAGGCCAAACCGGAAGGCCGCGGCCAGAAATGGTGTGGCCAGGCTCGCGGGATGGCATACACCAGCCGCCCCGTTGCCGCCGATTTTGCTCATGAATTTAGGTAACCGTCTGCCCCGAGGCCCGATAGCGAGGAGCGCCCCGCCAAGGTGATTGGCAACGCCGTCAAGATCATGCGAATCGCAGCCCGGGCGGAAACTGAGGAACTAGAAATTGATCGCGCTAAAAGGGTCGCCGCCGAACTCGCGCGCCGGGGCGGGAAAGTTAGAGTCGCAAATAGGACGTCCGACTGACGAAACGAAATAGCCAGAGCTGCTGCTAAGAAACGTTGGGCAGACGCGGTGAGCCGAAATATGGCCTCCTCATAACTTTATTGTCGAGCATTTTGTCTAGTATTCCCTTTATGATGATATACGGCTGCATGAGTGGGTCGGAGAATCGGTATCTGTACTGTCGCGGAATTCCACGTCTGGTAAGGATATGCCCCCGCCTCTCTGAGATAAACTCGTTCAGATGACGTTGAATTTGTGCGTGGATTTTTGCGCCGCCCATTATTTGTTTGAACGGTTCCAACACTTTAGTTGCCGTAAAGAAGCCGGATTGATCTGTATCCGCCAGAGCGCACGATAGCAGAACTTCTCTAAAGAAGTTATCAACCTGATTGCTATCTGTTGCTATTCTATACTCCTCAAAAAAGGACTCTCCACTCTCCTGCGCTAATCGTTGCATGGCGTTCTGCACGTCAGAGTTCTTCGACTGTTACAGACCGTCGCCGAACAGCACTCTGGCATGCAAATCTACCT
>CAVOWQ010000053.1:0-13376 GCA_963700195.1 uncultured Alphaproteobacteria bacterium
GGAGGAGGGCGCGATGGCGGAGATACGGGTGATGGCGACGGGGTTGCGGTTTCCCGAGGGGCCGGTCGCGATGGCCGACGGGTCGGTCATCTTGGGTGAGATCGCCGGCAGCGCGGTCACCCGCGTCGCCCCGGATGGCGGCAAGTCGGCGATCGGCTCCGCCGGCGGCGGGCCGAACGGGCTGGCCCGCGGACCTGACGGTGCGCTCTACCTGTGCAACAATGGCGGCAACGAATATGCGCAAGGCGGGTTTCTGTCGACCGGACCGTCCAAGGATTACCAGTGCGGGTACATCCAGCGCATCGATCCGCGCACCGGCGAGACGCGCATTCTTTACAGCCAATGCGGCGGCCACAAATTGTCGGCGCCGAACGACATCGTGTTCGACCGCCAGGGCGGGTTCTATTTCACCGACCTCGGCAAGCGGCGAGGGCGCGACCGCGACCATGGCGGGCTTTATTACGCCTTGCCCGACGGCTCCAAGATCGTCGAGCTCGTCCATCCGATGCTGAGCCCGAACGGGGTCGGGCTGTCGCCGGACGAGAAGACCGTCTATGTCGCCGACACCGAAAGCTCGCGCCTCTTCGCCTTCGACATCGTCGAGCCGGGTGTCCTCCGCAAGGAGCCTTTCCCGGCGCCATATACCGGCCGCCTCGTCTGCGGACTGCCGGGCTTTCAGCGCTTCGACAGCCTCGCCGTCGAGGCCTCGGGCAATATCGCCGTCGCGACCTTGATCACCGGCCACATCACGGTCATCGCCCCCACCGGCAATGTCGTGCGGCAGGTCAAGATGCCCGATGTCTACCCGACCAACATCTGCTTTGGCGGCCGGGACATGAAGACCGCCTACATCACATTGTCCGGCACCGGCCAGCTCGCCGCGATGGATTGGCCCGAGCCCGGCCTGCGCCTCAATTTCCAGGAGTGATCTCCCAATGAAAGCCGCCGTCCTTCACGCCGCGAACCAGCCCTTGACGATCGAGGAGGTCGAGCTCACCAAGCCGCAGAGCCGCGAGGTATTGCTGCGTACCGCTTTTGCCGGGCTGTGCCACAGCGATCTGCATTTCATCGAGGGCCTCTACCCGCACCCGACGCCTTGCGTGCTCGGGCACGAATCCGCCGGCATCGTCGAGGCGGTCGGCGATGGCGTCACCTATGTCAAGCCGGGCGACCACGTCATCACCTGCCTCTCGGTGTTCTGCGGCACCTGCCCGCAATGCGTCACCGGCCACCCGAATTTGTGCGAGAACACCGACGTCAAGATGCCGCCCGGCGTCTCGCGCCGCCTGACCTGGAAGGGCGGCGAGCTGATGAACCAGTTCCTCAACCTGTCGTCCTTCGCCGAGCAGATGCTGGTGCACGAGAATGCGATGGTGAAGATCGACCCCGACATCCCGCTCGACCGCGCCGCGCTGGTCGGCTGCGGCGTGATGACCGGGGTCGGCGCGGTGTTCAACGCCGCCAAGGTCGAGCCCGGTGCGACGGTCGCGGTGATCGGCTGCGGCGGGGTCGGGCTGTCGGCGGTCAACGGCGCCGCGCTCGCCGGCGCCGAGCGGATCATCGCGATCGACACGGTCGCCTCGAAGCTGGAAGTCGCGCGCGAGCTCGGCGCCACCGACACGTTGAACGCGAGCAACGCCGATCCGGTCAAGGCGGTCAGGGACATGACCGGCGGCGGCGTGCATTACTCGTTCGAGGCGCTCGGCACCAAGACCACCGCCGAGCAGGCGTTCGGCATGCTGCGCCCGGCGGCACCGCGACGATCATCGGCATGGTGCCGTTTGGCGTGAAGATCGAACTGCACGGCTACGACTTCCTGCGCGACCGCAAATTCCAGGGCACCTCGATGGGCGGCAACCGCTTCCGGGTCGACATGCCGCGGCTATTGTCATTGTGGCGGCAGGGCCGGCTCAAGCTCGACCACCTGATCTCCGGCCGCATCAAGCTCGAAGAGATCAACGACGGCTTTGCCGCGCTCAAATCCGGCGCGCCGGTCCGCCAGCTGATCGAGTTTGCGGCCTGAGCGCGGGCGGGCGGCGTAGGGCCCAGAACGCGATGCAGCCGCAAATATAGAAGAGGATCGACAACAGGAAGGCGAGGCGGTAGCTGCCCGAGAGGTCGAAAATAAACCCCGCGCCCCAGGCGCCTGCGGCGGAGCCGACGCCGCTGCCGATCGTGATCACCCCGAGGATCGTGCCGAGCCGGCCGCCGGGAAACAGATCGGCGGTCTTGGCGGTGATCGCCGGACCCCGGGCGCCCCAGGTCAGGCCGAAGAAGCAGGCGTGCAGCCATAACAGCCAGTGTTGGTCGGGGCTGGTGATCAGCAACGCGCAGACGACCCCGATGATCGAGATGCCATAGGCGAGGATCGCCGACCATTCGCGCCCGATATAGTCCGACAAGGTGCCGGTAACGATCGTTCCGCCGATGGCGAGGAAGCTGCCGATGCCGAGCACTCCGGCCGCGTAGAGCTTGTCGAACCCGACATCGACGGCAAAGGCGAGCTGATGGAGCGAGACGAGAAAGCTGCCGAGACCGGTGAACAAATACACCGCGAACAGCAGCCAGAAATGCGGCGTGCGGATCGCGGCGCTCAGGGTCCAGCTGATCGGCCGGCAGAGGCGACTCGGCCGAGGCCGGGGTCATCGCGGCGGGTGCGCTCGCGACCGGGTAGCGGGCGGCACGGCGAAACAGCGCGGCGAGCAGCGGGACGGCAGCGGCGATAAAGGCGGCCTGCGCCCAAAAAGTCTCTCGCCATCCGATCGTCGAGATCAGCAATTGAACGAGCGGCGCCGAGGCCGCTCGCCCGAAGCCGTTGGCCGACTGGACGATAGAGATCGCCATCCCGCGGCGCCGCACGAATTGGCGCGACAGCAACGGCACAAAGACCACTAGACCCAGGCAATTGGCCCCGATCGTCATGACGATCCCGTAGAACAGGACGTCCTGCCACAGCGCGGAGATCAGCGCGCTGCCGACGAGGCCGGCAAACAGCAAGACGCCGCCGAGCACCAGCAGGCGGCGCGGCCCGAGCCGGTCGACCAGCGCACCAACCAATGGCGAGCTCCCGCCGGCAACGAGCTGCGAGACCGAGTAGGCGATCGAGGTCTCCGCCGCGGCTCCAACGGAACTCCTCGATGAAGGCCAGCAGGAACACGGCGTAGGAATGCATGATGCCGGCGCTGACGGTGAACGCGGCGAACGCCCCGCCGAGCATCAGCCAAGCTCCCCGCGAGGCGGATTTATTCGCCGGTCCCTGGCGAGACCGGCGTCGGATGGCGCCGATTGTCGCGAACCTGGGCGACCTCATCACTCGGTTCTGTTCCCTCCTCCGCCGCGATCGGCGGCTGGGCAGCGTAAATGCTATGACTTGGCGCGAGTAATGCGCTTTTTGATGCCCTCAAAAGCAAACCGGCGCTCCATCCGGAGCGCCGGTCACTTCCTGTTTATATTGAGGGGCTCAGCGCTTGTCGCTTACGGGCGCTTCGACCGGCGGGTAGATGCGGACGTAATTGCGTCCGGTCTGAAGGGGGACCGCGCTCGGATCCCGCCTCACCTCCCAATCCCGCTGCAGTTCGCCCGCCGCCGGTCGGGCTAGTAGTGGCCGGCCGATCTGCTGGAGACCGACCCGGCATAGGGCTCGGCACGCTCGTCGAAGCCCCGCCAGCCGGCTTGCCGCCAGCTCTCGGCGCGCTCCTCGATGTCGACCGGCGAGTGGCGATTGAGGATGTCCGACACCCGATCGCTGAAAGCGTCATCGGTGCGAACCGTCACTAACGTCCCGCCGCGGCGAACCGCCTCGGCATAGATGTCTGCGTGCTCGCGAGGAATGCCCGCCTCGACGAGGGCCCCGACCAGCCCTCCAACAGCCGCACCAACGCCGGCGCCGGCAAGCGTCGCAGCAAGCGCGCCCGCGGCCACCACCGGCCCGACCCCGGGTATTGCCAACGCCCCGATGCCGGCGAGAAGGCCGGCAGCGCCGCCCAGCACCGCGCCGATGCCGGCCCCTGTGCCGGCCCCGGACCCCGTGTCGGTATGGTCGGCACGGGCGGGGCGATCGACGCCGTATTGCGGATAATTGCCGTAGCGGTTTCCCGCATTGTTGGCGATCAGGTTGACGGCGGTCGACGGAACGCCCGCCGATTCGAGCTCACGAATTGCGCCCTCGGCCTCGGGGTAATCGTCGAAAAGCGCGACGATCGTACGGATTGCCATTGTCTGTTCTCCTATCGGTTCTCTTCGACGACATTGCCGCGGAAATCGACGCCGACACGAACCCGGCGGCCGTCCTTCATCGCCTCGGCTTGCCAGATCGAGTTATGGTCCTTGTGCAACTGGTCGACATTGGTGTAGCCGCGATCTTCAATCCGGCGGCGCGCTTGCCCTTCGGTGAAGCTGTTGGCTCCCCGCTCCAGCGCGGCATTGCCGGCGCCAGTGGCATTTGCATTGGGGTTGGTCGAGGTCCCTACGGAGGGCGAGGGGTGATTACCTGTGGTCGTGCTCGGCGCTGTGCTTTGTGCCATCGCCAAACCGGCACTGCCGAGCAATAAGCCCGCGGCAAACACCGTCTGCTTCAAACCCATGATCTAGTACTCCATTGCGTGATGAGGCGGAGCGGCGCCCGTAAGTGATCCTGCAAACAGAGCCGTACACTAGAAAGTTTCGTGAGCTCGCATCCCGATTGATGATCACCTTAAAATCGCCTCTTTATGCGTGCAGGCTCCCTGCAATGCTCACCGGGTGGAGGTGCCTCGACGAGGGCTCGAATCTAATGAGCGTACAACCAATGGAAGAGTTATCGCTGTAGGCTCGCTGCAGAAGCAGCGACAAGAAATATTTCGCTCATCCGCTAGTTGTAGGAACTGCACATGCAGCAGAAGAGCTTTGGTACACTCCCGCCGGTCTCGGTGCTAACCCTCGGTGGGGGCGGCCTCGGCATGGTGTGGGGCGAAACGACGTTCGACGAATGCGTCGCCACCGTTCACGCGGCGGTCAATGCCGGGATCAACTGGATCGACCTCGCGCCGCGTTACGGCGACGGCAAGGCTGAGCTGGTGGTCGGCGAGGCTTTCGCCGGCCGGCTGCCCGAGGGCGTGCGGGTCACCAGCAAATGCAACCTCGGAAACCCGTCCGCCGCCGATATCGAACCGCTGGTGCGGCAATCGATCGAAGGAAGCCTCGAGCGACTGCGGCTGTCGCGTCTCGATCTGTTCTTTTTACATTCCAATGTCGTCCCAGACGCGGACCACATCGCGCGCCGTCCCGGTGCTGCCGGCCGGATGACCCTTTACGGGACCTTTGTCGACCAGGTGCGTCCGCTGTTTGAGCGGCTGGTGGCCGAGGGTCTGATCGGTGCGTGGGGGCTGACCGGCATCGGTCAACCCGACACGATCATCAAGCTGCTCGGCGAGCGCCCGGCCCCGTCGGCAGTGCAGTGCATCGCCAATTTGTTGGATTCGCCGGGCGGGCTGAAGTTCTTCGACGGGCCGGCGAAACCCCGCGCGGTGATGGCTGCGGCGCGGGCCAACGGGGTCGGCGTGATGGGCATCCGCGCGGTGCAGGCTGGAGCGCTGACCAGCGCGATCGATCGGCCACTGCCCGATGACCACCCTGAGATGCGCGATTATGCGCGAGCCGCCGGATTCCGGCGGCTCGCCACAGAATTGGGCGTCGCTCCGGCCCTATTGGCGCATCGCTATGCGCTGTCGCTCGACATCGACACGCTCGTGCTCGGCGTCAAGAACCGGCATGAGCTTGCAGAGTGCATAGCCGCAGCTGAGGCCGGCCCGCTGCCGCCGGAGTTGCTGACCCGGATCGACCAGACGCTGGACCGACACGCTTGCCTAGACTGAAGCTCCGGCTTTCACAGGAAGCCGAGCAAACTGAGCCAGCGAGCCGAATGCCGTCACCGCGAAGAGACCGGCAGAGGCGATGACCACTGCCAATACGAGTGGGTTCCCATCGCCTCCGAGTGAGAGCGCGGCGGTCGCTCCGGCGGCCCCGATCATCTGGAGAAAGCTTGCCAGACCCGAGGCCGCGCCAACGATGCCGACCTTGACCCCAAGGCTGCCAGCAACTGCGTTGGGCGTGATGAGGCCGCTGCCGCAGCAGATCAAGATCATCGGACCGACGATCGCATAAGCGCTGCCAAAACGCAGCGCTGCAAGGGCCACCATTGCGAAGCCGGCGGGTATCAGCACTGCGCAGCCGATGGCGATCAGGTTGTCGACGCCGAAACGCCGCGTCAGCCGATTGGACAGAAAGCTGCCGACGAGAAAGCCAATCGGCGGGAGCGAAGCGTAGTAGCCATAATCTTGCGGAGGTATGGCAAGGCCGATGATCAACACCGCCGGCGCGCCGGCGGTAAAGATGTGAAAGCCCGCATGGGCACCTGCGGCGGTAAGCGCATACGCCGCAAAACGCCGGGTTTGGAGCAAACCGCGATAGCTGGCCAGCATCGTTCTGGCGAGCAAGGCCGCGGTTGCGGAACGAGCGGGCCCCTCCCTGAGAGATGACTCCGGCACATATCGCAGGACCAGCGCCAAAGCCACAACGGCCAAAATCGCGACAGCGGCGAAATTCGCCCGCCAACCGATCCATGCCTGCAAATAGCCGCCGGGGATCGGTGCGAAGGCCTGTAAGAGAGTAAGGACGATCGATAGCCCTGCGATGATCTGAGCGGCGCCATCCTCACCGTAGAGGTCGCGAATGGTGGCCCGGCCGACGACCATGCCCCCCGAGAGACCGATCCCCTGCAAAATGCGGGCGCCGATCAGGAACTCGATCGTCGGGCTCGCGGCGCAGGCGATACTGCCGAGCGCGCTCAAGGAGATCCCGAGGATCATCGTTTGTCTTCGCCCGAAACGATCGGATAACGGCCCGAGCACGAGCATGCTGACCGCAAAGGCTGCGAGATAAGCGACGAAGGTCAATTGCACGCCGGACATCGAAGTATCGAGCGCGCTGGCGATCGCTGGGACGGACGGCACGTAGATAGTCGAAGCGACCAGCCCCAGGGAGCAGGTGATGGTCAGGGTCAGCAATAGAAGGCGACGGCTCGCACTAGTAAACTCGTTCGATTTGTCGAGACTGGTGCTAAGTAAATTGAACAAGCGAACTCTCTCGTGAGGGGTGAGCAACTCCTGGATCTCCAGGTCGGGGATCCGCGCAGATATAGTCGGAAGCGGGGCTCTTGCCCTAACAGTTTGCTAACGAATCGCTGCTGAGGGAGCGGAATGACGTTTTTTTGACGCGCCGCGGATTAACCTTAAGTGACGAGGGAATGTGCCCAGCTCGCGTTAGCGAACGGTTTTGCTGGCATCCGCTGCACCTTATCGAGGCGAAAGGATACTCGATGATCATTCGCGATTTTGGCTCGATTGCCAACAGCGAGGCGAGGGTCATTTTCGCAACTGTAGCTTGGGAGGATTGCGAGTACCCCGAACAGGAACTCATCTTCGAAACTCGCGATGACGGGCTCGATCACCCGGCCGGCGAACCCTGCGCAGACGCCTTCTTATCCGCGTGTTTTCCTCTCGCCGCAGTGCACGGAGAGGCGAGGCTCCGAATCGAGGGTCAACCTTGCCCGATGCTGGTCGAGGGGCTTTACACGGCTCACGCTTGGTGGGCGAGTTGGGGTGGGCCATCCGCGATGCCATCGATCGAAACTTCCGGTCGGCGCGCCCGCAGGGAATTCACCGGTGATCCGCGGGGCGTCGCATTTCTCTCGGGCGGTGTTGACAGCCTTCATATGCTGATGCGCAACCATCGGCTCTATCGACCGGAGGACCCGGCATATATCCGCGACGCTCTCTTCGTCCATGGGTTTGATATCGGGAAACGTGCGCGGGATCCCGAGGGCGAGCGTTTTCGCACGGCTCTGCAACATCTGCAACCGTTAGCCGCAGAAACCGGCCTGCGACTGATCTCGTGCCGCACCAACCTACGCCATCTGCCCTCGAAACCTGATTTCTGGTACTATCGGCACAACGGGGCGGCGCTGGCTGCCATCGGTCATGCGGCAATCTTCGGGACAGCGTTTCTGTTCATCGCTGCCTCGCATGATATCGCCAATCCTGTCCCGATCGGATCGCACCCGGCAGTGGACGGCCTATTCTCCAGCCAACGCGTCACCGTCATCCATGACGGTGCGCGCTATGCCCGCTTTCAGAAGGTGCGCGAGCTGGCAAGTTGGCCGGCCGCGCTTGCCGCCTTGCGGGTCTGCCCCGGCAATCCCGGCAATGAACTGAACTGCGGGGTTTGCGAAAAATGCTTGCGCACGCGCCTCGAGCTGTTGGCCGCCGGTGTCGAGGAGACCCCGGCCCTCGGTCCGAGCCTCACCGATATCGAGCTGTGGAACAATCTCGGGCCGGTCGGCGACCGAGCGGTTACCTACGAGGATCTATTGGAACCGCTGCGGGCTCGCGGGCTCGTGGCGCTTTGCGAGGTGCTCGAGAAAAAAATCAAAGCGTACCGAGGAGGAGACGGATATCGTAACCCGGACCTGCCTCGGGATGGTTAAGAGCGGAGCGCGCTCTCGAGATGAATCGCTACTTCATACCGGCGTTCCGCGGTGGCGCTAACAGTATATTGGGACGGTTGCGATGACGTTGTCGATCAGCATTCTCGGGCCTTTGGTGATCGAGAGTGGCGATTGTCGGCTCGGGAAAGTCCCGAAGAAAGCACGCGCTTTGCTTGCCTTTCTTGCGGCGCAGGCAGGCCAGCCGGTCACTCGCGAGCGATTGGCCGACCTGCTGTGGCCGTATCAGGGATCGGAGCAAGCCCGCCACAGCTTACGGAATTGCCTGTTGGAGCTACGCAAGGCTCTGGGGCGGGGTACAGACGCTCATTTAGCCGCCGACTTCGCGAATTGCCGGATCCAGGACGCCGTCGTCGACCTCGTTCAATTTGAGCGGCTGTCGCGTTCACCGCACCGTTGTGACCTGCAGGCGGCCGCCGATCTGCACCGCGGCGAATTCCTCGCTGATTTCGATATAAATTCCGAGCCGTTTCAAGAATGGTTGGCGGCGGAGCGCGACCGCACTCTCGCGATGGTCTGCGATATCTTGCATCGGTTGAGTGCGCAGCAGGATGCAGCCGACGATCACGAGGCCGCAATACAGTCCGGCCGCCGGCTCGTTTTTCTCGACCCGCTCTCGGAATTCGGACAACGCGTGCTGATTCGCGCCTATGCACACGCCGGGCGCCGCGGTGAAGCGCTCCGCCAATACAGGAGCTGCGCCGAGACTTTGAAGCGCGAACTGGGCGTCGCACCGGACGTCGAGACGCAGTCGCTGGCGAATGAGATTTCGCGTTCGAGCACTGCTAGGGAGCACAATTTACCAGGCTTCCCGGCAGAAGAGCGCGATCCCATTGCGCGGATCAGCGCATCGGATCGTCCGCCCGGGCATCGCGCCCCAACGCAGGTCGATGCTCCAAGCCAAGGCACGGCAAAACCGGGCTGGCCTTGTCTGTTGCCGAACATTGCCGTAGCCATTGCTCCAGTGCGCAACCTGACCGGCGATCCCGACCAACAATATTTGGTGGAAGCCTTTACCGACGACCTCGTCACCGACCTGCTTCGGCACGGACGCGGGCTTTCGCTGAAGCCGTTGGGAGACGATCGTGGTCACCAGGACAACAGCAACCGGATATCCGAACGCAGTTATGATTACATCGTCACCGGCAGTGCCCAAACCAGTGCGCCCGGCTTGCTGCGGGTGAACATGCGAATAACCGATGCGGCGAGCTCGGAGTACCTTTGGGCCGGCCGGCACGAATTCAAGCCCGAAGACCTCGCTCCGATCCAGACGAGAATCACCCGACGGATTTCTCGAGAACTCCACGTTCTGCTCCTTCAAGCAGCGAGCCGCCGGGCTTTGGCTGCATCGGGTCTGGATCTCGGGGTTACCGACTGTCTCTCCGAGGCGTCGAATGCTCTGAAGGGCAAGGTCACTTCCGAACTCACGGCCCAGGCCCAGACAGCGTACCTCACCGCTCTGGCCCATGATCCGCGTAATGTAGAAGCACTTACCGGCTTGGCGCTCACCTGTCAGAATTTGGTCAGCAACCCCTGGTGGGCTGATCCCCGGGCTGCCGCAGCGGCGTCCGATCTTGGGCGCGAGGCGGTCGCGATCGCGTTGGACCTGGCACCCGGTCACGCAGTGGCGAAACTCATTCAAGGGATGCTCTACTCGGCGGCAGGCCAGTTGGAGCTGGCGGAACGCTCGTTTACGCACGCCCTCGGAATGGATCACGGGTTGGGAGCTGCGCATGGCTTCGCGGGATACAATGCGGCCCTTCTCGGTCGGGCCGAGGAGACGTGGCCGGCGGTTGAGCGGGCCATGCGGCTCGATCAGAGCGATCGACGACACAGTATCTGGTTCTGCTTTGGCGGATTTGCCGAGTTGCTGCTCGGCCGAACGGAAGCGGCGATCGAGCTCCTCCGGAAATCCCTGGACCGCAACCCCGGCTACGGGTTCGCGCAACTTTTCTTAATGGCGGCACTGTCCTTGCTAGGTCGTGAAGCCGAGGCCGCCGAGACCGCCGCATCATTCCGCAAACAATATCCGGATTACCGTACCACCACATTCGAGCAGCTGTGGTTGTCGCGTTCAGGTTCTTCGACCTACCGCGCGCAGATTCACCCGCTTTTCGAGAAGATTCGCACTCTCGGCGTGGCGAACTGAGTCTTGTCCATGAGCCGTCGAAAAATTTTCCCCTGCTCGACGAACTCCCGCGCGGCGAAACACACCGCAGGGCCCCGGCATGCGCCAGCTCGGCCGCCGCCGCAGCGGGACGGCGGAGCGTTCGGGGCACCAAGGGCCGAACGGGCGGCAATCCCGTGGCCATGTTTGCTGTCAAGCATTGCCGTAGGGGTAGCGCCGCTGCGCAATCTGACCGGCGACACAGACCAAGACAACCTTTTGGACGCGTTCACGAGCGACCTCGCCGCCGACCTCACGCGGCACGGTCGTGGTTTTTCACTACGATGCCTGGCCAAGGAGCCGGCCAACCTCGCCGAGCGACCCGAGTCCGAGGTTAAATATTTTGTAACGGGCAGCGCCCAGCGCGGTAGTCCTGGAATGCTGCGCATCAATATCCGGATCACTGATGCGTCGACCTCCGAGTATCTTTGGGCCCGTCGCTTCGAATTCGCCGCCGACCAGGCCGTGCCGGTGCACGCCAAGATCATCCGGCGGATTTCTCGCGAGCTGCATATTCTACTTCTCCAACAGGAAGTTGGACAAGTCGTGTGCGAATTGGGCGCCGGTCACGAGCTCAACGAATGTCTTTCCAGCGCGGCGAACGCCCTCGAGGGAGAACTGCGGCCGGACCTCACGGCTGAGGCACAGCGATGGTACCTGGCCGCGCTGGCCGTCGACCCGCGAAACCTGGAGGCGCTCGTCGGTCTGGCCAGAACCTGTCAGGAACTGGTCAGCAATCCGTGGTGGGGCGATCCGCTCGCTGCCTCGGTGGCCTCCGATCTCGGACGCGAAGTGGTCGCGATCGCAGTGAATCTTGCGCCAGGGGCGGCCGATGCGCATTGTGTCCAAGGGATGCTGCACTCTGCGGCCGGCAAGTTGGACGAGGCCGCACTTGCATTCGAGCGGGCACTGGCGATGGATCAGGGTTTGGCAATCGCCCACGGTTTTGCCGCTTACAATGCTGCCTTTCTGGGTAGCGCCGGAGAGACGCTGCCGGCGATCGAACGTGCGATGCGTCTCGACCGAGCCGACCGGCGGCACAGCATCTGGTTTTTCTTTGGCGGTTTTGCCGAATTGCTCATCGGGCGCACCGACGCGGCAATTGCTTTGCTCCGGAAGTCTTTGGAACGCAACAGCAGTTACGGCAGTGCGCGAATGTTCCTGATCGCGGCCTTGTCGCTTAGTGGCCAATATCGCGAAGCGGCCGACGCCGCCGCATTGTTTCGCCAGCAATTTCCGGACGGCCCCGCGGGAGCGTGCGATCAGTTATGGCTGTCGCGTTCGCGATCAGCAACCTATCGGGCCCAGATCCTTCCGGTATTCGACACAATCCGGAGTCTCGGGGTGGGAACCTGATCGCCGCACACACACCTCGACGCAGCGGCGACGATTTAGCGGGCGGCGACATACGTCGCATCTTTACATCTTAACTACAGCAACTGCCACCCTACGTCTTGCGGCCGCACTGCTCCGGGCGGCGCATTCCCCGCAGCCGGACGCCGTTCTCACTGCGCACAATCTAATAAAATAAATCACAAAAGGCGCTTTTCTGACGGCGGCCTGACAGGCCACTGACAGCGATGCGGTTAATCTGCTCGTCGGCTGAATGGCGATAAAATCGCCTTTGGCACGCACTGGCGATAGAGCCAGCCTCACTGCTAGAAGGAACTTAAAATGCGAAGACTGATCAATCGCTTTCGCGTTGATGAGCGTGGTGCTACCGCCACCGAATATGCCATGCTTGTCGTCTTTATCGCCCTTGCCGTCGCCACGGGTGCGCAGGCATTTAGCGGCGGTCTCAACCAATGGTTTCAAGCCGTCAGTGCCTCCATCGCTGGCCTTAATACCACAATCCCCGGCACATAAGCGCCGCGTGCCGTGGCGGTCGGGAATGGGGTTGCCCTTTCCCGACCCTCACCTCCAGATCACTTTCGGCAGGAGCGGAGCAGTGCAGACGGCAACCCTGATTGTTGGGTTGGGTATACTGGCGGTTATCGCCTACGGCGATATGCGCTCGCGGCGCATTCCCAATGTGCTCTCTCTCGCCATCGCGATACTCGGCTTGCTTCGGATAATGCTCGTCCACGACCCGGTCACAGCGGGTCGCACTGTTGCGGCGGGGGCTACGATCTTCACCGCCGCATTTCTGCTCTTCTGGTATGGCGCCATTGGTGGCGGCGACGCCAAATTAGTTGCCGCCGCGGCGCTGCTTGTCGGCTACCACGACTTATTCGCTTTTCTTTTCCTCATGAGCCTTTGCGGCGCAGTGCTCGCGCTCGCCAGTCTCGCGGCGGAAAGGTTCGATCTGTCTTTCAGGCGTTGGCCGCGGGGGCCACACGTATCCTCCACCGGCCGGGGCGACCGAGATCGAGTAGCGTCAAGAGGGTCGACAGTGCCTTATGGCGTCGCTATCGCCACTGCTGCCGTGATTACGTTGATAGCCGGAAGGTGAACGGCCATGCCTGCGAAAATGATACTTACTCTGTTGTTTTTCGTCTCGCTATCCGTCGTTGTGATTCTCGCGTTTCGCGCACTGCCGCAGCGAATTACGGCATCATCGAAGGACGAAATACTCGTCGCCACAACGGCGTTGCCGGCTGGCACTTTGCTGCGTGCCAAGGACGTGGCTTGGCAAGGGATTTTCGGTGGTGCGCGGCCGGGGCAGATCGC
>CAVOWQ010000054.1:0-21959 GCA_963700195.1 uncultured Alphaproteobacteria bacterium
GTGGTAACGGTAATGCGGGAAATTGCCTTTGAGCCCGTCAGAAGGCTTGCTAGAGCCACCGCGGCCGACCGCGTCGGGGATAATTATGAAGTATCGGCCGGTATCCAGCGGCTCGCCAGCCTTGAATAATTCGTCGGCCAAGGTTGGCCGCAGCCAGTTTGCGCCCGTGCCGGTATTACCTTGCAGTAGCAGTACGCCGTTGACGATCTCGCCTGCGGCATTGCGTTCTGCAGAACCAAGAGTGCGGTAGTGCAGCTTCAGCTGGGAGAGCGTCTCACCGTTGGCAAATTTGTAATCGGTGATGACGAAGTTGTCCTCCCGGTAGTTGGGCCAGTTGGTGTTTTGGGTCTGGGCCAACGCGGGTGCGATGCTCATAACGGCAGCGGCTATGACGAAGCGAATCAACATTGCAACGGGACTCCGGCGAAAGGGCTTCCGCACGATCTTCTCCTCGTCTCGGAATATAGCTCATTGCGCACTAACCTGGCCGTCTTTCTTCAAGGCCGCTGCACTCGGATGTGGACGGGTCCATGCCCGATTGATCGCCGCCGGTTACCTGATCGAGGCGTCGCGCGATACGGAATGGGCGAGCGCTTCTTCCATATCAGCAATCCCGACGGCCGCTCGATCGCGGGTGAACCAAGCGAGCCCCTCTGGTGGAGGAGGCCACGCACCACGCCGAGGACACGATCCGGTTCTGTGCATTGCGCGTGCGCGAAGCGAGGTTCATCCAGTCGAGCCTATAGAAAATCATCGTCGACGGCACGGATTGGCACTTTCTTGCTGAACACGAGAAGGTCTGTGACCATGTGCTTCGCCGAAATTACCATGTGTCCGCCGATATAGCGTCGTGGGAGGCACGCGCAAGGCCGGTACGCGATCTGGATGTGGGGATTGACCGGCATCGCCGTGGCGGCTCTATTTCGGCGCCAGCGCAAACGCGACCAGTGCGTCCCCGATTGGTGATTGCAGCAGGATGCTGCCGCCGGCGGCGATCACCACGAACTGCCGGCCGTCGGCGGCCTGAAAACTCATCGGCGTCGCCACACCGGGATAGGGCAGCTCGTGCCGCCACACGATATTGCCGGTCTGCAAATCCAACGCCTGGAACAGGCCGTCCGGCGTCGCGCCGATGAATACCAGGCCGGCTCCCGTAACTAGCGGGCCGCCCAGGTTCGGTGCGCCCCAGTCTGCCGGCGCGCTCAGGCCGAGGAAGCCGATCGGCTGCGTTCCAAACGGGTGCTGCCAGCGGATCTCGCCACTATCCAGATCGACGGCGGAGATCGTGCCCCATGGCGGGCGCGTGCAGGGAACGCCGAGCGGCGAAAGCACCAGGCCGCGTTGCATCCCAAACGGCGCGCCGATCATCGGTGCGACCTCGTCGGTCCCGCCCGCGCGCTTTAGCGCCGCATAGTCGCCGGAGGGGAACAGCCGCGCATAGCCCGCGAGGTTCATCGTGTTGAGGATCGCCAGATGCGATTGCGGGTCATAAGCCATTCCGCCCCAATTCGAGCCCCCGCCGAAATAAGGGACCACCAGGCTTCCTCGCAGGCTGGGCGGAGTGAACAATCCGTCATTGCGCAGGGCGTGGATACGACGCAGGCACGCGTCGCGGTCGAGCGGCGTGATGCCCCAGACGTCCGCATCGGTCACGTGCTGAAGCGCCAATGGCGGCGGCAGCAGCGGTACGGGCTGTGTCGGTGCGGAGTGCTCGCCTGGCACGTCCGACTGCGCCACCGCGCGCTCGACCGCGGGAAACAGCGGCTGTCCGGTTTGCCGGTTCAGCACCCACAGGAAGCCGGTCTTGGTCGGCTGCGCCACAGCCTGGACATTCTCCCCGTTGCGCTTCACATCGATCAGCGTCGGCTGAGCCGGCGGGTCGTAGTCGAACAGGTTGTGGTGCACGGTCTGGAACTGCCAGATCAGCGCGCCGGTTCGCACGTTGAGGGCCACGACGGCATCCACACCCGGCAGCGGATCGGTGCGCAGTCCGCCCCAGTAATCCGGGCTGGGGCTGGTCGTCGGCGCATACAGGATGCCGCGCGTGATATCGACCGCCATTGGTGCCCACACATTGCCGGCGCCCGTCTGGTTGCGCAGCTCCTCGGGGATCGGGCTCCAATGCCAGCGCTCCTGCCCAGTGCGGGCGTCGAAGGCGCGGACGAAGCCGCTCGGCATATTGACGGCGTGATTGTCGCTGATCGCGGAGCCGACAATCACCAGATCCTCGAACACCACCGGCGCCGAGGTAACGTTGACCTCACCGACGCCGACGCTGCCGTTGTCCATCTTGTTCAACTCGACCGTGCCGCGGTCGGCGAAATCCGCGCACAGCTGGCCGGTGCGTGCGTCCAGTGCCTCCAGCCGTCCATCCAGCACGCCCTGAAAAATGCGGGTCTGGCACGGCTTGTTCGGGTCGGGCGCCGGTTCTTGCCAGTACGACACGCCGCGGCAGATCAGCGAATGCTGTTTGTCGTAGGCGCGATCGAGCTTCGGGTCTGGTTCGTGTGACCAGCGCAGCTTCCCGGTCTCGGCCTGCAGCGCGATCACCCGGTTGTAGGGCGTGCAGAAATAAAGCGTGTCGTTCGCCAGGATCGGGGTTGCTTCAAAAGTCGTAGCGCGATGCGCCGGGGGCGCCCGGCGAATAGTCGCCGGTGTGGTAAACCCATGCTTCGCGCAATCGGCTGACATTTGCTGAGGTGATCTGCGTGAGCGGCGTGAAGTGGCCGCCGCCCGGGCTGCCGCCATAAACCGGCCATCCCGGGGCCGGCTCTCCGGACCTGGCGGGCAAGGCCGTGCCGGCAAACAGCACGGAGAGCAATAGGGCAGGCAGTGGTGTCGGGGTGCACAGGGTCATCAACGGCCTCTGGCCCACCGCCGGCTGCGCCGCCAGGTCAGAAAAGTTGCCAGGCTGGCCAGGAAAGCTGTGCCGGTTGCCAGGACTGCCGCCATAACCGCATCGTTCATGGCCACGTGTTCAAAGACGCCGTAGATCATCATCACTACAACGGCGCCACCGAACAGTGCCCATATCAGCAGAAGCAGCGCGACTAGCGGCATCGCCACCAGCCTCCTGTAAGGGGTAGAAGCCCAAGCGCGCGAAAGCGCACGGTGACAACGGGCAAGTCAGACTATATTCCTGCCGGTTTTCGAGGCCATTCTGGATTCTCAGGTAACCGAGAAGTCAAGGCTACGGGGCGGCCCAGGCCCGGCCAGCGCCCCGGCTTCGGGCGCGTGCCGCAAAGCGCCGCACTTTACTCTTAGTGACGGTTCCGTTCCGCCAAGAAGACCCACCCGATTGTGAGAGGGACCAAGAGGTCGAATTCCGTCACAGGAGAAACGCCAGCAGGTGTCGACCGAGCACCAAAATAGCCGCGAGGGCGATAATCATCAGCGGGATGTAGTTGAGTTTTCCGGGGCGGTAGGGGCGGCGATCGAGGATAATTGCGACACCGAGGACGAGCAGACAACCTGCGAGTACGACGCTGGTTTCGGTCAAGCCCATGCTTCAACCCCCATCGAAATATGCCGAAGGGTCCATGGGCCCTGATAATCTGGAATCTCGTCAAACGGCCTCACTCCGCGTTGAGTTTCATATCGGGTGGAACGCGCTTTGCGGCCAATGGCGACACCGCGCAGGGACGGGTCGACAAGGGGTACCGATTCGAGGCCGATGACGCGAGCGCCTCGTTGGCAGATCTCTTCCGACTATACGGCGGGGTGTCCATCTTGATCGACGCACTGGCTGATGCACTTCAGACTGCACGCCAACACCACTACCACGCCGCGCACCCGCGCCTGCATCCGGAAGAGCACCGCCTCCAATGCAACGCTGGCGCGCGAGCTCGGCATCCATCCGCGCACTGTCGCGCGCTGGACAGCCCGCGGCGGCGTCGCCGATCGCTCGATCCGCCCGCCCGACCCCGCACTAGGCGGCGGCCCCGCCTTCCAAACCGACACGCCGGCCGGTTTCATCCACATCGACGATGTCAAATCCCTGCCGCCGCTGGGCCGGCGGCGCAGCTACGCCTATAGCCTGCCCCAGCGACGGCTGGGGTCGCCATCGATCGCGCCACCCGCTTTGTCTATCTCGAGGTGGGACCGCGGATCTAATGGCGGAAATGGCGGATGCCGGTGAACACCATTGCGATGCCGGCGGCGTCTGCCGCGGCGATGACCTCTCTGTCGCGCACCGACCCGCCGGGCTGGATGACGGCGGTGACCCCTGCCTCGATCGCTGCTTCGAGCCCGTCGGCAAACGGGAAATAGGCGTCCGAGGCGAGCACCGAGCCGATTGCCGGCGATTGCGCCAAGCCTGCTGAGTTTCCCGCTTCGGCCGCCTTGGCGGCGGCGATCCTGACGCTGTCGACGCGGCTCATCTGACCGGCCCCGATGCCGACCGTCGCCCCACCCTGGGCGAAGACGATCGCGTTGGATTTGACGTGCTTCGCAATGATGTCGGCGAAGAGCAGATCGGCAATCTCGGTCTCGTTCGGCGCACGGTGGGTCACGGTGCGCAACCCGTCCCGCCCGACCAAAACCCGATCGCGCTCCTGGACGAGGATGCCGCCCGCAACCGCACGGAAGCTGCGGCCCGCGGCAGTAGGGTCGGGCATTTCCCCGGTGACGAGAAAGCGTAACCCAGTCCTGCGGGCCAAGATCGCTCGGGCGGCTTCATCGGCCTCGGGGGCGATTACGACTTCAATGAGCAGCCGGGCGATCGCCTCGGCGGTCGGTTCATCGAGGCACCGATTGAGCGCCACGATGCCGCCGAAAGCGCTGACCGGATCGCAGGCGAGCGCCTTGTCCCAGGCTTCGCGCGGGTTGTTGCCAATCGCTGCGCCGCATGGGTTGGCGTGTTTGACGATCACGACGGCCGGCGACGCAAACTCGGCGACCAGCTCGAAGGCGGCGTCGGCGTCGCCATAATTGTTGTAGGACAGCTCCTTGCCCTGGAGCTGCCGCGCGGTCCCCACCCCGGGGCAGCTTTGGCCGACGCGATAGAACGCGGCCGATTGATGCGGATTTTCCCCGTAGCGGAGCCGATCCGCCAAGCGCCCGGTGACGACCAGGGTCTCGGGAAACGACGTTGGCTCATCGCGTCCGATCCATTCGGCTATCGCGGCATCGTAGGCCGCGGTCACGGCGAAGGCCTTGAGCGCAAGCTCGCGGCGCGTTTCTGCGCCGACCGCCCCGTCACCGGCGCCCAGTTCCGCCAGAACGCGGCTGTAATCGGCGGGGTCGGTAACAACGGTGACGGCGTCGTGGTTTTTGGCGGCGGCGCGGATCAGCGCCACGCCACCGATATCGATGTTCTCGACGCAATCCTCCAGGCTCGCGCCCGACGCGACTGTTTGAGCGAAGGGATATAGGTTGCAGACGAGGAGGTCGATTGGTGCAATCTGCCGTTCGGCCAACGCCGCGAGGTGATCCGGCCGGTCGCGCCGGGCGAGAAGCCCGGCATGGATGGCCGGATGCAAGGTCTTGACCCGGCCGTCGAGAAATTCCTCAACTCCGGTGACCGCCGCCACCTCGGTGACCGGAATCCCAGCCGCGGCGAGGGTCTTCGCCGAGCCGCCGGTCGAGATTATCGCCACGTTGCGCGCTGTCAGCGCCTGGGCGAATTCAACGATCCCGCTTTTGTCACTGACCGAGATCAGCGCACGGCGGATCGGGAGAAAATTTGCCGTCATTGCCGCGGATATAGGGCTCTCTCGGAAGTTTCGGCAAGTCTCAAGAGCCGCGAGCGAGCGCCGTCAGCAGGATTGCGACGGTCGCGGCGGATGCGGCGAGCACGACGGCACCCCACCCGTTTTCCGCTGCCCAGCCGCAGCCGATAAGCACGAGATCGGCGGCGATCACTCGCTTGACCACGGCGGCATGGCCGAGCCCGCGACGCAACGCCTGCTGATAGAAATGCTCGCGATGCGCCTGCCAGACCCGCTCGCCGCGCAGCAGCCGGCGCGCGAGAGTGATCGTCGCATCGGCGAGAAAGTAGAGCGGCAGGATCAGCGCGATCCTCCAATGTCCGCGAACCGCGAGATCGAGCAGCAGAAAGCCCAGGACATAACCGAGCGGCACGCTGCCAACATCGCCGAGAAAAATCCGCGCCGGCGACCAATTCCACACGAGGAAACCGATGGCCGCCCCCGCCACCGCAGCAGCGAGTACTCGCAAGGCGGGATCGGCACCGGCTCCGACACTCGCGAAGAGCAGCAGACCGGCGCCGATTGCCGCAGCTTCGGTGCCGGCCAACCCGTCGATCCCGTCCATGAAATTGAACAGATTGATCCACCAGATCCAGACGAGGCCGATCGCGGCGAGGAGGAAAGGATCCTGCGGCCCGGGAAGGACGAAGGCGCCGATCGCCACTGCGACGGCCTGCACCATGAGCCGCACGACCGGGGAGAGGTCGCGCAGATCGTCGATCCATGAAACCGCCGCCAGCAAAACGGTGCCCAGGGTAATCCCATAGAGGCCTAACGGCACCGATTCGGTTCGGGCGAGCACAATCCAGGTGAGCAACACCGAGCCGATCACCGCGATCCCGCCGCCACGGGGTGTCGCCACCGGATGTGACGATCGCTCGTTCGGGCGGTCGAGGATCTCCCGGCGGGCGAGGATCGGAATGAGCACCCTGGTCGTCAGGCAGGCGAGCAAGCCGGCCGCGACGGCGGCCACCGCCGGCCCCAGGGCCTCACCCATCGCCGGGCGGCTGATCCCCGGGAGAGGAAGCCTGGTCAGCGGGATTCGTGGGAGCTTGATCCCCCGGAAACTGATCTTCCTCCACCTGATCCGCGATGGATTTGCGCGGCTCTCGGCGAATCGCCCAGCGCACCGTGACGCCCCCGGGCGGCACGGTCCCGCTCAACACCACCTGTTGCGTCCTTCTCGCCTCGCCGGAGCCGAGATAAATGCTTTCGCCAAGACCCATCTCGCCGCCAGCGGTGCGCAACCGCCACACGATGCCGCTCGGCATGCGCAGCAACGCAGCACTGCCGTCCCGCACCAGCCCGGCCTGAACCGAGGGATGCAGGTGGAAGCGAACCGCAAAGGCCGCCCCGGGAAGCCCGGTCAGCCGGTCCTCGCCGCGCAGATCCTCGCCGTCGGCGGAGAGGAAGAGCTGGCGTGCATAGATCAGCCCGAAGCGTTCGCGATAGCCGTCATGCGTCGCGGAGACCCATTGCTGACCTTCGTGCTCGGCACGCTCGCGAGCAACCGAAGTCGGGCTGCGGCCGAGCGTGCCGTCCGCGCGGATCTCGACAGAGTTGGTATCGGCGACGACCACGACCGAATGCGCGGCGCTCGCCCGCGCGACCCGCCACCAATTTGGCTTCGGGCCGCGATAGGCGCCGCAATTGACGATGATCCGCTCGCGCTCATGGCTCAATTCGAAAGACAGGGGACCGGCATGGGCGTGGTCGTCAAAGCCGCGCGGAGGCGGTTTGCCGGTGTCGATCAGAACGAGGCTCTTGAAGGCCTGCAGACGGTCGAAGCCGGTGTCGGGCGCATGCGACGGCGCGCGCCCCTTGGCTTCGGACCGCGTCAGAACGAGGTCGATAAGAACCCCGTCTTCCTCGAGCGAATCGTTGAACAGAGCGAGGCGGCGGTCGCCATGGCGAAAAAAGCGCAGCATCGGCGCCATCCGCTCGATGGCATCTTTGAGCGCACCCGGGACCTCGATCTGCGCCGACCGCAATACGGCTCGCGTGTCGATCAAATCCTGCAGCACCTGCAATTGCAGCGACGGGCTGCGCGACAGGTGCCCGCCATCCGGGAGGATCTGAACCGACAATTCGCGCTCGAGGCTCTTGAGCACTCTAGCCAAGCGCGACTCGAAGCCGCCGAGCACCGCCATGCCGGCGATCAGGCCTTTGAGCGCCCGCACTCGGCCCGCGCCGGTGGCCTCCCAGGACGCGGTTCGTGCCAGGTGACGGAGCTGGGCGACGAGGCTGGTCAACATTGCCCGGCGCAGCGGGTCGTCCTGGTCGCGCCTCACGATCTCGTCGAAATGCGCAATCCAGGCAAAGACCCGCGTCGCCAGCACGTCGGACCGCCATCCGATACCGTTCCAGCCGGTATTCTGGTCGATCCAGCTTTGCACCAGATCGCGTGTTGCTTCGCGCGCGCCGGCGCCTGCCGCGGCAATATCGGCAAGCCATCCGAAGCCGTGCCATGCGGCGACCCATTCCTCTCCCGCCGAAGGCGGAGACCAGCGTGGCGCCGGGGCGCGGACGAGCTCGCCGGCAAGCTCGATCTCGCCGGCGGCAATCGCCGCACCGCGCTTGGCGTCACCCGGCCAGCGCTGTGCGATTCGGAGTCTGAGGTCGGCGGGAACCCGCCCGATCAGGGTATGCCGATAGAGCGGACCCGCGGCGAGTGCCTGGAGCGCGTCCCGGCGCAACCGCGTCAACAACCCGGGCGAATCGGAACCAAGGCCGCGTCCGGCAATCGGTGGTCTACCCCTTCCGCTTCCGCTGGCGGCGGCCGTCATCTGCCCGCCCCGTGCTGTACAGCCTGGGCCGGCCCGGCCGAAGGCCGGTCGCAAAAGGCTTGCCGGAGAGGAAACCCCATGTGGTTACGTAACAAGGAAAGCCACCCGCCGCAAGCCGCCGAGGGCACGGGCTCGACTCCACGGCAATTCCTGGATACCCCATAAGGCAGTTAGGCTGCGAGCTTTACCAGGCGTGCGCAGTAGAAGCCATCGATGCCGTCATATTGACCGAAATGACAGGGCAAAGTCCGCAGATCTCCCTCCGAGGTGATCCATTCGGGATTCGCGCCGACCTCGTCGGGTCGGATCTCGCGCCGCTCGACCGGTAGACCGGCGTAGAGCAGAGATTCGATGCGTTCGACCCCTTCTTCCGGCTCCAGAGAACAGGTGCAGTAGACTAAAATGCCGCCGGGCTGGAGCATATCGACGGCCGCCCGCAGCAAATTCTCCTGGACCGCCGCAAGCCGCGTCACGTCCTCGGGCGATTTAAGGTGCGGCACGTCAGGGTGGCGGCGGATCGCGCCGGTCGTGCTGCAAGGCGCGTCGAGCAGCACCGCCTCGACCGGATGCGGCGGATGCCAAGTCAACGCGTCGGCCCCGACCGCCTCGACCGGCAAGTCGAGCCGCTGCAGGTTGGCGACGAGCCGATCGAGACGGCGGGTTGAACGGTCGATGGCCGTTACGCGAGCACCGGCGGTCGCGAGCTGCGCGGTCTTGCCGCCGGGTGCGGCACACAAATCGATTACCTCGCGTCCGGCAATATCGCCGAACAGTCGCGCCGGCAGCGCCGCGGCCGCATCCTGGACCCACCAGGCCCCCTCGGCATAACCGGGCAGGGTCGCGAGGGCGCCGCCCGCAGCCCGGCGCAAGGTCCCGGTCGGCAGCAGCACCCCGTCCAGAGCGGCGCACCACGTCTCGGCGCCATCGCGCAATGTCAGATCGAGGGGCGCTTCCTTCAGATGTGCGGTGGCGATCGCGCGAGCGGTCGGTTCACCGTAGGTCCTGCTCCACGACCACCACAGCCAATCCGGCGTGTTGAGACGCGGAGCATCCTGCTCCTCGACACGACCGGCGCCTTCGACGCTCAACCGCCGCAACACGGCGTTGACCAGCCCCTTATGCGAGACAAACCCGCAGCTCTGCGCGATGTCGACGCTGGTCGCCACCGCGGCATGCGGCGGCGTGCGCAAGAACAGCAATTGCGCGACACCGAGGCGCAAGATGTCGTGCACGATCGCCGCGCGGGGCGCCAGCGGCATATTGAGGCAATCGGCGATCAAGGCGTCGATCTGGCCGAGCCGGCGCAGCACGGTCGCAACCAGGAGACGTGCGAAGGCGCGGTCGCGGCCCGACAGCTGGTGCATAGCAAGGCTGTCTTCGATCGCATCGTCGAGCGGTCGCTTGCGGCGGAGCACCGTACCGATCAGGTCAAGCGCAACATGGCGCGCGGTCACCGCTTCCGACATCAAAGTTCTGATAAAACCATTTACCGGGCGACACCCGATCAGAGAAGATTGCTCGCTCCAACGCCTCGTTTCAACCTTCGTTCCCGCGCTCGGAACCAAGCCTCGAATGCGCGCGGGCCCCACGCACTGCCTTTGTTTCGGGTGCCCGGATGAGGTGTTATTGAGGAGCGCCATTGCGTTTTTTTCGGTCCTTCGGGCTAACTCCGTGAAATGAATTTCGAAACGGGCAGGAAAATGAGCTGCATCATCGGCGCGCCGTTGTCGGAAGCCGGCGGCGTCACGATCACCGACCTCGACCTGTCGACACCGCTGCCGCCAAACCGTCGGGAGCAGATCCGAGAGGCGTTTCGCGTCCATCACTTTCTGGTGTTCCCCGACCAGGCGCTGAGCCGGGAACAGCAATTCGAGTTTATTGCCAATTTCGGGGAGATCGAGCGCCACGGCGTAAGAAACGGCCAGACAAAGCGTTATACCGCCGCTCACGTGATCTCGAACCTCGACAGTGATGGCAATCCCGTGGACCGGTCCACATCGCCGGTCAGCAACTACCGCTGGCACACCGACAAACCCTACTACCCGGTACCGCCGATGTTGACCGCGCTCTACGCGGTCGAACTGCCGCCGCGCGGCGGCGATACGGAATTTGCCAACACCGCCCTGGGCTATGCCACGCTGGCCGAGGCTACAAAACGGCAGATCGACGGATTGCGGGTGGTGTTCTATTGGGGAGCGGGCGCCCGCAAACCGGACGCGAGCCCGCGTACGCCGGCGGATTTGCGCGAACACCCGCCGGTCGACCATCCACTCGTGCGTACCCATCCGGAGACCGGCATGAAGGCACTCTATCTCGGCAATCATGCCTCGCACATCCTCGGGATGACCGAAGCGGAGGGGAGGGCGCTCCTCGACGAACTGCTGGAACACACGACGAAGCCGCAATTCGTCTATACGCACCGCTGGCGCATCGGCGATCTGGTGATGTGGGACAATCGCTGCCTCCTTCACCGCGCCGTCGCGAATTACGAAATGGGCCGATATCGGCGCGTCCTGCACCGCAGCGTGGTTCGTGGAACGATGCCGTTCTGATTCGTCTGGCCGGCGCCCGCCAGACCTATTTATGAGCCGCCGGGCACCCCTCGGCCTGCTGGTCGCGGTAGCGGCGATTGCGCCGGCGGCGCTGCACATGCCGGTACCGTCGCTGCCGCTGCTGGCCAAGGCGTTCGCAGCCCCCGCCGGAGCGGTCCAGCTGGTATTGACGCTTTTTCTCGCCGGCATTGCCGTCGGACAACTCGTCTATGGCCCCGTCTCCGATCGTTTCGGGCGCCGCCCGGTGCTGATCGCCGGGCTGGCCCTGTTCCTCGCCGGGACGGTGGTGTGTGGCCTCGCTTGGTCGTTGCCGATGCTGATCTTCGGCCGCGTGATCGAGGCCTGCGGCGGGTGCGCCGGCATGGTGCTGGCCCGCGCGATCGTGCGCGACCTGTTCGACCGCGAGCGCTCGGCGAGTGCGATAGCAACGATCATGATGGCGATGAGCCTGGCGCCGTCGATATCCCCGGCGATCGGCGCATACTTGGCCCAATGGGTCGGATGGCGCGCCGATTTCGCGCTGCTCGGCGCGCTCGGTGCCGCCGTGCTGGTACTGACGGCGACGCGCCTCGAAGAAACCCATCGCAGTCCAATGCCGGCCAATCTTGCAGCAATGGCTCGATCCTTCGTGGTGCTGTTGCGGTCCCCCGCGTTTCTCGGCTTCGCATTGACGACGGCCTTCACCAGCGCATCATGGTTCACGTTCTTGGCGAGCGCCCCTTACCTCTTGTCCGAGGTGATGCATCAGCCGCTGAGCACCTACGGGCTGATGATCCTGCTGCCAATGGCCGCTTATATGATCGGCAATGCCGGCGTCGCGCGCTTGTCCATGTCAGTCGGCAGCGCCCGTCTTATGATCATCGGCTTGGCGCTGTCGCTCGCCTCGGGGGTAATGCTCGCGGTCTGGTGTCTCGTCGAGCTGACGCCTTGGGCGTTGTTCGTGCCGATGGCGATCAGCTCCATCGGCAATGGTCTGAGCCAACCTCCGGCGATGGCGGCCGGGCTCAGCCTCCACCCGCGCATCGCCGGCGCCGCTTCCGGGCTGCTCGGGTTCTTGCAGATGACGGTCGCGGCCTTCGGCACATTGCTCGTCGGCCGGCTGCCGCACGATAGTGCTCGGGCGATGGTCATAGTCGTCATCGCATCGCTGGGGCTCGCCCTGGCGTTCGGCCTTCTCGCGTCGCGTCGGCCCAGCGCAGCCCCACGCGCGGCTCGATCCGCGCGGCTCAGTCCCGAGGTCGCGAAGCGATCCTGACAACCGCCTGTTTTACCTGTTTTATCAGGTTGAGATCAGGGATCGCCAACTCCCATCAAAATAACCGTTCCCCGACCGCAGCCGCCAATGTCCACACAATTACCGTGCAATTATGGCGATCATATGTTGGATCGGCTTTCACCCGGCTATGGCAGCGTCGGCGGCAAGTGCCGCCATGTAGCCGAGCACCAGAGTGTGGGACGGATGCAATCCGCCGGCTGCGGCTGCTAGCCCGAACGAAAGACCTCATGGCAGGGCCCCGACCAGCCGGCGCGCTATGTCACCGTGATTGTTGGTCTCGGTGTTGCGTACAAAAACCGCGTACCGCACTTCACCGTCGAAGCGGTCTGGTCGCCCACACGAGCACCGCCTCTGCACCTGCGAAGAACACGATCGGCACAACCGCGCCGACCGTTCCAGCGATCTCGAAGCCGAACCTGGCGCAGACATAGAGCAGCACCAGTATGCTCAGCACCATGCCGGGCGCACCGATGCCGCGCTGTGCCGAGCCGTAGTGGTATCCAATCCAGAAGGCGATGCGCGCCGCGATCCATACGACCGTCGTCGCGGCAACCGCGCGCATCGAGCCACCATCCGAACAGTAGACGGCAAGCCCGAGCACCCCCGGCATGAACAGCACCAACTGTTCCAGCGTATTCTGCAGATAGCGAAGATTGATGCGCATCCGATGCGTCTCGTAACCCGAGAGCGGGTCGATCGCCGGCGAGCGCAGCCGTTCATGCGCGACGGCCTCAATCCCGGTCACGAAGCAGAAGAGGATCGCGACGCAACAGCATTTCAGCGAAAACACCAACCGGGGAAGGGTGTCTTCCATGCCGAGAAGCGGCGGCAGGAGGTTATAGGTGCCAAGCCACAGCACGATCGCAACCGGGAATGCGATGCAGATCGGCACGATGGTGGCTGTTTGTTGGCGGCGCAGCTCGAAATCGACCGGATCCGGCGGATTGACGTTACCCATGCGCGTCTCCCGGATCCGTATCGAGGCCGGTGCCGGCTTTCGGTCCCAAGATGTCAAGTCTTGAAATTTGGCTCGGAGGATCAGCTGGGGTTGGAATCCTCCTCACCGAAGATCGGCGCCTTCAGGTGGATCGGTTGTTCTGCGAGCAGGGCCCTGCGCACTTTTTCGAGCGGCATCGCCAATTTTTCGGCGAGCTGCTCGGGGGTCGGTTCGCGGCCGATCTCGGTCAGCATCTGGCGCGAGGTCCGCACCAGCCTGTTGATCGTCTCGATCATGTGTTCGGGGACTCTGTTCGTGCGATCGCCAACTTCTTCGCGCTCGGCCATTTCTCGGTCTCCCAAGGTGACGTCACCCGTAACGTGATACGCTGCTACCCGCTACTCAAGCCGGGATCTGCATCGGACTAAAGTCGTCCTGTTGCGCCGTCGTGCCTCATTTGTACGCCAGCCGCCTTCGCTACGAGGTCGACTGCCCGCGATACCTCGCTTGGGCGGCGCAGCCGCAATACCACCAGATGTGCGCATTCGCTCTGCGCCAGGCGCTCTGCGGTTTCGCGGCGGCGGCGCTCCCAGGTATTCCAGGCCCAGCGGATCGGGTGGCTGGGCCGCAGCATCTGCCGCCAGCGCTCGCGGTTGCCGGCCCACAACTCGGTGCGCAGAACGCCGCGGAAAAGCGTTCGGGAGATCACTCGAGCCATGATCACCGGGCGTTCATAATCGAGCCAGACGAGGTGGGTCGCACGCCGCCAGATCCTGTCGCGCACGGGGCCGTAATTGCCGTCGACCACCCAAGCCTCGGCCTCGATCGCCTCATTGACGCGGCGGACGAATTCCTCCGGATCGTGCCGCGTCAGATCGCGCCATCCCGACTGCCAATTGATGGCATCGAGTTCGATATGCGGCAGCTCCAACAGCGCCGCAATTCTGCGTGCCAACGTCGTCTTGCCGGCCCCTGAGGTGCCGACCACGACAATCCGCATCCGGCCATCTCCGGGTCTTTGATCCGCAAACCCTCACCGACCCGGCGCATAGGATCGCAGTCCAGGGGGAGGCGGGTGAGGGTCAGCGGGACAATTTACGTTCGGCCAACCGGACGAACAGGCTGGCGCCGAATGGCAATGCCATGTCGTTGAAATCGTAGCCGGGGTTGTGGACTTCGCAGCCTCCGGTGCCGTCGCCGTTGCCGATTTGGATATAGGCGCCGGGCCGGCGGTTCAGCATGTACGAGAAATCTTCCGAGGCCATCACCAAATTGCCGTTGCGGTTGACGTTGTCGGCGCCGACCAGTTCGGCGGCAGTCTCGGCGATGAATTCGGTCTCGGCGGCGTCATTGACCAGCGGCGGGAAAAGGATCCGGAAATCGAGCTCGGCGGCCGCGCCGAACCCGCCGGCGACACCGCTGGCGATGCGCCGCATATTGTCCTCGATCAGGCGCAGGGTTTCGGGAGCGAAGGCGCGTGCGGTGCCGCGGATGAAGGCCTGCTCCGGGATCACATTGTAGGCGTCGCCGGCGTGGATCTGGGTAACGCTGAGGACAGCTGTGTCGAGTGGCCTCAAATTGCGGGAGACGATTGTCTGCAACGCCGTCGTGATGTGGCTCGCGACAATCACCGGATCGATGCCCACCTCGGGGCGGGCGCCATGCGCGCCGCGGCCGGTGACGGTGATATCGAAGTAGCCGCCTCCCGCCATCATCGGGCCAGTGCGGATCTGGAACTTGCCGATTGCGAGCCCCGGCCGGTTGTGCATGCCAAAGATCGCGTCGCACGGAAAACGCTCGAACAGTCCGTCCTCGACCATCGCCGCGCCGCCGCCGAGACCCTCTTCGGCGGGTTGAAAGATCAGGTTGACGGTCCCGTCAAATGCGCGGGTCTCGGCCAGGTACCGCGCCGCGCCGAGCAGCATCGCGGTGTGCCCGTCATGGCCGCAGGCGTGCATGCGCCCCTGATGGCGCGAGCGGTAGGCGAGATTGGTCGCCTCCTCGATCGGCAGCGCGTCCATGTCGGCCCGCAGACCAATCGAGCGCTGCGACGTGCCGGCGCACAACCGGCCGACGACACCGGTGCGGCCGACGCCGCGATGCACCTCGTATCCGAATTCGGCGAGCTTTTGCGCGACGAAATCGGAGGTGCGCTGCTCCTCGAAGCCGAGTTCCGGGTGAGCATGGATGTCCTGTCGCCAATTCGTCAAATCGTCGTGGAATTCCGCAATGCGCTTTATGACGCCCATTGTCGCCTCTCCTCCTCGCTCGCGGCCGAACGTCATAACCTGGACTTCGGCCAGTGTCAGCGGGAAAGCGGCCTTGAGTGTTCCGTTGCCGACTGACACATCCTTGACACGGCGACGGCGCGGCGATCGGGCGCGGGACTTTGCACCGAGGCCCTCCCCGAGCGGATCATCAAGGGCCAATCCCCGTAAATAAAACCTGCACGCGGGGTTTCGCCCCGCTACACACTTTACGAGCAAAACCGCCCGGTCGCACTTTTGTCGCACTTCTAAGGCTGCCGTCCTAGTTTTGACTGCCCAAAGCAAAGAGTTAATGAAGCAGTAAAATCGATGATTTCCAAAGATAAATCCTAGTAATTCGGCGGTTTTGACCCTGTGACCTGAACACCGCAGGCCGCTTCCAATGTGCAGAAAAAAATAATGGCAGGGTTGACACCAGGGTTTTAGCCTGTTTAGCCTCGTATCGTCCTACCTGTCCTACCCGGTTTGTCGGGGACAATCCGGGAAGACACCGATCTGCATTCCCTCGTCCACGCCAATACGATTGGCATGGCGGCCGGATCTCTATTGCCTGCGACAAGGGGATGCCCAGCAAAAGGGGGCAACGCAATGCCAATGCGTCAAACGATCGGTATTTCGCTCGCGTGTCTTATGATCTCGACCGGTGCGATCGCCAAGACGCCGGGCAAAGGCTCGTCGCCGCATTCCGGCCAGCTGCACGGGAAACTTGTCAGAGCCGAAATATGGCACGGCAAAGCCCAGTTCCCGTCCTGCGGTGCCGACGCTCGCGCGCGCTCGCGTCATGCCGACTCTGATTCCACCGAGTCGGCCGGGGGTGCGGCCGATGCGTATCTGGGCCCCGTGCATACGATCGGAAGAAGCGAGATCGGCAGAGCGGCTTGGTACAACTGGGTGGGCTCCCGTACCGCGAGCGGCGAGATTCTCGATTGGGTCACCCCGACGGCGGCCCATCGTTCGCTGCCGCTTGCTTCCTACGCCAGAGTCACAAACCTCGACACCGGCCGCGCAGTGGTCGTCAAGATCAATGACCGCGGGCCCTATCGGCGGCGTTTCATTATCGATCTTTCGCCCCGCGCCGCCGAAGAGATCGGTGTCGTTCGCAGCGGCATCGCGGCCGTCAGCGTCGAACCCCTTGCCGGCGGGCGAGCGTCGAACAGCGCGACTGCTCCAGCCTCCGAGACGCGCGTTGCGCGCGCCTATTCCGAGGTAATCCCTTACACTCAACCGGCTTGGGTCGATCCGCGAATCGAGCGGCCCGCGTCGAAGAATGAGGCCGCCCCAACCACCGAGGCACACGCCGCGGGCGCCGATTCCGGGGCGATCCCTTACAATCAACCGGTCTGGGTCGATCCGCGGCTCGAGCGGCCCGCATCGAAGGATGAAGCCGCCCCAACCACCGAGGCGCATGTCGCGCGCGCCGATTCCGGGGCAATCCCCTACAATGAACCGGCTTGGGTCGATCCGCGGATCGAGCGGCCCGCGTCGAAGAATGGGACCGCCCCAACCACCGAGGCGCACGCCGCGCCCACTGATTCCGGGGCGATCCCTTACAATCAACCGGCCTGGGTCGATTCGCGGCTCGAGCAGCAGTGAAACGAGGTCGATGGCCGCGCCGAGCGACGGAATAATGGCGCGGGCGCGAGATCCTACGCCCCCGGGTTACGGCCGAAATAGGCGATGTCTTCGGGGCGCGGTTTCCAGTCGGAGTTGCTCGGCCATTCTTTGGTGCGGCCGGACATCTCGTCGCCGTAGCGCACGCGAAACAGCAGGGTGCGCTGCGGGCCGTTGGCGTATTCGTGCAGTTCGCCGCGCGGATGAACGATGAAGGTCCCCGGTCCGATCTCGATAGTTTCGCTCGGGGTGCGCATCCTGCCCCCGCCCTCGAAGCAAAAGTAGATCTCGGTCGCATTCGGGTGGCAGTGATAGGGGCTCGTCTGACCGGGCTCCCAACAGGCGATCGTGACATCGCCTTCGCCGATCTTGCCGAGCACTCTTTCCATGTGTTTCTTGGGGTCGAACGCCTGCTCGGCCTTCAGATTGAAAACGTGCATTTGCCCCTCCTTCGACCTTACTCTCGCGTTATCTTGGAGGGCATTATGGGAGCCGGCGATGACCCAGGCGAGAGGCTTTCGAGATCTGCTGAAGCAGGAGCGGATGGTGGTGGCGCCCGGGGCCTATGATTGCATCACCGCCAAGCTGATCGAACAGGCTGGGTTCGCGGCTATCTACATGACCGGAGCCGGGACAGCGGCGACACTAGGGTACCCGGATCTTGGCCTCGTCACGATGTCCGAAATGGTGGCCAATGCCGGGCGCATAGCCGCCGCCGTCGAGCTGCCCGTCATCGCCGACGCCGATACCGGCTACGGCAACGAGCTCAATGTCTTTCGCACGGTTCGTGAATTCGAGCGTAGCGGCGTTGCCGGGATTCACATCGAGGATCAGGAATTCCCGAAGAAATGCGGCCATCTCGATGGTAAGCAGGTCATCCCGCGCGAAGATTACACCGCCAAGATCCGCGCCGCGGCCGCGGCCCGCCGCGACCGGGATTTTCTGATCATCGCACGCACGGACTCGCGCGCCGTCGCAGGCTTGGACGAGGCCATTGCTCGCGCCAATGCGGCGCTGGCGGCCGGGGCCGACATGGCGTTTGTCGAGGCGCCGCAGACCGCGGACGAGGTCGCCGCGGTGCCGCGCCTGGTCAACGGCCCGTGCCTCCTCAATGTCGTATGGGGCGGCAAGACACCCGATCTCGATCTGCGGGAGGCCCAAGCGATGGGCTACAAGCTCGCGATCGTGCCGGGGCTCTTGATCAAGAGCGTCGTCGGCATTTGCGACCGGATGCTGGCCGAGTTGAAGACGACCCGCCGCCACCCGACACCGATAAAGGAGATGACCGTGCCGGAGATGTTCCGGCGTTTCGGCTCCGATGAATGGGATGCACTGCGCACGCGGTTTCGCACCGCCTCGGCGCGCGAGGCAGCGGAATAATCGATCGATGCGGATGGGCGTCGCCTCTCACCTTCCCGCTACGCGGGCCCCTCCCTCTCCCCGCTCAGGCGGGGCGAGGGGTTGCAGCGCTGCTCCCTCGCCCCGCTCGCGGGGAGAGGGCTGGGGTGAGGGGCGACTTACCGAGCGCGTCCTTTACCGTGACGGTCTGATCCTGGTCATCGACAAGCCGGCTGGGATTGCCGTCCATCCCGGCCCCGGCGGGGGGCCGAATCTCGAAACTAGCTTTGGCGAGCTGCGCTTTGGTCTGCCGCACCCGCCGTCCCTCGCGCATCGCCTCGATCGCGACACCAGCGGCTGTCTGGTGCTGGGCCGTCATCCCAAGGCGCTGCGCCGTCTCGGGGCGCTGTTCGCGAGCGGGAAGGCAGAGAAGGTGTATTGGGCCGTGGTCGCAGGCCGGCCACCCGAGCCCGAAGGGCGGATCGAGACCGGCCTAAAAAAACTGACCCGCAGTGCCGGCTGGCGTATGGCGGTCGACCCCGCCGGTCAAAAAGCCTTCACTGATTACCGGGTATGCGGTCTGGCGGACGGCCGGGCCTGGCTCGAATTGCGGCCGCGCACTGGCCGAACGCACCAGCTGCGTGTCCATTGCGCCGCTCTGGGTTGCCCCGTCGTCGGGGATGCCGTCTATGGCGACCCGGCGAGCGAGAAGCTGCTCCAGCTCTACGCCCGTTCGATTACATTGCCCCTTTACCCGGCGCGGCCCGCGCTCGAAATCACGGCCCCGGTGCCGCCCCACATGCTCCCTGCGCTTCGGAGCCTGGGTTACCAAGAGGTCCCATGATCCCGCGCTACAGCCGCCCCGAGATGACGAGGATCTGGTCGCCGGAGAACCGCTACCGGATCTGGTTCCAGATCGAGGCGCATGCTTGCGATGCGCAGGCGGTGCTTGGGGATCATTCCGGCGAGCGCGGCTCGCGCCGTCTGGGAGCGTGGCGGCTTCGAGGCTGAGCGCATCGACGAGATCGAGCGCGAGACCCGCCACGACGTGATCGCCTTTCTGACAAACCTTGCCGAGCATGTCGGCCCCGAGGCGCGCTTCGTGCACCAGGGAATGACCTCGAGCGACGTGCTCGATACGTGCTTTGCGGTGCAGCTGACGCAGGCCGCCGACATTCTGCTGGCCGACCTCGACGCATTGCTCGCGGTGCTGAAGCGCCGCGCCTTCGAGCACAAATATACGCCGACCGTCGGGCGCAGCCACGGCATCCACGCCGAGCCGACGACCTTCGGATTGAAGCTTGCCGGGCATTACGCCGAGTTCGCTCGCGACCATGCCCGCCTCCTCGCCGCACGCAAGGAGGTGGCGACCTGCGCGATCTCTGGCGCCGTCGGGACCTTCGCCAATATCGATCCGCGGGTCGAGGAATACGTCGCGGAGAAGCTAGGCCTCGACCCCGAGCCGATCTCGACGCAGGTCATCCCGCGCGACCGCCATGCCCAGTTCTTCTTGACCCTGGCGCTGATCGGCGCGGCGGTCGAACGGCTCGCGACCGAAATCCGTCACCTTCAGCGCACCGAGGTTCGCGAGGCCGAGGAGTATTTCTCGTCCGGGCAGAAGGGCTCCTCCGCGATGCCGCACAAGCGCAATCCGGTCCTCGCCGAGAATTTGACGGGTCTCGCCCGCGTCGTCCGGTCCACCGTGGTGCCGGCTTTGGAGAATGTCGCACTCTGGCACGAGCGGGACATCTCCCATTCCTCGGTCGAGCGGATCATCGCCCCGGACACGACGATCGCGCTCGACTTCGCATTGGCGCGGCTGACCGGGCTGATCGACCGTCTCGTCGTCTATCCCGAACGCATGCGCCGGAATTTAGAGTCGCTGGGCGGGCTCGTCGATTCCCAGCGCGTGTTGCTGGCATTGACTCAGGCAGGAATGAGCCGCGAAGAGGCTTACCGCGCCGTCCAGCGGAACGCGATGGCGGCCTGGCAGGGCCAGGACCGTTTCTCGGATCTGTTGAAGCAAGACCCGGAGATCACCCGGCTTCTCTCTGCCTCGACCATCGATGCGCTGTTTGACCTCGCTTACCACCTCAAACACGTCGAAACGATCTTCACCCGTGTGTTCGGTGGCACAAGTGCTTTGCCGCCTTGAGCACGAATCGAGAAAGGACCGAACTCATCGATGGAGAAGAACGCTTCATTTTCTCGAAGCTCGGCGAGGATGCTCCGGATGTGGCGCACTTTTGCGCGGTACTCGGGATCGGTTGACGTCAATACCTTCCTAGCCTTTCGCCAGCGCCATCCTGCCGATCGGATGATCTCGCGCACTACCTGGGCGCAGACGGGCGTACCCCTTTCACGCAGAACCTGGGTCAAGTCGGCCATTCGCCAAGTGGTTCGGTTAATGCCGATCGCCGACGGCGGCTCGTGAAGAAGAGCGAAGACGGCCTGCCGTGCTGCCTCGCTGTCAGCTAGCCGCCCACCGGTCCGTCTACCGTTTGCGAACAAAGCCTCGAGACCACTGGCGGTAAACACGCGAACATACTTTCGGACGGAGACAGGGCTGATGGAGAGGCATGCCGCGATCGTGCGGATCGGTACCCCTCGCAGGTTCGCTAAGACAACAGCAGCTTTTTTTCGCTGACGGAGAGTTCCATCTTTCGTGCGTCCGAGAAGGATTGTTAACTGCTCAGCGGGGCGAAGCTCTCCTAGATCTGCAAGCCGCATCTCCCCTCGTAGCAAAACGTCCAGCCATCTGCGAGCCGCTTCGCCTCTGAGTTCTGTACCCAGCATATTCTCGCCCGCCTCCGAGCAGCCGGTTATTGTCCGGCGAGACTTCGGTGTTGTCCTTGCAGTGATCCCATGGACGGTTTCGGCGATATCGCGGAGCAGAGAGGCGCCCTGTGGCCGGTCCAGCTGCAAGACGAGATCGCGCGCGCGAGCCCACAGATATAATGCGCGGCGTCGGTATGCGATTGGATCGATGGAGCGGCGCTGGGCAGCCAGGAATTGAGCTGATCGGAGGAGTTTTTCCTCCGCACCATCCGGCGGGATAGGCTTACTAGGCGGCCGCGGGCACTCAAGCATTTTGCGAACGGTTTTCCTGCTGAGCCCCGTTTTCCGTGACACGCCTCGGCGTGAGCCGCCCTCTTCCAAAACCAGACGACGGACGTATGCCCATTGTTTGGGATCACGATACATGCGCTGCTCGCGCTCTACCCGAACAAACGGGAAGTTTATCTCGACAATGGCGTAAGCCTGAACTTCAAGCGGCAGCGGCTTGATGTTCCGGCTTTATCCAATTCCACGGCAGCAACTCGTCGAGTTTGGAGGCCGGATGATCGGCGATGCGGCGCAGCACATCGGCGAGCCAGGCTTGGGGATCGACGCCGTTCAGTTTTGCCGTGGCGATCAGGGTGTAGATCGCGGCAGCCCGCTCACCGCCGCGGTCGGAGCCTGCGAACAACCACGAGCGGCGTCC
>CAVOWQ010000055.1:0-229663 GCA_963700195.1 uncultured Alphaproteobacteria bacterium
TGCCCTCTACTCGTTCAGTTCCAGGTATTGCTCCTCTTCCCATCACCGACAATGAGCCGGGGAGCCTCGAAGCGCTTCTCAAGGCAAACAAAATCCTCCGTGGGCGTCGCTGGCCGGCGCCCTACGATCGCACACAACATGAGATGATCCTCGGGGACGCGCGGGATCTTGCGGTGATACCAAGCGAATTGGTACATCTCGTCGTCACCTCACCCCCGTACTTCAATCTGAAGCCGTACGCATCCGATGCTGGCGGTCGGCAACTCGGCCGCATCTACGATTACGAGGCTTTCCTCGATGAGTTGGACCATGTCTGGCGGGAGTCGCCCGGGTTCTGGTGCCCGGCGGCCGCATCTGCTGTGTAATCGGTGATATCTTGATCCCGCGGCGGGCGGATGGCCGGCATCGCGTTCTGCCGTTACCAGCCGACATTCAATCACGCAGCCGTAGGATCGGCCTCGACAATCTTACGCCCATTATGTGGTTCAAGATCGGCAACCGCTCGGTAGAGGCACGCCGCAAATCCACTATATATCTCGGGAAGCCCTACCAGCCGGGGGCAATTATCAAGAGTGACCACGAGCATATTGTCATGATGAGAAAGCCAGGCGGCTATCGAACCACGCCGATGATCCAGAAGGCGTTGTCAATGCTGCAGCGCGACGAGATGGACGCCTGGATGCGGCCAGTCTGGTCGGATATTCGTGGCGCAAGCCTACGCGACGGACACCCGGCGCCGTTTCCGCTTGAGCTGCCGGAGCGGCTGATCAAAACGTTCAGCTTCGCGGGCGACAGGATTCTCGACCCGTTTGCCGGTTCGGGGTCCACCGCCGTAGCCGCAATTCGCGCTGGCCGAAACTCTATTTCGGTAGAGATCGAGGAAGATTATTTAAATAGCGCGACACGACGCGCAGAACGCGAAGCTATTAACCAGCGACTGGCAAATGCGAGTTCTCATGGGCTGGTATTTATAGCGCCAGGTCGCTACCCAGATAAAGGCAAGCGCCGAAACGCTTCAAGCAAGGGGGATGGTCACATTGGCTTATAGCGCCAAGCGCGACGAGAGCCATGATCGGTAATTCAACCAGGAAACCGCGATGTTATTAGAGATCACGCCTGCCAACCTCGTCGAGTTAATTGAAAGGCATCTCAAGCAGGTTAATACCACCAGCCTCGATCTGTCGTTCAACGAAATCTTGGATATGCATGAGAGATCAAGGAAATCAATATATCTCCTGAATTTCAGCGTTTGTTTCGATGGTCAGAGGGCAATCGATCGCGTTTTATTGAATCATTGCTTTTGGAAATGCCTATTCCGCCGATATACGTAATCGAGGAAGACAGTGGAAAATATATCCTTATCGATGGCCTTCAACGCATATCTTCCTACCTTCATCTTAGAGGAGCATTGGAGGCGCCTCATCTTATACCTCCCGTAAGCAAAGGCCAGAAGCTTGAGTTCGTTGACTGCGACATAGTCAAAGAACTTAACGGAAAAACTTTTGATGATCTTGGAACTTCACTACAAATTAAGTTAAAACGATCATTCATCCGTGTAATAGTAGTCAGAAAAGAGAGCAACCCCCGCTTTCAATACCACATGTTTAAGCGACTAAACACGGGCGGAGCGCTGCTATCCGATCAGCAAGTCAGAAACTGCACTATTCGTCTTCTTAGCTCTAATTTTACTGAATTTGTAAATAGACTGAGCAAGAACAAGGCTTTTGAGGTATGCACAGATAACCTAACATATGAAAGCCGCTTGTCCGCCTTTGATCAAGAGCTCGTACTGCGATTTTTCAGTCTCAAAAACTGGCGGAACAAATTTCGCCACGATATCGGGGATTTCTTAACAGAATACATGGAAGCTGTTTCGGACCCTGACAATCCGTTAAGCTTCGACTATGCTAAGGAAGAAGAGAATTTTAATAGAACATTTATCGTCTTGCAACGTACTTTAGGCGAATTTTCGTTCTCGCTGGCGAGGGCCAGTCGCGGGCGGGATACGCTGATCCGGGGATTCAGCACTAATCACTTTGAAGCTGTGACATTAGGGCTTCAGAAGCGTTTGCGCGAGCTGGAACCGGATAACGAAGAGCAGATGGCGCGATTGAAAGAAATTTTGACCAGCGCAAAATTGGACAAAAGATTCTCCTGATATGACAACGGGCGGTGGAAAGAATTCTCCAGGACAGTTACGAAATCGGATTCAGTTCATAGAGGATGCTATTGCAACGCTGTGATGAATTTCGATGCGATCCGAGCAGAGCTCGATCAAGAAATGGCTTGGCGTGTCGAGGAAATTAAATTCTTTCAAAATCAGGGGAATCTTCTCAACGAGGAGCAAAAGAATCGGTACCGGAGGGCACTGATATTGATTTTGTATAGCCATTTTGAGGGATTTTGCAAGTTCGCCTTTCTTCATTATGTGCAGATTTTGAATCGCAGCGGCGTAAGATGCCGAGACGCGAACCACGCACTGGCGGCGGCTACCCTCACATTGGCATTTCATGGACTCCGGGATACGCAGAAAAAGAATCCGTTCTATGGAAGGCAACTACCAGATGATCCGGTCCTCCACCGACTCGCGAGGGAACGGGAATTCATAGAAAGAATGGAGGATTTTACGTCCTCTGTCTTGTGCATCCCGGATGAGGTGGTCGATACCGAGTCCAATCTAAAACCCAACGTACTCAAGGCAATGCTATACAAGCTCGGCTTAGACCCTAGTCAATTTGAGGATATCTATTCTGATATTGGGCAACTTGTTGGTTTGAGGAATAACATCGCTCACGGCGCAACAAAAAAGGGCATCGATCAAAAGCTTTACGATACCTATGAGCGGGCGGCATTTCGCGTCATGACCAAAGTAGCCGAAGATATAATGGCGGCCCTGAAAAACAGCTCCTATCTGCGAGGCGCCATGAGTGCTGATCGAGGCGCCTGGCCCCCGCTGGGGTAATCTAATAATTGTAGGACCTGCGTATGCGAACAGGAAGGAACGGGATGCCTATTGTACGACATACCCCGGGCTGACATCGACAAAGCGAAGCTGTTGGCCGAAATGGCCGCGCGACCTCGGCCCAGTGGAAGAGATCGAGGCGCAGGCAGTCGAGTACGGGGATGCATGGGAGTTGGCGGACACTGAGCCGGTGTATCCACCTCCATCGCCGGACCAGGTTCGTGCCCTCCGGGCCAAGTTGGAACTTATTCAGGCCCAGTTTGCCCGGCGCTTCGGCTTCACGCTCGATACGGTGCAGCAATACGAGCAGGGGCGCCAGCATCCCTCCGGGCCAGCGTCGACGCTGCTTCGGGTCATCAAAGCCGATCCGGAAGCGGTCGTCCGTGCACTCCGGCTGCGCAAGGCCGGCTGAACGTCATCCACTCGCACCGCGCTGCCGCGATTTTTTCGCGGGACCAAGACCGGCACGACGACCCTGGAATTGCCTCCTTTGCATTGCATACTTCCAAACGGAGCCGGACCGTGAATGGGCTTGCAGCTTCGACCATGGAGGTTCGACATGCCGCCGATTAGGATCGGTTGGGGTCCAGTCCGCACTGGGTTGCATGTACGCGCGGAACTTGGTCGGTATCGGTTCGTGCGCGCTCCTGGCGGCGGCACCTTTTGCGCGCAATTTGCGGAAATCTGTTTCGAGGCCTATCGCGGCGCGGGCGATGGTAAGGAGAAAGATGGGCGCAGGTCAGTTGAAGAAACGCGCAGGCCGGAAATCGGCGAGCTCGGCCCTTTGCCGTCCGCGTACGATCTCGTCAGCCACCACCGCGCCGAGGAACGGCGACATCGTCACGCCGCTATGGGTGACGGCGATATAGTAGCCGGAAGTCCGCGGCATCGGTCCGATGGCAGACAGATGATCGCCGGGGATCGGCCGGATGGCGATGCGCACCGCCTCCGGTTCGACCTCGCCGATCGAGGGCAGCAGCTGTCGGGCGCGCCGCACCAGATCGCGCGCCTCCGGCATCGACGGGCTGAGCCTCGTGTCGAAGGTCAAAGTCGCGTCGGTCGGGTTCCAATGCAGCATCAGGCGTCCCGCGCCGTCAGGGCGCGCGTCGATTACGGTGGTGCGGACCACACGGCTCAAGCTGGCGGCGACCGGGGGCGTGAACACCAGGAACCCCACGGTCGGTGCGAGCGGCAAGTGCAGACCTGCATCGCGGGTTGCCTCGTTGGTCCAGCGACCGGCACAGTTCACGACGATGTCGGCCTCGTATTGCGTGCCGTCGGCGACGCGGACGCCGGTCACACGATCGCCGGCCATGATCAGGTCTACGACCGGGCGCCGCAGATGACTTTCGCGCCATGGCGACGCCGCGCGGCGGACAGCATGGCATGCGCGTAGACCACCGGATCGAGCCAACCCTCTTCCGGGAAAAACGCCACCGGCGCGTCGCCGATCGTCGCCGGATCGATGTCGGGCTCCAATTCCTGCACCTGGCGCAGCGTGATCCACTCCGCGGCATAGCCCCAGGACCGCAGCTGCTCGATGTTTTCACGCTGCGCCGTGCGATCGGGTTCGGCTTCCCATTCCAGACTGCCGCCGCCGTGCCACCATGGCGTGGCGCCGAACTCGTCGGCCAGCGCGGCATGCGCCTTCATGCCGCGCGACATTCAGATCGTGATAGGGCTTCGGCGGCTTTTTGTGCGCGTTGGTCCAGGCGAAGCTGATGCCGGAGGTGCCGCCGCCGATGCGCGTCGCTTCCAGCACCGTCACCGCCGCGCCGGCCTGAGCCAGCCGATACGCGACCGAGGCCCCCATCACGCCGGCACCGATGACTATCGTCTTAATCATTCGCATCGCCTCTGGTTCAAAATCGATTATTCCATGCGACCATCCGGCCATCGCCATAGGACATCAGGACCGGACGGTCCAGCATCTCGCAATGCAACAGGATACTTCTTCAGCCGCGCGTGTCGTATTGGCGGTCGAAGCCGCAATGCCCTAACCTTGCTGTCGATTGCATAGGGAGGGCTGTAATGGCGAATTCCTCACCGCGGCTGCTGATCAGGAACGGGACATTGATTGATGGATCCGGGGGCGACCCGGTCACGAATACGCTGGTTGTTGTTGAGGGAAACAGGATTTCCCATATCGGCGGCGCCGCCGGCTCGGTGCGGCCAGAGACCCCGGATGATACGGTCATCGAGGCAGCGGGCAAGTTCATCCTGCCCGGCTTGATCGATGCCCATTGTCACATCTCGCTGCACCAGGGCGCGTTGCCGGGGGCGAAGTACACGTCGAGCGCCGAATTCTGCACCTTGTGGGCGGCGTATGCGATCGGCCGCGTATTGCGCGCCGGGGTTACCAGCATCGCCGTGCCGGGCGGCAAATGGTTCACCGATGTGACGGTGCGCGAGGCCGTCGATGGTGGGCTGCTCGAAGGCCCGCGGATGGTCGTTGCCGGCCGGGCGCTCAGCAATTACGGCGGCATCTTCGATCCCGATCCCTACCCCGCCTATGAAGGAACCCCGGCCGATGCGGCGGGTGTCTTGTGCAACACGCGCGACGAGTTCATCCGCGAGACCCGCAAGCAGTGCAAGCGCGGGGTCGACCTGATCAAAATCGCCGATTCCACCTGGGGCGATATCCAGACGGTCGCCGAGGACGAAATCGCCGCGGTCGTCGGTGAAGCCCACCGGCACAACATCAAGGTGGCGATCCACTCGCGCGGCTCGACCTCGACCCGCGCTTCCGCCAAGGCCGGCGTCGATCTGATCTACCACGGCGACTGGGCGAACGAGGACGACCTCGACATCATCGCCAAGGCCGGCATTCCGATTGCGCCCGTTTTGACCTCGCCGTGGATCGGGGTCGAGCACGGCGCGGCCGGGCGGGGTTTCGGTGACCGGGTGCGTGATCGTTTGCGGGCGCAGCTCGACACCTCCTTCCAGATGATCCGCAATGCGCGCGACCGCGGCATCCCGATCCTGAGCGGCAGCGACACCGGTAATGCTTCCGCGTTCAGCCACGGCAAGTGGCATGGCAAGGAGGCGGAGCTGTTCGTCAAGCAGGTCGGAATGACGCCGATGGAGGCGATCGTCGCAAATACCAGCGGCAATGCCGCGATGGTCAACCTCGCGGGCGAGGTTGGCGTGATCGCCCCAGGCAGGCTCGCCGACATCGTCATTTGGGACAATGACCCGCTCGCCGATATCACCGTTTTGCAACGCCCAACCGAGATTTCGCTGATCATCAAAGATGGTCGGATCGTGGATCAAGACGGTGCTGGGTTCCTCCGACTGAGCGAAGAGCCGTCGCGCGCCCGGATGTTCTTGGCAGGTTAGCCGGATTGGTGAGGGGGTCCCGAGCGATGACAAATACGCGGCGGGCCGAGATTATCTCATAACCCCGGGCGGCAGGATTTCCTTCTCGCCGAGCATTTCCGAACGGTAGAGCTCCGAGATCGAAGCCCAGCGCAATTCGCAGATCTCCTCGGCCACTCGCTCGGCGCGCGCCTCCAGCTGCGGCGTGTCGAGATACCGGCCGCAGAGCTCGATCTGGCGGCGGCTGTGCTCGACATCGGCGGCGTCGTGCTCGGTGAAGAACTCGATCTCCGGGGAGTTCAGCCTGAACCCGTAATGCTTCTCGAACGCCGGCAGCAGGACCTCGCTGATCAACCCCGGCATCTGGCCCTCCTGCGTCGTCTGCATCGCCAGGATCACGCCGACCGGCTCATTGGCGGTCGTATGGTACATGTAGAGCGAGCGCGCCCACCAGGCGGGCGGCATTTTCGTATTGCGGACCTCGTCGTCGCTGAGCCCCGCGGCGCGGCAGAAGCGGAGGATCAGCTCATTGTGGTCGTGCGGCTCGTGACCCGGCTCCGGGATCGCCTTCAACCCCTCCTCCTCGGCGATGTTCTCGGCGATCATCTTGCGCACGTCTTCGAAATGATAGCCGCGCGCATAGAGCATCCCAAAGCTCGCCAACGCGCGCGACACGAAATGGTAATGCAGCGCCTGGTAGCGGCCCAGCGCCTTCAGCGGCAGTTTGCCCTCGCCGAAAGCGAGAAAGAACGGATGCCGCTTGGTGTGCCAGCGCTCGCGAATTGCCAGAATCCGATCGGTGATCGGAAGATCGCCGTCTCGTGCCATTGCTGTTACCTCCCATAGCAGGACCGTTCCGGCAGCATAGCGGCAAAGATTACTACCCCGCCACATCGGCCGCGAGGATCGCCGCGAGTCGACGGTCGACGCGGGCTGGCCCTCCCGGCTCCGTGGCGCCTCCTCGGTGGCGCACGATCCTACACCAACCAGCGGCCCGGGCGCATTAAGCAAGCGCGGCCGAACTCACGCGGGGTAGTCCGCAAAGTTGCCATAATGGCATGATAGTGTTGCTGGTAGGAGATCACGCGCAACCGGAGCGGCGATTTGCTGGATCCAAGCGGGCTTACGGCGCTCTCGCCTGTTATTCGCCTTTGCTGCCGCGAAAAAGCGAACGTTTCCGGCATCTCTGATGCCCACCCTCCTGTATTTTTTCTGCAAAAACAGGAGGCGGTTCTTGTGCCCGAAGCAAGGAGAGGCGCCCGAGAGCGCCCCTTGCCGTCCCCGAGCGTTGCCGGTTCAGGTCATGCGGCTCGAGAATTGGACCGTCGTGGCGCGGGCGCGATAGTCGGTCTTGACATTGACCAATGCCACCATGCCCTCGTCCACCTTTCTCTGTGCCCGCTCCAAAGCCGGGCGGATGTCCTCGGGCTGCTCGACATATTCGCCATGGCAGCCGAGCCCTTGCGCCATGATGTCGTAGCGGGTGTAGCCGAGATCGCGGCCTGGCTTGTTGCGTTCCGGATCGGCGGTCCAGCCGCCGTTGAGGCTGATGATGCACATCAACGGCAATTTGTGGCGTACCGCGGTGTCGAGCTCCATCGCATTCTGGCCGAACGAGCCGTCGCCATGCAGGCAGATGACCTGGGTGCCGGGCTTGGCGGCCTTGGCGCCGACCGCAAACGGCAGCCCCACCCCCATGGTGCCGAACGGCCCGGAATTGAGCCGGTGCCCGGGCGTGAAGGTCGGGATCGACTGGCGGCCGAAATTGAGGATCTCCTGCCCGTCGACGCAGAGGATCGCGTCGCGGTTCATGAAGTTCTTCACTTCCTCGCACAGCCGCAGCGGATGGATGTCGCCGTCGGTCGGGTAGTTGCCGCCGGGGCCGGTGCGTTTGGCCGCCTCGCCGTCCGCGAGCTTCTGCCGCCAGCCCTGGAACCGGTCGGCGGTCTTGTCGCCGATCGCGTCGATCAATTGCAGCAACACCGATTTGCAATCGCCGACGATCGGGATGTCGACATTGCGCGCCGAGGTGCCGAGCTCCTCGGGATCGATCTCGATGCGGGCGATCGTCGCGTCCTTGTTGAAACGCGGCGGTGCGGCGTGGCCGATCACATAGTTCATCCGTGTGCCGAGAACGATAATCAAATCGGCGTCGCGAAACGCGCTATTGCGCATCGTCAGATAGGAATAGGGGTGGTCGTCCGGCACCACGCCGCGGCCTTGCGGGGTCGTGTAGAATGGGATGCCGGCCTTTTCGACAAAGGCTTGCATCTCGTTCCAGGCCTTCGACCACAACACCCCGCCGCCCGAGCACATGATCGGCTGCTTGGCCTTGTTGATCGCATCGACGAGAGCGTTGATCGCCTTCGGCTCGGCATAGGGACGCGCCTCGATGATCGGTCGGCCGCAGTAACTCCAATCGATGTCAGCCTCGTCGACCTTGAGGTAGAGCACGTCTCCAGGAAAATCGAGATAGACCGGGCCGGGCTTGCCGTTCAGTGCTTTCTGGAACGCGAAATTCACCTGTTGAGGTATGCGCTTCAGATTGTGCACGCGGTCGGCGTATTTGACCCAGCCGTCGAACGCCTTGACCTGGTCGATCTCCTGGAAGACCTGGCGGCCGAACTGGCTGATCGGGCTCGAACCGCCGAGCGCGACGACCGGGCAGCAGTCGATCAGTGCATTGGCGAGCCCGGTGCCGAGATTGAGCGCTCCGGGGCCGCTCGCCGCCATGCACACGCCGGGCCCCTGCGTCACGCGCGAATAGGCCTGCGCCATATAGGCCGCACCTTGCTCGTGGCGCGTGTCGATCAAGCGGATGCCCTCCTTGATCGAGCACAGCTCCGCGTCGAGCATCGGCCCGCCCATGATGAAGAATATGTCCTTGACGCCCTGAGCCTTGAGGCACCGGGCGAGGATTTCATTACCCGTCAATTCCGCCATTGCGTTCCTCCATGGTTGTCGTCGTTCCCGCGAAAGCGGGAATCCAGGGGGGCCCTGCCTGTCACCCTGGGCCCCTGCTTTCGCGGGGGCGACGGTTAAGTCAGATCACGCCTTCTTTCTTTAGCGCTTCGACATCACCCGCGCTCATGCCGAGCCATTCGCCAAACACCTCGGCCGAATGCTGCCCCAACAATGGAGCCGGCTCGAGCTTCGGCGGACGGCCGTCGAAGCGCACCGGCCAGGACGGCATTTTGAAGGGGCCGGTCGGATGCTGCGCGGTCTGCAATATGCCGCGCTCGGTAAAGCTCGGCTCGTTCATCAATTCCATAGTGTCGAGCACCGCGCCGGCCGGCACCCCGGCGCCACCGATAATGCGCATCGCCTCGTGCTTGTCGCGCCGCTTCGTCCAGTCGGCGACCATCGCATTGATCTCCGCGATGCGCTCGCCGCGGGCCTTCGGGGTATCGTAATCCGGGTTGCCGATCAAATCCTCGCGACCGAGCACCTTCAAGAGGCGATGCCAGTGATCTACCTGGCGGGCGAAGACATAGACCCAGTCATTGGGGCCGCCCGGTGCACACGGAAAAATGCCGGCCGGGGCGACGGCGGTTGCACTGCGCGAGCCATTGCGCCTTGCCGCTTGGCCAGTCGCCGCCTGCGACTGAAAGGCGATGCGGATGTAGTGCAGCATGGCGTCCTGCATCGCGACCTGGAGACGCCTTCCCCGGCCTGTGGCGCGGCGCTCATAGAGCGCGCCCAGGATGCTGATCGCCATCGTCATGCCGGTGCCGGTGTCGCCGAGCGAGGGACCCGGCTTGATCGGCGGCCCGTCCGGCTCGCCGGTGATGCTCATCGTGCCACCGCAGGCTTGCGCGATCATGTCGAAGGCGAGGTTCCTCTCGTAGGGGCTACCCTCGCCAAAGCCTTTGACTTGCGCGTAGATGATGCCCGGGTTCAGCGCGCGGATCGCCTCGTAGCCGAGCCCCAGTCGCTCGATCGTACCGGGCGCCATGTTCTCGATCATGACGTCGGCCTTCTTGGCCATGTCCTTGACCAGCGCCAAACCACGCTCGGATTTGAGATTGACGGTCACCGACTTCTTGTTTGCGTTGAATTCGAAAAAGTAGAAGGAGTCCGGGCTGCCGGGCGGCCCGGCAAAAGCGGTCCGGCCGGGCTCACCGCCACCGGGGTTCTCGACCTTGACGACCTCGGCGCCGAGCCAGGCGAGCGCCTCGGTGCAAGATGGGCCCGCCTCGAATTGCGTGAGGTCGAGCACCTTCACCCCGGCAAGACAATTGAGGGGCGCGCTGTTTTCATTCATAGCCAATAATTCCCGTGAGACCATCGCCAGAGCCGCACGATAGCGCACGAGATCCGGCGACGGAAATCGAAACCATTTTGCGGCTGCGGACGACTGCGTTAGTAACCTTCCAATTGCGTCATGGCCGGGCTCGACCCGGCCATCCACGGGCCTCCGCCATCGCCGGGCGGGCCTTTCATGTATGCCTGGAACAAGTCCGGGCTTGACGACCAAAGCGAGGTCGGGGTCATGGTGGGACTGGACAAGCATCGGGTCGGGATACTCGGCGCCAGCGGTTATACCGGGGCCGAACTGCTGCGCCTGCTGCGCTATCATCGGCAGGCCGAAATTGTCGCTTTGACGGCCGACCGCCAAGCCGGCAAGCCAATCGGCGCGGTGTTTCCCCACCTCGCTGGAGAAAATCTTCCCGACCTCGTAACAATCGACGAGGTCGACTGGTCGGAAATCGAGGTCGTCTTCTGCGGCCTGCCGCACGGCACGACCCAGGAGGTCATTGCCGGTCTTCCCAAGCATCTGAAGATCATCGATCTGTCCGCGGATTTTCGGCTGACCGACGTCGCGACCTATGCTGAGTGGTATGGCCACGAGCACCGCGCACCCGAACTGCAGCGCGAGGCCGTCTATGGTCTGACCGAGATCGAGCGCGATCGCATTCGGCGGGCGCGCCTTGTCGCCGTACCCGGCTGCTATCCGACGGCGGCGCAGCTGCCGCTCATACCGCTATTGCGGGCGCAGCTGATCGACCCCGACGACATCATCATCGATGCCAAATCCGAAGTCAGCGGCGCTGGCCGCGCGGCCCGCGAGGGGAGCCTGTTTTGCGAAGTCGCCGAGGGCATTCACGCCTACGGGGTCGCCAGTCACCGGCATGCGCCCGAGATCGAGCAAGGGCTCTCCACCGCCGCCGGGCGCCCACTAATTGTCAACTTCACGCCACACCTGATGCCGATGAACCGCGGTATCCTGTCGACGATCTACATCCGACTGGGCGCGGGTACGACGTCAGGCGATCTGCGCGCGGTCCTCGAAGACGCCTACCGCGGCGAGCCTTTTGTCCGGGTGCTGCCCGACGGAAGCCTGCCTGCGACCCGGCATGTGCGAGCGACCAACCTATGTCTGATTGGTCTGTCGCGCGACAGGGTGGCTAACCGCGCGATCCTCGTCTCGGCGCTCGATAATCTGGTGAAGGGCGCCTCGGGCCAAGCGATCCAGGATATGAACGCAATGCTCGGCATCCCCGAGACCACTGCGCTAGAGCACCGCGCCCTCTTTCCTTGACGATTGCTCCTCACGCCGCAAGCAGAGTGAGGGAACCAACGAGCTACTGACTCTCCAAAAGGAGCGCGCCCATTTTTCGCCAGCTCGCCGTGGCCTTTTCCAGTGTCTCAAAATTCTTAACATACGCAATGATTTACATACGCAGTGATTTTTGCCGAACTCTAGGCCACTAGCCCCTGGCCGGGACAACATGAAGACTTGCGCGGCCCTCGCCGGGGTTTAACGGATAGATAATCACGCGATTGCCATGTTCGCATTGTACGCTCCCCGGAAATCGCCACCCGTCAGCGGGTGCAAGATGGCGATAGAAGGCGTTGCCGATGCCTGATCTCGACCAGATAAAACCGGGGGAACAGGAAACGCGGGACCGGCGCGGGCGATTTTCGAAGGGCCGGTTGAGAAGTCCGGCGGCACGGCTGCCGCGCGCTGGAGGCGGCCGATGCCCCGCCCGCTTGGACGGGAGACAATCTCGGACGCTTCCCCGTGGAAAAGGCGGGGTCGATCTGTCGGCGGCACGAGCTGCGGGTATGTGGGTCCCGGCTAGCCGATCGGCGAAATGCCGAATGTCTCGGCGATCAGCAATCCGTTGAGCGTCAGCACAATGACGGCGCCGATGCCGGCGGCGGCTTGGGCCGGCCAGCGATTGGCCAGCCGCCCCATGAGGTCGGGGCGTCTCGTGAACACGATCAGCGCGATCATCGGCAGCGGGAGAGTAATGCTCAGCACCACTTGGCTGATGACGAGCGCCTGGGTCGTATCGAAGCCTAGGGCGACGACGCCAAAGGCCGGCAGCATCGTGACGAGCCGACGCAGCCAGATCGGGATGCGGAAGCCGACAAAGCCCTGCATGATCATTTGCCCGGCGAGCGTCCCGACCGTCGAGCTGGACACGCCGGAGGCGAGAAGGGAGACGAGGAACACAGTGGCTGCCGCGCCGCCGAGCAGCGGGATCAACGTGTGATAGGCCGTTTCGATCTCAGCGACCTCGGGGTGTCCCGAGTGGAAGGCGGCGGAGGCCATCAATACCATTGCGATGTTTACGAGCCCCGCGACGGTCAGCGCGGCGATCACCTCGTGATTGGAGATGCGGACCAGCCTTCGCTTTTCACTCTCGTTGCGGGGCGGAATGCGAGCCTGCGTCAGCCCGGAATGCAGATAGACGGCATGCGGCATGACCGTCGCGCCGATGATGCCGACAGCCAGCACGAGCGCCTGACCATCGGCGATTTGCGGAACAACCGTGTGCAGCGCGGCGGACCGCCAGTCGACCGGCGCGATGAACATTTCGATCAGGTAACACAGCGCGATCACGGCAATGAGCCCGCCGATGACCAGCTCGAGGGGACGGAACCCGCGTCCTTCGAACAGCAAGACCCCCCAAACGACCACCCCCGTCACCGCCATGCCGCTCAACAACGGCATGTTGAACAGCAATGAGAGGCCAATCGAACCGCCGAGAAACTCGGCGAGGTCGGTCGCCATCGCGGCGATTTCGCTGACGACCCACATAGCCAGGACGACCGGCCGGGGAAACTCGTCGCGGCAAATTTCGGCGAGGTTCCGGCCGGTCACGATGCCGAGCTTGGCCGAGAGCGCCTGAAACAGCATCGCGATCAGATTGGCGAGCAGCACGACCCAGAGCAGGCCGTAGCCGTATCGCGCGCCCGCCTGAATATTCGTCGCGAAGTTGCCCGGGTCCATATAGGCGATCGACGCCACCACAGCTGGGCCGGCAAAGGCCAGGTAGCGTTGCCAGCCCAGCCTTTGCCTGTCGAGAACCTGACGGGCCGCAACGACCGTCCGTTCGGTGAGCGGCGCCCGTCTCGGCCCGCCGAACAGCGCGCGAGTGCGCGCGAGGACCTGATCCGTATGCGTCGGATCGAGGAAAACCATGGTCCTCGCTGCCCCCTGCGGCTACCCAGATACGCGCTATTCGGCTGCTCTTGCGGTGCGGCGTTCGTCGTCGGGGTTCTTGACCTCGACAGGCGCGCTGCCTTGCGGCGTCGGGTCGTTGACGTATTTGAAGGCTGGCTCGCTGTTCCAGGGACCCCGCGCGTCGAGCTGGCCGTCCTTGGACAGGTTGAAGTAGAGATCGACGGTTTCGTCCGGCTTGACGTTGCCGAAATTGGGATCGGTCAGTTTGCCGAGCGACTCGAGCGCCTTCATGAACATGTTGGTGTGCGAGATCTCGCGGGTCAAAAGGAAGGTCAGCGCCTTCTTGCTGCCCTCGTCGGGCGAAAGATTGATCAGTGCCTCGTAGGTCTGGCGGGCGCCCGCCTCGGCGGCGATATCGGCGCGCAGGTCGCGCACCACATTGCCGCCCTCGTTGACATAGGCCGAAGTCCAGGCCTGCCCATTGCTGTCGACGAGATGCGGCCCGACACCGCGGACCGCGAAGAGGGTGCTCTTGTAGGCGGCGTCCCTGGCTTTGCTCTTTTCGGTATGCTGCTCGATCATCCGTCCGACCATCTCGAGATGGCTGAACTCCTCGAGAGCGATGTCGTGCAGCATGTCGCGGATCGCCGGGTCCTCGACATGGAAAGACTGCGTCCAGTAGGTCAGCGCGGCGCTCAACTCGCCGGTTGCGCCGCCGAACTGCTCCAGCAGCATCTCGCCAAAACGCGGATCGGCGCCCTGGACGTTGACGTCGTACATCAGTTCCTTGCGGTGGAAAAACATCGCAGCCTCCTCGATAGGAAAAGCCGTGGCTACCAGCACGAACGCTTTCGCATGGCTGAGTCTCCCAACAAGGTGGTCGCCGCGAGGTTCCGCTTTACCGCGCAAGGGTTGGCGACGGGTCGAATCCGCGCGCATCGCGAAAAGCGGCTGCCTCGTTAAGCCGGGCTGCAATCTAAAGTGTAGCGGCATCGCTGGCCACGGCGCGGCTGCAATACTTGGCTTCTTGTGATAATGGTAACCGGGTCATGCTGGCGTGGGCGACGTGCGGATACACTACCGCTATCGGGGCAACGAGAAGATCTTCGACAAGCCGGTCGAGTCGGTGATCGTCGGCCGGCCACGTCATGGCTTACAGGTGGATATCGATTTGACGCCGGATCTGCGCGTTTCGCGGCCCCACGCCCGGATTTGGGCCGCCGAGGGCTATTGCTGGATTGAAGACCTCGGCAGCGCCAATGGGACGGAAGTCGATGGGGGGCCGATCAAGGGGCTGGGCAAAGTCCGGCTCGAACCCGGCCAGCGCATTCAGATCAGTGATACCACGTTAACGGTCGATATTCCGGCCGGGGAGTTTCAGCCCGAGCCCAGCTGGGCCTCGGACGACCGGACGCTGGTCGACACCCATGACACCCGCCTCGACATCGCCGAAATGATCGATGCCGCGGCGCCCGTTTTCGAGCCGGGCAAGCCGATCGATCCGGATCGGGCGCAAGCACTCGCCCTGCTCTACGAGCTGCCGCTGCAGTTCGGCGAGCAGACCGAGCTCGATGCGCTGTTCCAGACGATCATCGAGCGGCTGGTGGCGATAATTCCGGCGGCGACCCGCGGCGCCCTGTTGCTCGAGGATCCGACGAGTGGAGAGCTCCTCCTCAAGGCACATGTTCCCGCGGGCCAGCCTTCGGTCAGCATGACCCTGGCGTCGAGGACAATGTCGCGGCGCCAAGGGTTTATCTGGCGCGAGGGTGTGGATCCCAGCCGGAGCCAATTTATGAACCGGATCAAGGCCGGCATGTACGTGCCGCTGATCTGGAAGGGCCGGGTGTTGGGGGTAGCGTGCGTCGACAACAGCGACGGCGGGACCATCTTCATGGCCGACGATCTGCGCCTGATGCTCGCTGTCGCGCATTACGCCGCGATGGCGGCCATGCAGAACCAACTGCAGAGCGAGCTTCGCCACAATGCCGCGTTGCTCGGCCGGCTGTTGACCAATTTCTCGCCGAAGATCCGGGACGCGCTATTGTCTCGGGCGGCTCACGGGCGCCTGCGTCTCGGCGGGGAACGGTCCGAGGTGGTCCTTCTCGCGTCGGATATCCGCGGCTTTACATTGCTGACCACGGGCATGGATACCGACGATGTGATGGACCTGCTCAACGATTATATGTCGGCTCTAGTCGAGGCCATCTTCAAGCACGACGGTACTGTCGACCAGATCACCGGAGACGGCATCCTGGCGGTCTTCGGCAGCCCCGAGCCGGACCCGGCGCGGCACGAAAAGGCGGTGCGCGCGGCGTTGGCGATGCAGTCCGCAATGATCGAGGTCAGCGAGAAGCGCCGGCGGCGCGGCCAACCTATGTGCACAATCGGGATCGGGGTTCACTGCGGCGAGGTATTGCACGGGTTCATCGGCTCGAATGACCGCATGGAGCTGACAATCATCGGCGAAGCCGCCAATTGGACGGCGCGCTATTGCGCCGGCGCGCCGGGCGGCGAGATCCTGATCAGCCCGGCACTGCATCAGCATCTGTGGCGGCACATCGACGCCGAGCTGACCACGATCGAGACCAAGCACGAAGGCAATCTCAGCGCCTACCGCCTCAAAGGCCTCAAGAGCGCTGCACCGAGCTGAAGGCCGGTCAATTCATCCCGTGTATTCGACAACTACGGCGCTGACGTTATCCCGCGCGCCTCCATCGAGCGCTCGTTCGATCAGTCGGTCGGCTGTCGCTGCGAGTGAGGATCCGGTTAATATGTCGGCCATTTCGGCGTCCCTGACGGTGTTGCTGAGCCCGTCCGAACAAAGCAGCAGAATGTCGCCTGGTTCGAGCTGGTCGTGCCTTTCTTCGAGCACCAACCGGTCAAAGGCCCCGACCAGATTTGTTACGATGTTTGCCATCGGATGGGCTGCCGCAGCTTCCGGCAAAATCTCGCCGCGGTCGACCAGATCCTGGACGTGACTCTGGTCTCGGGTCACCTGGCGCAACCGGCCCGCGCGCATCCGATACAATCGGCTATCCCCGGCCCATAGGCAGCAGCTTTGGTCACCCCCGATCAGCAGCACGGCCACCGTGCTGCCGATCAGCGCATTCGGACCAATCGTTGCAGCTCTCGCTCGCACCTCCCGGTTGACTCCCGCAAGCCGCCCCTTCACCTCCTCCACCAGCGCGAGACCAGACAGCACCGCGTCCACTTCGCGCAACGCCGTGATGATGCGGCTGCTCGCGTAGTCGCCACGCTCGTGTCCTCCCGCACCATCTGCAACCGCCCACAGGCCGATCTCGGCACGCTCGAGCACCGCGTCCTCATTTCGCTGGCGCACCGTGCCTACATGGGTCCGTGCAGCGGAACGACAGGGCATCTTCTTCAGGCCCTCATTTTTGGGATTCTTGTTCGATCTTCAGCCGACAGGTGAAGTAATCCAGAACGCGAGACTGCCGCTGCACTTCGATCAGCGCAGCCCCGCCGATATTTCCGGCAATCTGCCGCGCCTCGTTGAGGCGGTCTTTCAACATCGAAACCGCGCGCGCGGTCGAGCCGTCAAACCCTTCCTGCAGATATTTTTCGGGAGTGTACTGGGTCGCGCCGATCCGGAAATCTTCGGCATGGAAGGGGCATGCGGCGAAGCGATTGGGTGCCGCGGCTGGCGGCTGCACCGGCGCGACCGCGGCCGCTGGGGGGATCGGGGCTGCGGCGGGCGGCTCCGCCCTCCTCTCACCCTCGAAGATGACCCGCGACGCTTCACTTCGCAGGCGCGTCAACGCGGCCGCCGGGATCTTGCTGCCATTGACCAGATCGGTTTGCGGCAGGCCGGTATCCTGCTGAAACTTGCGCCAGGCTCCCGTCGTCTGAGGGCCAATCACCCCGTCTATCGGCCCCGGTTCCATGCCGAGACGGAGCAGCATGAATTGGATTTCGCGGACCAGTGAAGGAGTAACCTCGAGGTTTTCGGCCTTGCCAGCCACCTCGGCAGCGCACCACCCCGCGGACCACAGCTGCATCGGCAGGATCACGACGGCCAGTGAAAAAAACGCGCACCGCACGATGTCGCCCCCGTTCATTCTCGCGTTCCTAATTCGGCCGGCAATCACTCCGCTCCGTGCGCATTGAGGAACGCCCTGCGTTCCCTTTCATCGGGGATATGGGCGGCCAATACCAGGCACAGTTTGGCCAGAGACTTGAATTTCCCCAGCTCTCTCTTTACGAGAATTCGGGCAATCGGGCCTATATAGCGAGTAAGGTCGGATTTATCGCGACGATGCTTGCCGGGTTCGGCGATTGGGCGGGAGAAACGGGTTGCCGCTCGATTGTCTTCGTCGGTGCCGGCCCGGGTGGCGAGCGCGGCCGGCCGAGCCCCGCGGCGGCGCGCTGACGCCCTCTCGCCAAGAACTCGGCACGGTCTTTCGGGTTGGCCACTTGCTTGCCGAGCAATTCATACAATGCCAGCAGATCGCTCGCGTTTCTCACAGCCCGCTTCACGGCGATCGACGCCATCGGGCCGATGAAAGTCGCCAGATCGCGCTCGGTCTCCCGCAGCAGTTCGGCGCTGAAAAACGCCTCGCCCGAGGTGGTTTGCGCCGCATTGTCGGTGAGCTGCGCCAGAGCTTCGGACATTGCCGAGCCGCCGAGCTCCGGCTCCCCAGGCGGGCCGAGCATCGCGCTGCCAACGGCTTTCGAGAACGCCGCGGCGTCGGCGTAGCGCTGCGCCGGATCGAAGGCGACCGACTTGCCGATGACGCGCTTCATTGCCTCGGGGACCGCCGGGTTCAATGCCCGGATATCCTCGGGTCCCCGAATCTCCATAAAGGACATGATCTCGGTGATGCTCTTGCCCCGGAACGGCTTCACCCCGGTCAACATTTCAAACAGGATGACCCCGGTGGCGAACAGGTCGGTGCGGTGATCGATAGGCCCCCCGGACAGCTGCTCGGGCGCCATGTAGGCGGGCGTTCCCAACAAATCGCCGACGATGGTGAACTCGGAGGCCTCGATACGGGCAATGCCGAAATCGGCGACTTTAACATGGTCTCCCGGCAAAATCATGATGTTGGACGGTTTGATGTCGCGGTGGACGATCCCGTTCCCATGAGCAAATCCGAGGGCGCTCAGCACCTGGGTTATGATCGCGACACTGCGGCCCTGTGGGAGCGGACCGGACGATTTGATGAGTTGATCGAGGCTTTGGCCCTCCACTAACTCCATGACCAGAAACGGCGTGCCGTTGTCGTCGCCGAAATCCCAGATCGCGACGATATTCGGGTGGAACCGCCGCCCGGCGGCCCTCGCTTCCCGCCGGAAGCGCTCCAGCAACTGCTCGCCGCCGCTGCCGGCCACCAGCTCGGGACGCACGACCTTGATTGCGACCAGGCGATCGATTGCCGGGTCATGGGCGCGATAGACTTCGCCCATCGCCCCGGTGCCGAGCAATGCTTCGATACGATAGCGGCCTATCGACCGGACAGTGTTCATTTCTTGTGAAAGAATGGTCTTATGAAAGAATGGCCGTGCCTCGCACGCAATCAAGCGAAAATCGTCATTGCCCCGTCGTCAGTCCATTTCGAACGGCGGGCGGCTGGGGCGCATCCGACCCGGGTCAGGTCTGCTCCTCCAGCATGGCCATTGCATTCTGCAGGCTGCGTCGCATCCGGTTGAACGATGCCGACAGGGAGCCGATTTCGTCTCTGCTGCTGTGGACATATTCCGGGGTGTCGAGCTGTCCCATGCTGACCTTGTCGGCCATCTCGGAGATTTCGGCTACCGGTCGCGTCACCAGCACGCGCAATAGGGTATCGACGATGACGATCGTCACGATGAAAGTTCCGGCCAAAGCCAACATGAACCAAAACAGCGCCTGATAGGCGCGGGCAAGTGGCACGCCGAGCGGGATCGAGACGACCTGCGCTCCGACAATTTCACCCAGTTTCCAGCCAAATCCGTGTTGCGAACCGTAGAGGGCGACCATCGTTGGGGGGGCATTCTCGGGTGTGCTGTGGCAGCTGAGGCAAACTTGGCCGCCGACTTTCAGCGGATGGGCGAGCGTCAGAAATTTCCCTCCCGGGGTGTCGCGGAGCGTCACCGTTTCCGACCTGCTGGGATCGTCGCGAAAACCGTTGATGATGTCGGCTTCCCAATCGACCGCCCGGTCGTTGACATTAGTCGGGTTGAGCGTCGGCTCGCGATAAGTGTATTCTGGTAGCTTCCGCCTGCACCAATTTTAGAGTGGTTTGCGCTGCGAACGCTGAAACCGACTGCGGCAGAAACTGGATCTTTAGCTGAGGCTCGAGCAACGGCCAACTGTAGTCCGCAGTATAGCTGCGGATTGCCGAGGCTCCTTCGATCATAATCCTCGCGTTCTGCAGGCTATCCTCGAACGCGTTCCTCGTGACGATCGTGTAGGCGCCGACGCCGGCCAGGCCGAGGCCGACGAGAAAGGCACCGGATATCGCCAAGTCTATTTTCCATCGTATTCTCATGGCCTGGACTTCGAAACTGTCGGCAACAATTGTGAGGCCGAGATCTTACAGTCCCGGCTTCGATTTTCAAAGCGCGGTGGCACTCCTGAGGGTTCTCGCCCGCTTTGGTTTCGACGAGGCGGGGCTATACGCTGGAGGAGATCGTGTGCGTGCGGAGAGATGGGGTTGTGTGATGCGAATGCGTTACGCCATTGCCGGCCTGTTTTTTGCCCTCCTGTGCTCCTCCTCGCCTGTTCCGGAAACCGAGTTCGTGCTGGCGAGCGTGACACCGGCCAGGGCTCGGATCGATGCCGGGCTGGCGGCGGTCACAGTGGAGCCGGCGAGCCGCGACCGAACCGTCTACCCGCTGCCGCGCAGCTTGACCCCGCTGCTGCCGCTGTGGCAAGCGGCCCTGCAAGACGCTGTGACGAGACAAGGCGTCTTTCGTGCGGAGGCTTCGCGGCGACTGTCGCTCGTCGTCAAGGTTCTGGAGTTCTCGCTCTCGGGAAACGTCTTGTCGGTGTTCGCCCGCTACCAGCTGTTCGATGTCCCCGCCGCCAACCCGGTATTCAGCACAGACATCATGAGCAATGCAGGATTGAGCGGTCTTGCTACCGGGGTGACGAGCCTCGATGACCCTGGGGTGGCGACACAGAACCGTACTCAGGTAATCCGGGCAATTCAGGACAACATCACGCAGTTTCTCGACCAGCTCGAAGCGTTCGCGCGGCAGCCGCCCGGCGGCACACCTCCCCAACTCTGACTCCGGGACATTTGAGCGCCGGCAAATCGAGGCATTCTGTCCCGGTACCCATTGTTGCGCGGACTCCCGATGTATGTTACGAACGCGCCGGTTTGGTGGGGCGCTTTTGCGCAGGCGCATTTTGCCTGCCGCGATCCGATGACGACGAAGAAGGGCTGTTGCGGGGCGTTTGCCTGAGCGGCCGATGAGGATGCATTTCCATTGGCTTCCGAGACCGCAGGCGTTTCCGGCTTGGCTGCGCGTTACGCGGCAGCGTTGTTCGATCTCGCCGACGAACGCCGCATCCTCGACGAGGTGGCCTCGGATCTCCGGCAGCTCCGGGCGATGGTGCAGGCGAGTCCGGATCTGCTGCGGCTGATCCGCAGTCCAATTCTGTCCCGCGACGAGCAATCCAAGGGGATCGGGGCGCTCGCCGGGGCATCCGGCCTTTCCTCTCTGGTCAGGGATTTTCTCGCAGTCGTCGCGCGCAATCGGCGATTGTTTGCAGTGCCGGCCATGATTGAGGCATTTCTCGCGGAACTCGCGGCGCGCCGCGGTGAGGTGACAGCCGAGGTCATTGCAGCACAGCCGCTTAGTGACGCTCAGCACAGCGCGCTGAATGAGCAACTGCGCCGCAGCGTCGGCAGCCGGATATCGATCGATGTTCGGGTCGACCCGGGGCTGATCGGCGGCCTCGTCGTCAAACTCGGCTCGCGCATGGTCGACGGATCGATTAAGAGCAAGCTGCAGAGGCTGCAGCTGGCGATGAAGAACATTGCCTGATCCTTGTGCTGATTGAGATGCATATGCGCAGTTCGGTATTCCCGCGAAGACGCAGGGCTGTTCGAGGAGATTTTTCTTGCACGATCGAGGATGCATTCGAGCTGTCTGAACCACCGTTGCTCCCCGTAGCCGGGCTTGTCCCGGCCACCCACGTCTTCTCCGCACACTCTGAGGAGCGGCAAAAAGGCGTGGATGGCCGGCCCAAGCACGGCCAAGGAGAGTCGGGTTTGTCCCAGGCTGGTTCCTGAAGGAGTTTTCATGGAAATTCGCGCGGCGGAGATTTCAGCGATCCTCAAAGAGCAGATCGCCAATTTCGGCACCGAGGCGGATGTCGCGGAGGTCGGTCAGGTATTGTCGATCGGCGACGGCATCGCCCGCGTCTACGGTCTCGACAAGGTTCAGGCCGGCGAGATGGTCGAGTTCCCGAACGGCGAAAAGGGCTTGGCCCTCAACCTCGAGAGCGACAATGTCGGCGTCGTCGTGTTCGGCGACGACACTCATATCAGCGAAGGCGACACCGTCAAACGCACCAACGCCATCGTCGACGTGCCGGTCGGGCGCGGCCTTCTCGGCCGCGTCGTCGATGCGCTCGGCGAACCGATCGACGGCAAGGGCCCGCTGACCGACGTCACCCGGGCGCGCGTCGACGTCAAGGCGCCCGGCATCGTGCCGCGCCGCTCGGTGCACGAGCCGGTGCAGACCGGGCTCAAGGCCATCGACTCCCTGGTGCCGATCGGGCGCGGGCAGCGCGAGCTGATCATCGGCGATCGTCAGACCGGCAAGACCGCCGTCGCGATCGACGCCGTCCTCAACCAAAAGCAGATCAACAGCGGCACTGACGAAAAGGTCAAGCTCTATTGCATTTACGTCGCGGTCGGCCAGAAACGCTCGACCGTCGCCCAGATCGTCAAGACATTGCAGGATTACGGCGCGCTCGACTACTCGATCGTCGTGGCGGCGACCGCCTCCGAGCCGGCGCCGCTGCAGTACATCGCCCCCTATGCCGGATGCGCGATGGGCGAATTCTTTCGCGACAACGGCATGCACGCGCTGATCATCTACGATGATTTGTCGAAGCAGGCGGTAGCCTACCGCCAGATGTCATTGCTGTTGCGCCGGCCGCCGGGACGTGAGGCCTATCCCGGCGATGTCTTCTACCTGCACTCGCGGCTGCTCGAACGCGCCGCGAAAATGAACGAGGACCATGGCGCCGGGTCCCTGACCGCGCTGCCGATCGTCGAGACCCAGGCCGGCGACGTGTCGGCCTACATCCCGACCAATGTGATCTCGATCACCGACGGCCAGATCTTTCTCGAGACCGAGCTGTTCTACCAAGGCATCCGTCCGGCCATCAATGTCGGGCTGTCGGTCAGCCGCGTCGGTTCGGCGGCGCAGATCAAGGCGATGAAGCAGGTCGCCGGGCGCATCAAGTTGGAGCTGGCGCAGTACCGCGAGATGGCCGCCTTCTCGCAATTCGGCTCCGATCTCGATGCCTCGACCCAGCGCCTGCTGGCGCGCGGCAGCCGATTGACCGAGATGCTGAAGCAGCCGCAATTCTCGCCGGTTCCGGTCGAGGAGCAGGTCGTCTCGATTTTTGCCGGCACCCGCGGCTATCTCGATACGATCGCAGTGCCGGATGTCGGCCGGTTCGAAACTTCGATGCTGCGCGAATTGCGTTCCACGCACCCCGAGCTGCTCGCGTCCATCCGTACCGAGCAGGAGATTTCGCCCGCGGTCGAGAAGGGGCTGAGCGACTTCCTCGACGCGTTCGTCAAAACCTTCGCCTGATCCGAGCCCGAGTCCACCGCGATGCCGAGCCTAAAGGACCTGCGGTTGCGCATCCGCAGCGTCAGGTCGACCCAGAAGATCACCTCGGCGATGAAGATGATCGCCGCCTCGCGGCTGCGTCGTGCGCAGGAGCAGGCCGAAGCCGCGCGCCCCTATGCGCAGCGCATGGAGCGCGTGCTCGCCTCGCTCGCCGCCCGCATGGCAGGTCTGCCCGGTGCGCCGCCGCTGCTCGTCGGCACCGGCAAAGAGGAGACGCATCTGATCATCGTCGCGACCTCGGATCGCGGTCTCGCCGGCGGCTTCAACGCCTCGATCCTGCGCGAGGCACGGCGACGAATTCGCGAGGTCGAGGCGGCCGGCAAGAAGGCCATGCTGTTGATCATCGGCCGCAAGGGCCGCGACGGGCTGCGCCGTGACTACGGCAGCCTGATCCGCGACAGCCTGACCGAGGTCGGCCGGCGCCGCCTTTCCTTCGACGAGGCCCGCGACATTGCCGAGCGCGTCCTGTTGCTTTACCAGGCGGGCGGGTTCGATGTCTGCACAATCATCTACAACCGGTTCCGCTCGGTGATGACCCAGATCGTCACGGTCCAGCAGCTGATCCCCTTCGCATCCGCGGCCGCGGAGCTAACCAGCTCCGAGCCGGAAGTGGGAGTGCGCGCCGGCGCGGTTTACGAGTTCGAGCCGTCGGAGGAAGAAATCCTCGACGAACTCCTGCCCAAGAACCTGGCGGTGCAGATATTTACGGCGCTGCTCGAGAACGCCGCGAGCGAGCAAGGCGCGCGCATGACCGCGATGGACAACGCGACCCGCAATGCCGGCGAGATGATCGATCGGCTCACACTCAACTACAACCGCACGCGCCAGGCCGTGATCACCAAGGAGCTGATCGAGATCATCTCCGGGGCCGAGGCGCTGTGACGAGATATTCGACACAACTCCAGACCCGCACGGGGAAGGACAGTCTAAGACATGGCAAGGAATAGTATCGGCACCGTTACCCAGGTCATCGGCGCCGTCGTCGATGTGCATTTCGACGGCGAGCTGCCGGCAATCCTGAGCGCACTGGAGCTCAAGGACAGCGGCCGAACACTGGTGCTCGAAGTGGCGCAGCAGCTCGGCGAAAACGTCGTGCGCACGATCGCGATGGACACGACCGACGGGCTGGTGCGCGGCGCCGAGGTGGTCGATACCGGCGAACCGATCATGATGCCGGTCGGTCCGGAGACACTGGGCCGCATTCTCAACGTCATCGGCGAACCGGTCGACGAACGCGGCCCGATCGTGACCAAGCAGCGCTCGCCGATCCACAAATCGGCGCCGGAATTCGTCGATCAGTCGACCGAAGCCGAAATCCTGGTCACCGGGATCAAGGTGGTCGATCTGCTGACGCCTTACGCGAAGGGCGGCAAGATCGGGCTGTTCGGCGGCGCCGGGGTCGGCAAGACCGTGATCATCATGGAGCTGATCAACAACATCGCCAAGGCGCATGGCGGCTACTCGGTGTTCGCCGGCGTCGGCGAGCGCACCCGCGAGGGCAACGACCTCTATCACGAGATGATGGAATCGGGGGTCATCAACATCGACGGACCCGGCTCCAAGGCGGCGCTCGTCTATGGCCAGATGAACGAGCCGCCGGGCGCGCGCGCCCGCGTCGGTCTGTCGGGGCTCACCCTCGCCGAATATTTCCGCGACGAGGAAGGCCAGGACGTGCTGTTCTTCGTCGACAATATCTTCCGTTTTACGCAGGCGGGCTCCGAAGTGTCGGCGCTGCTCGGCCGCATGCCGTCGGCGGTCGGCTACCAGCCGACATTGGCGACCGATCTGGGGACCCTCGAAGAGCGCATCACCAGCACGAAGAAGGGCTCGATCACCTCGGTGCAGGCGATCTATGTGCCGGCAGACGATCTGACCGATCCGGCGCCAGCCACCACCTTCTCCCATCTCGACGCGACCACCGTGCTGTCGCGGCAGATCGCCGAGCTCGGCATTTATCCGGCGGTCGACCCGCTCGATTCGACTTCCCGGCTGCTCGACCCGCGGGTCATCGGTGACGACCACTATCAGGTGGCGCGCGATGTCCAGCGCGTGCTGCAGACCTATAAATCGCTGCAGGACATCATCGCGATCCTCGGCATGGACGAGCTCTCCGAAGAAGACCGGCTGACCGTCGCCCGGGCCCGCAAGATCCAGCGTTTCCTTTCCCAGCCCTTTCACGTCGCCGAAGTGTTCACCGGCACCCCCGGCGTCCTCGTCAGCCTCGAAGACACGATCAAGGGGTTCAAAGGCATCGTCGCGGGCGACCACGACGACATGCCGGAAAGCGCCTTCTACATGGTCGGCACGATCGACGAAGCGGTCGCCAAGGCGCGCAAGATGGCGGCCGAGGCGGCCTGAGCCGGATCGTTCCGTCAATGGCCGAGCGCGTGCAGTTCGAGCTGGTGACGCCCGAGCGCCTGTTGCTCTCGGAAATGGTCGAGATGGTCGTGGTCCCCGGCACCGAGGGCAATTTCGGCGTGCTGCCGGGCCATGCGCCGCTGATTTCCTCGATCCGCCCCGGAACGATCGATGTTTACGAAGGCCAGACGATCACTCGGCGCATCTTCGTCGTCAGCGGCATCGCCGAGGTGACGCCGGAGCGCTGCACCGTGCTCGCCGATGAGGCGCTGCCGCCGGACGAGCTCGATCGCGGCGCGATCGAGGCGGAATTGCAGACCGTCCAAGGCAATCTCCCGAGCCTACGCGAGCAGGTTGCGCGTGCTACCGGTACCGAACGCGACAATCTCCTGATCGAACTCCGCCGCCTCGAACGCCAGCAAAATGTCCTTCAGGCCGAGTTGCAGGCGCTCAGCGAGATCGCGCGCTGACACGCTGCCTGCGCCGAGGTCCCAGTCCGCCAATTCTCCGCTCCCTAGTAATCATTCCCGCCGTAGGATGGGTTGAGCGCAGCGAAACCCGTCATCTCTCACTGCCAATGGCGGAGCTCACCCATCCGAATGATTCATTTTCTCGATTTTTGCAGTCGAAGTTGACGTTGGCGCTCGGGTCGCGCACCGTCCTCGCGCGCCGAAAGGCACGGCGGGGAAAGGGAAGCGGAAATGTTGTCGAGCGCTCGCATCCAACAGAGACTGGCGCAGCGATCAATCGCCCTCGTACTTGCCGGCGGTCGCGGCAGCCGGCTCAAGCAATTGACCGATCGGCGCGCCAAGCCGGCCGTGTTTTTTGGCGGCAAGTTTCGCATTATCGATTTCGCATTGTCGAATTGCATCAATTCCGGGGTGCGCCGCATCGGCATCTTGAGCCAGTACAAGGCGCATAGCCTGCTGCGCCACTTGCAGATGGGCTGGTCTTTTCTGCGTCCGGAGATGAACGAGTTCCTCGATCTTCTGCCGGCGCAGCAACGGCTCGACGAGGCGACCTGGTACCGCGGGACCGCGGATGCCGTCTACCAGAACTTCGACATTTTTCGCGCTGCCGGGCCGGAATACTTCATCGTTTTAGCAGGAGACCATATCTATAAGATGGATTACTCGAATATGCTCGCCGATCACATCGACAAAGGCGCCGATTGCACGGTCGCTTGCGTCGAGGTGCCGATCGAGCAGGCTTCCGATTTCGGCGTCATGGCGGTCGATGATTCGATGGCCATCGTCGACTTCCTGGAAAAGCCGAAAAATCCGCCGGGAATGGCCCGCAAGCCCGACCGCGCGCTCGCCAGCATGGGCGTCTACATCTTCACCGCCGAGTTCCTTTATGCCGAGCTCGAACGCGATCACCGGCACGCAGGATCGAGCCATGATTTCGGCAAAGACATCATTCCCAACCTCGTCAACCGAGGGCTGGCGGTTGCCCATTCCTTCGAGGAGAGTTGCGTCAAGACGACGCCGGAAGCCGAGGCCTACTGGCGCGACGTCGGCACAGTCGATGCCTATTGGGCGGCCAATTTGGATCTCGTCACGCCGACCCCTTCGCTCGACATCTACGACCCGAACTGGCCGATCTGGACTTATCAGCAGCAGCTGCCTCCGGCGAAATTCGTGTTCGACGACGACGACCGGCGCGGCATGGCGGTGGATTCGATGGTCTCCGGCGGCTGCATCATTTCCGGCGCTACGGTCCGACGCTCGCTGTTGTTCTCGAATTGCCGCGTCAACTCCTACGTCCAGACCTGCGAGGCGGTGCTGCTGCCGGATGTGCTGGTTGGCCGCCACGCGCGGCTCACCAAGGTGGTCGTCGACCGCGGCTGCCGCATCAAGGACGGTCTGGTGATCGGCGAAGATCCGGAGCTGGACGCGAAACGGTTCTACCGCAGCGACGGCGGAGTGACATTGGTCAACGCCGAGATGCTGGCCGCCCTGCGACTAGGGATCGAGCCCGACCAGGCTGCGGGCATAGGCCCGCGCCTCGAACGGGCGCAAATCGTCGGCAGTCTCGCCGACCCCGATGGCGTGGATCGGAATCCCGTATTTCTCTGCCAAGGACACCAGCACGCCGCCGCGCGCGGTGCCGTCGAGCTTGGTCATCACGATGCCGGTGACACCGACCATCTCGCGGAAGATTTCGGCCTGCGCGTGCGCGTTCTGGCCGGTCGTCGCGTCGAGCACGAGCAGCACCGAATGCGGTGCCTGCGGATCGACCTTCTTCAGGACACGGACGATCTTCTGCAGCTCCGACATCAGATGGGCCTTGTTGTGCAGCCGTCCGGCCGTGTCGATCAGCAGAATATCGCTGCCCTCGGCGCGAGCTTGCTCGAAAGCCTCGAAGGCGAGCCCCGCCGCATCGGATCCGGGTGGCTTCGCAACGACGCGACAGCCGGTCCGCTCGCCCCATATCTGCAATTGCTCGACCCCGGCGGCGCGGAACGTGTCGCCGGCAGCAAGCACAACGTCGTGTCCCGCGTCGCGGTATTGCTTGGCGAGCTTGGCGATCGTCGTCGTCTTGCCGCTGCCGTTGACGCCGACGACGAGAATGACAAACGGCTTGCGGGTAAGGTCGAGCCGTACCGGCTTCATCACCGGCTCGACCAGCCGAATGACCTCCTCAGCGAGCGCGCCGCGGACCTCCTCGGGTGACACCTCCTGGTTGAAACGGCTCCTTCGCAGCTCCTCAGTGACCTCGGCGGCGATTCCGATACCCATGTCGCTCGCAATCAACAGCTCTTCGAGCTCGAGCAACGCCGCGTCATCGAGCCGACGGCGGTTGAAGATGGTGTTGATGCCCGCGTTCAGCCGCTCCGAGCTGCGCGCCATCCCCGCCTTGAGTCGGGCGAGCCAGCCGCGGCGTTCCTGAGCTCCGGTGTCCTCGACGGGAGCCACTTCCGGCGTGCTCACCGCCGCTAGGGGTCCGAGGGGCGCTAAGGGTTCGGCGGGTTCCAGTTTCGGTGACGGCACGACGCGGCGCCAGAAACCGCCGCTCCACACCCCGCCCCCCTCCTGGTCCGCATTGCTCGACGGAGCCTCGGCAGCGGAATCCTTGTCGGCCGCGCTGGGTTCGGGTGAAGGCTCCGGTTGCAGTTCTGCAACTGCCGTCTCCTCCTCCGGCTTACGGTTTTCTGAGTCTTCCGCGACCGCATCGGCTCCCGGATCGGGTCCGGGAACCGGTCCGGGAGTAGGGCGTCTCAAGAACCTCATTGAACGGCTGCTCCGATAAGATTGCGTCCGCCGACCCCGATAAGGCGCATCCGCTGGACCGACCCCGCATCCCCGGACCCCGTGAAGCTCACCGGAGCATAAAAGGCGGCGCGGCCCAGGCCGGGTCGCTCGATCAGGACGTCGGTTTCGCTGCCGACCCGCGCGGATAGCGCCGCGGCGAGCGCGACCTCCCCTGCTGCCCGCAACCTCGCCGCGCGTTGCTTGATCACCGCATCGGGAAGCTGCGGCATGCGGGCGGCGGGCGTTCCCGCCCGCGTGCTGTAGGGGAACACATGAACAAAGGCGAGCCCGCATTCGCCGATCAGGTCGAGGGTATGGCAGAACATCTCCTCCGTCTCGGTGGGAAACCCGGCGATCAGGTCGGCGCCGAGCGCCACCTCGGGACGCAATTCCCGGGCGCGCTTTGCAACAGCAAGCGCCTGGCCTCGGGAGTGGCGCCGCTTCATGCGCTTTAGAACAAGATCGTCGCCGGCCTGCAGCGACAAGTGCAGATGCGGCATCAGCCGCTCTTCTTCGGCCAGCAGCCGCCAGAGTTCAGCGTCGATTTCGGCCGGGTCGAGAGAGGAGAGGCGCAGACGCTGCAGTTCGGGCACGGCGGCCAGCAGCCGCCTCACCATCTGTCCGAGGCTGGGCCTTCCGGGCAGATCGGCCCCATAGGCGGTCAGATCGACGCCGGTCAGCACGATCTCCCGGTAATCGGCCGCGACCAGACGGCGCGCCTGGTTGGCGACGAACCCCATCGGGATCGATCGGCTGGCTCCCCGAGCATAGGGGATGATGCAAAAAGTGCAGCGGTGGTCGCAGCCCTGCTGGACCTGCAGAAAAGCGCGGCATTTTCCCTCGAAGCCATCGACGAAGTGGGGCGCGGTTTCGATCGGATCGGGGAGCGCAGCTCTAGCAGGCAGGTAGCTCTGTGGCCACAGCTTGGCCTGATTGTCGAGCACGCAGTCGACTTCGGGAAGCGCGGCATAGCGTTCCGGCGACAAGTGCGCGGCACAACCGGTTACGACAATTCTTGCCTCGGGGTGCCGTCGGCGGGCGCGGCGGATCGCCTGGCGCGCTTGCCGCTCGGACTCGGCAGTAACCGCGCAGGTATTGACGATGACCGCACCGGTGAGCCCGGCGGCGGCGGCGGCGCGACGGATGACCTCGAATTCGAATGCGTTCAGCCGGCAGCCGAACGTGATGACCTCATTCCCATGCATAACGCTCAGTCCGCGGCCAGCAGATCGGCGTCGAACGTCCCCTCGAAGCTCAGCGTTGCAGGCCCGATCATGATTACGTGGCCATCCTCGCGCCAAGCGATATCGAGTGTGCCGCCATCGAGTTCGACAACGGCGCGGCGCTCGGCGAGCCCCCGCCGGTGGGCGGCTACGAGCGCGGCGCAGGCGCCGGTACCACAGGCCCGCGTGATTCCGACACCGCGTTCCCACACGCGCACCCGGATAGTTGTGGGACTGCGGATCTCCGCAACACCGATATTTGCGCGTTCCGGAAAGAGCGGATGGTGTTCGAGTGTCGGCCCGAGCGTCGCGAGATCGACGGTACCGACGTCATCCGCAAAAAAGGTCGCGTGCGGGTTGCCGATGTTCGTGCATACCGCCTCCGTCAGAGGACCCAATCTCAAGCCGACCCGACCGGTGTCCATGGCGCGCGACAGCGGGATCTCGTGCCAAGCCGTCCGCGCCGGTCCCATATCGACCGCAAAATACCGGTCGGCTCGCGCCTCCGCTTCGAGCAGACCCGCCGCGGTCTCGATCCGCATCCGCGGCTCCCGGGTCTCGCGATGGAGCAGATCGGCGACGCAGCGAGTAGCGTTGCCGCAGGCCTCGGCCTCGCTGCCATCGGCATTGCGGATGCGCATCCGGACTTGGGCAGCGGGATGACGCGGCGGCTCGAGCAGGATCACCTGATCGCATCCGATGCCGGTCCGCCTATCCGCCAACCTGCGTGCGGTCCCAGCGCCGAAAGGGATCGCGCTGCGGCGGAAATCGAGCACGACAAAATCGTTGCCGAGCCCGTGCATTTTGAAAAACGGGACCTTGCCCATCGCGCCGCTTATATGGCGGCGGGGACCGCTCTGTCCAACGCCGCAGAGCCCCGGCGCCGGACACCCCGAGCTGGCGTGTCAATTCACCGTATAGTGAGCCACACCAAAGCTCGCGTGTCTGGCGCTCGGTTTGCCGTGCTTCGCGCTCGTCGTCCTGACCGCTTTGCCGCCGTATCTGCCCGCGCCGTGTCGGCCGGAACTTTGGACGACGGCGTATCTACCGTGGCGTCCCCTGTGGCCATGGGCCGAGCGAGTGGCCTCGAATGCCGGCCGTGCCGGGGCCATTTCATCAACGGCAGACCAATCGCCCTGGGTCGTGTCCGCGGTCCTGGCGGACACCGGAGCGGCCTCATTGGCGAAGTAACTCGGCGTGTCCCCCGACGGGCTGAAATTCTTCGAACCATAGTCGGGAAGTTCGACGGCGAGCGCCGGCAGGCACGCAAGGGATAGCGCACCTGCGAGAAAGGTAATCGTCAGCTTCAACATTGCAGTTCCCCCTGCTGTTTCCATAGCCGGACGATGGAGGAACGCCAAATTGGTGCTGCTAACCCGCGGAATCCGTTAGTGCGGATCGATGCCGAACTCGGGCTGTTCGAGAGAATCGATCCCTGAGGCGCGATGCTTCGTTACCGCTTGCTGGCCTCCCAGCTTTCGAGGTCGAGCCGGTCCATCAGAAACAGATCGCTCGTCCGGGCGTACCAACCGCGGCCGTGCATGCGCCCGATCAGGCGCATCTTCTCGGTGCGCACATACATCTTTTGCTGATCCACCAGATCATCGCGGATATGGATATGGATGACCCTACCGATCTCGAGCATCGAGCGGGGTCCGAGCGATACGCCGGTGATGCGTCGGCATTCGAAGCTGACCGGCGATTGCCCGATCCGCGGCGCGCGGACGCCGACCGAGGGTAGCGGCGTCAGTTCGGCCGCGTTGAGTTCGCCGGTCCCGGCGGGGAAATCGACGGCGCAGATGTTCATCTGCTCGGCCAGCGCTTCGTCGACCAGGTTGACGACGAACTCGCCGCTGTCCCGGATATTGCGCTCGGTATCCTTGTAGCCGTCCTCGCTCGCCGCCCCCGGGCTGATCCCGAGCACGACGACCGGCGGCACGGAGCTGACCGCATTGAAAAAGCTGAACGGCGCGGCATTGACGCGTCCGGAGCCATCGACGGTTGTCGCAAGCGCAATCGGCCGCGGCACAACCGTGCTGACGAGCAGTTTGTAGGCATCCGTCGCCGGGATCTGCGCCAGATCAAAATGCATCCTCGCCTCCACTGTTGACCGTCCGCTCAACCCATTCTACGCACGGCCAACGACAGGTCTCATGGAATTGTCATTGTCCTGTTGCACGCTTATTGCATTGTTCTACCGTAGCGGCAGTTCGGCAGCAGGGGCTAGGGCATGACTGGAGACGCGTTCGACTACGATCTTTTGGTGATCGGCTCCGGGCCGGCCGGTCAGCGCGCCGCAATACAGGGCGCCAAGCTCGACAAGAAAGTCGCGATCGTCGAGCGACGGACCGTGCTCGGCGGGTGCAGCGTCAATCTCGGCACGATCCCGTCCAAGACCTTGCGCGAGGCAGCGCTCGAACTCTGCGGGTATCGCTCGCGGGAATTTTACGGCGCTTCCTACACCGTCAAACAACACATCACGATGCAGGACCTCCTGTTTCGCACCGACCGGGTGATCCAGCACGAAATCGACGTCACCCGCCACCAGCTGATGCGCAACAATGTCGAGCTGATCGCAGCGACGGCGTGCTTCATTGCCCCCGACGCCCTTCGCCTCGACTATGTCGATGCCGCTACGTCCCGCACGGTCACGGCAAAAAAGATCGTCATCGCCGCCGGGGCGGAAACCACCCGCGACCCGACACATCCCATTCGATGGCGAACGTATTTTCACCAGCGACGACGTCCTACAGCTCGACCGGCTGCCGAGGACCCTGGCGGTTGTCGGAGCCGGCGTGATCGGATGCGAATATGCCAGCATCTTTGCCGCTCTCGGCGTTCGGGTGACCCTGATCGACAAACGCAACCGGCTGTTACCGTTCGTCGACCACGAAATCGTCGACGAGTTCAGCCATCACCTGCGGGAAAACCGGGTCACCTTGCGGCTCAACGAGAGCGTCGGCAGGTTGGAGATCATCGAAGACGAGCACGGCCCACGCGTCAGGCTGCACCTCGACAGCGGCAAGACGATCATCGCCGAGAAGGCGCTCTACTCGGTCGGCCGGACCGGCGCCACCAGCAAGCTCAATCTGGCGGAGGCGGGCCTCGCGCCCGACAACCGCGGCCGGCTGGTGGTCGACGCGCACTATCGCACCCAGGTGCCCAGCATTTACGCGGTCGGCGATATGATCGGGTTCCCGGCGCTCGCCTCGACCTCGATGGAACAAGGCCGCCTGGCGGCGTGCCATGCCTTCGGGGTCAAGGCGCAGAGCGTCCCCGAGCGCTTTCCCTACGGAATCTACGCGGTTCCCGAAATCTCGATGGTCGGCAAGAACGAGGAGGAGCTGAGCGAAGCCGCCATTCCCTACGAGATCGGCAAGGCCCGCTACAAGGAGATCGCCCGCGGCCAGATCCTCGGCGACGTCACCGGGCTCTTGAAGCTGATATTCCACAGCGAGACCCGCCAACTCCTCGGCGTCCACATCATCGGCGAGGGCGCGAGCGAGCTGATCCATATCGGTCAGGCGGTATTGTCGTTCGGCGGCAAAATCGATTACTTCATCGAGACGGTGTTTAATTATCCGACCTTGGCGGAATGCTATAAGGTGGCGGCGTTCGACGGCATCAACCGACTCGGTGTATTTGAAGAAGAGACAATAGACGCTGCGGCTACCGCCTGAATTTCATGACCGCTCGGATGACACGGCGTTCGCCTGCTCGAGCACCACGTTGAGCAGCACGTTGCAGCCGGCGGTCAGATCGTCGGGCTTGGCGTCTTCGATTTCGTTGTGGCTGATGCCGCCAATGCACGGCACGAAGATCATCGCGGCAGGGGCGACGCGCGCCAGATAGACGGCGTCGTGGCCGGCGCCGCTGATGATGTCCTGATGCGGGTAACCCTGCGCGTCGGCTGAACCGCGCACCGCGGCGACGAGAGCGGCGTTGAAAGGGGTCGGCGGGAAATACCAGAATTCCTTGACCTCGACTTCGAGGCCGGTCGCCGCGGCGGCGTCTTCGCAGACCTGCCGCAGCTCGGCGTCCATCATGCTCAGCACGGCGTCGTCGGGATGACGGAAGTCGACGGTGAAGAAGACACGTCCGGGGATCGTGTTGCGTGAGTTTGGGCTGACCTGAACAAACCCGACCGTGGCGCAGGCGTAGGGGGCACGCGCATGGCCGATCCGGTTGACGGCGTCGATCATTCGCGCGGCGCCGACCAGCGCGTCGCGGCGGCGCGGCATCGGCGTTGGCCCCGCATGCGCCTCCTGCCCGGTGACCGTGATTTCATACCAGCGCTGGCCTTGCGCGCCGGTCACGATGCCGATCGGCTTGCCCGCCGCTTCGAGGATCGGTCCTTGCTCAATATGAGCCTCGAAATAGGCGGCGAGCGGCCGGCCGCCGACCTGCTCCGGGCCGGCAAAGCCGATGCGATCGAGCTCAGCGCCGAGTGTAACCCCGGTCAGATTGTCCGGCCGGGCGAGACCCTCGGTGAGGTCGAACACGCCGGCGAACACACCCGAACCGACCATCGCCGGCGAAAAACGCGAGCCCTCCTCGTTGGTCCAGGCGACGATCTCGATCGGCGCCTCGGTCTCGTAAGCGAGGTCGTTGAGGGTGCGCACCAATTCAAGCCCCGCCATGACGCCGTAGGCCCCATCGAACTTGCCGCCGGTTGGCTGCGTGTCGAGATGACTGCCGGTCATGACCGGCGGCAGGCTCTCATCCCTGCCAGGCCGGCGCGCGAAGATGTTGCCGATTCCGTCGATCCGCACCGTGCACCCGGCCTCCTCGCACCAGTGGATGAAGAGCCGGCGCGCCTCGCCGTCGAGGTCGCTGGCGGCGAGCCGGCACACCCCGCCTTTCGGAGTTGCACCGATCTGCGCCAATTCCATCAGGCTCGCCCACAGCCGGTCGCTGTTGACCTGCAGGTTCCGCATTCGGCCATCCCGCTGCTAGGGTGTTCGGATCGATATGAACAAGGTTATACATTCTGCGCGAAACACGCCTGAGGGAAGGGAAGCTATGGCGGAAAGTGGGCGGTTCACGGCTGGCGGGATCCAACTCGAAGTGGTCCGACGCGGCTCAGGTCGCCCCATTCTGGTGCTGCACGGTTTCCAGACCATCGATCCCGAAGCGCGTTTTATCGATCTTCTTGCGGGACAGGGCGAGGTGATAGCGCCGTCCGGACCGGGCTTTGGCCATTCGCCGCGACCAAAGGATTTCGACACCGTATACGATCTGGTCCATCTCTATCTCGAAATGTTGGACACGCTGCCCGGCGACAAGGCGACCTTGATCGGGTTCTCGTTCGGTGGCTGGCTGGCGGCCGAGGCCGCAGCGGCGTGCAGCGATCGGCTGGACAAGCTCATTCTCGTCGATCCGGTCGGCATCAAGATCAGCGATCGGGAGACGCCCGACATCCTCGATGTCTTCGAAAAATCGCCCGACGAGGTGCGCCGGCGCAGCTGGCACGACCCAGACAGGTTCGCACCGGATTTCAACGAGATGTCGGACGAGGCGCTGGTCGTCTATGCCCGCAATCGCGAGGCGCTTTGCCTCTATGCTTGGCACCCGTATATGTACAACCCACAGCTGCCGCGTTGGCTCCGCAGGATCAAGGTGCCCACACTGCTGCTGTGGGGCGAGAGCGACCGGGTCGTGACACCGGATTACGGCTGCGCCTACAGCCGCCTGATCCCAGGCTCACGGTTCGAACTGATCGAACGTGCCGGTCACCACCCCGAGATCGAGCAGCCCGAAGCCTTTGTCGACCGGGTTTCCCGTTTTCTCGAGGAGTAGCGGCCATGCAAGCCTGGTATCATTGCGAGAACGTCTACCCCTTTGTGCCGCAGGAGGTGCTCGACGGCGCCAACTCGGTGCGGGCCAGCCTCCCCAACAAATATTGCGACCCGAAGATCGCGGCCGATTTGTTCGAGGAATGCCTCGACGAGCACCTGCTGTGCGACGATCTCGGCGTCAATGTCGTCTCGATCGAGCATCATTCCGGGATCAACAGCCTTTACGGCGCCAGCCCGATGATCCTCGGCATCCTCGCCCGGCAGACGAAAAAGGTGCGGATCCTGAGCCTCGGGACGTTGATCACGATCCGCCCGGACCCAGTGCGGGTCGCCGAGGAATACGCGACGGCGGACGTGATCTCGCGCGGCCGGCTCGAGATCGGCTTCGTCAAATCGGGCGACAGCGAGATGGTCTCGGGCAACGCCAACCCGGTCGGCTATGTCGAGCGTTTCTGGGAGGCGATCGACCTGATCCAGAAGACCCTGACCTCGCATGACGGGCCGTTCAGCTGGGAGGGCAAGCACTACACGCATCGGCACGTCAACATTTGGCCGCCGGTCTATCAGCGCCCTCACCCGCCAATGTGGGCGGCGACCGGCGATCCGGAGACATCGGCCGAGCTCGGCCGACGCGGTATGGTCAACGCGCTCGTTCTGCGCGGTCCCGAAGCCAGCAAGCGCGCATTCGACGCCTACCGAGACGCAAGGCGCGAGGCGGGTCTGCCACCACCCGGCACCGACCGTTTCGCCTATGCCGCCCTATGCTATGTCGGCGACACCGATGAGGAAGGGATGCGGATCGGCGGCAAAACCTTGTGGTTCCTCAACACCAGCCTCAAGCAGTCGCCGCAGATGTCGAAGTTTTTGCCAGGGCGGATGCCTCCGGAGGTCACGGCGCAGAACTATCGCACCCAGCTCCGGCCTGGCGGACAAGCGATACGACGCCCCGCTGACAGTCTGATCGGCATCAACGCTGAGCAGGCGATCGCCCGCGGCATCCTGTGTGCGGGTAATCCGGATACCGTCTACAAGCAGATCATGGACATCTACGACAAGGTCGGCGGGTTCGGCCATTTCATCTTCATCGGCCGCTCGGGCTTTCTCGACCACCAGGAGGCCGAAAAGGGCATCCGTTTGATGGCCAAGGAAGTCCTGCCGCGCTTACCGGCCGCTACAGCAACACCGTCTGCCGCCCGCCAGGCGGCCGAATAGAGGAGAACGCCGATGAATGACGCGACACCATGGATCGACCCCGAGCTCGTCGCTGCGGGGCAGCTGCTGCAGAGCCGCGGCCTCGTCGCGCCGGACCGCACACAGGCGTCGTTGAGCGAGGTCCGTGCCGCAACTGATCGCATCGGAGCGTTTCTCGGCGAAGGGTCCGTCCCGCTGCAGCGCGAGCGGGATCTAAGCCTGCCGGGGCCGCACGGCCAAGTGCCGTGCCGGCTCTATTTGCCGGACAACGCCGAACGGCCGCCATTGCTCATCTATGCGCACGGCGGCGGGTTTATGCAAGGCAGCCTGCCGAGCTGGGATGCGATGCTGCGCGAGCTCGTCCGCCAGAGCGGGGTCGCCGCCCTGTCGGTCGATTACCGCCTGTCGCCCGAGCACCGGTTTCCGGTGGCCTTCGAGGAGATGGTCGCGATGGTGCGTCTCGCGGCGCGCGAAGGCGCGGGTCTCGGCATCGACCCGGCGCGGCTCGCCGTCGGCGGCGATTCCGCGGGCGCCAACCTGGCGCTGGCAGCCGCTGTCGCGTTGCGTGACGCCGGCGAGCGGGCGCTCGGCTTAATGCTGCTGATCTATGGCTGCTTCTCGACCGACACCGAGAGCGGGTCCTGGCAACGGTTCGGCCAGGGCGCAGGTTTATCGCAGACTCAGATGCGCTGGATCTGGGAAACCTATCTCGAACGTCCGGAACAGCAGAAAGACTGGCGCGCCGCCCCGGCGCTCGCCGAGCTGTCCCGCCTACCCGCAGCACATCTGGTCGTCGGCAGTCTCGATCCGCTGCTCGATGACAGCCACAGCCTCGCCGCACGCCTCAAAGAAGCCGGGGTGCCCTGCGACCTGACCGTCTATGAAGGCCTTAATCACGGTTTCATCCGTTATGGCCGATTGATCGGCGCCGCCCGCCGCGCCGTTGGCCACTGTGCCGCCGCCTTGTCCAAGGCACTGGGCAAGTAAGCCTCACCCACCCAGCCCGTTGGGCTTGGTCCCCCCCTCCCGCGGTGTGTATCGGCGGGAGAGGGTGCCGAGCGTAGCGAGGCGGGTGAGGGCACCTCCCGTAATTTCATGAAGCGAGGTGATGCCTCGCCCTGCGACGGTCGGCGCGCTGTTGCGCGGGTCCCTGCGCACGGGTCAGGTTGTAGGCGGTGTTGACCAGCGCCACGTGCGAGAAGGCTTGCGGGAAGTTTCCGACCTGCCGAGAGAGGCGCGGGTCGAACTCCTCTGCGAGAAGTCCGACATCGTTGCGCAAAGACAGCAGGCGCTCGAAAAGCTGGCGAGCCTCGTCGACGCGTCCTTGCAGGACATAGTTGTCGGCCAGCCAAAAGCTGCAGGCCAAAAAGGCCCCCTCCCCGGGAGGCAGGCCGTCGACCCCTTCGCCGGTGTCGTAACGCATGACAAAACCGTCGACGAAAAGCCGGTGTTCGATGGCCTTGACGGTTCCGACGATGCGCGGGTCGGTCGGAGGAAGAAAGCCGACGAGCGGCAGCAGCAAGAGGCTCGCGTCGAGCGATTTTGACCCGTAGGCTTGGACGAAGCTGCCGAGATCCTGATCAAATCCACGCTCGCAGACATCCTGGTGAATCTCGTCGCGTATCTGCCGCAAGCCCTTGATCTCACCCGCGCCGCCCGCCTGCTCGCCGACTTGTTCGTGAATTTTGACGGCCCGGTCGAAGGCGACCCATGCCATTACCTTGGAATGTGTGAAGTGCTGCGGCGGCCCGCGAACTTCCCAAATACCCTCGTCAGGCTGCCGCCAGATTCGCGCCAAGTGACCGAGAACACTGTTGCCGATTGCAACCACCCGATCAACCGTTGGCAGACCATGGCAGTGGGCCACATACAGGGCATCGAGGACCTCGCCATACACATCGAGTTGCGTCTGCTGCACCGCGGCATTGCCGATCCGTACCGGCCGCGAGCCTTCGTACCCGGACAGCCATGGCACCTCCCACTCCGTCAGCCGCCGCTCACCCCCAAGCCCGTACATGATTTGCAGTTGGTCGGGGCTGCCTGCGACGGCCCGCAGCAACCAATCCCGCCATGCGCGGGCCTCGTCGTAAAACCCGCCATGCATCAAAGCCAGCAGCGTGAAGGTCGTGTCGCGCAGCCAGCAGTATCGGTAATCCCAATTTCGCGAGCCGCCAATCTGCTCGGGCAGCGAGGTGGTCGCCGCCGCGACAATTCCGCCAGTTGCGCTAAAGGTCAGGCCCTTCAGCGCGACCAGAGAGCCTTTAACGGCCTCGGTCCAAGGACCGGCGGGAGAGCACCGTGACGACCATCGCCGCCAGAAGGTCTCGACCCTGCGCAAGGCCTGCTCTGCATCGATCGGCTGCGGCCGCGGAAGATGGGAGGGCCCATAGCTCATGACGAACGGGATCGTCTCACCGGCGCTGACGTCGAATTCACCGACAGTCTTCAGATCCTCGCCGCGGAGCGGGACCGGCGTGCGCAAGACCACTCTTTCAGGGCCGCCGATGGCCGATATCCCGCCCTCCGGCAGCCGCTCGACCCACGGCACCACGGCACCGTAGTCGAAACGCAGGATGAATTCGGTCTGCATCAGGACGCGGCCACGCAACCCCCGGACGAGCCGGACGATGTCCGAGAACCCGTGCCGCAGGCCGATAAAATCGACCACCTCGACAGCACCCCCGGCAGTTTCGAACATTGTCACGAGGATCAGCGAGCCGTTGAGATAACGGCGCTCGACCCGGCGGGAGGGATCGGCCGGCGCGACCACCCAACGTCCGTGCTCGGGCTCGCCGAGAAGCGCTGCAAAACAGGCTGCCGAATCGAATCGCGGCAGACAGAGCCAGTCGATTGATCCGTTGCGCCCGACCAGCGCCGCCGTAGCGCAGTTGCTGATCAGCGCATAATCCTCGATCCGCTGGGTTGCTGCCATGACCTTCCCGCGCTTTCCCCGCCATGAATAACTCAGGACGCCGGTCCAATGAAGCGGGTGCTCACTCGACGTCTGAGCTGCCCTGGATCAGCACAGCTTTGAGCGGGAGCGCGTGGGCCTCCGGGCCGGCCGATTGCCAGCCCGAGGAACCACTAAGCGGTAATCGAGACTAGGGACTGCCGTGACCGCTGGCCTTCGGACCTGCGTTGTCCGAATAGGGGCGCAAGGCGACGTAGGGATCCCAATACGCCCTCGACGACGGAAACGGTGATCCGGCGTAGTAGTTGTAACTCGGGTAATTGTAGGCGTAGCCATACCCCGGTTAGAATAGTACCATGGATTACCCGAGGTACTGGTCTGGTACCCCGGGTAATTATACGGAGACCAGGCATCGAGTCGGCGGGAATCGTTCAGTCGGCGGTTTCAAATCCTGGTTTGAGTCCAGAAGGTTGAGATTTTAAGCGGTATCTAGCGTATTCAGCGATGCCATGATCTCTGATCCGTGGTGGCAATTTTGGGATAGTCGCCTGTTGAATGGGCCCAAGCTGTTGATCCTCTTCGGTTCTGTTCGTGATCTCCTTTGTGCAAAGCGGAAAAACTTTCATGTGACCTGGGTTGCATCGGGCAACGACAAGTCCCACCCTCCTTAAGGAGTCCCGAGGGCGCAGGGGTAAATCTCGGGCTCAGCGGGAGGGGGGAAGTGTAAGCTGATGAGGAGACGAAGATATGGCTGGTCCGAACCTGCGAGATGACTGGAGGGGCAAAATTGCGAGCCTTTGCCTAGCGCTGCTTGTCGCCGTCGGCCTATCCACGCCCGGCTCGGCTGCGGTTTCTAACCCCGGGGACTCGGTGCAAAGCTTTTACAATGTCTTGCTCGCCAACATGCAGCAAGGTCGAATGCTCGGGGAAAGCGGACGTTACGCCAAGCTGGCGCCGGTCGTCGGCCGTACCTTCGACCTCCCCTTGATGACCCGGCTCGCCGTCGGTCCGGCCTGGGAGACCCTCCCTCCGGCGGAACAGCAACGAGTGCAAGCGGCGTTTGCGCATTATGTGACGGCCACTTATGCCGATCAGTTCGACAGCTATTCGGGGCAACAACTGCAAGTCACCGGCGAGCGGCCAACCGGCGGTAATATCATGGTGCAAACGAAGATCGTCAAATCGAATGGGGAGACGACGAAGCTCGATTACCTGATGCGCCCAGATCAGGGCTCCTGGCAGATCTCCGATGTGTACCTCGATGGCACAATCAGCCAGCTGGCGGTGCATCGGTCGGAGTTCTATTCGATTCTGCGGCGCGAGGGCGTCGACGGTCTCGTGATGGCGCTGAACCGCAAGACCGACCTGCTGCAAAGCGTCGCTCGGTCGTCTTAAGCGTTCAGTCGGCGTCCTAGTCGGCGCTACCTTCGCTGCTCCTCCGCAGCCGGATGACGGCGGGCGGTCTTCGCTGATAGGCATCGGCGCAGCTTCGCCCGCCGGTTCTTCGAGGAGCGGTTCGAGCTGCGGTTCGAGGGCTTTCAGCAGTTGCACGGCCAGAGCGCTGGTGAAATGGTAACTGCCGGCGATCGCGCCGGGGACATAAGCGGTGATCGTGCCGAAGAAGCGATCGCCCAAAAAGAACACAAAGGTGGCGGTGCGGTCGACGACGCGCTGCGAGATCAACCGGCCGCCGCGGCCAAAGCGGTCCAGGCGATTGTCGCCGGTGCCGGTCTTGCCGCCGACCGGGAGCAGTGTTCCGTCCGGTGCATGGTAAGCCCCGCGCAAACGCGTGGCCGTCCCTTCCATAACGACCCCCATCAACGCCTGCCGCACGGTCTTTGCGATCTCGGGAGCCATGACCCGCTGCGGCTCGGGTTTGAGCGTCATGTCGGTCTCATACGGTGTGTCCGCCGCGAAACGCAGCCGCTGAAGGTCGACATTCGGCTGTCGCACACCGTCATTCAGGATGATGCCCATCAGATCGGCGAGCGCGTCCGGCCGGTCGCCCGAGCTGCCGATGGCGCTGCCGTATGACGGCACGAGATGTCCGAAGGGATAGCCCTGCCGTCGCCAATCCTGCAGGATCCGGTCGAATGCGTCCTCCTCGAGCAGGGTGCGGATGCGCGTGTTCTGTTTGTGCATGTTGCGGCTCTTGAAGAGCCAGCCATACACGTCCTGCCGGACACCCGCGCTCGCCTCGAGCACCTCGTTGCGGGGCGCATCCGGATGGTCCTGGAGATAGGCGACGAGCCACAGCTCGAGCGGATGAACACCCGCGATGTAGCCCCGGTCCTGCAGCGAAAAGCGGCCGGGCCCATACTCCCTCCACAAATCCCAGAGCTCGTCGTCATCGACCGATGACGCCGGCAAGTGGTGCGCGAGAAAATCGCCGAGCTCGGCCCGGCTCGCTTCGGGCCGCGCGGTGAGGTAGACGACGGCCAGCTGCCGCGCTGCCGGGCGCGTCCGGCGCGCCAGCTGGTCCAACGCCCCTTGCGGCGTCAGACCCTTGTAGTCGTTCCAGAACCGGCTGAGATAGCGGCGTCCCTCCTGATCGGCGAACCGCTGCAGATAGGCTTCCCGGTTCGGGTCGTCGGTGTCGGACAGCAGCTTCTCGGTCTCTACCCCGCTCTGCGCCCGGTAGTAGAGGACGATGTCGCGCATGATGCGGATAAAGGAGTTGTTGATCGAGTGCTCGAAGGCCTCGACCACAGTCGGATTGGAATGATCCTCCCATTTCTCGAAATTGGCGAAGGCGTGCACCCCGCCACCGGTGAAGAATGCCGAAGGACTGCCCGAATATTGGCGTCGCATCGCGGCGTTGATCATCGGTTGAAGGCCGCGATCACCGGTTTTGGCGAGATAGCTCGCCGCCCATGCGGTTAGCGGGTCGTTCTTCGCCGCTCGCCATCGCCACCAGATCGCGCCGCGGCAGCGGCCCCAATTTGCGGTGCAACTCGTCGACGATGTTCAGATAGGTGACGAGTGGTGCGCAATTTGGCGGTCGAGCCGAGGATCAGCTTTGCCCCGGAATTGATGTCGAAAGGCGAGTTTAGGCTGTCCGCGTGGATGCGCAGGTAATTGCGCTCGGCGCCGCGCTCGTAAAGTACGACGCTCCAGGCGAGCCTACCGGGCTTTTCTCCACCGAGCAGATCGTGGCCCACGAGCCCCAGCGATCTGACGTAAGCGGGATCGCCGAGCCGTTCCAGCACATCGGTGACCCGCTTCTGGGCGGCCGTATCGACCGTCCCATACCCGGTCACATCGAGCCGGTCGAGTGTATAGAGGTCCGGCAGGTGGAGCGCCGTCACCAGCTCGGCTCGCAGGCGGTCCGTTTCCTTGTTTCCGACGAATGAGACCGCGGCCGGAGGCGGCAACTGAGTGCGGAAATGCAGCTTGGCCGCGAGCGCGGCGTCGCGCAGCGCCGGGTCGATGATCCCCGCCCCGGCGAGCAGGCGAAGATATCCGTCGGTCAAGGCCGCGAGAGCGGCTCCGTCGCCGTTCAAATAATAGGCCGGCCGGCGGTTAGCGAGCAGCAGGCCGAGGACCTGCCGATAAACCTCGCCCTTGCGCGCCCATTGAGCCCTGGTTGTGGCCGGTCTGGCCAGCACCCGGTTCGCCTCGGCGAGATCGGTTCCGTACCAGATCCACAGAGCTTCGGGGACGCCGATGATTTCGCCGTAACCCGGCCGCGACCCGAGTGGTGTCGAATTCGAGATAGGTCGTCACGATGTCGCGCCGAGCTGCAGCCGTCTCCCGGCCGTTGCGATAGGCGCGCGTCGAGGCTGTGACCATTTGACGGAATTTTTCGGCGATGCCGGGTGTGCGGCCTCCCGGCGAATGCCGAAATTTTTCGATCTGCGTGGCGAGCGTGCTGGCGCCGCCTTCCCTGAAGCGGCGATCGACGACGCTAGCGATCCGTCCTGCGACGGCAAGCATGAACCGGCCCCATTCGACGGCCGGATTGCGCTCGGGGTCTTGCAGATCGAGCAGGTCGTGATCCTCGATGAACAGCAGGCTGTCGACCACGAGCGGCGGGATCGAGGAGAAATCCTGGTAAGCCCGGTCTGGATAGCTCGCCTGGTAGAGCGGGTTCTGGTCGCGGTCGAGCAGTTCCACCCCGGCCCGCGATTTTTCGCCGTAGATCGGGTACCCGCCCTGGTCGACAAACCGCTCCAGCGGCGGCGACCAGCGTGCTTGCTGCGCGACGGCGAAATGGTGGGCGCTGAGGGCTTCGATAAACGACGGCAGCTGCGCATAGCCGAGCCGCTCGTCGTAAGGCCCCGATTTGGGAAAGCGGATGTCCTCGCTGGGACCGGGCCGAACCGTGAACTTCATGCTCGCGGCCCAGCGCGAAAGCAAACGTGACTGCAGGTATGAGGTCCGGGCCTCCGTCGCGACGCCCCAGCCCAGCAGAAAACACACCGCGAGTGCCGCGGCCCAGCGCAGCATCGCGACGACGCGAAGCAGCCGGTGAATCCATCGCCCCGGGTCGCGCTGACGGCGTCGACCGATCGGGAGAAAACGTCCCCAGACCGCCTCGACCATCACCGCTGCTCCGTGTTCTCAACCCTAAAGGTGACAAACGTCGGAGATGCCTGAAGCGATCCTTAACCTTTTTTCTTAGGTAAAGATCGTGATCAAGAAATTAGGCAGAACCCCGGCCAGACTAATAAAACGATAGTCAAATTAACGCCGGGCCGACCTCGGTTATTTTTTGCTGCTCGATGTCCAATGTTGCTGCCGAGCGTGGCCGCGCAAATTGTCGCTGGCTCAGCCACCACATGTCTTGGGAACCAGGCGACTTTCGCTTTGCAGTTGAGAGTGGCACCGGGAAAGCGCCGATCGAGCTGGAGGATCAGGCGGTGGAAAATTGTTCGCCGCCACCTCGAGCGTCGGCCAGTCTGCAGCCTCCTTACTGTGCACAGATCTTCCAGATCACGCCGGTGCCGGGGATCTGCACCAGCGCGGCGTCGGCCGGGTTCTTGAAACCCGCGTCGGGGTCAGACCGCCCGAAATCGCGGACCGCACCGTAATCTGCGACATAGGCGCAGCCATCGGGACCGAAGCGGACATTGGTCGGCCGGTTGAACCCGCGGATGCCGTCCGGGAAAGCCTCCTCGAAGGTCTTGTTGTGCGCGAAGCGCTGGACGTTCAGAGCGAGCGGCTGATCCCATCCGCCGGCGAAGTTGATCAGCTTGACCTCGTGCCCGACCTCAGGTGCCGGGGCGCTGGCATTCGCCGCCGAGAAGCCAAAATCGCCTTCGAGGGTGTAGAGTGCGGCGCCCTCCTGAACCGGCCCGCGCGCAAAGGATTTGGGCACGAAGTCGATCGCGGTGAAGGACGCGTGAGCCGCCTCGATCGCCAGTGGCGCGGTGATCGGCTGCGGCGGGCCAGCCAGAACATCGCGGATAGGTGCATTTTCCGTCAGGATCTGCGCAAGGCTCGCCGGCGTACAATTGCTGGGCGGGTTGGAGGCGTCGAACACGCAGAGATCCTCCGCCGGCCCGCCGATCGGATTGAAGAGGGCCTGGCTCGCCGACAGGAAACCATAGCTATCGGGCCAGCCGTGATAATCGGGCGTGCCATCGGGGTTCTGACGGGCCAGATGCAGCGCGTCCGGAGCATTGTTGGAGGGTCTGGCGCCGGCGTCATCTGCGCCGTTCTCACCGACGAGCAGCCCTCCCGACAAGGCGTGATCATAGGGCGCGAACCGAATGGCATAGCCGTTGCGGTAGCCCCATGAGAACGCCTCGATCTTGTTCAAGTTGCTCAGTGGTGCCCGCAGGATCGCACCGTTGCAGACGCCCGGCCGAGCCTTGCCGATCGTGGCATCGAAGAAAGCCGACACAATTCCGCCGGCATTCGTGTGACCGAACAACGAGTAGCCGCTGGTAAAAATCCCGCCGCCCGAGTTGATCACGTTCTGGCTGAGTGTGATGTCCTGGCACGGAATGTCGGGCTGCCCGAAGGGACCGCCATCAGATTTGCTGAGGACGCCGCTGTTCGTCGTGGCCCCAGCCCCCCAGTAGATCCACCCGCCTTGAAACGCCAACTGGCCCGTCGGACCGGCGGGCAGCCGGTGTGATGAGCGGGACCACTTTCCCAGTCGTCGGGTCGACGGTTACGATGCGCCCGCCATCCGAGGCATTGTCCGTGGCGAACAGCCGTCCTCCCGCCGACCCATTTTCGAACGCGATATCGACCACCTCCTTGGGGCTGAAGGCGTTGGCGGTCTCGGTGGATGCATCGGGCGATTTGCCGAGAGTGCGCAGTAATTTGGTGCCCTGATCGAAGACCCGGATATCAGGGGTAAACGGATTGCCTGGCAGTCCTTTTGATTGCCATGCAACCCCATCGTTGCACCGGCTGGTCGGAAAGACGCCGGATTCCAGCACATAAACCTCGAAGTGCTGCGAATTGCCCCTAAACGCTATGGTCGGAAAATTCAGGCCTGAGGCGAAGACCGACACAGCGAAGCCCTTTGGTACGACGATGTCTTGCCCATTGCCGGGATTGAACAATACGTCCTCGCCGGGACACAGCGGATTACCCACCGTCGCCGCTTCCGCAATTGTCGGTAAGACCAGCGATGACGCAAGTAAAAACGCGCTCCTGAGCGCCCGCGTCGGCGTGAGCAACACATCAACCTCCCATCGCAAAGCCGCATGCTCTCGCTCGGCATGCGCTCATGGCCGAGAGTGCAGGGGGTGACGCGTATGGAGCTACAAAGCGGGCATAAAAAAATTCAAAAACGCCCCAAAAAAGTTTTGGGATCCGCGCAAGACGTTCCAAGATCCGCCCTAGAACCGTCAGCGAGGCTGCGCTTTGCCTAAACGAGCTGGCGGCAGGAACACGGGAGACGGGCGTGCGCGCCACGGCCGACATTTTCCTGTTCGAGGAATTTCGCCTGGATCGGCAGGGCGAGGGTCTGTCTCGGCGCAATGAACGTGGCGTTTTCGTTCCGGTACCAATCGGACTCCGAGCGCTCGATGTTTTAAGCGTACTGGTCGAGCGGCCTGGCGAGCTCATCTCGAAGGAGGAGATCATGGCGGCGGTCTGGAGGCGGACCGTTGTCGAGAACGCCAACCTGACCGTCCAGATCTCGGCGCTTCGCCGGGTACTCGATCACGGGCGATCCGAGGAAAGCGGCATTCAGACGGTGGCTGCGCGCGGCTATCGGTTTACAGCGGCGGTGACGGCCGCCCCCAGCGCCCGCGGACTTGGCAGCGCACCCCAGAGGCCACGCCTTTCGATCGTCGTGCTGCCGTTCACCAATCTGAGCGGTGATCCCGAACAGGGGTATTTTGCGGATGGTCTCGTCGACGATCTGACGACCGATTTGTCTCGGATCGACGGCATGTTCGTGATCTCCCGCAACACCGCATTCACTTACAAGGCCGTGGCGGTCAACGCCAGGCAGATCAGCCAGGAACTGGGTGTGCGGTATGTGCTGGAGGGAAGCGTTCGACGTTTCGGCAACCAGCTCCGCGTCAACGCCCAGCTGATCGACGCGCAGACGGGTGCCCACCTGTGGGCGGAGCGGTTCGACCGCGACACGGGCGATCTATTCGCCCTGCAGAACGAGATCACGAGCCGGATCGCGGTCGCGCTCGATATCGAGCTGATCGGCGCGGAAGCGGCTCGGCCGACCGAGCGCCCCGACGCGCTCGACTACATCCTGCGGGGACGCGCGGCATCTTGGAAGTCGCCGACCCCGGACAAATACGCCGAGGCGATCGGCTTCTTTGAATGCGCGTTGACGCTGAATACTCACTCAGTCGAGGCGAAGAGCCTGTTGGCGGCTGCGCTTGCCAACCGCGTGCTCGACCACATGACCGATACCGGAGCAGCGGATCTTGCGCGTGCGGAGACGCTGATATCGCAAGCCTTATTGGCTGCACCCCGCAACCCGCGTGTCCGTTGCGCACGCGCCGAACTCCTGCGCGTCGTGCGTCGCAACGAAGAGGCGATCCCCGAATATGAGATCGCCATCAGCGTCCAATCGCAACTGGGCTGACGCCTTCGCCGGTCTCGGCTGGTGCAAGTTCTGGACCGGGTCCATGGAGGAGGCCATTTGGTTGCATGAGCAAGCCATGCGGCTCAGCCCCCGCGATCCCCTCATCGGTTACTGGTATTTTCGGATCGGGCTCATCTGCCTCCTGCAATTCCGCACCGACGAAGCCATTCCGTGGTTTGAGAAGGCGCGAGGCATGCTTCCCACGTTCCCTACGATCTATTCCTTTCTCGGTTCCGCCTATGCCCTCAAAGGCGAACCCGAACGTGGTGCTCCTTTGCTTGCCGAAACCTACCGGCTCAGCGACAAGGCCTGGGTCCCGACGATCGCCGATATGCGGGTCACGGGCTATTGGGGCCCGCCCGAGATGCGCAGGTTATACGAGGACATCTATTTTGCCGGGCTGCGCAAGCTTGGGGTCCGGAGGAATGATCGTAGGTTAGGCGCGGCCTTTAGCCGCCGCCGATATTCGAGATGAGATAGATCTCGCTATCGGGCTTGAGCGGGCCAGGTAGGCGTCCTGGAAGACCTGCCATCGATCGCCGCCGCCATGCTCTCCTCGATCTGGTGTCCTGGACCGGGACAGATTTACGGCGCGACGGAGCGCCGGGTTGTCACGATGGGATCTGCTTCAATTGCTGGCCCAGTTGGATCATGTCGATCCGACCTTCCCAATCGACGAGGGCATCGGCGTTCAGCGCCACCCATTCGAAGACCGCCTGCTCATCGCTCGACGACAATTGGCCCGCGATGTGCGGAGTTGGCGACTCCTACGACGGCCGTGTTCGCGATGTTCATCTGGTCGCCGTGGGTCACGTTGACCTTGACCCGGACGTCATGGCGCGTTCCCGCGAGGGCTGACCCACACGGTCATCGGCAGCCCTGTCGTTCGCGGGAACAGGTTCGCCATCTCGAAGAGTTCGTCGCTCTCGAATTCGCGAACCTGCTGCATCACGGTTCAGCCGCCGCCGATTTTGGGGATCAGGTAGATTTCGCTGTCGGGGTTGAGCGGGGCGAGGTAGGCGTCCTGGAAGATCTCGCCGTCGATCGCCACCGCCATGCTCTCGTCGATCTGGCGGCCGAGGCCGGGGAAGCGGCGGTCGAGCTCGAGAACCATCCGACGGAAGGTGTCCGCCTCCACCTCGAGCTCGGTCGCGCCGCCGGTGAACCGGCGGGCGGCCTGGCCCGAGAAATGGACGCGCGGCACTGTCAGCGCTCCTGCGCCAACGATGTCATTGCGAGTGCAGCGAAGCAATCTCGCCGCCGAGATTGCCGCGGCGCCTGCGGCGCCTCGCAATGACGAGCCATGGCTAGGCTATTCCGCCGCCCGCCGCACCGGTTCCTGCGAGTCGATCGCGGCGCGCAGCCGCGGCGGCGACATCGGCAGGTCGCGCATGCGCACTCCGATCGCGTCGGCGATCGCATTGGCGACCGCCGCCATCGGCGGCACGATCGGCACCTCGCCGACGCCGCGGGCACCGAACGGGTGCCGCGGGTTCGCGTTCTCGACCATGACCGCCTCGATCATCGGCAAGTCGGAGGCGACCGGCACGCGGTAATCGAGGAAGCCCGGGTTATCGAGCCGGCCGTTCTTGTCGTAGATGTATTCCTCGTTGAGCGCCCAGCCGATCCCCTGGGTGACGCCGCCTTGGATCTGGCCCTCGACGTAGCTCGGGTGAATGGCGCGACCGACATCCTGGACCGCGGTGTAGCGCAGGATCTTGACCTGCCCCGTCTCCTTGTCGACCTCGACGTCGCAGATATGCGTCGCAAAGCCGGGCCCCGCGCCCTGCGCGTTGATCGACACCTCGGCGCTGATCGGCCCGCCGGTCCGCCCCGATTTGAGCGCGATCTCGGCCAACGGCAACGGCTCGAAGCTGCCGGCGTTGGGGCCAGCCGGGTAGGCCTTGCCGTCCTTCCATTCGACCGCGTCGGCGGGGATGTCCCAGATCATCGCGGCGCGTTTTTTGAGCTCCTCGACGACCTTCTCAGCGGCCTGCGTCGCCGCCATGCCGGTCGCGAAGGTGACGCGGCTGCCGCCGGTCAGGAACGAGAAGCCGATCGAGCTGGTGTCGCCGACGATCGTACGGACCTTTTCAACGGGGATACCCAGAACCTCGGCGGCCATCATCCCGATCGAGGCGCGCGAGCCGCCGATATCCGGGTTTCCCGACACGACGACGGCGGTGCCGTCCTCATTGATGTGGCAGGCGGCGCTCGAACTCGCCGCCGATGTTGAACCAGAAGCCCGAGGCGATGCCGCGGCCCTGATTGGGGCCGAGCTTCTCCTTCAGATGCGGATGGTTCTTGGCGGCTTCGACGGTCTGGGCATAGCCGATGTTCTGCCAGGTCGGGCCGTGCAACGCCTTGACGCCGTCCTTGGCCGCGTTCTTTTCGCGCAATGCCAACGGGTCGATGCCGAGCTGATCGGCCAGTTCGTCGAGACAACTCTCGACGCCGTAAGACGAGTTCGGCGCGCCGGGGGCGCGGTAGGCGGCGACCTTTGGGCGATTTGACACGACATCGTAGCCGGTGACCTTGGCGTTCGGGATGTCGTACATCGCAAACGCGCACATGCAGCCCGGCCCGACTGGCGAACCCGGGAAGGCGCCGGCCTGATATTTGAGCACGGCCTCGCCGGCGGTCAGCGTTCCATCCTTCTTGGCCCCGATCTTGACCTCGACGACGCAGCCGGCTGCCGGCCCGGTGCCGCGGAATACCTCCTCGCGGCTCATGACCATCTTGACCGGCCGTCCCGTCTTCTTCGCCAGCGCCAGGGCGACCGGCTCCAGATAGACGAGCGTCTTGCCGCCAAAGCCGCCGCCGATCTCGGCCGGGATTGCGCGAATGTCGGAGATGTCGATGCCGAGCAGCTTGGCGCAATAGGCGCGCACCATGAACTGGCCCTGGCTCGAGCTCCAGATCGTGCACTGTCCGTCGGCCGCGGCCGACACGACGCAGGCATGCGGTTCGATGTAAGCCTGGTGCACCGGCTGGGTCGAATAACGCCGCTCGATGATGACATCGGCGTCGCGGAACCCGGCGTCGACGTCGCCCTTGGTGAAGGCGACGACCTTGGCAACGTTGGAGGCGTGCGTCGGCTTGGGCTCGACGCCCTGGGTGAAGAGGTCGTCATGGAGCACAGGTGCGTCCGGTTTCATCGCCTCTTCGACATCGATGACGTAAGGCAGCACGTGGTATTGGACCTCGATCAGCTCGCAAGCTTCCTCGGCGATCGACGGCGATGTCGCCGCCACCGCCGCCACGGCGTGGCCGTCATAGAGCACCTTGCCCCGCGCCATGCAGTTGCTCGACAGGTCGCGGAAGTTCATCGGCCCCTCGCCGACAAAGGCTTCTTCCGAAGCGATCGGCGGGAAGTCGCCCGAGGTCACGATGGCTTTGACGCCGGGCAGCGTTAGCGCCCTGTCGATGTTGATCGACATTATCCGCGCATGAGCGTGCGGGCTGCGCTTGACTTTGCCCCACAGCATGCCCGGCATCACCATATCGGCGCCGAAGTTGGCGCGGCCGGTGACCTTGTCGACCCCGTCCGGGCGGATCGGACGGGTCCCGACGACCTTCTGCAATTCCTTCGGCATATACGTCATGCAAACCTTACTCCCGTTCTAAGCTTAGACGCTGTCATTGCGAGCGAAGCGAAGCAATCTCGGGCCAGGAGTATTCCGGATCGAGATTGCTTCGTCGCTTCGCTCCTCGCAATGACACCTACTCTGCCGCTGCGCGCATCGGCTCCGCTTCGTCGAGCGCGGCCAGCAGCCGCGGCGGCGACATCGGCAAGTCGCGCAGACGGATGCCGGTGGCATCGGCAATCGCGTTGGCGACTGCCGCCATCGGCGGGATGATCGGCACCTCGCCGACACCCCGCGCGCCGAACGGATGGCGCGGGTTTGGCAGCTCGATCATGACCGTGTCGATCATTGGCATGTCCGAAGCGACCGGCACGCGATAGTCGAGGAAGCCCGGGTTTTCGAGGCGGCCATCCTTGTCGTAGATGTATTCCTCGCTCAGGGCCCAGCCAACCCCTTGCGCCACACCGCCCTGCATCTGTCCCTCGACATAAGAGGGATGGATCGCGCGGCCGACATCCTGGATCGCGGCATAGCGCAGGATCTTGACGTGACCGGTCTCCTTGTCGACCTCGACATCGCAGATATGGGTCGTAAAGCCCGGCGCCTGGCCTTGCGCGTTGATCTGCACCTCGGCGCTGATCGGGCCGCCGGTGCGCGCCGCCTTCGCGGCGATGGCGGCCAGATCGAGCGGCTCGAAGCTGCCGGCATTGGGGCCGGCCGGAAACGCTTTTCCGTCCTTCCACTCGACCGCTTCGGGGCTGATATCCCAAATGATCGCTGCGCGCTTCTTCAGTTCCTCGACGACCTTTTGCGTCGCTTGCGTTACCGCCATGCCGCCGGCAAAGGTGACGCGACTGCCTCCGGTCGAGGCGCTGAAGCCGATCGCCGTCGTGTCGCCGACGACCGGACGGACCCTCTCGAACGGGACGCCGAGCACCTCGGCCACCATCATCGCCATAGAGGCGCGCGAGCCGCCGATGTCGGGATGACCTTCCGTGACCGTCACCGTGCCGTCCTCGTTGACGTGGCAGGCGGCGCTCGAATTCACCGCCGGCATTGTGCCAGTAGCCCGAGGCAATGCCGCGCCCCTGGTTGGGCCCGAGCGGCACGCTCAACTGCGGGTGAGCTTTCGCGGCCTCGACGGTCTTCATGTAGCCGATGTTGTTCCAGGTCGGGCCGTGCGCTGCCTTGGTGCCGTCTTTGGCGCCGTTGATCTCCCGCATCTTGAGCGGGTCGATGCCGAGCTCGCGCGCCAGCTCGTCGATGCAGCTTTCGACCCCAAACGAGCCGATCGGCGCGCCGGGGGCCCGGTAGGCGGCAACCTTGGGGCGGTTGCTGAGGACGTCGTAGCCGATCGCCTCGGCGTTGGGCAGGTCGTAGACCGCAAGTCCGCAGATGCAGCCTTGTTGGACCGGCGAACCCGGAAACGCCCCCGATTGGTATTTGAGCACGGCCTTGGCAGAGGTGATCCGGCCGTCCTTTTTGGCGCCCATCTTGACTTCGACGACGGCGCCCGAGGTCGGCCCGGTCGCTCGGAACACCTCTTCACGGCTCATCACGATCTTGACGGGCCGACCCGACTTCTTCGACAGCATATAGGCGACCGGCTCGAGATAGATGATCGTCTTGCCGCCAAAGCCGCCGCCTATCTCCGCCGGGATCGCGCGGATGGCTGCGTTATCCTCAGCGCCGGCGATCCGCGAGGTGTAGGCGCGGACCATGAACTGGCCCTGGCTCGAGCTCCAAATCGTCGTTTGCCCGTCAGCTGCGACCGAGACGACGCAGGCATGCGGCTCGATATAGGCCTGGTGCACGGGTTTTGTCGTGTAGCGCCGCTCGATGACGATTTCGGCTTCGGCGAACCCGGCCTCGACATCGCCCTTCGCAAAGCGAACCATTTTTGAGACGTTCGACGGCTTGCTCGGCTTAGGCTCGACCCCCGCGGTAAAGATGTCCTCGTGTAACAGCGGCGCATCGGGCGCCATTGCCGCTTCGACATCCATCACGTGCGGCAATACCTCGTATTCAACCTCGATCAGGTCGAGCGCCTGCTCGGCGATCGCCGGCGAGGTGGCGGCGACTGCAGCCACCGCATGACCTTCGTAGAGCGCCTTGCCTTTCGCCATGCAGTTGCGCGACAGGTCCCACAGATTGTGCGGCATAGCGCCGATGGTGCGCTTATCCGGCGGGATGTCGGGAAAATCGGCTCGCGTCGTCACGGCCTTGACCCCGGGCAATGCCATCGCCTTGTCGGTGTTGATCGAGATGATCCGGGCGTGGGCATGCGGGCTGCGCTTGATCTTGCCCCACAACATGCCCGGCATTTTCATGTCGGCGCCAAAATTGGCGCGGCCGGTTACCTTGTCGACCCCGTCGGGACGGATCGGCCGGGTGCCGACGACCTTCAGGGCGTCCTTGTCGAGGTAACTCATCGCGCGCCCTCCGCTCGCATCACCGCCGCGGCGTCGAGCACCGCGCGGACGATCTTGTCATAGCCGGTGCAGCGGCAAAGATTGCCGGCCAGCCAGTACCGCGTCTCTTCCTCGGTCGGGTTCAGGTTCTGGTCGAGCAGCGCCTTCGCCGCGACGATGAAGCCCGGGGTGCAAAAGCCGCATTGCAGAGCCGCATGTTCGAGGAATTTCTGCTGCACCGGATGCAGTTTGTCGCCCTCGGCGATACCCTCGATCGTTTGGATCTTGCGGCCTTCGGCCTCGGCACCGAGCATCAGGCACGAGCAGACGATGCTGCCGTCCACAATGACGGTGCAGGCGCCGCAATCGCCGGAGCTGCAGCCTTCTTTACTGCCGGTCAGGTTCAATTCGTCGCGCAGCACGTCAAGCATAGTCTGCTGCGGTTCGCACAGGTATTCGACCGGTTCGCCGTTGATGATCGTCGATACGTGGGTTTTGGCCATGGGCAGTCTCCTAGCGCTTAGCAGCGCGTTCAAAGGCGATTGCGGCCGCCCGGCGTGCCAAGACGCCGGCGACCTTGATCCGATATTCGATGGTGCCGCGTTTGTCGGTGATCGGGTTGCAGGCACGCCCCGCCGCGGCATCGAGCGCCGCCAATGTTGGCTCGTCGAGCCGGTGCCCGATCAGCGCTTTGGCAGCCTCATCGCAAACGATCTGCGTCGGCGCCACCGCGCCGAGCACGACGCGGGCATCGGTGCAGAGGCCGGCCGCGTCCAGGGTCACATTGACGGCGCACCCGACAACCGCGATATCCATTTCGGTGCGTGGGATAAAGCGTAGATACGCGTCCGCCTGACGGGGCTTTGGTTTCGGTATATGAAACTCGACGATGAACTCGCCCTTTTCGAGCGAGGTCCGGCCCGGTCCGGTTACGATGGCCTCGACCGGGGCTTCACGCCTTCCGCCGGGTCCGGCGATCACCGCCGTTGCGCGCGCGGTGATCAGCGCGGGTACGCTATCGGCGGCCGGCGAGGCATTGCACAGATTGCCGGCGAGCGAGGCGCGTCCTTGGATTTGCTCGGAGCCGATCAAATCCAGACCTTCAACAATTCCCGGCCAGGCTCTCGTGAGTGCTTCGTTTTCATAGACCATCGTGCCCGGCGTCGCGGCGCCGACAACAAAGCGATCACTCTCCTCGCAGATCCCGATCAACTCAGGAATTCTCTTGAGGTCGACGATCACCTCGGGACGTATCCGTCCGCTGCGCATCTGCACCAACAGATCGGTCCCGCCCGAGAGAGGCCTTGCCAGGCCCTGAGTGCTGGCCAACGCTCTGACCGCCTCGTCGACCGTCGTCGGTGCGGTGAAACTCAAACTAGGCATTCTCGGCTCCTGAAAATCACAGGGGCGCACCGCTGCACCGGCAGGCTGTCACGATGCGACCCGTTCGGAATGACGCTCACGCTTACACTACCATGCCATCCGGCGTGAAGCGCTATGTTGATCCCGATTAACGGCCATCTGTTCCTCGATGACGGCGAGATCGAGGAAAGCTTTGTCCGAGCATCCGGTCCTGGGGGCCAGAATGTCAACAAGGTGTCGAGCGCGGTGCAGCTCCGCTTCGACCTGCCGGGATCGCGCTCGCTCCCGCAAGAGGTGCGCGCGAGACTGGCACGGTTAGCCGGGCATCGGCTGACGCGCGACGGCGTCATCGTCATCATTGCCCAGCGCTACCGCACGCAGGAACGCAATCGCCAGGACGCGCTAGACCGGCTGATCGCACTGATCCGCCGCGCCGCCGTGCCGCCAACTCCGCGCCGGCCAACCAAACCCAGCCGCGCCGCCAAGGAGCGGCGGCTGCAGGGGAAAGCACGGCGGAGCGCCGTCAAGGAAATGCGCCGGGCCCGCCCTGATTAGCACTGCCGCGTGAGGGACACGGCGCCCCACCGGTATCCGAGGCGCCTGCGCCCCAGCTTCGTTCGTAAGCGCTGCCGTTTCTAGGGCGCCCGTGCCGCGGCCCTTGTCGGGGATAAGGCTCCATTCATAACTCAGCTGCGAACCCTCCCGTGCCCAAGATGTGCGGGAAGCCGGCGCCGAAGGAAGACGAGCCGGTGACCCGGTCGCCGGCCTGATGCAGCACCGCATCGAGGTCGAGAGAGGTTTTCCCCAATTGCACGCCGCCGTGGAAGCTGCTGTCGAAAGCCGACCCGGTCGCGGCCGGCGCGTGGCAGGCCGGGGCGAGTTGCTGCCCGCGCGGTCAAGACTGGCCGCGGGCCCACCGGCGTAGCCGGCGCGCAACGGTCTTGACGGCGACCAGCACGAGGCCGCTGCCCAGGGTCGGGAGGGGGTCGTCACCACACAGTTGCTCGTCGAGCATCAAGCCGGGTCACCGGCCCTGGAAGGCGGGCTTGCGCTTTTCCATGAAAGCGGTGCGGCCTTCGGCGTAGTCCTGGCTGGCGAAGCATTCGTCGACCAGACGCTTGCAGAGCGCCACGTCGCGAGCCGACTCGTCCTTGAGCGCCTCGCGGATGGCGATTTTGGCCGCGCGCACGGTCAGCGGTGCGTTGGCCGCGATCATCACGCAATAATCGTCTACGTAGGCCTCCAGCTCGCCGTCCGGCACGACTTGATTGACGAGGCCCATCCGCAACGCCTCTTCGGCGGTGAACTGGCGCGCCGTATAAAAGATCTCGCGGGCATGGGCCGGGCCGACCAGGTCGATCAGCTTCTTGATGCCGTCATAGGCGTAGCCGAGACCGAGCTTGGCCGCCGGAATGCCGAATTTCGAGCCCTCGGCGGCGATGCGCATGTCACAGGCGAGCGCGGTGCCGACACCGCCGCCAATGCAGTAGCCGCGGATCATCGCGATGGTCGGCTTCAGGGTTTCCTGCAGGCGCATCCGCGCGCCTTCCGAAATCTTCGAATAGGCGGCAGCCGCCTCTTCGGAGGCGCGCCTCTCCTTGAATTCGGAAATGTCGGCGCCGGAAACAAAGGCGCGCCCGCCCGCGCCGCTGACGACGATGACCCGGATCGCCTCGTCGCGCTCGAAATCGTCGATGATATTCGTCACCGCCTCCCACATCTCGAGCGAGACCGCATTGTGCCGCGACGGGTTGTTGAAGATCAGGCGGCCGATCCCCCCGTCTTTCTCGGCGATCATCTTGCTGGTCATGGGCTGGTCGAGCATGGGCTTGGCTCCTTAAACGACTTCGCGGGCGCGCAGCTCGGCGATTGCGCTGTCGCTGTAGCCGAGCTCGTGCAATAGCTCTTCGGTATGCTGGCCGAGATCGGGGGTTGGGCGCAGCTCTTCCGGTTCCGGCGTGCGGGTCATGTTGATCGCCTGGCCCACCACTTTGATGGCGCCGAGCTTTGGGTGATCGACCGGCCGCGCCATTTCGAGATGCTGGACCTGCGGGTCGGCAAAGGTCTGGTCGATGGTATAGATCGGTCCGCACGGGACGCCGACTTCGTTCATCAATTCGACCCAGTAGGCGGCGGGGCGCTTCTTGGTGATCTCGCCGATCCGCTCGTTGAGCGCCTTGCGGTTCTTCGACCGCTGTGCACCGGTTGCGTAATCGGGGTCGCCGAGCAACGCCATCGCGTCGGCCGCCTCGCAGAAGCGGCGGAACATGTGGTCGCCCGAGGCGGCGATGTTGATCTGCCCGTCCGAGGTCGGGAACACGCCGGTCGGAATGCCGGTCGGGTGGTCGTTGCCGGCCTGCTTGGCGACCTCGCCGGCGATTAGCCAGCGCGAGGCCTGGAAATCGAGCATGAAGATCTGCGCTTCGAGCAGCGAGGTGTGGACCCATTGCCCGACGCCGCTCTTCTCGCGCTCGATCAATGCCATCATCATCGCCTGCGCGAGCAAGAGGCCGGCGCAGAGATCGTCGATCGGGATGCCGACCCGCACCGGGCCCTGCCCCGGCAAGCCGGTGATCGACATCAGCCCACCCATGCCCTGGGCGATCTGGTCGACCCCCGGCCGCTTCGCGTAAGGCCCGCTCTGGCCGAACCCCGAAATGCTGCCATAGACGATGCGCGGATTGACCTTCTTCACCAACTCGTAATCGACGCCGAGCCGGTATTTTACCTCGGAGCGGAAATTCTCGACGATGACGTCGGCCTTCTCCGCCAATTTGAAGAAGATCGCCTTCCCTTCCTCGGTCTTCAGGTTGAGCGTAAGGCTGCGCTTGTTGCGATGCAGGTTCTGGAAATCGAAGCCGTCGCGCCGCGAGCCGGTGACGTCGCCTCGCGCCTCGCCCGGCTGCTCGATCTTGATCACATTGGCGCCCCAGTCGGCGAACTGGCGGACCGCGGTCGGCCCGGCGCGGGCATGACACAGATCGAGAACGGTAAAGCGGGCGAGAGGCAGCGATCCGATGCTCACAACGAGGTTCCTCCGGTCTTGGGTGGAATCAATTGGCGAATTTACACCCGCCGCGCGCGGCAAGGTCAAGTTTCGGCGCCGATTGCGCGGCGGAATCGGTGCTTGAGGAAAACGCCGTCGCGCGCCGGCAGAACGCGCGGCGGCTCATCGGCGTGGATCGCAACTCGAGCGAACACTGCGGTGGCTGCATTGCGGATGCAGGCGGAAAACTCACGCAACCCGGGCTCGTCGTTGATGTCGAATGTTTCCTTGAAGCCGCAAGCGCGTGCGATCGCGACGAGCTCGACACCCTCGGCGGTATGGCTCGCCTGCATGCCGGTTTCGCCATAGTGTGCGTTGTCGAAGACCGCAATCGCGAGGTTCGGGGGCCGCTGCACGCCGATCGTCGCAAGAGAGCCGAGCCCCATCAGCATCTCGCCGTCACCGGTGACGACGAGGACGCGGTGGTTGGGCTGGGCGAGCGCCAGCCCCAGCCCGACCATCGCCGCCGCACCCATTGCGCCCCACAGATAGAAGTTGCGATCCTCGTCGCAGACCGAGGCGGCATCCCATGTCGTCGAGCCGAGCCCGGTAACGAGCAGCAGATCGCCGCGATTTTCGAGCAAGGTGCGGATTGCCGCGCGGCGATCGAGATGCGGGCCGTTCGAGATCATTTCACCCACCGTTTAGCACCGAGCAGCCGCTGCGACAGCAGGACCGCCGTCGCGAGATCGCCGTTGAAGGCGATGTCGAGCGCGGCGGCGACCGTCTCGGCGGAATCTTCGGCTCGGTCAACGCGGTAGACGAGGACATCGCAGAGTTCGAGAGCTGCTTGGGTACGCGACCCCATCGGCACTTGCCAGGGGTTGAACTCGGCCCATTCGCCGCGCATCGTCACCAGCATTACCAGCGGGAAGCGGCAGGTTTTTGTCATCGACAGCATGTTGACGCAGTTGCCGACGCCGCTCGATTGCATCAATAGGGTCCCGCGCTGACCGCCGAGCCAGGCGCCGGCGAGCAGCGCCACCCCTTCCTCTTCGCTCGTCAGCGGCACCGCGCGCATCACCGGGTCGTCCCGGCAGAGCTCGATGAGCCGCGCATGCCCGGCATCGGGCACATAGCCCACCTGCCGGATCTCCGCCCGCTTCAACACCGTGAAAATTTCGTCCCGCCAATCAGAAGTTGGCGGTATCGTGAGTTCGCGCATGGTCAACCTTTCTCGCGACCCCGAGACGTCGAACGTAACACGATACTATCCTCATCGAATCAGAACACTCGATCGGCCACACGGATATGGCATGTACGAAGAGCCCAATAACGATCGCAAGGGCGATCAAGCCGACGGTGCAGCCGAGGGTAAAGAACGCAAACGCCGCGTTCCCGCGGCCGTCCCGCTTTCGATCAGAGGCCGAGCCACATCATGGCTGATGGGCATCGTAGTACTTTGACAAGTCACGAATTTCTCGCGCGTTCTTGCGTCGGACTTTTTGCTATTTGCAGAGCGGGGTGAAGGAATGACTGGGCGGGCATTTTATTGGGCAGGCGCCGTGTTGCTGGCGTCTGTGCCGCAGAGCGGCCATGGGGCCGACTCCGGACTCATCACGATGCCGAGCAAATATTCAGTGCAAGAGACCATAGAACGCTTCGAGGCGGCGATTAGGGCGAAATCCGACCAGGGGTGGATGGTCTTTACGGAACTGGATCACGCCGCCGCCGCGGCGAAGAACGGACTGACGCTGCCGCCCCGGACCGTGGTCGTATTTGGCAACCCCCACGGCGGCACGCCCAACATGCAGAAAGCCCCTACCCTTGCCATCGACCTGCCGCCGAAGGCGCTCGTCTGGCAAGACGATCAAGGGAAGGTCTGGCTCACCTTCAACTCGGGCGAGTACCTGCAGAATTACGTTTACCCACGACACGGACTGCCGTCCAATCCGGCGGCTGCCAAAGCTCTCGACGAATTCGTCAAGCATGCCGCCGAGCAGGCCACAAAATAGGGATTGGGTCGGGATGGCGGTCACGGACCGTTAGGCGATCGAAGCTGCAAGGGGAGCTTATCGATGAAAAAACGGATCGATGTTGCCGCGCTGGCATCCGTCGTTGGCACACTGTACCCGCCCCCGTTCGACCCGCCGTGCCGCGCGCGTGAGCGAACCAAACTCGGTGATGCTGCCGGATTGACGCAATTCGGCGTCAACCTTCTTCGCTTGCCGCCCAGCGCATGGTCGAGCCAGCGCCACTGGCATACGGGTGGCGACGAGTTCGTCTATGTCCTCTCCGGCGAGGTCGTGCTGGTTACCGATGGCGGTGAAGAGGTCCTCCGCGCCGGTGACTCGGCGGGGTTCCGGGCCGGAGACAGCAACGGGCATTGTCTGCAAAACCGCTCGGACGCCGATGTCCAAGTGCTCGAAATCGGGACCCGTATTGCGGGCGAAACGGCCTACTACTCCGATATCGACATGGTTGCTCAATCCGATGGCAGTCGCACCGTCTACACCCGCCGGGACGGGACGCCGTACCCGGACATGGGACGCCGCGGACCTTCGGGACTGTGATAGACTGACGCCGGCGGACAACACGGTCGGGAGGGCGCAGTGTCGAGCCTTCATCCACAGATCCAAGAAGTGTTGAGGGTGATGGCCGAGGCAAAGCTTCGGCCGATCGAGGAGATGACGCCGACCGAGGCGCGCGAGCAGATGGAAGCCACGGCGCGGGCGCGCAACGCCGAGCCGCTGCCTGTCGCCAGGGTCGAAGAGCGCATGATCCCCGGCCCCGCCGGCGACATCCGCTTGCGCCTTTACTGGCCGCGAGCGGCGGCGCCGCTTCCGGCGATCGTCTATTATCATGGCGGCGGCCACGTGATCGGCAGCCTCGACACCCACGATTTTGTCGCCCGCAACCTCTGCGGCGGGGTCGGGGCGCTGGTCGCGTCGGTCGATTACCGCATGGGTCCCGAGCACAAATTCCCTGCGGCGGTGGATGATTCCTGGGCTGCCCTTCAATGGGTCGGCGCGAATACCCAAGACTCTCGGCGCCGATCCGGCCAGAATGGGCGTGCACGGCGACAGCGCCGGCGCCAACCTCGCGGCGGTCGTGGCATTGCTCGCCCGCGATGCCGGCGGCCCGAGACTGGCGCTGCAATCGCTCGTCTACCCGATTACCGATTACGGCCTGACCGGGGACAGTTATGAGAAATTCGCCAATGGCTACGGCATCCTGACCAGGGGTGCGATGGTTTGGTTTTGCGACCACTATCTGCGCAGCCCGGAGGACGCGCAGGATTGGCGCGCCTCGCCGATCAGGGCGGCCAGCCTCGCCGGAGTGGCACCCGCGATTGTCGTCACTGCCGAATGCGACGTGCTGCACGATGACGGCGAGCGCTACGCCGCTGCGTTGCGTCGGGCCGGCGTGGCGGTCGAGTACAAGGAATATCCGGGCATGATTCATGCTTTCTTCGGCATGGTGCCGGCGGTCGACGATGCGATGAACGCGCAGCGAACCGTTTGGGCTGCGTTCAAGGGTGCCTTCGACCCGTAGGAAAAAACACGACCCACCCCGCGCGCCGACGATAGGGTGGTGCAGTAGCCCGCGTCAGATCGCCATCCAGCCGCCATCGACATTGTAGGCGGCGCCGGAGACATAGCTCGCCCGGTCGGAGCAGAGCCAGACGACCATTTCAGCGATTTCCTCGGGGGTCCCCATGCGGTGGAACGGCACTTGCGCCAAGATCGCCTCGCCGCGCCGGCGCATGGTTTCCTCGGTCATCGGGGTCTTGATGTAGCCCGGGCACACCGCGTTCACGCGGATATGGGCCTCCGCATATTCGATCGCGGCGGTTTTGGTGAGGCCGAGCACGCCGTGCTTGGCGGCGACATAAGCGGATGAGGTCGGCAATCCGACGAGCCCGGCGATCGAGCCGGTGTTGACGATAGTCCCGCCGCCCTGGGCCTGCATCTGCGGCAGCTCGTGCCGCATGCATAGCCACACGCCTTTGAGGTTGACCGCGATCATGCGGTCGAACGCCTCCTCGGACCACTCGGCGGTCTTCTTGCCAGCCGCTTCGACGTGCCAGCCGGCGATGCCGGCGTTGTTGAACGCGCAGTCGAGCCTTCCATACGCGCCGACCACCCCCTCGAGCATCGCGCGGACATCGGCGTCGCGGGTCACGTCGCCCGACAGCGATATCGCCTGGCCCCCAGCCGCGTTAACCTGGCCAACCGTTTCGCGGGCGGCTTCAGTCGAGACATCGGCAACCGCGACGCGCGCGCCTTCGCGCGCAAAGGCCAATGCAGTAGCGCGGCCGATCCCGCCTCCTCCACCCGTGATCAGCGCCGATTTCCCGTCGAGCAATCCGGTCATCATTCTCCCCATTCTTGCACCGAAATGGCGTTCCCGCTTAGCTGCAGGTCACAATCAAAAATTGTATCCGCAGAGGCTCGTCGCTGCATCGGCAGCAAGTTCTACAGCAAAAGTTCTCGTTGGAGTCGAACCGTCCACCCAGCCAGCGCGCCCACAGGCGGCCCATCTGTTCGTAGCGGCACCGCGCCCGCCTGCTCTGGCTGTTTCTGCTGTTTTTTGCAGCGAATTTAGAGCCAGAACCGACCCCCTTTCGCCGCCACCCGCGATCCCCCTCTCGGGTTCCGGGATGGGCAAACTCCTGCCGAATGACGGAATACGTGCAACATAGAAGTTAATTGTCCGTGTCAAAGCCCGCCGGTAGTTTATAGAAATTCAATACAGAGGTCAATAGAAAATGCGTAAATCACAACGACGGCTCACGAACGCTCACGCAAAAGGGGTGATATGACCCCCTGGAGATCGTTCGGCTTGGCGCAATTATAAATTGAACGCATCAGAAAATAGCGCACCCGGACGGTCCATCCAGAAGCGCTCATAGCTGCCACAGCCATACCTCCTTGAGATTCACCGCGATCATGCGGTCGAAGGCCTCCTCGGACCACACGGCGGTCTTCTTGCCGACCGCTTCGACGTGCCGGCCGGCGATGCCGGCATGGTTGAACGCGCAGTCGAGTTCTTCCAAGGCGCCGACCACCCCTTCGATCATCCATTTAGGATCGAGCGCCGCGAGCAACGGCGCAACTATAAGTACCTCTTACCCGGACTTGTTCCACGGCTGTCCGGCTGAGCAATTTGGACAATGGATGATCGAGTGCCGCGAGCTGCCGCGCAATTGCAAGTACCCCTTCCCCGGACTTGTTCCGGGCATCCACGTCTCGGCCACCGGGCTCGCCTAAGCCCAGGAAGACGTATATGGTCGGGTCAAGCCCGGCCACGGGGATCTTTGATTGTGTGTGGATCGTTGGAGACAACCGGTTTCCCTCAACCGGACAGCCGTGCGAACGACCCGGCCATCGCTCCCTCCCTATTTTTGATCCGCGGCAATGCTGCCAAACCGCGGTGCCAGAGCGGAAATCTTGGTTAGCCGTTCCGAAGCGGAAGCAGCCCGAGCGCGACGAGCTCCTCACGCAATTTCGGCAGGTGTCGTGAAATGAATTGCATGGAGGCCGAAGGGACGCGCGGCGGCGACGTTCGCCTCGACATCGTCGATATAGACGGCGCGCTGCGGCTCAATCGCGAACCGCTCGATCAGCAGCGCGAATATGCGCGGGTCCGGCTTGATCACCTCGACGTCACCCGAAACGAGAATTCCCCGGAACCAGCGGAGAAACGCAAAGCGCTCGCACTGCCGCCGGATAGGTCTCGGCCGACCAGTTGGTGAGGCCGTACAGCGGCGTGCCGCGATCCCGGAGCTCGGCCAAGATCTCGACCGAGCCGGCGATCGGGCCGGCGATCATCTCGTCGAAGCGGTTGCCATAGGCATCGATCAGCTCGGCCTTGTCGGGATGCTCGGCCTTCAGCAGTCGGGCGCCTTCGACGAAGCTGCGGCCGGCATCCTGGCTACGGTTCCATTCATGGGTGCAGACCGTCGCCAGAAAATGTTCCATCGCCGCCTCGTCGCCGGCGAACAGCTTGCGGTAGAGATGCCGCGGGTCCCAGTCGATCAGAACCCCGCCGAGGTCGAACACCACAATGCTGTGGCCTGCCTCTGTCATTCAGAAGGCGACCTTTGGCTCGGTAAGCTGAAAGACCGAAAAGCTCGTGGTGCCCAGGGGCGGAATTGAACCACCGACACACGGATTTTCAGTCCGTTGCTCTACCAACTGAGCTACCTGGGCGCTCCGGCGAGGGGCGCTTATAGAAGAAACGCCGCAATCCTGTCCAGCCGGACGTTTCGCATCCTCAATCGAAGACGATGACGCCGCGCGCGACCTCGCCGGCCAGCATCAGCGCGAAGCCTTCGTTGATCTCGTCGAACCGGTAGGTGCGGCTGATCAGATCGTCGAGGTTGATCTTCTTTTCGAGGTCGAGGTCGGCGAGGATCGGGAAGTCGATGTTGGGCCGCACCGAGCCGTAATAGGTGCCGCTGATGACCTTCTCGCCGTAGACGATCTGCGACGGGTTGATCGGCGCCCGGGTCGCGAAGGCCGGGATGCCGACCAGCACCGCCCGCCCGCCGGGCGCGACGGCTTCGATCACCTGCAATGCGGTCTGCTCGCTGCCGATCGCGTCGAAGGCGGTATCGACGCCGAGCCCTTCGGTCATCTCCCGCACCCGCTCGACGACGTTCCCGGCGGTCGCATTGATCGTGTGCGTCGCGCCAAAATTCCTCGCGTAGCCGAGCTTGTTGTCGCGCAAATCGCAGGCGATGATCGGGTTTGCCCCGGCGAGCCGCGCGCCTTGCACGACATTGAGCCCGACGCCGCCGCACCCGACCACCAGCACGCTGGAGCCGGCCGGGACCCGGGCGTGACGGATCACCGCGCCGATCCCGGTCGCGACGCTGCAGCCGATGATCGCGGCATGGGTGAACGGCAGGTCGTCGCGCACCTTGACGACCTGCTCGGCGGGACAGACGACCTCTTCCGAGAACGTTCCGATGCGCGCCATCTGATTGACCGGCTCGCCGTTCAGCGTGACGCGGGCCGTCCCGTCATGCATGCGCCAGCGCGGCGTGTCGTTGTGTCCGATGCACAGCACGGTCTGGCCGGAAGAGCAATAGCGGCACCGGCCGCAATGCGGCCGGAACGAGAAGATGACGTGGTCGCCGGGCCTGACATTGTCGACGCCCGGCCCGTTCTCGACGACGATGCCGGCGGCCTCGTGCCCGAGCACCATCGGCAGCGGCAACGGCCAATCCCCGTTCATGATGTGCCAGTCGCTCATGCAGACGCCGGCGGCCTTGACCCGGACGCGAACCTCTTTGGACTTTGGCGGCTCCTGCTCGAGGTCGAGGATCTCCAAGGGCTTGTTGACTTTCGGTCAGAACCGCGGCGCGCATGTTGTCCTCCCTCGGCCGGGATTAGTCGGATCGACCGGCACATGAGCCTAGTTCCGCATGCCACGGGGTTCGCGTCAACAGGCCAGGCGGGGCAGAGAGGTCAGCCTCTCGCGCCCGGATTTCCCAAATCGGCTGGATTTTACTTGACTTAGTTCCTGATTCGTTCTAGTGTCCAAAACGTAAACACGCACTTCACATTCACCTGCGAAAACAGCTTTTTTTACACTGCTTCGGTCGAGGCCGTTTCGATAAGCGCAGCAAACGAGCCCGGCAGATGTCGAACCATTCGTCTAATCATTTTCATTCTGGAGTATTATGGAATGTCACACATTTCTAATATCGACTTGACCGGGTGTGAGCAAATCGCGCCGCGCTCCGACGTAGTCGATGAATTTCCGGTGGCGATGAGTCTGCTTGCCGAGCAGCATCGCCCGTCACGGATGCCATTTTTCCGCAATCTCGCAGCCCTCGACCACGCGGCCGCGAGCGATCCGGCATTTCTCGGTCAGATACACCTCGTCTATCAGGCGGCGATGCACGCCACACGTGCCGCCGTGTACTACCTGCCGCACCTCGACAGCCCGGCCCTGCGCAAGCGCAAGCTTCAGATATTTGTCGACGATGATGGCCTGCCCGGCGGCGATACGCACCATTACCAACTGACGCGAGCGTTTCGCAATATCGGCGCCAAATGTGTGCTCGATGATGAGGCATTCGCAGAGCCGGAGGAATTGTGCCGTCATCTCGATGGCGAAGCGGCCCAATTCGTGCGCCTCGCCAAAACGCTCTATTCGCGCTCGCTTGGCCCATGGTGCGCGATCGAGGTGATGTCGGTCGATTGGATGCGCGCCCTTGCCGATGCCTTGTCGGTCCATTTCCCGCAATTCGCCGATGAGCCGTATTTTGCCGAGTGCTTTTCCGAGATGGTCGAAGAGCGCCATGCCGAGGAATCGCTTTCGGTAACCCAGATGGTCCTCGGCGCGCGGCCGGCCTTGCTGCCCGCAACGGTCAAGGACGCCAGGATCATGGCCGAGGCGCTCGATGGGGTATGGACCCATCTCGACCGAATTGTCGTACTCGCCCGACAAAAGGCGGCACAGGCGTCCTCAGGCTCGGCCTGACCGTCTGCGCGACCACAGCGCCTGACGAGCACGGCGTCTCTAGAGCAGATTCCGATCAGGTTGCGCCGCTCACTCCAACTGTCATTGTGAGCGACAGCGAAACAATCTCGGGCCGCTGATCGCTCGATGGGTCGAGATTGCTTCGTCGCGCAGGGCGCGCCTCGCAATGACAGCGCCAACCTGATCGGAATCTGCTCTAGCCACTGCCGTTGACCCCCGATCGACGAAGCGGGTAGCTGCCGACTAGACGCCGCTGCTCGGGCGTGGCGCCAAGCCTCACATAGTCTAAGGACTCGATTTCAATGCGAATTAACGCTCCGGCCAGATTGGCCGTGGCCTGGCTGACCATGTTCCTGGTCGGAACCGAGCTGTTCGTCTTTTCTCCTTTACTGCCAGTGCTGGCGGCCAATTACCACATAGCTCCGTCACTGGCGGGGCTGTCGGTGACGATGTTTTCGTTAGCGTACATGGTGAGCGCTCCGCTGTTCGGATATTTCTCCGATCGGATCGGGCGCCGGCGGGTTTTGACCGGTTCCCTCCTCGCCTTCGCCCTCGCCAACATCCTCACCGCCGGCGCCGCAAATCTGCCGTCCCTGCTCGCAGTCAGGCTTTTTGCCGGCGCCGCGGCAGCGGGTGTCTCGCCATCGATCTATGCGCTCGTCGGCAGCGCCGCCCCACCAGACCGCCGGGCCACCTGGCTGGCGCTGGTGGTCTCCGGTCTGTTGGTCTCGCTCGCAATCGGTGCGTCGGCGGGCGGCCTGGTGGGCGTCCTCTTCGGCGGTCCGCCGGTATTCCTTGCGCTCGCCGGCGCCGGTCTGGTGCTGGTCTGGCTGAACCGATGGATCTGGCCATGCGATCGCGGCGGCGCAGCCAGCCGGTCTCAAGGCCGCAGCTCGCGATCCGCTTGCGGTTGTTGTCCTGTTGCGCCGCTTGATCCCGATGGTGCTGTGGAGCACTGGCCTCTACAGTGTCTATACCTACCTCGGCGCGGGCCTCGCTGCCGAGGGCTTCTCGACCGGGCAGACTGCCGCGGCCATCCTCTTTTATGGCTGCGGCGCCATTGTCGGGGTTCTTGTCGGCGGCCGCGTGGCCGATCGGCTCGGCGTCCGATTCACCGCAACCGCGAGCTTTGCCGGCCTGTGCGCTTGCCTGCTTCTGCTGCGGCTGGCGCTCGACGCGGGCAGGTTGGTCGAACCCGCCCTCTGCGTGAGCTCGGCTGTCGCGCAGCTGTTCTTTCCGGCCCAGCAAGCCGGTCTGGCAAATGATTTCCCCCGCCAACGCGCTGCTGTGCTCGCTTGGAACAATAGCGCGCTGTTCTTGGGAATTTCGCTCGGCTCCCTGGTCGGCGGGGAAGCGATCGCACTGGGGAGTTTCGGGGCTGACTTAAGCATCTCTGCCGGCATCGCGTTGGCAGGATGCATCATCAATGCGATCCTGGTCCCCGGTCGGGTACGGATGAGCCAGTGATGCACTATACCCAGACGGCTTTTTGACGCCGCGCTGACACCGAATTGACGGATATACGATTAAATTTGCATGGAACCGGTTGCGACAGCGGTCTGCCCGCTGCGCCCCGGCGGCGACAGAGCTCTCGCCGGGGGCATCAGTGGGCAACAAGGATAGCCAAATCAGCCACGAAGGGCAAAACCGCAGCGCGGCGATCTGCGCGACGGTGCAAACGGCGCTGCGCCAGAACCGGCTGCTCTTCGCATTCCAGCCCGTGATTTGCGCGGCGACGGGTGAGACGGATTATTTCGAATGCCTGCTGCGCATGCGCGATGTGAGAGGAAGCATCATCGCCGGCGCCGAATTCATCACGCCGATGGAACAATTGGGTCTGATCGGATTTATTGACGACTACGTTCTCGAACTCACTGTCCGGGAACTCGCGAAGCATCCCGGGGTAAGGCTCGGGCTCAATATATCCGGGCTGACTGCATGCATCGGGCCGTGGCTGCAATCTTTGGTTTCGGCCTTGCAGTATCGGCCCGATGTCGCCCACCGGCTGGTCGTGGAGATCACGGAAACTGCGGCACTGTCCGACCTCGAAGAGTCGGCGCGCTTTGTCGACACGCTCCGTCGCGCGGGATGCCGGGTGGCGCTCGACGATTTCGGCGTCGGTCACACCTCGTGGCGGCACCTCGAGACTTTGTCGGTCGATACCGTCAAGATCGACGGTTCGTTTGTGCGAAACCTGGCAGACAGTCACGAAAGACGCGTTCTTTTGCGGGATCTGCTCGGCGCGATCAGCGGTCTTGGCTGCATTACCGTGGCCGAAGGGGTGGAGAACGCCGCCGACGAGGCGGTCGCGCGGGCAGAGGGTTTCGGCTACCTGCAGGGTTACCATCTCGGGCCGCCAACCATCGAGCGCACTTGGCTCGGTCAGACATCGACGGGGTAGTCGAATGGCTGGCCGCGATCCTAACCTGACGATGGGAGGAGGGCGCCGCTTCAGGCCTTGGTCCGGGGTGCGGATCGGTTTGACCGGAAGGATCCTGATTCTGGTGATCTTTGCCGTCGTTCCGGCGCTCGTGATCCAGGCCTGGAACGAATACGATCTGCGCATCGCGCGTGAGGCAGACATCCGCCAACAAGTCGTGCAGACTACCAAGCAATTCGGCGAGGAAATCGGCGAGCTGCGCGAAGGTGCTCGCCAACTCCTTCTCGGCCTTGCCCAGTTGAACACGGTCAAGACCCGGCAGCCGGGCGCATGCAGCCCGCTTTTCTCGAAACTGAAGGCGCGCTTCGCCAATTACGGTCTGCTCGGGGCGGCCGATACGAGCGGCCGGATTTTTTGCACCAGCGAGCCGACATCGTATTCGTCGGTCGCGGACCAACCCTTTTTCGAACGTGCGATGACCCAGCCCGGGCTCGCCGTCGGAAATTATTGGGTCGATCCGGCCAATGGTCAGCGGATGATCCATTTTGCCGAGCGCTTCGAGGACGACGACGGCCAAATCGCCGGCGTCGTATTCGCCGGCCTCGACTTGGCGTGGCTTTCCGACCACCTCAAAGAGCGCGGCTTGTCGCCGACCGCCTCGATCTTGATCGCCGATCGCGAGGGCAACATCATTGCAAGGTTGCCTCATCCGGAACTCCTCATCGGCAAGAACATGAGGAAGTCCCATGAAGCCATCATGGATGGGGAGCAACCGGGATGGGAAGAAACGGTCGGCGTCGATGGGACGACGCGGATATTCGGATATGTCCCACCCGCTCTGCCGCCGAAAGATTTTTTTCTCAGCGCCGGCCAGACCAAAGCCGAAGCGTTTGCCGCAATCGACAGCGCCACTCGGCGCGGCATCGGGCTGATCCTGGCCGGACTCTTGGCGGCAGTTTACGCAGCCTGGGCGGGAGGCCGCAATTTCATCCGCCGACCGATCGAAGGTCTGCTCAGCGTTACCGCCGAATGGCGCAACGGGAACTACGCCGCGCGTACACATCTGGAAGATCGATCTTCGGAAATCGGCCGACTTGGAGCGGCGTTCAATGAGATGGCCGACGCGCTCGCGGCGCGGCATGCGGCTCAGCAAAGCGCCGAGGAGGAGCTGCGCGAGCTGAATGCGACGCTCGAGTCGCGGATCGAACAGCGCACGCTCGAGTTGGAGGGCGCGGTCCGGGCCAAATCGCAGTTCCTGGCCAATATGAGCCACGAAATTCGCACACCGCTGAACGGCGTCCTCGGCATGCTCGAACTCGCTCGCCAAACCCAATTTGGACCGCCGCAGCAACGCTTTATCGAGACCGCACGGCGTTCCGGCGAGACCTTGCTCGGGGTCATCAATGGCGTCCTCGACCTCTCCAAGATCGAGGCCGGCAAGGTCGAAATCGAGCATAGCGCGTTCGATCTGCGGATCGTTGTCGAGGAGGTGACGGACCTCTTCAGCGAATTGGCGTATGGCAAGGGGCTAGAGTTGGCTTGCTTTGTCCCGGCAAACCTGCAGACCGCACTGATCGGCGACGCCGGACGCTTGCGCCAGATCTTGACGAACCTGATCGGCAATGCAGTCAAGTTCACCGAGCGTGGAGAGGTCGGGGTTCGTGTCTGCGCAGCGGAACGCGATCCATCCTCGGTATTGATCGCCTTCGAGGTCGTCGACACCGGGATAGGCATTCCGGTCGAAAAGCGCAGGCACATATTCGAAGCATTTGCCCAAGCCGACAGCTCGACGACCCGCCGATACGGGGGGACCGGACTTGGGCTTTCGATCGCCCAGCATTTTTGCGAGATGATGGGTGGTTCGATCGACGTCGCCAGCGAGCCGGGTGCCGGGTCGAAATTTCGCTTCACCGCCCGGTTTGGACTACAGCCTTCGCCGGCCGGTATAACCCGGACCCCTCTACGGCCCCGAACCGGAGAACCGGCATTGATTGTCGTCGGCAATGCCCTCAACCGCGAGATATTGGACGATCAGCTGTCAGCTGGGAATATTCAGGTGAAGCACGCCCAGACCGGCTTGACAGCCCTCGATGCGCTGCGCACCGCTGCCCTTCACAAGAAGCCTTTCGGGCTGGTGTTCATCGACCACTCGCTGCCCGACATGACGGGCATCGAGCTGGCGAATGCCATCAAGACCGCTTCCGAGGGGATCGAGCAGCAGATCATTCTCCTGACCTCATTCGATCAGGACGTCGGCCAGATCGCAGAAGGTGCGCTTAGACGCCTGACAAAACCGATAAGACAATCGGCATTGTGGGAGTGCATCGCGGTGAGCGCTCTTCCGGTTCCGGCAATTACCTCTGCGCCCAAAACGCCGGCGGCGGACCAGCCCGGTAAAGGCCGGGCGCCCGTATTGGTAGTGGAAGACAGCCCCGTCAATCTGGAGGTCGCTGTCGCCATTCTCGAGAGCATGGGGTGCGTCGTCGAGACCGCGGTCAACGGGCGGCGCGCGCTCGACCGTCATGCGAGCGGCGAATACAGCCTGATCTTCATGGACTGCCAAATGCCCGAAATGGACGGGTTCGAGGCAACGACGGAGATTCGCCGGCGCGAGGCGCTCTCCGGGAGGCATACTCCGATCGTTGCATTGACTGCAAGCGTCGTGGAGGACGGCCGTCGGCGATGCCTGGCGGTGGGTATGGACGACTACCTCGCGAAACCGTTCACCTTGGAGCAGATGAGGGCGATGCTGACGACGTGGCTGGGTCCGCCCGAACGCCGGGCTGCGCGAGAGCACTTGTCGCTCGTCACGCAGGCGGCGGCAGATCCCGATCCGATCGATGAGCAGGTGTTGGCTTCGCTCGGGCGACTGCAAAGGGAGGGGCGACCGGACATCGTGCAGCAGCTCATCGAACTATTCTTCAAGGGTGCGGCAGGTCTTCTGATGGATTTGGATAACGGCGCAGCGACAGGTGACGGCGGCGCTCCTGTACCACGCCAGTCATGCGCTGAAGTCGGCGAGCGCCAATCTGGGGGCCGTCGTGTTGTCGACGCATTGCAAAGAGCTCGAGGCGCTTTCGAAATCGGGCACCGTTACGGACGCCGCGCGGCTGGTCAAGATAATCCGCGAAGACTACCGCACCGTCGAAGCCCGACTTTCAGACCGCTTAGCGAAGGTCGCCTGATACCAAATGGATGATTAGCAGACCGATCTCGTCGTGCCGCCGCGTTACATAAAGGGACAAAAATCTCTCTTGATTTTCCGGTTCCGACGCCAAAAGGCCGGAGCGATATCCTGGCGAAGGACGTTTTTTTGACGGATCTCGGCGTAGCCCCCGCGTGAACATGTAGACGGGGCGAGACATTTCGCTCTCGAGACGGCGCCGAGCCCAACGCCGCGGAAATGGGCGAACCAGAGGTTTGCAATGGACAACTTCTACCTCGAAGTGATTTCGCTGGTCGAGCGCCTTCATCGTCAATTCCTAGAAGTCGTCAAGCTGGAGCTGGAAGGGCTCCGCGTTCATGACATCAACAACGTCCAGGCAATGATGCTGTTCAATATTGGGGATGCTGAGATGACGGTGGGCGAGCTCACCTTGCGCGGCTGCTATCTCGGGTCCAACGTTTCCTATAACGTCAAGAAGATGGTCGAGAACGGCTATCTGGCGCATGAGCGTTCAGTGCACGACCGGCGCTCGATCCATGTTCGGTTGACCGAAAAAGGGGGCAAACTGCGGGACCGCTTGAGCGCCATGCATCAGCGTCACGGTCAGATGCTTTCGCAGGCAACGCTCACCGCCGACGATCTGCAGAATACCAGCGTTACGCTGCGCCGACTCGAACGCTTCTGGATCCGCGCCGCCGACTTGGTTCAGCGCGCACCACCACAGCTCGAGGCGAACTTGGCCGAGCCGCCCCCTTCCGGCACGAACCCAAACCGCAATGGTTTTGGCTCCAAGGAATTCTCCTCCGGAAACTAGAGTTTCCTCCGGAAACTGACGGGCTATTCTTCGGCTGCAGCCTCTCCCGGGGCTGCCATCATCGCTTCGGCGACAAGGCCGGCATTGCCGCGTATCGCATGCTCTATCGCCTCGCCGATGCCGGCATGCTCCTTTAAGTGAGCCTTGGCGTTTTCACGCCCTTGGCCGATGCGCTGGCCGTCATAGGAAAACCAGGAGCCTGACTTCTCGACGACGCCGGCCTGAACGCCCAGGTCGATCAGCTCGCCGCGCTTCGATATCCCCTCGCCATACATGATATCGAAATCGACGACCTTGAAAGGCGGCGCCATCTTGTTTTTGACGACCTTGACGCGCGTCTGGTTGCCGACGACCTGATCCCGTTCCTTGATCGCGCCGATGCGCCGAATATCGAGGCGGACGGAGGCGTAGAATTTGAGTGCGTTGCCGCCCGTCGTAGTCTCCGGATTGCCGAACATCACGCCGATCTTGTGGCGGATCTGATTGATGAAGATCACCATTGCGCGGGAACGGGCGATCGAGCCCGTCAGTTTGCGCAATGCCTGGCTCATCAGTCGGGCGTGCAGCCCCATATGGCTGTCGCCCATTTCGCCTTCGAGTTCGGCGCGGGGCACGAGGGCCGCCACCGAATCGATGACGAGCACGTCGATGGCGCCCGAGCGGACCAGCGTGTCCGCTATCTCGAGCGCCTGCTCGCCGGCATCGGGCTGGGAAATCAGGAGATCGTCGACATTGACGCCGAGTTTGCGGGCATAGGCCGGGTCGAGTGCGTGCTCGGCGTCGATGAAGGCGCAGGTGCCGCCGCCACGCTGTGCTTCGGCAATGACATGCAACGCAAGCGTTGTCTTGCCGGAGCTCTCGGGCCCGTATATCTCGATGATCCGCCCGCGCGGCAGCCCGCCGATGCCGAGCGCGATGTCGAGCCCTAAAGATCCGGACGATATTACCTCGGTGTCGGCCGCCGCTTCGCGCGATCCGAGCTTCATGATCGAACCCTTGCCGAACGCGCGTTCTATTTGCCCGAGCGCCGCGTCCAAAGCCCGCTGCTTGTCCATTGCTTCCTTGCCCAAGAGGCGCAATGCGGTCTGCATTGTTCCGTCCTCCTTATTCCATACCCGATGATGCCGTGCAACGCGGCCTGGACGCCTACTGGGTGTACCCCTTTTGTTCGAACAATGCAAGACTCAAGTACGCGCCCTACGCGACCCCTGCGGCGAGGACGTCTCTCACCTTGGCCGCGAGCTCCTTCAAGCTGAACGGCTTGGGCAGAAACTCGATACCTATGTCGCTGTCGAGGCGCTGACGGAATGCGTCCTCGGTATACCCCGAAATGAAGATCACTTTCATTTCGGGGTTCATCTCACGCACTTCGCGGACGAGCCCCGGCCCGTCCATATGCGGCATAACGACATCGGTGATCAGAAGATTGATCGTCTCTGCAGCATTGCGGATCAAATCGAGCGCCGCTTCGCCGCTTCTCGCCTCGATTACCTTGTACCCTTTGTTGCGCAGAGCGCGGGCGCCAAAGATCCTGACCGGATCGTCATCCTCGACGAGCATGATGGTACCGTGCCCGGTCAAATCCGTTACTGCGGCGATTTCACCTATATCGGACCGGGCGGGCTGTACCGCGTCCGCCGGCTCGCAGCGCGGCAGATAAATCTGAAAGGCCGCGCCCTGGCCCGCCGCGCTGCTTACGAAAACAAAACCCCCTGTTTGCTTGACGATGCCGTAGACCGTCGACAGACCGAGGCCGGTTCCGGAGCCGACTTCTTTGGTCGAAAAGAAAGGGTCGAAAATGCGAGCCAAGTTCTCCTTGGGGATACCGACCCCGGTATCCGTCATCTCGATCAGCACGTAGTTGCCGGCCGGCATTGACTCGTGCCCGCGTCGCAATTGGCGCTCCTGGCGAACATTTGCCGTGCGAATGGTGAGAGTGCCGCCGCTGGGCATCGCGTCGCGCGCATTCACCGCGAGATTGATGATTACCTGTTCAAACTGTCCTTGGTCGACCTTCACAAGGCCGAGATCGCGCCCATGCACGACCTCGAGGTCGATGTGTTCCCCGATCAGCCGTTCGATCAAGTGCCTCAATTCGTAGAGAATATCGGTAATCTTGAGGACCCGCGGCTGCAGCGTTTGTTGTCGTGAAAAGGCCAGCAGCTGCCGCACCAGATTGGCGGCCCGGTTTGCATTCTGCTTGATCTGCATGATGTCGGCGAAGGACGGGTCGCTCGGCGGCGAGCGGAGCAGCAGCAGATCGCAAAACCCGATCATCGCTGTCAGCAGGTTGTTGAAATCATGGGCGACGCCGCCCGCGAGCTGCCCAATGGCCTGCATTTTTTGCGATTGCGCGAATTGAATCTCGAGATTCTTCTGCTCGGTGACATCGATGAAATGGAGGGTAAGTCCTTCCCCCAGTTCACCCTCAGAGCTGACATCGGGGCCAAGCCCCCTATCCCTTGGATCGTCGAGGCGACCGAGAATCAGGACCAAAGTCTTATCGCCCGGCCGCATGGGCCGGACCTCGACGGGGTCGGGATCCACCGGCCCATCGGCAGCTGCGGCAAGCTTGGCGGCAATGCGGTCGCGGTCTTTCGCGTTCAACAACTCGATAAGCTGGCGTCCTTTCAGAGATTGCGGACTGGCCCCGAACAGCTCACCGACCGCGCGGTTCGCCTCCTCGAAGCGCCCGCTGCGGTCGAGCAACGCAATACCCACCGGGGCATTGGCGAAACAACGCCGAAAGCGTTCGAATGATCTCAGGGTGGACTTCCACTCGCGCTCGGGGGTCAAATCGCACACCACTGACCGAGTACGTAACTCGCCGCCCGATCCGACGACGTTCTGCGCGATCCAGGCCGGCACAATCCGCCCTTGACGGGTCTTGAGCAGGACCTCGCCCCTTTGCGCCCCAACTTCCTGTGCACGAAAGGGGCTCCAGGCTGATGTCCCGGAAGCTGGTCGGTCCGCCAAAAACTCACTCAGCCGAGCGCCGCCGGTCAAGAGTTCCGAGGGGGTGCCGCCGAGCCACTGCGCCAGCGTCTGGTTTACAAAGCGGAAGCGTCCAGTGTCATCGACCGAATAAAATCCGATCGGCGCATTGTCTAGAAGGTTGGCGAGTATGTTCCGCTCTTCCCGGAGCGCCGCCTCGGATCGATGAGACGCACTGACATCCTGAACGCTCCAGTAACTAAATCCTTGATAACCTGCGATCGGGTCTATCCTGACCTTCAAGCGGCTGGGGTTGGCAGTCGATGTCTCGTTCAAAGAGAGGGTTGCGGTGGCCGGGACGCCAGCGGCGGCGCGGCCGCGCAGCCGGCGAAATTGCGCCTCGGATTCTGCGTCCGAGCATAGGGCTTGCCTGATGCGATCCAGAGGCGACTCCACCGGGCCGGGGAAGAGTTCGCGGAAAGCGCGGTTGGCATAGCGGATACGACCGTCCGCCGCCACGATCAGTTGTGCCTCGGGTGCCGAGTTCGAGCGCCCAGCTCGACATCTCGAGACGAGCCGCAAGCGCCATTATTGCCGTGTGACAGGCTAGAGCTGCCAGCCCGGCAAGGCCGAGCATTGTAATTGCTGCCGTCTCGGCAGGCCAAGCCGCAATGAGCCGGCCCATCCGGGAAATTTCCAGGACGATCGCGACAGCGACCAGGACCACGCTCGCCACCGCCAGACAGCGGATCCACGAGGCTGTTGAGCGCTCGCCCGTCCACCGGCTCGCACCACTTTGCCGACCATTGGCTGCATCCGAGTGACGGGGCATCCGAATGACAGGGGCATCCGAGTGACAGGATTGTCACGCAATCTGGTGCCACAAATGGGGAAGCGACGCGCGATCTCAATCGATTTTGGCCGCAATGCCAGCGAATTACTGGGGATGGTGCCGCGGCGTTTGCCCGCGATGCGCAGCGCGGAGTTGAACCTAAATCCGGCAGTTAACCTTGGACCACCGCTGAATTTTGTGGCTCGCGACAACCAGGGCGAGAGTTCAGGCCTGAGCTGGGCGCCGCGGCGGGTCGAGTGGACGGCCCTTCAGATCGCGCTCGAGGGCTTCGCTGAGGATGCGACACCAGCGCTGCACCGGGTCCAACTGCGCCGCAGTCTGCCGCAATTGCGCGGGGAAGCCGGCGATCCGCAGGGATCGGCCGGACGGACGAAGAAGCTCCACCAATTGAAGATCAGCGCAACAATGCCGGCGAGCGGCCGGCAGCGCTTCAGGTCCTGCGTCGTAAAGCCACCGCGGCCCCACTGGTTCTTCAGCTCGTCGAAGGTATTCTCACAATCGCCCCGATCGCGGTACGACTGGCTCAGCGTGCGGATCTGCTCATCCAGCGAGGTCACCAACCCGGCGTATTCCCACACCTCCCGAAGCGGATCCGACCGCGGCGAGCAGCGCTGCTCCGGCTAGGGCGGTCGACCAGCACCAGCGCTCGATCGAGCGTGCGACCCACGGGTCCGGCCGTTGGCTGGCCCGAGGACAGGCTCTGCGCGACGACCCAGTGAGGCGGGACCGCCAGCGGGGGGAAACGGGACTTCGAATCCTGACTCCCTTTCAAGAGGGGAGGAGAGCGACTGTGATACGGCCCCTTATTCCCTGAGCGATCTTGGACCGCTGACGAATGGACTGCCCCGAAGATAAAATCGCAGGAGCCGGTTCGCATCCCGCGTGATGCCGATCCTGATGCTCTGCCCGATTTCGCTAGGTTCGTGATCGCTGCGTCCGAGCCATAGGGGGCCCTCTCGGCAAAGATCAAGCCCATCGAGCCGACGATCAACCCGCAACGCCGCGGTGAGCCTTCCCGGTCCTCGCGCCAAGTCGCGCAGCCGCTCGATTTGACGATTTCGCTGCATGACCGGGATGCCGTCGCGCGGCTCGAGCGCCCTGATGAGGACCCCAGCCCCAATCCCCGCTATCTCGCTCGAGACGTTCAGCATGTATGCGCTGCCATAGGCGAGGTACACATAGGCATATCCGCGCTCGAGAAAGAGCGACCGATTACGCGGCGTCATCCCGCCGTAGGCGTGCCCGGCGGCGTCGCCGACGACATATGCCTCGGTCTCGACGATGCGGCCGCTGGCGACGCCTTCAGCCATCTCCCGCACCAGTATCTTGCCGATGAGATAACGAGCGAGTGCGACCGTATCGACCGGCAGCTCCGCACGAGGGAGCGGTGGATGGCCACTCTCATGCCGGCGAGGTTTCAGCGCATCCGCTCGACCCATTGAGCGCGCGAAGGCCCCGGCTCGAACGGATCGGCAAAGTATTGGGTCTCGCGGGCCACCTTCCCGTCTCTGAACTCCATGATGCTCACCGTGTAAGATGGCCGCCCGTCATAGGTGAGCACGAATTCGGTGACCCAGAGATCGCCCGCGCCGATAATCCGCCGCACTGTGAAGCGTTTCCGGTTCGGTTGCGCGGCGCGAGACGCCTGAATGTTGCGCCGGCCGCGGATGCGCTCGCCTGACTGCGGGTATTCGAGCACCGCATCCTCTCGGTAGATCTGGTGCTCAGTCTCAAAGTCGTTGGCGTCGGAGGCGGCCCAGTGGCGATCCAGGGCCGCTCTGATCTCGTGGTCTTCCATCTCGATCTCCCCTCCTTGACGCGTCGAGGACCAGCCCGGCTCAACCAGTCGGCTTGAGCTCGCCCAAGATAGTCGGTAGCAGCTCGCCGACCCGTCGGATGAATGTGCATCGCGCGCTGCATGACGGTGTACGGGGCTTTAGCGTACATCAGATCGAGGATCGCGTGGACAGCCTCGTCGCATCCGATACCAAGCAACGAGGCGCCGAGGATCTCTTTGCTGTCGCCATCGACGAGAATGCCGCACAAGGCGATTTCCACCGCTTGCGGCGACGCGAACCGCTTGGCTCCGGTAGAGCGTGTTGTTTGCGGCGTTTTCGAGGGCCGAGGTAAGCCCATTTCGTGAAGCCGCCACAATCGCATCCTTGCGCGCTTTAACCCGCCGCATGTCGATGCCGATCTTACCCCCGATCACCACCCCATACTCCGCGGCGCGCCGCGCGATCCGGGCGGCGTAGGCGCTCGCTACCAAGGCCTTGGTCGGGGTGCAGCCGGTATTGACGTAAGTGCCGCCGACGCGATGGCGCTCAACGACAGCCACCCTCATCCCGGCGCCGGCCAAGCGGAATGCCAAAGACGATCCGGCCTGGCCGGTGCCGATGATGATCGCATCGAAATCGGGCATGAGCCTCTCCAGCAGCAGGAGGCGTCATTATAATAACCTTCTCACCGCATAATGGGCCTATAGAAAATCGTGGCGCATAACCGTGTTCTGGAAAATTGCCGTACTCCACTTAACTCTCTTCGCAGGGTAACCACTTCGAGCGGAATCGATGTTCGTACAGCAGCCGGATACCTCGACAGAACCACAATATAAGTACATCACAACGGAAGATTTCGCAGCGTATGAGCGTTGGTGCGCGCCACACGTGGCGGCCTTCAACCCGATTCCATCAGGCCCGCTGTACCACTACACAACGGGAAACGGCTTAATCGACATCATCAGAAGCGGTGAACTCTGGGCTACGGAAGTGGCGTGTCTGAATGATTCCTCCGAGCTTTTATATCCAATAGAATTACTAGGTTCAAAAGTGGACATAATGTCAAGATCACCGATTTCGCTCGAAGTAGGCTTTTTTACTGAAGCAAATCGAAGAAGGCCTATCTGCGTCAACAATTCATACAGAAGGTAGATTCCTCGCGTGCTTTAGCGAGGATGGAGATGACCTTAGTCAGTGGCGAGCATACGGTGGCGGCGAAGGCGGATATGCAATCGAATTCGATTCTCTGCATCTTCGGCATTACCAACCATCTACGACAATATTGGGTAAGGTCGAGTATAGAGTAAAACAACAGAGCGCCTTTCTCGATGATCTGTTAGAAAGCTGTATCAGTTTCTTTTTTGATGGCGTAAGCAAAAAGCGCGCACCTTCGATAGAGGAATGGGCTGCTGAGTTTCTACAATATTTTGCTAGTCTGGCGATAATGTTCGCACCTTTCATAAAGCATCCGCGATTTTCTGGCGAGCGGGAGTGGCGACTTGTGTACCATCTTGAAGACGAGGCGATTCCGCGAAAGAGATATTTACAGCGCAGTTCTATGATGACGCAGCACGTACCTTTACGGTTAAAGGTGCGCGATGAGGGTCATCCATGCCTGCCGCTAACTGCTATTGTTGTAGGCCCATCCCGCCACAAAGAAATATCGAAAATTTCGGTTAACGATCTGCTGCGAACACACGGATACCCACCGAGCGGGCGACTGACTGAAATCCCTTATCGGGTGGTTTAGCGGCGCACATGTGTGGCGCGTCGGGGATTCCGGTGACAGGTTACTCTACGTCTCACAGCAGCGGCGCTTGCCGTGAGGTGTCCCGCTCCACTCGCGGCTTTGGGCCGGGTTTGCGGGGGGTCAACGGGCGGCCGAGCGGGCGCTCGGGCATCGCGATCCAGTCTAGCCTCCCCAGCGGGCGGCGGATGGCGGGGGCCCGCTCGATCCGGGTCGTCGTCGCGGTGTCCGCCGGCATGGCGAGAAGTGCGGCAAAATCGGGGATCAGTGCGCGCAACGGCGCCACCGTCGCGAGCTCGTCATCCTCGCCCGCGAGCTGCGCCCGAGTGCTCAACCATGGCCAGTCTTCGGCACGGCTCACCAACCCCGCGACCACCGGATTGAGAGCGATGTAACGGACCGCCGCCAATAAATGCGGCTCGTCCATCACCCCCGCTCCAAAGCGACCCTGGAACAGACGGCCGGTCCATCGAAAGCGAGCGTTGATCGCCCCGGTGCAGCGCCGGTGCGCTTCGGCAAAGGTTGCCCGCAACCCGTCCGCGTCCGCCGGCGTCACGCCAAGTGGGCATGATCGGCAGGTGGACGTGAATTGGGCATCAGGCAATAGGCCCAGACTGCTGTTACCGGCGCGCCGCGCTGCCGCGGCGACCAGACGCCGATAAAGACGATAGTCGTTGGCCTCGAAGAACACCGGCTCGCGCCGATTGCCGCGCTCGGTGACATGGTGAGGCAAGTCCAGCACAACGACCCACGCGATCCGGGCCATGCTGTGCTTCCTTCAGGCGATTTGCGGGCCGGTTAGCGGCATAGCGCAATCCCGTAAACTGTCACCGTAATCCCGAGCAGTTGCCGAGAGGCGCGTGGGGCACCAAATAGCGGGCGTTACACTGCGCTTGGCGTCAACGTCGAGCGACATCCGCCAACTGTCCGCGCCTTATCCACCAACTTATAGCGCGCAAATCGATCGTCCGGATTGGGGCCCTGGGGCATGAGAGCGACCGAAATCAATGACGACGAGCTTTACGAGATGGTCAACCTCGTGCCGCGGCTGACCGGGCTGCCGATGACGATATGGGCTTCACCGCGCGGCGCTGCCCGCCATGATGTACGGATCAAGGTCAGCCGGACGCACGGGCGCCAGATGGTCATCGCCGCTGCCGCAACGGTCGGTGTGCGCCCCGCTCCGCGGCTCATTGCGGGCCAGTTGTCGCCGGCCGATTTGCAGGTGGTCAGTGATTGGATCCGGCTGAACGAGGCCGCCCTCGTCGGTTATTGGGATTTCACCATCGACACCGACGAGTTTCTGCAGCGTCTGCAGCCATTGTCGCCGCCGATCTCGCCGTGAGTGCTCCTCGCGATCGCCATTTCCTCCGTCGACAAGGAAGCGCCAAAAGACTGTTCATGGGGCTGTGCGGTCTTCATGAGCACCGGAGCCGTAGCACCGGAGCCGTAGGGCGGAACAGCGAAGCGCATTCCGCCGCGCAACGGGGCCGGGCATACTCAGCCGATGCCGGACTATCGTCGCAACCGGGTCCCTGGCGGAACCTTCTTCTTCACGGTCAATTTGCTGGACCGGCGCTCGGATCTGCTGGTGAGGCACATTGAGGCGCTTCGCAACGCCGTTCGGCGGGTGCGAACCAGCGCTCCGTTTCGCGTCGATGCGTGGGTTGTGCTCCCCGACCACATGCATTGCCTGTGGAGCTTGCCGGAAGACGACGCCGACTTCCCCGGCCGCTGGCGCGCGATCAAGATCGCATTCGTCAAGTCGTTGCCCGCTTGCGAACCGCGATCGGCCGCGATGACGAGCCGCGGTGAACGCGGTATCTGGCAGCGCCGGTATTGGGAGCACACAATCCAGAACCAACGGGATTTCGCCCGTCATTTCGATTACATCCATTTCAATCCGGTCAAGCATGGTCTGGCCGAGCATCCGGCGGATTGGCCCTACTCAACGTTTCGCCGCTGCGTTGCTCGCGGAATGTATCCAAGCGGCTGGGCGGGCGCTAGCGATGAGCCGGCGCGGACCGGCGAGCGTCGATGACCGCCTGCACCCATCGATCAAAGGCGGAATGCGCTGCGCTGTTCCGCCCTACGCTCGCTTCCCTCAACCAACCGGCTTGAGATCACCTAGGATAGTCGGCAGCAGCTCGCTGACCGTCGGATGAATGTGCATCGCGCGCTGCATGACGGTGTACGGGGCTTTGGCATACATCAGATCGAGGATCGCGTGCACGGCCTCGTCGCATCCGATACCGAGCAACGAGGCGCCGAGGATCTCTTTGCTGTCGCCATCGACGAGAATGCCGCACAAGGCGACTTCCACCGCTTGCGGCGACGCGAACCGGGCGTGGCCGCGGTAGACCGTGATGTTTGCGGCGTTTTCGAGGGCCGAGGTAAGCCCGTTTCGTGACGCCGCCACAATCGCATCCATGCGCGCTTTTACCCGCCGCATGTCGATACCGATATCACCCCCGATCACCACACCATATTCGGCGGCGCGTCGCGCGATCCGGGCGGCATAGGCGCTCGCTGCCAAAGCCTTGGTCGGGGTGCAGCCGGTGTTGACGCAAGTGCCGCCAACGAGATGTCGCTCAACGACAGCCACCTTCATCCCGGCGCCGGCTAGGCGGAATGCCAAAGATGGTCCGGCCTGGCCGGTGCCGATGATGATCGCGTCGAAGTCGGGCATAACAAGCCTCTGCAGCAGTAGGAGGCGTCATTATAATAACCAGTTGCTTACATCGTTGGCCGTACCGGCCGGGAGGTGGGAAATCATGCTATATCCAACCGGCAAATGGAGCGGCCTTGATCATTTGAGCCGAAATCCGTCGATTGTCTATTGCGCTGGAGCTATAACGAATCCGTATTTCTCCGGCGAAGTAGAAATTTCTGAGTGAATACCGTTTTGCGTCGTTGATCTGAAAACCGGGGGTGCAGGAACTTGATGCAAGAATCGCGCCAGGCTGGCCAAGCTTTACCGCGCCGGTGTGGATTGCCGCTATGCAGATATAACTGTCTAAAGTATAGACAGACGTTCCATCAACACGGCCTGAGTTAAGCTGCGACTTTGGTATCACCTGGCAGGTACAGCGATACGTCCGATCTGGATAATCGTGCCATAGGTTCCCAGTGGAACGTGGACAGTCGCCGAGATCCAGTGCGGCGGTTGCCTCGATACTGGTTATCTGGTTGCCAGAAGCTTGCCCGAGAATGAGTTCTGCGAGCTTTTGTACATATGGTTTCATACAATCTCTAATCTGCTGCGAGGCGATGAGCTTGAGCTGCTGGTCAATGATCCCCGGGGCCCCAGGGTCCTCTTTGATATTCGTGTGAAGTCCGGCCTGCGCTTCTGGTCTAGCTTGGCGAAGGTAATGTCGCCGTTTGCTTTCGCATCGAAGGTAAACTGGTTGCCCAGTAGACAGCCAATCTTGGCCACGTTTACCACCTGGTCGATCGTCGTCTGATCGACAGCCAGAGCTGGGTGGCCAGCGGCGACGAACAGAGCCGCGACCACGATGTGAACGAACGACGGCTTGGACATTGCATTCTCCTCGGCACCGTCAGGAGCGCAACCGATAGCAAAAATAGCCGCAGCCGGAACATCGCTTCAACCGCGTCAAAGATCGAGAGCAATGTCACCTTGGGGCTGGCTGCAGCAGATCAACAGATTGCCGTCGGCCGGCGGCTCGACTGGGTCCGGCCGGTAGATGACGGAGCCGGAAATCAGCCCCGTCTCGCAGTTATGACAAACTCCGGTGCGGCACGACCAGCGCACCGGCACATCGCACGCCTCGGCCAGTTCGAGCAGGCTGTGGAATGCGGAACCCCAGTGGACAGCGAGATTGCTGCGCGTAAAGGATATAAGCGGCCCGACCTCCGCGGCTTCCCCCGGCGGATGCGGCGGCCGCCGCGGGACCGCGGCGATGCCCGGCGTCTTCGACGGGCCCGACCCGAAATTCTCGGTGTGCAGGCGGTCACGGGCGACCCCCCAGCCTGCAAGACCGTCGACGAGACCGCTCATAAACGCGGCTGGACCGCAGATGTAGAAGTCCGCATCGGGCGGGACGCCTATTTCCTCGAACACGGGCACGCCCACGCGCCCCACCTTGTCGAAATCGACAGTCGGCCGATCGGTTGGCTTTGGCGCACTGTAACGAATGTGGCTGTGGCTTCCGGGCAAGGTCTTGAGGAGTTCGCGCACCTCCGCCGCAAATGGATGCTCGCTGCTGTTGCGGGCACCGTGAATCCACCAAATCTCTCTCCGAGTTTGCTCGGCGGCCAGTGCGTGCAGCATAGCGAGGACTGGGGTGGCGCCGATGCCGGCGCTGACAAGGACCACGGGACGCTCGCCCTGCCGCAACGTAAAGCTGCCGCGCGGGGCGCTCACGTCGAGAATATCGCCTGCCTGAACCCGCGTATCGATGTAAGCCCCGGCGGCGCCATGCGGCTCGCGCTTGACGCTGATGCGATAGCGATCCTCGCTCGGCGCGCCCGACAGCGAATAGCTGCGTAGGAGAGCGCTCTCGTCGGGCCGCGGCCTGAGCCGCAATACGATAAACTGCCCCGCCAGGGCAGCGGTCAGCGGCTCACCGTCGGCCGGCTCCAGGACGAGCGAAGTGACATTGCTGCTTTCGTGCAGCTTGTGCGACACCCGCAATGGGCGGAAGCCTTGCCACGCGGGGGGCGGGCCCATCGGTGGGCCGAGCCCGGGGTTACCCGTTGTTCCGCTGCCTTTCCGTTCCCGGTCGAGCAGCGCCTCTAACGAGGTTCGCCAGCCGGCGCTCAATGCCGGGATGCGCAACGCTCGTTCCAGCCCGCTCGCCGGGTGACCCGGCAAATATAACAGTGCATTGATCTCGGCGACCGTCATCCGCTCGGGACCCGCCTTGACCTTGACGATTTCGTCGCCGGCGCCGACTTCGCCTTCCTCCAGGACGCGGAAATAGAAGCCGGGCCTGCCGTGCGAGACGAGCAGTGCCGCCATCTGCGGCTCGTTCATGCGGATGCCGACCCGATAGCAGGTGACGCGCGGCTGCGTCACTTCGAAGACGGCACTCCCGATGCGATAGCGATCCCCGATGCACACCTCGCCATCAGGCAGCCCGTCGACGGTGAAATTCTCCCCGAACTGCCCATAGCTGAAATCGCTTCTACCGAGCTGGGTCTGCCAATATCGGTATGAGTTCGATCTGGTATACAAAGACGGCCCGATGCTCGCCGCCATGCCCCGCCAAATCTCCTTGCCCATCACCGTCGACGTTGAGCCGCCGCGCAACACGACGGCCTTGAACGGGCGTCTTCCAGACGGCGGTGTGGACCGTCTCCCCTCGCCACGCGACATCGCGCGGCAGACCCACATTCACCGAAAGCAGGCGAGGCATCGCGCGCTTCTCCTGGTCTTCCATCGAAGCTATCCTCTCACGTAGCAGTATTATGCACCGAGGATTGGGATAGTAGCGACGGATTGCGCGGCCGGACCAGGGGACTGCGATCGGTCCTTTTTGTAGATCCTAAGAGGGCGCTGTCGCCGGAGTCGAGGAGCTAGCCCTCATGGCGGAACAGCCGTTATCCTCCGATCACGAAGCGGCGTCGGTGCTGTCGGCGCCGGCGCAGCGAGCGTCGCTTGATATGCCGCGGACGCGACGATGGCCGTGGTCTGGGATTACTCTTGTCCGGCTCGCCGTTCTGCTCACCGCCGGGGTTATCGTCGTTCTCTTTGCTACTCAATGGGACCGCTGGGTCGGCTTGGCGGTCCGGCAGGTCACGGACGACGCCTATGTGCGCGGCGACATCACGCCGCTCAGCGCCCAGATCGAAGGTTATGTGCGGCGGGTGCCCGTCGACGATTTTCAGCGCGTCAAGCAGGGCGAGCTGCTGGTCGAGATCGAGGATGACGACTATCGGGCCAGGGTGGCGCAGGCCGAGGCGGACCTGCAGGCGGCCAAAGCCGAGGCGCGCGGTATTGAAGCCGAAGCCAGAAGCCGGCGCTGGAAATTGCAACGCGCCGTGGAGGACCTCGACAACCAAATAGCCCTTTTGCACGCTCGCGTCGCCGCTCTCGATAAGAGCAAGGCGGCGCTGACGTTGGCACAAATCGACTTCAATCGGGCAAAGCAACTGCTCGGGACCCCGGCTGAAAGCCGTCAGGAGTACGATCGGGCGCAAAAAGCGTTGTCGACTGCCGACGCGCAAGTCAATGAAGCCCTGGCACAGGTTTACCAAGCCCGTGCCTCTTTGGGGTTGCCGGCGCAACCCAGTAGCGGCGAAGATCTCGGCCAAGTGCCGCCAGATCTGGATCAGACCTTTTCTTCGGTGCTCGAGGCGCAGGCAGACCTGATCCAGAGCGCAGCCCAGCTCGGTGTTGTCCATTCGTTCGACCAGGGCCCGAAGCTGATGCTCGAGCGAGTTCGATAAACTAGGCGACATCGACCGCTACTTCGCTCAGCTCACGACCGAGGCTCCGGCCGTCAAACAGGCGGAGGCCAAGCTCGATTTGGCCAAAATCAATCTCGGCTATACCCGCATAACCGCCCCGGCTGCCGGCGAGGTCAGTGAACGCGATGTCCGCGCCGGGCAGTACGTCCACGCCGGGACGCAGGTCATCACAGTCGTGCCGCTCGACAATGTCTGGGTCGTCGCGAACTACAAGGAAACCCAGCTCACCCATGTCGCGATCGGCCAGCGCGCCGAGATCCGCGTCGACACCTTCCCGGGGATCGCGATCAACGCGATTGTCGACAGCATTGCGCCGGCGAGCGGCGCGCAGTTCAGCTTGCTGCCGCCGGACAATGCGACCGGCAATTTCACCAAGGTCGTGCAGCGGATCCCGATCAAATTGCGGATCAGCTCCGACAACCCGCTGGCCGGCAAATTGCGGCCGGGGATGTCCGTCGTTGCGACGATCCTGACCGACACCACACCGCCACCGCCATGACCGTGTCGGGGGCAGCAGCGGCAGCGCCGATGCCGCTGCCCGCGATCGGGCGCTGCGAGTATCCGGCCGTCGGGGTGGTTGCGGTGATGATGGGCGCGGTCATCTCGACCCTCAACGCGCGGCTCACGACGCAAGGTCTCGCCGATATCCGCGGCGCGCTCGGCCTCGGCTTTGACGAGGGATCGTGGATCAGCACGATCTTCTCTGCCGCGCAAATGGTCGTCACGCCGGCGGCGGCATGGATGGGCACCGTGCTCAGCACCCGCCGCGTGCTGCTGTGGACTGGCGCGATCTTTGCCCTAGCTTCTCTGCCCCCGCCACTCGTGCATGATTACGACACGCTGATCGGGCTGCAATTCGTCCGCGGGCTCGCGGTCGGCGCCTTCATTCCCGCGGCACTCGGCTTCGTCCTGCGCAGCCTGGCCCCGCAATGGCGGATCTGGGGCATCGCCGCCTACGCGTTCCGCTTCGTCTTTTCGCAGAATATCGCCAGTTCGGTAGAGGGATGGTATTCGGAGACCGGGCATTGGGAATGGATCTTCTGGCAGAATGCCGTCCTGACGCCGGTCATGATGCTGCTCACCGCCGTCGCGATGCCGCACCGACCGGTGGACCGCGATTTGCTGCGGCGAACCGATTGGGCCGGCATCGTCTATGCGGGTGTCGGCTTCGGCCTCATCTATGCCGGCCTTGATCAGGGCAACCGGCTCGACTGGCTCAATTCAGGAGTGGTGACCGGGCTCCTGCTTGCCGGCGGCATGCTCGTCGTCGCCTTTATCATGCACGAGGCCCGCGCCGAATACCCGCTGATCCATCTGAGCGTGCTGACCCAGCCCAATATCGCAGTGGCGGCTCTGCTGATCGTGATCTATCCCGGTTTCGGGACCACCGGGGCTTCCTTTGTGGTGCCCGACTATCTGACCCGCGTCCAGGGGTTGCGCGCCTTGCAGATCGGTGACGCGCTCAACTGGATCGCGCTGCCGCAATTCGTGCTGGTACCGCTTGTCGCGCTATTGCTGAAGCGGATCGATGCCCGGCTGTTGCTGGTGTTCGGGGCCACGATGCTCGCGATCGGCAGCTGGATCCAGACCGGACTGACTCACGATTGGGCCAGTGGGGATTTCATGGTCTCGCAGCTGATCGAGGCCGTCGGTCTCGCTTTTGCGATCACCTCGGTGATCGCCTTCGCCGCCGCCAACGTCACGCCGGCGCGGGCGGCGGCGATCGCCACGACGATCCAGATCGCGCGGTGGCTGGGCACTGAAATCGGCGGTGTGGTGATGCAGACCTTTGTGCGCGTTCGCGAGCAGGTCTATTCGAATTTGATCGGACTGCACGTGGTGACCGGTCTGCCGGCGACCGAGCAGGCAACCGCGCAGTTGGCCGGCCCATTCGGCAGCCGCGCGACCGGAATTGGCGAGCCTGCCGCGCAAGGCACGGCGGTGCTCGCCAACATTGTGCGCCGCGAGGCCTATGTGCTGGCCTACATCGACGCGTTCTGGCTGATTGCCTGGGTTTCGCTGTTCGGTATTCTGCTTGTGCTCCTGCTGCGCCCGCCACCGCCGAACCCGTTGATCCCCTCACGCGGAGGGTAGTAGGGTTTGACGGCTGGAGTTTGCGCCGCGCCAAAACTTGGAATTGGCACCCTCGGAGTCGAAGTTGCGGAGGCTGGCTTGCTCGCAGCCAACAACGCAACGAGAGGCGGTCTGAAAGTGTGGCGAGCTTGCGCGCGGTGACCGCAGACTTCTAATCCCTCTCCTGCTGCCAGACCGGGGGCGCTCGGTTTAGTCGGAGGAAACGCTTCCGCGTCGGTCCGCGTTCTACGACTCGGCTCGGTGCCGGTGGAGAGACAAGCGCTCTCGCCGTCTGGCCGACATCGGTTGACTTTCGCTTGAGTGCTTCCGGTCGGTGAAGGCCAGGGGCGGACCTAGGCTAGGTTCGACCATCTCGACGCGCTAAGCCGATACGGGACTTGATGCCGGAACAGGTCTTCGGGCCGTGGGTCACCGCCGAGACACCCCCTCAACGGGAGCACGGCTTCCGGGAGCCCACGGCGTCGAGCGCGCGGTGGTTCTCGGCGACATCTGCGGAGAGAACCCCGGCCGCATCATCGGCGGCGCTATGATCCGAGGTCCGGTGAGGCCCGGTTGCGGCTTGATGTGAGCCTGCAACCCTCGCCCACTGGTCGCGAATCCTGGCGGTGGCGACCGCAACAGAGTGGTCGACGGTGGCCCGGCGGCTACGAAAGCTGCCGGCGCCGAGTGCGAGACCGGCGTCGATGCCGGTGCTCCGGCGCTCGACACATTCACTCGCGAAATCGCCGCGGCGGAGATGGCGGGTCGGAACCGCGGGCGCGAGGCGAGATCGTTATTGAAGGCACTACGCTGGTGGCCCAGGTCGTGCCGCCAAGTGTCTGTTCCTACTCCAGCTCTGTGGTGATTGAGGATATTGAACTTCTCGATGTCGAGGTGAATTCGACGCTGAGCCCAATCGAAGGCGCACCAGCGCCACAGCGGTTGGACGACTGCAAACCCTACACCGAACCCTACACCGAAAGGCAGCGGAAAACCGGCGCCGTAATCGTCTGGAGAAATATCGAGCGGCGGGTAATCCGGATACGGCCACGGACCGTAGACGGCCGGGCTGTAGACGGGCGGATAGATGAATTCAGGATTGGCCGGCTCGATAACAATGCCTTGGCGTTCCGTCGTTACTTGCTGCTCAGCGTTAGACCACAAGGTACTCGCGTCCGCGGCTTGGTGGCGAAGACGTTGGATCGCATCCATGACGTCTCCCTGCTGAGCCGTGACAGCGTTGCCCAACTGCTCCGTCCAGTCGAGCTGTCCGTCCATCATCCGCAGGATCCGAGGAAAGGGCACCAGCGACTTCACGCTCGGATCCCAGGCCTCTGCCTCGAGCGCGGCGGCAAGCTGATCTCCCTGCAAGCTCGCATGAGCGGGATCTTGCAGCCAACGATCCGCTTTGACGATCTCGAGAGGATAGGTCGCGGCCATCAAGATTTGTGCGAGCAGGACATCGGGATAGAGTGCGATCGGGGCGAGCAGCTGTTCGATCTGTTCGGCCCTGAAAATTGACAAGGTTTCGGCTGCCACAGGCGACTCCAGTGCTTCCGCTTGGGGTGCCGCTGCAGGATTTTCCGTCACGGACGCCGGTGCCGGCCTTTCTGCTGACGGCGCCGGCACCGGAGATTCCGCCGAGGAGGCGGGTGCTTCAGCCGTGGGGGCGGGCGCGGGGTCCGGTAATGCGCGAACCGCTGGGAAGGAGAGGATCGCGGCCGCGATGACACCGGCCATCACCCGGATCGGGCTCGTACTCATGCGCGCCATCTCCCGCGAACCTTGCATCGAGTGTCGGAACCTAGCCAAAGTTTCCGATTTCCCGAACAATCCTCTAAATTATTGGCCAAGAGCAATCCTCTCGGATGACCCGACGCCAATCAATTTTCGGTTAAAAAAGTGAGTGCTTCCTGCGCGCCCGCCAGGACTGAGCAACGACGGGTCGGGAAGAAATCCTCCGACGAGCTGCACAACGTATAGCGACGATGCAAAAATTTGGCTGCTCCAGATCGTACGGCGCACCTGCTATACTTGGCTCGAGCGCAACAGTCCGGCGGATGTCATCTCGTTCGAAGCCGACGCGGGGTTCGCCGCTGTGCTCGCGACAGCTGCGAGTAATGCCCAGGGGCTGCTACCGGAGCAACGAGATGTCAATGACCAAAGTGCAGCACCGTATCGTCGAAACAAACGGCATTCGCATGCACATCGCGGAGCAGGGAGCTGGGCCGACCGTGCTGTTATGCCACGGCTTTCCCGAATGCTGGTATTCGTGGCGGCATCAGCTGGGCGCGCTGGCGGCAGCTGGTTTTCATGCAGTCGCACCCGATATGCGCGGGTACGGGCAGACGGACTCCCCGCAAGAGATCGACCGCTACACGCTGCTGCATTTGGTAGGCGACATGATCGGCCTGCTCGAGGCGCTCGGCATCGAGCGGTCGGTGATCGCCGGGCACGACTGGGGCGCCCCGGTGGCTTGGCTTGCGGCGCAGTTGCGCCCCGATCGCTTCCCGGCGGTAATAGCATTGAGCGTGCCGTTTCGGGCGCGCGGGACGGTGCGGCCGACGAGCGTCATGCCGCAGACCGATGATGCCGTTTGGTACCAGCTCTATTTCCAGGAGGCGGGCGTCGCCGAGGCGGAGTACGACCGTAACGTGCGTACGGTGTTCCGGGTGGGCCGGATCTTGATCTCGGGCGACGCGCCGCCGGGAACTCGACCCTTCGGCATGGTCCCGCGACAGGGGAGCCCGTTTCGATGGAACGCAGAGCCGCCACCTCTACCCCCGTGGCTTAACGAGACCGATGTCGATTTCTATACGAACGAGTTCACCCGCACCGGCTTTCGCGGCGGGCTCAACTGGTATCGCAACATTGACCGAAATTGGGAATTGCTCGCGCCATTCGACGGAGTGCCAGTGAGAGTGCCGGCGCTCTATATCGCCGGCGACCGCGATCCGGTCGTGAAATTCCCCGGTATGGATCGCCACATCGCCGACTTGCCAAAATTCGTGCCGCAGCTCCGCGGCGCGATCATGCTGCCCGGCTGCGGTCATATCACCCAGGAGGAGCGGCCAACCGAGGTCAACGCTGCGATGATCGACTTCCTCCGGGGGCTGTCTTGAACGTGGGCGGCTTTGACAAATGCCCCCGCCCGGACTACGGGTCAGGACGGTGAGGGTCAGCCGGCGAGTACCAGTTTCCCCGCCCGGTGTCTCAGCCGTCCTAACTTGGCTTACCCGACTGACTTCCCACCTGATCTTGAGATCACTGCAGTGCAGATCAGTTCACAAACCGGTAGAGCTTTGTGGCGTTGTCGCAGACGATTTTTTTGCGGGTGGCCGCGGGCAGGTGGCCAAGCTCGCGCTGGATGTATTCCTGCGAGTCGGGCCACACGCCGTCGGGATGGGGGAAATCCGAGCCCCACATGATGTTGTCTTCGCCGAGCTCGTCGAGCAGTTTGACGCCGACCGGATCGCTCTGATAGGTGGCGTAGCACTGGCGCCGCCAGTATTCGCTGGGCCTCATCTTCAGATCGAGCTCCTTGAACTGGTCCTCCCACTCGGCGTCCATGCGCTGCAGTATGTAGGGGATCCAGCCGGTGCCGGCCTCGCCGATGACGAGCTTGATGCCCGGGTGGCGTTCGAGCACACCCGAGAAGATCACCGACAGCAATACCTCCGACATGTACATCTGGAAGCTCGTGATGCCTGCGGCGCGGGCGGCGAGCGCCACCTTCGGCGGCAGCTTCGTGAAGTCGCGGCGCACCCCGCTGCCGATCGTGTGGAAATGCACTGGCAGTCCGCTCGCCGCGACGGCGTCCCACATCGGGTTCCACCAGGGGTCCCATAGCGGTGTCATGTCGCCGCGGCGGGAGATTTCGAGGCCGCGCACGCCGCCGCGCCGGGCGACCCGCTCGATCTCGCCGACCGCGGCGCCGATGTCGTGGTTCGGGATGCAGGCGAGCCCGGCAAAGCGGTCGGGGTGGGTATTGCAGAATTGGGCGAGCCATTCGTTATAGATGCTCAGCATCTCACCGGCCGCTTCGTCGTCATTGATCCGGCTGGTGGCGCCGAGGATGCCGTACAGCACCTCGGCCTGGATGCCGTCACGATCCTGGTCCTTGATCCGCAATTCGGGATCCGTCATCCGCCGGATGCCCTTCTTGCCGTCATCATAGATCCCCTCCGACGCCATCCGGTCCGAGCGGTGGATCTTTCCCGGCTCATAGAGGCGGCCGGCCGAGCCCATGCCGTTCATCAGGCCGAACGAGGCGCCTGATTTGGTGACCCATTCCTTGCCTCTCGGCCCGTCGGTCACGTACGGCATGCGATCCTTCAGCGCCGCCGGCGCATTGGCGGTGAACAGATCGGGCGGTAGCCAGATCAGATCGATGTGGCAATCGGCCGAGATCACCTCGTATTTCATGGGCATGTCCTCCCGTGCGAGCTTGCATCAGCATGCCTCGTGGGGAGACGTTGCGCGACTGAAATTTCCGGTAAGGCGAGAAGCCGATGGAACAAGGACGGACGAACAGGCCTCTCTCCGACGTCACGGTGATCGATTTCGGCCAGATCTTCCAGGGTCCCTATGCGAGCCTGCTGCTGGCGAAGGCGGGCGCTTTCGTGATCAAGGTCGAGCCGCTGCACGGCGAGCCCGGGCGCCGCCGCGCCGAGCCGGGCAAGAGCGCGACCCTGCCCTTCGCAATGCTGAACCAGAACAAGCATGCGATCACACTGAACCTTAAGCATGAGCGCGGCCGCAAATTGCTCTTTCGAATGGTCGAACGCGCCGATGTGCTGCTCGAAAATTTCTCGCCCGGCACGATGGACGGGCTTGGCGTCGGCTGGAGCCGTTTGCGCGAGATCAATCCGCGCCTCGTCTATGCGACGGGTACAGGCTTCGGCATCAGCGGCCCCGACCGCGACAATCTCGCGATGGACATGACGATCCAGGCGGCCTCGGGGATCATGAGCGTGACCGGCTTCCCCGACGGGCCGCCGGTCAAGGCCGGGCCGACCCTCGTCGATTTCATGGGCGGAATTCATCTTTATGCCGGGATCGTGACCGCGCTCTACGACCGCGACCGCAGCGGGGTCGGCCGGCTCGTCGAGGTGGCGATGCAGGAGACGGTCTGGCCGACCCTGGCGGCGAGCTACGATTATTTTTATCGGACCGGCGAGATCCCACCGCGCACCGGCAACCGCCAGTCCGGGCTCAATAGCGCGCCCTACAACGTCTTTGCCACCGCCGACGGGCATGTCGCAATCCACATCGTCACCGAGGCGCATTGGCAAAATTTGCTGAAGGCGATGGGCCGCGAGGACCTCGCGGATGATCCGCGATTTGCGACGAACGCCGCGCGGGTCGCGCATATCGACGAAACCGACCGGCTCGTCGAAGCCTGGACCCGCACCCTCCCCAAGATGGACGTTTTCGCGCGCGCCAAGGCCCACCGTATTCCCTGCGCGCCGGTACGCACCGCGCCCGAGGTCATGAACGACCCGCACATGCACGAACGAGGCATGCTCGCGCGGATCGATCACCCCGAACTGGGCGACATCGTGGTTCCGGCCACCCCCTTGCGCCTGCACGGCACCGACAAGGTCGAGGCCGGCCCAAGCCCGAGGATCGGTCAGCACAACACCGAGATCTACGGCGACTGGCTCGGCCTGCCGGCCGCCGAGATCGCGGAGCTGAAAGACAGCGGCGTCATCTAGACCCCGTCACCAGGTTTTTTTATCTGCCGGCACCCTCTTATCTTAAACAAGATTGCACAAAAGGTTGACAAATTTTTTCGACGAAGTAAAAGAGTTACAAATTCAAAGAGGCCAGAATAAGATTTATTAATTGGTTAATGAAATGCGGTTACGCCGGAGGTAATATTAAGCGTGTCGGAAGTCGCTATTGCTGCCGAAAATTTATCCAAACGGTACTTTATCAAGCACACGCCGGGTGGCGAAGGCCGCAGCCGCTATACGGCGTTGCGCGATGTCATGGGACATGAGCTGCTCCGTATCGCGCGCAAAGGGATCTCCTTCGCCCGTCGCCGGAGTACGCCGCAAGACGGTGACATCGAAGAATTCTGGGCGCTTAAAAATGTGGACTTCGAGGTCAAGCGAGGCGAGGTTCTGGGCATCATCGGTCGCAACGGGGCCGGCAAAAGCACACTTCTCAAAATCCTAAGCCGCATCACCGAGCCGACCGAAGGGCGGATCCAACTGCGCGGACGGGTTGGCAGCTTGTTGGAGGTCGGAACCGGTTTTCATCCAGAGCTCACGGGGCGCGAGAACATTTTCCTGAATGGTGCGATCTTTGGGATGACCCGCCGCGAGATCACTAAGAAATTTGACGAGATCGTCGACTTTGCCGGGGTGGAACGGTTTTTGGAGACGCCCGTCAAGCACTATTCTTCTGGCATGTATACCCGGCTTGCCTTCGCCGTGGCCGCTCATTTGGAGCCCGACATCTTGGTCGTGGATGAGGTTTTGGCAGTTGGCGACGCCCAATTCCAGCAAAAATGCCTGGGGAAGATGGACGAAGTCTCCCGTCGCGACGGCAGGACGGTGCTATTCGTCAGCCACAATATGGGTGTAATCCAAAAATTGTGTCCAACCTCTATTTGGCTGGACCACGGTTCCATACGCCAATACGGCAACACAGACACGGTCATCAGAGGTTATTTGTCACAGGGAATTCTAAATCGCGACCGTATTGTCAAATTGGAGAAGCTTCCAAGACCGCATTCTGGTGGAGATGAGTTTCGTCTAATCGCCGTACAATGGTTATGTGATTTACCGTTGCGCCACGGCGAAGAGGTTAAGGCACGAATTTTGTTTCAAACGCGAACCCCAGTGGAAAACGTAGCCGTTTGGCTCGGTATTTGTGACCTCGGCGGTATACAGATTCTCACTTACGATAGCGACCTTGGTGACCTCTACCGTCCAAATTTGCCGCAAGCGGGGTATACGCGGTAGACTTTGAAATCGATGCATTGCCGCTGCACCCTGATACCTATTCCCTCGATATCTTTTGCGGCGCGCGCGACGTTAGCGGCAGGTTCGATTTTGTTCCGGCAAGTCTCCAATTTGAGGTTCTACCTGGGTCGACGACACCAGACTTCCTGTGTTCTGACCATTGGCCGAGCGTCCATCTCAAGAGCCGGTGGAGATGGAATGTATCTAACGCTGAGCCCAATCCGCTCATGCCGACCCCAGCGGTTGCCGGAAAAGCGCCGACCCGGACGAAGCAAGCCTCAGTGACAGGATAACGGCTCGGGGGGATTGACCAACCGCAGCCCGTGACAGAGGAAATGTAACTATTCTCAGGGGGGGCGCGGAACCCTGCGTCCGTTACACCTTCATAGACGCCCAAGCGGATCATGCGCGTCTCGGACGTTTCGCGCCTTGGGACGATTTCTATGCCGGGAGGCATATCTTTGATCTGTTGCCCGGCGGGCCGGGGGGACCGGCGGCCCGAAATACCGGTACGGCTAATTGGGGAGCGACCCAGGTCGTCATCTCGCTAAAGTAGACGGGCGCTCCGTCGGGCAGCGGAGGCGGGTTCCACCATGCTTGCCACGAACACGCCATACGCATAGCCTCCACCGAAATCGCGCGCGGTTCGGGAGGGGGCATGAAGAGCATCATCGTCGATTACACGAAGCGCCTCTCCGACGAGCCGGGCAAGGGCCACAATCGCTGGCACGAGGCGGTCACGCCCATCATCGAGGCCGCGCCGGGCGAAGAAGTCGAGATCCAGACGCGTGACGCTTTCGACGGCCAGATCAGTGAGGCCACCACGGCTGAGGATTTGCGCCGTTGCGACCTGAACCGGGTCCATCCGCTGACCGGGCCGGTATTTGTCACCGGCGCCGCACCGGGTGACCTCCTCGAGGTCGAAATCTGCGACATGAAGCCGGCTGCGTTCGGGTACACCGTGCAGGTGCCGGGGTTTGGTTTTCTGCGCGACGCATTCCCCGAGCCTTACATCGCCAAATGGAGGATCAAGGACGGCTTTGCCGAGTCGGCCGAGCTGCCCGGTGTGCGCATCCCGGATGGCTCGTTTGTCGGCGTCATTGGCGTCGCGCCGTCAACGGCGCTGCGCGAGACGATCCAGCGGCGCGAGGCAACCCTCCTCGACCGTGGCGGGATGGTGCTGCCGCCCGAAAAGGAGGGCGCGGTGCCGGCGGTGGAGCCGATCGCCTCACAGGCGCTGCGCACGATCCCGCCGCGCGAGAACGGTGGCAATCTCGACATCAAACAGCTGAGCAAAGGCGCCCGCTTGTCGCTGCCGGTCTTTGTCGACGGCGCCTTGTTCTCGGTTGGCGACGCGCATTTTGCGCAAGGCGACGGCGAGGCTTGCGGTACGGCGATCGAGATGGCCGGCGCGATCCTGGTGCGCTTCACGGTGCACAAGGGCGAAGCCGCGCGCCGCGGCATCCGCTTCCCGCGCTTTGCGCGCGACGACTATTATTTCCCGCCCGAGCTCGCCGCTCCCAAGCGCTTTCTTGCAACGACCGGATTGTCGATCGGCGAGGACGGCACCAACGAAAGCGAGGACGCGACTTTGAGCGCCCGCAATGCGCTGTTGGCAATGATCGACTTGCTGGTCGAGCGCGGCTGGACCCGGCAGCAGGCCTACGCGATCTGCAGCGTTGCGGTCGATTTGAAATTAAGCGAGCTGGTCGACGTGCCGAACTTCGTGGTCAGCGCCTTCCTGCCGCTCGACATCTTTGGTCCGTAGAAAGGGCCAGCCTCATGGATTTCGCCGACAGCCCCGAGCACGCGGCGTTCCGTGCCGAGTTCCGGCGCTGGCTCGAAGTAAATCTCCCGCCGGAGATCTGTGTCGACGATGCCGCCGACCAGCGGGTGGCGCCCGACCGCGAGACGCTCGAAAAGCGCATCGCGTGGCAGAAGACGATGCATGCCGCCGCCTGGGTCGGGATTTCCTGGCCGAAGGAATATGGCGGTCGCGGCGCCGGCTTCATGCAACAGGTGATCTTCGACGAGGAATATTTCCGCGCCCGGGCGCCCGTTCTGCCGACGGCGAGCGCGCTGAACCTGTTGGGCCCAACACTCATTCATTGGGGAACCGAAGAGCAGAAGAAACGGCACCTGCCGCGCATCCTCAGTGCCGACGAGCTGTGGTGCCAGGGGTATTCGGAGCCCGATGCCGGCGGTGATCTCGCCAGCCTGCGCACACGTGCCGTCGACCGTGGCGACCATTTCTTGGTCAATGGGCAGAAGGTGTGGACCTCGGGCGCGCACTTCGCCGATTGGTGCTTTCTACTGGTGCGCACCGACCCCGACGCGCCAAAGCATCATGGCATCAGTTATCTGCTCGTCGATATGAAGACACCGGGGATCACGGTGCGGCCGCTGGTTCTGCTCAATGGCCACCGCCACTTCAACGAGGTCTTCTTTGAAGACGTGGCGGTGCCCAAGGAGCATCTCGTCGGGCCGCTGAACGAGGGCTGGAAGGTCGCGATCACGACCCTGATGTTCGAGCGCAGCGGTGCCGGCGGGCGCGACCATGCCGCGCAGATCGCGCGGCTTGCGGAGCTGGCGAAGCAGTTCCCGAACCGCCAGGAGCCGGCCTGGAGCGAGAGCCATATCCGCCAGCAGCTCGCGCAGCTGGCGATCGACGTCAAGGCGTTGCAGGTGACACGGCTGCGTGGGCTGACCCGCCGGCTGCGCGGCGAGCCGCCCGGACCGGAAGGTTCGATCCTCAAACTGTTCGGCTCGGAGCTGGCTCTGCGGATCGCCGATTTCTCGTCCACCTTGCTCGGCCCCTATGCGACCGTCGACGGACCGACCGAGGCGGTGCCCGATGCGGCGCGCTGGCACCACCGCGTGCTCGGCGCCCGCCAATACACAATCGCCGGCGGGACCAGCGAGATCCAGCGCAACATCATCGGCGAGCGCGTGCTCGGCCTGCCGAAAGGTTGAGCGGGACGTCCATTGCGCGGAGGCGACGGTCTGAGCGATACCGCGCAGTTCCCGCTGGCGTTGCGACACGCCTTGATAACGCGCAGAATCGCGGAGCGCCCGCTGGCCGGAACACTGGCTCTGTTCTTTCTGGCAAATTCTCTTTTGCTATTGAGTTGGCAAGTTCCCAGGCTGTTTCTGCTTGATGAAGCCGGTTATGGTGACAGCTACGTTCTTTACGACGTTCTACATTTTCAGAATACCGGGGAAATTTACGGGGATTTGTCGCAACCGCCGTATCTGCCGGCGCAATATAGCCCGCTGATGTACATGCTGTATTCGCTTCCCGGCAACGCCATCGCCTCGGAAACCCAAAAAAATAACGGGACGTCTCCCCCGTGCACAAGAGCTGCGAATTTCCGTATATGAATTCTCATCAAAGGATTTCGTCCCAGTAGCGACTTGGTTTCACAGCCGGGCCGGCGCGGACAGCTAACATTTAGGTCGGAATTTGGCTGATACACAAGCTCATGGTTTACATGAGAAGGCGATGCCGCCGGTGGACCGGGCGAGCTCGCATCGAACAGTGAGATTGGGAAACGGCGCACCCTGCATTATGCTGCTTGCAGGCGCGGCTGCCTGGGCCAAGGTTGTGCCGCGGCGCTATGACTTGCGGCGGCTGAGGCATGGACATCGGATTCAGCGAAGAGCAGGAGTTGCTGCGCGAGAGTGCGCGGCGGTTTCTGGAAAACCAGTGCGAGACGCAATTCGTCCGGCAACGGATGACCGAGCCGGCGGCCGTTACTGACGAGTTCTGGCGGAAGCTCGCCGAGCAGGGCTGGCTCGGCATCGTCTATCCGGAAGACGACGGCGGCAGCGGGCTCGGCCTTGTCGATCTTGTCGTGTTGATGGAAGAGATGGGGAGGGCGGTGATGCCCGGGCCGTTTTTGTCGACGGTGTTGCTCGGCGGCGCCGCCATCGCCGAAGCCGGAACCCCGGCTCAGCGCCGGGAATGGTTGCCTGAGATCGCCGCCGGCAAGGCGAAGGCGGCGCTCGCCTGGACCGAGTCCAATCTGCGCTGGGATGCGGCCGGCATCACATTGAGGGCGCGCGAGGCAGGGGGCGGATATACCCTCTCCGGCACCAAGCTCTTCGTCGGTGATGCGCATCTCGCCGACATCATCGCGGTCGCGGCACGCACCCGCGACGGCAGCACGTTGGAGGAAGGCGTCAGCCTGTTCCTGATACCAAAGGACACCCCTGGGCTCACCGTCAAGGTATTGCCGACGATCGACGAGACACGCAAACTGTGTGAGTTCAGGCTCGACGGTGTCGCATTGCCGGCCGGTGCATTGCTCGGCGAAATACACCAGGGTTGGGTGCCGTTGTCGCGGGTGATCGCCCGCGCAACTGTGGCGTTGGCCGCGGAGATGTGCGGTGGTGCGCAGCAGGTGCTCGACATGACCGTCGCCTACGCCAAAATGCGCGTCGCCTTTGGCAAGCCGATCGGCAGTTATCAGGGGGTCAAGCACCAGGCCGCCGACATGTTGGTGGCGCTCGAGAATGCCAAATCTCTGACCTATTACGCCGCCTGGGCGGTCGATCAGGAGCTGGACGAGGCGCCGCTGGCGGTATCGATGGCAAAAGCCGCCGCATCCGACATGTCTCGCAAGGTCGCCGGCACTGGCATCCAGTTGCATGGTGGCATCGGCATGACCTGGGAACACGATCTGCAGCTCTACTTCAAGCGCGCCAAAGCCTCCGAGGTCGCCTTTGGCGATGCCACCTGGCACCGCGAACGCGTCGCGCAGCTAATGAGACTTTGACCGCGTTGCCGCCGAGACAGAACAATTTCGACGCGCTGCGCCTTATCGCTGCCATTTCAGTCATCTTTTCGCATTCCTTCGTGATCGCGGAGGGCGCGCAGAATCACGAGTGGCTGATTCTGTTGACCGGCAATCAGTGCATCCTTGGCCTCACCGGGGTGTTCATATTCTTTGCAATCAGCGGCTTCTTGGTGACGCAGAGCTTCGAGCAGACCTCCAATCCGCTGCACTATCTTGCGAAGCGCGCCTTGCGCATCTTCCCCGGGCTATTTGTGGCGACAATGGTGTCGGCGTTCGCGCTGGGACCGCTTGTTACGACGCTGCCGCTCGGCGCCTATTTGAGCCAGCCGGAACCTTACGAATATGTTGTCGGCAACACGCTGCTTGATCAGACGATGCACGAGCTGCCCGGCGTCTCCTTCGTCGACAACCCCGTTGGGCTCGAGATCAACGGCTCGCTGTGGACCTTGCGCCTCGAATTCACGATGTACCTAATGGTGCTCGTGCTGGGCCTATTGCGGCTGCTGACCGTGCCAGTGGCGTTATTGCTGTTGGCCTTTGGCATGGCGTGTCTGCATTTCGAGATGCTCTACCCGCTCGAAAAATGGGGCTGGTTTTTCGAATTGCTCAGCGGCTGGGGCTGGCTCGTCGGCTTCTTCGCTGCAGGAATGGCCCTTTACAAACTGCGCCACACCCGCATTCTCGACGGCCGCATCGCGCTGCTGGCGCTCACCGGACTCGTCCTCAGCGTCCCGCTGCGCCAATTCATCACCTTCTTCCCGGTGTTCGGCTGCTATCTGGCATTATGGCTCGCCCTGAACGCGCGACTGCCGGTCATCCCGGCGGCGCGGTTCGGCGATTTGTCCTATGGCCTCTACATCTATGGCTGGCCGGCCGAGCAGGCGGTGATATGGCTCTGCGGCGGCCGCGCCGCATGGTGGCACGTATTCTCGATCGCCCTGCCGACGGCGGCTGCGCTCGCCTTCCTGTCGTGGCATCTCGTCGAGCGCCCGATGCTGCGCCTCAAGCCGCGCGGGCGGCGCGCGCACGCGGATTACGCGCCAGCGCCGCAACAGGCATAGTCGGGCGGCATACTCGAGGGGGCTGGCGCCGGGCTCCGCTCCCCCGCTAGAATGCCGCTTCGAAGCCAGTTTCGAGGGAGATGCGCTGATGCGGATACACAACCTCTACACCGATTCGAGCGGCCAGTCGCACTTCCGGGACATCGAGGTAGAATGGGCGGAGGAAACGCGCGCGGGCAAACTTTCGAAGCGCCTGCCGGCGACCGGGATCATCTTCCGCGAAGTCCCGCCGACTTACGATCTCGACTGGCATCCCGCACCACGGCGACAGTACATCATCAATCTCGACGCCGGGGTGCAGATCACCGCGAGCGACGGCGAAAGCCGCAAGATCGCCGCCGGCGAGGTGATCCTCGTCGAGGACACGACCGGGAAAGGGCACCTCTCCAAGGCTGTCGAAGGCAAAGTCCGCAATTGCATTTTCGTACCCATCGAGTAACGGAGCGCCGACATGAAGCTGCTTTATTTTGACGACTACAAGCTGGGCGTACTGAAGGGCGATCGCGTCGTCGACGTGTCGTCGGTCGTGCGCGACATCCCGCATACCGGCCCCGGCGACCTGATCAACGGGCTGATCGCGCGCTTCGACCAATACCGCGGCCGGCTCGAGGATGCCACGGCGAGCGGCCAGGGTGTGGCGCTGTCATCAGTCAGGGTCCGCCCGCCATCGCCAAAGCCCACCAACATCGACGCGATGGCGGTCAACTACATGGAAGATGGCACGCGCAGCGCGCCGGCGCCGATCAATGCGTTCCAAAAAACAGCGAACGCTATCTGTGGACCCGGCGACACGATGGTATTGCCCGATGCGCCGGCGACGATCTTCGAGGGCGAGGCAGAACTCGCGGTCGTGATCGGCAAAAAGGCGAGCAACGTCAAAGCCGCCGACGCGATGGACTACATTTTCGGCTATACCTGCTTTATCGACGGCTCGGCGCGCGGCCTACCCGCCCCCGGCTTTTTTGCCATGAAGTCGCGCGACACCTTCGCGCCGATAGGTCCGTATCTCGTCACCAAGGACGAGATCCCGGACCCGCAAAAACTGCAGATCCGGCTGTGGAACAACGGTACCTTGATGCAGAACTTCAACACCAGCGACATGGCGCACAAGATCCCGCGCTGCATCGAATGGCTGACTTCCGTCCACACCCTGGAGCCGGGCGATATCGTCGCCACCGGCACCAATCACCGTGGTCTCAACCCGTTTATGGACGGCGACAAGATCGAGCTCGAGATCGACGGCGTCGGCAGGCTCGCCTTCAACGTCAAGGACGAGCTGAAGCGCACCTGGGATCGGGTAACCCGGCTGCAGATGCACGAGAGGGCGGCGCAAAAGACCCCCGGCGCCTATCCGGACATCACGCCGCAATTGACCGGAAAATACGCCGCTCGCTGATCCCCTCACTCGCGTAGCCCCCACCCCGACCCTCCCCCGTAAACGAGAGAGGGGGACTTCATTCCCTCCCCTGCCTGCGGGGGAGGGTTAGGGCGGGGGCAGGGCAAGTCCCATTGAAAACAGGATAATCGACCATGACCGCCGGCTTTGCCTACAGCAACCGCTTCAACAAGAACCTTCCGCCGCCGGCGCCGCCCTGGACCGGCTTTCCGAAATATAACTTCATCGGCGGGCACAACGACCCCGAGAGGATCCCGGCGGCGGCTCTAGCCGATGCCGCGACCACGGTCCTGCGGCGCCGTGGGGCTGACCTTGCCCTCTACAATTTCGACGGCCCGCAGGGCTATCGCGGGCTGCGTAATCTCGTCGTCGACAAGGTCTCGCGCCGCCCGGCTATCAAATGCTCGGCGGATGACGTCTTGATCACCTCCGGCTCCGGGCAGGGCATCGATCTCGTCAACCAGCTGCTGCTCCAGCGCGGCGACACTGTCATTCTCGAGGAATTCACCTATGGCGGCGCATTGACCAAGCTCAAGCGGCTCGGCGTCAACGTCATCGGCGCGCCGCTCGATGACGAGGGGCTGCGGATCGACGCTCTCGCCCGGATCATCGAGGATCTCGGGAAAAAGAGCATCGTTCCGAAATACGTCTATACGATCCCGACGATCCAGAACCCGACCGGCTCGATCCTGCCGCGCGAGCGCCGCGAGGAATTGCTCGCATTGACCCGCAAGCACGGCATCCCGGTTTTCGAGGACGAGTGCTATGCCGACCTGACCTGGGCCGGCTCGGGTCCACCTTCACTGTATGCGATGGACCCGCAACAGGTGATCCACATCGGCTCGTTCTCGAAAACATTGGCGCCGTCGTTGCGCCTCGGCTACGTCGTCGCCGTCCCGGAGGTCATGAGCCAAGTCGTCGCTTGCAAGCGGGAGGCCGATAGCGGCACTGGCGCGCTCGATCAAATGGTCGTCGCCGAATACTTCTCAAAGAATTTCGGCGAGCACGTCGACGGCCTGACGCAAACCCTGCACGAGAAGCTCGACGCGATGGTCGAGGCCGTTGAGCGCGAGTTCGGCACCACGGTGGAAAAGATGTGGCAGCCGAAGGGCGGCATCTTTCTGTGGCTCAAACTTCCGGACCGGGTCGACGTGACCAAGCTGGTTGGGCCCGCCGCGAAAGCCGGGATCGCCTTTAACCCGGGACCCGAATGGTCTTGCAACCCCGCCGCAAGCAAATCCCATCTGCGCCTCTGTTTCGCGCTCCCGTCGAAGGACGTGATCCGCGACGGCGTCGCGGCCTTCGCCCGGGTCTGCTTCGAGGAGACCGGCATTCCCGAGCGCAGCGCCAATATCCGCCGCGCCGGCTCCTAAGCGCAGTCTTTGGATCCCGTCGCAGGCGGTATGCGCCGCCGGCGACGCTGCCCAGCGAGTTGGTTCAGGGCTTCGACCGCCGCAGAAAAGGCGATGGCGGCATAGATGTAACCCTTCGGGACATGGAAACCGGCGCCGTCGGCGACCAGTGTCATGCCGATCAGCAGCAAAAAGCTCAAGGCCAACATCTTCACTGTCGGATGCCGGTTTACGAAATCGGAGACCGGACCCGACGCGACAAGCATGATCAGCACGGCAATGACGACCGCGGTCGCCATGATCCAGAACTCGTTGGCCATACCGACCGCGGTGATGACGCTGTCCAACGAAAACACGATGTCGAGCACGACGATCTGCATGATGACGCCGCTGAAGCTGGTATTGGCGCGGCGCGGTTCGCTCGGCAGGTCGTCTCCTTCGATCCGGTGATGGATCTCACGCGTGCCCTTGTACAGCAGGAAGAAACCGCCTCCGATCAGAATGAAGTCGCGCCAGGAGATGCTGCGTCCGAGAATATCGAATACCGGTTGGGTGAGGCCGATAATCCAGGCAATCGACGCGAGCAGCGCGAGGCGGGTGATCAACGCCAGCCCCAATCCCACCTGCCGAGCCGGATTTTGACGCTCGGCCGGCAACCGCCCGGCCAATATCGTAATGAACACCAGATTATCGATGCCGAGCACAATCTCGAGCGCGGTCAGCGTCAAGAGACTGGCCCAGATCTGCGGATCGTTCAGCCAACCCATTTCAGTCTTTTCAAAACTGGACTCGGCAATAACGCTGGATCAAGCTGCGAACCGGCCGCGTTCGATGGCGGCGGATCTCGGGCGGAGGCGCAAATGACCGACAATACCGGGGAAGGGCCGCGAAAACGGCACATCAAACGGCAAACGGCGCAGGCGCGGGCCTACTCGCAGGCAGTGATAACCGAAGGCGGGAGGATCGTCTGGCTCGCCGGGCAGGTCGGCGCGGCGGACGCGTCGGGAAACTCGCTCGCCGGCGATTTCGACGGTCAGGTCCGTGAAGTATTCGCCCGCTTGAACCAGACGCTCGAGGAGGCGGGCGGCAGCCTCGCCGATATGGTGACGATGACGGTGTTCATCACCGACGCTCGCTACGGGGACCGGTTCACCGAGCTGCGGAAGGATATTTTCGGCGACAATTTTCCCGCGAGCGCGCTGATCACGGTCGCCGGTCTCGCCCGCCCCGAGATGCTCGTCGAGGTTCAAGGAATTGCCGTGATGGAGTGAGGTCTTCCGGCCTTCGGTGAAGCGGTGCGTGTGAAACATGAGCGTGAGTGATAAAATGTCCTTGTGAAAGGCAGAATCAAAGGGAGGTTAGTTCGATGCGCGCTATGGACGTGATGACAACCAATGTGATCACCGTCAGCCCGGATACATCGGTACAGGAGGTGGCTAAAATCCTGTCCGAGCGGAGTATCAGCGGGGTTCCGGTGGTCGATGCGCAGAATCGGCTCGTCGGGATCGTCAGCGAGGGCGACCTGCTGCATCGGGTCGAGGTGGGAACCGAGCGCCGGCCTGATCGCAGAACCGGTCGACGGCGCTCGTGGTGGCTCGATTCAGTCGGGTCGGACGAGGAGCTCGCACGCGCCTACGTCAAATCGCACGGCCGTACCGCCAGGGATGTCATGACGAGCGAGGTCACCTCCGTCAGTGAAACCACCGAACTCGCCGATATCGCGAATCTGCTCGAGACCAAACGGATCAAGCGGGTGCCTGTTGTCAAAGACGGCAAGCTGGTCGGCATTGTCAGCCGAGCCAACCTCGTGCGGGCGCTGGCGGCGGCGGGAAGTCGCCTCAGCGCCGACACCGCTACCGACGACCGCACGATCCGCCAAAAACTCCTGGCCGAGTTGCAGGGGCAGGAGTGGGTTCACGCCTGGGCGGCCGATATCATCGTCAGGGACGGTGTCGTGCATTTCTGGGTGTCCGACGACCGCCCCGAAGAAGAGCAGCGGGCCTTGCGCATCGCGGCCGAGAACATCCCCGGTGTCCGCGGCGTCGAGGAGCACATCGTGCCGGCGCCGATGATCCCCCCGGCATTCTAGCTCTGACCGGCTAGCAGTGGGTCGGAATCCGGGATTGACCGCGGGCGCGGAACGGTAAACCATTCCAAGACCGTTGCTTTCGCCGTCAGAGGGAGGATGAGCCCGCGATGAGCATCAAGAACAAGGCCTATATCGTCGGTATCTATGAGCATCCGACGCGTAAGGCCGAGGACAAATCGCTCGCCCAATTGCATGCCGAGTCGGCCAAGGGAGCAATCGAGGATGCCGGCCTCAGCAAGGGCGATATCGACGGCTATTTTTGCGCCGGCGATGCACCGGGACTGGGACCGCTGTCGATGGCCGATTACATGGGCCTCAAATTGAGGCACATGGATTCGACGGATTGCGGCGGCTCGTCCTACCTCATCCATGTCGGGCATGCCGCGGAGGCGATTGCGCTCGGCAAATGCAATATCGCATTGATCACGCTCGCCGGCAGGCCGCGCAGCGAGGGCCAGGCGACCGGAACTGCAGCGCGCACTGCCCAGAACACACCCGACGCGCCGTTCGAAAACCCGTATGGTCCGGCCACTGCGAACATGTACGCGATGTGCGCAATGCGCCACATGCACCAATACGGGACGACGAGCGAGCAGCTCGCTTGGATCAAGGTTGCGGCCTCGCACCATGCGCAACACAATCCGCATGCAATGCTGCGCGACGTCGTCACCGTCGAGGACGTTGTCAACTCGCCGATGATCGCCGACCCGCTACACCGGCTCGATTGCTGCGTCATCAGCGACGGCGGTGGGGCGATCATAGTCGCCAGCCCGGAAGTCGCGAAGAGCCTGAAACGGCCAAAGGTCAAGATCGTCGGCGCCGGCGAGGCGCCCAAGCATCAGATGGGCGGGCAGCTCGATCTGACCTATTCGGGCGCGGTCTGGTCGGGGCCGCCGGCTTTCGCCGAGGCCGGGGTCAAGCCCGGGGACATGAAATACGCCTCGATCTATGACAGCTTTACGATCACCGTGCTGATGCAGATCGAGGATCTTGGCTTTTGCGAGAAGGGCCAGGGCGGCAGATTTGTCTCCGACGGCAACCTGATTTCCGGCACCGGCAAATTGCCGTTCAACACCGATGGCGGCGGCCTCTGCAACAACCACCCGGCAAATCGCGGCGGTCTAACCAAGGTCGTCGAGGCGGTGCGCCAATTGCGCGGCGAGGCGCATCCCGCGGTGCAGGTTAAGAATTGCGATTTGGCATTGGCGCACGGCACCGGCGGGTCGCTCGGCACGAGGCACGGCGCGGCGACTGTGATCATGGAAAGGGAGTGAGCAGATGCCCGCTCAAGAGCGCAAGATCCAGGCCCCGCAGCCGAATCCCGAAACCCAGGCGTTCTGGAAGGCCGCCGAGGAAGGCAAATTGATGATCGGCAAATGCACAGCCTGCGGTGCGGTGCATTACTACCCGCGCGCGATTTGCCCGTTCTGCTTCAGCGACAAGACCGAACTGCAGCAGGCCTCGGGCAACGGCACGGTCTACACCTACAGCGTGATGCGGCGCGCGCCGATCCCCTATGCGATCGCCTATGTGACGTTGAGCGAAGGCCCGACGATGATGACCAACATCGTCGATTGCGACCTCGACAAGATCCGCATCGGTCAGGCGGTCCGCCTTGTCTTCAAACCGACCGACGGCGGCCCGCCGGTGCCGATGTTCACCCCAGCTTGAAGAACCGACGCCCGGAGATCACCGCCACTTTATCCTGCTGATTATGTCGGATCTTTCGTCCGTCCACAGCGCGGAGCTGGGCGCGGGCTCCGGGGGCTCCCAACCGAGGTTGTCATGCAGGAAACTCAGATCGCCGCCGCGCTGGGAGACTGCAACCACCTCGGTCTCAGCGTCTTGGATCTTGTTTGGCACCGCAGGCCGATAGTGAAGGTGCCGGGCGGATGCGCCGGCGTCGGCGGCGAGCGCGGTGATGACTGGCACGAGGTCAAGATATCGGTTGCTGATGTGAAACAAGATGACGCCGCGGGCCGCGAGCTTTCTTTGATACAGCGCAAGCGCTTCTCGGGTCAGAAGGTGAACCGGTATGCTATCGGAGCTGAAAGCGTCGATGACGATCGCGTCGTAGAATTGGTCGGGCACAGCTTGCAGGGTGAGCCGGGCGTCGCCGAACACGAGACGTGGCGTCTCGCCGCATTTGGTCAGGAAATGAAAATAGCGTTCGTCTCGGGCGAGTCGCGCGACCGCCGGATCGATCTCATGAAACGCCCAAACCTGCCCTGGCCGAGCGTAACAACCAAGTTCGCCGCCACCGAGCCCGATTACCCCAACCCGCCTTAGTGGCCGCGCGGTTGTCGCTTTGAAGAAGCGGCCGAACGGTCCATTCTGGCTATAATACCCGAGCGGAACCCCCTCATCTTCCGGCCGCGTGCTCACGACGCCATGGATCGTGGTGCCGTGCTGCAACACTCTGAGCGCCCCGTCCTCGACCAGTCGCACACGGTACACGCCGAAAAAGCTACGGGTCGTTTCAAGCGTTCCGCGGAGGTTGGCAAGCTGCACCACCAGGAGACAGGCGGCGATCCCCAGAGCAAAGGGCCAGCGCCGCTCGCTCAGATAGAGGAGGATTAAAGCAGTGAGGACAAGCGCGCCGATTGCGACGATGGACGGCACGTTCTTCGCGTAGAGGAGCGACAACAACACCAGGAACACCAGGGCGGGCAGGAGGAAATAGTGTCGAGCGACATTGGGCCCGCCGGCTCCGGCAGTCGGGCGGATGAAACACGACGCGACGATCATCAGCGGATATTCCCAGACATCCGGGAAGATCATCGGCGCAACGATGGCGTTGAACAATCCACCCAACACCCCGCCCAAGGATATGCAGAGATAGAATTCGGTGAGGTCTTGGACCGCCGGTCGGCGCGCCGCCAGCTCGCCGTGGCAGACCATGGCTATGACAAAGAAACCCGCCAGCTGCAGGAACAGCAGCCAAATATTTGGCGGCGCTAGAGACAATACGATCATCGGGATGATGACAAGCGGCTGCAGCCTAACCATCCACCGATGAGGCAGCGGTTGCCGTCGTGCGAAAGCGAGGGTGAAGGTCAAAAGGTAAAGCGCCAGAGGAACGACCCAGAAGAGCGGCGCCGAAGCGAGATCGGTCGTGATATGCGTGGTGACGCCGAGAAGCAGGCTTGACGGAACGAAGGAGTAGGCAATCCAACGCAAACGGTCGGAGCTGCCTGTGGCACGACCAGCCGATGCTTGGTATTTGGCCGGATTCTCGCGGCTGCGATAGGCGAGCCAACACAAGGCAATCGCCGCGACGAGGATGTCGAATCCGGCGGACCATATCCGGCTTTGCTCAGAGAGCGGTAGATACGGCTCAATCAGGAGCGGATAAGAAACCAGCGCCAGCAGGCTGCCCGCATTGCTGGCTGCATAAAGAAAGTATGGGTCAGCGGCGGTTTCGTGATCGGTGCGAGAAAACCAACGTTGTAGCAACGGTGCGGTTGCCGTTATCGCGAAGAACGGGATGCCGACGGTTGTGGCTAGGCGCAGGATGAGCCACGGGACCGGTGCTCCCTTTGGCGGTGGCGTCCCTGCCGAGGCATTGAGCGGCAAGAACATGACGGCGAACGCCAAAACCAGCAGATGCACCCCCAGCTGAGTGCGAGCCTCGAGGCACTTCGCCGAGAGGTGGGCATAAAGATATCCAAGCAACAGCGTTGCCTGAAAGAAGCAAAGGCAGGTGTTCCACACGCTGGGCGTGCCGCCGAGCTGCGGCAGCACCATTTTGGTCAGCATCGGCTGCACTGCAAACAGCAGGGCGGCGCTCAAGAACAGCGTGGCCGCAAAGGTCGGCAGCAGCGCTTGCCGTGTAAGGATTCCGGTCGCGCGCTCCGACAACAGAACCCTGGCCGGCGGCGAACTCATGCCGGTCTCCCCTGTGATCGTGCCGCCACCATCCGCGGCAAGGGTTTTCGAAACCGTAAAGAGCAGCGCCCAGGGCTCGATGCTTGCGCGGCGACCCAAACTAAGCGACCCTTCGGCCTCGACCGCGAGGTTCACGCGGTTTCCTCGGCGCTACGACTGGAGAATAAATTGGATACACTCGAACCCAAGATTTCCTCGAAATCACGCAATATCGGTCCGGAAGAGTGGGCGGTGCGGGTCGATCTCGCCGCCTGCTACCGGCTGATCGCTCATTTCGGCATGGATGATCTGATCCTGGGCCACATTTCGGCGAGGGTGCCGGGAGCGGAAGACCAGTTTCTGATCAATCCGATGGGGCTGTTGTTCAACGAGGTCACCGCTTCGAGCCTGTTGAAGATCGACATCGACGGCAATCAAATCGAGCCGTCGGAGTACGAGCCGAACCGCGCCGGCTTTATTATTCACAGCGCCATCCACATGGTGCGACCAGACGCCCGCTGCGTCTTGCACACGCATACCGAGGCGAGCATCGCGGTCAGCGCGCAGGAGGAGGGGCTGCTCCCCTTATCGCAATGGGCGCTGCGCTTTTATGGCGGTCTTGCGTACCACGACTACGAGGGTGTTTCGCTCGATCTCGACGAGCGCGAGCGGCTGCAGCGCGACATCGGCCAGAAGCAGGTATTGGTGTTGCGCAACCACGGCCTGTTGACGGTCGGCCGCAATGTCGCCGAGGCGTTTTCACTGACCTATTATTTCGAGCAGGCGGCGCGGGCTCAGCTCAAGATGCAGGCCGCTGCCGGCGCAGGCGCAGGCGCCAAGATCCTGTTTCCGTCAAAAGAAGCCTGCGAGCAGTCGATCGCGCGCCCGCGCGGTAATGAAAGCCAGCTGCCACTCACCGGGCAGCGCGAGTGGCCGGCTCTATTGCGGCTCGTCGACAAGCTCGATCCCAACTACCGCAACTGACCCGAACGGCGTCAAGGATGCCGGCAGTGCTCCCGTTCGGCTCGAACCTGGCCGAGACGGTATTGTAAGTGCTCGCGCTCCTCACCGTAGGGAGTGTGGGCAAGCCTGTCCCGGAGCTCGTGGTCCTCATGCCGTAATCCCTCGCACCGATCACGGTAGCCATGCTCTTCACCGTAGCGTGGCGGCGGCGCATAACCCGGTGCAGGATAACCGCCGGGCGGCGGCGCATATCCGGGCGCCGGATAAACAGGCGACTGGGCTTGTCGCAGTGGCGGCGGGACAGGAACAGGCTGGCCGCCGTTGCACACCAACTGGCCGTTGTTGTTGCCGATATCGCCGACGCAATGGATGACATTGAGCGCCGTCCGCTGATCGCCGCGGCCGTTCGCTCTACGGCACACCGCGGTCAAGGTGCCCCCTTGCATTCTGAAGTCCCGGCAGCTCTGCTGATAGGAGCCCGGTGGCAGCCCCTGTGCATATGCCGCAAAGGCCAGCGCCGCCAGCGCCGCCGCTCCGAACACCCCAAATACTATTTTCACCTTCAACTCCACCCCCGTTGTCGAGCCCGATAACGGGCGAGAAGCACCCGAAATTTCTGGGCGCGTCATGATTCTCAAGCTAGCCAACGTTTGCGGCGGCGGTAATGTTTCACGTCGCGATAGCTCTTTCGCCCCGTCGCCGAAAGTCCGAGATAGAATTCCTTGACGTCCTCGTTGCTGCGCAGATCGGCAGCGGTCCCGTCCATCACTATCCGCCCGTTTTCGAGAATGTAGCCGTATTGGGCATGGCGCAGCGCGATATTGGTGTTCTGCTCGGCGACCAGAAACCCGACATGCTCATTCTCGTTCAGCCGGCCGACGATCGTGAAAATCTCCTCGACCAATTGTGGCGCCAGACCCAGCGAAGGCTCGTCGAGCAGGATCATTTTTGGCTTCGACATGAGCGCCCGGCCGATCGCCGTCATTTGCTGTTCGCCGCCTGAGGTGTAGCCGGCGATGGCGCTGCGGCGGATCTTGAGGCGCGGGAAGTAGCTGTAGACCTTGTCGAGATCGTCGGCGATCCGGGCGCGACCGTCGTGCCGCGTATAGGCGCCGGTCAGCAGATTTTCTTCGACCGTCAGATGCGCAAAGCAGTGACGCCCTTCCATGACCTGGATCAGCCCGCGCCGGACCACTTCGGCGGCATCGAGAGCGTCCGTGCGCTCGCCGGCAAAGGTGATCGAGCCCTTCGTCACCTCGCCGCGCTCGGCGCGCAACAGGTTGGAGATCGCCTTCAATGTCGTCGTCTTGCCGGCGCCATTGCCGCCGAGCAAGGCGGCAATGCCGCCTTCCGCCACTTCGAGCGAGACACCCTTCAGCACCAAGATGACGTGGTTGTAGATCACCTCGATGTTGTTGACCGCGAGGAGCGCCCCGGCTTCGGTCATGAATGCATCGCAGCAACAGGGCCGGCGTTTCCCGCGCCCTCACATCACCTTCGAGCAGTCGCGCGGAGTGATGCCCTTCTCTTTCGCGTAGGCGAGCGCCAACTCCTGGTACATGTCGGTCAGCAGTGCGCGGTCCGGCTGGATCCAGTCGGACACGAATTTCCAGTGCTTGCCGTCCCACTGCTGGATCCGCACTTGGCCGTTGCCTTCGTGGTTCGCACAGGAGAGCTGGATCGGCACCATCAGCCCGTCGGCGCCGAGCTGCGTAATGCGCTGCGGCGTGATGTCGAGGTGCTCGTATCCCCATTGCACTTCTTCGCCCTTGAGCGGCTTCTTGCCGAACTTGTCCTGCGCGGTGCGGATCGCCTCGAGATCGTAGATCGCGTTGATGACGCCGCGGTTGTAGAGCACCTCGCCGACCTTGTCCCGCGTCGTGTGGCCGCCGTTCTTGTCATAGACGTATTTGAGGATGTCCTTGACCGCACCGTAATCCTGTCCGGTGCCGTGGAATGTGCCCGATTTGTAGCCGTCCGCCGCCGCGCCAGCGGGCACGACATCGGGTTCGGCGCCCGACCACCACACGCCGATGAAGTGGTCCATCGGATATCCGATCGAGGCCGCGCCCTTGATCGCGGTCGAGTTCATCACTCCCCAGCCCCACATCAACAGCCAGTCCGGGCCGCTGCTGGCGGACCTGCAGCCAAGTCGCCGACTGCTCGATGCCGGGCGCCGAGACCGGATATTTGAGGAAGGTGTAGCCATATTTCTGTGACAGCTTTTCGAGCGTCGCGATCGGCTCCTTGCCGTAGGCGATGTCGATGTAAACGAGGCCGATCTTCTTGCCTTTGAGCTTGTCGAGGCCGCCCATCTGCTCGCCGACATATTGGATCATCGCGTCGGCCTGCGCCCAATAGGTGGCGGGCAGAGTGAACACATAGGGGAAAACCGCCCCGTCGCTGGCGTCGGCGCGGCCATAGCCCATCGAGACGACCGGGATTTTGTCGGCCGTGGCACGCTCGATCAGCGCATAGGTAATGCCGGTCGACAGCGGGTCGACGAGACTCGCACCGGTCGGCCCCTTGTTCTTGAGCCGCTCGTAGCACTCGACGCCTTTGTCGTTGTTGTAGCCGGTTTCGCACTCCTCGTAGGTGATCTTGACGCCGCCGACGCCGCCGTCGCGCGCGTCGATCATGTCGAGGTAGTCGGCATAGCCGTCCGCAAACGGGATGCCGTTGGGTGCATAGGGACCGGTGCGGTAGACGAGGCGCGGAATGAACTGCTCGTTCTGCGCGAACGCGCTGCCGGCGCCGAGGCTGAATACGGCGACCGCGAGCGCCGCCGCCATCAATGCTGTCTTGACTCTCATCTCATCCTCCCTGCAGCCCAGATATAACCCGGGCGTTGCTATCCCAAAGATTACGTGGGCAGCCGACCCGGCGCAATCCCGCCCAGCCTGACCATGTGCCGGCTAAATTTGGTTGATCCACGGGCTCTGACCGGGCCGCGAGAAACTAGATCACCGAAGGGATTGCTCATCAAAAACTTAGAATTCTCAACGCATCGCCTACCCGAACGACGGGTCACCTTCCGATATGGACGTGCCCCTTGGCATTGTATATTTCCTGCCTGCACGCCCTTGGCATAGCCCAGCTGTTATAGGCGGCCGGGACGGCGATGAGGAGGAGAGAGATTTTTCTCTTTTGCCGATCATCGCCCCGTCATACTGATCCCAGCCCGCAAACCGTGTTCTGCTTGTGGCGCGGAGGCGGCGAGCGCGTGTGATTCTGATGAGGAGAGAACGGAATGTTCAGCCATATCATGATCGGGAGCAACGACATCGCCCGATCCAAGAAATTCTACGATGCGCTGTTTGTCGCGATGGGCGGCAAGCCCGGCGACGAGGATGCCAGCGGCCGGCTGGCTTATTCGCACAATGGCGGGCGTTTCATGGTGTCGAAACCGATCGACGGCAAGCCGGCAAGCCATGCCAATGGCGGCACGATCGGCTTCTCGATTAGCGGTCGCGAACAGGTCGACGCATGGCACAAAGCCGAAGTCGCGAATGGCGGCACGACGATCGAGGACCCGCCAGGCGTGCGCCAAGGGGCTGCCGGCCAGATGTATCTCGCTTATCTTCGCGATCCCGACGGCAACAAGCTTTGCGCGCTTTATCGCATGCAAGCTGCCTAAGCTGTTGCAGGTCAAAACCAAGGAGGGCCGTCCTTTCCGGGCGGCCCTCGCGCATCAGCGGTTTTGCAGGCGATAGCGGAGCCAAACCACGCCGCCCTCCAACACCTCGCAGCTCGCCAAGGTCATCGAGCGGATCGGCGCTGCGGTGCCGGCGTCCTTGTCGTTGGAGTCGAAGATGCTCGGCGCGCCTTTCGCTCCATCGACGGCCGGGCAGATCGCAAGACTGATCTCATCGATCAGGCCGGCCCGCAGAAAGGCCCCGTTCGAGCCGCCGCCGCCTTCCAGCAGCACGTGTTCGATCCCCAACTCGCGGTTCAGGATCTCCAGCGCCAATCCCAGATCGAGTTCCTGCTCGCCAGCGAAGATGTAAGAGACGCCATCCTGGCGCAGGCCCGTCAAATGCGCGTCGGAGACCCGCTCCGTCAGCACCGCGACGATCGGGTCGCTGCCGATGTCGGACCGTCCCCATGCGATCTTACCGTGCGCATCGAGCGCGATACCGTAGGCGGCGGCATCGCGCCGGGCAAACCAGGGTTCCCGCGGATAGCCCTGGTCGGTGTGATCGGGGTAGGCCGCGGCCTTGGCGTATTCGCTGCCGGTCACGCGGCCGATGAGCCAGGAGCCGCCGCCGAGGCGCTCATGCAAGCGCTCGAACAGCCCGGGCATTCGGTTCTCGGCGGGCCGCCACCGGCTGCCCAGGATGCGGCCGTCGACGCTCGCGTTCATGTGACAGATCAGATAAGGCTTCATTCGCTCCTCGCGCGTGGAAGGGATGTGCGTTGAATTCACCAAGGAGAACCTCCATGACAGATCCGCGTTTTAATCGAGCGCTTTGTCTTCTGCCGGTCTTTGGGGTACTGATCCTTGCCGTACATCTTGGGCGCAGCAGCGCCCGCCAATCGTTGAAAAGCTCGCCAAGGCCTATGGTCTCAACTCGTTTGGGCAGATCGAAGCGATCCGCTATACCTTCAACGTAGAGGCCCCGGGACTCAATCTCTCTCGATCATGGACCTGGGAGCCCAAAACCGACCAGGTCACCTATGAGGGAAAAGATAAGTCGGACAAGGCGATTAAGGTTACGTACCTGCGCTCTCAGCTCGGTAGCCAGCCGGCCGAAGTGAGGGAGAACATCGATCCGGGCTTCTTAAACGATAACTATTGGCTGCTCCTTCCGATTCATTTCTTCTGGGATACCAACGCTACGGAAGAAGATGCCGGCATGCAGAAACTGCCGCTGGGGACAGGTTCCGCGCAGAAGGTGGTGGTGAAGCATCCGTCCGACGGCGGTTATTCGCCGGGTGACACTTGGGATCTCTACATCGGCACCGACGGCCGAATTCAAGAAATGGCCTATCACAAGGGCGGACTCCCCAAGCTTGAGGTCATTGCGAAGTGGACTGACTACAAGAAGGCCGGACCGCTGCTCTTCTCACTGGATCACCACGGAACGCGCAATGGCGATCCGCTGCACCTCTTCTTTTCGAATGTGGGGGTCAAGCTGGTGGGGTCAAACACCTGGATGGACGCGCAATAAGCGGCGAGACTCTATTCATATCTCAGTCCCTGCCGATAGCGGTGCTCAGCCGGGAAGGCGCCAGCCCACCCAGTTGCACAGGGCTTCGCCCATGACCAGCTCGAGATCGCGGCCCTTGCGTGCGGGCGGGACTGGGAGTGACCATCATTCCCGCGGGTGCCATTGCCGGCTTCAATACCGACGGGCTCAAGACACTGCCGATCACCGGGCCGACGCTGTCGCGCAACCTCGGACTCATCACGCTCAAGGAACGCGAGCCAACCCTCCCGGCCATCGGCATTTCGACGCTGATCCGTACGGTCTGGTCGACAGCTGGCGATTGATACGTTGCAAGCCAATAACCATCGGCCTCAATGACCCGCGGGCGCACGGCCTCCCGGCTTGACGTTGCGCAGGCTCAGCGCGAGCGGGACCGCCGCCAGTGCCAGCAGCGTCAGCACCCAGAAGGCATCCATGTAGGCGAAGAACGATGCCTGCAGCTGCACCTGCTGTCCGACCCATGCGACGGCCTGCTGCTGCGCCTCGATTAGTGGACTGCCCTGCCCGACGAAAAAGTTCGTCATGTGCTGCAATGTGTCCTGATATTGGACGCTCGACGGCAGCGCCTGGTCGACCAGCATGTTCTGATGGAACTGCTCGCGGCGCCACAGCACGTTGTTGATCAAAGAGATGCCGATCGAGCCGCCGGTATTGCGCGCCATGTTGATCAAGGCCGAGGCCTGGCCGGTCTTGTCAGGCGGGATGCCGTCATAGGACGCCGCGGTGATCGGAATAAACATGAACGGGATCCCGGCCGCAAAGAGCATCCGGGAGCGCGCCATGAACCAGAAGCCGAGATCGCCGTAGACATTGGTCAGCGCATACATCGACAGCGCGATGATCACCGCCCCGGCGGCGATCAGGTATTTCGGCTGGATCTTGCCCACAAGGCGGCCGGCGACAAACATCATCACCATCGCGACACCGCCGCCCGGAGAGATCATGACGCCGGCCATGGTCGCGTTATAGCCGAAATCCTCCTGCACCAGCTCGGGAAGGAACTGGGTGGTCGCGAGCAGGAGGGCGCCGGTCGCCAGCATCACCACAAAGCAGGCGCCGAACTGGCGGCTCGCCACCATCCGGATGTCGATCGTCGGATTGCGGCGGGTCATCTCCCAGGGGATCATCAGCACGAAAGCGAGCGCGCAGACGATCGCAACCGTGGTGATAAAAGACGAGGCGAACCAGTCGTCCTCGAGCCCGCGATCGAGCACGACCTCAAGCGCGCCAAGAAAGGTCGCGACCAGGACGAAGCCGACTACGTCGAACCCATCCTTTTGCCGGCGCCACTTTCGCTGCTCCTCGACCGCCGCCTCTGAGTCGCGCACGACGAGCGCGATCAGCGCGAGCGTCATCACCCCGACCGGAGCATTGATCAGAAAGCACCAGTGCCAGTTGACATTGTCGGACAGCCAGCCGCCCAATGTCGGCCCGACCACCGGGGCCACCGCGACCGCAACCCCGTACAGCGCAAAGGCCTGACCGCGCTTCTCGGGCGGGAACGTATCCACCAGGATCGACGAGGCGACAGGCACCATGCCGCCGCCGGCCAAGCCCTGCATGATGCGGAACAGCAGCAGCAACTGTAGGGTCCAGGCAATGCCGCACAGCACCGAGCTCACGGTGAACATTGCCAGGCAGATCAGGAAGAAGGTCTTGCGGCCGATCGTTTTGGCCAGGAACGCGCTTGCCGTCAGAATGATGGCGTTGGCGACCAGATAGGTCGTCACCACCCACGACGCCTCGTCCTCGCTGACCCCGAGCCCGCCTGCGATGTAACGCAGCGCGACATTGGCGATCGTGGTGTCGAGGAGCTCCATGAACGTCGCGAGCGCCACCAGCACCGCGGTCAGCCATTGGTTGGCGCCCGTGCCGCCTGCCGCGGCGGGAGCACCCGTCTGAGTCGTGCCGGTGCTCATAGCCACGCCTCCAACTGCTCCAAGAGCGAGGGCGAGGGATCGATCCGCACCGTCGGGACCACCGACATACCGGGCCCGAGCGCAACATCGTCCGGCGGGTCGTTCATGACGAGCTTGACCGGCACGCGCTGCACGATCTTGACGTAGTTGCCTGTGGCATTCTCGACCGGCAGTAGCGTGAACGCAGTGCCGGACCCGGGCTGAACACTGTCGACGTGGGCGCGGATCGTGCGTTCCGGATAGGCGTCGATTTCGAGCGTCACCCGCTGTCGCGGCCGCATGTGGTCGAGCTGGCTTTCCTTGAAGTTCGCCCAGACCCAGATGTCGTCCGGCACGAACATCGTCAGGTTCGTGCCCGGCTGCGCGTATTCACCGACTGCAGCGGTGAGCTGGACGACGCGCCCCGGCTGGTCTGCGGTAACAATTGTGTGGGAAAGGTCGAGTTGCGCCTGGTCGCGTTGAGCCTTGCGCAAGCCGAGGTTCGCGACCGCGCTGTCGCGCTGCGCCTTCAGCGACTCGATTTGCCGCTGCGCCAGCGCGAGGGTTGCTTGCGCACTGTCTAGCGCAGCCTGTTGCTGACGCAACCCCGAGGTGTAGCGTTGAGCGTCCTGGACGGTGCCCGCAAGAGCCGTCGCCGCCAGCTCCTGGTAGCGTTTCGCCTGCTGCTGAGCAAACACCAGCGCCGCTTGCGCCTGGTCGACCTGTGCCTGGTTGGCATGAATCTGGGCCTGCTGCACAACGATCTGCGCATCGATATTCTCGATGTTGGCCCGAGCGGCGGCTACCTGCGCCTGAGCCTCGGCAAGCGCATTGCGGTAATCGCGGTCGTCAATGCGCGCAATGACGTCGCCGGCTGCGACGTGCTCGTCGTCGGTGACCGGGACCGCCGTGAGGTAACCGGGCACTTTGGGGGCGATCGTGAACTGACGTGCAGCGATGAAGGCGTCGTCCGTCGATTCGAAATGCGAGGCGTAGTCCCAATAGAGATAGCCCGCCGGCAGCAGCACAACGAGGAGCATCAGGCCGCCGAGGAACACAAACATGCGCCGCCGCAGGATGCTTCTGCGGGGGTCATCACGACGCTCGTCATCAGTGGGCTTGACATGCTGATCTTCGCGTTCCGGCGCCAACGCCTCAACTTGGGATCCACTGGGCATGCGCTTCTGGGAGGGCGGGGCTCGCAGTTGGTCCCGATCGCGGCTGGCGTCCTCCAGCGGCCGGCGATCACCGACCAGATGTCGGGACGCGCATCGGTTTGATCGCGGCTGTCGAACAGGGAGCGCCGATTGCCCGTGTCGATCGTCTGTCTCGAACGCCATTGCCTGACCCCACCGCTTGGGCTGTCATTCCGTGTGCAAATCCTGTTCGCGCAAGGGCGCAATAGCCCGTTCGACGGTATCGCCCGACCTGCGCCCTGCAGCCGTTCGCCGACAGGTGGAAAAGGTATGTAATCTGCTCGCTCTCATATGAGATTTGATAAAGACGAGATCGACCTCGTCAGAGCCCATGCCGAAGCTTCAACTGGCGGCGGATGTGGCCATTATATGCCCACTCGCAAGCGAGACCTGCTCATCAACGCTTTAGGAATTTTCATGTATAGGAGCGATCAAGAGGCTTTAGACCTTCACCTCTCGGCAGGTATGCATATACGCCTATTCGCCAATGGCACCGTCGTTCCCGCTCCACCCCGGGCGTCGATACCGACAGGCTCAGGACGCTGCTGATCATCCGGCCGACGCTGTCGCATAACCTGGAACTCATCATGCTCGAAGAACGCGAGCCGACCCCCGCGGCCGTCGGCATTTCGACGCTGATCCGCTCGGTCTGGTCGACAACGGATTGATACGCTCAATCAAAAATCACTGATATCACTATTCCTTTGGCATGAGTTTGCCGACGGCCGATATCTCCTGCAGATGGGAGAGGGAAATGTCTGTACCACAAGCTGGTCCATGGAGCCCAAAGCGGCTTCAGAAAGGGCTAATTTCGGCGCAACCTCCCCGCTCGTTTTGAGGACGCTCGGCCGGGAACGTCACCGTCCCTCGGCCTTAATGCGGGAATGGCCAGAGCCGCAGCTTTTCCTTGCCGATCGCCCACAGCCGCGCCAGACCGTTCGGCTCGACGATCAGGAAAAAGACGATCAGCGCGCCGAAGATCATCGATTGCAGGTTGGTCACCAGATTGACCGGAATCTCGAGCCCGGCGAGACGCGGCGCGTTGTCGAGGAAGATCGGCAATAGCACGATGAAGGCGGCGCCGAGGAAGGAGCCGAGGATGCTGCCGAGGCCGCCGATGATGATCATGAACAAGATCTGGAACGAGCGGTCGATCTCAAAGGCGCTGGCCTCGACCGCGCTCGTATAGATGAAGGCCCACATTGCACCCGCAATGCCGCAGTAGAACGAGCTCAAGGCGAAGGCCAGCAGTTTTGTCCGCAGCGGGCGGATGCCGATGATCTCGGCAGCGATATCCATATCGCGGATCGCCATCCAGGCGCGCCCGACGCGGCCGCGCACCAGACCCTTGGCGGCAAGCGCCAGGAGAACGACGACGGTCAGGACGAACAGATATTTCGCGCGGGGATCAGCCTCGGCGCCGGTGACGTAGACTTGGCCGAAAACGGCGCGCGGCGGCGCGCTGATCACGCCCGAGGCGCTGTAATTGTAGAACCACGGGAATTTGTTGAACATCCAGATCAGGAAGAACTGCGACGCAAGCGTGGCTACCGCGAGGTAGAAGCCCTTGATCCTCAGGCTCGGGAAGCCGAACAGCACGCCGACGAGCGCCGTTATGATGCCGGCGAGGATCAGGGCGAGGACGATGTTGAGCCCGGGGAAGGCGGTGGTGAGCTTGTAGGTCGCAAAGGCGCCGACCGCCATGAAGCCGCCGGTGCCGAGCGACACCTGGCCGGCATAGCCGGTCAGCAGGTTGAGGCCGAGCGCCGCCAGCGCGTAGACGAGGAACGGGACCATGATCGTCAGGAGCCAGTACTCGGAGCCCACTGCGGGGATAACGAGATAAGCAGCGGCGAGCGCTACGAGCATCAGCCAGCGGTCCTGGCGGATCGGAAAGATCGCCCGGTCGGCGGCGTAGCTCGCCTTGAACTGACCGACCTCGCGATAGATCACTGCTCACACCCGCTCGATGATGCGTTCGCCGAACAGACCTTGCGGGCGGAACAGCAGGAAGACGAGCGCGAGGGCATAGGCGAACCAGTCCTCGATCGCGCCGCCGAAGGCGGGTCCCCAAAAGACCTCGGCGACTTTCTCGCCGACCCCGACGATCAGGCCGCCGACGATCGCGCCCGGCACCGAGGTGAAGCCGCCGAGGATCAGCACCGGCAGCGCCTTCAGCGCCACCAGCGAGATCGAGAACTGCACGCCCAGATTGCTGCCCCACATGATGCCGGCAACCAGTCCAACGATGCCGGCGACAGACCACACGATGACCCAGATGGAGCGCAGTGCAATGCCGACCGATTGCGCCGCCTGGTGGTCATCGGCGACGGCGCGCAGCGCGCGTCCGACCGCGGTGTACTGGAAGAAGAGGGCGAGCGCAGTGACGAGCGAGCCCGCGACCGCTGCGGCGACAAGGTCGAATTCGTTGACGAGCACGCCACCGATGATCAGCGGCGCCTTCGGGATGCCGATGTCGAGCGGATGCACATCGCTGCCCCAGACGAGCTGGCCGAAGCCGTCGAGGAAAAAGGCGAGGCCGATCGTCGCCATGAACAGGATGATCGGCTCCTGATTGACGAGCGGGCGCAGCATCAAGCGCTCGATGGCGAAGGCGAGCAGGACCATGACCGCGGCGGCGATGACAAAGGCACCCCAAATCGGCACGCCGCGTTCGATCATCCCGACAAAGGTCAGCGCGGCGAACAGCACCATCGTGCCCTGGGCGAAGTTGAATACGCCCGACGCCTTGAAGATCAACACGAAGCCGAGCGCGACGAGCGAGTACATGACCCCGCTCAACAGCCCGCCGATGACGACCTCGAGCACGAATTCGGGATTGTCCCACATATTGGCGAACGGGGTGATGAAGACGGCGGCGAGCATTTCCATTGGGCGAAGATGGCCTCACTGTTCCATGCCGAGATAGGCGTCGATGACGGCCGGCTCGCGCGGACCTCGTCCGGCGGGCCGTCGGCGATCTTGCGGCCGTAATCGAGCACGACGACGCGGTCGGAGATGTCCATCACGACACCCATGTCGTGCTCGATCAATGCGATCGTCGTGCCGAACTCGTCGTTGACGTCGAGGATGAAGCGGCACATGTCCTCCTTCTCCTCGACATTCATCCCCGCCATCGGCTCGTCGAGCAGCAAGAGCTCGGGCTCCATCGCCAATGCGCGGCCGAGCTCGACGCGCTTCTGCAGCCCGTAGGGCAGCCGCCCGACCGGCGTCTTGCGGATCGCCTGGATTTCGAGAAAGTCGATGATCCGCTCGACCCGCGCGCGGTGCGCCAGCTCCTCGTGCTCGGCCGGGCCGAAATGGATCGCCTGCCACAGAAAATTGCGGCGCATCTGCAAGAGCCGCCCGGTCATGATGTTGTCGAGCGTCGTCATCCCCCGGAACAGCGCGACGTTCTGGAAGGTGCGGGCGATGCCTTGCGCCGCGGCGTGATAGGGACGCATGCGGCGCCGCGTCTCGCCCTTCCAGGTGATGGTGCCGGCTTGCGGGTGGTAGAAGCCGTTGATGACGTTGAGCATCGAGGTCTTGCCGGCGCCGTTCGGCCCGATCATCGCCAGGATCTCGTGGCGCCGGATCTCGAAGCTGATCGCGTTGAGCGCGGTGACGCCGCCAAAGGCGAGGGTAATGCGGTCGGCCGTCAGGATCGGCTCGCCGATCTGTTTCGCCGTCAGCTGGCCCTCCTCAATGGAACCGGTTCGCCAGGCGGCAGACTCGCGTCCGCGTCGCGGATCGCCAGCTCGGCGCGCATCTGGCCCTTGCGGCCGTCCTCGAAGGTGATCTCGGTCTCGATGCGGCCCGTCGCGTTGCCGGAATAGAGCGCCTCCACCAGCGGCTCGTATCGCTCGGCGATGATCCGCCGGCGCACCTTGCGGGTGCGGGTCAGCTCGCCGTCATCGGCGTCGAGCTCCTTGTGCAGGATCAGGAACCGGCGGATCTGCGAAGGCGCCAAGGCGGGCTCGGCCGCGAGGTCGCGGTTGACGCGCTCGATGCAGTCCTGCACCAGATCGTAGACCGCCTCCTCCGCGGCCAGTTCCTGGTAGGAGGCATAGGCGAGATTGCGCCGCTCCGCCCAGTCGCCGACCGCCTCGAGGTCGATGTTGACAAAGGCGGCGACAAACGGCCGGCCGTCGCCGAACACCACCGCCTCCTTGATCCAGGGAAAGAATTTGAGCTTGTTCTCGATGAATTTCGGCGCAAACAGCGCGCCGCCGCGCAGCCGCCCGACATCCCTGGCGCGGTCGAGGATCTTGAGCTGCCCGTCGGCGTCGAAGAACCCGGAATCGCCGGTATGGACCCAGCCGTCCGGGCGCTTTGCCGCCGCGGTCGCCTCGGGGTTCTTGTAATAGCATTGGAACGCGCCCGGGCTCTTGAACAACACCTCGCCGTCCTCGGCGATGCGGATTTCGACGCCCTCGATCGGCGCGCCGACCGTGTCCGGCTTTACCGCGCCATCCCGCTGGATGCACAGAAACACCGAGCTCTCGGTCATGCCGTAGAGCTGCTTCAGGTTGATCCCGAGCGAGCGGTAGAAGGTGAAGAGGTCGGGTCCGATCGCCTCGCCCGCGGTGTAGGCGACGCGGATGCGGCTGAAGCCCAGGGTATTCTTGAGCGGCCCGTAGACCAGCACATCACCGAGCCGATAGAGCATCCGTTGGGCCAAAGGCACGCGATGCCGGTCGAGTATCGCCGGCCCGACCCGCTTGGCGAAGTCGAGGAAAAAATGAAAGAGCCGGCGCTTCGCCCAGCCGGCATCCTCCATGCGGATCATGACCTGGGTCAGGATGCTCTCGAAAATGCGCGGCGGCGCAAAGAAATAGGTCGGCCCGAGCTCGCGCAGATCGAGCATGACCGTCGCCTGCGATTCCGGGCAGGAGGCGCAAAAGCCGGCGCAATAGGCCTGCGCGTAGGAGAAGATGTGCTCGCCGATCCACGCCATCGGCAGATAGGCCAGCACCTCCTCGCGATCGGTCAAGCCTTCGAACGCGATCGCGCTTCTTCGCGGTGGTGATGATGTTGTCGAAGCTGAGGACGACGCCCTTGGGCTGCCCCGTCGTCCCCGAGGTGTAGAGGATGATCGCGGTGTCGCTGCCCCGCCCTTTGGCGATTTCACCGCGGAAAAACCCCGGCTCCGTCGCGGGCGAATTCGCGGCCGCGCTCCTGCACCTTCGCGTAATCGTCGAGCCAGGGCTGGTCGTAATGCCGCATGCCGCGCGGGTCGGAGAAGATCACCTTTTCGAGCAGCGGGCAGCGCTCCTTGATCTCGGCCAGTTTGTCGACCTGCTCCTGGTCTTCGGCCACCGCGAAACGCACCTCGGCATGGTCGAGCACAAAGGCCATCTCGTCGGCGATCGAATCCTGGTAGATCGGCACCGGCACGCCGCCCAGCGCCTGCGTCGCGGCGATCGCCCAATAGAGCCGCGGCCGGTTGTCGCCGATGATCGCGAGCTTGTCGCCGCGCCGGAAGCCGATGGCCGCCAGACCGCAGGCGAGCGCCTCGACCTCGGCGGCGACCTCCGCCCAGCTCCAGCTCTGCCAGATCCCGTAATCCTTCTCGCGGTTGGCCGGCCGCTCCGGCCGCACCCGCGCATGCTCGAGCAGCAATTTCGGAAACGTATCCGGCGCGCCGCCGCCCGATCGGGCTTCGGCGGTCTGTCGATCGCGCACCGGCGCGAGGACGCCTGCGGTCATCGTTGCTCCTGGGCCGCCATCCGGATCTCCAACTCGCCGGGCCGGTCAATCCATAGCTACGGCACGGGGAATCCGCCAGGGGGTGAGGAGCATCGCGGAGGGCTTCAGGCAATCGCGCCGCGGCAATTCGCGGACGCCGAAGACGATGCGTCGTGTTGCGCGCGGCGTCAGCCGGGTGTAGGTCCCGAAAAGCCGATCCCAGATCGAGAAAACCGCGCCGTAATTGCAGTTCGCCTGTGCGAACGCGACGGAGTGGTGGATGCGGTGCATGTCGACGGTGACCACCACCGGCTGCAAGCAGCCGCTCCAGCCATTCCGGCAGGCGAATGTTGCCGTGCTGGACGGCGGCGGTGGCGAACACTGCGAGCCCGTGGCTCAGCACGACGATGGCGGGTATATCGAGCACGATCACCGTCAGCCAGAAGACAGCCGAGGCTAAGAAGATACTCGATCGGATGATGGCGCACCGAGGTCGTCACATCGACATCGGGATCGGAGTGATGCAAGTGCGTGAAAGCGCCACAGAAACGGCACCGCGTGCTGGCAGCGATGCACGGCGTAGCGCAGCAGGTCGAGCAGCAGGAAGGCCGCCACAAAGCTCAACCCTTGATCGGCGATCGGCCAGGACGGGCAACGCCACGCCCAGACACTGCCTCGAGCTGCGGCCGGAACGTCTGCTGGCGACGCGAAGGTGAAGCCGGCAAGGACGAGATTGAGGAGCCAGATGCCGATATTGCCGAGCCGCCGCCGCAGGGCGGGGAACTCCCGCCGCCGTCGCGGCCGGCAGAATTCCCACAGCGCGACGGCGAGCAAGCTGCCAACGAGCACGACGAGGGTCAGGGGCGCCTCCTCGCGCGTTCTAGGACTGCATCATGCCGACAGCACGTCCTCGCGCACCTAGAACGGACAAGTGCTCGTAGAGGAGCCGGGAGACGGCGCCGAGAGGAGCGTCGCCCCATCGGTCGCAATGGCATAGAACGCCGCTACGCCGGGGACGGGGGCCTGCCCGTTGCCGTTCCCGCTCGGAAGGTTGGCGCAGAGCGCGAAGGTAGGGGAAGGTGGTGTGCAAGTAGTAGATGGGGGCGTCGGGGCGCAGGAGGGAGGAGGCACCAGAGGCCCCGCGGTCGGGGCGATGCCGATCGATGCCCCCGAAGGCAAAATGCCGGACTGGGTGGGTGTGGCACCGAGATCGTTGTCCAGGAAGGCGGTAAAGAGCCCGAGGTTGAGCGGGCCGCCAAGGTCGCTGGGGGCCGTCCCGGTTGAGGCCGCTAAGTTTGGTGTTGTCGGGGGATCCATTGTTGTTGAAGTAGAAATACGCCGGGTCGGTGTCAGGCGGCGATGGCGAACAGATTGGCGGTGAGCATGCACCGGTGACGACGAGCGGAACCGCCCATTCGAAGAATGCGTGGCTACCCGACGAAGTCAGCGACGGGCCAAAGACGAGCGCAAATTTTATCCCCAGCGTGCCGGCCGGGATGGGCATTGTCGGGGTTCCTATCCCGCCGACGGCATAGGCCTGCAGGCGCCGCCGTTGGAGGTGGCGAGGACCTCCAACGTGGTCATAACCGCACGTCTCGGTTCCGTGTGTTCAACACCGTCAATGGCAGCGAGAATTTGGCGACGATTTGGCCGTTAGTGAACGTCGAGTTACTCCGGAAAGGTCCTCATAGAACAAGTAGAGCGTATCGGGGACGGTGCCGCCCCGGTGGTGTAGCGACGCCTGTGCTCTGCAGCCGTCACCGCGTATAGGAAGGTGTTGGCGTCGGGGTTGTAGAGCTGTTCGCCGGCGCGGCCGGGTTTGCTTGCTGAGGCTGATGAAGGCGAGCGGCGTCAGGGTCGACAAGAACTCCGACAATGTGGGCGAGGTGTTAGCGGTGAGCGGGAAATGGCGTCGGGGGTACCGCGGCCGGATTGCCTGCGGTAGGTCGCTCCCCGGGGGGAGACTGTTTTGGGGCGCGAACCATCTCGGGCGGGGAGTTCTCCAGCGCGGCTCTCCAGGATCGCTTGGGTGACGTCGGGAGCTGGGACAGGTTGTGCCGAGGCTGGTGATTTACAGCACCGCACAGAGCCCATTCGAACCATTAGGTCACTAATAAGCGCCTGAAGGGTCGTCAACTCTCGCCGCCGCCGCCGGCCCATGCCGCTCCGGCGCCGTACATCCAGAGGGCGGCGACCGCGACCGCGAAACGAGAAATGGTCGAGGGTCTGATCAGAGCGCGCATCATTGTGCCCCCCTCTTTTTTAAGCGGTTGCGGCCAAGCGGATCATCCTCGCCCGCCGCGGATTGTGTCGGCGATTTCTGGCTCAAATGCAACGAATTGTGTTGGTTAATAGGCACCGCCCAGATCCTGTTGCATTTGTTACGTTTCAAGCGATTTTGACACGTTTGGTCACGCGAGGTTGCCCGCGGATCCGTTCAAAAATATCGGCTGAGGACGGTTCCCCAAGTGTGAACTAGCTCACACTTGGGCTATCAAAGTGGGACTTTTTACGCGCTTGCGAGGGAGGCTAACGATGGGTGATAGACGGCGTCGGGCCCGGGTGGTGTGGTTTTTCTTTTGTCGGCGGCCGCGTGCCTCGCGTCGGGCACCGCGTTTGCGCAGACCACCAATTACCTCATGGTCCAGCTGTTCGATGTATGTACGGGCACCAGCCCCGCGACAGGTTGTGCCCCGTACAACATGACGAGCACCGTGGGTAACGTGTCCTGCACTGGAGGCACGGGGGAGTTGCATCCACGACGCTGACGATCACTTCGTGTTCGTCCGGGACCCTGCACACGGCCGATACGCTGTCGGGAGCAGGGATCGCGTCGAATACCATAATTACCGCGGGCCCCAGCGCCGGCGGCGCCGGTACGTACACCCTCAATCAACAGGCAAACGTCCCCACCGGCACGACGATCACAGCGATGGGGCCAGTCGGCTTCTGGGCCAATCCGACCACGGGAACGGCCTATCCGGCTACGGAAGGAGGAGACGTTACCCAGGCGATGTTGCAGCAAATTGGCGTCAACCTAGTATACATCAACGGGGCCGGGACTACGACCACTATCCCCACCCGGATCGCCGGGAACACGACGCTGGGCGTCACGCAGAACACGAACACCGTCGCCACTTGCACCGGGTCCATCACCGGCCTGGTGCTGACGATCCCTCTGCCTGTTCCGGCACTTCGGGATTGTCGCTGAACGATTCGTCGGGGACAGGGATCGCCGCCAACACCATTGTTACTCGGTTGGGTCCCGGAACAAATGGCGGCGCCGGCACCTACGCGGTCAACATATCGCAGACCGTCACATCAACGACGATCACCGTGCAGACCACCACTTACACTAGTCAGGATCTGCTGAACCTTGAGCAAGCGAACGAGACATTGTACCCCGTGATGACGGGGACCATCAGGCTGTACAACGTCACCAAGCTCAACCCGCCGTCCCAGCAAGCGGGGACCCAGCTCTATGACTTATCCATCATCGGCCCCATCTCGTTCGACGACGGCGGGGAGTACAGCCTGGTCTCCATCGCAGGGAATGCTTTTTACCCGCCCCAATTCGTGCCCGTCCAAACGGATATTTTCTTTCACGCGTTCGGTCATAGTGCCTTCTCCTGGGATCACGACATCTTTGGAGCGGGGCAGTACAACGCCTTCAATGAAACGACGAACCCGAATGGAGGGGTCTGGCTGTCGACTCATCAACGCAGCTCCCCACTAACCCCCTGCCCTTGGAGTGTGATCCCAGCTATTCGGCCTGCAAGGCGGACGCGATGTCGCCTGGGAGCCTCTCCCGCACCGAAGCGTCGCTCCAGTGTGTCCTTGCTTCTTTCTCGGAGAGGGAACGCCGACGCCTGCGGCGTGCTTTACCGCTAAGACCGTGGGTGGGGTGACGCCACGAAGCGGCGGGGCTGTACAGTCAGAACGCGCCGGCGGTCGAGGTGAGCACCTGCGCGGACGACGGGAACGCAAATTTGCAAACGTCGCAGGAGCGGCAAGCGCAGGCGAGCAGCTTGCTCGGCCACCCCTCACCGCCCGCATCGTGCGTCGACCCGCCGCCGTCACTAAAAAGCGGTTTCTCACCCGATACCGTACGAGACGACAAAGGCGCAGATTGGAGACCGGCGGCGGCTTCGCCGAACCGGGTGACTTTCGATTTGTCCGGCCCCATCGACGGCAGACCGGGTGAGACCCTCGTCGCCTGGGTCCTGACGCTTCCTCAGGAGCAGACATTCGCCAGGCACAGCCGCTTCGACATCGTTTCCCAATCTCGGGAGGACCTCGTCCAGGACGTTGACTACTACCCGGACTGCTGCAGATAATCCGCTGATGCGGAAGATCGCCTATCACACTGGGACGTGACAATAATTCCGAGTCAGACCGGGTGCTCGGAACGGCCGCCTATAGCCCATGCACGATCTGCGACGGCGGAGTGCCTGATGGTCAAGTTCCGAGCGCCGGGGCTTGGGGCGAACGACTTCATCAGCTTCTCAAAGGATATCCTCAGCGGCGATGCTTCGATCACCAACGATGATCTGTGCAAGGCGAAAATCACGTATATGTTCAGCGACGGGTACGTAACGACAAGCAACCTCCGCCCCTGCCCGGCGGGGCCGCTCCCGCTGATTGCGAGCTCGTGGCGCCCGGACCCGCACGGTTGCGCCGCAGATCGTCAAGATCGAATGTGCTCCTCGTCGACAGGCAATCCCGCCCCCGCTGCCGTGCACGGACCCGATCGCACGGGTCTGCCCGACGCCGGCGCACCGCGCACCTGCGGACTCCGATTACACAACGTGAGGGGGGACAACTGGACCAAACCTGCGACAACGGCGTTTCCATCGGCAACGACACCTCGGCGATTATTAAAGGCCCTGCCCCTGACGATAAACGCCGGGCAGTGAACTATACGAGCCCCTGCGAGATCCAGACGGAATCTCACGATCAACGGCGCGACGGTGACCCTCAGTCTGCCAGCTTGACGGGAACCTCACCGTAAACTCCGGCAGCTCGCCCTTGGCACCATCGGCGCACGTTCTCGGCAATGTTCAGATTTCGCAGGCGTCGGCAGCATGCTCCCCAACGGCTTCAGGATCGGCACCAGTATCGACCGGCGCACATCGACGGCAATTTGACGATCCGGATACGACTGCCCCGCGAACCGCCGGCGGGGGGCACGGTCTGCAGCACCCAGGTCAAGGGCAATGTGACAGTGCAAAACAATACAACCCAGAGCCCGATTGAGATCGGGGACGCGGACCCGACCCAGAATTGCCCCGGAAATACGATTGGCGGCAGTCTGGTGTGCAAGAACAACACCGTTTAAGCCGACATCTCTCTGTGAGCGGCAGGCAAGGGCCAGTGCTCCAGCTAACCGACGATAAGGAGCGGCAACGGCCGTCGCGGCGGGGGTTCGGAACCGCCCTCGGGAGCTGCGACGGTAGCAATGCGTGCGATGGTTCGGCAGATGCGCCCGCCCAGCGCTCGCTGCTATCGAACCCGGCCTTGCGCAGCCCGTCGAGGATGTGATCGACCGCGGCCGGGTCGCTGAACAGCCGTTGCAAATTGCCTTCGACAAAGGCCAGGTTCGCGTTCAGCCGTCTCAGCTCGGCGAGCGCCGCCTGCGCCTCCTCGATCCGCCCGAGCTGGGCGAGCCCGGCGACGACATAGCGCAGACCGGCCGGCCAATTGCGGTTGAGCGTCCAGGACCGCCGCCCGATCTCGACCGCCTGCTGCATAGTGCCGCAGCTGATAGTGCGCGCCGGCGAGCGCCGGCAGCCAGATGAACAGGCGCGGATCGCTGGGGCTGAGGCGGATGCCCTTTTCGGCCAGCGCGATCGCCTCCTCCGGCCGGCCCGCGATAGAGGTACATCTGCCCGAGCAGGACATGGGCGGCGGCAAAGCTCGGGTTGAGCTTGATCGCTTCCTCGAACGCCGCGATCGCCGCGCTCGGAGCGGCGCGTCCACATGCAGACCAGACCGAGCGCGAAGTGGGCGTTCGGGTAGCGGGGGTCGAGCGCGACCGCGCGCTGCGCCAGCTCGATAAGATTCCTCGATAGTTGCGCTCGGCATCGTCGGCCCAGCCGAGATAGGCCGCGTCGCAGCAGCGCGATCGACAGCGCCGCCGTCGCCTGCGGATATTGCGGATCGATCGCCAGCGCGCGCCGGAAATAGGCCTGCGCCTCGATGTTGTCCGCCTTGTTCTGCCGGTAATGGTGCCACATGCCGCGCTGGTAGAGTTCGTAGGCGTCTTCGCTGTGCTGCGGCTGCTCGGCGATGCGCTCGCGCTCGAATTTGAGGAGTTCCGGCTCGATCGCGCCGGCGATCGTGTGGGCGATCTCGTCCTGCAGCTCGAACAGGTCGGTCAGGTCGCGATCGTACCGCTCGGCCATGATGTGATGGTTCGGTGTCGGCCCGGATCAACTGGACCGTGACGCGGACCCGATGACCCGATTTGCGCACGCTGCCTTCGAGGACATAGCGCACGCCCAATTCCTCGCCGACTTTCTTGATGTCGACGGTCTTGCCCTTGTAGGTGAAGGTCGAGTTGCGGGCGATCACCGGAAAGGCGCGCCAGCCGGCGAGCATCGAGATGATGTCCTCGGTGATGCCGTCGGCGAAAAACTCCTGCTCGGGGTCGCCGCTGAAATTGGCGAACGGCAATACCGCGATGGCGCGCCGATCGTCGAAAGCCGGCGGGCTCGCCGCGAGCGCGGCGGCGGCGACAAGCTTTTCCGACAGCTCGGCCATCTCGCCGGCCATCCGGTAGACCCTGATGGGTCTTGCTGATGTTCTTCAGGCTCTGGGGGCCGAGATCCTCGAAATCGAAATCGACCTTGCCGGCGACCTGTTGGTGGACGATCTCCGATACATAGACGCTGCCGGGCTTGGCCAGCGCCTCGACCCGCGCCGCGATGTTGACGCCGTCGCCGAAGATGTCGCCTTCCTCGGCGATGATGTCGCCGAGATTGATCCCGATCCGCATCGCGATGCGCTGTTCCTCGGGCAGCGTCCGGTTCGTTTGCGCGACCGCGTCGCGCAGAGCGGCCGCACAGCGCGCCGCCTCGACGACGTCGTCGAAATCGAGCGAGGACTATCTCGGTGGTCTCCTTGAAGATGTTTCCGCCGAATTCGCCGATTTGCGGTTCGATGACCTCGGTCAGAAGCGCCCTCAGCTCGGCAAAGTTCTCTTTCTCGTCGCCGGGGAGCAGCCGGCTGTAGCCGGCGACCAGGATGGCCGCCAGCCGGCGCGTGACGCTCTCTGTCCTTTCGTCGAGCACGGCAGCCGTGCACCTTTAACTAAGATGCAGCAAAATTCTCCGCTGCTCCGGCGAGTATAGTGTGAACCAGCTCACACTTGCGCGAATTTTCTCTGTCTCGGTCCGGGTCGGTCCGCCAAGTGTAGGGAGCGGAAGCCGACCCGAAAATTGCCCTAATGGCGTGGTACCGTCCTCGCTTATGACGGAGACCGCGATGCAGTTTGCCTATACGGCTGATCGCCTGACCAAGAGAACCGAGCAGTCCGAACGAAGAGCCCCTCTCCGCCCTTGCAGGGCGCTTTTGGGTCAGCTCCTGTTATTTCGCCGCCGGGTCTGACAAAGGCGAGGATTTCTGCCGCCGAGCCGGAATCCCACCTGTTCTTGCCCTGAATTATCAGGCGGAACAGGGGTCTCCCTCCGCGCGGTGGCCGCGCTTACTCGGGCAGGTGCGCCGCCCGCAGCAGCTCGAGGTCGGATTGGAAGCGCGCCTCGTCGGCCAAGCGGATCCTGCGCAACGACCCGAGGCGAAAGCGCGGTGCGACGCGGACCAGCTGACGCACCGCCTCCGCCGCCTCGTCGGGACGGCCAAGCCTGGCGCAGGCCAATGCGAGGATGCAATAGGGAAAGCCGAAGTTGCGGTTGCCTTCGATCGCCTTGCGGGCATGCGCGACGGCTTCGTCGGTGCGGCCGGACAGCAGACAGGCCAGCGCCAGCGCCAACGCCGCGTGATAGACGAGCGGCTCCAACGGGCTCAGCTGCAGCGCTTTCTCGGCATGCTCGATGGCGGCGTCATAGGAACCGCAAACACATCTCGTCAGCGCATCGAAGCCGAGAACCGCGGCGGCGTTGGTATTGATCATCATGGCGCGGTCGACGGCCGCGAGCGCAAAATCGTGGTCGCGCGTCAGGCTGGCGTGCACCGCGCCCCCCAGCGCGAGGGCGAGCGGTGCGTCGGCCCCTTCGTCGATCGCGACCCGCGCCATCCGTCTTGCAGTCTCCCGGTCATCGGGCTGCACGCCCGGCCAATCCATCAGATGGCGCTGCTGGTAGCACCACGCGGCCAGGGCATTGGCCATCGCGAAGGCAGGATCCGCCTCCAGCGCCTCGCTCAACAACCGCAGCGCCTCCTCGTTGTCTTCCGCGGTTTCGGCGAAGGTCGGAGGAAAGGCCCGCAAGGTGAGGTCGTAGGCGTCCTGGTTCGCCTCGGGCTTGCGCCGCGCCCGCTCGATCTCGGCCTCGCGCAGCACCGGCCCGACCGAGCCGATCACGCTTTCGGTGATCCTGTCCTGCAGATCGAACGTGTCTTCGAGGGTGCCGTCGAAGCGGTCGGCCCACAGGTGCTGGCCGCTCGCCGCCTCGACGAGCTGGCAAGAGATGCGCACCCGGTTGCCCGCCTTGCGCAGGCTGCCCTCGACCACATACCGCACGCCGAGCTCACGCGCGACCTGCTTCGAATCCGCACCCTTTCCCTTGTAGCTGAAGCTGGTGTTGCGGGCGACGATCGAGAACCACCGCGCCCGCGCCAGCTCGGTGATCAAATCCTCGGCCACGCTGTCGAGAAAGAACTCGGTCTCGGCATCGCCGCCGAGGTTTTGAAACGGCAACACGGCGAGCGCCGGCCGCTCGACTGGCGCGGCGGCTCTTCGGCGGCCGGTGCTCGCCGGGCCGGCAGGTCTTTCTTCCAGCACGACGCGGAAGACGCGCACCGGGCGGCTGATGTTCTTGACCTCGTGCTGGCCACAATCCTCGAACATGATCGGCAGGCGATCGCGAACCTGGTCGCGCACCGCGCGGCTGACGTTGATCCCGCCCGGTTCGGCCAACGCCTCCATCCGCGAAGCGACGGCGACACCGTCGCCGTAGATCAGATCGCCGTCCGAGACCACATCGCCCATGTTGATCGCGAAGCGAAACTGGAGGCGCCGGTCGGCCGGCGTATCGGCACTCCGCTCCGGCATTGCCCGTTGGATCGCGATCGCGCAGCGCACGGCATCGACGACGCTGTTGAACTCGACCAGCAGGCCGTCGCCCATCGTGCGCACGATGCGGCCCCGGTGCTCGGCGATCTTCGGGTCGACGAGGTCTTGGCGCACCGCTCTGAGCGCCGCCAGGGTGCCCTCCTCGTCCATGCCCATCAGCCGGGAATAGCCGACGACATCGGCGCACAAGATGACGGCAAACCTATGCTCTACTCTGGAATCTGCCACAACCTCCCGCCGTCCCCTCAGGTCTCAACGCATTATAAGCAGCGTAGTCCTGAGGACATCCGCGTCAAGCCGCTTCGCGCTAGCGGCGTCTCTGTCTGGCTGTCGGGCACCGTTGCGGCGGGCCGATGCGCCCGCCGGCGCAAGTCAGACCGCGATCGTTTGCCCGTCGAAGGTGGTGATCTCGAACCCTTCGAAATTCTCCCCGCGTAGTTGTTGCTCTGGTCGCGCAGGACGCTGAGCGCCGCTGCCTCCCCGAGTCGCAAGCCCCATTCGTAATCCGATCGCCAGTGGATACCCGAGAAGTCGCGCGCCTGACCAATGTTCGAGGCGAGTTTTTCGGTATCGTTGTTAACCGTGATTTGGCTCGCATCCGCGCCGGTATAATCGACCAGCGACAGCCCATCCACGCTCGCCGTTACAATTCTTTGGTCGCCCAGGGTGTTGAATGCGACGCTTCCATCAAACGCGGCCTTGAGGATTGTGGCGCACGCCCCGGGCATCGTCGCATGGCCTTGTGGGTATGAAGGATGCTGCGGGCATCCTTCAGGAAAAGCTTGGGGGAGGCTGGGGCTGATGAAAGCCACAGCCGCCGAATTGTCTTCGCTGAAGCGCTTCAAGGGACCGCGGATTAGTGGCGCGGTCACCCCGCAGACTTTAGTTCCGGGGGCTTTACCGCTGGGGACGCTATCGGGCCGTATGTGTCGCAGTTTCTCTTGAAGCCGTTCGCCTATGGCCCTTATGCGACGAAGGGGACGCCATTGCCCAATCTCGCCAGTAGATTAATTTGTTCCCGATAATTCTACCGTAATGTATGGTGCACCGACGGATCAATAAAATTTCTGCGTTGATAATAAGTCCGCGGGAGCTGATGCCATCCGCCGCAGTGGTTCCGAAACAGCGGTCGCAATAACCTGATCGAGGCGCGACAGCTGGACCGCCCAGCGATAATTAGCTTCTGCCGCAGCCCGAGCTCTGCGCGCCATCTCCGCCCGCCGATCGCTGTCCCCCAGCAAACCAACGACATTCCGGGCAAATTCCTGCGGGTCGTCCGTCGCAAGGAAAGCTTCCGCGGTGGGGACGACTATACCCCTCCAAGCAGCCGTCGAAGCGACGCAAGGCAGACCCATGGCGAGTGCCTCGAGCAGTTTGTTCTGAACGCCGCGCGCCATTCGCAACGGCGCGACGAAGATTTCGGCTCGATCGAGATAGGGACGTGCGTCCGGGACCCAGCCGGTCACCGTTACGCCATGGCGCTTGGCCAAGCGGCGCACCGCCGGGGCAGGCCGGCTGCCGCAAATCGTAAAATTCGCGCACGGGATTTCCGTCTGAACAATCGGCAGGATCTCGTTGCAGAACCAGACGACGGCATCGATGTTCGGGCGGTAATCCATGACCCCGGAAAACACCATCGATGCCGGTTGCTTGGCCTCGCCTGCCGACCGGAAGTAGTCGAGATCGACGCCGTTACCGACGACAGTCACCGGAACACCGGGAATCAGCCTAGCGAAATCATCTCTCTCGATCTCGGTATGAACCAGCGAATGCGAGAAAATCTGCGCAATGCGCCGCTCATAGTCGAGAAGCCGCTGCGCCTCGATCGCGTAGATTCGGTCCAATGGCATGCTCGTCCGTTCCGCGTATTGCCGCCACTTGAGCGAGTCGAGATCGCCGAAATGCATTATCCGAGGCACACCGGGGAAGTGCTCGGCGAACTGCGCCATGTTGCAGCTGTAGACGATGATCAGGTCGGGCCGCCGCTCAACGAATTTTTTCTGGATGGCGTCATGCAGCTTCGTCTCGTTCAAAGCCGCCACTGAAAGCGGCTGTCCGGTGAAGAGCGCCTCGAGCGCGCGCAGCTTTATCGTGAACTCGCCGACCGGAGCGGCGGTGACGCTCTTTGCATAGGATTGCAGTCCGGAGATATTCGCGAGGTCCTGCACGCCATCGCCGAGGCAGAACACATGCACCTCGTGCCGCGCAGAAAGGTGACGAATTGCGTTGAACGCGGCGATCTTGTCGCCGCGGTCCGGTGGAAACGGGACGCGCCGGCATACGTAAAAAATCCGCATGGATCGCTCGCCCCTCGCCGGGCAGATCAGGGATCGACCTGCAGCTCCGCCGTAGCGGTCCCGCCGCTCGGCAGATCTGTGGCCCGGAGCTTCCACACCCCGGTTTTGTCATTGAAGGCAAGCGGTAGAGTGTCGGTCGTCAGCCCCGCGGCAGTGAGCAGGTTTCCGGAATAATGGGCAATCGTGCCGCCGTAGGGATCGAGCGAGAAGACCACCTCAGCGACGTCGGCGAGATTGAGAGGGATCCGACGCCGCTCGACCATTCGGCCAACGAAATCACGCCATTCGACGTCGAGGGACCCAGATCCGGTTAAAGCCCTATCGAAGCGATAGGCGAACTCAGCGGGCTGATTTCGTTCCGGTGACTTCGGCAATACGATCTCGTCGGCAGCTGCGGCACCGCCGACCAAAACGGCGAACGCCGAGAGCAGTACCCGAGGCTCACGCAGCCTTCCGTCATTTCGCATGAAGCCCTCAGAGGCTCCAGTAATGGATACCCGACGGGGCCTTGTCGCGAGCGATGGCCGACTTGACGTCGACGAAGACCCCACCCGGAACGAGTGAAGCGAACAACCTAGGCCAGCCACCCTCACCGAGCACGCGGTGCGGCACTGCCAGGATCAGCCCGTCGAGCTTTGTCAAAGCCTCGAGCGGCACCAGCTCGACGCCGTACCCGCGCTTCGCCTCGGCCGCATCGGCGAGTGGATCGGCCACCGCTGCCGCAATCCCGAATTCGCGCAATTCGGCGACGATGTCGGGCACTCGGCTGTTGCGCAGGTCGGGCACATCCTCCTTGAACGTGATGCCCAGGATCCCGATCCGGGCGCCCTTCACCGGCCGCTCCGCCGCGATCAGCAATTTGACGAGGCGCTGCGCGATGAAGCCGCCCATGCCGTCATTGATCCGGCGGCCGGAAAGGATGACTTGAGGGTAATAGCCGGCCGCCTCTGCCCTCGCGGTCAAGTAGTAGGGATCGACACCGATGCAGTGCCCGCCGACCAGCCCGGGCGTGAACGGCAGGAAATTCCACTTTGTGCCCGCCGCCTCCAACACCTCTTTGGTCGAAATGCCGAGGCGGTCGAAGATGATCGCCAGCTCGTTCATCAGCGCGATGTTGAGATCGCGCTGGGTGTTCTCGATGACCTTTGCCGCCTCGGCGACTTCGAGCGAGGATGCACGGTAAACCCCGGCGTCGACGATGCGCGCATAGACCCCGGCGACGCGCTCCAAAGTCTCGGAGTCTTCGCCGGCGACGATTTTGACGATAGTTTCGAGCCGATGCTGTTTGTCGCCGGGGTTGATCCGCTCGGGCGAATAGCCGAGCTTGAAATCAATCCCTTGCCTGAGACAGGAGGCGCTGGCGAGACGCGGCCCGCAGAATTCGCGAGTCAGGCCGGGATAGACCGTGGATTCGAAAACCACCACCGAGCCCGCCCTCAAATGCGGTCCGATCAGGGCGCAGGCAGCTTCGAGCGGCGAAAGGTCGGGGCGCCGTTCGGCATCGATCGGTGTTGGCACCGTGACGATAAAAAAGCTGGCCTCGTCCAGCGTGCGCGGGTCATCGGTGAACCGAAGCCTCGTCCCGCGCAGCGCCGCCTCGGTGACTTCACCGGTCGTATCCTTGGCATTGCGCAGCGCCGCGATCCGCCGCGGCGAAATATCAAAACCAATAATTGGTTCGAACTTTTTCGCCAAGGCGAGGGCGACGGGCAGACCGACATAGCCGAGGCCGATAACCGCAAATCCGCGTTCCATAAAACGGACCGATCAATTCACCTGATAGTACTGCTTGTACCATTGCACAAATCGCGCGAGCCCGACTTCGATGGTGGTCTTCGGCTCGAAGTCGAGATCGCGGCGGGAGGCTTCGATATCCGCAAAGCTTTCCGGGACATCGCCGGGCTGCAGCGGCAAAAACTGTTTCTCTGCGGTGCGGCCGAGCTCCCGCTCAAGAACAGCGATGAAGTCGAGGAGTTTTTCGGGGCGATGGTTCCCGAGATTGTAAATCCGGTGAAGAACGCCCTCGGCAGCCGCGGGTGGGCGGTCATGCGCTGCGATCGTACCTGCGACGATGTCGTCGATATAGGTGAAATCGCGGGCCATCCTGCCCTCGTTGAAGACCTTTATCGGTTCGCCTGCGAGAATCGCCCGGGTGAACAGAAATGCCGCCATATCCGGACGGCCCCATGGGCCATAAACGGTAAAGAACCGCAACCCTGTCGCCGGCAGACCGTAGAGGTGGCTGTAGGTGTGCGCGATCAATTCGCAGCTGCGCTTTGTCGCGGCGTAAAGAGAAACCGGCTGATCGACCCGATCATCGACGCTGAAAGGCTGCTTGCGGTTGGCGCCGTAGACCGAGGAGGAGGAGGCATAGGTGACCGCGGTTAGATGTTCGATGCGCCGCGCCGCCTCCAATATCACCAGTGTGCCCGTCACATTGGCATCGATGTAGGCGTAGGGGTTTTCCAGCGAATACCGCACGCCCGCTTGAGCCGCCAGATGAACGATGCTGCGCAAATCCTTGTGCCGCTCGACCATGGTCAACACCCCGTCGCGGTCGGCGACGTCCAGCGTGGCGAATTCAAAGCCGGGAAAGGCGCGCAACCGGGCGAGCCGCGCCTCCTTGAGACGCACATCGTAATATTCATTCAGATTGTCGACGCCGACTACCCGCTCGCCTCGCTCGAGCAATGCGTTGGCGACATGAAAACCGATGAACCCGGCGGCGCCGGTAACCAGGATCGACATCACACTCCTCTTGCGGGACGCATCGTCAGGGCCCGCTTGAACTGCCGGGCGAAGTCTTCCAAACGAAACGCAAGGCGCGGCTGCTGGACGGTCTGCCACAGCATCGGCTCGCACCGGGTCGCGAAACTCTCCTTCAAACGGTTGCGGCCGGCCATGAAATCATACACCCCTGCACCCGATCGGAAGGCGTGCCGGATCGCCAGGAAGTGCGTGACGATCCCAGGCCGCTCGCGGCGGTCGGAATCCTCGAACCCGCTCTGGTAAGCATAGACGCGATTGCCTAACCGGAAGTTATAGAGATAGCCGAGGACTCGGTCGCCGGCGCAGGCTTTGAGAAGCTGGGTTCCGCCCTCGCCAAAGCTGCGCTCGATCAGCAGCCGATGGAACGGCTCGAAGAAGCCGCCGGAGAAGGAATGCGGCCTGCCGCGCCGCTCCCAAGACGCGCAATGCAACTCCTTCATATCACTAAAAAAGGTTAATGCCTCCGCTACGGTTGCCGCCCCGACGAGACGCAACGCACCGAAACGTTCGAAATACCGCAAGGTGCGCCGGAGCTGCCGGCGCGCATTGGCGCTGAGCACGGGATGGAGCTCGCCGTCGCTGTCCTCCAGCCGGCAGAGATCGACCGAGTAGGAGGGAAGAGATGTCTCGTGACATCCGAGCCCCCACTTGCCGAGCGCTGCTTCGGGCAGTCGCCTCTGCGACCCGCCGATATGGAGCTCGTCGGCCTCGCCGCGAAGACTGGCGAACCAGCCGATCAGCTCTTCCCAGACAACCAACTCCCACTCCGCCGCTGCAAGGATGCTGTTGTGCTCGATCGTCAACGCATCGAAGCGCGGGTCGCCGGTCTCGTTCAAATAGAGGGCGCGCGAGCGAACCAGCCCACACCTGCGGCGGCTCTGATTGGCGCCGAGCAAGGCCAGTGAGACTGTCCGGCCATGCGCGGTGCCGCGCAGCAGCTTTGGCCGGTTCGCCGGCGGCAGGGCAGTCAACAGCGTCCCGATCCAATGCCACGAGGTAAAGAAGGAAGGGTTTCCACCAGCTTCGAGCGTACGCCATTCTCGCTCTAGCCCGAGCAATCCCGGCAGAGCCTCACAGCGGAACACGATCTGGCAAGGTATCCTCGTTCGGTTTGAAGAGAGATCCCGCACTGTACTTTGAGCTCACATCGCGGAGCCGCCCCGGGCAATTTAGATTGATGCGATCAACATGGCTGGGTTTGGCACCCCGATCGAATCCGCGATAGCTGCGCATCGGTTCCCCTGAAGTCAACCTTGCGCTATAATCTTTCAACCTCTCATAAGCGCTGTATCGCCGAACGGCGAATCGGGATTTTTACGGTCTCCTTCTCGCGGACATTGGAAACAGCAGGCGACGATGCGCTTCTTCGAAACCGCGGGCAATGCGATCGTGATTGCCTACGATGATAAGCCGGTCCTCACGACGGATCCTTGGATCAACGCAGATGCCTATTTCGGCAGTTGGGCGCACGATTACGAAATAGCACCTCGTTCAAATCGCAGGCAATCCGGGATGCGGAGTACCACTGGTTCTCGCATGGCCACCCCGACCATTTGAATATCGCGTCTCTTCCGATGCTGACGAAGGGTCAGTTTCTGCTCGTCGGACCATTACGGCAAATCGTATTCAGCGGGAACTCACCGCAGCTGGGTACCGCGTGCGTGTGCTGCCCGATCGGGAATGGGTTCAGCTGTCGAAGGGTATCCGCGTTTATTCGGTCGCCAACCGAAACCAGGATTCGATGCTGCTGATCGATGTTAATGGCCGGCTCGTCATCAATCTGAACGATTCCAGCGACTATGGCGAATCCTTCCGTGTGCGGCGTCTCGCGAAGCATTTTAAGGAAGTATACATGCTTCAGCTGCACGGTTGGGGTGGAGCAGACATGCTGAATTTATTTGATCCCTCGGGCCGCAAAATCGTTCTCGCCGGAGCAAAGGCGCCGTCCAATTGCACCGCGATCGCAAAGGAGCGCGCGGGCAATGGGCGCGAACAAGGTCATTCCGTTCTCGTCTTTCCAACGTTACCAGCGGGAGGACAGCGTCTGGGCCAACGATCTCATTCCCGAGCTTGCCGATTATTATGCCGACGCGCTGCCGAATTGGCCGGAAATATTCCCCGCCTTCGTCAGGGTCGATTGCGAAACCGACGAGATAACGCCCCTCAACCCGCGCCGCGCGCCACGGGTCATAAAGAAGCCGGAAGATTTCGGCGACAGCTGGTCGGATCCGTTGACCGCGAGTGACAAAGCACAAGATCCGCCGCTACTTCACGGCTCGCGAGGTGTTGCGCGACCATTTTGGATTTATCGAGGTGTCGGCCGGCAAGTCGACTGTCACGGTCGACCTAAATCGCGAGAGGCGCAATATCGGCATCAAGTTCGAGTGTCCGCGCAACTCGTTGATGACCTGTATCGAACAACGAGCTGTTCGACGATCTGCTGATCGGAAATTACATGCGGACAACATTACACAACGTCGAAGCTCTCTATCCGCATTTCACACCGTATCGTCGCCAAGTATGGGGATAATGGAGGCGCCAAAACCAAGCGAGAATTGGCAAGACTATTTTGGCCACTACTACATGCGTGATCCGATCGCCCACACTTTAAAGAGTCTTGCCGACGCTAGCGAAATGGTGTTGCGCAAGGCGATCCCGGAAGACTCGGCGATGTTCCGCTTTGCAAAGCGCACCTACTACGCCTACGCGGGCCGCGCACGCCATTCAACGGTCCGGCGCATAGGAGTTCTGAGATCTGCCATGATCCCAATGCCCACTCACCGCTCGAGTAGGATCGCGGCGCGCTGTGTTCTTTGATGCGGATTCTACACATCCTCGACCATTCGTTGCCGCTCCAGAGCGGCTATGTCTATCGCACGCTCGGCATTGTCGACCAGCAGCGGGCGCTAGGCTGGGAGCCGGTGCTGCTGACCAGCGGCAAGCATTACGCGCCGGGACCGGCGCGCGAGCGCATCGGTGAATGGGAATTTCTGCGGACCCGGATGCCGACCGGGCTCTACGCCCGGCTGCCGTGGGTTCGCGAGCTGACGATCGTCAGCGATCTCGACCGGAAACTCGACGAAGTGATCGGCGAGGTTCGCCCGCAAATACTGCACGCCCACTCCCCGGTCCTCAACGCGTGGCCGGCAATTCGGGCCGGCCGGCGACATGCGATCCCGATTGTTTATGAAATACGCGCCCTTTGGGAGGACGCGGCGGCGAGTCACGGGACTCATGGTCAGGCCGGCCTGCGGTATCTGGTGACCCGGGTCGTCGAGACCCGCGCGCTCCATCGCGCGGATGCGGTGACAACGATCTGCGAGGGCTTGCGGGCGGATGCGGTCGCCCGCGGTGTCCCCGCCGACAAGGTGACGGTCATTCCCAATGCCGTCGACCGCAATAAATTCGCCGGACCGGGAATTCCCGACCCCACTCTCGCAAGTCGGCTCGGGCTTTCCGGGAAGATCGTTCTTGGCTTCTTCGGCTCGTTCTATGCCTATGAGGGTCTGGATCTGCTGCTGCGCGCAGTCCCCGAGATGCGGCGTCAGCGGGCAGATATCGCGACACTGCTGGTCGGCGGCGGGCCGGAAGAGGAGAGGCTGCGTGCTCTGGCGGCCGAGCTCGGTCTTGGTGAAAACGTCGTTTTTGCCGGACGCGTTCCGCACGAGGAGATGCGGCGGTATTACGACTTGGTCGACCTGCTCGTATTCCCGCGCATTTCGACCCGCTTGACCGAGCTGGTGACCCCACTCAAGCCGCTCGAGGCCATGGCGCAGGAGCGCATCGTCGTCGCGTCGAGCGTCGGCGGTCATCGCGAGCTGATCCGCGACCGAGAGACGGGCTACCTGTTTCCGCCGGGCGACCCGCAGCACCTCGCCGAGGGGGTGCTCGCGGCGTTGGCAGACCAGAATTCCTGGCCGCGCATTCGGGCGCAGGCGAGGCGGTTCATCGATAGCGAGCGCTCGTGGGCGCACAGCGTCGCCCGTTACGGCGAGGTCTACCGGCGGATCTTGCGGCATTCGAGGGCCGTTTCGAGCGCCGTTCCAAGATTTCGTGGAACAATGCGATTTGTCCCTCGGTCGTGCTTTGCCAATCGAATTGCTCGGCATAGAGACGGGTTGCGGCGCGGGACGGCAGCACAGCCAGGAGTTCGCGGATCGCGGAGGCGAGCCCACTCGGGGTGTCAGCGGCCAAAATGCGTCCCGCCTCGGCCGAGCCGACGATATCGGCGATGCCATCCATCGGGGAGACCACGACCGGGGTGCCGCAGGCCATGCTCTCCAACAGGACATTGGGCCAGCCTTCATGGGTCGAGACGAGCAGCAGGAGGTCGGCCGCGCTGTAAATCTCGGGAAGGCGATCCTGCGGCACTCGGCCGAGCAGGCGCACACGATCGGCGACTTTGCGCTCGCGCGCCAATTTTTCGATATTGGTGCGTTCGGGCCCCTCGCCGACGATCACGAGTTCGACCTGCGGCAAATGGGCGAGTGCCTCGACCATCAGCCAATGCCGCTTCAGCGCGACCAGGTTGCCGACCGCGAGAAGGCTCGGTCGCGTCAAGCCGAGCGCAGCCCGTGCCGCCTCACGGTCATGGGGGTGGAACAGCGCCAGGTCCACTCCGTTGCGCAGAACGCGAACCCGGTCGGCGCCGACGCCGAGCTCGACCAGCCGGCGCTTCAGCCCGCCGGACACCGCGACCAGACCATCGGCGTGCCGCGCTGCCCAGCGGATCCAGCTGCGAGGCACCGCGTGCTGTGCGATGAGGTTGAGATCGCTGCCTCGGGCGGTGACGATGACAGGGCGATCGAGGGCGCGTCCGAGCAAAACGGCCGCGACGCCGTCCGGATAAAAATAGTGGGCATCGATCAGATCGAAGTCGCGGCGCATCCCGGATCTGCCGGCGCAGAAACGGCAGGACCGCGGCGCAAAGGGCGAGCGGCGCGCGCTCATTCCGATCCTGGGCAATACGGGGTAGCGCGGATGCTCGACATGCAGCCCGCGGCGGGTCTCCTCGCTCGGCATTCGCGCAAACACGGCATACCGCCCAAACCGAGCAGACGCGAACGGGAACCACGGGCAGGGAGCGACAACACGGGCGCTGACGACGCCGCTCGCAACGAGTTTCCTCAGACGCGTCTCGACGAAAATCCCGTGTTGGGGCTGCAACAGGTTTGGATATAACGTCGTGAAGGTGAGGATTCGCACCCGGCAGCGCCCGAATAGATCCGACGAGGCTGGCCTCGCCTGATGCCACTTTACAGAAATCCGGATTTTCGGCGACTGCCGAGCGGTCTCGCTTGCGCTTTCGACAAAAGCCTCCCGCGCAGCTTCTTCGCACTTCCGGCCTGGTATCGACCTGATGGCGCGGCATGGTGTGCCGCAGGCAACCGAAATCCGCGTCTATACCGACGAGCGGCCGGCTTCGGCAGCCGCCCTCCTGGCTCAGACCACGACGGGGGATGACGGCCGGAACCTGGCGAGCCTGACGAATGCCCATAGCCTCGAGCACGGCATCCTCCGTGCGCCGGGCGCCGATCTCGAAATAGGGCTCGCCGCGATCCTCTCGGAGATACTTTCGGAACGGCCGCAATGGGATTGCCTCACCCTGTCCGAGCTCGATCCGCGCGAGCCGAGCTATGACGCCTTGGTCGGCGCGCTGCGCCGCGCCGGGCTGCTCGTCGAATCCTGTCTTCAGCTCCGGCACCTGGTACGAGGAGACCGCGGGCCTGAGCTTTCCCGATTATGTTGTCCGGCCGCCCTTCCGAGTTGCGCAATACGTGGCACCGCAAGCGCCGCAAGCTCGTCCGCGGCACCCGTCTGACGACATCCTTCGTCGATGACGACAAGGGTGTCGATCGGGCGGTCGCCGATTATGAAACAGTCTATGCGGCGAGCTGGAAACCGCCCGAGCTGTTTCCCGATTTTGTCCCCGCGCTGATCCGGCTCGCCGGCAAACTCCGCGCGCTGCGGCTCGGCATATATTATTTGGATGGAATACCGGCGGCGGCTCAGTTCTGGATCCTGTGGAAGGGTCGTGCCGTCATTTGCAAGCTGGCGCACGACAAGCGCTTTGACGACCTTTCCCTCGGCACGCTCCTCACGATGGAGATGTTCGAGCGCGTGCTGACCGACGATCGCCCGCACGAGATCAGTCTTGGCCGCGGTGACGATCCGTATAAGAAGCTATGGCTGCCAAAGCGGCGTGAGAGGTGGGGCATCACCGCCGCCAACCCGCGGACGTGGCGCGGTCTGCGTCTTGGGCTGAAGCGCCAAGCCGCCATGATTTATCAGCGGCTGCGTCGCGAGCGGCTCGCTCCGGTCGGCTAAGAGCTGTCCCGACACGGATTGATGTGGCTTGGCTTTCCTATTCTTCTCTGATCCCGCCAAACCTGTTCATCTTGCTGGCGATGATCGGCGTCTTGATTGCCTGGCGGCGCAAGCCGTTTGGGCTGGCGGTGGCGACCGCTGCGATCGGCCTTGTTTATCTGGCCGCGATGCCGGTCACCGCCGGTCTCCTGATCCGATGGGCGGAGGCGATCGCATTTGACGAACCGACGCTCCCGTCGGACAAGCCGCCCGGCGCGATCGTCGTGCTGTCCGCCGATGCGCGGCGCAGCGGTATCCCCGGCGTGCCCGACACTGTCGGACGGCTGACCCTCGAGCGCCTCGCCGAGGCGGCGAGACAGTGGCGGCGTCTCGGCCTGCCGATCCTGGTCAGCGGCGGCGGACCGCCCGGCGCCTCGCTCGCGGTGCTGATGAGCAGAGTGCTCGCAGGAGGATTTTCGCGTCCCGGTGCAATGGCGGGAGGAGCGCTCGCAAAACACCTTCGAAAACGCCTTATACTCGGCTGAAATCCTGCGCGGCGCCGGTATTCACGCCGCGCTGGTGATCGCACACCCGTGGGACATGGCGCGAGCGCTGTGGTCCTTCCGGGCGGTCGGCTACCCGGTGGTCCCGTCACCGACCCCCGAGGGTGGGAGCCCGTCGCTCTCGGCAGCGGCTTTCCTGCCGCAGGTCCCGGCATTGCTGGAGAGCTACTATGCTCTTCACGAACTGATCGGGCTCGCCTGGTATCGCGTGCGATACGGCCATCGATGACCAGACCGGTTAAAAACTTTTCGCAATGTGAGGTACCTCACACCCCTTTCGATCCGCCCGCGTCATTTATCGGGCATCTGGCCGACGCCAAGATGTCTCTGACGTGGAGGACGATCATGCCGAAAACCGATATATTGGACCAGAGCGCAACGAGGGTCGAACTCGACCAGCGGTCGCGCGATGCGCGCTTGCGGCTTGAATGCGTCGAGCGGCTCTTGGCAGTGCGTCCCTTGCCCGAAACAATCCTTGCTGAGGCGCTTCCTGCGCTGTTTCGGTTCGCGAACACGTATCGGCGGGCAAATTGCGGGACGATCGATGATCGCGATCGCGTCTGCCGGGCGAGCCAGTCGGGAGCGCGAGCCGGCCGAAAGCGGCGGCGGAGGGGACACCCTCTCCGCTGCGCTTCACCGGGGGATGGCCGAACTGCCCGAGAGACGCCCGAATTGGCCCGGGCCGACGAGACCCGGCTCTGACGCCGGGCGGCCGGGTCCCCTTTGCGTTCAAAGGCTGGCATCAGTGGTGCGGGCGGGGAGACTTCGAGCCCCACCCCCTTTCGGACAACAGATTCTGAATGGCGATGAATTCGAGATCGGTTTCGATCGCGGCAAAGTCGGTTGCGCCCCCGATCGGTCTGCGGCAATATGAGTGTGTAATTTGCCTATTATAATCACGTTAAGGTTGATTTAATTTACTGATTGTTACAACGGTCGCGCCGACCCAGGTCTGCTATCTCATCAAAAACTCCCTTCCTTGGCGCCAAGTCCGATCTCGTCCGCAACGAGGCCGAAAGGATATATGGCGTGTAAAGATCAAGTTTCGGCTTCAAAGAATCGAGTATGGTCCTAGAACCACGTAATAATTAAGCAATGTGGATGAGTATCACAACAGCCTTGGCGCCACATTCCTGGGGGCGCCGCTTGGCCTCGCTGGCGGCATCATTGCCACGGACAACAACTTTGCCCCATGCATCAACGGCGGCACGTGTCGGGTCACCGGGTATTGGACGGATGTTCCGTTGGTGGCAGCACCGGAACCGGGCAGCTTGGCATTAATGGCGAGCGCGTTTGGGGTGTGGGGCCTTACCAGGCGGCGCAGAGCCGGGGGCGCCCAATGCGATTATGGCTGCCGGTTGATTTGTCCCTAACCTGTCTCTGGCGGTGGCGCAACGCGTTTCCCAGAGGTGCGTGTTCGAGGAGTGCCAGCACTGGTTAGCACGATGACCGATGCCCTGTTACAGGGCCCTACTATAAATGGTGCGGGCGGGGAGACTTGAACTCCCACGTCCTTTCGGACAACAGATTTTGAGTCTGCCGCGTCTGCCGTTCCGCCACGCCCGCTCGAGCTGCTCAGGCCCAACCTGCACTTTTGGTCTCATCCTAGCCGCTACGGGCCCCGGATGAGCCAGTCTGCAAACGAGCTTACCGCTCGGTCTCACCTCGGGGCAAGCGATCCCGCGCGCGGAGAAGGCCGCTCGATGGGCTATGGCCGCGGGGACGAATTAGGGCGCGTATACCAGACCAGAAGCCCAGAGGGCGCCAACAAAAGCCAAAACCAGAGCAGTCGTTATCACCAGCTCAGTCATTGTCTCACCCGGCCAGCCCATTGGCCGAGGCAATACTGAAGCGCGATGCGCCGCCGGTATCGGTCACGTCGAGAACGATCGTGAACGTCGAGGATCGCTCGGACGCATATGCGCCGATGATGGCGTCCAGCCGGCAGAGCTGTGTTTCGTTTCTTTCGTACCTACCCCGACCCGCAGAAACGAAGATCTGGACCGGCAGATCGGCGGGCATGTCGGTGAGCAAGTGGTACGATAGCTGCCGGATCGTGTCGAGCCGCTCCCGACCGGACTGAGGGCCGGGATAGATTAGCCGTGCCACGCTCCAGCCGTCGCGGACAAAACGAACGCAACGCTCGGATCCTGCCCCCGACTGTCCGTCGCCCGAAGCTGCCGGCTCCGCATACCCGCCGAGCGGCAAGAGACGGGCGACCGTCGAAGCAAGCGTACGATCGTAGATTACGACATTGGCGGCACCGAGCGCTCGATATTCGAGGGGCGAAGTTTCGGGCGCTGTCGCCGAGAGCTCGACGATCCATAATTGGCCCGGCCGCATGACCGGGAGCTCTGAGGGGCCGAGCGTTGTTACCGCACGCCATTCATCGCGAGCTCCGGCCGTCGGACGGAGCAGGGTAGGGCTCCACTTCAAAGAACCAAGCTCGTCTGCCATCGTCTCCGACATCGGCGGTCCTCCTTAGAGATGTATAATGAGTCGTATTAACAGGAAAAATTGTCAATATGGGAAATATTAGCGAATTAAATATGTATAATAGGCCCGCCGATCGAGGGTTACGCAGGATGTCGAAGGCGTCGATCGTATCGAAAGCTGAAGCAGGCCTGCGCTACATTACGCGGGCGCGGCACTCGCCAAAGCCGATCGGCGTGTAACCGGTCTTCCGACAATGGGCGCGGAAGATCACCTCGTCGCCGTTCTCCAGAAACGTACGGGTTTCTCCGGAGGCGAGCACGATCCGCCGCTGACCGTCGGCGCTCAGCTCCATCAGGCTGCCATAGCCCTCCGGCGTCGGCCCGGAGATCGTGCCGGTTCCGAACAGATCGCCGGCGGCCAGATTGCAGCCGCCGCAAGTGTGGTGCGCGACCAGTTGGGCGAGAGTCCAGTAAAGGTCGGTCGTGTTGCTGGCCGACATCCGGTGTGGCGGCAGGCCTTTGGCCCGCAGGCCCTCGGTCAGCAGCAAGGCTTCCAAGGCGATATCGAAGGCTCCGGTCTGCTGGTCGGCATCGTCCCATAAATAGGGCAGCGGCCGCGGGTCCCCGGCCGGCCGTGTCGGCTGCGCGATCCGGAACGGGGCGAGCGCCTCGGTCGTAATCACCCAAGGGGACACGGTCGTGCCGAAATTCTTGGCGAGAAACGGCCCGAGCGGCTGTGATTCCCAACCCTGCACGTCGCGCGCCGACCAGTCGTTGACGAGCCCCAGGCCGAACACGTGATCCCCGGCCTCGGCGACCGGGATCGGTTCGCCGAGCTCGTTGCCGGGTCCGATCCACACCGCGAGCTCGAGCTCGTAATCGAGCTTCTGCGCCGGCCCGAAGGTCGGGACATCCTCGTTGATAGCTTTGCGTTGGCCGCTCGGCCGGCGGATCGGCACACCCGATGGCCGCACCGAGGACGCCCGGCTGTGATAGGCGACCGGGACGTATTTATAATTTGGGTTGAGCGGATTGCTCGGATCGCGCCGCATGCCGCCGTTTCTCGCATGATGGATGCCGGCGAAGAAATCGGTGAAGCTGCCGACCGCCGCCGGCAGGTGCAACGTGCAATCGGCCGCGTTGTGGAGCAGCCGCGGAGCGAGCGGCTCGATCTTTGCCCGGTCCGGGCCGTCTGCCGACAGCAGCGCGGAGAGGCGCCGGCGCAACGCGAGACCCACATTCTTCCCGGAGGCCATCAACGGGTTGAGGCTTGCTCCGGCCCCCGCTTCGGCCGCGCGCGCCGCCTCCCCCGAAAACAGCCCCGCTTCTACTCCGGCCCGCAGGTCGAAGATCTGGTCGCCGATCGCAACCCCGCCGCGCGGCGAGCCGCCGGCCGGGCTGAACACGCCAAACGGGAGGTTCTGGATAGGGAACTCGGCATGCCCCTGAGCCGAGGCTACCCAGCTCGCGCGCCGCGGATCATGGGTTTCGTCGATCATGCTCATCGCCGCTATCTCCCGTCAGTACGCCCACAGCTAATATTACGCTTCCCCTGGCCGTCAGCGATGCCCGGCAAAGATCCCGGAAGCAAGATAGCTCGGACCCTGGAGCGGCGAAATTCCCACCCGTCTCGGTGGCAGGATTTCCGGGAAGGAGGCGCAATTCATCGACCGGCATTCGGCCTTGCTGAGGGCTTACCGGCTGCAGGATTGGGCGGCGGCGCTGCGCCTCCTCGATGATGGCCTGCTCGACGCGGCACGCCATCTCGCACCCGTCTACGACCTCTGCCGGCGGCGGATCGCGCAGTTCCAGATCGAGGCTCCGCCGCAGAACTGGGATGGCGTCTTTACGGCCGAGGAGAAGTGATGCCGGCCACAGGTGCGCGAGTGGAGGTTGTCAGGACCGCTTCGCGACCTCCGGACTGAGCCGCGCGGATCAAGCCAGACGTGGGGCTGCGCCGGGCCGACGCAAGGCGACCAGATCCGCAAACTCTTCGAGGCCTGCCGGCTGCGCGACGTCCCGATCATCACTTTGGTAAACAAGCTCGACCGCGAAGCCCGCGACCCGTTCGGTCTGCTGGAGAGATTGAGCAGTCTCTGGCGCTCGACGTGACCCTGGCCTCCTGGCCGATCGGCGTGGGGGCGCGAGCTTCTCGGTACCTATGATTTGTTCGCGGACGCGCTGTTGTTGTTCGAGCGCAGCGCTGGTGAGAGATTTAATATCAACGGGTCGTGCCGGTGTAGGGGTCGAGGATCAGCGGGCTCGTATTTGGCCTGTCGTCAAAGTCGAACATGTTGAGGATCGACCCGGCGAACTGATCGAACGAGAACGATCCGAGCGGCTGGCCCGGAGGCAGGGTCGCGCCGTCGATAAAGCCGAGGTCCCAATTGACCTCGATAAACCGCAGGCTGGAGGTTTGGTCGGTCGCGGTGTGGTCGATGAAGTTCGACTTGGCCCAGGGCGAGATCACCAAGAACGGCAGCCGCGGACCATAGCCGCAGCGGCCGGCGCCCGGCGGTGCGCCGACCGGCGCCGGGCCGCAAACACCCGAGGTAGTGATGGCGCCGGGATCCGCCGGGGTCGTCGAGTTTGACAGCGGCAAGGCCGGGATGAACGAGTCGTTGGCGTTGGTGTCGTTATTGTCGCCGCCTATACCCGGGATACCCGGGTCCGTCGTGCCACTTATTTGTGGAGTTATTGACGACCGGTCCGAGCCTGTGGTCATACCAGCCGTCCGAATCGTCGTAATTGATGATCACCGCCGTCTGGCTCCAGAACGGCGATTGCTGCAGCGCGTTGAGCACATTGACAAGAAACACCTGCTCGAGCAGCGGGTCCGAGTTGCCGGGATGTGCATCCTGGTATCTCGCCGCCTTCAGATACGAGACGGCCGGCAAATTGCCAGCCTTCAGCGCGCTGAAAAAATCATTGATGTCGTATTGGTGGTTCGCCTGGTCGCTCTTGCCGATTTGCGAGGGCGTATCGGGCGATGGCCGCAGATGATGCGGGTTGCGGGTCGAGGTGTAATACTGAAACGGTTGGTGATGCGCGGAGTAGTCCGCTGTCAGTGTGTGTATATTGGTCGTAGGGGTGCCGCCGTTTATAGGGGTCGGGTTCGGCACGACCAGCACCGGCTGCGACGCGCCGGGCGGGGTGAATTGATGCTGGACGTGCATTGAGCCGCAAACCGCCGGGGTGGTTGCGGTCGCCGCCACGGTCGGCGTAAATCCGCCTTCGAACCAGCCCCAGGTGACGCCTTTGGCGTTCAGCAAATCGCCGACGTTCTTACCGGATAGCTGCACCGTGCCCTGGCCGGTTTTGGTGCCGCCCTGGTCGGCGCCGCAATCGTCGAGCGCCGGGTCGGGATCACCGGTGATTGTAACGAGCGGGCTCGAGGTAGCGATCGCCCCGTGTGAAAACGTCAGGGCGACAACGGCATTGCCGGTCTGGCCCGAGACGAGGTTGACAGCGCCCGGGGTCGACGGGCCGAACATGCTGTCATAGGAGTTGTCGTTCATTGCGAAGCGCTGGGCGTAGTTCCACAGCGCCGTGACGGTATTGCCGTCAAAATAGGCCATTACCGTGGACCCGTCGCTGCGGCAGCCGACGCCGATGTCGCTGGTCGCCTGGACGAATTTGTCCATCAGCCCGCCATTAACGGCTTTTTGTTCGTCTGTGTAGTCGTGATCCATGTCGCAGGTGTATGCTTCGGATCGCATGAGCCGGTAGGGCTGTGTGAGGTTCCGGTTATTCGTCAAAAGCCCGGATGTAAGCAAAGTATCGGCCGATGGTGTGTCGTCGCGCGCAACGAACCTGGGCTCGGGCGGCTGGGTTTCGGGGTTCTCCGCGATCGGGTAAGTCCCGAAATAATGGTCGAAACTTTCGTTCTCCCCGTAGATAACGACGACGTGCTTGATCGGCGTCTGGGTCGACGGTGACGACGACCCGGCAAAGCCTGGCGACGCCGCGAATGTTGTCAGAACGGTGCTCGCCGCAAGAGCAGCGAGTTTTTTCTTCCACCTCTCAGAATAATTGGCCAGTGCTATGTTTTGTTGGCGAATGCCATGAATTTTCATATTCCCCCCAACGAGCTGGTTCGCTCGCCCTCGTGGTTTGAAACGCGCATCGCGCCACCAGCCGCTGATCGCCGCGGACCGAATGGCGCGTGCCGGTTGAGGGTAGCCCGTCGGGGTTACAGTTTTATGCTGGATTTATGTCAATTTACTGCGGAGCTCCGCAAGGGAACCGTCATAAAAGTGTCAAGCGAGGCGGCTAAATATGTTTGCACGTCGCTTGAGCAGCCTGCAGCAATCCTGCAGGTCAGTATCTTGGGGGTGGATCCTGGGATCACGGCAGCCGAAACGCACTGGCTTGATGGTGACCGCCGCTATTATGCTTGTGGTCGCGCGGTCGTCGCCGATTCTGGCGGAGCCCCTCGCGGACGCCGCCGAACATTATCGGCCGCTCATGGCGGAGCAGATCGACCAATCGCTTGCCGGCGCGCGCCTGCTGCGCGAGCGCCTTGCGGCCGGCGATCTCGAAGGGGCGAAGACGGCGTGGATCGACGCGCGCATTGGCTGGGAGCGTGCGGAGGTGTTTACCAGCGGGTTTGTCCCCGACCTCGATCGCGAGATCGATGCCTGGCCCAATGCGCTATTGGGCTTCCACGCGATCGAGGCGAAGCTGTTCGGCGCCAAGCAGACCGATGTCCAGCAAGAGACGGACGCGCTGATCTTTCACCTCGAAGACTTGGACGTGAAGGTCCAGCATCTTCAATTGCTGCCGCAGCGGCTGCTCAACGGCATGGCGCGGCTCGCCTATGAGGTCGGCGAGAGTAAAGCGGATGGCGGCGAATCGAGTTTCAGTGGCACTTCGCTCAACGACATGCGCAACAATGTCGATGGGATCGAGCTGGCCTACCGAACCACTTTCGCTGGGGCCGTCGAGGTAGGCGATCCGAAGCTCGCGGCGGTGATCCGGGAGAAGATCGAGCAGTTGAAGGCGCTGGTGGACGTGTCCGATCTGAAGAGCCTCGAGCCCGAGAAGCTTCGCGCGGCGAGCGAGGAGCTGATCGTCGTATTGCAGATCGCCGCACCGAAGATCGGGTTGCGATCGCCCTCGCTCGAAGAAATCGCGCAGTGATGGTGAAAAGGCTCGTGCGCCGCGGGCGAATTCCCGTTGCCGCGCCGTTGCTCGCGGCATCGACGACAGCGGCGCTGCTGCTGTTTGCTGCGGCTTCTCATGCGCCTGCATTTCCCGTGCACGGACAGCAAACGTTCCTGCCGGTCGGAACCGAGCTCAATGAAGACGCGCTGTCACAGCCGCGCGAAATCTTCAAATCGGAGGCGATCGGCGGCGCCAAATCTTATCTGGTCAATTTGGGCGATCTGGCGTTCAGCTCCCCGACGATCCTGGGCGGGCTAGCGCGGCAGGCCGGCATCAGCTGCAACACCTGCCACGTGCACGGCGCCTCCAATCCCAAGCTCTACATTCCCGGCCTGTCGAAGCGCCCGGGCACGTTCGACACGACGGGCGGCTTGTTCAACGGCAAGGCCGACAACCACGCGCTCGATCCGGTGAGGATCCCGAGCCTGCGCGGCGCCCGCTATCTGGCTCCCTACGGTCATGACGGGCGGATGGCGTCGCTGCGTGATTTCGTTCGCAACGTCATCGTCAACGAGTTCGCCGGCCTCGAGCCCTCTCCGGCAGTGCTCGACGCTATCGTCGTCTACATTCAGGACATTGATTTCCTGCCGAACCCGAGTCTCGGTCCAGGAGGGCGCCTGACGGCGCTGGCGAGTGCCGCCGAACGACGCGGCGAAACGCTGTTTGCCAAACCGTTCCCGCACGATCCGGGGCTCAGTTGCGCCGGCTGCCATGCGCCCTCGGCCGCCTTTGTCGATCATCGGCAGCACGATGTCGGCTCCGGCGGGTTGTATAGGACGCCGACTTTACTAAACTCCGATTTCAACGCCCCTTACTTTCACGACGGGCGATACGACACCTATGATCAGGTAGTCGCGCATTTCGATCGCGTGTTCGACCTCGGTCTGTCGCCCGAGGATCAGCGCGATCTCATTGCCTATCTGACCGCGGTCGGCGACGGCGCGCGGCCTTATGAGAATGACGGCGTGGCGGCCGACCTCAAAGAAATCAGCGATTTTGCCAGCACATTAGCCACTGCGATACCGGCGCATGACAAGGACATCGTTTCGCTTACGGTAAACACGGTCGGCCCAGAGCTGCGCGAACTGACCGAGGCTTTCCCCGACGCGAAGGACACGTCGGTTTCCGGCGGCCAGCAAGAGCGCGCGCTCGCGCGCATGGCGCTGAAGGAGCTCGTGCTGGTGCTGCGACGGATAGATCTGGCGGTGTCAGCCGAACGCTTTGACGAGGCCGCCACCGAGTACCGCAATTTTCGTAAGCTGATGGCGTCCGCCGTGCCGATGGTGCTGACCAACGCGCAGCCGTGGTCGCTGTTCAACCCCGCGATCCACGAAGCACATTACACTGCGCTGAGACAAATGATCCAAACCGCGAACCGCCCCTCGCCCTGATCCGAGCTCGCACTCTCGCCGACGTTCTTTCCCGATCCCCGGCTTTAATTTCTCAAATTTGTAACAAACCCGATACATTTCTGTCATCCCTGGTAACCTTAATTGCCGCCGCCATTGGTTGATTAGGGAGGGAATTATGCGGTCAGCGGTGGAGAGCAGGAAAGTTTGGATGGGCAAGATTGCCCTGTGTACTTCGGTCGTAGCGCTGTCCGTTTTTGGCTTTGCCGCGACCGGCGGTAGCGCCGATGCGGTCAACGGTTCCGACGCTGCGAACTCCGTGCAGACGGAGAGCCCGATCAAGCACGTGATCATCCTGATCGGTGAGAACCGCGGGCTCGACCATACGTTCGGTGTCTACAAGCCAAAGGGCAAAGGTCAGACGATCTCGAACATTTTGTCGAAGGGGATTGTCAACGAGGACGGAAGCCCAGGGCCGAATTACGGCTTGGCCGCCCAATACGCGGTTTCACCGCAGTCCGCTTTCTATATCGGACCGCCGGACAGCGCCAAGACCGCTTACGACACCACGACCAATCTGATGCCGCAGCCCAATACTAATGGCGCGCCGCAGGCACCCTACACGACGATAGTCAATTCCGCCGGCACGAATTACGAAACCGGACCGTTCACGACGATTTCCCCGGAACCGGACATCCAACCGGAATATGCGTCCCTGCTGACGACTGGAGCCACTGGCCTGCCGACCGGCACGCTCGATACGCGCGTCCCGGGCGCCGGCAAGCTGCCGCCCGGCCCCTTCGTACTTCAAGGACCCAACATCAGCGACGACGACTATACCGGCGACATGACGCACCGCTACTACCAAGCGATTCAGCAGCAGGACTGTAGCCTGGCCAATGCAACTAAGAACAATCCGACCGGCTGCTTGAATGATCTCTTTGCTTTTGTAATGGCGACCTATTCCGCCACTAATCAAAGCGCCGGCAACGAAATGGGTTTTTACAACGCCGAGCAGGAACAGGCGACGCTTCTGAAGACCCTGGCCGATCGGTTCACGCTGAGCGACAATTTTCATCAGTCGTTTCTCGGTGGAACCGGCGCCAACCACTTCATGTTCGGCACTGGCGATGCGGGGTTCTGGAGCGACGGCGACTGGCAACCCGGTTATGCCGCCCTCGTCGTTGATTGCGAACCCCAACCCAAAGCCGAATACCGTGAACACCTATACTGCCGACAATGCCTTCAGCAATTGCTCGGACATCACTCAGCCGGGTGTCCTACCGATCATCCAATACCTCGAGAGCCTGCCCTACAACGCCGAGCCGAATTGTGCGGAAAACAGCTATTATATGTTGGACAACACGAACCCCGGCTTTCTCCCAAACGGTACGGTCGTTCCGGCAGTCCAGAACGCGCTTCCGCCCTCCTCGGTGAGGACCATCGGGGACGCGCTCACGGAAAAGAGCATCTCGTGGGCTTATTTCGGCGGATCCTACAACGACGCAGTCATTCTCGCGGACGAGGCCGTCGCCGCAAACCCATCAAACCCCAGTTTGACCATGGCAGCCCTCGCCGATCCCGCCCACGCCCTCGGCGTGACGTACTGCCAGATCTGCAATCCATTCCAGTATTCGGCGTCGAATATGGGCGACCCGGAACAACGCGCGGCGCACATCAAAGACACTGCGGACCTGATCACCGACATCGAGCAAAACACCCTCCCCTCGGTGTCTGTCGGGAAGCCCGACGGCCTGCTGGACGGTCATCCGCAGAGCTCCAAGGTCGATCTGTTCGAGGCTTATGTTCAAAACATTCTCGATGCGCTGGAGGCCAATCCGAGCCTCAAAGCCGAGACGGCGGTATTCATCACCTGGGACGAGGCGGGCGGATACTGGGATTCGGGGTTCATTCAGCCGATCGATTATTTTGGCGACGGCCCGCGGATCCCGTTGCTCGTGCTCTCGCCGTACTCGACCGGGGGCAAGGTCAATCACGCCTATGCAGATCACGTCTCGCTGCTTAAGTTCATCGAGCGCAACTGGAACCTCCAGCCGCTGACCGATCGCAGCCGGGACAATTTGCCCAATCCGAAGAGCAAAAGGAGCAATCCTTACGTGCCCACCAATATGCCGGCGCTCGACGATTTGTTCGACACGTTCGACTTTGCCTCGGGCCCCGTCAACCAGCCCTTCACCGAGTGACATTGCCGGCGTGGACTGTCGTATGACACTGGCGCCGATCGCGGCTAGAGCCTTGGTCGGCGCCGTTCGCTTGTTACAAGGAACGACGATCTGGCCGTTCCTGCTCGGCATCTTCGTTGGCTTAGGATTGCCGGGCTCCTTGGGCGCGGCACAGCAGTTTTCGGCGGACCTAGTCGGCAAGAGCGCCGGCAAGATCTATGTTTCGAACAGCAAAGTCCGCATCGAGACTTCCGATTTCCCGGGCGGTCTCTTTCTGTTGGACGGCAACGCCCATACCGCCTATTTCGTAAAACCGGCCCAGCGGGTCTGGATGGACGCGAAGCGGTCGACCTGGCTGACGCAGATCCTCGTTCCGCTCGACCCTGACGACCCATGTAAGCAATGGCAGGCGATGGCGGAGATCGCCGGGGCCGCGGACCAGGGCAAGCAGTGGCGGTGCCATCGGCTCGGCCCAGAAAGCGCCGGTGGACGCGAGCCGATAAAATACCGAGCGATATCGCCGGAGGGTATTTCCTCTTACTGCTTGATCGATCCGCAGCTCGGGTTTGCGGTAAGCATTGCTCGCGAGGATGGCGTAAAGATCGAACTTGCGAATGTCCAGCAAGGGCCTCCGCCCTCGAATTTATTCGAAATCCCCACCAATCTCCGCAAATTCGATCCGCATCAGCTGATCGACCGTATCAAGCAAAGCGACGTATGGGTGGAGCCGCATAATCGGTAAGAGGCGTACATGGAGCCTCTGTAGCTGGTTCTTGGCAACTATTGGGGGCGCGCATCATAAAGCCTTCGGCTGCCGACCCAGCGGGATCGCTTGCCAACGACGGCCCCATATCTGCCAACAGCTTAAGCCGATTGATGAGCACCCTGACCGACGAGATTGCGCGCCGGCGCACGTTTGCGATCATCTCGCATCGCGACGCCCACAAGAACCACTTTTGACCGCGAAATTGCTGCTGTTTGGCGGGGCAATCCAGTCAGGGCGCGCGGCGAGCGGCGGCGGGTGCGCTCGGATTGGGTAGCGGTCGAGCGTGACCGCGGCATCTCGGTCTCATCGGCGGTGATCAGCTTTGAGCATCAGAGGGGTTGCCTTCATCTCTTGCACACCCCTGAGCCATCAGGATTTCAGTGCGTCGGGTGAATGCAACCCGCCGCTTTCATCCTTGTGTCGTGTTATGAAGGCGAAATTTATTGCCTCGCAGGGGTCACTGTTAAACGGCGGAGGAGCGCTATCCCCGCAGCAGGATCGCCGGGTAAACGATGTTCGGGCTAAGGTATCAGCATCCGGGAGGGGGTGTGCATGGAAGCGCGGGTCATCAGCAAGGTCAGCCGGCGGATCGTGCCGTTCGTGGCGCTCTGCTACTTTGTCTGCTTCCTCGATCGCGTCAATGTCGGTTTCGCCGCGCTCGAGATGAACAAGGATCTCGGCTTCACCGCGACAATGTTCGGTTGGGGCGCCGGCATCTTCTTCTTCGGATATTTTTTCTTCGAAGTGCCGAGCAATTTGGCGCTCGAGCGGTTCGGGGCTCGGCTGTGGATCGCCCGGATCATGGTGACCTGGGGCCTCTTGTCGGCCGCGATGGCATTGATCTGGAACGGATGGAGCTTTCTCGTCATCCGCTTCTTGCTGGGTGCCGCCGAGGCCGGCTTCTTCCCTGGGATCATTCTGTTCCTGACTTACTGGTTCCCGGCGCAGTATCGGGCTCGCATGGTCGGCCGCTTCATGGCCGCGATCCCGATCTCGACGGTGATCGGCGCCCCGCTATCCGGCCTGATCCTCGGAATGGACGGGATATGGGGGCTCAAGGGTTGGCAGTGGCTGTTCATTTGCGAGGGCCTGCCGACGGTTCTGCTTGGCCTTGTCGTGATGTTTTACCTGACCGACGGTCCCGCGAAGGCGCATTGGCTCGCCGCCGGTGAGCGCGACTGGCTGATCGACCGCTTGCGCCGCGAGCGGATGGTCCGCGAGGCTCACGCAAGACACACGCTCTGGGAGGCGCTGGCCCATCCCCGGGTGCTGCTGCTGAGCCTGGCTTATTTCGGCACCGCAGCAGCCAGTTACGCCTTGAGCTTTTGGTTGCCGACGATCGTCAAGGATTTTGGCGTCACCAATTTTCAGACCGGGCTGATCACCGCGGTTCCTTACGTGGTCGGCGCGGTTGCGGTATTCCTATGGCCCCTCCTCTCCGACCGGATGGGCGAGCGGAAATGGAACACCGCCCTGGCCTTCCTGGTCACCGCCGGCGGGCTCGCGCTGTCGACCTATTTCCCGGATCCGCTGCAAAAGATGACGGTGCTGTCGATCTGCGCAGTCGGTCTCTTCGCAATCGCGCCGTTGTTCTGGACATTGCCGACCGCGTTCCTCAGCGGCACCGCCGCGGCCGGCGGCATCGCCCTGATCAATTCGATCGGGAATCTCGCAGGATTTGCCGCCCCGTATGCTATGGGCTACCTGAAGGACGCGACCGGCGACTTCACTGCCGGCCTATTGGCGGTCGCGTTCTTCCCGTTCTTGTCGGCCATTCTCGTGCTGATCCTCGGCCACAATCCGGCGCTCGAACGCGGCGCCATCGCAGAGGGAGCACACTAGCTACGCAAACTAAGGACGTGCACAGCCTTCGAAGGCGTTGTGGGGACAAGAGAACCCGCCGCCTGGATCTGGTCCGAGATACGCATTCCCGGCCCCTGATCCGCACCCGGCGAGCAGTAGCGTTAGAACAACCGCGAAAGGTGCAAATCTCGACGCCCTCATAGGCGAGAGGACCGCGCCGGGCTTGCGGAAGCCTAGATCACCGCGATCGCTTCGATCTCGATCAGAAACTCGGGTTGTGCGAGGGCCGCAACGGCGACCAGGGTAGAGGCCGGCATTTTCTTACCGAAGAATTCCTCACGAATGGCAGCGTAATCGGCGCGATGACGAATATCCGTCAGATAGGTATTGACCTTGACGATGTTCGCCATCGTGCCCCCGCCGGCCTCGACCTGAGCCTTGACTGCCTGCAAGGTCGCCCGCGCTTGCGCCTTGAAATCCCCGGCATGCGCCGCACTGCCGCCGTCGCCATAGGCCACCTGGCCCGCTATATAGAGGATCGTCTCGGCGCCGGTCACCTTGACAGCCTGCGAATAGGTCGGCGGATCCCAGACCCCACGGGCGGCATATTGCTCGATCTTGGCCATCGCTCGCTCCTCCTGTGAATGGAACGGCCCCAAGCTAAAAGCCGACCGCCACTAGCGTCAATTCGCTCGTCGCCACCGGCGCTAAGGCTGCTGGTCGGCCGGGTGAGCTCGGTCGGCGGATTGGTGGCGATAGAATTCCCGCTGCTTCTCGCGCCACGCGGCGCGTTCCTGCGGATCGAGCTTGCCGTCGCGGTTGCTGTCGATCTGGTCGAACCGCTCGCGATATAGCTGGTCGCGCTCCTCTGCCGGCATCGCTGCTATCCGGTCATAATAGGCCTTGCGGCGCTCGACGCTCGCCTTCTCCGCGGCAGAAAGCCCGGCATCGGCCAGCTGATGCGCGAGCCGAGCCTGGCGCTGCTGCAGGTCGTGCGCGCGGAAGTCGCGGTATTGGTCGAAGGTGATGATGTCGCCCGCCGCGGCCGGTTGAGGGGCTCGTTGGGCAGCTGCCGGCCAATGCCACCAAGCCATTGCGAGCACGACCGCCGCGGCGGCTGGGAGCGTCCATTTCCTCATCGTCGTCTCCTCGGGTTACATGCCCCCAGAGACATAGAACAAAACATGATCATATATGGCAAGCTAAATCGTACGGCCGCTTCGTCGAAAGCGTAGTCTGCCACTCAGACGAACAGCCGCTCCTTCTCTAGCCCGTCATAAAGATGGGCCACAAACTCGCCGTAGCCGTTCCATTTGAGGGTCGGGACGCGCTCGTTTGTGCCGAGCACCCGCTCCGTCGCCTGGCTCCAGCGCGGATGGGGAACTTCGGGGTTGACGTTCGCCCAGAACCCGTACTCGTTGCCCTGTATGGTCTCCCAGAAGGACACCGGCCGCTTTTCGGTAAACGAGAAGTGGACGATCGACTTGACCGATTTGAAGCCGTATTTCCACGGCAAAACCAGCCGCAGCGGTGCTCCGTCCTGCTTTGGAACCGGCTTGCCGTACATCCCGGTCACCAGAAACGCGAGCTCGTTTCCCGCCTCGGCGATCGTGACGCCCTCGATATAAGGCCAGGGGTACCAGAATTCCCTCTGTCCCGGTGCGATCTTCGGGTCGAGAAACGTCTCCATCTGAATGTATTTCGCCGAACCCAGCGGCTTCGCGAAGTCGACCAGGGCGGCCATCGGGAAGCCGCTCCACGGCACCGCCATCGACCACGCCTCGACGCAGCGATGGCGGTAGAGCCGCTCTTCAAGCGTCATCTTTTTCAGCAGCTCGTCGACATCGACGGTGAGCGGCTTCTCGACCAGCCCGTCGATCTTGATCGTCCACGGGCGGATCTTCAGCGCCTGGGCTTCGGACGCGATCGATTTTTGCGAGCCGAACTCGTAAAAGTTGTTGTAATTGGTCGCGAACTTCTCGTCGGTCAGCGGCCGATCCAGCGTATAACGCGGGTTGCGATTAGCCGGATAGAACCCGGCGGAGGGGTCTGCCTCTGCTGTTGCCTCCGGATGGGCTTCGGCCGAAAGGGTCGGAATACTTGCCCCCGTCCTCGAAAGAAAATACGCCGCTGAGGCGAGGCCCGGGACGACGATCGAGCCTGCCGCGATCCCTTTCAGCAGCCGCCGGCGATCGCGGAACGCGGCTTCTCGGGTCGCTTCACTCTCGGGGATCTCCCACCCTTTCCTGCGTCGAATCAGCATCCCACACCTCGACCTGTCGCCCGATCAGATCTGTATAGTGGTGAGAGCTTTCCAAATCACGGTTTCGCGAGCGGCATCCTATTGCGCGGCGTCGGCCGTGCGCGCAGCCAGCACTTTCTCCGCGGGTCTGCCGGTGAGCTCCTGCATATGGTCGAATTGATGGGCGAAGCTGCCGACCCCCATCGTCAGCGACCTCAGCTCGACAATCAGGTCATGCAATTCGCTTTGCGGCAGATGGGCGCTGACGACGTCCCAGCCGGGCCAGTCGGACTTGGCGTCGTAGCCGAGGATCTGGCCGCGTCGGCCGGAGACGAGCCGCTGAACACGCGCGGTAAACGCGTTCGGCACCGAAATCTCGACCATATCGATCGGCTCGAGCAGGATCGGCTCGCATTTCGGCAGCGCTTCCTGGACCGCCTGCCGTCCCGCGGTTTTGAATGCTTGATCCGAACTGTCCACCGCATGGAATTGGCCGGTGATCAGATTGACCGCGACATCGACGACCGGAAACCCAATCGGTCCGTGGAGCAGCGCCTCGATCACCCCTTCCTCGACCGCCGGGATGTAGTTGCGCGGGATGGCCCCGCCGACGACGCTGTTGGTGTAGGTAAAGCCGGAGCCGCGCGGCAACGGTTTCACCTCGATCGTCACATCGGCGAATTGTCCGTGCCCGCCGCTCTGACGTTTGAAGCGGGAATGCTGCTGGGCTCCCTGCCGGATCGTCTCTTTGTAGGGGACCCCGGCGCGCCTGCCGTTGACCGCGAGATTGTGGCGGGTACGCAAGCGGTCGATGGCGATCTGCAGATGGATGTCGCCTTGCCCCCACAAGACCATTTCCTGCGTGTCGGCATTCTGTTCGAGCTCGAGGGTAGGGTCCTCCTCGACCAGCTTGCCGATGGCGCCGGTCAGCTTGACGTCGTCGGTGCGCCGCTCGGAGGTGATCGCGAGACCGTAAACCGGCTGCGGCCGTTCCGGCTGCGTCAATGGCTCTGCCTTGCCGGAGGGGGTCAGGACGGTTCCGGTGGCGATCTCCTCCATTCGCGTCAGCCCGACGACCTCGCCTACCTGAGCGGCGGGGACCTTCTCCTGCTGAGCGCCGACCAGTCGCAAAACGCCCGCGACGCGGCTGCCGTTCAGCACCATCCCCTCGGAGATCGTGCCGCGCCAGACCCGCGCCAGCGACAGCTTGCCGGTATGCGGCAGGTGATAGGTTTTGAAGACCTGCGCCAACGGCTCGCCTTCCGGAGCGATCCCCAGCCGTTCCGCAGTCTCCTGGGGCGACGGCGCCTCATGGCGCAGCGCCTTCCACAGCCGCCGTATCCCAAAGTCCGTCAGCCCCGAGCCGAGAAACACCGGCACGACCTGCGCGCCTTTCAGGGTGCGGGTCAGGTGCTTGTAGATTTCTTCCTTTGGTGGTTCGACCTCCTCGAGCAGTTGCTCGAGCAAGGTGTCGTCGAAATCGGCGAGCTTTTCGATCAGCCCGGTGCGCGTTGCGCCTTCCTGGTCCCAGAAACCATCGGGCAGCGGCATCAAATCCGACGGTTGGCCCGGCCGGTAACGATAGGCGCGCTCGCTGACCAGGTCGACATAGCCGGTAATTTCCGAATCTGGCCCGCGCAGCGGCACCTGGCGCAGCACCAGTGGACGCTCGGAGACCGATTGCAGGGCCGCCAGCAGATCCCGCACTCGCGCGCTCGCGTTGTCCATCTTGTTGATGAAGATCATGTGCGGGATCTTGTGCCGGTCGAGAAACCGCAAGAGAGCGCTGATCGTCAGAGCGCGCTCGACCTCCGGCTCGACAACGACGACGGCGACGTCGCTGACCAGCAACGCCCCTTGCGCCTCATAGAGCAGCTCGACCGAACCCGGGCAGTCGAGGATCGTCCAGCGGTCCCCGAGAAAGCTCGCGCCGGCGACGTTGAGCTCGGTCGACATCTGGCGGGCGCGCGCTTCCGGCGAATGATCCCCGACCGAGTTGCCGTCGCGCACACTGCCGCGCCGGCTGGTGCTGCCGCTGGCGTGCAGCAAGGCTTCGAGCAGCGTGGTCTTGCCCGAAAGATACGGGCCGATCAGCGCCGCGCAACGCGGAGCTTCAGTCATATTCGCCATGGGCGCCTCCATCATCCTGAGAAGCTGCCGCCGCAGGCCGAGACCCCCGACCGGGCGACGCCTTTATCTGTTCCCGAAGTTGCGCGCCGGCCGGCGGGATGGCAATCGAAATTTCGCGCGGTCTAATCGCCCGGATCGCGGCGGTTTCGGCAGTCGTGGGCTACGCCGTCAGCGCGCGGCAGGCGCGATCTATGCGCTGGCACGCGTCCCGTAACACCTCGGTCGAGGTCGCGTAGGAAATGCGGAAATGCGGCGACAGCCCAAAGGCGGCGCCGTGGACGACCGCGACCCCGGTTTCCTCCAGCAGATAGCGGACGAAATCCTCGTCGTTGGTTATCGGCTGACCGGCTGCGGTTCGCTTGCCGATCACTCCGGCGCAGGACGGATAGACATAGAACGCCCCCTCTGGTCGCGGGCAGAACAGACCAGGGACCCGGTTCAGCATATCGACGACAAGATCCCGCCGTTCCTTGAAGCTGCGGTTATGGACCGGAATGAAATCCTGCGGCCCGGTAAGCGCCTCGATCGACGCGGCCTGGCTGATCGAGCACGGGTTTGCGGTCGAGTTCGACTGGATCGCGCCCATCGCCTTGATCAGCGCCTTGGAGCCGCCGCCATAGCCGATCCGCCAGCCGGTCATGCAATAGGCCTTGGAGACGCCGTTCACGGTTAAGGTTCGCTCGTAGAGGCGCGGCTCGACTTGGGCGATCGTCCTGTATTCGAAATCGTCGTAGACGAGGTGCTCGTACATGTCGTCGGTCATCACCCAGACCTGCGGGTGACGGAGCAGGACCTCGGCGACACTCTCCAATTCCGCCTCGGTGTAGGCGGCTCCGGTCGGGTTCGACGGCGAGTTCAGGATCAGCCATTTGGTGCGCGGCGTGATCGCCGCGTCGAGATCCTCGGGCCGCATCTTGAAACCATTGTTCTGCGGGCACGGCACCGGCACCGGAGTGCCCTCGCATAACAGCACCATCTCCGGGTAGGACACCCAGAACGGCGCCGGGATGACGACCTCGTCCCCGGGATTGATCGTGGCGACCATCGCATTATACAGCACCTGCTTGCCGCCGGCGCTGATCGTGATTTGCGACGGCTCGTAATCGAGCCCGTTCTCACGCTTGAACTTGCCGCATACCGCGCGCTTCAGCTCGATCGTGCCGTCAAAGGTCGTGTAGCGGGTCTCGCCGCGCCGCATCGCCGCGATCGCCGCCTCCTGGATGTTAGGCGGGGTGTCGAAATCGGGCTCGCCGACCGACAGGCTGACGATATCGCGCCCGGCCGCCTTCAGTTCAGTGGCGAGCGCCGTCATCGCCATCGTCGGCGATGGTTTTACGCGAGCGAGACGATCGGCGAGAAAGGACATGACGCATCGACACCCGAAAATGGCAGGGGAGCACCCTAATATCCGGGGGCTTTTTTGTGAACCCCATTGCCGTCTCGAGGCTACCCCTCAAGCCGAACCTCCGAAGTCTGGACCCGCAGCCGAGATCGGACTTTGGTCATTATCTCACCGCATTGTGGCCGTAGTCGGACCGAGCGCGAAATTGCGCACCAGATGCGCCGAGGAGTTTGGGGCGCTCATGCATTCGTTCCCCTCCCGATTGGCGCGCCTTTCCTATATACGATGCATGATGCCGCTACTGGGGCCCGGCATGAAATCGGCTGACACGCTAGATTTGATCACGATGCTGCCGCTGATGGCGGCCGAGCGTCCGCAGAGCGATATCGGCAGGCCGTTTCAGCTGCAGTCCGAATTCCGGCCGGCGGGCGACCAGCCGCAGGCGATCGAGGAATTGTGCCAAGGGATCGCCGGCGGCGAGCGCGAGCAGGTGCTGCTCGGCGTTACCGGCTCGGGCAAGACCTTCACGATGGCGCATGTCATCGAGCGCACCGGGCGCCCGGCGATCATTCTCGCTCCCAACAAAACATTGGCTGCACAGCTCTACGGCGAGATGAAGAGCTTCTTCCCGGAGAACGCGGTCGAGTATTTCGTCTCGTATTACGATTATTACCAGCCCGAGGCCTATGTCCCGCGCACCGACACTTATGTCGAGAAGGAATCGTCGCTGAACGAGCAGATCGACCGGATGCGCCACTCGGCGACGCGGGCGATTCTCGAACGCCGCGACGTCGTCGTCGTCGCCTCGGTCTCCTGCATCTACGGTATCGGCTCGGTCGAGACCTATTCGCAGATGACGCTGTCGCTCGCCAAGGGCGACCGGATCAACCGCACGCATTTGCTCGCCCGGTTTGTCGAATTGCAGTACCGGCGCAACGACCACAATTTCTTCCGCGGCTCGTTCCGGGTGCGCGGCGACACGATCGAATTGTTTCCGGCGCATTACGAGGACCGCGCCTGGCGGATCTCGCTGTTCGGCGACGAGATCGAGGCGATCCATGAGATCGACCCATTGACCGGCGAGAAGACCGCGTCGTTGCACTCGGTCAAGATCTACGCCAACAGCCATTACGTGACGCCGCGGCCGACCCTGTTGCAGGCGATCGAGCAGATCAAGCGCGACCTCAAGATCCGCCTTGAAGAGCTGCACACGGAAGGGAAATTGCTCGAGGCGCAGCGGCTCGAGCAGCGCACGACCTATGATCTCGAGATGATCGAGGCGACCGGCAGCTGCGCCGGGATCGAGAACTATTCCCGCTATCTGACCGGGCGCAAGCCGGGCGAGCCGCCGCCGACCTTCTTCGAATACATGCCGCGCGACGCGCTCGTCTTCGTCGACGAATTGCATGTGACGGTGCCGCAGCTCGGCGGCATGTTCGGCGGCGACTGGACGCGCAAAACGTGCCTAGCCGAATACGGTTTCCGGCTGCCGTCCTGCACCGACAACCGGCCGCTCAAAGTTCGAGGAATGGGATGGGCTGCGCGGCCAGACGATCTTTGTCTCGGCCACCCCCGGCCCTTGGGAGATGCAGCGCACCGGCGGCGTCTTTGTCGAGCAGATCGTGCGGCCCACCGGTCTCGTCGATCCGCCTTGCCTCATCCGGCCGGTCGACAACCAGGTCGACGATTTGATGGCGGAGTGCCGCGAGGAGGCGCTGCGCGGGCACCGGGTCATGGTCACAACCCTGACCAAGAAAATGGCCGAGGCGTTGACCGAGTACTTGCACGAGGCCGGGCTGCGCGTGCGCTATATGCATTCCGATATCGACACGATCGAGCGCATCGAGATCATCCGCGATCTTCGCCTCGGCATGTTCGACGTGCTGATCGGAATCAACCTGCTGCGAGAGGGGCTCGACATTCCGGAATGCGCGCTGATGGCGGTGCTCGACGCCGACAAGGAGGGCTATCTGCGCTCGCGCACCTCGTTGATCCAGACGATCGGCCGGGCTGCTCGCCACATCGACGGCCGGGCGATCCTCTATGCCGACCGGATGACCGACAGTCTCAAGGCCGCGATCGACGAGACCAACCGCAGGCGCGAAAAACAGCAGGCCTACAATGCCGCGCACGGGATCACGCCCGAAAGCGTGCGCCGCGGCATCTCCGACATCCTCGAAAGCGTCTATGAGCGCGATCACGTGACCTTTGGGCTGTCCGAGGGCGAAGCGGCGCATTACCAGGGCGCCGATCTGAAGACGGTCATCGCCGATCTCGAAAAGCGCATGCGCGAGGCGGCCGCCGATCTGGAATTCGAGGAGGCGGCCCGGCTGCGCGACGAGATCCGCCGTCTCGAGCAGGCCGATCTGGGCCTCTCGACTGCGCCGCTGAACGGGGCCGCAGCCGGATCCCGGCGCGCCGAGGGTCAGCGGGGCCGCTCGATCGCGGGACGCGCCGGCGTCTCGGCGCGCGATGTCGTCCGCGCCAAGATGCGGGCTCGCAAGGAACGCCGTGCCCGTCGGTGATGCCGGGCCCGGCAACCAGCCGACCGGCGCGTTGCCGGTCCCCCCGATACCACGGGCGGCCTTGGTAACCGGCGGCGCACAGCGGATCGGCCGCGCGCTTTCCCTTGCGCTTGCCGAGGACGGTTTTGCTGTCGCGGTTCACTATCACGGCTCGCGCGATGCAGCCGAAAACCTCGCCGAGCTGATCCGAAGCAAAGGTGGCGCGGCGATTACGCTTTCCGCCGATCTCGCCGATGAAGGAGCCGTTTCGACGCTGCTGCCGCGCGCCGAGAGCGAGCTCGGGCCGATTGGCTGCCTGGTAAACAACGCCGCGGTATTCGTCAACGATACGGTCAAGACGGCAACACGCGAGAGCTGGGATGCACATATCGCGGTAAATCTGCGCGCATCGTTTGTCCTAATTCAAAATTTCGCAGCCCGATTACCGGCGCATGCCGGCGGCGTCATCGTTAATCTGTTGGATCAGCGGGTATGGTCGCTGACCCCCTATTTCGTATCCTACACCTTGGCGAAGGCAGGGTTGTGGACCTTGACGCAGACGATGGCGCTCGCCTTGGCGCCGCGCATTCGGGTGAACGGCATCGGCCCCGGTCCGACTTTACCGAGCCCGCGGCAGACCCCAGACCAGTTCGCCCGGCAATGCGAGCTGATGCCGTTGCGCCGCGGCACCAGCCCTGACGAGATCGCGGCCGCGATGCGCTTCATCCTGGCGGCCCCGGCGATGACCGGCCAAATGATCGCACTCGATGGTGGGCAGCATCTCGGTTGGGCGCAACCGCAACGGCAGTTGCCGGTCGAGTAGAAGGTGCTTCTGAGGGGAAAGAGAGCGCTGGCGGAGGATGTGGCGCGGATTTGTTCACAGGCGGCCATGTGGTGATGCGGCAATGAGCGAAACGCGAGGACTGTTACATTTTGTCATAGAAGTTAACCATTTCGGGTCAAAACTGAGTTTTATCAATAGGGTAGTTGATTGCCCAAAATTTAATCAAATGTGACAAATGCAAGGTATGCCTTCACTCCGAGTTTGCTCGCATCAAGTTTTCAACAGAGTTATCCACCGGTTTCGTGGATACCCCGAATCAGTGTGTCGCCTCAATTAGTTGACGAGACGGTGACGGATACGACGGACGACAAAGTGACGCAATTCGGGACGACGATCAGCACGCCGCGGCGGATTGTGCGCCGCCGCGCGCCATCGCTGATCGACCCTCGGCGGGCTCCGGACGGTTTCGCCGAACCTTCCGCCAGATCTTCCGAGAGCGCTCCGCCGGCCGATGCGGCGCTCCACGATTGCGCCGCGCGCCCCTCAGCCGCCACGGGAATCGCTGCGGGTGTCGCTACGATCCGCGAGGCACTCCGGAGCATGCCGGCCAGCCCGGGCGTTTACCGCATGCTCGATCGCAGGGGTGATGCGCTCTATGTCGGCAAGGCGCGCAGCCTGAAGAGCCGCGTGCAGAATTATGCGCATCCTGCCGGGTTGTCGAACCGGCTGCGCCGCATGATTGCCGAGACTGCCGCGATAGAAATCGTGGTCACCCACACCGAGGCGGAAGCGCTGCTGCTCGAATGCAATCTGATCAAGCGGCTGATGCCCCGCTACAATGTGCTGTTACGGGACGACAAGTCGTTCCCGTTTATCCATCTCACTGCCGGTCACGACTTTCCGCAGCTCACAAAATACCGCGGCGCGCGAACCAAGGAGGGCAGCTATTTCGGTCCCTTCGCCTCCGCCGGGTCGGTCAATCGCACCCTGGTGACCCTGCAAAAGGCGTTCTTGCTGCGGTCTTGCAGTGACAGCGTTTTTGCCACCCGCGCTCGCCCTTGCCTGCTGTACCAGATCAAGCGCTGCAGCGCCCCATGCGTCGGACACATCTCCCGCGAGGATTACGCGGCGCTGATCGAGCAGGCGCACACCTTCTTGTCGGGCAGGAGTGATGATGTTCAGCAATGCCTCGCCGCCGAGATGGAAGAGGCCGCGAACACTCTGGATTTCGAAGCGGCGGCGTTGGTTCGTGACCGGATCCGCGCGCTGTCGCTGGTCCAAGGGCATCAAGACATCCACGTCGCGGGTGTCGTCGATGCCGATGTCATCGCCGCCCACCAGGAGGGCGGGCAGACCTGTGTCCAGGTTTTCTTCTTCCGCGGCGGGCAGAATTGGGGCAATCGGGCATATTTCCCGAGCCATGACCGGCAGCTCCCGGTGGAGGAGGTGCTGACCTCGTTCGTCGGCCAATTTTATGACAATCGTGCGAAACCGCCCCTTGTATTGCTGAGTCACCGGCTGGTCGAGCAGGATTTGGTGGAAGAAGCGTTGTCGCTCGGCGGGCCGAGGGTCAGCCTCGCAATACCTCAGCGCGGCGACAAAAAGCGGCTGCTCAACCGCATAGTCGCAACTGCGCGTGAGGCGCTCGGCCGGCGCCTTGCGGAGAGTGCCTCGCAACGTCAATTGCTCGACGGCGTCGCAGCCGCCTTTGGCATCGACCGACCGCTGCATCGCGTAGAGGTTTACGACAACAGCCATATCCAAGGCACGAACGCAGTCGGCGCGATGATTGTCGCGGGCCCCGAGGGGCTGGTCAAAAACGCCTATCGCAAGTTCACGATCCGCGGCGCCGCTCCGGCCCAGGCGGGCGCTGCCCTAACCCCGCCCTGCCCCCACCCCAACCCTCCCCCGCAGGCGGGGGAGGGAATTGTAGCGAACTCTTCTTCTGGCCCTGCCCCGCCTGCGGGGGAGGGAGGGATGGGGGCTGCGGGCGGCGACGATTATGCGATGATGCGCGAAGTTCTCATGCGTCGTTTCGCCCGCGCCATCAAAGAGGATCCTGAACGCGACCGGGGCACCTGGCCCGATTTGATCCTGATCGACGGCGGCCAGGGGCAGCTCAATATCGGCCGCGGCGTTCTCGAAGAGCTCGGCATTGCCGATGTCGCAATCGTCGGGATCGCGAAGGGGCCCGACCGCAATGCCGGGCGGGAACACTTCTTTTTGCCGGGGCGAGCGCCGTTCTCGCTCGACCCAGCGCGACCCTGTCCTCTATTTCCTGCAGCGCCTGCGCGACGAAGCGCATCGGTTTGCTATCGCCACGCACCGCGCCAAGCGAACGAAGGCCCTGGGGCGCTCCCCGCTCGATGAAATCGAGGGCATCGGCGCTCGCCGCAAGCAGGCGCTGCTGCACCATTTCGGCTCGGCGCGAGCGGTTGCCCGGGCCGGGCTCGGGGAGCTCGAACGCGTGTCCGGCATAAGTAAAACTGTAGCAAAAAAGATTTATGACCACTTCCACCCCGACGGGTAAGCTGCCGCTGCCCTCCCTTCGCCCTCAGCAGGAGTGATGTGTGCCGATTACCAGCCTGCCCAACCTGTTGACTTTGTCGCGCATCCTGGCAATTCCGGTGGTGATCGCGACCTTTTACGTGCCGGGCGACTATGCCCGTTGGTTCGCCTGCGCGCTGTTCTCGGCCGCCGGGGTGACCGACTGGCTCGATGGGCACATGGCGCGGCGCTGGGAGCAGCAATCCGAAATCGGCCGATTTCTCGACCCGATCGCCGACAAATTGCTGGTTTCGGCGACACTGTTCATGCTGACGGCATTTGGACGGCTCTCGGCGGAGGCGCTGCTGCCGGCATTGGTGATCCTGTGTCGGGAAATCCTAGTCTCCGGGCTTCGCGAGTATCTCGCCGGGCTGCGGGTCGGCATGCCGGTGTCCCGGCTTGCCAAATGGAAGACCGTCATTCAGATGGTCGCGATCGGGGTGCTGATCGTCGGCGACGCGGGCCCCGGTTTTGTGCCGGTGACGGGAATCGGCGAGACGCTGTTGTGGATCGCCGCAATTCTGACCCTGGTGACCGGATACGACTACCTTCAGGCCGGACTGCGCCACATGGCGCGCCCTCGGGCGGCGCCGGCGAGCCGCAAATCAGAGCATTTGGCTTGAGGACATTGCGACGCCCGTGCTCGTCCCCCAATTGAGCCGATAGGGACAGGCGACAATGCGGATCTTCGGCCTCGCCGGCTGGAGCGGAAGCGGCAAGACGACGTTGATGACGGCACTGATACCGGAACTCGTTTCACGCGGGATTACCGTATCGACGATAAAGCATGCTCACCATTCCTTTGACATCGACCAGCCGGGGAAGGATTCCTGGCGCCACCGGCAGGCGGGCGCACAGGAGGTGATGGTCGCCTCGAGGCAACGTTGGGCGCTGATGCACGAGCTGCGCGGCGCAGCCGAGCCTTCGCTCGACGAGCTGCTGGAGCGAATGGCTCCGGTCGATCTGGTGATCGTCGAGGGTTTCAAACACGATGAGCACCCGAAGATCGAGGTCTATCGTCACGCGGTCGGAAAACCATTGCTGCACCCCGACGACCCCTTTGTCGTCGCGATCGCTTCCGACGAGCGCCTAGCCGAGTTCTCCAGGCCCTGGCTGCCGCTGTCGAATGCGAGTGCGATCGCCGAATTCATCCTTGGCCACGAAGCCGGGTGCGTGAGATGGCGCAGCTGAGCGATGATTGCTTCGCATTTGGCGGCGCTCTACTCAGCGTTGATGACGCGCTCGGCCGGATCGAGGAGCGGGTCACAGCGGTAGTCGAGACGGAGACGGCTCCACTGGGCGGCGCCTGCGGGCGCATCCTCGCGCGCGATGTCGTTGCCACGATGAACCTGCCGCCGCACGCCAACAGCGCCGTCGACGGCTATGCCTTCGCGCACGCCGATCTCGCACCGGGGCGGGAAGCCGTGCTTCCGGTTTGCGGCCGGGCCGCAGCGGGTCACCCGCTCGGCCGTCCCGCCGAGCGCGGCGCGGCGATCCGGATCTTCACCGGCGCCCCGATGCCCGACGGCACCGACACGGTTATGATGCAGGAGGACTGCGTCGTCGAAGACGGGCGGGTGCGGCTCAAGCCGGGGATCAAGAAGGGAGCCAACCGTCGCCATGCCGGAGAGGATATTGCCGAGGGGGCGGTAGCGCTCGCCGCCGGGCAACGGCTCTCGCCCGCGGATCTCGGGCTGGCTGCCGCGCTCGGCTATCGCGAGCTGCCGGTGTTTCGCCGCTTGCGCGTGGCGCTGCTTTCCACCGGTGATGAGGTCCGCGACCCGGGGACGGAGCTGCCGCCCGGCATGATCTACGACGCCAACCGCTTCATGCTGGCGGCCCTTTTGGGCCAACTCGGTTGCGCCGTCAGTGATTTCGGGATTCGCCCGGACCGCGAGTCGGCGCTCGCCGACACCCTGGCGACGGCGAGCGCCGACCATGATCTCATCGTCACCTCGGGCGGCGTTTCGACCGGCGAAGAGGATCATGTCAAGCCGGCGATCGAGCGGCTGGGCAAGTTGGATTTCTGGCGGCTCGCGATCAAGCCGGGGCGCCCCGTCGCGCTCGGCCAGATTGACGGAGTGCCCCTGATCGGGCTTCCGGGAAACCCGGTCGCGGCGCTCGTGACTTTTGTCGTGCTGGCCCGGCCGCTGATCCTGAGACTCGCCGGCGCAGCGGCGTCCGTGCCCCGGCTTTTCTCTGTCCGAGCCGGCTTCGCTTACCGCAAGAAACCGGGACGGCGCGAATACGTCAGGGCGAGCCTACAGCGAGACGGCAAAGATCTCGTCGCAGTCAAATACCCCAGGGACGGTGCCGGGATCCTCTCCTCGATTACCGAGTCGGAGGGACTCGTGGTCATCGACGAGGAGACCAGTGAGGTCGCGCCCGGCATGAGGGTCGATTTTCTGCCCTTTGCCGAGGTAATCCGGTGAAGCTGCTATATTTTGCCTGGTTGCGTGCGCGCATCGGCTGCGCCGAAGAGGAAACCGACTTGCCGCCTGGAGTGAAGGACGTGGCAGGGTTGCTCGATTGGCTGCGGTCGCGCGGCGGCGGATATGCCGAGGCGCTGCGCGATCTTTCGGTTGTCCGGGTGGCGATCAATCAGAATTATGTCGGGCTCGAGCACCCCGTCCGGGAGGGCGACGAGATTGCGGTCTTCCCGCCGGTGACCGGAGGCTAGAGCGATGATCCGCGTGCAGCGCGAGGATTTCGACGTCGGCGCCGAGCTCGAACGCCTGGCGGCCGGCAATCCCCGGATCGGCGGGGTCGCCAGCTTCATCGGATTGGTCCGTGACCTGGGCGGCGATGACCGCGTCTCGGCCCTGACCCTCGAGCACTATCCCGGCATGACCGAGAAAAAGCTCGGCGAAATCGAAACCGAGGCGCATCGGCGCTGGCCGCTCGACGCGGTGCTGATCATCCACCGTTACGGCCGGCTCGTCCCCGGCGACCGCATCGTGCTCGTCGCCACGGCCTCGCCGCACCGCGAAGCCGCGCTCGCCGCCTGCCAGTTCCTGATCGATTGGCTAAAGACCGACGCACCCTTCTGGAAGAGCGAGGAAACCCCCGCCGGCGAACGCTGGGTCGCCTCCCGAGCCGAGGACGAAGCCGCGAAGCGGCGCTGGACGACGCCTCCGAAATAGCGGCTCTGGTTGGCGTCGGAGACCGACCAGAGCTATGAATCTCAGATCGGTGCCGGAACCTCGACGAGTTCTAAGCGCTGCTCGACGCGTCTGAGACGGTTATCGAGATTGTCGATCCGCACCGATAAAGTTGGCGAAGTCGACCTTCATCTCCGCGAAGCGGAGGGTCAGCGTCGCCACCTCGCGCTCTAAGGCACCGATCCGGCTAATGATTTCGTCCAGTTTCTCGCGCTGCGCCGCTTGCTCGGCGCGGATCGCCCGCAGCATGTTCAGGATAAGGTCGGCCCGTTCGTCGCTCACAATTTGCTGCCGTGACCAGAGTTCGCGGATGATCCGCTAAGCCGCGCTCGCCACCCGCTTGCCCGACGGTGCGGTCGTAGTCTTCCCACATCAGCCGGCAGATCGTGCCCGGCGTGAAGCGGTAATGGCCGTGTTCGCCGATGATTTCGCCGACCGGGGTCACCTCGGCCGCCGAGCCGGTCAGGAATACCTCTTCGGCTTTGGCGAGCTCCTCCGGCATGATCGGCCGCTCGACCACCTTGATGCCCCGCTGCTTCGCCAGTCCGATCACGGTCTGGCGGGTGATGCCGTTCAGAAAGCAATCCGGTGTCGGGGTGTGCAGCTCGCCATTGATGACGAGGAAGATGTTGGCTCCGGTGCCCTCGGCGAGCCGGCCGCGCCAGTCGAGCATCAGCGCGTCGTCACACCCGTTGGCCTCGGCCTCGTGCTTCGACATCGTGCAGATCATGTAGAGCCCCGACGCCTTCGCCGCGGTCGGCGCCGTGTGAGGCGCCGGACGCGCCCATTTCGCCCATTGCATGCGGATCCCTTTGGCGCGCGCCTCCGGCGAGAAATAGGCTGGCCAGTCCCAGGCGGCGAGCGCCAGATGGATCTTGGTTGCCTGCGCCGAGACACCCATCTGCTCGGCGCCGCGCCAGGCGATCGGTCGGACATACCCGTCGACGATATTGTTCGACGAGATTACCTCTTGCGTCGCCTTTGCCAGATCGTCCATCCCGGCCGGCACCTCGAAGCCGAGGATCCGCGCCGAGTTGAGGAGGCGCTCGTTGTGGTCCTCCAATCGGAAGACCTTGCCGTTGTATACGCGCTCGCCTTCGAAGACGCAGCTCGCATAATGGAGCCCGTGGGTCAGCACGTGGAGTTTTGCATCGCGCCAAGGGACGAGGCGGCCATCGTACCAGATGAAGCCGTCTCGATCGTCGAACGGGATCACGGACATTGGATCTTCCTTGCATCTTCGATCCGGTGCGCGCAACACGGCCGACATATATGTCGGTCTGAAACTTTATATCCCGAAGGACGCGTGACAAGTGTCAAAGGTTGCGTGATAAGTCAATATGTCTGACATAAATTTGCCGACTCATTCGCCTGTCGTCGCCGAGGAAGAGGTGCGGCAGGGGATCGAGCTCCTGTTTTTTGCTTATCGTGATTTCACCGCCGAGCCCGACGCGATCCTGGCGCGATACGGTTTTGGCCGCGCCCATCACCGCGTCATCCATTTTGTCGGACGACACCCGCAAATGACCGTCGGCGAGCTCCTGGCTATCCTGCGCATCACCAAGCAAAGCTTGAGCCGCGTCCTCGGCCAGTTGGTTCGGCAGAACTTCATCCTGCAGCAACCCGGCTCGCACGATCGGCGGCAACGTCTCCTCGAACTGACGCCAAAGGGGCGCGATCTCGAGCGACAGCTGTCGGAGCCGCAGCGGGCAAGGATCGCCAACGCCTACCGGCAAGCCGGATCTCGGGCCGTGGAGGGTTTTCGGGAGGTCATGCTGCGGATCATCGCCGGCGAAGATGACCGGCGCCGCTTCGCCCCCCTGCCGCCGAACAAGCATTGACGTCGCATCCGTCGTATATTCCTTCGCGTGACGAGCGCGCCCGATCCCGATCTCTCCGAGTCCCATCTTCTTGTCGTCGATGACGATCGCCCGCCTGCGGGAACTGTTGCGACGCTACCTGTCGGACAGCGGCTTTCGGGTGACCGCCGCCGCCGATGCGAGCGAGGCGCGCTCTAATCTCGCGAGCTTCGCCTTCGACCTCGTCGTGCTCGACGTCATGATGCCGGGCGAGAGCGGGTTGGAACTGACCCGCGCGCTGCGGGCGGAAGGGCGCGTCCCGGTGCTGTTGCTGACCGCGATGGCCGAGCCCGAGGACCGGGTCAATGGGCTCGAGCAGGGAGCGGACGATTACCTCTCCAAACCCTTCGAGCCGCGCGAGCTCGTCCTGCGCATCCGCAACCTTCTGCAACGCCGGCCGGCGGCCGATGTCGGTATCCAAGGACATCCGCTTTGGCGGCTGCCGGTTCGACGTGGTGCGCGGAGAACTATACCGCGGCGGCGACGTGGTGCATTTGACCGCGGCCGAGGCGGGGCTGCTCTCGATGCTGGCCCAGAAGGCAGGGCAGGCGGTGTCGCGCGAGGAACTGTCGATATCGCTGAGCGGCAATGTTCGCAATGTCGATGTACAGATGACCCGGCTGCGCCGCAAGATCGAGCGCGATCCGCGATTCCCGCGCTATCTGCAGACGGTTCGCGGTACCGGCTATATTCTCAAACCGGATTGACGGTCAGCGGGTCCAACAGTGACGGCGCACGACATCGACGCTGATCTCTCCGGGTCGGAGCCGGAGGACGAGTTCGAGATCCGGCGCGATCCGTGGATCAAGCGGGTACTGCCGCGCACGATGTTCGGGCGCTCGCTGCTGATCGTCGTGATCCCGCTCATCTTGCTGCAAGCGATCGCAACCTGGGTGTTTTACGATCGGCACTGGGCCGCTGTTTCCTGGCGGCTCTCGGCGGCGGTGGCCGGCGATATCGGCCTGCTGATCGATGCGCTGAAGCTCGCCGATTCGCCAGCCCAAACCGCCAAACTGCTGGAACGTGCGAAGGCGCAAACCGACCTCGACGTCACGATCGCGCACACCAAGACGCTCCCTCCAATATCGCCGGCGACCGGCAGGCTCATCGAGGACCAGCTGAACCAGGCGATACAGGGCCGCTTAAACCACCCCTTTCGCATCGACCTGCTCGATGACGGGGGTGCCGAGATCAAGGTTCAGCTCTCCGATGGCGTGCTGTCGGTCGGGGTGCCGCGCAATCGGCTGTACAGCTCGACAACCTACATTTTCGTGATGTGGATGTTGGGTTCGTCGCTGGTCCTGTTGGCCGTGGCCACGGTTTTTCTGCGCAACCAGGTGAAGTCGTTGCGCCGCTTGGCGGAAGCAGCCGACAGCTTCGGCAAGGGGCTCCCCGTTCCGATCGTTCAAGGTCGAAGGGGCTGTCGAGATCCGGCGTGCCGCGATCGCCTTTATGACGATGCGCGATCGTTTGCAGCGCCAGGTTCGGCAACGCACCCAGATGCTCGCCGGCGTGTCGCACGATCTGCGCACGCCCTTGACGCGGATGAAGCTCGCCCTGGAGATTCTAGGCAACGATCCGGCCGTCGCGGAGCTGAAATCGGACGTCGCCGAGATGGAGCACATGGTGCACGGCTATCTCGATTTTGTCCGCGGCGAGGGGACTGAAGCATCGGTCGAAACCGACATTTCACTGCTGATCGAGGACCTCGCCGCCGATTTGCGCCGCGAAGGAACCCCGCTGACGGTCACCCCGCCGCCCGAATTTGTGATGCCGGTCCGACCGAATGCGTTGCGCCGTTGCCTCGGCAACTTGATCGGCAATGCACGCCGTCACGCAAGCCACGTCTGGCTAACCGGGATCGTCGCAGCGGACGGGATCGATATCCTGAGTCGATGACGACGGACCCGGCATCCCGCCGGCCAATCGAGCCCGCGTGTTCCGGCCGTTCGTCCGGCTCGATGCATCGCGCAACCCTTTGACCGGCGGCGTCGGCCTCGGCCTGACGATTGCCCGCGACGTGGCGCGCAGCCATGGCGGCGACGTCAGGCTGGAGACCTCTCCCCGGGGCGGTCTGCGCGCCCGGGTCCATCTGCCGCGGTGAATGTTTGGTGAGATCGGCATTGAAAGAGCCAATGCCCAACGGGCTCGCGTGGGTTGAAACCCGGACGAAATAAAGGCCGTGCCACAGTTGCAGCACGGCCCAGCAAACTAGAATTTACCGCGCCGCTTGTTGCTTTGCGAGGTCGCGAAACTCGTCGAGCCCCTCGGTCGCGCGCTTGCGCAGCACGTCGGCGGCCTCGCTGCCGGCCTTGGTCGCCAACATCGTGATTTCGCGGCCGTTATTGACGCTCTTTTCGAGCATCTGTTTGGCGTATTCGGTGTTCTTTGCGATCCGGTCTTCAGCCGAAGCCGGCTGGGCGAGATCGCGCAGCAGGGCCGAGACATCCTCGATCGCCTGACGGGTAATCTCGATCTGGCGCTTGGCGACGGCCTGCATGCCCTCGACCGCAAGCTGGTTGGCCTGGCTGAGTGCCTCGATATTGCGGCGCTGGTATGCCATCACCGCCTCGAGGTCGAACGGACGGAAGCGGAAATCAGCCATCATCTTGGTGACGTCGAAATCGAAAAAGGTGGGACGTGCTTCAGACATGAATAGGGTTCCGGTCTGGGGGAGCTTGGGTTATTGTGCGCTGCACAACGAACGGTATATCGGCCCATGCTCAGGCCGGCGTCAAGAGCTTTTTTGCGCCGCAGCAATTCAGGCGGGAATTGGTTCCTCGCCGGAGCGTCGGCCGGGCGCCGATCCGAACCATCCTTCGATCCTGCGCAGCCGTGCATCGAGCGCCGCCATGGTTCGCGCAAGATCCTGCGAATTGTCGCGCTGCCAAACGCGCATGGCCGAAAGATAAGCTGCAGCGGCCAGCTTGACCGCGATCGCGCCCCGCACTCCGCCGGTCGGGATTTCGGCTGCTTCGAGCATCCACCGCATCGAGCGCAGCAGTGAGGCGCCGGCGCACAATGCCGTCACGGGGTCGCCCAGCAATTCGCGGCGCAGCACGTCGAGCGCCGGCTTGTAGGGTTGAAGCGCGTCGAATCGCCGCATCAACAGATCGAACAGCCGATCCCGCGCCGCTCGTCCGGCTCGGCTGCCGGCGGATCGGCCAGCACGATCTGGTCGATCCGGCGATAGAGTCCGCAGAGGATGGCCTGTTTCGAATGAAAGACCCGATACACCTGAAGGATCGGAAGCTCGGCCGCGGCGGCGATCGCGCTGAGCGACAATCTCCTCCACCCCTCGGTCGATATCAGGGCGAGGGTTGCGTCAATGATCCGGTCGGCGTCGTTCCGCGCAGTCGCCGGAGTTGCGGCCACGCCCGCTTGTCCTGCCCGTTCTTGCCATGTCAGCTCGCGAGCTCGCGAGACCGCGCCGCCGCCGCCGCGACTGCGCGAGCGATCAGCGGTTCGAGACCGTCGGCAGCCATCAGCACGTCAAGCGCGGCGCGGGTCGTGCCCCCGGGGCTCGTGACGTTCTCTCGAAGCTGCGCAGGACTCTCTTCGGACGAAATGCGGGCCAGCTCGCCCGATCCCGCAACGGTAGCGCGGGCCAGCCGCAAGGCCAAATCGGCGGGCAAACCTTCGGCTTGCCCCGCGCGGGCGAGCGCTTCGATCAGCAGGAACACGTAGGCCGGGCCGCTGCCGGAGACCGCCGTGACCACGTCGATCAGCGCTTCGTCTTCGACCCAGGCGCTCTCGCCGATGGCGGCGAGAAGGCGATCGCAGAGCTGCCGCTGACCGATCGTTACGAGAGGGTTGGCGCAGGCGACCGTAATGCCGCGGCCGATCGCCGCCGGAGTGTTGGGCATCGTCCGGACGATCGCGGCATGATCGAGATGGCGGGCGAGGCCGGCCAGGGTCTTGCCGGCGACAATCGACACAAACAATGTCTCTGGGCGCGCCCAGGAGCGATAATCCGGCACCACTTCATCCGCGATTTGCGGCTTGACCGCGAACACCACGGCATCCGGCCTCAACTCCGCCGGCAGCTCCTGCGGCGACGAATACCAGAGGATTTCGGCTGCCGATTGAAACCCGGCCGGTACCCCGGTCGGCTCGACCACCATACAACGCGACGCCACTTCGGCCGCGATCCAGCCGCGCAGCATCGCCGTCCCCATTTTTCCGCAGCCGACGAGGACGAGACAGCGCGCCCTGCCCCCATCATCCCTCACGCCAGGACGCCTCTCGCTCACGCCTCTCCAACCGGGTCGATCATCGCAGAGGCGATCGCTTGTGAGGGTGACTTGCCGCCCCAGACGACGAACTGAAACGCGGGATAAAACCGCTCGCATTCCGACAAGGCGATGTCGACGAGATCCTCGACCTGTTCGGCACTCGCCGCCGAAATGCCGCGCAACAGGACGGCATGGCGGAAGGCCGGCGAATTTTCCTCGGCGGAGAGATCGAAATGCCCGAGCCAAAGCTTTTCGTTGGCAAGGGCAAGAAGCTCGTACACGGCGCTGCGGCGGCCCTTTGGCACCTTCATGTCGAAGCCGCAGGAGAAGTGTAGAGCGCAGAGTTCCTCCTGCCAGACGAAATACATCCGATAATCGCACCAGCGGCCGGAAATCTCGACGACGAGCTCCTCCTCGCTGGCGCGATCATGTGCCCAGTCGTTGGCGATGACGATCTCCTCGACAAGGTCGATGGGGTTACCGGAAAACGGCGTCGGTTCGACGATTGACACGGATGTCATCAAGCCCTCCTCGGGCGGCTCGACGGGAGCGTCACGCAATCAAGCTGCCGATGTACAAACGATGACGCAAGCCAACATTTCGCTGCCTTTTAGTCGTCTCAACAATCAGGAGAGTCGGCGGTGGTTTCGGCTCGCCCCGGTCTCGAGGCGCGGCGAGCCGCGACTTCGAGCCCGGCAACCCGCCTCTGCAGATCTTCCTGCTCGGAGCGCGCCTTCGCCGCCATCGCCTTGACCGCCTCGAACTCGTCGCGGCTGACGAGATCCATACCGGCCAGCACTCTTTCGAGCTGCTCTCGGATGCGCGTTTCGACCTCGCTCCTCACACCCGAAAGCGTCCCCATCGCGCCCGCGGCGACGCGAGCGAGATCATCGAAAAACCGGTTCTGGCTCTGCATCGCCTCGTCCTCCGCTCTGCCATCCATATATGGGCGGCGTGCGCTAGCACGAACGGCACATGAACGAAAAGTAATTCTGCGCCCAAACTCCAAGGCCACTGCCGATTTTTTACCGTCGGGAGGGTTTGAAGGCGGGCATCACCTCCTCGGCAATCCATTGGAACTGTTCGAGCATCGTCGTCTTCGGTGTGCCGATCGGGCTCGAGAGGCTGATGTGCTCCATGCCGGGATAACGCTCCTCGAAGCCCTTCAACATCTCCACCAGCTGGGCTGGGGTGCCGGCGAACCAGGAACCCAGATCCATGTAGTGCTCGACCGTCGGCACCCCGGCGGCGGCCCAACCGCCGCGCCCCGCCACCGCGGACACTTGCTCCGGGGTGAGGCCCGGAACAAAGCCCAAGGGTGCGAACATCTTAACGTGCTCTTCGTAGATCGGCGTGATCTCGCGGACCGCCTGCTCGCGGGTTTTGGCGAGGTGAATGTGTAGGCCGAGCTGGAGGTTCTCGCCGAGCTTCAGGTGCTTGCCGACTCTCGCCGCCGCTTCCTGGTAACCGGTGATCGGCCCCGCCTGCATCGTTGCCGCGCCGCCGCCGACGGCTCCCTTGATGCCGTGCTTCACCATGAAGTCGAGCCCGCGCGGGTTGGCGCTGACGATCGGTTGCCAGCATTCGACCGGCCGGTGGATCGGGCGGGGAACGAGGGTGAGCTCCTTCAACGTATAGCCGCGGTAAGGAACCTCGGGCGGCAGAGTATAATACTTGCCCTTGTGCGAAAATGATTCCTCGTTGAACGCCTTGAAGACGATCTCGACCTGCTCTTCGAACAGCTCGCGATTGGCGTTCTGATCCAGCATCGGCGCGCCGAAGGTCTCGACCTCACGGGTGTGATAGCCGCGGCCCACACCGAAGATCGTCCGGCCTCCGGTCAGGATATCGGCGGTCGCGAAATCCTCGGCCAGACGCAGCGGGTGCCACATCGGCGCGATGTTGAAGGCGCAGCCGATCTTGATTTGTTTGGTCACATGCGCGAGGTGCACCGCCAGCATGAGGTCGTTGGGGATGCACTCGTACCCTTCGTGCTGGAAATGGTGCTCGGCGAGCCACAAGGTGTCGTAGCCGAGCGCGTCCATCCTCTTGGCAATAGCCTCGGTTTTCTCGAAGACGCTTGCCAGATGCTCGTTCGAGTAGCGCCGCTCGTTGGCAGGAGTGGCGTCTTGCCCGCGGTCGGGGAGATCGACATGGCCGGCATACACGGTCGTGAACTTTGTGATCATGCTGGGTCCCTCCGGATCGTGGTGCGAGTTACGGCCAGTCTGTCGCAATTTCGCACTCTTTGCTACCCAACCTCGCTTGATCTAAGGGACTCTATCGAATGGAATACGTCACGCTCGGCCGCACCGAGCTCAGGGTCAGCGTTGCCGGGCTCGGCTGCGGCGGGTTCAGCCGGCTCGGCCTCGGCACCGGCAAGAGCGAGGACGAAGCTGTCACCCTCGTTCGGCAGGCGCTGGATTTGGGGGTCAACCTGCTCGACACCGCCGCGGTCTACGGTACCGAGGGCGTCGTCGGCAAGGCCATCAAAACCGTGCCTCGCGACAGCGTCGTCATCGCCACTAAGGCGTGGATCCCGCGGCGGGAGGGTCGCTCTGTGGCGGAGCGCGCCGTGACGAGCCTCGATAATTCTTTGCGGCAGCTCGGTACCGACTATGTCGACATTTTTCAGCTGCATGGTGTTTCGCCCACGTCCTATGACCAGGCGATCGATGTCATCGCGCCTGCGCTCCTCAAGGAGCGGGAAAAGGGAAAACTGCGGTTTCTCGGCGTGACCGAGACGGGCTCGTCGGACCCCGAGCACGCAATGGTTCGGCGCGCGGTCGAGGACGGGGTCTGGGACGTCGTCATGATCGCGTTCCACATGATGCACCAGAACGCACGAACCCTAGTATTCCCGCGGACTATCGCCAATCGTGTCGGGACGCTGCTGATGTTCGCCGTGCGCAACATCTTCTCGCGACCCGAGCGCTTCACCGCCGTTCTGCGCGAGCTGACCGCGAGCGGTCAGCTGCCGCGCCGGCTCGCCGATGCTCCGAACCCGCTCGGCTTTCTGATCCATGCAGCGGGCGCGAGCACGATTACCGAGGCCGCTTACCGCTTTGTGCGTCACGAGCCGGGTGTCGATGTCGTTCTGTTCGGCACCGGTGACCCGGATCACTTGCGGGCTAACATCGCTTCCCTACTGGCGCCGCCGCTCCCCTTGACGGACCGGCAAACCCTCACCAAGCTGTTCGGCCGTCTCGTCGGCGTCGGGCTCGATCCACCCTACAACATGCCCGGGCTCAGCTCCGCATAATCGCGAGAGTCCTGATGAGACGCGAGCGCGCGATCGCGAGCTGAGAGCTCGTGTCATCATGCTGAAATAAAGTGATGATATTCGAGCAAAAATAATTGTGGAACCTCTATGCTCGAATACGCGCATTTTGTACCTGGGCGATTACGGCTCAAGATCAGCACACTCAAGAGCCAACTCAGGGCGGCCGAAGCCGAAGCCAATGTTGCCGCAATCCCAATGGTGACGAGCGCGGTGGCGAATCCATTGACCGGCAGCCTCACGATCAATTTTGACCGGCGGCAGCTTTCGATTGGCGATTTGTGGGAAAAGCTGCGGCTTCTGGGCTACGTTTCGGAAAATCGTCCGGAGCCCACCGTGGACAGTCCCGGCGTGGATCGATTCGGGCGCGTGATAGCCGACGCGCTTATCGACGCCGTCGTCCAGCACTCGGCACGGGCCCTCGTTCGCGCGTTGCTTTAATCGTCGACGCGGCGCGATAAGGGCCGGCGTGTTCGTTTCAGGCGGTAGCGTGATGCTGCCGCGTCGCCCCGGCGCGAGCCTCCTGATCTAGTTCGGCTCTCGCCTCGGCGACGAGATCGGTCGCCATTTCCCCGATCTCGCTCAAGGTTTCGCGGCAGAAAACCATACTGCCTTTTATGAATGTCTTGGCCGCCGGCCGCAAAATGCTCCCATCGTTTGCGTAACGGTCGGCCCGAAGATTACGGCGCCGATCCCGATGGCGAGAGCAGTCGCGAGATTGCCTTTGAACAAATCTTCAAGGGGGGCCATTGATCCCTCCCTCGTGAAAGGTCGAGCGCAGTCAGTCGCTTTACCGTGAAAGGCTCGCACAACAAAGATGATGCCGAGCCCACCCGATGTTCAAAATATCGCCCGTGCTCCGTCTTCGGTCGGAAAGTCGGTAAGCGCGCAGGATCTTCAGCGGCGCGGGCTTCGTCGAAATCGCCTGATCGCGACGATGCTGCTCGCAGCGATGGCGGCGCTGTTCATCTCCACCACCTTGGCTCCGCAGCCGGGGTTCTGGATCCTGCTTATTCGGGCGACCGCGGAAGCCGCCCTGGTCGGCGGGCTCGCCGATTGGTTTGCGGTGACCGCGCTCTTCCGGCAGCCGCTCGGGCTGCCGATTCCGCACACCGCCATCCTGCCCAAGAACAAGGATCGCATCGGGGAAGGGTTGGCGATCTTCATCGAGCGCAATTTTCTGTCGCCAGATATCCTACGAGCGAAGCTTCGGTCGATCGATCCCGCACGCCTCGTCGCTGATTGGTTGTCGGTGCCGGCAAATGCCGATGCCATCGCTCGCCGTCTGGTACGCATACTGCCGCACATGATCAACGCCATTGATGATCGAGATTTTCGCGTTTTTATTGCCGAGTCGCTGGGGCGTCGTCTGGCTGACATTGAATTGGGCCCGCTGCTCGGCCGGGCAATCGCCGTGCTCACGGCAAACGGGTTTCACGAGACCCTGCTCGACCGGTTGCTGGATTTCTGCCGCGAATTTCTCGAAGAGCGGGAAGAGCAGCTCTACATGGCCGCGGAGGCGCAACGCCGCCGATGGTGGATTCCAAAGGCCATCAACCGGCAGATCGCAAGGGCGATTATCGGCGGGGTGAAGGAGCTCCTCTCGAAGCTTCGGGAAGCGGGCACCCCGGCGCGCCGGAAGCTGGTGCGGGAGATCGAGCGGCTCGCCGAGCAACTGCGAACGTCGCCCGTCTATCGCGCGCGCGTCGAAGAGGCGAAATTGCGGCTGCTCGAAGATATGGAGGTCAAAGCGTGGCTGGGCTCGGTTTGGGGCGACGTCAAGCGGGTTCTGATGACCGATCTCGCCTCTCCGCAATCGCGCATCGATCAAGCGCTCGGCGCCGTGATCCGTTCGCTCAGCCACCATCTGCGTGCCGATACTGCAATGCGCAAGCGCGTCAATCGCACGATCGAAGCAATGGCATTAGAAGTCGCGCCCTGGCGTACTGGACTGGCACAATTCCTTATCGAGGTTGTGCGGCAATGGGACGCCGGCAGCTTCACCAACCGGGTTGAACTCGTTGTCGGTAGTGACCTCCAGTACATCCGCATTAACGGAACATTGGTCGGCGGTCTGGTCGGGTGCCTCCTTTACCTGCTGTCGGCCGCCTTGGAGTGACCGCCGAATTCCATCCCGCAAGCAAAAGAAAATGGCCGGAACCAAGGTTCCGGCCAAGTTTGAACAGGGAGGCTTCACGTCTGGGAGACGTAAGGGTCCGCAGACCCTCTTCCCGGGCACAAGTCCCGGAAACCTGCCGCAATCAATCGATCGCGTCAGCTGAAAGATGGACTTTTTAGCACAGCTCCACCAGCAGGAATTTCTTCTGGCTCGTCTGCAAAAACCGCAACGCTCTTAGAAAAACTCTGCTGCGTCGCCTCAGCTGAGCCGCGTTTCAGCGACTTTCCGCAATAGGAAATCACGGAACACACTGATGCGTTTGGAGGTCCGCAACTCTTCGGGATAGACAAAATAGGCCTCTACCGGCGGACCGATCAGTTCGGGCAGGATGCGGACCAAATCAGGGTGCTCGTTTCCTATGAAATCCGCCAGCGCCGCAATCCCCAGCCCGCTGAGCACCCCGCGCAGGATGGCGTAGAAATTGTTGACCGCAAGGATCGGCTTTCGCTCTTGCCCGGGCTTTGTGCCGACCTCGAGCAGCCAATTGACATTTTGCACCGGCGGGCGGGCGTCTTCCCCGAAGACGATGACCCGGTGTTTGTCGAGATCCTCGGGTTTCTGCGGTAAACCGTGTTTTTTTATGTATTCCGGCGCGGCATAGACATGGGTCGGCACGCTGACGAGGTGACGCTGGATCAAATCCGGCTGGCGAGGCGGCGACAGCCGAATCGCCACATCGGCTTCTCGCATCGACAAGTCGAGCTCGGAATCGTCTACCACGAGAGTGACCTGGATTTCGGGGTAAAGATCGAGAAACTCCCGAATGCGCGGGGTCAACCAAGTCGAGCCAAACGCAACCGACGAGGTGATTTTGAGTGGCCCCTTCGGCCGATCCTTCGATTCGGAAATCATGCCTTCGGCCATCGACAGCTTCGCGAACACCTCGCGCGCGGTGCGAAACAGGAGTTCGCCTTGCTCGGTCAGGATCAGCCCGCGAGCGTGACGGTGAAATAGAGGGACGCTGAGGCTTTCTTCGAGCGCGCTGATCTGGCGGCTCACGGCGGATTGGCTCAGGTTCAGCGATTCGCCCGCATGGGTGAAGCTGCCTGCCTCGGCGACGGCGTGAAATACCCGCAGCTTGTCCCAATCCATCCCGTTCCCCCTGGCAACGACTTTCCGGAGTCGGTTGCCCGCCTGCTAATCGGCCGCGCGCATGGTCGCAGCTTCCTCCTGAGCTGCGAGAAACTTCTCCGCCTCGAGTGCCGCCATGCAGCCCAATCCGGCTGCGGTCACCGCCTGACGGTAGATCTTGTCCTTGACGTCGCCTGCGGCATAGACCCCGGGGATTGCCGTTCGGGTCGAATTCGGGGCGCGTGATGGCGTAGCCCTCAGCGTCGAGCGGGAGCTGGCCCGCCACGAACCCGGTCACCGGCGTATGGCCGATCGCGACGAAGACCCCGTCGCAAGGGAGGTCGGACAGATCGCCTGTGCGCGTGTTGCGCAGGCGCACCCCGGTCACCGTGGGCGGTTCGCGCACTCCTAGGATTTCCTCGACGACGCTGTCCCAGATGATGCCCGATCTTCGGATTGCGGAACAGCCTCTCCTGCAGGATCTTTTCGGCTCTGAGTGCGTTGCGGCGATGGATCAGAGTGACCTGCCGCGCATGGTTCGTCAGATAAATCGCCTCCTCGACCGCGGTATTGCCGCCGCCGACCACCACGACGTCCTTGCCGCGGAAGAAGAACCCGTCACAGGTCGCGCAGGCTGAAACGCCGAAACCGCGGAAGATCTCCTCGCTCGGGATACCGAGCCAGCGGGCCTGCGCGCCGGTGGCGATGATCACGGTCTCGCCGACATAGAAATCCCCCGAATCGCCCTTGGCGACGAATGGCCGCCGTGCGAGGTCGATCTCGGTGATCATGTCGAGAATGACCTTGGTGCCGACGTGCTCGGCTTGCTGTTGCATCTGCTCCATCAGCCACGGGCCTTGGATCACTTCGGCGAAGCCGGGGTAGTTCTCGACATCGGTGGTGATCGTCAATTGGCCGCCCGGCTGAAGGCCGGTCACAAGGATCGGCTGCAGATTGGCCCGCGCCGCGTAAATCGCCGCCGTATAGCCGGCCGGTCCCGCCCCAATAATCAGGACCTTGCTGTGGTGACGCTCGGACATAGCGGCAACCCTCGAATTTCACACCTAATATATAACATTTTTCGGAATATCGGCGTGAAGGGATGCGCCGCGCGCTAGAATCCGAACATATGGTCGAGGCTGAAGGCGCCATCGCCGCCCAGCAGCCCGTGATAGCCGAAGAGCCGGCAGGTCGTATCGCGCACGATCACGTAGGCTCCTGTTCCCGCCCGGGCGCGGGCCGCTCCCTCGAACAAGCCTCGATAATACCATAGCCGCGAGCCCGAGCAGGGGATGGCCAAGTGCGAGCGCGCAACCTCGCACCCGGCGCTGTCATAGAGGATGATGTCCGTGTCGCTCGCCGGCAGCCACGGCCGGGAGGCCGGATAGATCAGGTGGCAAAACGTGTCGTAAGCCGGTTCGCCCAGCCTCAGAAACAATCGGGTCGACAGCCCCGGAGGCCGCCCGGTGTAGGATTGCGGCTCGTCGCGATAGGTCAGAATCGTATTGAAGACGTGTGCTCCGAAACTGGTCTCGGCGGCATGACCGCTTTGCCGATGACGATAGCGAAACAGGGCATGCAGCCACCCGTCTCCCTCGCCGCCGCCGGAGAAGTCATAGACCAGCTCGATATGGCCATACCCGCCGCCGAGCAGCATCGAGCTCGTCGATCTCGTCCAGATCGAGCACGGTCGCATGGGCGCGCGGGAGCCGCCCAAAGGGGTGCCTCAGCACCTCCCGGCCGTCCGGGTCGTAAACCAGAGCGGCGATCGGCAGATCGGTTTGACAGACCGCCATCGGGGTCGGTAGCACCAAGCTCTGCCACAACGTCGCGCGGCATCAGCGGGGCTGGCAAAAGATAGCCCTTGCCGAGCATGGCTTCGAGCTGAGGAAGCTCGGGGTCGGGTCGCAGATCGCCGCGTTCGACATTGACGTGCGCGATGCGGCGGCGGCCCCGCTCGAGGACTTCGTAGCGTGGGCGCACCACGTGCTTGCCGGCCCGCAGCTCGATCTGTTTCGGCCACGCGGTGTCGGGCAACAATTCCGAAACCGCGACGGCGCGCGTGGCAAAAGGCGCGATCGGGTCGCCGATAGAGACGACGCGCTCCTCACCCATCGGAGTGAGGCCGATGGCACCCGGCGGGATCGCGACCGGATGGCTGTTCTGAACCCACAGCAATATCTGCTCGCCGGGAGCAGGAGCGGGGAGACCGGCATACCGGTCGGCGGGCCAAGCGTTGGCGTCATGCGTGCAGGACAAAGTGCCGCCGCGCCCCCTTTGGGGGCTGTCCTCGTCGAAAATGTCGAGTGCATATTTGACGACGTCGTGGCCGGCTGCGCCCGCAACGTGCAGAAAGAGCTGTCCACAAAACTCCGGCAGTCGAAACCGCTCGCGTATTTCCCGACTGTCGAGAATGATGGTGCTCGCGGAAGGCTTACAGTTCTCGCGACCATTCGGCCAAAATCCGTGCCGTCATCCGCGAACAGCGTCATCCAGCAGCTGACCTGGCCGGCGCCGTAGCCTGACCAGTAATTCGCCGTGACCAGCCGCGTGTGCAAGCCGCCGGCATCGCGGAAAAAGGCAAAGTTCGTGGCGAAATTCAGTGGATCGAGATAAGAGCGGTTATTGGTCAGGCGATCTGCCGGTATCCGCATTGCATCTAGGCTGAATATCACGGCGCCATCGGGCAGATAGGGCCGCATCTGCACGAGGACGCGTTCGGCGTCGAATGCGGCGACAAACACGCGCGCGCGCGGCAGCGGGCGAGTTCGGTGACGGGCCGCGCCGCGCGGCCGAGAACAGCACTGCCGACGCGCGCGACCTGGTGGACATAGGCGCCGGCGATTTCGATCTGATCCAGATCGTAGATCGCGCTGAAGGCTTCGACGGCGCCGCCGGCATCGTAAATGGCAATCGGGGCATGGTGTGCGAGCTTGTCCAGAAGAGCCCGCGCCGGCGGAGCGGCAGCCGGGTGGGTCAGCGCCTTGTAGAGCGCGTTTCCGCCACGGGTATTGTCGAAGGTTTCGATGCGCAGGGCCATGATGATCAGCCGTTTCCCCGAGCCGCAATCCGCCTTCGGCCCGATATTACATTCCCGTCGCGTGGCATAGGCAAACAAACCGCTCCGCTTTCCCACGCCTCTGTCTCAAAGGGCGTCACCCATCTTCAAGCGAATCGGATGCCCCGCGTCATCGTGTCAGATCGCGCTCCCGCTGCCGAGCCTCTTCAGGACGAGTTCGCGCAAAGCCGCACCGGCGCGAGCCGTATCGTCCGGGATCGGGTAGCGCCACGATTCGATCCGGCCGGAGAACGGTCGGGTAATGCCGGCCACCTGCATCGCGGCGTGAAACCGGGCGAATTTGGCATTGCCGCCGTCGAGATCGAGGATATGCACCGGGTTTCCAGTCGCCGCCGCCTCGCTGATCATCGAGACCGAGTCGGCGGTTACCATAAAGGCGTCAGCCAGAGCGAGATAAGCGAAATAGGGGTTCTCCCCGCAACCGTCCCAGATCGCCGCGGGCAGGTTCTCGAGCCGAGCGCGCAACAGCCCGATCCCGGCTGCCCCGGTACGGCGCGACGGCGTCACCAGCGCCGAGCCACCCTGGGTGCGCAGAATGCTCGGCAACCGCATCGGCAATTTCGCCGAGCCGTCGAAGCGGCAACCGGTACGCCTTATTCGCGCCGCCGATCAGCACCGACAGGATTGGCCGCGGCAGCACCGCGAGAGCCGGGAAACGGCCACGCTCGGCCGCCAGTCGGGCTCTCGTTACGCGGTGGACGGCGCCACGTGTCACGATCACCCGCGGGCCGCGCAGACGGTCGTGCTCGGGGACGACAAGGAGGTCGAACTCGCTGCGCCCGACCCCGGGGTCCTGGATCTGCGCCGCCAAGGTGCGTCCGCCGCTCGCCCGCCGGATCGCCAAGGCCGGCATCGCTGCGTTGCGGCCGCAACCGATGACGAGGTCCGGCCAGGGCGGCGACAGCGTCGGTTCGGTCGCGGCCAAGGAGAGGAACCAGAGCCTGGGCGGCAGGCACCTCCAAGGGAAACGAATATGGAGTGGTCTTTCGATGAAAGAGAAGCCGGTGGCCTCGGCCAGGCCGAGCGCCTGGCTAGCCATCCCGGCCTTGCCGTCATGCAATACCCAGGTGACGGGCGACATTGCGGTTAACCGCAGCAATAGACGGCAAGGCCATGTGTTCGTTTACGAAAACCGCTCGGGAACAGCAAGCCGATGGGACTTCTGCGCAACAAAATTGCGCGCGCGCGGTGCGCTGCCTATGATCCGCCGAGCGAGGAAGAGGGGACCGGATGCGGCGGATCAGACTCGACCGTATCGACCGCGGCATATTGCGGAACCTGCTGACCGACGGGCGGATGACCAATGTCGAGCTGGCGCGGCGGGTTGGCATCTCGGCGCCGCCTTGCCTGCGCAGGGTACGAGCTCTCGAGGAGGCTGGGATGATCCGCGGCTATCATGCCGATCTGGCCGCCGAGGCTCTCGGCTACGCTGTGACGGTTTTTGCCCAGGTCGGGCTCTCGAGCCAAGCCGAAGCCGACCTCAAAGCCTTCGAGCACCTCGTCGCGACTTGGCCCGAGGTGCGTGAAGCGTACATGCTGGCCGGGGAAACGGATTTTCTGTTGAAAATAGTCGCGCCTGACTGGGACAGCTATCAGCGATTCCTTAGCACCAAGCTCACGGCGGCGCCGAATGTGAGCCATGTCAAGTCGGCATTGATGCTCCGCATGTCGAAGAACGAGCCGGGCGTCCCGATTTCCGAGCAGACGAGCGCGCAGCAAGACGGGGAGGAGGCAGCGCTGGCTTAACTGGCCCACCCTGGCGGGCAGCGGCAGCTCGCGCCTCAACCGAAGGCGACGGTGACGACCTCGTAGGATTTCGCACCGCGCGGGGTTGCGACTTCGACGCTGTCGCCCTTGCCCTTGCCGATCAGCGCACGCGCCAGGGGCGAGGTCACTGACAAGCGGCCGGATTTGATGTCGGCTTCGTCCTCGCCGACAATTTGAAACGTCTGCTCCTCGTCGGTTTCCTCGTCCGCAAGGGTGACCTTCGCACCGAACTTGATGCTCGAACCCGAGAGTTTGGAGACGTCGATCACCTCCGCCCGCGCCACTTTGTCCTCGAGCTCGATGACCCTGCCTTCGATGAAGCTTTGCCTGTCACGGGCAGCATGATACTCGGCGTTTTCGGCCAAGTCCCCGTGGTCGCGCGCCTCGGCGATGGCGCGGATAATGGCTGGCCGATCAATAGTCTTAATCCGCTTCAACTCCTCCCGGAGCCGATTGAAGCCCTCGGCCGTCATCGGGATCTTGTTCATTGCGAACGCGTTTGTATCCTGCTGTCGAATATCAACTAGTGCGGCAAGCGCCCGCCGCGGAGCCATCAAAGGTATGATTGCAGGGGAGCAACTTCAAGGTTCCCGGCGCGCAACGCCACGATGGCCTGGACCGCCGCGCGAGCGCCCGCAACCGTCGTATAATAAGGGATCCCGTTGGTGAGGGCGGTGCGCCGCAGGCTGAAACTGTCGGCGATGGCTTGCGCCCCCTCGGTCGTGTTGAATACCAGCTGGACCGCGCCGCTCAGCATACGATCGACAATATGCGGGCGGCCTTCGTGCACCTTGTTGACGGGCGTGACGGGCAACCCCGCGGCGCTCAGAGTTTCGGCGGTGCCGGTCGTCGCGACCAGCGAGAACCCCATCTCGATCAGCCGGCGGCAAGGCTCGACCAGCGGCCCCTTGTCCTGATCTCGCACCGACACGAAAACACAGCCCTCGAGCGGCAGGTTGGTGCCGCTCCCGAGTTGGGACTTTGCGAAGGCGCGCCCGAAATCGCTGTCGAGCCCCATCACTTCCCCGGTCGATTTCATCTCAGGGCTGAGGATCGGGTCGACCCCGGGGAAACGCGCGAACGGGAACACCGCCTCCTTTACCGCAACATGGCCGCCGGCCCGCAGACGCTTGCCGGCTATGTCCTCGCTCCAGTTGTCGTGGGGCTCGCCGGCCATGATTCGCGCCGCAATCTTTGCGATCGGCACCCCGGTGGCCTTGGCGACGAACGGCACGGTGCGCGACGCGCGCGGATTGACCTCCAGCACGAAAATCACACCGTCTTGCACCGCGAATTGAACATTCATCAACCCGACGACGCCGAGGGCGCGGGCCAGCGCGACCGTCTGCCGTTCGATCTCCGCGATCGTTGCCCGGCTCAGGCTGTGAGGCGGCAACGAGCAGGCGCTGTCTCCCGAATGGATCCCGGCCTCCTCGATGTGTTCCATGATGCCGGCGATCTCGACTTGCCGGCCATCCGCGACGGCATCGACATCGACCTCGATCGCGTTCCGCAGATAGCGGTCGATCAGGACCGGACTGGCCCCGGACACCGAGACGGCATGGGTAATGTAACGGTGCAGACCGAGCGCATCGTGCACGATCTCCATCGCGCGGCCGCCGAGGACATAGGACGGGCGGATCACGACGGGATATCCTATATCCTGCGCGATCGCTTCGGCTTCGCTCGCCGAGTGCGCCGTTCCGTTATCGGGCTGACGCAAGCCGAGGCGGGTCAGAAGACCCTGAAACCGCTGTCTGTCTTCCGCCAGATCGATCGCATCGGGCGAGGTGCCGAGAATCGGTATTGCGGCGCGCTCCAGCCCCGCGGCCAGCTTCAGCGGGGTCTGACCGCCGAGTTGTACGATCACGCCGAGAAGCGTGCCGCAGCGTTCTTCGACCCGCACGATTTCGACCACATCCTCGGTCGTCAGTGGCTCAAAATAGAGCCGGTCGGAGGTGTCGTAATCGGTCGACACCGTCTCGGGATTGCAGTTGACCATGATCGTTTCGATGCCGGCATCGCGCAGGCTGTAGGCGGCGTGCACGCAGCAGTAATCGAACTCGATCCCTTGCCCGATCCGGTTCGGTCCGCCCCCGAGGATGATCACCTTGCGCCGGTCGCTCGGATCGGCTTCACACTCCGGCCGCGCGAAACCGTCCCCTTCGTAGCAGGAGTACATGTACGACGTCAGCGACGGGAACTCTGCGGCACAGGTGTCGATGCGCTTGTAGACCGGTTGCAGATCGAGCCGCCGGCGCTGCGCCGACACGTCCTCTTCATCGAGACCCGCGAGCTTACCGAGCCGGGCATCGGAAAAGCCCATCTGCTTCAAGCGCAGGAAAGCCGTGCGGTCGCACGGCAGCCCTTCCCGCCGCACTCGCTCCTCGACATCCACGATCTCACGGATCTGCTCGAGGAACCACGGCTCGAACCGGCAGGCGGCGTGGATTTCGGCGGTAGTTAGCCCATGGCGGTAAGCTTGAGCGACCAACAGCAGGCGCTCGGGGACGGGTTTCGCCAGCGCCGCTTTGACCGCCTCTTTGCCGGCGCTCTCCACCCCTTCGACCGCGACCTCGTCAAAGCCGGTGAGGTCCGTCTCCATCGAGCGCAATGCCTTCTGCACCAATTCGGCGAAACTGCGGCCGATCGACATCGCCTCGCCGACCGATTTCATCGAGGTTGTCAGCAGCGGCTCGGTGCCCGGAAACTTTTCGAAGGTGAACCGCGGCATCTTGGTGACGATGTAATCGATCGTCGGCTCGAACGAGGCCGGTGTGATGCGCGTGATCTCGTTGGAGAGCTCATCGAGTGTGTACCCGACCGCCAGCTTTGCCGCGACCTTGGCAATCGGAAAGCCGGTCGCCTTGGAGGCGAGTGCCGAGGAGCGCGAGACGCGGGGGTTCATTTCGATAACGACCAGTCGGCCGTCGGCTGGGTTGACCGCGAACTGCACATTCGAGCCGCCGGTATCGACGCCGATTTCGCGCAACACCGCGATCGCGGCATTGCGCATCAGCTGGTATTCCTTGTCGGTCAAGGTCAAAGCCGGCGCGACGCAGACCGAGTCGCCGGTGTGGATCCCCATCGGATCGATATTCTCGATCGAGCAGACGATGATGCAGTTGTCCGCACGGTCGCGAACCACCTCCATCTCGTATTCTTTCCAGCCGAGAACCGATTCCTCGATCAGCACTTCTTGCGCCGGCGAAGCCCTCAGCCCGCCGCGGACAATTTCCTCGAATTCCTGGGCATTGTAGGCGATCCCACCGCCGGTGCCGCCCAAGGTAAAGGATGGCCTGATGATGGCCGGAAGCCCTATTGCCGGGAGTGCCTCGACAGCTTCGGCAAGAGAGCCGACAAGATGGCTCCTGGGCGAAGCAAGGCCGATTTTGTCCATCGCCTGCCGGAACAGCCGACGATCTTCCGCCTTGACGATTGCCGCTTCGCTGGCGCCGATCAGCTCGACACCGTAGCGCTCGAGGACACCCGAACGGGCGAGCGCCATTGCGATATTGAGCGCCGTCTGGCCGCCCATTGTCGGCAGCAGCGCCTGCGGCCGCTCACGGGCGATGATCTTTGCGACCATGTCGGGGGTGATCGGCTCGATGTAGGTCGCATCGGCCAGCTCCGGGTCGGTCATGATCGTCGCTGGGTTCGAATTCACCAGGATGATCCGATACCCCTCGCTTTTCAGCGCCTTGCACGCTTGCGCACCGGAGTAATCGAATTCGCAGGCCTGCCCGATCACGATGGGCCCGGCGCCGATTATCAAAATACTGTCGAGATCGGTCCGCTTAGGCATTCTCGTCCATCAGCACGATGAACCGTTCAAACAAATAATGGCTGTCCTGCGGTCCCGGGCTCGCTTCGGGGTGGTGCTGGACTGAAAACACCGGCTTGCCGACGACCCGCAAGCCTTCGTTCGTATGATCAAACAGCGAAAGATGCGTCGGCTCGACCCCGGATGGCAGGCTCTTAGGGTCGACCACAAAGCCATGGTTCTGGCAGGTGATCTCGACTTTGCCGGTGAGCAGATCCGTCACTGGATGGTTGGCGCCGCGATGGCCGCGCGACATCTTGCGGGTTATTCCGCCAAGCGCCAGCGCCAACAATTGGTGACCGAGGCATATGCCAAAAATCGGCTTGCCCGCGGCAATCAGCTCGCGCAGCACCGGGACTGCATAGGCAGCGGTCGCCGCCGGGTCGCCAGGGCCGTTCGACAAAAAAATGCCGTCGGGCTGATGGCGCAGAACATCCTCGGCCGAGGCGGAGGCGGGGACCACGGTCACCCGGCAGCCATGTGCGGCGAGCATTCGTAGGATGTTGCGTTTCGCACCGTAATCGATGGCGACGATGTGATGGCGCGGGTTGCGTTGCGACCCGTATCCCCGTTCGCGCTCCCACACCGTCTCGGCCCACTCGTAGGTTTGGCGGCAGGTGACTTCCTTGGCGAGGTCCATGCCTTCCAGACCGGGCCAATCGAGAGCCCGCGCCTGGAGCTCCTCAATGTCGAGCCGTCCTTCCGGGTGGTGCGCGATGGCCCCGTTCGGGGGGCCGAGATCGCGGATGTGCCGGGTCAACCGGCGCGTGTCCACCCCGGAAATACCGATCAGGCCATAATCCTTGAGCCAGGCATCAAGCGACTGCGTGGCGCGGTAATTGGCCGGCGCGGTAATCCGGGTACGCAGGACGAGACCGCGGACGGCCGGCGTCGTAGTTTCAAGGTCTTCCCGATTGGCTCCGACATTGCCGATATGGGGGAAGGTGAAGGTGATGATCTGGCCGGCGTAAGACGGGTCCGTCAGGATCTCTTGGTAGCCGGTGATCGCAGTATTGAAACAGACTTCCCCGACAGCCGATCCGGTTGCGCCGGCGCCGCGGCCCCAAAATACTGTGCCGTCCGCAAGAACGAGCGCGGCGTTGCAGTCGGGCGGTCGCGGCATCGGCTCGCGCATGCGGATGTATCCTATGGGCAGCCACAATCTGCCGGACCGCGAAAAGCGGCCAGGGGCGAACAGTAGGGCCATGAGAGATAATTGATCGGACCGAGAGGGTCAACCCAGCGCTCACTGGAACTCTCATCGTTTCAAGTACTTACGCGTGGACGTGCGGAATTGCCGCGGCGCCCAAAACCGGTTAGGCTTAAAATTAGTGGCACAGGGGGCAACGATGCTGCGTCAGGCCTTCAGGGACCGCCTGAAGGAAGCGATGAAAGCCAGGGATTCGCGCACGGTTTCGACCGTCCGATTGATCCTCGCCGGGCTCCAGGAACGGGACGTGGCCGCGCGCGGACAAGGCAATCTAGACGGCTTATCCGCAGCCGAAATCCAGCGCATGCTGCAGGCGATGATCAAGCAGCGCCGCAAATCGATCGCGCTCTATCAACAAGGCAACCGCCCCGATCTTGCGCAGCAGGAGAGCGAGGAGATAGCCGTCATCGAGAGCTTTCTGCCGCGTCAGCTCGACGAGGGTGAGATCGAAGCGGCTGCGAAGGCCGCGATCGACGAGACTGGGGCAACGACGGTAAAGGATTTGGGAAAAGTGATGGTGGCGTTGCGCGAGCGCCACGGCGGCGTCATCGATCTCGGCCGCGCCGGTGTAATCGTCAGGCGGCTGCTGGGATGATGGAAATCGGACGCTATCCGGAGGAGATGGTCGAGGTGAGGGGGAACATAGATCCGAGGTGCGGTGCTGACCCACTTCACCCGCTAGAATGCGGCACTACCCTCACCCACCAAGCCCCCTGGGCTTGGTCCCCCTCTCCCGCGGTGCGGGAGAGGAGCTTTGCGCTGAATGCTGTCATAGGCCCTCTCCCGCAGTGCGGGAGAGGGTGGCGAGCGGAGCGAGACGGGTGAGGGTCTTGCCGCGGTTCAAATTCTCTCCAAGCCTGGTGGATACCCGGCGCGTTGGTTGTCTCTCTCTCCAAAGCGCGGAGAGGGGACGATAAGTGGCGTTTCCGCCGGGCTTTCTCGACGAGCTGCGTAGTCGAATTTCGCTCTCTGGACTGATCGGCCGGCGGGTCAAGCTGGTTCGCCGCGGACGCGAATTTGCCGGATTGTGCCCGTTTCACCACGAGAAGACGCCGTCTTTCTACGTCGTCGAGGACAAATCCTTCTTTCATTGCTTCGGCTGCGGCGCCCATGGAGATGCGATCGGGTTCGCCATGCGGGCCGACAATCTCGACTTTATCGAGGCCGTCGAGAAGCTGGCGGGGGAGGCGGGGCTGGCTGTCCCGCAGGCGACGCCACAAGAGCGGGAACGCGCGCAGCGGCAGAAAACCTTGCTCGAAGCGACTGAGGCCGCCGCAGCTTTCTACGAGGAGCGGCTGTGGGCGCCTGGCGGCGTGCGCGCACGCGAATATCTGCAGGGACGCGGGCTCGATCACGAGATAATCCGACGCTTCCGTCTGGGCTGGGCCCCGGACGATCGCCAGGCGTTGCGGCGTGCCCTCCAGCCCGAATATTCCGATCCGCTGCTGATCGAAGTCGGGTTGCGGCGCCGGCCGGCCGAGGGAGAGCCGTCGGATTATTTCCGCAACCGCCTGATGTTTCCGATCAGCGACCGCGCCGGCCGGGTCATCGCCTTTGGCGGCCGGGTTCTCGGTGATGGGCAGCCCAAATATCTGAACTCACCGGACACCCCGATCTTCGAGAAAGGAAGAGTGTTGTACGGCTGGTCGGCGGCGCGGGCCGCGCGCGGCAAGAGCGAGGCCGGTGTGATCGTCACCGAAGGCTATATGGACGTCATCGCCTTGCACCGCGCCGGCTTCACCGGCGCGGTGGCGCCGCTCGGTACAGCACTGACTGCTGGGCCGCCAAGTGCCTCTGACCAAGAAATGAGCGAGAAAGCGCTAACCGACAACCAGCTTCAGGAGCTCTGGCGGCTTTCACCCGAGCCGATCTTATGCTTCGATGGAGATGCGGCGGGACAGCGCGCGGCGGCCCGGGCAATGCAGCGGGCGCTGCCGTTGCTGCGGCCGGGTCACAGCCTGCGCTTCGCCAGCCTCCCGGCGGGAGAGGATCCCGATTCGGTGGTTCGCCAGGGGGGGCGGGGTACTTTCGAACAGATCCTCGCCGCGGCTCGACCGCTCGCGGACATGCTCTGGGAATCCGAAGTGCGGGGGGTCCGGCGCGACACGCCAGAGCGGCGTGCGGCAATTCAAAGCCGATTGATGGAGCACGTGAAAGAAATATTGGATCCGACAGTCCGCTCCGAGTTCAAGATACTGTTCAAATCCCGTTGTGATCCATGGCAGACACGACGGAAGGGCGGCGTACGCACGTTACCGGCAGCTGCCGTCCGCGACGGGCCGGAGCCTCCACCCCGGTCCGGAGCGCGAATACAGCGGGAGAATCTATTCCGCATGATTTTGCATTTCCCTTACCTGGTCGATCAAGTCGCCGAGGAACTATCGGCACTCGAAATTCCCGAATCGGACCTCGACAGCCTGAGACGGCAAATTTTAGAGCTGGATGCTGCCGAATCGGGGCTTGACGCCCACGCACTCCAACAACACCTTGTCAAGAACGGGCTTGCGGCGACCGTGGAAAGACTGCTCTCGCCTTCGGTCGACACAACTTTCCTGGTCCGGTGTTCCGACCCGAGCTCCGCGCGCAAGGAGTGGGTCCGCGTTACCAGGATGCTCACGGGAGGCGATCGCTGCGCTTTGGCCGAAGCCACGGACGACCTGATCAGCGAAATCTGCCCGGAGAGCTGGGAACGGTTTCTGGCTGCCAGAGAAAGAGCCTTGCACGAGGAGTCGCGGGGTGATGACGATATCTGACCCGGCGGCATCCTGGCGGAAAATACTCGGCGGCCCTCGATCGGGCTGCTCCCGTATTCGTCCCCCCGCGTTGTGGGACGACGGTGAAATCTCTTTAGGGATGGTGGAATGGCGAGCAAAGCGGCAAATACGGCGGAAGTCGCAGAAACCCGCGAGGAAGCGGCCGAGGCGCCGCTCCTGGACAGCGTGGCGGCGGCAATCAAGCGGATGCTGGCGCGCGGCAAGGAGCGAGGTTATGTGACCTATGACGAACTGAACGCCGCATTGCCGCCCGATCAGGTGTCCTCGGAGCAAATCGAGGACACGATGACCATGCTCTCCGAGCTCGGTGTCAACGTAATCGAGAACGAGGAGAGCGAGGAGCCTGCGACGCCCGACGCGGAGGAGGGCGATGGCGAGGTCCGCGGCAATCTGGATGACGACGATATCGGCCGCACCGACGATCCGGTCCGCATGTACTTGCGCGAGATGGGATCGGTCGAGCTGCTGTCGCGCGAAGGCGAAATCGCCATCGCCAAGCGCATCGAGGCCGGCCGTGAAATGATGATCGGCGGCATCTGCGAGAACCCGATGACGATCCGCGCCATCGTCGCCTGGCGCGATGCCCTGAACGAAGGGAAGATGCTGCTGCGCGACATCATCGATCTCGATGCCACTTACGGCAGTGGCGTGTTCGGGCCGGTACCGGCCGAGATAGTGGTCGTCGTTCCGGAAGCCGGCAGGATCGAGGGCGAAGCGGGGGCCGAGGGCGCCCCAAACGGCGCCGAGCCGAGCGAAAACGCAGACGCCGCCAACGGCGAAGATGTTGCGAAGGAGCTCGCCGAGATCGAGAGCGAGCTCGCCGTCGAGGAGGCCGAAGGCGAGGAAAGCTCGATCTCGCTGGCCGCGATGGAGGCGCAACTGAAGCCGAGCGCGCTCGCGACCTTCGACGCCATCGCGGAAACCTACAAAAGACTGCACCGGCTTCAGGACCAGCGGATCAATGCCCTGCAAAAGGGCGAGCCGTTGCCGCGTGTGACCGAGCGGCGCTACGAGAAGCTCAAGGCGGAGATCATCGACAACGTCAAACGTGTGCGCCTCAACAACACGCGCATCGAGTACCTCGTCGACCAGCTTTACGACGTCAACCGCAGGCTCGTCGCCGATGAAGGCAGGCTGCTGCGGCTGGCGGAGAGTGCCGGCATCAGGCGCTCGGAATTCCTGCAGCAGTATTTCGGAAACGAGCTCGCCGGCGATTGGCTGGAGCGTGTCGAAACCCTGCCCGGCCGCGGCTGGCCGCGACTGATCGAAAAGCATGCGGCAGACGCGGTCAGACTGCGAGCCAATATCGCCCGGGTCGCCGCCGAGGCCAAGCTGCCGATCAGCGAATTCCGGCGCATCGTACAAACGGTCCAGCGCGGCGAGCGCGAGGCGGGCCGGGCGAAAAAGGAAATGGTCGAGGCCAATCTGCGCCTCGTCATCTCGATCGCCAAGAAATACACCAACCGTGGGTTGCAGTTCCTCGACCTGATCCAGGAGGGCAATATCGGGCTGATGAAGGCGGTCGACAAATTCGAGTACCGCCGCGGCTATAAGTTTTCGACCTACGCGACATGGTGGATCCGCCAGGCGATCACCCGCTCGATTGCCGATCAGGCGCGTACGATCCGCATCCCGGTGCACATGATCGAGACGATCAACAAGCTGGTGCGCACCTCGCGCCAGATGCTGCACGAGATCGGCCGCGAGCCGACACCCGAAGAACTCGCCGAAAAGCTCGCGATGCCGCTGGAAAAGGTCCGCAAGGTGCTGAAGATCGCCAAGGAGCCGATCAGCCTCGAAACGCCGATCGGCGACGAGGAGGATTCGCATCTCGGCGATTTCATCGAGGACAAGAACGCGGTGCTGCCGCTCGACGCCGCCATCCAGGCCAATCTGCGCGAGACCACGACGCGCGTGTTGGCCTCGCTGACGGCGCGCGAGGAGCGGGTATTGCGGATGCGCTTCGGGATCGGCATGAATACCGACCACACGCTCGAAGAAGTCGGTCAGCAATTCTCGGTGACCCGCGAGCGCATCCGCCAGATCGAGGCGAAGGCACTGAGAAAGCTCAAGCATCCGAGCCGCTCGCGCAAGTTGCGCAGCTTCCTCGACACCTGAGCGCTTCGCTCCGGGTCACGAGATTGCTTCGCTTCGCTCGCAATGACAGCGGGACGCAATTGTCATTCGAGGAGCGCAGCAACGAAGCAATCTCGGCGTATGACTGATCGACGGGCCCGTAGTTCAGTTGGTTAGAACACGCCGCTCATAACGGTGGAGTCGCAGGTTCGAATCCTGCCGGGCCTACCACTCTCTGCCTGATTAGCGGCGGCGGCGGTTTCGTCGACCAGTACCGGTTCTACTGGCCCGGTTGCATCGACGAATTGAGGAGCGGGGTTCGGCGTTTGACCTAGCTCGACCTCTTCCGCCGGCATCTCGCCGAAGCTGGCGGGGGTCTCCGGTAGGTAGCTGCGTCGGCGGAGCAAAAAGAGCCAGCCGAGACCGGTTGCGATCAGGGCCAACGGAATCGCGTAAGCCCAGGTCTGTGTACGGAAGGAACCCGGGAACGGTTCGAGAGAGCTGCGCAACAGCTCCGTGCTTCTTTCGAGCACCTGTTGGGGGGCCAGTTCGCGCTTCAGGGCTTCAATCGTGGCACTCAGCCGAACACGGGTACGTGCAATGTCTTCCTCTATCGCCTGTGGCGGCTTGCTTGCGTCATAGGCAACGGGTCGAGTTGCCGGTGTACGATCCATCGACTGATCCATTCCGCATTCCTTCAAATCGCGGAGCTTCGCTCGAAACGAATTGTTTGCGCAGTGTGCCTACCGATAAAACGCCAAGCCGCCGATCCGGTTCCGACCCCGGCCGGGTCGCGCCGGCGCGACCCGGGGTCAGGAGACTTGGGCGATCTCGCGCACTCGGCTCGACTGCGTGGCGGCGAGGTGATCCTTCGCCAGCACCGTATAGACGGCGGGCAGGACAAACAGCGTGAACAGCGTGCCGACCGACATTCCGGCGACGACCACCACGCCGATAGAGAAGCGGCTGGCAGCCCCGGCCCCCGTTGCGATCAGCAGCGGCACTAGTCCGACAACCATCGCCGCCGTGGTCATCAAGATTGGCCGCAAGCGGACGCGAGCGGCCTGCTCGATCGCACGCCGCCGATCCAGCCTCTCGCGGACCTGGAGCGTATTGGCGAATTCTACCATCAGAATGCCGTGCTTGCTGATCAGGCCGATAAGGGTGACGAGTCCGACCTGGGTGTAAATGTTCATTGTGGCCAAGCCGAAAAACAGTGGCATCAACGCCCCGCAGATCGACATCGGCACGCTGACGAGGATGACCAGCGGATCTCGCAGACTCTCGAATTGCGCTGCCAGCACGAGAAATATCACGATCAGCGCGAACACGAAGGTGATCGTCAGCTGATTGCCTTCCCGCACGTATTGGCGCGTGTCGGAGAGGTAGTCGTGGCTGAAGCCAGCCGGCAAGTCCTTGGTCTGCTGTTCGAGAAAATCGACGGCTTGGCCCATCGTGACCCCGGGCATCGGCACGGCTTGAAACGTCGCCGAGTTGAGTTGGTTGTATTGGGTCAGCGAATTGGGCTGGGTGTCCATCTCGACATTCACGAGATTGGACAGCGGCACCGGCTGCCCCGACGGCGACGTAACGTAGTACTGCGTCAATGTCTCCGGCGTCAGGCGGTCCGCCCTCGGCACTTGCGGTATCACTTCGTACGACCGGCCGCCGAGATTGAACCGGTTGACGTAATTCTCGCCGACCAGCAGCGCCAGAGTATCGCCGATCGACTGCATGGTCAGCCCGAGCTCGTTGACCTTCGAGCGGTCAACCTTGACCTGGATTGTCGGCTGATTGAAATCGAGATCGCTGTCGGTGACGATGAACAGCCCGCTCTTGCGTGCCGCCGCCTTGATCTTGTCCATCGCCAGGTAGATGTCTTTGTAACCGCCAGTCGCATAAATCACCATCTGCACCGGCAGGCCGCCGATGGATCCGGGCAATGGCGGCAGCGAGAAGACAAAGGCGTTCATCCCTTCGACGGCCGCCACCTTCCGCTGCATCAAAGGCTTGAGCTGCTGCGCCGAGCGCGAGCGCTCGCCCCAGGGCTTGAGGATCGCACCGGCAATGCCTTGGTTGGGTCCGAACCGGCCGTTGAGGATGAAGCGCAGATCGGTCTCGGGGAACGAGCCGAAGGCCTGGTCGAGCTTGTCGGTATAGGCCTCTTGATAATCGAGATTGGAATATTGCGGCGCTTTGGTCAGTGCGAAGAGGACTCCCTGATCCTCTTCGGGGGCGAGCTCGGATTTCGTGTTCATGTACATGAAGACGAGGCTGGTAAAGATGGCCGCGGCGAACAGCGCGGTCACCGGGCGGTAATCCAGCGAACGCTCGAGCTTGCGCCCGTACCACTCGGCCAAACGGGAAAAGACGCGGTCGATCAGGCGAACAAAACGGCCCTGCAGCATCTGGCGGGACAAGAGCAGCGAGCACATCATCGGCGATAAAGTCACCGCGACCACGCCGGAAATGATCACCGCGCCGGCCAGAGTAAAAGCGAATTCGCGGAACAACGCGCCGGTGACGCCGCCGAGAAAACCGATCGGGGCGTAGACCGCCGCCAAGGTCAGGGTCATCGAGATGACCGGGCTGGCGATCTCGCGAGCACCGATGAGCGCGGCCTGCGCCGGGGTGCGGCCCTCCTCGATATGGCGATAAACGTTCTCGAGAACGACGATCGCATCGTCGACGACCAGCCCGATCGCGAGCACCATCGCGAGCAATGTCAACAGGTTCAGGCTGAACCCGAGCGCCGCCATGATGATCCCGGCGCCGACCAACGACAGCGGGATCGTCACGACCGGGATCAGCACCGCGCGCAGGCTGCCGAGGAACAGGAAAATCACCCCGATCACAATGACGACCGCGGCGGCGAGCGTAAATTTGACCTCGTCGATCGAGGCCTGAATGAACTTGGTCGAGTCGTAAGCAACCTGCATTTTGACCGAGGCCGGCAGATTGCGCTCGATCTCGGGCAGCAGCGCCCGAATACCCGCCACCAGTGACAACGGGTTGCCGGTCGGGGTCGCCTGGACGCCGATGAACACGGCGTGCTGGCCGTTCATCTCGATGCTCGAGGTCCAGCTCTGAGCATTCAGATCGACGCTGCCGATGTCCTCCATCCGCACCACCGCGCCGTTCTTCGCCTTCACCACCATCTTGTTGAACTGCCGGATGTCGGCGAGCCCGGTATCGGCGTTGACATTGGTAACCGTGAAGTAACCTTTGGCCTGGCCCGGGGCCGACTGGAAGTTATTGGCGAGGATCGCGGCGGCGACGTCGCTGGCGGAAATCCCCCGTGCCGCCATCCGTGCCGGGTCGAGCCATAGCCGCATCGCAAAGGTCTGTCCGCCGAGAATGTCGGCCGAAGCGACGCCGTCGACCGTCGCGAGCAGCGGCTGCACGACGCGCGTCAGATAGTCCGAGATCGCCGCGCTCGACAACTCCGGGCTGGCGAAGCCGATATACATGACCGCCGTGGTCTGGCCGGTCGATTTGGTGATGATCGGGTCCTGCAACTCCTTCGGCAGCTGGAACTTGACCTGCTGGACCTTGGCCATGATGTCGGTCAGTGCCTGGCTCGGATCGTAGTTGAGCCGGATATAGGCCGTGACAGTGCTGGTCCCCTGGATCGAGGACGCGGTCAGGTAATCGATCCCTTCCGCAGTCGATACCGCTTGCGAGATCGGCGTCGTGATGAAGCCCTGCATCAAATCGGGCGCAGCGCCGGGGTAGAGCGTCGTGACCGTGATCGTCGTGTTCGACAGCTTCGGATACTGACGAATCTGCAGGCCGGTCATCGCCTTCAGACCGATCAGCAGGATCAAGAGGCTGACCACCAGCGCCAGCACCGGCCGGCGGATGAAGATGTCGGTGAAGGACATATCTCAGTTCCGCGTCAGCGTTTCCGGCGGCTGTGGTGGCGGCGAGTCGCTGATCGCGACCTGCGCGCCGCTCTGGACCTTGACCTGACCTGCGGCGACGACACGGTCGCCGGGTTTGAGCCCGTCGAGGATCGTTACGTTGTTGTCCCACCGCGCGCCGGTTTTTACCGGGGTGCGCACCGCCTTGAGGATCGGGTTGCCCTTGGCGTCCTTGCCGTCCTCGCGGATCACGTAAACACTGTCGCCGTAGAGCGTATAATCGACGGCAGTCTCGGGCAGCACCATCATGTCGGGCTGCGGCGGCAACACTACCGCAGCATTGACGAACATGCCGGGCAGCAAGGCGTCGTCGGGGTTCGGCATCGTCGCCTGGACCGTCATCGTCCGCGTATCGGCGCTGATCTGCGGCTCGATCGTCGTGATCTCCGCGGTGAAAGTGCGGCCGGGGAACGCGTCGGCGGTGACGTTCACCCGCTGCCCGACAGAGATCTGCGCGCGCATCCGCGACGCCAGTGTGAAATTTACGTAGAGGGTCGACAGATCGGTCAGGGTGACGATTCGCGCGCCGGGGGTGAGGTATTGCCCGACCTCGATCTGGCGCGTGCCGAGTTGGCCTGCGAACGGGGCGCGAATCAGCTTTTGCGCGATCAGCGCCTCGGTCTTGTCGATCATCGCCCGCGCCTGATCGAGCTGGCTCTGCTTCTGGTCGACGGTTTCCCGCGCCTCGAACTGGCGCTGAGCGAGCTGGTTCGAGTGCTCCAATGTGATTTGGGCATAGCGCGCCTGCGCCTCGTAATTAGCGAGGTCGCCGCGTTCCGGTGCGTCGTTGATCTGAACGAGCGGGTCCCCGGCGTTAACCGTTGCTCCAGGCTCAAAGAAAATCTTCGTAACGCGACCACCGACTTCGGGATTTATGGTCACCTGATGGACGGCGGAAACCGAACCAATGCCGGTGGCGAAGCGGGGAATTGCCTGGGTCTTAACTTCCGCGGCGCTGATTTGCGCGGGAGGCGGTTTGTTGCTCGCAAAATACGTCGCGATCGCCTGCTCGCGGAAGCGGTTGAAACCGTACAGCCCGCCAAGCACGACCGCCAATAACAGCCCGACGATGATGAGCCAGAGGAATGTCTTGGGCTTACGGGTCGTCGCGCGCCCGACACGGCTGCGGTCGTCCAGCAGTCCTTCCGCCGGTACCAGATGTTCGCCGTCCATAGGCGTACTCCACTAAGAAGCGGGTGTGAGTTGGAACGGGTGCGGCGTGGTGGCAGCGAGCGCGGACGCAATGGCCGCGTCCCTCATGCCGATGCCGCGCAGGATGAACCAGCTCGCCTCGTCGACCAGGTCCGAGACTGTCCCTTGATAAGGGATCGAGGCTCGGCCCGGCAGAAAGACAAACGCCACCATCGCAACGACATGATGGCCGAGCCAGAACCGGTTTGCCGAGACGATCGGTTCGGGCTTGAGATCGCCGGCAGCTGCCGCTGCGTCGATCGAGGCGACAAAGAGCGGGTTAACCCGCTCGAAGATAGTGTCGAACAGCTCCCGGGCATATTCGCCGTCCTCGAGGAAGCTGTGCAGCACCAAACGGAGGCGTGTGTCGAGCTCGGCCCGGTCGGCGCTGCCGAGCAGAAAATAACGCACCATAAACGTGATCATGTGGACGAGGGTGGCCGTCGACGGTTTGAGCGCGGCGAGCCGCTCGAGCGCCGGATCCCCTTCGCAGCCCGACTGCAGGATCTCGCTGTAAAGATGTTTTTTGCTTGGAAAATGCCTGAACAGCAGCGCCTCGGAAATGCCGGCCGCCTCGGCCAGCTCCTTGGTGGTCGTGCCGGCAAACCCCCTTCGGGCAAAAAGCGGCACCGCCGCGGCAACGATCGCTTTGCGCCGCTCGTCACTATCCAATCTGATCGTAGCCATCGGGGCACTAGTAAGCGCTTACTTACTTGCGGTCAAGCGGTTCTGATTCGGGACCGAAGGCGGGTTTGTCTCTCTCCTGCTCGGCGCAACTTGAAGACGAGAGACTTCCGCGGCGATACTGCCGAGAAGCGCTCAACCAGGATAGTTAAGGATGGTGCGATGAAGCTCTACAGCTTTTTCCGGTCCTCTGCCGCTTTCAGAGTTCGCATCGGCCTCAATCTGAAAGGGCTGTCCTATGACACCGCGGCGATCCACCTGCGGCGCAACGATCAGAGCACGCCCGATTTTCGCAGCGTCAACCCTCAGGGTCTGGTCCCGGCGCTCGAAGACGGCGGGGAGATCCTGATCCAATCCATGGCGATCCTCGAATATCTCGACGAGCTCCACCCCGAACCGCCGTTCTTGCCAAAGCAGCCGGCCGACCGAGCGCGGGTTCGCGCGCTCGCCGACATCGTCGCCTGCGACATCCACCCGATCAACAATTTGCGCGTGCTGCGCTACTTGGTGCGAGAACTCGGCCATGACGATGCGGCGATCGCCAAGTGGTACAATCATTGGATCGCCGCGGGATTTCAGGCGCTCGAGCCGTTGCTCGCACAGGATGCCCGGACCGGCAGTTTCTGCCACGGAGACTCACCCGGTTTGGCGGACATCGCTCTGGTACCGCAGGTCGTCAATGCCGAGCGTTACCAGCTCGATCTTGCGCCTTACCCGACCTTGACGCGGATTTATGAGAGCTGCATGAAGCTCGGGCCGTTTATCGCAGCACATCCGAGCAAACAGCCGGATTACGAGCCGTAAGCAGCTACTCCTTTCGCGCGTCGGCGACCATGTTCCGCAGGGCGTCGAGGTCGATCGCGCCGGGGACGATGCGGTTGCCGACGATGAAACCAGGGGTTCCGCGGATGTTGAGTTCGCTGGCGAGCGCCAGATTGGTCTTGAGAGCCTGCCCGATCTCCGGCGCGCTCATGTCCTGCTTCAGCCGGTCGACATCGAGTCCTACCGAACCGGCTACCTTATAAACTGTTTCGTCGGTGATCTGACCTTTGGTCCCCATCATTGCGTTATGAAACGCCTCATATTTGCCCTGCCGCTGAGCCGCGAGAGCAGCATGCGCCGCGGTGACTGATGCCGGTCCAAGGACCGGCATTTCCTTGTACAAAAAGCGCAGCTTCTGGTCCTCTTTCAGCAAAGTCTGCAGCGAAGGCAGCACTTGCTTGCAGTATGGACAGCGGTAGTCGAAGAACTCGACAATTGTCACATCGCCCCGCGGATTACCTCCAACCGGCGTTGCCGGGTCGTCGAAGATCTCGCGCCGCTGGTCGCTCAGAACCTTCTCCGCTTTGGCATCAGCCTCGCGGTTCAGCTTATCTTCGGCCCCGTGCAGCGCCTCGATCAAAACGTCGGGATTGTGCAGAAGGTAGTCGTGGATAATTCCCTCAATTGCTTGTCGCTGCTCAGCTGGAATTTCGGCAGCTCTTGCTGGTTCGCAATTTAGACTCACAATAAAACCACAGATCAGAGCGGAGGCCACAAATGGCGTGCGATACGGCATCACGTCGAATACTCCCGCAGAAAAGGGGGGGCTAGAGAGGGAATTAGGTGCGATCAGCGCGCGTTCGCGACGCCGCCTGTCGACTCCTCAATGTGCTCGGCCTCGCGATGGATGTTTTCAGCGCGGTTGTAGCCCGCGGAGTTTTTCGGCAATAGCGCCTTGGCCCGAATGGCCTGCTGTTGGGCGTCCTTTTTCTTTCCCGCAGCGAGACCTTCCTCGGCCAGTGACAAGGCGGCCATGCCGATCTGGCCGTCGCGACCGTAGGCGGTCGCCAGCAGGTGCCAGCCCTGGGTTTCCTTGTCCTCGCTGCGCATGGCATCGTTGAGATAGGCGATTGCGCGCTTGTTCACCTTCGGATCATTCAATTCGATGTAGACTTGCGCGAGCGAGATGCGCAGCAACGGCGCGGTGGGGGCGAGCCGAACGGCCTCCTCGTAAGGTTGGACTGCTTCGGCAATGCGGCCATTCTCGAACAGCATCTGCCCCTTGAGCTCACGATAATAGGGGTCGTTCGGATAATCCCGGATCAGCCCGTCGATCGTCGGTAGCGCCTTGTCCAGCTTTGGCGTCCGGTAATAGGCGATCGCCCGTGCATAGCGCGCGAGGACCGACTGGTCCTTCTCAGGATAGGCCGCAAGCGTCGACGAGGGCGGCGAGACGAAGGCGTCGAGCTTGACCTTTATCCGTTTCAACAGGTCGATGTTGGTCTGAGAATCCGGAGCGTTCGAGAATCGCGAATGCTCGACGTGGTTGCGGACGTAGTCGATGCGTTGCGCGGTCAATGGATGGGTGCGCAGATACGGATCCTCACGGATCCCGGCGAGCATCTCCTCACCCTGAAGGATCTGGAAGAACTGAAGGAGCCCGCGCGCCGACTGGCCGCTTGCATCCAAAAAGGTCATGGCCGCGTGATCGGCGGAGGCTTCCTGCGTTATCGAATATTGCATGAAGGCGCGTTCCGCGACGCCTTGGGCCCCGAGCAAGGCCCCGCCGCCGCCGCTGCCCCTGCCGAGGACGGTGGCCCCGGCGGCGAGCACCATCGCAATGATGCCTTCGATGCTGGCGTTCCGTGCCGCCTCTTGAAAGCGCGTCAGGTGTCCACCCGGCAATATGGCCGGTCTCATGCGCGAGCACCCCGATCAGCTGGTTCGGCGTTTCGGAGCGCATGATCAATCCGCTGTTGATGAATTCGTTCTGGCCGCCGGCGACGAAGGAATTGATCTGTTTGTCTTCGACGAGATAGACGTGCAGTGAGCTCGGCTCGAGCCCCGCCGCCTTCCAGATCGGGGTCACCATGGTGCGTATGTCGGCCTCGATCTCGGTATCGCGAATGATGCTCTCGGCCGCGGCCGCGGCTTGAGCAACGACGAGCGACGCCGCGAGGCCGATTGCGGCGCTTGAACGGAGGATACGAGAAGTCACCGGCGCCGCCTTAATGACCTGCGGACCCGCCGCCCATGACGGGTATCTCGGCTTGGGCGGCGAGCACGGATCAACCCGCATGATTCACTTCAGGCTGGAAATGCGGCGAAGGCAGGGCAAGCGTCTCTGGCGGCCTACGACTGGATCAGCCGCTGCCACCAGCCGCGACGCGGGTTTGCCGGCTTTTCGGTCACGGTTTCTACTGGGTGCGCCAGCTCCGGCTTATGCTGTGGCTCCGGTTCGTTCGATGCCGATTCGAGTTCCCGTTCCATCTCGCCGGCGTAGGGGACCCCCTGCTCGGCCTCGGCGTTGGGCAGCGATCCTGGCCGGCTCTCCCGCTCTCCGTCTGGCGCTTCCTTCGACGGCTGGGGATACGCCGCCTCGTACCCGGCGCTGTCAGTGGGTCCGGCCGCACTCGGTTCACTTTGGTCTGCGGCAGTAATATTTTCGGTGCTCGCCTGACCATCGCCGGCAAGAGCCGGCAGGCTCGCCGTTTCGATGGCCACAGCGCCGATCTCGCCGGGCCAGCTCGCGCGCGCATCCACCAGCGTCTCCTCGCTTTCTTGGACTTCGGGAGTCGGCAAAATCTCGACTGTATCGACCGCCGGGCGCGCTTCTTCGAAACCTGGTTCCATGCCGCTTTCCCGCCTTACGCGTCGTCTGCCGCCTCGCCGGCCGCGCCGCCGGCGCCGACGCTCGGCATCGCTCTCCTCCTCGCCGTCAATTTCCTCGCTTTCGCTTCGACTGTTCTCGCCGGCGAGATCGGCCTCGTCCGCTGCTGTTTCGTCACCACTCTGTGGCGTAGGCGCCGCCGACGGCGCGGCGGGTTCTTCTTCATGACGGCGGCGCCGCCGCCTACGACGCCGGCTGCGGCTGTGCGCCTCGCCGCTCTCCTGCTCCGCGTCAGAAGCTTCCGCAGCCTCTTCCGCGGCCTCGTCAATTTCCTCCTCCTCTTCTTCTTCGTCGGAGGCCGAGGCTTGGGTTAGAGGTGCAGCCGGCAAAGCAGCAGGCTCGGCCGCCGCATAGGCGCGCAGCCGCTCCAGTCTAAAGGCCGGCGGAATCAGCGCATCGTCTTGCGCCACCAAAACTCGAATAGCGTAACGCGCCTCCAGCTGAACCAGCGAGTTCGCGTTTCTGGTTCAGGATGTAGAGCGCGACCGTGGTTGGAACATAAACGCAGATCTCGGCGGAGCGCCGCCGCATGCCTTCCTCCTCGATCGACCGCAGCACGTAGAGTGCCGTCGACTCCGTCGAACGAATGAAGCCCGTGCCGCCGCAATGGGGACAAGGCTGCGTGGAGGTCTCGACGAGCGACGGGCGCAGCCGCTGGCGCGACATCTCCAACAGGCCAAACGCGCTGATCCGGCCGACCTGGATGCGCGCGCGGTCGTTCTTCAACGCCTCCTTCAGCCGCCGCTCGACTGCCGACTGATTGCGGTGCTCTTCCATGTCGATGAAATCGATCACGATCAAGCCTGCCAAGTCGCGCAATCTGAGCTGTCGGGCGATCTCCTCGGCGGCTTCCAGGTTGGTTCGGACCGCTGTCTCCTCGATGTTGCGTTCGCGCGTCGAGCGGCCGGAGTTGACGTCGATCGCGACCAATGCCTCGGTCTGATTGATCACGATATAGCCGCCGGAGCGCAGCTGCACGATCGGCGAATGAATTAGGTCGATCTGGCTCTCGACTTGGAAGCGGTGAAACAAGCCGATCTGAGGATCGCGGTAAGGCTGGACCCGCTTGGCATGGCTCGGCATAAGCATCTTCATGAAGGCCTTGGCCGTGCGATAGCCTTCTTCCCCTTCGACCAAGACCTCGTCGATGTCTCGCGTATAGAGGTCGCGGATCGACCGTTTGATCAGGTTCCCCTCTTCATAAATCAAGGCGGGAGCGGTTGAGCGTAATGTCAAATCGCGGATCTCGTTCCACAAGCGCAGCAGGTATTCGTAATCCCGTTTGATCTCCGCTTTCGAGCGTTCGGCGCCGGCGGTGCGGACAATAACCCCCATGCCTTCGGGGATATCCAGCTCCTCGAGGATGTCCTTCAGACGGCGGCGGTCGGCGATGCTGGTGATCTTGCGCGATACTCCGCCACCGCGCGCCGTATTCGGCATCAGCACGCAATAGCGCCCGGCAAGTGAAAGGTAGGTCGTCAGGGCGGCGCCCTTGGTGCCGCGCTCCTCCTTGGTGACCTGGACGAGCATGATCTGCCGCCGCTTGATCACCTCCTGGATCTTGTAATGCCGTATCGTGCGCGAGCGCTGGTGCTCGGCTTCTTCGAGCTCATCCCCGCCGAGCGTCTCGACCGTCTCGACGGCCTCACCCTCGCTCTCGGCGAGAGCGGTGGTCGCGCTCTGCTCGGGTACGGCGAGCATGTCCGCCTGCGCCGCCTCAGTCGGAAATTCGAGAGCCGATACGACCACGTCGTCCGGCCCGGCCAAAGCCGCTGCGAGCTGGAGCGCGCTTGCGGCAGCCGGTTCCGGCGTCGCCGCGTCCGTTGCACCGACCTCGGGATCGCGCGGCACGTCAGCCGGCAAGGCCGACTCCGCCCAGCCAAACGACACCGCGGGCTGTGGTGTGATCGCGTCTTTCGCAGCTCCCTCTGGCTCCCGAAGCGCGAATTCCCATGGCACCTCAGCCGGGGTTTCATCGGCCAGGCTCTCGTCGGCCAGGCTCTCGTCGGCCAGGCTCTCATCGGCCAGGCTCTCGTCCGGGCGAGGCGTCTTGGAAAGCATCTCTGCCGCGCGCTCGCCACTGCCGCTGGCGCCCGCGGCCCGATGCGGCGACGGGTCCGCAGGTTCGAGCGCTGGCGAACCAGAAGTGTCTAGTCCTTCGTCCTCGCTGGCGTCTGGTGTGGCCGGGACAGGAACCGGCTCGGGCAACGCCGCTGCTAGTGAAACTCCCTCTTCGCTCGCGGCTTCGGGTTCGGCTTCCCGCGTCTCCTCTTCTTCCTCGTGTACCGGACCGAGGTCGTTCGGCTCTCGGTCGCCAACCGGAATCTTGTAGTAATCGGGATGAATTTCGCTAAAGGCTAGGAAACCATGCCGATGGTTGCCGTAATCGACAAATGCCGCCTGCAGCGAGGGTTCAACGCGGGTAACTTTGGCGAGGTAGATATTACCCTTTACCTGCTTCTTAGTTGATGATTCGAAATCGAACTCTTCAAGTCGATTGCCGTTGAGCACCACCACCCGGGTCTCTTCCGGGTGGGTGGCATCGATGAGCATACGTTTTGCCATTCTGGCATAACTCCGGGGCGCGCTGCCGCGGCCGCGCGAAAATCGGCCCGCGGCGCGCTTCTGTCTGCAAGAAAGCCACTGGCGCCTGAAGCTATTCCACTAAGCGATGAGGAGAAATCGGCCATGGTCTTGTCAGGGGAGCCTTTTAGCGGCTTCGGGTTCCTACGGTCCGTATCGCCCGGCGCTGCGAGCCGGCGCGGCGGCAGCCGAGCAGCTGCCGATCCCGCGGGCTTGCGTCGCATTGCCCCACCGGGCGCGGCGCCCGGTCGGCGAACGGCGGTTTTTCGCGATCCTTACTGTATAGAGTAAAGCAGCCTGCCACAATCCTTTCGTCGGACGGCGTTTTGTCCGATGGCGTTTTGTCCGGTCGGCCTTTCGTCCGATCGGCGATCCTCTCGCGCGGCCGACGATGCCCACCAGGTCGAACGCATTCGTTAAAACATGCTTGGAATGGTATCGCCAATAGCGCATATGAGAGCCCGGCCGCGCGGACTCGTGGAGTGACGGTGGTCTGGCGGCCCTTGGCATGGAGATGGTCCGCAGACCGCAGCAACATGGTTAAGATCTTTCGGTTTCTCTTTGTCTGCGCAGTCATGCTGGCGATTGCAGGCTGTGGCTTCGTCGGGATCACACTGTGGTATTTCGGTCGTGACCTGCCGGATTACCAGCAGCTTGCGCATTATCAGCCGCCGATCATGACCCGAGTGCAGGCGGGCGATGGGCGGCTACTCGCCGAATACGCAACCGAGCGGCGGATCTTCGTGCCGATACAGGCGATCCCGAAACCGGTCATCAACGCCTTTCTGTCTGCCGAGGACAAAAATTTCTATAACCATCACGGGGTCGACCCCGTCTCGATTCTGCGCGCGGCGATCACCGATGTGAGCCGGTTTCGCGCCAATCGCAGGCCGGTCGGCGCCTCGACGATCACCCAGCAAGTCGCCAAAAACATGCTGCTGTCGAACGAGGTTTCGATCGAACGCAAGATCAAGGAGATTCTGCTGGCCACCCGCATCGAGGCCGCGTTGCCGAAGGAGCGCATCCTCGAGCTCTACCTGAACGAAATCTATCTCGGCTCCGGTGCTTACGGGGTTGCCGCAGCAGCACTCACCTATTTCGACAAATCTCTCGACGAGCTGACCCTCGGCGAGGCCGCTTTCCTCGCCGGGCTTCCGAAGGCGCCGAATCGATACAGCCCGGCGCGCTTCCCGCAGACGGCAAAAGCGCGCCGCGATTGGGTTCTGGATAGAATGGTCGAAGACGGAGCGGCCACCCAGACGGAGGCGGCGCAGGCCCAGGCACAGCCGCTCGAGCTTCGCCATCGCCAGGAGGCCGAAGAGGAGAAAGCCCCTTATTTCGCCGAAGAGGTCCGGCGCGACCTGCTGGCCCGCTATGGCGAAAAGGTCCTCTACGGGGCTGGGCTGTCGGTGCGCACCAGCCTCGACGCGCGACTGCAGGCGGCTTCGGACAAGGCGTTGCGCGCCGGGTTGATCGCCTACGAGCACAGCCATGGCGGGTGGCGCGGCGCGATTGCCCGCATCGACCCGAAGGGGGACTGGGCGGCGCATCTCGCCGCCGTGCCGGTGCCCGGCGTCGCGACCGATGTCGGATGGCGCCTCGCGATGGTGGTCCGCAGCGAGCCGGACGGCGCGGCTATCGGCTTTGCCAACGGCGCCAGCGGGCGCATCCCGTTCTCCGAAATGCGCTGGGCGCGGCCGCGCTACAACAATGGCACCTTTGGCCCTTATCCGCGCGGCGCGGCCGATGTCGTCAAGCCGGGCGATGTCGTGATGGTCGACCCGATCAACGCGGCGAAAGCCGAGGCGAACAGTGGCCAAGGCTGCCGGCCTCTACACCTTGTGCCAGGTGCCGGAGGTCTCGGGCGCCCTTGTCGCCATGGACCCGCACACCGGGCGCGTCCTCGCGATCAGCGGCGGGTTCAGCTTTGCGACGAGCCAGTTCGACCGGGCCACGCAGGCAAAGCGGCAAACCGGGTCAACGATCAAACCGTTCATCTTTTTGACCGCGCTCGACCACGGATTTACCCCGTCGACGCTGATCGACGATTCGCCGATATCGCTCCCGCAAGGCCCGGGACTGCCGATGTGGACACCGCGGAATTATACGAAGGAAGGCCAGGAGGTGAGGTATCGCGGGCCAACGCCGCTGCGCATCGCTATCGAAAAGTCGATCGATACGATGACGGTCAGGGCGGCCACGATCGTCGGGATCGAGCCCGATCGCCGACACCGTCGAGAGCTTCGGCATCATGGATCACATGCCGCGCGAGTACTCGATGGTGCTCGGCGCCGGCGAGACGACCCCTCTGCGGATGACGGCTGCCTATGCGATGCTGGTCAACGGCGGCAAGCGCATCACGCCGACCTTTATCGACCGCGTGCAAGACCGCAACGGCGCGACGATTTTCCGCGCCGATCGAGCGGCCGTGCGACGGCTGCGACAATGTCGATTGGCAGCAGCAGCCGGTGCCGGTCATCCCGGATGCACGCGAGCAGATCGCCGATCCCGGTTCGGCCTATCAGATCGTCACGATGCTGGAGGGCGTGGTCGAGCGCGGGACTGGCACCGTGGTCAAGGCGGTCGGCAAACCGATCGCCGGCAAGACCGGCACGACGAACGACTGGCGCGACGCTTGGTTCGTCGGGTTCACACCCGACCTGGTGGCGGGCGTCTATGTCGGCTTCGACGATCCGGACAGCCTCGGCAACGACGAAACCGGCGGGCATGTCGCAGCCCCGATATTCCGCGACTTCATGATCGCCGCTTTGAAGGATGCTCCGGCAACGGCGTTCCGGACGCCGCCCGGGATGCGGATCTACCGGGTCAGCGCGGCGACGGGTTTGCCGGTCGGCGCCGGCGAACCGGCCATCTACGAGGCTTACAAACCCGGCACCGAGCCCGGTCACAACCGAAACTTCGGTCTGCAGCACGTACCTGACGAGGACGAAACCCCGATCGCCTCGACCGGCGGGATGGAGGCCGACGAATCAACGCCACCGCCGGCGCCGATGCGCGGTGCTCCGGCCAGCGGCACGGGCGGCCTATATTAAAAACGTCGACGCCAACAACTCGGAGTAAGCCATGCGCGCCGAAATTCAGGCGGCCGCCGACGACATCGACAAGTCGTTGGCGCTGCTGAGGAGGCATCTTTGACTGGGAGACAGCAAATCGCCGTCTCGCCGAGCTGAACGCCCAGGCCGAGGATCCGCGCCTCTGGGATGATCCCGCGGCGGCACAAAAGCTGCTGCGCGAGCGCACCAAGCTCGACCAGGCGATCGGCAGCTATCGGCGGATCGAGCGGGAGGTCGCCGACACCCTCGAGCTGATCGAGATGGGTGAGGCCGAGGGCGAGGCGACAGTCGTCGCCGATGCCGAAGCGGCGCTCGAAAAGCTGCGCGCCGAAGCGGCGCAGGCGCGAGCTCGAAAGCCTCCTCTCCGGCGAGGCCGACGCCAATGACTGCTATCTCGAAGTGCATGCCGGGGCCGGCGGCACCGAGGCGCAGGACTGGGCCGAGATGCTGCTGCGGATGTATGTGCGCTGGGCGGAGGCGCACGGCTACAAGACCGAATGGCTCGAAGAGAGCGGCGGCGAGGAAGCCGGGCTCAAATCGGCGACCGTCAGGATCAACGGCCCCGACGCCTATGGTTGGCTCAAGACCGAGAGCGGCGTGCACCGGCTGGTGCGCGATCTCGCCTTTCGATTCGAACGCGCGCCGGCACACCAGTTTCGCGTCGGTCTGGGTCTACCCGGTCGTCGATGACAAGATCGAGGTCGAGATCAACGACAAGGATCTGCGCATCGACACCTACCGCTCGTCGGGCGCCGGCGGCCAGCACGTCAACAAGACCGACAGCGCGGTGCGCATCACCCACATGCCGAGCGGCATCGTCGTGCAGTGCCAGAGCGAGCGCTCGCAGCACCAGAACCGCGCGCACGCCTTCGCGATGCTGCGCGCCCGGCTCTATGAGGCCGAATTGCAGCGGCGCGAGGCGGCGACCGACGCGATGAACGCGACCAAGACCGACATCGGCTGGGGCCACCAGATCCGCTCCTACGTGCTGCAGCCCTACCAGATGGTCAAGGATCTGCGCACCGGCGTCGAAACCTCGAACACCGGCGCGGTGCTCGACGGCGACCTCGACCGCTTCCTCGCCGCCGCCCTCGCCTCCCGCATCGAAGGCGCCGACGCGATCACCGCCAGTAGCTGATCGAAGTTCCGCGAGGAATTCGGACGGTCCCGAGTACGCCGCGATTTTCCCTGCCGACAGGGAAACAACGGGAAAATTTTCGTCCTTCCGGAAACAAACCGATCAGAATCAATAGCTTGCAAGCTGATTCGCACGGCATGGCAGGGAAGATCTTTTCCCTGCCGCGGGCCTTGGCAGGGAACCAGCAGGGAATAACGACGCAGGGACGACATCACCGACCACGGAGCATGTTTCTGATACGTTCTCATATAGGCCGCGCGGCCAGTTCAGGCAACTGAGCGCCCGGTTAGCAGAGATCGATTAGGAACTCTGAGCCTGGCTCCGCGCCGGTCACCAGGAGATGGTCGCGGGCGCGGGTGCAGGCGACGTAAAGCAGGTGCCGCTCGGTATTGTAGACGTCTTCGAGATCGGCCTCGTCGGCGACAGTCTCGATGCGCTCCTGCAACGGGATGACCTCGTCGTCGCACGCCATGACGGCGACGGCGCGAAATTCCAAACCCTTGGCCAGATGCATCGTGCCGATCGCGACCCTGCCCGGCATGACCTCGATCCTGTCGGTGAGTTCGATCGCCGGAACACCGGCTTGTTTGACCGCGTTCCGCGCGCGGCGAAACTCGCGGTTCGAGCGAACGAAGACGCCGATCTCGTGCGGCTCGAACGCCTTCTCCAACCCGAGCGGCGATCCATTCGCCAACGGCCTCGGCCTCCTGCTCCGGATCGTCGAAGGTCTCGACTCGCCGGGGCCGGGCCGTTGAACACCGACACGGTGCCGCGGCGATCCTCGGCATTCGCCGTCGACATCGGCCAGCGCTGGAGGCAACAGCCGATCGGCCTGAGCGCGGATCTGGTGTGAGGTGCGGTAGTTGATGCGCAGCGTATAGGACCGGCCGCGCACATCGACGCCGAGAGACCGCCACGAAAACGGCTGTTGGAAGATCCGTTGTCCGAGATCGCCGGCGAAGAACAGGCCGTCCGCGCGGTTGGCGGCGAGCGAGGCGAGAAACCGCAATTCGGCGACCCCGACATCCTGCGCCTCGTCGACGACGACAAAATCGAACGGGGATTTGTTCGGCGGCCATGTGCGCCGTGACGCGACCGAACAGATCGGGCCATGTGACGGCCTTGCGTTCGGCCAGACCGGCCCGCACGCGCTCGAAAATCGACCACAGGATCTCGCGCTGCTTGCCGCCGATGCGGGTCTTGCGGCCGAGCCGGGCGACATCGCGGTAGTCCTCCCAAGTCGCGAGTTGCCACGCGTCGACGACCTCGCGCCACTCGCCGATCAGGAACCGCGGCGAGAACCGGTGCCCCTGAACCTCCGCAGCGGCTTGGCGCAGCAGCGTCTCGATCAGCGCAGGCGGGGCGATGTTCGGCTGACCGAACGCCGCCGTGTAGAGGTCGTATCCGATCCCCGTCACCGGATGGACGGCGATCCGGTCGGCGATCTCCGGCTCGTTGCCGGTCAGGGTCCGCAGCCGGATGCGCAGCGCGTTTGCCAGGGCCTTCGAGAAGGTCGTCAGCAGCACGCGTGCTTGCGGGTGTCGCCGGGCCAAGGCAACCGCCCGGTGCAATGCCACGATCGTCTTGCCCGTGCCGGCGCTGCCGCTGATCCGGGCGGGTCCGTTGTAGTCACGGTCGACCAGCCGCCGCTGCGCCGGATGCAGGAAGACCGCCCATTTGTCCCACGGGTAATCGAGCGCCCGTTCCAGTTCCTCGATATTGGTCAGCACCCGGAATTGGCGTTGCGCGTCGGGATGGGCGAACGGATCGGCCTCGATCGGCGCCCGTTCGGGCATCGCCGGGGTGGTACCCGTCGCCAGGTTCAACAAGGCCTCGGCAGCTTCTTGCGGCAGCCGTTCGGCAATGTCGAAGAGCGTGTCCTCGTTGGCTCTCCGAACCTCGTCGAGCCATTCGGGCGGCACCCCGTAGCCGAGCAGCGTGTCGTCAGTGATCTCTGGCGAACAGCAGCGGCTTGGGAGCGGTTGCCGCGGCAGCGCTCGGCCGCGGCCGTTCCTCTTCGTCACCCGCGGGCTTGACTCGCGGGTCCACCCGCTCGGGGAGTTCGACGAGTTGGGCCGCACCCGTCGTCGGGTGGCGTTCGATCCGGCGTCGCTCGGCCCACGCGTAGGCTGAGTCGTGGTGCCCGACATAACAGAGCAGCACGCTCGTGGACGTTCGATGGACGATCAGACGAACGTCTTCATTGACGCGAACCGACCAGAAATTCGGGTCGCGGGGCCGTTCGAGCCGATGAAAGCGTAGACCCGGGCTCGACAGGTTCAGTTGAAGGTCGAAGGCGGTCGTCTTGACGGCTTTCTTCTCCGCCCCGTTCAGCCGGGCGAGACTCGCGGTAAAAGTGTCAGCGATGCGAAATTGCATCCAATAGCTCTAGAATGGCACCTGACCTGGCTTCAGAGCTAACTTCTCTAAGCGAGACCGGATTGCAGACGGCTGCCGCTGGAAACGTACCGCAAGCTCGTCAAGCGGGGTCCCCTCGGAGTACATGGCCGCCAAACGGGTATCTTCATTTTGTGTCCATCGCTCGTAGGCTCGCGGGTGTTTGCGTTTGATGGCGGCCATCCGCTCATCATACTCCGAGGGCGTCTCATCCAAACTCAAGGCCTCTTTCTGCCGCGTCGAAGATATCGCGATAGTTAATCTCGGAATTACCATCAACGATTTGGCTGTAACTGTGGCCTTCAGCAATTAAGCGTAGCACCTTGACGCTTTTTTCACTGCAATCTGCGCGTCTTCATCGCTCATCGTACCGAAAACACCTTCATCACCTCGTCGCCGAGGTGGTTGATGACTTTGACGGCGATGCGGCCGGATTTGGGTCTGGGGAACGGGCGGGAGGTGTCGCTGTGGAGGCTCGCCCAGGCTTCCTCGTCGATTTCGGCCTTCAGCGTCGTCTTCAGCGCCTTGTAGGGGTCGGTCGCGGCGCCGAGGAAATAGGCGTGGCGGACGAAGAAGCTCTCCTCGTTGTAGTCGGTGTCGATGAACCATAGCGCGATCGTGTCGGGGCCGCCGGACTCGATCTCGCCGGTCTGCGGCTTGAAGACATCGACGCCCTTGATCCTGACCCGGATCTGTTCATCGACCGGCTCGATATCGATGTCGGGCTCGCCGAAGACGACGAACAGGTTGCCGGCGCCGGTGTTCTTCAGCTCGCCGGCCATGTGCAGGTCGGGGTTCATGCGCGCCTTCAGGATCGGGATGCGGCCGATGCGATCGAGCTCCGCCGAATGCGCATCGAAATTGAACGCGCACGCGATTACGACATCGAAGCGCGCCTCGGCCGCCTCACGCGCGGCAGCGACGAGATCCGGCCGCGACACGATGCCGAACTCGGGGCCGATCAAGATCGCGGCGCGGCGCTCTCCTGAGCCTGTCGAAGGGTCGCCATCGCTGTAGCGCCCCTCGGCGCCGAGATCAGTTTGCCCGGCCACGGGGTCAGCGAGGTGAAGGTGATGCGGTCTTCCTTGTGCGCCTGCTGCACACCTGCGGCCTTCGAGGTTTTCGAGTACCATCTGCCGCGAAATCCCGCCAGCCGCCGCGCGGCTCGGCGAGCTTCGTGGATCAGGCTGTCATCCTGGTCGGCGGCGACGATGCGGTGCGGCGACAGGCTCTCGACCGTGAACGGACCAGCGACGCGGATGCGCGAATTGTCGATGTAGGGCTTGTCATAGAGGTACTCGAATTCGGCCTTGGCGGCGATCGAGGCATCGATCTCCTTCTGCCGCGCAATGCGCGCCGCCCACCACTCGCGTGTGCAGTGTCTTCGCCTCGTCCGGCCAGTCGGGCGCGGCTTCGCGCGGAATCTCCCACTCCTCCCACGCGGCCTTACCCTCACCCGCCGCGCTGCGCGCGGCACCCTCTCCCGCAGTGCGGGCGAGGGGCTTATCAGCCGACATCGCGAGCCCCTCTCCTGCACCGCGGGAGAGGGAGGGGCCCGTCGCGACAGCGACGGGAGGGTGAGGGTCGCGCCCGAGTGCGGCGTCTAGCTGGGCGCGCAACGGCTCCAGCGTCTCCTGCCATTTCTCCCAGATCACATCGATCTCGGCATTGTTGGCGATCGATTTCAGCGTGATGTGCGGCACGCGCTCGTAGACGAAGCCCTGGCGGATGTCGCCCCGCGTCGGCGTCTCCTTCGGCGGCGTGCGGCTGACCTCGCCTTCCTTGCGCTGCCCCTCGGGGCTGTCGGCCAGCAGGTAGTAGGGGTAGCGCGCGCCCATGATCCGCGACCGGGCGAGCGCCAGTGCCACACGCGAGGTGTCAATCGTGATCCAGCGTCGTCCCCATTGCTCGGCAACATAGGCCGTCGTGCCCGAGCCGCAGGTCGGATCGAAGCACCAAGTCGCCGGGATCGGTGGACATCAGAATGCAGCGTTGGATAACATCCGGTAAGGTTTGAACGACATAAAGCTTGTCAGAAGCAAAGCCTGAGACTCCTGTATCCAACCACGTCGCATTGATCGGTTTAACAAGGTAATCATCGAAAAATCTTTTGTAGCTGACAGTTTTACTCCCGCTCAAAAGTCGATTAGCTTTTCTGATACGTTCCATTCCAATAGGGTAGTTGGCCTTCCAGTGCGTGTTCTTTGGGGGGTCAAAGCGCTGCCCATTAAGATACAGCGGGCTCTCTTGCTCAGCACCGCCCTGGCCAGTTACATTATCATAGCGAAACAGCCGGTTGATCTGTGGCACGGTGCATGTTCCATGATTGTCGTTCGTGGCTAATGCGGGACACGTTAACCATCAGAGTAGCTGAGCTTCGGTAACCTCTGGTCTTCGACATGCGATTTTTCGAATAAATTGTCGGATTTTGACAGTGTCAAAATTCTTGGCGAACCAGAGGATGTTATCGCCAATGCGACTTAGGCCTTTGGTGGCAAGGCCTCCCGTCGTTCGGTAAAGGATCGCGGCGACATAGTTCTCGTCACCAAACACCTCATCCATAAGCGCGCGGACGCGGTGAACGTTTTCGTCGCCGATCTGCACGAAGATCGATCCACTGTCGGTGAGCAGTTCGCGTGCGACGGTCAGGCGGTCGCGCAGATAGGTGAGGTAGGAGTGGATGCCGTCGCGCCAGGTGTCGCGGAAGGCTTTGACCTGCTCGGGCTCGCGGGTGATGTGGTCCTTGTTGCCGTCCTTGACGTCGCGGCTCGTTGTCGACCACTGGAAATTGGAGTTGAAGCGGATGCCGTAGGGCGGGTCGATGTAGATGCACTGGACCTTGCCGCGCAGCCCCTCGCACTCGGCGAGGCTCGCCATCACCGATAGGCTGTCGCCGAGGATCATCCGGTTCGACCAGTTGGCCTCGTGCTGGTAGAACTCGGTCAGCGCCTCCTTGTCCGGCAGCCCGTTGAAATCGGCGAACAGGTCCAGCATTGGGCCGCCCCCTAACCGCGCCGCGCCTTGGATTGGCGCAGCAGATCGTCGATTAGAACCTTCGGGTGGACCTTCTCCTGGATGTAGAGCGGCGGCGCCTGCACGACCAGGTCGGACCAGTCCTGTTCGTCCTTGCCGCGCCAAACGAGCTGCGGGTCGAGATCGCGGTTGCGCGTATACGGCACCGCTTTTGGCGCTCTTTTCCCTTTCGCCCATGAACGGTTCGAGTTCGGCGGTCGGGATGTTGCGGCGCTTGTCCCTGTGCCGCAGCGCGTCGACTTCAATTTGCTTTTTCGGCATTCGCCTGTTCCTCACTCCGCGTTGGCAGTGACGGCCCGCTCAATGAGCGCGTCGAAATTGGCGGGAATCGCATAGACCGACTCTTTGAATTCGGCGAACGCCCAGCGGCCGAACCTGCCGAGGTTATTGATCCCAGGCACCCAATAGGCGTCCATCGTGTTCGCCTTGTCCTTGGCGTCCTCGCCGCGATACCCCTTGATCTCGACGACGAGGTTCAAGAGGTCTTCGTCGCCGTGGCCATCATCCACGCGCACGATGAAGTCCGGCAGGTATTTCTTCGGTGTGGCACCGAGCAGATATGGCACCTCGAAGCCGAGTGCCTGGTTTTTGACGTACGCGCGGACGCGCGGGTTGCTCTCGGCAGCGCGGCAGAACTCCGCCTCCCACTGGCCATCACAGACGACCCAATTGACGTGGCAGTGGTTATGGGCGGTTTCCCACAGCAGTGTCTTTGAAGTCTCAAACCGGACATACGCGGTCGAGCCGGTCGGGTTATAGGGATCGAGCACGGCTTTGACCGGGTGCTCACCAATCATCGAGGCCGTGATCGCAGCCGCGATCCGCTCGCAGGCTCGATCCTGTATTTCCTGATAGCATCAGTTGTGCCGGGTAGGTGCCGCCGGTGCACCGTAAATAGCCGCCGTCGAGCCATTCCCGGGCGATCCGCTTCAGCTGGCCGAACAGGTAGAGTTTGGGGTCGCCGCCGGTATCGCGGAATTTGGTAAACAAAAGCCGACGGGCGAGATGGAACAGGATGGCCGACCGCCGCATGTCATTCAGGTGTGCCGATGTCAGTCGACACTCTCGCCAATGATGCCCTCGGACCTTGGTGATCGATGGGCCAACGAGCTCGGGCGTCAGCTCCAGAACCGAATTGGTCGTAAACTTTGCGGTCAAACGCTCGTCAGGCAAGTTCGACGCGGTAACCCTCGACGCGAGGGAAGGTGATTTCGCAGCGCATCTCGCTCGGCCGCACCGCCTCGACGCGCACGGTCTTAGCTGGCCTGGTCGGTGGCGCGACCACCGGCTTGGCGGTAAAGTCGAACGGAATGCCGAGCACGTCGGCATATTCGACGTTGAAACAGCCCCTTCTCGTTCAGATCGTAGGATTGACGGCGCAGCCCGCGACCGACGACTTGCTCGCAGAGCAGCTGGGTGCCGAAGGCGCGGACGCCGAGGATGTGGGTGACGGTGTTGGCGTCCCAACCCTCGGTCAGCATCGAGACCGACACGACGCAGCGGATGCTCTCGCCGAGCCGCCCCGCCTTGCCGACGGTGTTCATGACCTCGCGCAGCAGATCCTGGTCGGTGATCTTTTCGCCAGCGCGGAAGTCGTCTTTCGCGGATCCTGACGATCGCTGCTGAAGCGCTCGATCTCGTCGGCAGCCATGGTCCGGAACTCGTGGTCGAGCGCATCGCCGGACTCGAGCTGCGTCGCTGTCGATCAGCAGCGTGTCGCGGGCGCGCGAGCCGTTTCCCGTATTCGTCATAATTGCGGAACAGCTCGAAACGGCCCTGGACGAAGCGGCCATCGCCTCTTCGCTCGTGCGCTCGAAACCCGAGATGAAGTCGTAGACCAGCTTTGAGGTCGAGGTGTTGTTGCACACGACGATGAAAACCGGCGGGACACCGATGCCGGCCTCCTCCCACAGTTCGAAGGTCTTTTCGTAGTGGCCGTACAGCGCGTCGAGCGCCGTCTGCAGCTTCGCCGGGCAGGCTGAGCGGATCGAGTTCGCCGGACTTGCCACGGCCCTTCTTCGGCATCTTCGTCGCCGATGTGCTCCCACAGATCGCGGTAGATTCGGCATCTCGCCGCCTGGGATTAGTTGTCGGCGACCGGCACGCGCGGCAACTTCACGATCCCGCACTCGATCGCGTCCATCAGCGAGAAGTCGCTGACGGTCCACGGGAACAGCGTGCCCTCGGGATAGCCTGAGCCGCGCAGGAAGAACGGTGTGGCCGACAGGTCGTAGACGTCCCGCACGCCGAGCTTGCGCTTGACGGTCTCGATGCCCGAGATCCAGAGCCGCGCGGCCTCGTTGTTCTTCTTCGCTTCCTCCTTGTCGTCGCCCTTCAGGTCTTCGCCTCGTCGGCCTGCGGCTTTTCGCGATAGCAGTGATGCGCCTCGTCATTGATGACGACGATGTTTTTGAGCCCCATCAGTTCACCGCAGGCGCGCCGCAGCATCTGACCTTCGGTTTCGGTCGCGTCTGAGCGGCGGGCCGTCGCCCTTGCAGTAAGCGCGCGGCCGACCTTGGAGGATCCATCGTTCTCGCGCCGGTGGAAGGCGTGGTAGTTGGTGATGACGATCTTGGCGCTCGCGATGTCGCCAAGCATGTCGTCCGGCACCAGCTCGCGCGTGCGGTAATAGTTGTCCGGATCGTTCGGCAGCAGCACGCGCAGCGGTCGTTGATCGTGATGCCTGGCGTGATGATCAGGAAGCCCGCGAGAATTGCCGAGTGCCGGGGTGGCGCGCCGCATTGACCGCTTGCCAGGCGATCAGCATCGCCATGACAGTGGTCTTGCCGGCACCGGTCGCTAGTTTCAGCGCCGATGCGCACCAGCTCGGGGTTTGCCTCTTCGTTCGAGCCACGGATGTGCTTCCAAATCTTAATGCCCGGTGCCGTACGATCGGAGGCGACCTCCGCGAGCCAGATTGCAGTCTCGACCGCCTCGATCTGGCAGAAGAAGGGCTGAAATTTATCGAATTGATGATGTCGCCAGTGCTGCAGTAGTCGCGCCGTCTCCGGCGTGACCTGCCACTGGTTTGGGTTTCTCAAATTGCGCCAGGCCGCGACGTGGCGGCGGATTTCGTTGATGATCGGCGTCGGATTGTATTTCTGCTCGGCTGGGACAGCCCATGGCCCTGGCTGGCTGACGTGCGACGCCGCTGCGGTTTCGGTATTGGTGTGAGCAGTCTGGAGTCGCGGCGCGTATCGATGATGCGGTTTGTCGGCTGACCATCAGGGTCGAGTTCCCAGTGCCGGGCGGGATAGGCATAGGGCGAGTTGAGGATCGGCCGTTCGAAAAAGCTCTCGTCCACCCGCCGTCCCCTGTCATTGCCGCGCCCGCAGAGGACGATACTCGGCGCAAGGTTAATCAACCGTTGCGGGCGGCGGGAGTTTCAGAAAGATTGACGCAAGCCGACCGCAAAATTGCTTTTTTTTGCATTACATATTCGAAAGCGCGGACATCGCAGCATGGGTGGGAGATTGCAACTTAAGAGATTACTACTGCAGATTTTCTCCAGATTCAGCAAAGAAGGATTTTAGCGATACAACTGTTGGGTGGTGTGCTCGGCTCGAAGAGAGCGGCGGCGAGGAAGCGGGGCTCAAATCGGCAACCGTCAGGATCAACGGCCCCGACGCTTATGGCTGGCTAAGACGGAAAGCGGCGTGCATCGGCTGGTGCGGATTTCGCCGTTCGACTCGAACGCGCGCCGCCACACGAGCTTCGCGTCGGTATGGGTCTATCCGGTGGTCGATGACAAGATCGAGGTCGAGATCAACGACAAGGACCTGCGCATCGACACCTATCGCTCGTCGGGCGCGGGCGGCCAGCACGTCAACAAGACGGACAGCGCGGTGCGCATCACCCACATGCCGAGCGGCATCGTCGTGCAGTGCCAGAGCGAGCGCTCGCAGCACCAGAACCGCGCCCATGCCTTTTCCATGCTGCGCGCGCACCTCTACGAGGCCGAATTGCAGCGGCGCGAGGCGGCGACCGACGCAATGAACGCGACCAAGACCGACATCGGCAGTGACCATCGGGTGGGTTCACAATGCAGAGCCTCCCCGGGTCACCCAGCGCGCGTCGATGAGCCGAGCTGGGATCGCGGCGGTACATTCTCGAACAGCGAACCCAATCCCTCTGCCATCGTCGGGTGCGCCAGAATGGCGTCGCGCAGCCTCACATATGGCAAATCCGCCAGCATCGCCGTTTGCACCGTCGCCATGACTTCTCCGGCCTCGGCGCCAATCATCGTGAAGCCGAGAACGCGGTCATCGCCGCCGCCGACGAGAACCTTCATAAAGCCTAGCGTTTCGCCTGTCGTCGCGGTCCGCCGTACGGCATTCATCGGCAATCTCGCGACCCGCGTATCGATGCCTCGGCGATGCTGCGCTTCGCCTTCGCTCAGTCCGACATGCGCGAGCGGAGGCTCGGTAAACATGCAGTATGGCACCAGCCGATCGCGCGTGCTCGCTGGGCCCCAGCCAGATTGTCCCTGATGATCCGAAAGTCGTCGATCGAGACGTGCGTAAACTGCGGGCTGCCAGCGCATTCCCCGATCGCCCAGACACCGGGCGCCGCCGTCTCCAGCCGCTCATCGACACGAATAAAGCCGTGGGCATCCAATTGCGCCGGCCTCCTCAAGCCCGATCCCCGCGGTGTTCGGAATGCGGCCCGTCGCAACCAGTACGTCGCTACCTGCGATCTGTTGCTCGCCGGAGGAGGTCCGCACCCGAAGGCTGACCTCCTCTCCGGATCGGCCATGCGCGTCGAGGGCCTTGGCTCCCACCAGAATTTGGATGCCTTCGTCACTGAGGATTCGCTGCACTTCCGCGGCGACGTTCTGCATCCTCGCGGCTCATCAGCTGACCCCCGAGTTTGAGCACCCGTCACGCGGCTGCCGAAACGACGATAAGCCTGGGCCAATTCAAGACCGACATAGCCGCCCCCGAGCACGATCAGGCGCGAGGGTAAGTATCCAGCTTCAGAGCCTCGATATGGGTCAGCGGCCGGGCCGCCAGGCCCGGAATATTTGGGATCGCTGCGTGCGTTCCGAGATTGAGGAAGATCTGGTCGCCCGCCAGCATCCGTGTGCCGCCGTCATTCAGCCGCACCTCGAAGGGTTTTCGGGGCCACGAAGCGGCCGGTTCCCATGATCAATTCGGCCCCGCTTGTCTTGTAGTTCCGCAAATGCAGGGCAATCTTCGGCATCAACCATGTCACGCTTGCGCCGGCGAACTTTCGCCATGTCGGTCGTG
>CAVOWQ010000056.1:0-81998 GCA_963700195.1 uncultured Alphaproteobacteria bacterium
CTGCCCCGGATACGTTTTTGATAGCAGCAAAGCTGCTCGGGGTTGAACCTACACGCGCGGTCGTCATCGAGGATGCTCTCTCAGGAGTGGAGGCCGGGTCCGCCGGAGGCTTTGGCCTCGTGATCGGCGTCGCGCGCAAGGGGAATGCCGAGGAGCTTCGGCGCCATGGCGCGCATCTGGTGGTGAACGATCCGGGCGAACTGGCCGACTGACTTGCCCCCGACGCCGGCTTAGGGAGGAAGAGCCCAGATGATCCATCATGAACGCCTCAGGCCGCCATCGCATGATTACCCGGCCGACGAGTGGAACGTCATCGAAAAGGGGTTTCACCCCGAATTCCTGGCCCAGCTGGAAACAATGCTGGCGCTCGGCAACGGATATCTCGGTATGCGCGGGTGCCCGGAGGAAGGCGGCCCCAATGCCGAAAACACCACGCTCATCAACGGCTTCTATGAAACCCGCCCGATCGTGTACCCGGAAGACGCTTATGGCTTCGCGAAAACCGGCCAGACCATCATAGGCGTGACCGACAGCAAGATAATCAAGCTCTTCGTCGACGACGAGCCCTTCTGGCTGCCCAATGCGAACCTCTTGAGCTACGACCGTCGGCTCAACATGAAGTCCGGGACGCTCGACCGGGAGATCCTCTGGGAGACGCCTGCCGGCAAGCAGGTGCTGATCACATCCCGGCGTTTGGTGTCTTTCGCCAATAGGCACGTGGCCGCCATCTCCTACAAGGTGACTCTTCTTAATGCGGCGGCATCCCTCGTGATCTCTTCGGAGATGGCAGTAAATGAACCGAGCACCGTCACTGACGCTAACGATCCGCGACAGACGCGGTTCTTTGCAGGGCGGGTGCTCCATCCCCGCGCCAGCTACGCCAAAGACCAACGGATCGTGCTGTGCCACGCGACGGAAAAGAGCCGCTTGACCCTGGCGTGTGCCACTGACCATTCATTAGAGACCGCCTGCCCGCATGCCCACAAAGTTGCTCACACCGAGGATTTCGGCCAAGTCGCCTACACAATTGAAGCTCTGCCCGACAGTCCGATCCGCCTCACCAAATACATGGTCTATCACACATCGCAGACGGCGTCGGTTGAGGAACTTTGCGGCCGTGCCGAGTGGACCATGGATCGTATTGTGACCCAGGGATTCCAGCAGCTGCTCGCCTCGCAAGAACAGTACATGGACGATTTCTGGCGCCGCAGCGATGTCCGGGTGAGGGATATCAGAGAAGAACGCACGAAGCGCAGCACCGTGGAGATTCAACAAGCGATCCGCTTCAACCTTTTTCATATCCTGCAGGCCTCAGCGCGCGCCGAAGATGCGGGTGTGCCGGCGAAAGGCCTAACCGGACAAGCGTATGAGGGGCATTATTTTTGGGACAGCGAAATCTATGTGCTGCCGTTCCTGATCTATACCTCCCCGCGGATCGCAAAGAACCTGCTGACGTTTCGCTACAAGATGCTGCCGCAGGCAAGAGCCCGCGCTAGGCAATTGGGCCATCGAGGCGCCATGTTCCCGTGGCGCACCATCAGCGGGGAAGAAGCATCGGCATACTACGCAGCCGGAACCGCGCAATACCACATTAACGCAGACATCATGTATGCGCTGCGCAAGTACGTGCAGGCGACGGGCGACGAGCCGTTCCTGCGGGACTGCGGCGCCGAGATGCTCGTGGAGACGGCACGCCTATGGCTGAGCCTAGGCTTCTACTCGGAGGCAAAAGAAGGGAAATTCTGCATCAACTCCGTCACCGGGCCTGACGAATACAACACCGTCGTGAACAACAACGCATACACTAACTTGATGGCCCGCGAAAACCTGCGCTACGCTGCCGAGACGGTGCAGCGCCTGCAGGCGACATACCCAGATTCATATAACGCGCTGGTACAAAAAACGGCGCTCGAACCCTCTGAGCCGGAGGCGTGGGTACGGGCGGTGGAGAGCATGTATGTGCCATATGATGAGAAGCTTCGGATAATCCCACAAGATGACAGTTTTCTTGATCGAGAGCCCTGGGATTTCCAGAACACGCCGAGCGACCGCTATCCGCTGCTGCTATTTTACCATCCGCTCAATATTTATCGTAAGCAGGTGATCAAACAGGCAGACGTGGTGCTGGCCATGTTCCTGCTGGGAAACGCGTTCTCCGCCGAAGCAAAGAAACGTAACTTTGAATTTTACGACCCTTTGACCACCGGCGACTCGTCGCTGTCGTCTTGCGTTGAGGCAATCATCGCAGCGGAGGTCGGTGATATAGACAAATCAATTCGGTACGGGATGGCGGCACTACTGATGGACCTGGCCGACGTGGGCGGTAACGTAAAGGATGGCTGCCATATCGCCTCAATGGGCGGTACTTGGATGATGCTCGCTTATGGGCTCGGCGGCATGCGGGACGATGACGGGACATTGTCATTTTGGCCGCGTCGCGCGCCAGAGGACAACGCCATACTTCGGTTTCCCGTCACCTACCGCGGCCAGATGCTGGAAATCGAAATCGGTCAGGAAAAGGTGGAATACGCGCTGCGTGGAGGCGAATGCCTCGTGATCCGCCATGAAGCGGAAGAAATTCAGCTGACGCGAGAACAGCCGCTGGCCGTTCGGCCGGTCAGCAGGTGGTAAAAGGAAATCATTGTGGTCTCCAGCTGAACCGTGACCACAGAGCCTTGCGCTTGCGCTTGCGCTGGCGCTTGGTGCATAGCCGTATTGGCCGGGCGCAGTGGCGCCGAGGACGAGAAGGAGAGATGCATGCGACCCTGGTCACTACACTGCTTGTCGGCGGCGCTCGCGATATCCGCCCTTCTGCCCCTGGCGGCAAAGGCCCAAGTCATCCCGTTCTCGGGAAACTTTGGCCAGGGTCTTGCGCCTTCTGATAACCAGATGTTGTTCGAGAGCGTGGCGCGGCTAAATTCGGTAGAGCCGAGCAAGGTGGGCCAGTCCGAACTCGTGGAGTAATCCGGAGACGAAAAGCTCGGGCACCTCAACCATACTCAAGGTGTTCCATTCTGGTGGCATGGCTTGCCACCTGGTGCGCCATCACATCGTCGCAGGAAGGCCGCCACCTCGCGACTACCGCCTCACCTGGTGCCGCACGCCGGCCGGCGAATGGAAGATCAAGAGCTGACCAGCCGCGCGGCGTCGCCGCTCCTTGCGGCGCAAGTACAGTCCGGAGCGCAAAAATTGGTCTAAGTTAGTGCGTGCGGATGATTGTGAGTTCGTAGTGGTCAACGAATTAATTCGCCACCTATCACGCACCGGCCGCGACCTCGTCTGACCCCTGGGATTCGGTTGTCGTGATGGGCCCATCTAATAGAATAACACTTGTTGTCCTTTTCCTGAGCCTGATCACGCTCTACGGTTGCCAGGACCTGGCTCCACGCGACACGCAGAGTTTGTTTTTCCCGGGGCTCCAACGTTCCGAGATCTTCGGCTTTCTCGCGGGTATGGGAACGACCTTTGCTGCCGTGCCGGATTTGGTCAGCATGCTCAAACGTCGGTCGCGCGCGGGTATGTACCCGATGATGGCCGCAATCATGGGCACTTTTCAGATCCTCTGGGTCTACTACGGGATTTTGATTGCTTCGCGACCAGTGATCGCATGGAACGTGGTCGCAGTTTTGATAAATTTCCTAACGGTAGGGGCCTACGCGTATTTCGGCCATAAAGGAAAGTCCAAATGAGTGGAGGTTGACAGACGGCAACAATGCTTTCTCATTGGTCGGCGCGTATGGCGACAACGAGGCACTCCTTCACGCCCTATCGACGAGCGAGAACAGGACGCCTACAGATACAGTCGTGTGTGCGAAATCGCTTTCGGCGGCCTTTACGCGATCCTCGGATCCGCTGAAATCGCGATTTTGCTGAGGCACTGATTGGGCCGGCGTCAAGCTGGTGTCTTCAGCCCCGGCACCGTCGTATTCAAATGGTCTCTCGCCGCGAAGCGACGACGCCAAAATCGCCGCAATGGCATCGTATGACTAGTTCAGTCCCTATCCGACGATCGGGGCACGGCGAGAACGACGCAGCGACTCTCGACTGTTTGCTGCCACAACCGTTGTGAGATTATTGCTGCTGATTCGCGGCAGAGGCAACAAGGGGGGTTACTTGTTGCAATTTCAGGTGGTGGATCGCCATCACGGTGCGGGGTTGATTTCTACTTGCCAATCTCCGAGCCTGGGTAGAGCTTAGCGCACCGCGTGAGGCGAACCCGGCAGAACGCCTGAAAAAATATCCAGCATCGACCGATGATTGCAGGTAGGAGGAGACTGTGGCCAAGCGGACCAGCCCCGGAACCGACCAAGACTGCGGAACAAATGCGACTGGATGAGGCGCGCGCGCGAGGGGTGCCTTGGAAGCAATGGGGGCCGTATCTCAGCGAGCGCCAATGGGGCACCGTTCGCGAGGACTACAGCGAGAACGGCGATGCGTGGAACTACTTCACGCACGACCAGGCCCGTTCACGCGCGTATCATTGGGGCGAGGATGGCCTCGCCGGGTTCAGCGACGACCAGCAGCGGCTGTGTTTCGCCTTGGCGCTGTGGAACGGCACGGACCCGATCCTCAAGGAACGGCTGTTCGGCCTGACCAATAGCGAGGGCAATCACGGCGAGGACGTCAAGGAATACTACTTCTACCTCGACAGCACGCCGACCCACTCGTACATGAAGTATCTCTATAAATATCCGCAGAACGCATTTCCCTACAACGATCTGATCGAAACGAACCGGCGGCGCGGCCGCAATGATCCGGAATACGAATTACTCGATACCGGCATCTTCAACGATGACCGTTATTTCGATGTGTTTGTCGAATATGCGAAGGCCTCGCCGACCGATATCCTGATCCAGATCAGCATCGCAAACCGGGGACGCGAGGCGGCTTCGATCCACGTGCTGCCGACGTTGTGGTTCCGCAACACTTGGACATGGTGGCCGGACCAGCCGAAACCCTCCTTGCGGCAGATGCCGGGGCAAACCACCGTCACGATCGAAACGTCGCATGCCGAGCTCGGTGGCTTCCTGCTGCATTGCGACGGAAATCCGCACCTGCTTGTTCACCGAAAACGACACGAACAACGAGCGGATCTTCGGCACGCCCAACGCTGACGCCTTATGTCAAGGACGGGATCAACAATTATGTCGTGTCGGGCAAAGAGGACGCCGTCAACCCGAATCAGACGGGGACCAAGGCCGCCGCGCACTATCAGCTTGATGTCGGCGCCGGGCGAAACCGCCGTCGTCCGGCTAAGATTGAGCAACGCTGCCTCCCGAGACCCGTTCGGCAGGCAATTCAATCAAATCATCGAGGAGCGCCGACGCGAGGCCGACGCGTTCTATCAGGCGATCACCCCGACCCGCATCAGCGAAGATGCGGCGCGTGTGATGCGGCAGGCGTTGGCCGGGATGCTGTGGAGCAAGCAGTACTTCTTTTACGACACCGACAAATGGCTCGAGGAACATGGCTACGATGCGATGCGGCCGACGCCGCGTCAGGTGCGCAACCGCGAGTGGTTCCACATGATCGGCGACCATGTCATCTCGATGCCGGACAAGTGGGAGTACCCCTGGTTTGCGGCGTGGGACCTGGCGTTCCATACGCTTGCCCTGGCGACTGTCGACATCGATTTCGCCAAACAGCAGCTCGACCTGCTGCTCCGCCAGATGTACCTGCATCCGACCGGCCAGATCCCGGCCTATGAGTGGAACTTCAGCGATGTCAACCCTCCGGTGCAAGCCTGGGCAGCGATCTTTCTCTATCGCATGGAGCAGGCGGTGCGCGGCCAAACCGATCTCGATTTTCTGAAGCGGGTGTTCGGCAGGCTGGCACAAAATTTTGGCTGGTGGGTGAACCGCAAGGACCGCTTCGGCCGAAGCCTCTTCGAGGGCGGGTTTCTCGGGCTCGACAATATCGGCGTTTTTGACCGCAGTGCGCCGTTGCCCACCGGAGGCCATCTGGAACAGGCCGACGGTACCGCCTGGGTAGCCTTGTTCTGCCAGAACATGCTCGAGATAGCTTTCGAGCTCGCCGCACGAGACCCAACCTATGAGGAGTTGGCGGCGAACTACGCGATGGAGTTCGTGCTGATCGCGCGCGCGATGAACGAGATCGGCCCGGACGGCATGTGGGACGAGGAGGACGGCTTCTACTACGACGTGCTTCGTTTGCCCGATGGCACCGCCACCCGCCTCAAGGTCCGCTCGATGGTGGGTCTCTTACCGCTCTGTGCCACGACGGCCGTAGACAAATGGCAACGCGATCGGGTTCCCAGACTGACGGCGGCAGTTCAGGAGCGGCTGCGGCGCATGCCGGAGCTCCGCGAGTCGATCCATGAAACCGGGCCGGGCCATTTGGGAGTCGCCGAGCGGGGCATCATGGGACTGGTAAATCAGAACAGGTTGCGCCGGATTCTGACCCGCATGCTCGATGAGAACGAGTTCCTGAGCCCCTACGGGATTCGTTCACTCTCCCGCTACCACGCCGAGCACCCCTATGTCTTTTCGGCGGGCGGTCAGGAATATCGCGTGAGCTATCTGCCGGCGGAGTCGGACAGCGGCATGTTTGGCGGCAACTCCAATTGGCGGGGACCGATCTGGATGCCGGTCAATGCGCTGATTATCCGCGCCCTGATGCACTATTTTTCGTATTACGGCGACAATTTCAAGATCGAGTGCCCCACCGGGTCGGGCAACTTGATGAACCTGTTCGAGGTCGCCCATGAAATCGTCAATCGCCTCACTCGGATCTTTCTGCGCGACGAGAATGGACGGCGGCCGGTCTTTGGCGGCGCCGAAAAATTCCAGCGCGATCCTCACTGGCGGGACAATTTGCTGTTCTACGAATACTTCCATGGCGACAACGGCGCCGGTATCGGCGCCAGCCATCAGACGGGTTGGACCGGGGTCATCGCCGGCCTGATCGATATTTTTGGCAAGCTCGACGCCGAGACCTTTCTGCAAGGCGGCCCGCAAGCGGCTCTTGCCCGAGAGAAAGAGACGGCGTAGGGGGTCGGCCATGGCGACCACGCCGCGCTATCCGTCACTTTTTCAGATCAACACCCGCGTTTGGCTTCAGCGTTTGTCGCGCGAAGCCGGCAAGCGGGTCACCCTGGCCGACATCGACGACGCCACGCTCGATGGCTTTGCGGAGCAGGGTTTCGACTGGATCTGGCTGCTCAGCGTCTGGCAGATCGGCGCGGCCGGGCGGGCAGTTTCGCGCAGTAATCCGCAATGGCGCGCCGAATTTCAAACTGTTCTGCCCGACCTGACCGAGGAGGATATTGGCGGCTCCGGCTTCGCGATCACGGCGTACGCCGTCGGCGAGGCGCTGGGTGGCGACGCGGCGCTCGAGCAATTCCGCGAGAAGCTGGCGCGGCGCGACATCAAGTTGCTGCTCGATTTTGTGCCGAACCACACCGCCCCCGACCATCATTGGGTGAAGACCCATCCCGACTATTATGTCGAAGGCAGCGAGGAGGCGCTCGCGGGCGCGCCGGAGAATTACTTGCGGGTCGACACCAACCGAGGACCGAAGATTCTGGCCTATGGCCGCGACCCCAATTTTCCAGGTTGGCCAGACACTTTGCAGCTCAACTACGCCAATCCCGAATTGCAGCGGGCGCGCATCGACGAGCTGATCGCGATTGCCGGCAAGTGCGACGGCGTGCGCTGCGACATGGCGATGCTGCTGCTGCCCGAGATTTTCCAGCGCACCTGGGGGATCACGCCGGAGCCGTTCTGGCCGAAGGCGACGGCAGCGGTACACGCTCAGTATCCCGCTTTCACCTTCATGGCCGAGGTCTACTGGGACCTCGAATGGACGTTGCAGCAGCAGGGCTTCGACTATTGCTACGACAAGCGGCTCTACGACCGTTTGAGGGAGGGCAACGTCAGGCCGATCAGCGATCACCTGCTCGCCGGCCTCGACTACCAGGACAAGCTCACCCGCTTTCTCGAAAACCATGACGAGCCGCGGGCAGCGTCCGAATTCCCTTGGCCGCAGCACCGGGCGGCGGCGGTCATTACCTATCTCGCTCCAGGCCTGCGCTTCTTCCATCAGGGTCAATTCGAGGGCGCGCAAGTGCGGGTACCGACCCATCTCGGCCGCGGCCCGATCGAGCCGGCGAATCCTGAGATTACCTGCTTTTACGCCAAGCTGTTAGAGGTCCTAAAGACCAGGGCCTTCCGCGACGGCACCTGGTCACAGATCCAACCGCTGCCGGCCTGGTCCGGCAACTGGACTTCGGGCGGCTTTGTCGCCTACGCCTGGGCTGGCGAGGACGGCAGCCGCCATGTCGTCGTGGTTAATTACGCCGGAAACCAGGCGCAATGCCAATTGCCGGTGCCTTTCCCAGAATTCCGCGGCAAGCAAGTCCGCTTGACCGATCTGATGGGGACCGAGGTTTACGATCGCGATGGCACCGACGTCCTTGATAACGGCCTCTACATTGATCACGCCCCTTGGCACTTCAACGTGTTCGAGCTGCGAGCAATGTAGAATAGCTATGCCCCGAGGACTTGCCGCCGCTGTTTTGACATCCTTGGTAGCGGCGTGCACCAGCATCGGGCCGGGAACAGTGCCGCACGACAGGATCGACTATGCCAGCGCGATCGGTAATTCCTGGAAGGAGCAGACCCTCCTCAACATAGTCAAGCTGCGTTATGCGGATATGCCGATCTTTCTGGAGGTCGCTCAGGTGATTGCCGGCTACCAACTCCAAAGCGCGATTGGCGGGAGCTTCACGGCAGGGAACTTCAATGCGGCCCTCGTCGGTCCTTTCACGGCAAGTGGCAGCGCGAACGCAGCAGGCACCTATACTGACCGACCTACAGTGATTTATTCACCGCTCACCGGGGTCGATTTCTTGAAGAGGCTGATGACGCCAGTGCCGCCGAGTTCGGTCCTGTTCATGCTCCAGTCGGGTTACTCTGCAGACCGCATCATGCCGATAATGTTGGATTCGATCAATGGTCTCAACAACGAGTCGAACCGGCTCCGGCGCCCGGCCGACCCAAAATTTACCCGTCTCGTCGAGCTCATGCGCGAGGGTCAGCTCGCCGGCGCCATCCAGATCCGCATCGAGCGTCCCAAGGACAGTGCCGAGAGTTCCGTGCTCATCTTCGGACCGAGCAAGGATCCGCAGCTCGCAGCGAGGGGTACGGAATTAAAGAGTATCCTTGGGATAAAGCCCGACCTACGGGAACTCAAAGTCAATTATGGCGGCTACTCGGGGAGAGACGACGAGATCGACATGATGACGCGTTCGATGCTGCAGATCATGCTCGAATTCGCCGCAATCGTGCGGGTGCCGGAGTCAGATGTCGTGCAAGGGAAGGCTACGCCAGGGCTGGTCGACGCTCAGGCGGCGGGAGCGCTGAGCGGCCCGCCTTTGCGGGTCCTGGTCACGGATACGCCGCCGCAAGATGCCTACGTTGCCGTGCAATACGACAGAAGATGGTTCTGGATCGCTGACACCGACATCCAATCCAAGAACACATTCGCGATCATCATGCTGCTGTTTTCGATCGCCGATACCGGAGTGAAGGGGTCGGCTCCCGTCGTCACGATACCCGCCCAGTGAGCGTCATACAGGACCAATCACATGAGGACAAAGCCCATCACATATAATGACAGCCGTCTGGCCGAGCCGACCGGGATTTCTGCCGGGATTGCACGTCGGATCGGCGCCCGGCTTCTGCACGAGGTGCGGGAAGCGTTGCCGCCGACGATCTTCTTCTTTGTCGGCTTCAATTTTATCGTACTGACAACAAATCTGCTTGTCGCCCAATATCTCGTCGCCGTCAGCAACTTCATGCTCGCCACGGTGGCCGCACTGGTTGTCGGCAAAGCGGTGCTTGGTCGCCAACAAGATCGCGTTATTGAGACGCTACGATCGGGCTCCGCTGATCCAACCCATCCTGTTCAAGACCGCGTTTTACTGGGTTGTTGTGTTTTTGGCGCGCCTGCTCGAGCGGTTCGTGCACTTCGCGCTCGAGGGCAATCCGCCGGGCGACTTCATCGCTTATTTGATGACGACCTTCTCGTGGCACCGTTTTTCCGCCATCTCCCTGTGGATCCTCGCACTCTTCTTGATCTATGTGACAGCATCGGAATTCAGCCATCTTTTCGGCCCGGGCGAAATGCGGCGGCTCCTGTTCACCCGCCGGCCGTCGGATCTGCAACTCAATCGGCGACAACGCCTGCGCGAGCTGTTGCGCCTGAGCCGGCTCACAGACGAGCACTCGGGAGCCGAATTGCGCGATCCGACCAGCGCCGCACACCGCGAGTTGATCGACATAGTGCAGCACCTCGCGCGATAATTGCGAGGAAGGTATCATCCAAGTGCGAAAATTGCTTGCAAAAGAGGTGTTGCCGCCTCGCTTGGACTGAGGAGAAGAAACTCATCACTGACACCAACCGGCCGGCCAAGCGTTGGCTTGGCGCCCTTTCGGCTGCGCCAAGATCAGGGGAGATTTCTCCCAAAAATTACCGCCCTTGTCCCGAATACTAAAGCCGGCATCACTGCGATGAGAACGAGAGGCCCGCTCCGAGCGCGTGTCGTGCGCGGGGCGCAGCCAGCGGCAGATGGAGGCGCGCGTCTAATCCCGTGCTGTCTCATATCCTTGGCCGGCCCCGCGTTTGCTACGAATACTGCTCGAAGTCCCTCTGGCGGCCACGGCGGTGGTGTCCACGTTTGTGGGATCGAAATCCCCTACCGCCTAACCGTATATGGGATGTCTGGAATTGGCACACATCAGCCGCTCTGGGCTGCAAGCGAACTGGTCTGCTTACTGGGGCAGTGCGGCCTTGTCCGGCAGGAGCCGCATCCACGAGAGCCGCCGTCGACGGTCAAGGGACTTCACCGGAACATAATTGAAATGGCTACTAACCGACTCAGTTGCTCGCTCCATACCGAGCAGGAGGCCGCGGCGCAGCCATCTCGGTATTCCGTTCTTCCCGTTCAGGTTTCGATGGCAGCAATCGGACCATCGTGCGCAAGGTTCCGGTCATGTTCACACCTTTTTTTCGCCGTCCGGGCTTATTTTCTATGGGGCTGATTGTAATGAAATCGCCTGTCCCGAGCCACTCAAAGTCAGGAAAACTTGGAAGTATCCTGAGCCCAAGAGACCCTATGATCATTGGGTTTCTGGCGTCGTAGTCGAAAATCATTTTCCAGCACCCCTGGTTGTGACGAAGAATTGGCACCTCCTCTAAGAGAATGGTTTTTGCGAGCTTCTGAGGTGCCCTACGATTTCGAAAAAACAGAGAGCCCTTATGCGTGGCCTGCGGTGCAGTTTGTGACTAAACCTCGACTTGAAGGTCTGATTGACAGCGTCATTGGCCTCACCTAAGCAATACACCAGATATTGTATCAGTGGCTTTATCTTGATAAAACGCTCATCCAACTCTATTTGTGCTCTCGCAGACTTAGTCGGTATTTTGATTTTCTGAGAGGGAGTTCTTATAGATTCTAACCTCTTTAGTAAAGCATATGATCTCATTTACAGCAAGCGAACTAGGCGCCGTTCAAGACATGCCATCAATCCTGCAAGTACACTTTTCACGCATGCAATGCCGGCATCGACGATTCGAATAATCGATGGCGCAATACCAACTCGGCGGACGATGTCATTGAGCGCGAGCCCGGCGACCCTGAAACGAGCAATTGCCCCTGGCGCATCGTTATCCTCTCAGCTAGCATTCGCCCCCCTGTAAAAGCCCGACCTTAATCCGGGCTTCCGTTAATGAAATCTGCAGAGGTCGCCCTATTGAGCCTGGTTGACGGGCTCTTCGGAGCCGGTGATCGGAAGCGAGGTCTATGCTTTCTGCTTTCAAACCGATCACCAGATATCATTGATGATATCTTTGCGAATAGAGCAGAAACGGCGTGAATTACTGAAAAACGAGCGCAGAAGTGACTGATCACCGTGAAATTGATGCATGCATCGTACTTTGTCACTTTTGTTCATTGCATTTTTTGCACTGAATATGATTGGCTAGCCGGCGAGATCGATTAAAGTAGAATGACTGAAAGTCACTTCTACAAATTAGGTTAGAACGTCGACGTACTGGTCAAGTCCCGTTCGCTCTGTAAGCGCCGGAGCAAAAATCCCTCATTGAAGCGGCCGGTTGGTCCGGTTGCGCCGGAGTAAAACTACGGCAGCAGGTAGCCCTTTTGGCGTAATAGCCGAGGGCGGGGGATGCAGGTGGTGGAGCTTTATCGGCGGGTTCGTTACGCGGTACAGATCGAGGGTTTGAGCCGAAGGGAAGCAGCGCGGCAGTTTGGGATTGACCCGCGGACAGTAGCCAAGATGGTGGCGTTCTCGGTACCGCCCGGGTATCGGCGGAGGCAACCACCGGCGCGTCCGAAGCTCGACCCGTTCACCGGGATCATCGACGGTATCTTGACGCAGGATGAGGGCCGGCCGAGGAAGCAGCGGCATACCTCGAAGCGGATCTTCGAGCGGCTTCGCGACGAGCACGGCTATGCCGGCGGGATCACCATTGTAAAGGACTACGTGCTGGCGCGCCGACTGCGGCAGCTCGAGGCCTTCGTACCGCTGCGGCATGATCCCGGCCATGCGCAGGCGGACTTTGGCGAGGCGGTGGCGGAGATTGCGTAACCCTCCGCCGAAGGCCGTCTTGCAATCTTCGAGTTGATCGGGCGTGGTAAGTACCGGTGCAAACAGCGGTGTTTGCACCGGTGCAAAAGACGGTGCAATGGCGAGCGTTGAGGTATTGGCCGGTCCCGAGCGGCGTCGCCGGTGGAGCATCGAGCAGAAGCAGGCGATTGTCGCGGCGGCGTTCCAACCCGGTGCCGTGGTGCGCGACGTGGCGCGTCGGGCCGACGTGACGTCGAGCTTAATCTACCGTTGGCGCCGGGATCTGCGAGCGGCGGCAAATGGCTTTGCTCAGGTGCTGGTGGAGCGCTCGGGCGGAGGGTCCATCGTGAATATCTCGTCAGTCGCCGGCCTCAAGGGCTCGCCCGGGTCCCTCGCCTATGCCGCGACCAAATGGGCGCTGCGGGGCATGACCAAGTCGGCAGCGATCGACCTCGGCGGCCGCAAAAATCCGGGTGAACTCGGTTCATCCCGGTCCAATCGACACCGACATGATCGCGTTCCGTACGCCCGAGCAGCGCGAGGAGCGGATGAAGCAGGTGCCGATGCACCGCTACGGAACGCCGGAGGAGGTTGCGCAGCTGGTGGCATTCCTGCTCTCCGACGAGAGCAGCTACATCACCGGGGCGGAGATCGCCATCGACGGCGCTGCATCGGCCTAGGTGCTCACACACCGACATAAGATTTATCAGCTCGCCGGACAGCACAGCGTTCGATAGGGCCGTAGGCAGCGGGCCCGTCCTACGCGGTATACCTTCCGATTGAGTTTGAGCACTAGCTGTGATTGCTACAGAGGTTGTTCATCCGAAGCAGGCTTGGGAAACTGGTGGTTGCCGACCGTCAGCAACCCGAGCCGAGGCCCCGGATGAACATCCATAAGAATGCGCGCACCGCCCCTTATAGTCGACTTCTGATGGCTCGCCGAGTTCGTGCCGGTGAGAGGGTCGTCAAAGTGGCGGCGGATTTCTGTGTCAGCGAGCAAACCGTGCGCAAATGGGTACGGCGCTGGCAGGTTGGCGGCGAAATGGCACTGCGGGATCGCAGCTCGAGGCCGGCGCGCATGCACGCCACGCCGGCGGAGCGGATCACCGACATCGAACGGTTGCGGCGGCAACGCATGACTTCGCCCGCGATCGCGCGGCAGCTCGGCATGCCGAGCTCGACAGTGACCAAGATTTTGCGCCGGCTTTGCCTCAATCGGCTCACGGCGCTTGACCCGCCGACACCGGTCGTGCGCTACCAGCGGGCGCACCCGGGCGAACTGTTGCACCTCGATACCAAAAAGCTTGGGCGCATCGCGGGCATCGGCCATCGCATCACAGGGCGCCGCACCGGCGCGATCAATCGGCATCACGGCATCGGCTGGGAGTGTCTACATGTCTGCATCGCCGACGCCTGCCGGCTTGCCTACAGCGAAGTCCTGCCGGACGAGCGCAAGGAAACCGCCACCGGTTTTGTGGAACGCGCGCTCGCCTGGTTTGCCGGTCGCGGCGTCGCGGTCGAGCGGGTCATGACCGACAATGGCAACTGCTATCGTAGTCAGATGTTCCGGCAGGCCGCAGCGGCACACCGGCGATATTGACGCCGTGATCGCCCATTTCGGTGAAATCGGAAAGCCCCAGCCGGCCCGGCGGATGCTCCTGCCGGAAGACAACGTCCTGCTCGGCCCCGTTCAGTGCCCGCCAGGCACGGATGCGCCGCTCCAGCGTGCGGCGAACACCGACGCCGATCTCGGGATGGCGACGCCGGATCTCGTCGAAAATGGCCACCGGCCGAAGGCCTGGAGCGCTCTTCAGCAACGGCACTATCTCGCTGTCCCAAACCTCAGCGAGCGGGTCGCGACGTCGGCGGCCACGCGGCGCTTTCTTCTGCGACGGCAGCCGTGGATCCTGTTCGATACGATAGGCGGTGGCGGCACTGAACCCTGCCTTGGCCGCGGCAATAGTCGGCGTGTCGGCTTGGCGAAAACTCATGTAAAGCCTCATCTGGCAGTCGGTCATGTGGCGGCCGGGCAAGCTGCGGTTCCTCATCGGCGTGAAGAACCCGCTTCCTATCGACCGACCGCGACCGCCAGAAAACACGGCCCCTTGCGGGGCCCCGCCGGTCGCCAAATTCGCAACTCCGGTCGGGCTATGCCCTCCCTTCGTCACGCATCCGGCGACACTCCCTCATCCCGATTGACGCGCTTTTCTCATCCTGTTTGCCGCGCAGCAGGCCTGTGCGAACCACGGCCTGCGCCACCTGCGAACTCGGCCCTATACCCCGCGCACCAATGGCAAAGCCGAACGGTTCATCCAGACCAGCTTGCGCGAGTGGGCCTATGCTCAACCCTATGTCAGTTCGCAGCAACGCAGCGCGGCACTGTCGAGTTGGCTCGACCACTACAATACCGCGCGGCCACACACCGCCCTCGGCAACGGGCCGCCGGCAGTCTGGTTGCGCCAGTACCAGTTGCTTTGTTCGATCGAAGGGGCCGTTGCTTCGTCCCGACCTGCCTCCACCAATGACCACGGCGGCGGGCCGGGGCAAGGATCGTCGAAGGCGACCGGCGACAGCCGGCGCGCAGCGTCCTTGCGGCGGCTCGCCGCCGTGGTCACACTCGCTCAAGGAGGGACCCTTGTCTGATCCCCGAAACAACCTTCGTATCAACGACAACTAGCTAGACCCCGGTGCCGATCGGCGCCGATCGGGACCCCAGAAACTGTAACTTAGCGAAGGCAGCCGTTGCACGACGCGACCTCATGATGAAAATCCGCTCGACGGCCGAACATTCAAGCTGCGGCCTGGTATGAGTTGCCAAGTCTCCGATCGCGGCGATGCGGAACATCGCTCGTCAACGCAAGCGGGCGCCAAACTCTTGATCGTTGATTGAAATCGCCGCGCCGAGAGCTCCCCTCCTTTATCGCTTGCAGAACAATCGAGTGATGGCCGTGACCGTGCACCCTGACCTCGCTGCCCTCGACGGACTCAAGACGCGAATTCAGGGTTTGCGCGCCAAGACCACGGACAATGGCTGCACCGAGGCCGAAGCCCTGTTGGCGGCCGTCAAAGTGGCCGAGCTACTCGACCGATACGACCTTTCGCTGAGCGATGTCGAGATCCGTAATGCACAATGCGAGCAGCGGGAGTATGAGACCCCGCGCAAGAAGCGCATTCCGCTAGATGACTGTATCGGCGCCATTGCGAATTTCTGCGATTGCCGGGTTTGGCGAGAGAAGAACCCGGCCGGCGAATCCCGCTATGTGTTCTTCGGTCTGCGCTCCGATATCGAAGTCGCGCGTTATCTGACCGAGCTGATCGATAACGCGGTGCGGTCCGAACTCGGCCGCTACAAGAATTCGGCCGACTACCGCTGTTTCCGGCACCAGGGCCGGCATGTGGCAAATTCCTCCTTCATGCTGGGCATGGTCGCGTCCATTGCGGACAAGCTGACCGCGATGAAGCAGGAGCGCGATGCAGTGATTACTGGCACCGGCCGTGATCTCGTCGTCCTGAAGGCATCGGTGGTGGATGCCGAACTCGAGAAGCTCGATTTGAAGCTTCGGACGGCTCGACGCGCAACGCTAATGGTGTCGCCGACAGCCTACGAAGTCGGCGAGACCGCGGGCGCGTCGCTGGCATCAATCCCGGAACTAGCGGGACTTGAGCTTAACCGATGATTGGAACCTCTCATAACTCGCGTAGGAAGCGGCCGTGAACCATAGAGACAGGGATTTTCGCCCCAATCGCCGCCGTAGTTTCGACGACGACAACTACGAACCGCCGAGGCGTAATTTCGGATTTGCCCAGCCGAGTGGTCCGCAGTTCGAAACACCGCCAGGTCCTTCCGTCCGCGCCACCGTCAAGTGGTACAATCGCGAGAAGAGGTTCGGTTTTGTGCAGCTGGCGGATGGCTCAGGCGATGCCTTTTTGCACGTAAGCGTCGCGGAGCGCAGCGGCCACGCTAGCGTACCGCCGGGCGCGACGCTTGAGGTGCGCACCAGCCCAGGACCGAAGGGGCCGCAGGTGACCGAGATCATCAGCATGGGTGCCACCACCGCGTCGCAAGAGCCGCCTCGACGTCCGCGACCGGAACGACCAGCATATCCGTCGGGCGACCGCGCCGCCGTCGAAGAGTTGGGTACGGTGAAATGGTACAACGCCAATAAAGGCTTCGGCTTCTGCGGCTTATCTGAACCCCAGAAACCCTGCGACGCCGTGCAGCGGGCCTGCCGTCGACCGTTCGCAATCCCCAGCTGCGCAGCTGTCCGATCTATGTGGCTGCGGCGCATCTTGGCAGCCGGTTCGGCCACTCACTCGACCACGAGTGAGCGGAAAGCTTCGACCCGAAACCTCGGCTTTCTTCAGTGCTTTCCTAGGTGAGTTTGGTCGCCCTTTTTGATAGCGGCCACGGTTCGCTCAGGTATCCAAAAGCTGCGTCGCTGGTTCGGAGCCGGCGGCAATGCCAGCGACTGGTCGGACCACGTAACGCTGTGCGATAGCTGCTCTGCCTGTTCCTCATGTATCCGCAAACCCCTTCGCTGCAGCGCTGGGACCGCCGGGCGGCGGCGGTGCACGGTCTCGCGCCACAGGATGTAAACACCGGAGGCGACAACGATCGCGGAGCCGACCAGCAGGCCGGGGGTAGGCACGTCCCCCCACACCGCGAAGCCCAGGATCATTGCCCATACCAGCGAAAGGTAGTTGAACGGCACCACTGCCGAGGGCGGCGCCAATGAAAGCGAGCGCGTCCACCAGAACTGGGCGATTCCGTTGCCGACCCCGGCAAGCGCGAGCATTAGTGCGTCCCCCAGATGCGGGGCTTGGAATCCGAGCGTCAGCAGCCCGGCGGTGCACAAGGTCATAATGCTCATTTGGCAGAGCGTCAGCGTCTCGGCCAATTCGGTCATGCTCATACGGCGGATCGCGATCGCCACAGTCGAGATTAAGACCGCGTTGACGAGCGCGAACAGCGCGCCGTAGGTGAGCGTGCCGGCACCGGGATGGGTGACGATCAGGACGCCGACAAACCCGACGATCAGCGCCGACCAGCGGTGGATGCCCACCTTCTCCCTCAGGATCACGATCGACAGCACGGTCGTGAACAATGGCGCCGCGAAGCCCAGTGCCGTCGCCGAGCCGAGCGACAGCACGCTGACCGCGAGGAACCAGCACAGCATCGAGCCGAATTGCGACAGGCCGCGCTGCAGATGCTCGCGGTAGCGTCGCGTCCGCAAGACGCCCCACCCGGCGCGCGGTAACACGATCGCCGCGACGGTCAGGAATGCGAACAGGGTGCGCCCGAACGCGACCTCGCCCAGCGGATAGGTAATAAGTTGCCACTTCACGACCGTATTGCCGCCGGCGAACATCGCAGTGGAACCAACCATGTAAGCGATGCCGAGCGGCACCTGGTTGCGCCGCGCCGCAGCCACGTCGGCGATGGTCATCGCGCCGGGCCGCCGATTGGCCGGATATCCATCAGAACCCTCTGTTATGAGCAGTCGCATACCCCAAATGGGGTCCACCTTTATCGGCACCTCTGTCCGAGGGGCTGAGCTCCTATGCCCATTCCGTACTTGCCGGGGTCACCGGCGGTCGATGACGAGCCGTGTGTTCGGATTGCGGGCAGCGCAATTCTCCAGCCTGTTGCGGCCGGCCCCAGCGCAGCAGGTTCACCGCGATCGAGTGCTTTGCCGCCCGCCCGCAGTGGGTTGACGCCCGGGTCGGCTCGATCGGCCGAGACATTGTCGGGCATAACGATCCGGACGCCAGACGTCGCCTCTTCCCCTTCCACAACCGGGGGCTCTGCGTTCCGGTTGTGTGGCGGCCGCGAAGGGCATGCGATCATCTGCCGCGGTGCAGGGCGAGTCCCGCTGCAAGCGGCCGGCATGCGATACAGACCGCACAGCCTGTTGCCGGGGATCATCCTCCACTCGACCTGGCACGGGTTAAAGTGTGGGCAACCGCGCCGCAATTTTGCGGTCTAAAAATCTTACGAGACGGCATCCACGGCTGCGCCGAATCTCCGCTGTTCGGTTCAGGGACTCGACGAAGTCGGCGGGGAGGCTCTCGGCGGCCCTTGGGACGCGGCGTAATTCGTCTGCAGCGGCATTTGCCGCGAGAACCACTCATGGTCCTCTTTCAGACCGCAAAATTGCGGCGCGGTGTCCAGATGTTCCGCGCGACCAGATCGAGTGCTGACGATCGCCAGATTACCACGACTTTACAACAAGTTCTGTCTTCAGAGCGACCGATCAACCACCAACGCGGAGCGTCAGGCCGAGATGGGCGAAGGCGTCGTTGACTGCGTTGGAGATGGCGGAGACGCCCCCCACATTGGGTGACTCCCCGACGCCCTTGGCGCCGATCGGGTGATGCGGCGAGGGCGTCGTCGTGTAGTCGGTCTCCCAGTTCGGCGTCTCGACGGCAGTCGGCAGGAAGAAATCGAGCAGGCTCGCATTCTTCAGATTGCCGTACTCGTCATAGTCCATTTCCTGTCCCATCGCGATGGCGAGCGCCTCGGTCAGCCCGCCATGGACCTGCCCCTCGATGATCATCGGGTTGATGCGCGTGCCGCAATCGTCGAGTGCGTAAAATCTGCGGATTTCGGTCACGCCGGTGTCGACGTCGATGTCGACAACGCAGACATAGGCGCCGAACGGGTAGGTCATGTTTGGCGGGTCGTAATAGCTGACTGCCTCCAGCCCCGGCTCCATTCCCGGCGGGACGTTGTTGTAGGCGGCGAAGGCGAGTTCGGTCATCGTCTTTGACATCTCGGGCACGCCTTTGACGCGGAAGCGGTCGACATCCCATTCGAGGTCGTCGTCATGAACCTCGAGCAGATAGGCCGCGATCATCTGCGCCTTCGCGCGGATTTTGCGGCCGGCCATCGCCGTCGCCGCGCCCGCGACGGGTGTCGAGCGCGAGCCATAGGTGCCGAGCCCATAGGGTGCGGTGTCGGTATCACCCTCTTCGACAGTGATATTGGCCGCCGGAATGCCGATCTCGCTGGCCAGGATCTGGGCGAAGGTCGTGGCGTGCCCTTGGCCCTGGCTGATCGTGCCGAGCCGCGCGATCGCGCTGCCGGTCGGGTGCACCCGGATCTCGCAGGAATCGAACATGCCGAGGCCGAGAATGTCGCAATTCTTGATCGGGCCGGCGCCGACGATCTCGGTGAAGAAGCTGACGCCGATGCCCATCAGCTTGCGCGTTTCACCGCGGCGGAAGGCGTCGCGATTGCGCCGCTGCTCATCGCGCAGCGCCGCGTAGCCGACCGCACTCAAGGCCTTGTCGAGCGCCGTCAGATAGTCGCCGCTGTCGTATTCCCAGCCGAGGGCCGATTGGTAGGGGAACTGCTCCTTGCGGATCAGGTTGCGGCGCCGGATTTCGACCGGGTCGAGATCGAGCTTGCGCGCCAGCACATCGATCATTCGCTCGATGAAATAGGACGCCTCCGTTACCCGGAACGAGCAGCGGTAGGCGACGCCTCCCGGCGCTTTATTGGTGTAGACGCCGTCCACCGTCACATGCGCAACCGGGATGTCGTAGGAACCGGTGCAGATGCTGAAGAACCCGGCCGGGTATTTTGTCGGGTCGGCGCAGGCGTCGAAGGCGCCGTGGTCGGCCAGCACATGGCAGCGCAATCCGGTGATATGACCATCCTGGGTCGCCGCGATCTCGCCGGTCATGTGGTAGTCGCGGGCGAAGGCGGTCGATTGCAGGTTCTCCATCCGGTCCTCGACCCACTTGACAGGCACACCCAGGACGATCGAGGCGACGATCGAGCAGATATAGCCCGGATATACGCCGACCTTGTTGCCAAAGCCGCCGCCGATGTCGGGCGAGATGATGCGGATCTTGTGCTCGGGGATGCCGGAGATTAACGACGCGACCGTGCGAACGGCATGCGGCGCCTGGAAGGTCCCCCACATCGTCAGATGCCCGTTCACCTTGTCCATCGAGGCGACGCAACCGCAGGTCTCGAGCGGGCAAGGGTGGACACGCTGGTAGACGATGCGTTCCTTAGCGGCGACGGCGGCCTCACTCAGCGCCCGCGCCGTCCCCGCGGCATCGCCGACCTCCCAAGTAAAGACGTGGTTGTGGTGCTTGCGCAGCCCATGCGCTCCGTTCGTCTTGTCCTTCAGGTCGTCGCGCAGGACGGGCGCATCCGCCGTCATCGACTTGGTCGGATCGACGAGCACCGGCAATTCCTCGTAGTCGACTTCGACCAGATCGACCGCGTCAGCCGCAATGTAGCGATCCTCGGCCACGACGAACGCGACCTCCTGTCCCTGGAACAGCACTTTCTCATCGGCCAATACGGCTTGGACATCGCCGGCCAGTGTCGGCATCCAATGAAGCTTGAGCGGCTTCAGGTCGTCGGCGGTGAGCACCGCCTTGACGCCAGGCAGCTCGAGCGCAGCGTCCTTATTGATCGATTTGACCCGGGCGTGACCGTAAGGCGACCGGACGAAATCACCGAACAGCATCCCCGGCAGCTTGAGGTCGTCGATGTAATGGCCCTTGCCTTGCGTGAAGCGGACGTCCTCGACGCGCTTGCGCCTGGTCCCGAGACCCTCGAGTTTCTGGGTGCGCGCCTGAGCGGATTCGATTTCGGCGCTCATTCTGCAGCCTCCTTGGCGCTGGGTAGGCGCTCCGCGGCCGCGCGGATCGCCCTGACGATGGTCTGATAGCCGGTGCATCTGCAGAGGTTTCCGGCAATGCCGTGGCGGATCTCCATCTCGCTCGGGTTGGGGTTCTCCTGCAGCAGCCGATAGGCGCGGGTGATCATGCCGGGCGTACAGAAGCCGCATTGCAGGCCGTGATGTTCACGGAATGCCTCCTGCAGCGGATGCAGGCTGCCATCGGTGCCGGCGAGCCCCTCGATCGTGATGATTTCCGCACCATGCGCCTGCGCAGCAAACACCGTGCAGGACTTCACAGACTTCCCGTTCATGTCGACCGTGCAGGCGCCGCAATGGCTGGTGTCGCAGCCGATGTGCGGGCCGGTGATCCCGAGCTCTTCGCGCAGCAAGTGGATCAGCAACATGCGTGGCTCGGCCAGGGTTTCGACCTGGCGATTGTTGACCCGCAAGGCTATGTGCATTTTGGCCATCGTTGCCTCTCAGCTCAGCCGGCGCGTTCTTTGGCACGCGCCAGGGCGCGACGGACCATGATTCCGGCGACATGGATGCGGAAATCGGCGGGACCTCGCCCGTCGGCCGATGGGCTTGCGATGCGTTGAGCCCGCCGCGCGGCTTCTGAAATCGCCGCCTCGTCGACAGCGGTGCCGACCACGGCGTCACCCGCCTCCTTGGCAAAGAGTGGCGTGTCCGCGACGTTGGTCATTGCGATCGCGGCCGAGGCACAGGCCCCGCCCGACATCGTCAGAACCACTGCCGCCGCGGCCGTGGCGTAGTCGCCGACCTTGCGCTTTTGTTTTTCGTAGGCGTAGCCGTGATGATCGGCCGGGATCGGAATGCGCACCGAGACCAGGATCTCGCCTTCCCGCAGCGCCGTCGAATAGGCCCCCTCATAAAAGTCGCGCGCCGCAACATCACGTTCTCCGTGCGGGCCCTTGACCCGGTATGTCGCGCCGAGCGCCACCATGACTGCAGGCATGTCGTTGCCGGGATCGCCATTCGCAACGTTGCCGCCAAGGGTTCCGCAGTACCGAACCTGCGGATCGGCAATCTGCAGCGCAGTTTCGCGAATGATCGGGCACCTCGCCGCAAGCAGCTCCGAGCCGATCAGCTCATGCTGAGTGGCCATCGCCCCGATCACCACGGCATCGAGTTCGCTCCGAATACCCCGCAACTCATCCACGTCCTGCAGGTCCACCAGGTGCTCAGGCTTGGCCAATCGAAGCTTCATCATCGGGATGAGGCTGTGACCGCCGGCGACGACCCGCGCTTCCTCGCCGTGCTGCGCCAATAGGCCGATGGCCTCGTCCAGAAAGCGGGGCCGATGGTACTCGAATGGCGCGGGTATCATTTCCGGCCTCCTCCCGTAATTCGGTTGCTCAACTTTTAGCCCACTCCTCTCGCTCCATCTAGTATTGAAGCTATTCGGCGAACTCGTATTCACTGGGCGAAGGCAGTTGCCGACATGAGCATTGCCGCGAGCCGCGGCGCCGGCCCGATGGAGCGGTTCCCAGAAGGCCCGCACGGAGATTGTGCCGCAGGTCACCTGAAATCCGACCACGCGGCGTCGGGCACCGGAACTGGCTGTTTCTCTATTCGGTTTGGGGCCGTTTCGACGCAGGCTCGGGCGGCGTGCAAGCTCCCCCAGACTGCGGCAACGCGGTGCCACTGACGATGCATGGATAGGGGTCTCTAGAGTTGCGCCGAGCAGATTGCCAAAGAATGCGCCTAAGGTCGCGGCGCTTTGATGGGCAGCGTGGCGAGCTGATCGATCACTCCAGCTTCCTGAGTGAAGGGCCGTATCGCAGCAGCCGTCCCGACACCGATCGGCGCGTCTTCCTGCACGAATTGGCCATAGGGAATCTCGCCGCGAGCAAGCGCCATCATCAGGGCATGCTGCCTCTGGCTATTATGCTCAGTGATTTCGACGACCTTCTGCCACAACTCTTGCGACATCCCAGCAGGCGGCTCGCTAATCAACGCGGCGATGCGCTGAGAGCAGGAGTCGCGAATCGCGCTCCAGCGGGCAATTTGAACACGCTCGGCGGCGGTAGGAACTTCCATGTTCGCTAACATGAACGGCGCTGGATTGGCGCCGGTCATCGACATGTTGACCCTCGACCGGATCATATCGAATTCGGGTGCAAGGGCTTGCTCTTGGCACTCGGCCATGATCTGTGTGAGAGCGCTGCCCCCGAGCGCGCCGGCATCGTGGGCGTCGCCGACAGACTTTAGAGTTGCGTCGGCCAGATTGCCAAAGAATGCCCCTGAGGCCGGTGCGCCTTGGTCGGCGGCGGGTGCCGCTATGGCGACCTGGTCGACCACTCCAGCTTCCTGAGTGAAGGGCCGCATCGCGGCAGCCGTCCTGAGACCGATCAGCGTGTCTTCCTGTACGAATTGACCATAGGACATCTCGCCGCGAGCAAGCGCCATCATCAGGGCATGCTGCCTTTGGCTGTTGTGCTCAGTGATCTCGAGGACCTTCTGGCACAACCCTTGCGACACCCCAGCATGTGGCTCGCTAATCAACGCGGCGACACGCCGAGAGCACGAGTCGCGAATCGCACTCCAGCGGGCAATTTGAATACGCTCGGCGGCGGTAGGAACTTCCATGTTCGCCAGCATGAACGGCGCTGGATTGGCGCCAGTCATGGACATGTTGACCCTTGACCGGATCATATCGAATTCGGGTGCGAGGGTTTGCTCTTGGCACTCGGCCATGATCTGGGCGAGTGCGCTGCCCCTCGCGGTGTCATCAGTGACCGGCTGCGGGTCATAGCTGCCTGCGGCGCAGGCGCTGAGCGTCAATGCCACCGTCAGCAAGCAAGCGAACGTTCTCATGATCATTAACCTTTGGCTGTGTAGTTAAGATCATACCATTTTTTGTTAAGTTTAAAAGAATGCCCGATTCTTCACCCGATAGCCCCAGCCGTCATGCTAAGCGTAATCTTAGCGGTCGGCATGCTGGAGCATGATTCCGATATCACCGAACCCGAACTGCGAGAGGCGTACTCGTCGAATTTCTACCGCTGCACCGGGCTTCAGAACATCCTGAAAAGGGTCCACGACTTCGGGATGGTTCATCGGAACCTAAATCTCCGAATTGCAGGGTCAATCGCTTCCCGCAATTAACCGTGATTTTGACGGCATGTTGACGGTTACATGGGTGACGTTGGTTCGATCTGATGACCTTGGCAGGGTGCTGAAAAGGGGTGGCCGAATGTGCGCATTGTGATCCTTTGGGCTAACTTTGACCAGATTTTGAACTAAGAGGCTGACCGAAAATGAATTAAGTGATTCCAGTCGGTTGTGCCATGATGGGTGTGGCAAAACAATTATCGAGGCACAAGATGTGGACCGAAATCACTCGCCCAAAGTACGAGCGAGAAGGACAGCGCTACGCAAGCGATCAGGTCGGCGCACTCAACGGCAGGTTGCCTCTGGGCGGGGGTGGCCAGGACCTTCACCGCATTGTCGGCGAGACGTATTCGGCGCCGGCGCGGATGCCGGTGGGCCAGCGGGCGGTGACGGTTTTGAGGCGGGTGTAGAAGCGCACGCCTTCCATGCCGTTCACAGCCATGTCGCCGAAGAGGGAGCGCTTCCAGCCGCCGAAGCTGTGGAAGGCCATCGGCACCGGGATCGGTACGTTGACGCCGACCATGCCGATCTGGATGCGGTTGGCGAACTCGCGCGCCGCGTCGCCGTCGCGCGTGAAGATCGCGACGCCGTTGCCGTATTCGTGGTCGTTGACGAGCCTTGTCGCGCTGTCGAAATCGGGGGTGCGCACAACCGAGAGAACCGGACCGAAGATCTCTTCGAGAACCGGACCGAAGATCTCTTCCTTGTAGATCCGCATCTCCGGCTGCACCTCGTCGAATAGGCAGCCGCCGAGGAAAAAGCCATTCTCGTAGCCCTGCAATTTGAGCCCGCGGCCGTCGACGACGAGCTTTGCTCCCTCTTGCACGCCGAGATCGGCATAGGAGCTGATCTTGTCGAAAGGCTGGCGGGTGACGAGCGGCCCCATCTCCGCCTCGACATCGGCGCCGGGCCCGATCTTCAGCACCCGGACGTGCTCGCCCGCTCAAGAGTTTGGATAAGCGGCGATGAACCTCGGATTGGGGTCGGGCGGCTCGATGATACATACCGAGATGATGCGAGGGTTTCGGCCGTTCGGCGCTGCGAGCGAGCAACTGACCTCGAACTTTTGACCAAACGGATTGCTCGTTTGGCTCGTCACCGGATTATTCAGCGGATGGTTCAGCAACGCGCTTTTGAGCTCTGTCCAATTTCCCGGCGAGAAACCGAAGGAAATGAAGAATTTTGCCTTGGACTGCCCCGGTCGGATGAACGGTACTCAGCAGATATCGGGTGATCTTCCGATCGTCCAGGATCGCGTTTGCGACCCCTGGCAGTTGGCTCATCCGGGATGGATGTCGCCGCGCCGAAGCGTGACCGTGCAAGGGAAAGGCTCCACGAACTCGACCTCGTAATGCTCGGCGTCACGATAAACGTGAACGACGGTCCCTTTACCGCCTTCGGGCAAGACACCGCCCTTGCACTCGACGGGATGCCTGAGAACCACGACGGTGAGTTCCGGGATCTTGAGTGTCTCGTTCATTACTCCGCAAATCCGCTGCTTGCTGACTTTATTGGTCGTGGCGAGACGAATTCAATGGGCGCGCCGGCGGGCCGCTGTGTCCGGATTTCTAGCTGCAGAGACCAGCCGAACGCGCTGACCCGCATCCAAGAGGGCCGTCTCGAAGATCACTCCTCTATGCCGCAAGCCCTTAATTTCCCTTCGACGTGGCCGCCGCCCGCAGTGTGTCGCCACCCGCACAGCAGTGCGGGCGCTTACCGCATCGCGGCATCGCCGGCATCACGTATTCGGCGCTGGCGCGGATGCCGGGCCAGCGGGCGGTCAACGTCTTGAGGCGGGTGTGGAAGCGCACGCCTTCCATGCCGTGCACCGCCATGTCGCCGAACAACGAGCGCTTCAGCCGCCAAAACTGTGGAACGCTATCGGAACTGAGATGGGCACGCGCGCCAAACGCAAGCCGGCAAGCCGCCTTCACGGCACATCATCGCCTGTGACGGCGCCGGCTCTCTGCTCAACTGTGGCTGCGGCAAGTATCCCGCCGCCAGAACGCACTCTCGAAAATCAAGTCAAAACCGCCCCGCTTGTTTCAAACTTGTTCGTTAGGGGAGGACTTCTTTTGACTGTGAAAAATATTACATACTGGGTGATATGCGACTTTGTTACTGATATCCGCCCCGCCCACGGCGAAACCGGTGCAACATATAGAAAGGCCTGACCGCATATAAACGCGGTCAGGCTCCCTTCTATTTACTTCCGCCAGCGAATGGTGACCGTGACACGAAGGGTCACTGCCACCCACGGCAGGGGAAGCCAGTACACTGTCTGCATTGGCTTAGCAGCATACGCAAAACGAGAGTTTTGCGGCCAGCGACACCCCCGATCTCGCTCGGTGTCCCTGACTGGCACTCCCGGCCATGAGCCTAGCGAAGCCTAGCCGGGACAGACGGACGCTTTTGGGCGTCGTCACCTCGACGTTCTTGGATCAGGTCGAACGCGAGGATTTCGACAAATTCATTTACGGTTTACCGGGGCCTTGTTCAAGGGCGCGGCGCAATTTCCTTGCCGTACCGCACCCGGCGCGCGGGAGTCGCAGATCGGATGTTATGGGGAAATGCCCCCACGCCCCAAACGGAGGAGCTACTGGAATTCGCGGGGGTCAGTGGGCAGCGCGGCTCCAAGGAGCTCTGCTATCAATGCGAGGACGCCGCTAGCCACCACGTGACCCGTAGCATGCTCCATGATGTGCTTCGAGAAATTTCGAGACCACGGCGGAGACGGCCAACGTCAGGTGTACCAAGAGTAGCAGCCTCGCGGCAGCTCTGCTAGCGCGGCGCTGAAATCCTTCTGCACTGAGATCGGCAGTGTTGGTAGAAGCTGCTCAACCTGCACAACCAATCTATGTACGCCTTGAGCGAGTTCACTCCCGCTGAGGGTTTGAAGTCGCAGTGATCGAGGACTGGTGTCCGATCAGGATCGTTGTGTGGGGGCCAAAGATGGCACGTCTAAACATGCTTTGAGCGTCAAGTGAATTGCTCTTTTGTCGCAATTCTCAACTCCGTCGTTTCGCCAAGGGTTTCCTTCAGTTCTAGTAGAAAATCGAGCAGACGCGACCGCACCTGAAACAGTATTCCGGCTATGTCATGCGAGCTTATATGGCACCATGCGCGCTCTATCTCGATACCATGAGCAAGGCCCTTTCTTAAACCGAAGTGCAATTCCATTGGAATATGTCGCATCATCCCTTCGTTGCTTGCACACATTTGCTGCAATACAGTGAGGGGATCACGCATGCACGTCGATTCCAGCCACTTTCGTTTCTCGGCATCCAGATGCCCTAAAGGAATCGGGTGCGCCTCTGCACGAAATCTCAGGTTGGCGAAGTTCGCTAGAACGATAGACCGTAGTACTCGATACTGTGGTATCTCTGCCTCATCTGGGTATCCGTTAAGCTCGTTGTTGACCCACTCTATCAATTCCTTCTTGCCAATTTGGTGCAGCAAAATCTTCGTTTTCAACAACGCGTCGGTGAGACTGGCCTGTTCATTCCCGAGAACCGTTATAATCTCATCCAAAAGCATGGCCCGCTCTTCCGTCTCTCCCGATTTATTTCTGACTACAGATGGGTGCTCAATGTGCGATTTTCCACCATCTAACCTTCGGCGACACACGGTCCCTCCCGGTCTGTTGCAAAAACCAAGAATTTCGTACCAAAATTAGAGCATTGGAGCGATTGCGCTTTTTTGGTGCAGAAATCCGGTGCCGAATAGACGCATGATTTACGGCTATGCGCGGGTATCGACGGACGGCCCGAGCGTTGAGGCCGAGGTGCGCCAGCTTTGAGCCGCCGGCGCCGGCAAAGTGTTCCGCGAAGTGGCAAGCAGCGCCAAGACCGAACGCGCACAGCTTCCGCGACCGCTGTGGCGCGCGACGGCAATGGCCGCGCGCTTTACGTAAGTCGAGGAACGGCACCGCTAAAATTACCATAATCGCATGGTACGTTGCAGGCGAACCGGAAGTGGGTGCAGCGTAACGTGACGGCGAGGTCTCAAAGTTTGGGCGAGGCGGACTCCAATCGAACTGCACTCATTCCGGGAATCCGGCCTGATCTTCTTCTGATAAAACAGGTCGATCAGGTCGGCGCGCTCAACGGCAGGTTGCCGCCGGCCGACGGGTCGCCAGGACCTTCACCGCATCGTCGGCATGACGTATTCGGCGCCGGCGCGGATGCCGGTGGGCCAGCGGGCGGTGACGGTCTTGAGGCGGGTGTAGAAGCGCACGCCTTCCATGCCGTGCACCGCCATGTCGCCGAACAGGGAGCGCTTCCAGCCGCCGAAGCTGTGGAACGCCATCGGCACCGGGATCGGCACATTGACGCCGACCATGCCGATCTGGATGCGGTTGGCGAATTCGCGCGCGGCGTCGCCGTCGCGGGTGAAGATCGCGACGCCGTTGCCGTATTCGTGGTCGTTGACGAGCTTTGTCGCCGTGTCGAAATCGGGGGTGCGCACGACCGAGAGCACCGGGCCGAAAATCTCCTCCTTATAGATGCGCATCTCGGGCTTCACTTCGTCGAACAGGCAGCCGCCGAGGAAGAATCCGTTCTCGTATCCCTGCAATTTGAGGCCGCGGCCGTCGACGACGAGCTTCGCTCCCTCCTCGACGCCGAGATCGACATAGGAGCGCACCTTGGCGAGATGCTGGCCGGTGACGAGCGGGCCCATCTCCGCCTCGGGGTCGGTGCCGGGCCCGACTTTGAGCGCGCGCACCCGCGGCACCAGCTTATCCATCAGCCGGTCGCCGGCGCCGCCGACCGCGACTGCGACCGATACCGCCATGCAGCGCTCGCCGGCCGAGCCGTAGGCGGCGCCCATCAGCGCGTCGGTCGCCTGGTCGAGATCGGCGTCCGGCATCACCACCATGTGGTTCTTGGCGCCGCCGAGCGCCTGCACCCGCTTGCCGCTCTCGGCAGCAGTCCGGTAGATGTAGTGGGCAATCGGCGTCGAGCCGACAAAGCTGACGGCGGCGACATCCGGGTGATGCAGCAACGCGTCGACCGCTTCCTTGTCGCCGTTGACGACATTGAAGACGCCTGGCGGCAGACCGGCCTCGGTCAAGAGTTCGGCGATGCGGAAGCCGGCCGACGGGTCGCGCTCCGACGGCTTCAGCACGAAGGTGTTGCCGCAGGCGAGCGCTACCGGGAACATCCACATCGGCACCATCGCCGGGAAGTTGAACGGCGTTATTCCGGCGCACACGCCGAGCGGCTGGCGCAGCGACCAGCTGTCGATGCCGCGTCCGACCTGCTCGGTGAAGTCGCCTTTGAGGAGATGCGGGATGCCGCAGGCGAATTCGACGACCTCGGTGCCGCGCGTCACCTCGCCGGCGGCGTCGGAGAGGACCTTGCCGTGCTCATCTGTGATCAGGCGAGCCAGGGCGCCCGCTTCGCGGTCGAGCAATTCGCGAAATTTGAACAGGATGCGCGCGCGGGTCAGCGGCGGCGTCGCCGCCCAGGCCGGAAATGCCGCCGCAGCGGCCTTGACCGCCCGGTCCACCTCGCCGGCGCCGGCAAAGGCGACGCGACTGCTCTTTTCGCCGGTCGCCGGGTTATAAACGTCACCCCAGCGCCCACTAGCCCCCTCGGCGCGCTTGCCTTCGATGTAATGGTGGATGTCGCTCATGCCGCTACCCGCTGGTTGGTCTGCCGCAGCCCGCATCATAGGCCCACGGGGCCTTCGGGGGCAGGGGTTTTCGGTTCGCGGATATTCCCGGTGACCTCCCGCCGGGCCAGGGCAGGCGAGTGTCGTAACAGATGTTCATCTTAGGCAAGCTCATTTGGGCGGTGGGGCAGCCGGGGAACCTGCTGCTGCTGTTTCTGCTGGCTGGCGCACTTCTGTTCCTGCTGTCGCGCGGCCGCCGGGGCCGGGTGCTGGTCGGTCTCGCGGCGCTGGGTTTTATAATGCTGGCCGTAGTGCCGATCGGTCCGGCAATGCTGCTGACCTTGGAAACGCGGCTGCCGCGGCCGGCCGTGTTGCCAGATAAGATCGACGGGATCCTCGTGCTCGGGGGCGCCGTTGACCCGGCGTTGTCGCTCTCCTATGGCGAGACGGTGTTCAATAGCGCTGTGGCCCGCGTGCTCGCCGGGATAGCCTTGGCCCGGCGGTACCCTGAAGCAAGGCTCGCACTGATCGGCGGGGAGGGCGGGTTCGTCCCGGTCGGGTTGGCCGAGTCGCGAGCCACCTTGGGCTTTGTAATCGACCAAGGGATCGCTCCCGAGCGTGTCATTTTGGAGGAGCGCTCGCGCAGCACTCACGAAAACGCGGTCTACGCCAAAGAGCTGATCCGGCCGGCGCCCGGCACGACCTGGATCCTGATTACCTCGGCGTATCATATGCCCCGGGCGGTCGCCTCGTTCGATGCGGTGGATTGGCCGGTGATCCCTTATCCGGTCGATTACAGGGTCGATCCGCAGACGGGTCTGCGCGCTAATTTCAGCCTGCTCGACGGGCTCAACGCCAGCACCCTCGCCGGCAAGGAGTGGGCGGGCCTTTTGGGCTACCGGCTGATGGGATGGACGCGACAGCTGTTTCCCGCATCGGCCGAGCTCAAAGCCCATTCAGCGCGCTGACGGCGGAGAATACGCTCCACACCACCAGCAAGGTGACCCCGCTCCAATACACAAACCGGTACATCGCATTCCCCCCGGAGTCCCGAGACGCGCACTCGAATGGATTATAGGTGTCGCCGGTACATCTCCTCCCCGGCGTAGACAGTGTAAGGTCAGTCGCGCAGAATTTGGCAGGGCCCCCGTGTTCGATCTCGTCTTTCTCGGTACTGCTGCAGCGGTGCCTTCCGCCGAACGAGGCTTGCCGGCACTGCTCGTCGCCAGAGGCCCGAGCCGGTTTCTGATCGATTGCGGCGAGGGCACCCAGCGCCAGCTGATGCGCGCAAGGCTTGGATTTCGCGGCTTGGCGCACGTGCTGTTGACGCATGCTCACCTCGATCACGTGCTGGGGCTGGCGGGCCTGCTCGCCACCTTTGCTCTCTATCGGGTTGATGGGACGATCGAGATCGTCGGCAGCGGCGAGACGCTGTCATTCGTCAGGCGCTACCTCGCCGACACGATCGGGCCGGAGCGCGAGGGCGGTTACCGGCTGCGCTCGATTTCGCCCGGGCTTGTTCTGGCGCGGCCGGGTTGGCGTCTCGACGCCTTTGCGGTGGCGCATCGCGGGACCGAGAGCCTCGGGTATCGGTTTCAGGACGAGCCCCGGCACCCTCTTATATCCGAGCGCCTCGATGCCCTCGGCGTGCCGGCCGGGCCGGAGCGCGCTTTGCTCGCGCAAGGCCGCTCGGTCATGCTGGCCGACGGCCGCCATATCTTGCCCGAAATGGTGCACGGCGCCGCCGTTCCCGGCGCCGCCCTCGCCATCGTCGGCGACACCGAGGAGATCGCCGGCCTCGTCGAGCCGGTGCGCGGCGCCGACGCGCTCGTGATCGAGGCAACATTCCTCGAACGGGACGCGGCGCTCGCCCGATCGCGTGGGCATTTGACCGCCGCCGCTGCGGCCCGGCTGGCGCGCGACGCCGAAGTCAGTGAATTGCTCCTCACCCACATTTCGGGGCGGTACTCGCCGGAGGAGATCCTGACGGAAGCCGCCCGCCACTTTCCGAACGTCCGGGTGGTCGCCGATTTCGACCGTATTTCCGTTGGGGTGCGCGATGACGCCAGTTCTTGAGCGTGCCTCGCTTATGTCATATCACCCGTCCGCCATTGCGAATGAGCAGCCTGAATGACCGCGCCCGAACAATCCTCGCTAATCCCAGTCACGCTGCTGACCGGGTTTCTCGGCAGCGGCAAGACGACGGTGCTCAATCACGTGCTGAAGCAGCCCGACATGGCCGCCACGGCAGTCATCGTCAACGAGTTCGGCGAGATCGGCCTCGACCACCTGCTGGTCGAGCGATCGAGCGAGGACGTCATATTGCTCAACAGCGGGTGCCTGTGCTGCACCGTGCGCGGCGACATCGTCGATACTTTGACCAGCCTGTTTGTCGACCGGGTCAAGGGCAAAGTCCCATATTTCACCCGCGTCGCGATCGAGACCACCGGCCTCGCCGATCCGGCGCCGATCCTGCACACCCTGATGACCGACCCGATCGTCGCGGCACGCTATATGCTCGACGGCGTCGTGACCACCGTCGATGTGGTAAACGGCGCCGCCACGCTCGACAAGCAGCCCGAGGCGGTGAAGCAAGCCGCGGTCGCCGATCGGCTGCTGCTGACCAAGACCGACCTCGCCGGCTCGGCTGCCCGGCAGCAGATCGAAGCGCGTCTGAGGGCGTTGAACCCGAGCGCCACGATCGTGCCGGTCGCGCAAGGCGTCGTCGACCCGGCTCGGCTCTTCAACATCGGCTTCTACGACCCGGCCACCAAGAGCGTCGATGTGCGGCGCTGGCTGCGCGACGAGGCGTTCGAGAACGGCGACGCTCACGAACATGAGCACGTCGATGTAAACCGTCATGACGACCGCATCCGCGCGTTCTGCATTACCCGCGAGCGGCCGATCTCCTGGGCCGCATTGTCGGCCTGGCTCGACGGGCTGGCGACGATGCGGGGTGACGATCTGCTGCGGCTGAAGGCGATCGTGGCGCTGTCCGATCGACCCGATCAGCCCGTCGTGCTCCATGGTGTACAGCACCTGTTCCATCCGCCGGTGCTGCTGCCTGAATGGCCGAGCGAGGACCGTCGCACCCGCATGGTCTTCATCACCCGCGACCTGCCGCGCGAGGCCATCGCAGCGACCTTGGCGGCATTCGAGGAAGCGGTTACGGAGAGCTGAGATCCACGGTTTACCGCTCGGTCAGCTTGAGCTCGATGCGCCGATTGCGGCGATAGGCGTCCTCCGTATTGTGCGAATCTAGGGGCTGCTGGTCGGCGAAACCGGCCGCGGCGAGCCGGGTCGCGGGCACTCCTTCATCTATGGCGAAGCGCACCACGGATATCGCGCGGGCGGTCGACAATTCCCAATTAGACGGGAATTGGGGGCTGCTGATCGGGCGGTGGTCGGTGTGCCCGTCCACGCGCAATATCCAGTTGATGTCCGGCGGGATTTTGGCGGAGATGTCCTTCAGCGCTCCGATCACCGGCGCGAGCTGTTTCTTCGCATCATCGCCGAGGTCGGCGCTTCCCGGCGCGAACAGCACCTCCGACTGAAACACGAAGCGGTCGCCGACAATCCGGATGTCCGCGCGATCACCAAGGATCGCACGCAATCGGCCGAAGAACTCCGACCGATAGCGGGCGAGCTCCTCGACTTTGTTCACGAGCGCGAGATTGAGCCGCTTGCCCAGTTCGACGATCTGCCCTTGCTGGTCCTTGACCTTGGCTTCGGAGACATCGAGGGCCGCTGCAATGCGCGAGAGCTGGTCGCGCAACGTGGCGATTTGGGCATTCAACTCGTCGACCCGGGCGAGCGCCTGCCGGCTGATTTCCTTCTCCGCGCCCAGCGCCTGCTCCGCCCCTGCAGCGCGGCTGCCGAGCTCGCTCAACCGGACGTCCCGGGCATCGATCTCCTTTTGCGCGAGCGAGGTCTTTTCCTGCTCGGAAGCAAGCTGAGCTTCGAGCTCCTTCGAGCGGTCGCGCAGGGCTGACGCGGTTTCCTGCTGTTGCGCCAGGCCAGCGACCTTCGCCTCGAGATCCGCCCTGACGGTTTTCAGAGCTTCGAGGTCGCGCCGCAGGCTCTCGATCTCGCGCAGCTGCAGGTCGATCTTCTCCTTGTCAGCGCTGACGATCGCGTCGGCGTCGCGCAGCTTGCCGCTCAGCTGATCGCGCTCGGCGACGGCGCTCTTCAGCTGCGAAGATAGTTCGAGCGTGCCGGAACGCAGCTCGTCGCTGGAACGCCGTTCGACGGCGAGCAAGCTCGCCAGCTGATCGACCTGCTGCTGGAGTTTCTGCAATGCCTGGTCGCGGCCGGACAATGCAGCCCCGAGATAGAATTGGCCGACGGTGAACACCATTAGAATGAAGATGATCACCATCAGCAGCTGCGCCAGCGCGTCGACGAAACCTGGCCAGATGTCGATGCTGGAGCGGCGGGAGTTGCGTGTTGCTATTGCCATGCGTGGGTAACGAATGCGGTCAGCGCCGCGCGTCTTCCGCCAGGGCGGCGATGGTGCGGGCGACGATGCGGATGTCGCCGCGCAGGTCTTGCACGCTTTGCTCGCGACCTTGGACGACGTCTTCGCTGAGCCGCGCGACATAGGCTTCGATGTTGCGCAGATGGTTACGGAGCACGTCGTCGTGACCGAGCGAATTCTCGACCGCTTCGGCGAGTCGGGCAAGGGACGGCCTCAGCTCCAACTGGTTCTCGGCGAGCCGAACCATCAGGATCTGGCCGGCCTTCATCTGCTCCCCCAGAATGCCGAGACGATCGGTCAGGCTCGCGAGCGTGGCATTGGCGCCAATCCGGCTCTCCTCGCCGCGAGCGATGATGCGCTGGAGGTTTTCAAGGCTGTCGGCAGTCTGCTCCAGCAGCGCCTGAATGTAGGCCGGCACCGATCCGTCACCCGCCTCGCTCAACGGACCGGCGGAGAGCCGTGTATAAACCGATAGCAATTCCTCGAGCTCATTGTAGAACCGGTTCTGCGCCTGGCCGGCTTGCAGGTCGAGAAAGCCCAGGACGAGACTGCCGGCGAGCCCGAACAAAGACGCGCTGAACGCCGTTCCCATGCCGTGCAGCGGCGACTCCAAGCCGGATTTGAGATCGGCGAAGGCGCGGGCGACGTCGTTGGCCCCGATGTTCAGCGCGCCGATCACGTCGCCGACCGAGCGTACTGTTTCGAGGAGCCCGTAAAAGGTGCCGAGAAGGCCGAGAAAGATCAGCACGCCGATCAGGTAGCGCGAGGTCTCGCGGGTTTCGTTAAGCCGCGACGCGATCCCGTCGAGCAAGGCCTGCAACGATGTCGCAGATAGACTTACCCGCCGGCCCTGCTGCGCCTCGAGCATCCGGGCCATCGACCCGAGCAGCCGGGGCGCCGCCGCACCCGCCGCCGAATCGCCGCCACCGGATTCGTGGTTGCGAAAGTCCTCGATCCATCGGAGTTCGGGATCGAGCGACAGCACTTGGCGGAAAATATAAACGATGCCGGCGATCAGAATGCCGAGAATGACGCCGTTGACCGCCGGATTGCCCATGAACGCGTTGACCAGGGAGCGCCCGAGCAAGGCGGCCAATCCCGCCACCAGCACCAGAAACAAGACCATCCGAATCAAGAAACGGCGTGATTGGCTCATCCGGTCAATTCACCGCCGCTCGGAACCGCGCTGATGATCACTGTTACTCGAAGACCCCGTCGCGCCGGCGCTCGGTGCCTCATCGCGCCGAACAATCAGCGAGGGTAACGCATCGGGCATGGGCGCAACAACGAAATCTCCGAAAATGCCGTGACTCACTTTGAAATCTGGGCAGCAAGCCAGATTTCCGCGATCAGTTTCATCGAAGTTGGCAAAGGAACGGGTTGGCAGTGGAACCGCCAGGTGAGGGCCGGCGGCACGCCGGAATGCCCTTTCGCAAACCGGTCGCCCTCGGCCGCTCCTAGCTGTTTTCGCTGTTTTTTGCAGCGAAATATCAGCCACACTAATAATGACAAATTGGAAATACGAGGATCACTACCGCTCCGTGATCCTCGTGCTCCGCATCTGGTCGAACGCCGGGCCGGTCCTTCCTAAAACCAACGTTGCTACCTGTTGCACCTGTTTTATCAGGTCCAGATCAGGCTCGGTTCTTCCTTTCCCACGCTTTGCGGAGACGGGAAAGGTCGAAGAAACGTGCGCGGAGCGCGCCATGCTCACGACGGTAACTCCCGACGCATTGGCAACCGCCGACCCTAGCAGATTATTGCTATATTGTCAACAGACTACGATTTGAGTAAGGCAACACAAACGAGAGAGGGCCTGGAGTTTGTCTGCGGCACAGATCCGCGCGCCCGCGTGATCGGCTTAATCGCGCCTCACACGGGCGTGAACACCCGCTTGGAACCGCTCGCCTTCCCGTATCAGCATGACCCCCGCCTAAGAACCTGACCCAAAAGCCTACGTCGCCGTCGACGGCCATCGTCCGCTTTCGACCCCACAGCGGCCGCTCAGCCTTCGCGGCAAGTAATCGCGCTCGACTCCAGTCCGGTCCCGACTTTTGGGCTTTGTCCTCTCCCGCTGTTTCGAAAAACGCTTACATAATGTCGGTTCTGCGGCTTTGACGAGATTCGTCACGCCCACCGAGCTACAAGATGGTAGAATCGGTGCCTAAGAAATCGAATTTCAAGCTGGGGAGGGTAGCATGACGCTTAGGATCGCTTTCTACTTTGCCCTCATCATAATCGCCGTCTCGGCACCGCCTACTACTCACGCGCTGGGGCAGGACAAGATCTGGCGGATTGGCTTTCTGGACCAGAGCACGCCGCCAACCACGGACAGGCCTTCCAGAACCCTCGAACCGTTTCAACGAGCGCTCGACGAGTTAGGTTACAAGGAGGGCCGGAACTACATCATCGACGCCCGATTTGCCGACACTGATTTGAGCCGGCTTCCGGCCCTAGCGAAAGAACTGGTTGATCGTGGGGTAGACGTCGTCGTGACGATTGGAACACCAACAGTCCGTGCCGCAAAGGAAGCGACCGCCACGATCCCGATCGTCATGGCCGGAAGCCAAAACCCAGTCGAGAATGGTTTTATCACCAGCCTCGCGCACCCGGGCGGAAATGTGACGGGGCTTACCCACAACCCGGGACCCGACTTCGCCGGTAAAGCACTGCAACTGCTTAAGGAGACGGCTCCGTACAGTTCGCGTGTTGCCATTCTCGTAGCTTTGGATCGCGGTTTCTCGTCGTCTGTCGATGTGCAACGGGCTATCGCTGGAGACCTGGAGATGACGCTGCTGGTCCATGATGTCTCAGAGGCCAAGAGCGACGACGACTTCGCTGCGATTCTGTCAAAGATCACGGAAGAACGTGCGGACGCATTGTTCGCGTTTCCTGAGTTTACAGTTGATAAACACAAGAACGCGCTTCTCGATTTTGTCTCAACGAATAAATTGCCTTCCATGTTTCAGGAAGCTCGCTTTGTTGAGGAAGGAGGATTGATGTCCTATTATACAGACTTTCCTGAGCTCCGCCGCCGGGCCGCGCGTTACGTGGAGAAAATTTTCAAGGGGGCGAAGCCGGCGGACCTCCCTGTGGAACAACCTAGTCGATTCGAACTTACCGTTAATTTGAACACGGCCAAAGTATTGGGCCTCACGGTCCCACCCTCAGTCCTTGCTCTTGCCGAAAAAATTTTTGACTGAGGACGGTTTCGACCTCAGGTGCCAAGTGGCGGAAGCACCCGTCGCCACAGATGGCCACTCATTTCAGGATCAGTTACGGAAAATGGCGGCAACCGTGTCATATCGGAGCAGCGCAAAGCCGCCTGACAAATCCAGCGCGAGTGGCGCGCAGACAGGATTGCGACTCGCATCAAAAACTGGTGCTGATCCGCTCTGGGGCGCTCCGATTGGAGATCCTATTTGAGGTTTCCTACCCGGCGCCCGCCTTATTCAATGGCGGTCGGGTCGACGGCAGCTTTCGGCGCTACCTAGTCGTTGCCGCGCGTTCCGGCGAAGGTCCCCTTACCGACCCTTCGCGGGCCCACTCCTCGCGCATCGCAAACCGGTACTTTATTAAGTTCACGGCCCATCCCCGGGCAAGCCTGACCTTGGTTTCGCTCAGCTCAACCCATCCTACAGGGAGACTACAGAACGAATTCAAAACGACGACCGGCCGGCTCGTTGCTCCTTGATCAGCGCGGCGAGCGGCAGGTGCAGGTGGGAATTCGCCGCCAGCATGTCGCCGCTGGACATCATGTCGCAACCCACAGCCTGACCGGACTCCCTCCGGATGAACAACCTTCATAGCAATGATTGTTCGTAGTAAGCACGCCGATGGGTTGGAACAGACTCATCCGGAGGAAGCGTTCACTTGACCCATATGCTGATCGCGGTCACGGCGATGTTTCTGCAACAAACCTGCGGCTCGATCGCCCGGGCGCTGCCGGCGGTGCTTGCGCCGTTGATCATCGCGGAACTACATGCCAATGCCGCCTGGGTCGGGATCTATTTCTCGTTGACCGCCTTTGCCGGGCTGATCGGCCAGTTGGGATCGGGCGGCTTCATTATCCGGCACGGCGCCATTCGCATGAGCCAGATCGCCCTGCTGTTTACCGGCGCCGGTTTGGCGGTGGCAGTCCTCGGTGGTGCCGCCGGCTTCGTACTGTCGGCCTTGATTGGCAACGGCGTTGCCTCGGTTGCAACCCCGGCCAGTTCCCAGTTGCTGGGGCGCTGGTCCGTCAAGCGCTACGCGCCATTTGCCTTCTCCATTGCCCAGTGCGCGATCCCGGCAGGCATTCTGCTGACCGGCTATCTTGGTCCCCTGACGGCACAGTCGTTTGGCTGGCGTGGCACGATGCTGGCGAGCGCGGCGCTGTGCTGGGCTGTCGCGCTGATGCTCCAGCCACTACGCGGCCGGCTCGATACCGAGGCATCGGCCCGGCACCCGATCCGCCTGTCGGATTTGCGCACCACGATCACTGCAGTGCTGGCGGTCCGCGAGCTGCGCTCCTTGTCATTCGCCTGCTTTGCGTTCAACGGCATACAGGCCGTGTTTGTTGCCTATTTCGTCACCTACATGACCTCACAGGGCCATCCGCTCGTCGCAGCTGGATCGCTGTATTCGACCGTCATTGCGGTGGCGGTGCCGGGCCGCATTTTATGGGCCTGGGTGGGCGGCTTCTATGTCGCGCCACACTTGGTCTTGGGCGGGTTGGCCTTCGGCATGGCTGTCAGCATCGGGCTGATGGGCGCGTTTACGCCTTCTTGGCCGTTGCTGGCAATCGGCGCGGTGACAATGGTAGTCAGCGCCACGGCGTTGTCCTGGCACGGCATCATGCTGTCGGAAGCCGCGCGTCTGGCGCCGCCGGGACGAGTGGGCGCGGTGACTGGTGGGGTGCTGTCATTCGGCCAGATCGGGGCGCTGTCCAGTCCCGCGGTCTTCTCGTTGCTGCTCGGGCTGTCTGGCGGCTATAGTGCTGGTTGGGTGGTCTGCGCCGTGCCGGCCGTTCTGGTCGGCGTAAACATGTTCCGCCAAGGTAAGCTCGTGCAGCAGCGTAATGCGCTGTGACCTTCGTACCGCTGTAGTGACGGCAAGTCCGGATGGCATACCGCGGATCACGTCGCCGCCTGTCACCGCGCTCATCGCTCTGTGCAAACCGGTCACGATGGCGGACAATTGATCGAACAATCAGGAGGACGGCCATGCCAGTCATCGACGTTCAGGTTCATCCCTTCGATCGAAATCATCCCGGCCGGCCGTGGGCCAGTCCCTCGCACGGACTCGACTCCGCCACAGGCGAAGAGATGGTCGCTGCGATGAACAATGTCGGCGTCGACGGTGCGATCATGGTCTCGTCGTTCAGCGCCTATGAATACGATCCGAGCTACGCGCTCGAAGTTTACAACACCTATCCGGATAAGTTTCGGGTTGTGACGCCGGTCGACGCGACAGATCCAGCGATTGACGATGTGGTGGCGAAATGGACGGCGACACAAGGCGCGCGCGGCATTCGCATACGAATGCGCGAAGGCCTGCCGATGGACGCGGACCATCCTGGTTTGAACCGCGCTTTCGCTGCCGCCGCCAAACATGGTTTGCCGGTCAATTTGCTTTGCTGGGGCATCCTGGACAAAGGGCTGCCGCACATCCAGCGACACCGCGATACGGTCATCGTTATCGACCATCTCGGCCTATTGCAGCCTGCTCGCCCGCCGGTCCCCGCCGATGTTTGGGCCGATCTTCCCAAGCTGCTCGCCTTGGCTCAATACGAGAACGTAAGGGTGAAGATCAGCGGCGCCTGCACGATGTCGTACCAACCGTTCCCGTACGACGATATCTGGGAGCCGGTACTGCGAGTCATCGATGCGTTCGGGCTGGATCGTTGCATGTGGGGCACCGACTGGACGCGGACGATCGGCATGCTGACTTATGAGCAGGGCGTCGCGCCGTTCCGCGACACCAAACGCCTGTCCGACAACGACAAGGCAGCGCTCATGGGAGGAACATTGCAGAAAGTCTACAAGTGGTAGCGGCCCCGCCTATCCCGACCGCACCCGCCGCAGTTGTAGTTGTAGTTGTAGGATGGGTTGAGCGAAAGCAAAACCCATCGTCTGCGGTCGTGCGCGATGGGTTTCGCGATGCTCAACCCATCCTACAGATCCTACAGATCCCGGACGTTGCACTAGTGTGCGTTTGACGAGACGGCTACATAATTCCGCGGACTTCAAAGTGAGTCAGTACCTCCGGGAGCGAATTCAAAACGCCGCCCGGCCGGTTCGCATCGCCTCCTTTATCAGCGCGGCGAGCGGCAGATGCAGGTGGGAATTCGCTGCGAGGACGTCGCCGCTGGACATCATGTCGTGACCGCCGGCCATGTCGCTGACGTATCCGCCCGCCTCGCGGACGAGGAGGAGCCCGGCGGCGATGTCCCAGGGCGACAATGCGAACTCCCAAAACCCTTCATAGCGGCCGGCTGCGACATAGGCAAGGTCGAGCGCTGCCGAGCCCATCCGCCGGACGCCGCTCGTCGCGCCCATGACCGCAGCGAGCGTGGCCATGTAAGCCTGCTGGTCGGCACGGTCGCCAAACGGCATGCCGGTGCCGATGACCGCCTCGCCGAGCTGGCGGCGGGCGGAAACCCTCAGCCGGCGATCGTTGACGTAGGCGCCCGCACCTTTCTCCGCCCAATACATCTCGTCGCGAATGGGCTCGTAGATCACGCCGGCGACGATTTCGCCGTCGCGCTCCAGCCCGATCGAGATCGCGAAATGAGGGATGCCGTGCAGAAAATTCGTCGTGCCATCCAACGGATCGACAATCCAGCGGTGCCGCGGGTCCGATCCTGCTTCCGCACCGCTCTCCTCGAACAGCATCGCATAGCCGGGGCGCGCCCTCTTCAGCTCGGACTTGAGCGTGCGCTCCGCCTTCAGATCGGCGGTCGAGACGAATTCGCCCGGACCCTTGACCGAGACCTGGAGGTGCTCGACCTCGCCAAAATCACGAATAAGGCCGCGCGCTGCCTTCAGCGCGGCGTTTCCCATGACGTTGATGATCGGTGACCGAACGGCCATTTCGAGAATTTCCGACGGAGCTAGTGTTAAGAGTCATTCACACGATTCACCCGGCGATGAAGCACCTCAATACCGCTTCACCGGCGAAAGCCGGTGCCCACGGCAGAAGTGGATCCCGGCTTTCGCCGGGAAAGCGAGGAGGGGGATCTGCTGAATCATCCGAATGGTTCTGAGCGCTAACCGCCGAGCACGGTTCCCTCGGCGATGTCCGCCTCGGTCGCCGCAATCTTGGCGCCGTCGTCGAGACGCACGCGCGACACTTCGACGAAGCCGCCCTGGGCGAGGATTCGCATGCCCGCCTCGCCGATCGAGACGACCTCGCCGATTTTGCGCCCGCGCACCGCGCCAAAGGTCGGTGCGGTGATCTTGCGTGCGTCGAACAGGTAGAGCTTGCGCTCCCCCGCCATGGTCCAGGCGCCGGGCGCCGGGTTGCAGCCGCGGATCAGGTCGTAGATGAAGTCGATATGGGTCGCCCAGTTGATCCGGGACTCGGCCTCGCGCACCCAGCCCTCATATGTGGCGCGGCTTTCGTCCTGCGTTGTTTCGGTCGCGCGGCCCGACACGACCAGATCGGCGGCCTGCACCAGCGCCTCCACCCCGAGCGGGAAGATCTTGTCGAAGTAAAGCGAGCCGGCAGTCTCGTCCGGTCCGATCGGCACCCGTTTTTGCAGGATCACCGGACCTTCGTCGAGACCTGGGGTCGGGCGGAAGATCGATAATCCGGTCTCGCTGCGCCCACGGATGATCGCCCAGGGGATCGACGACGGCCCGCGATGCAACGGCAACAGCGAGGGGTGGAACTGGATCATTCCATGTTTCGGGATAGCGCAGAATTCGGGTGGCGCGAACAGCAGGACATAGGCCATCACGCCGAGATCGGCGTTGAGCTCGGCGAGCGCCTGTTTTGCTTCATCGCTCGAATATTTGGCATGGCGATGGACCGTCAGTCCGCGTTCTTGCGCCGCCACGACGAGCGGGTCGGGTCTGGCGCCCGGCCGCTCCGGCGCCGCAAACACGCCGGCTACCTGGTCTCCGCGTGCGATAAAGGCCTCCAGCACGGCTTTGCCGAAGGCCTGCTGGCCGACGATCACGATGCGCATCCCGTTTCCTCCGACTAATCCCGCTGGTTCATGCTGAAGCGTCCGAGGCCAAACTTATCACGGCCGGATCGTCCGGGGTACCGGCCTCGCGGGCCCGCGGCAGCAGCAGGGTTACCGTCGTGCCGCGGCCGACCTCGCTGCGGATCGACGCGGAGCCGCCGGATTGGCGGGCGAACCCGTACACCAGGCTGAGGCCGAGACCGGTCCCTTTGCCCGGTTCCTTGCTGGTAAAGAACGGCTCGAACGCCCGCGCCAGTATTTCGGGCGGCATGCCGGTGCCGGTATCGGAGATCTCCAAGCCGACAAAATCCGCCGCCTCGTCGGACACGCCGTCGGGCAGAGCCGTTTTGAAGGTCCGGACCCGCAGCACGCCGCCCTTGGGCATCGCATCGCGAGAATTGATCGCGAGATTGATCACGGCAAGCTCGAGTTGCGTGGCATCGGCATCAACCGGCCACTGATCGGGCGCAAGATCGGTCTCGACCCTGACCTTGCTCCCGACGGTGCGAGCCATCAGTTCGGCCATCTGGCGCAATGTGTCGTTGAGGTCCAGGCGGGTAACCGTAAGCGGCTTTCGTCGCGCAAAGGCGAGAAGCTGGCTCGTCAACCTTTCGCCGCGCTCGACGGTGGCGAGCGCCATCTCGACCCTGGCCTGCAGCGTCGGTTCGCGCTGACGGCCGCTCAGAATTTCTAGGCAGCCTTGCAGCACGGTCAGCAGATTGTTGAAATCATGCGCCACCCCGCCGGTCAGCTGGCCCAGGGCCTCCATTTTTTGCGCCTGGTGGAGTTCGGCCTCAGCGCGCGCCCGCCGACGCATCTCGCGGTTCAGCCGCCGCGCGGTGGCGCGCCACCGCCACGTGGCCACCCTTTGCTGCTGCAGCTGGCGCACGGCGAACAGAGTCATACAGAACAGCCCGAGAGAGGCCGGGATCGCAAAAAGCAGATAATCGACGAGGTTGGATCGCCACTGCACCAGAACCCCCTGCATCGGGATCCCGAAGGCGACATAAAGGGGGTATTTGCCGATCCGCTGATATGCGAAAAGGCGCTTGATCCCGTCGATCCCGCCCCTACCCCAAAACAACCCGCGGTCGGGTTCGGCAGCGATCGCTCGCATGACGGGCGCTTCGGAAGAGAAGACCAACGGGCTGACCAACGGCGGATACCGCACGAGGACCGAGCCGTCATCGCGCAGCAAGAGCGCGGAGAAATTTTCGTCACGAGATATCGTGCTGAAAAAATTCGCGAAGTAACCAGGGTTGGCGGAAATGATGATGACCCCGTCGAAACTTTCGTCCGGCGTCGATCGGCGCCGGCTGATGTCGAAATCGGAGGAGCCGGTCAGTTGATCCATGTGTTCGCGGCCGATGAAAATGCCGGCATCGCGATCCCGTTGCGCGACAAAGGCGTCGCGATTGGAGGCGTCTGCGGCCGTGGCCGAGAACGGGCTCCCGCTCGCTCGCGTTTGCCCGCGGGAGTCAACCACCAGGACCGCGCCGATCTGCTGCAAGGTTTCGAGGTTCGACAGAAACCGATGGAGCTCGCCGTCATGCTCGATGCGGTCCCAGTCGAGGCCCCGAATACGGTCATCGACCCACGCAAGTATCAGCGCATAAGTCTCGATCGCACTGAGCGCGTGTTCGTGCAGCTGGCCGGCCTCGATGGTCACCCGTTGCTCGGCCTCGAGCTGGACTAGCCGGTAGTTCTGCCAGGCGGCAATTGTCAGGAGCAGCAACGGTACGGCGACGGCCGCCACAAGCAGGAGGCGCGAAGTCCACGCAAGCCTGCGCTGCGGGCGCTCCGCGACCGCATCCGCCTCAGTGACCGCAGAAAGGCCCGAGCTCCGCCCGCTAAAGCCGAGGTCGCGGCGAACCCTTGCGGCGGCCTTGCTGGTAAAGCCATTGATGCGCCTGATTGCCGTGCTCATAGCCCGCGATAGGCTGAGCGCGAGCCGGTTGGCGACCGTTCCCGCTCCCTTCATTCGTCGAGTTTACGCCGGTAATGCTTCCAGGTCGAAGGCGGCGGCCATCAGCGCGCGCGTGTAGGGGTGCTCGGGGGCGGTCATGACACGCTCGGTCGAGCCGGCCTCGACGATCTTGCCGTCCTTCATGACGAGGATTTCGTGCGCCAGGGCGCGGATGACCCGCAGGTCGTGGCTGATGAACAGGTAGGCGAGGCCGTGGCGCGTCTGCAGTTCGCGCAAGAGCTCGACGATCTGCGCCTGCACCGACATGTCGAGCGCCGAGGTCGGCTCGTCGAGCACGACAAAGCGCGGCTTCAAGACCAAGGCTCGGGCGATCGCGATGCGCTGGCGCTGGCCGCCGGAGAATTCGTGCGGGTAGCGCTCGGCCGCCTCGGGGTCGAGCCCAACCTCGACGAGCGCGGTCTCGATCAGCCGCCTCCGCTCGGCGGCGCCGGCCGCGAGGCGGTGCACCTTGAGCCCCTCCTCGACGATCTGCGCGACCGAGAGCCGCGGCGACAGACTCGAGAACGGGTCCTGAAAGACCACCTGCATCTCCCGGCGCAGCGGGCGCAATTGGCGCTGGCCGAGCGTCGCGATGTCCCGTTCCGCGAACCGGATGTGCCCTTGCGCCTCGGTCAGCCGCAGCAATGCAAGGCCAAGCGTGGTCTTGCCGGAGCCGCTTTCGCCGACGACGCCGAGAGTGGTCCCGCGCCTGACCGCGAGCGAGACGCCGTCGACCGCCTTCACATATCCGCCGATCCGGCGCAGCACACCGCGCCGAATCGGAAACCACACTTTGACGTCCTGTCCCTCGATCAACTCGGGCGCCGCGGGATCAGCCGGCGCCGCCCGGCCCTTCGGCTCGGCAGCGAGCAGCCGGCGCGTGTAGGGATGACGAGGCTGGGCGAAGATCCCGGCGGTCGGACCGGCTTCGACGATCTCGCCGGCCGTCATGATGCAGACCTGATCCGCCATCTTTCGGACGATCGTCAGGTCGTGGGTGATCAGCAGCAATGCCATGCCGAAGCGGTCGCGCAAATCCTTCAAGAGCTGCAGGATGTGCGCCTGGATCGTCACATCGAGCGCCGTCGTCGGCTCGTCGGCAATCAGAATATCGGGCTCGTTGGCGATCGCCATCGCGATCATGACGCGCTGCCGCTGCCCTCCCGACAGCTGGTGCGGATAGGCGCCGAGCCGGTTCTCCGCATCGGGCAGACCGACCAGCCGCAACAACTCGAGGGTCCGCTCGCGCGACGCCGATGCGCTCATGTGCTTGTGAATCAGCAGGGTCTCGGCGATCTGCCGCTCGAGAGTGTGCAGCGGGTTCAGCGAGGTCATCGGCTCCTGAAAGACCATCGCGATCCGGTTGCCGCGCACCCGGCGCAACCGCTCGGGCGGGGCACCGACCAGCTCCTCGCCGTCGAAGCGGACGCTGCTTGCGCGCCCGTGCGCCGCGACCGGATAAGGCAGCAGCTGAAGGATCGACAGAGCCGTCACGCTCTTGCCCGAGCCGCTCTCGCCGACCAATGCCAACGTCTCGCCGCGGTCGAGGGTGAAGGAGACATCCTTGACCGCCTCGACCGGGCTGGCTCCGCCGCGGCCGGCGAAGGTGACGCTGAGATTGCGGATTTCGAGAAGCGGCGCGGCGCCGCTTCCGTCGCTCAAGGCACGACCTTACGCGGGTCGAATGCGTCGCGCACCGCCTCGCCGACAAAGATTAGGAGGCTCAGCATCGATGCGAGAACGAAAAAGGCCGTCAAACCGAGCCAGGGCGCTTGCAGATTTGACTTGCCCTGCGCCAGCAGCTCGCCGAGCGACGGCGAGCCCGGCGGCAGGCCGAAGCCGAGAAAATCGAGTGAAGTGAGGGTGGTGATCGACCCGTTGAGGATGAAGGGCAGAAAGGTGATCGTCGCGACGGTGGCGTTGGGCAGGACGTGGCGCAGAATGATGGTCAAGTCGGACACGCCCAGAGCGCGCGCCGCCCGCACGTAATCGAAGTTGCGCGCCCGGAGAAACTCGGCCCGTACGACATCGACGAGGCCCATCCACGAGAACAGCAGCATCAAGCCCAATAGCCACCAGAAATTGGGCTCGATAAAGCTCGCCATAATGATCAGCAGATAAAGGACCGGCAGCCCCGACCAGATCTCGATAAAGCGCTGGAAGCCGAGATCGACGAGGCCGCCGAAATATCCCTGGACCGCTCCCGCCGCGACACCGATTATCGAAGACAGGGCAGTCAAGGTAAGGCCGAACAGCACCGAGATGCGGAAGCCGTAAATTAGCCGCGCCAGCACATCGCGGCCCTGGTCGTCAGTGCCCGAGCCAATTGACGCTCGACGGCGGCGACGGCGCGGGGCTCGGAAGGCTATAATTTATCGTGTCGTAGCTGAACGGGATCAGCGGCCAAACCATCCAGCCCTTGTCCGAGATCAGTTTCTCTACCGCAGGGTCGCGGTAGTCGGCCGAGGTTGGAAACTCGCCGCCGAACATCGTCTCTGGGTAGTCGACAAACACCGGAAAGTACCAGGCCCCCTCGTATCGCAAGACGATCGGCCGATCGTTGGCGATGAACTCGGCAAACAGTGTAACGAGAAACAGGGCTAGGAAAATCCACAATGACCAGAAGCCGCGTCGGTTCCGCCGAAAGGCCTCGAGCCGCCGCCGGGTCAGCGGCGTGATGCGAATGCCCAGAAAGCGGTCGCCGAGGGGTGGCGGGAAGCGAGCCAGTTCCGACTGAGCAGTCATTCCCGCGCTGGTCATGCCCTCTCCGCCCGCTTACGGGGGGAGAGGGAGGGGACCCATCGCATCGGCGATGGGGAGGGTGAGGTGGGTTTCACCACCGGTAGGCTCCGGGGCTCCCCCACCTCACCTCGACCCTCTCCGCCCCCAGGGGCGGAGAGGGAGATAAATTGGCAATTTCCGTGCACTATACCGTGGTGCGACGCAGCGGCTCGACGTTTGAGCGCCTGCCGCGCCGGCCGCCGAGATGCTCCTTCACCAGGATCTCGGCGATCTGGACGGCATTGAGCGCCGCGCCCTTGCGCAGGTTGTCGGCAACGACCCACAAATTGAGCCCGTACGGCACCGTCGGATCGCGGCGGATGCGGCTGACATAGACCGCGTCCTCGCCTGCCGCCTCCGCCGGGGTCACATAGCCTTCGTCGGCGCGGTGATCGACGACGGTTATGCCGGGCGCCTGACGAAGCGCGGCGCGCGCCTGATCCTCGCCGAGCGGCCGTTCGAACTCCACATTAACCGCCTCGCCATGCCCGATAAAGACCGGAACCCGCACGCAGGTCGCGGTGACCGCGATGTCGGGATCGAGGATCTTGCGGGTCTCGACCGCCATCTTCCATTCTTCCTTGGTCTCGCCGTCATCCATGAAGATGTCGCAATGCGGAATGACATTGAACGCGATCTGCTTGGTAAAGTGCTCGGGTTTTAGGGGGTCATTGACGTAGATCGCGCGGGTCTGGTTGAAGAGCTCGTCCATCGAGGAGCGGCCCGCCCCGGAAACCGACTGGTAGGTCGCAACGACAACCCGCTTGACCCGGGCGAGGTCATGGAGCGGCTTCAGTGCCACGACCATCTGGATCGTCGAGCAGTTCGGGTTGGCGATGATGCCGCGCTTCGAGTGTTGCGCGATGGCCTGCGGATTGACCTCCGGCACGACCAGCGGCACGTCCGGCTCCATGCGGAACCGCGAGGTGTTGTCGATCACCACGGCGCCCGCCTTTGCCGCACGCGGCGCAAACGCCTCCGACACCTTGGCCCCCGGCGAAGAAAGCACGATATCGATGCCGCGGAAATCGTAGGTGTCGAGGCCCTGGACCTTGAGGACGTCATCCTCGCCGAACGAAACCTCGCGTCCGATCGAGCGCGACGACGCCAAGCGCAACGACGTCATCGGCGGGAAACTCGCGCTCGGCGAGCGTGGTCAGAATTTCGCGTCCGACATTGCCGGTCGCGCCGACGACCGCTACCCTAAAACCCATCTCTAAACCCCGCGGGCAAATATGAGGAATATGGCCGCTGACTTACGATGCCGACCGGTCCATTACAAGGCGGTCTACGATAAGGGCGGATGTCATGACCTATCGGGAGTTCTGGCGGCGCTATCTCGCGGCGCATGCAGACCCGCGCACGCGCGGGGTACACTATGTGGGCACCTCGCTGGCAATGACCGCGATCGCCACCGCCGCGGTCAGGCGCGATTGGCGCTGGCTGGCGGCCGCGCCGGTCGCCGGATATGCTCTGGCGTGGTTCGGCCATCTCAAATTCGAGCACAATCGGCCAGAGACGTTTGGGCATCCGATCTGGTCGCTGATCAGCGATTTTCGTATGCTCGGCATGTTTCTGTCCGGGCGGCTCGGCGGCGAGCTGCGTATCGCCGGTGCGGGAGAGAGAAGTGATGATGGTGCCGTTGATCGAGTACGGTGAGGCGAGCGCCGAGGTCCGCGCGGTCTATGACGACATCATGACGACGCGCGGCACCGACTGGATCAACAATTTCTGGAAGGCGCTGGCGAACGATCCGCCGACCTTGCGGCGCACCTGGGAGAGCATCAAGGAGGTGATGACGCCGGGCGCTCTCGATCCGTTGACCAAGGAGCTGATCTATCTGGCGGTCAGCGCCAGCAACGGCTGCGCCTATTGCATCGCCTCGCACGGCGCCGCCGCAAAGAAGCAGGGCATGACCCCGGAAATGCTCGTCGAATTGATGGCGATCGTCGGCATGGCGAACGAAACCAACAGTTTAGCCAACGGCTATCGGGTTCCAGTAGACGAGAGGTTCGAAAAACTGTTTTGATGGCGGGCGTTTACCGCCGAACAACGGCACGGCCGCTCAGCACCGGCTGATCGGCAACTTTGGAGGGCCCTCATGGCAGCACAACAACAACTCTACGACCGCACCGCCGAGGATCTCGGCAACCTCGTCGGTCTCGAACACGTCAATCTCAGGATCAACAATCAAGGGCTGGCGCACGAGTTTTATCTATCGGGGCTCGGCCTGACGCGCGACCCCTTCATGTTCCCCGGCACCAACAACATGTGGGTCAATGTCGGCAAGAGCCAGTTCCATCTGCCGACCGGCGACCCGAACGTGCTGCGCGGCCATGTCGGCCTCGTCGTCCCGTCGCTCGAGGAGCTGTGCGAGCGTCTGAGCGAAGCCAAGAAAAAGCTCGCCGACACCAAGTTCGACTGCAAGCAGCACAATGCCTATGTCGAGGCGACCTGCCCTTGGGGCAACAAGTTCCGCCTCTACGAGCCGGACGAGGAGCGGTTCGGCGCGATCAACCTCGGCATGGGCTATGTCGAGTTTACCGTGCCTGAAGGAACCGCGGACGGCATCGCGCGCTTCTACCGCGAGATCTTCTACACGCCTGCGTGCGTCAAGGAAAACGGCGAAGGCCGCGCCGCGCATGTCAGCGCCGGGCACAAGCAGGAGCTGGTCTTCCGCGAGACCGACAAGAAAATACCGGAGTTCGACGGCCACCACCTGCAGGTCTACGCCCAAGAGTTCTCGGGCCCGCATGACGAGCTCGAAAAACGCGGGTTGATCACCGAAGAGAGCGATCAGTACCAGTATCGCTGGCAGGACATCGTCTGCCTCGAGACCGGCAAGCACCTGTTCACGATCGAGCACGAGGTCCGCAGCTGCACGCACCCGCTCCACAATCGCCACATGGTGAACCGCAACCCATCGCAGAATAATCGCCACTACCAGATGGGCGCCGACGAGTGGGATTGGACTTTGCCGCGGTCGACCAAGAAGATCGAGCCGGCCCCCGCTCCCGAGCCTGCCACGCCGCTGGCCAGGCGCCGCACCGCCCGCATGGCGGCGATGTAAAGCGCCGTCTTCGGCTCGCTCCCCGTGGGAGAGGGTGCCCAAGGGTGCCACGCGCTATTTGGGCTGAAAATACCCTCACCCGCCTCGCTGCGCTCGGCCCCCTCTCCCGCGGTGCGGGAGAGGGGCTATACGGCGGTTAGCTCCAAGCTCCTCTCCCGCACCGCGGAAGAGGGGGGAGCAAGCCCGAAGGGCTTGGTCGGTGAGGGTTGTTTCATTTCATGGCAGAGGGGCTGGTTACCAGCCGATGGCGTAGGTGGCGCGGCGCGGGTCGGCGCCGGCTTCGAGCACGCCGCGGCGGCGGTCGGCGAGGATCGCGCAAACCGCACCGGCGGTCCAGATCCGACGGGTTTCCGCTGACGAGCCGACGAGCTGCTATCCCCCGCAAAACACCTGAATGGCGTTCTGCAGCGCCTTCACGCTGGGGAAGCTGGTGTTCGGGGAGCGTTCTCCGATCGATCGGCAATTGCCGGAGGGTACTAGCGTATGTTAGTGCGGTGCCCGGAGGTTTGATGTCACGGCCCCGAGCAGCTGACGATTTCAAGACAATTCGTACCCGCATGGAGGAGTTGCGGCGGGAGAGGCTGCCCGAGCAACCCGCCCCGACAACGGACGCCAGCCTCGCATTTCATCGTGGCCCTTGTGCGTGCGGCAGGAGCCTCTTCCCCGACGAGTGCGACGGGTCATGCAAGGCGTTTTAAAAGGTCCTTGAGAGACTTACGCCTGGGCCGTCAGCTTTTGGCTCGAGCAGGGAGGGGCCAACCCAGCCAATTGCAGACGGCTTCGCCCATGACCAGCTCGAGGTCGCGGCCCTTCAACCACGGCAGTTCCTCGGTGAACAGGGTCACGCATTGCCGCCAGGAGCATTGCATCCGGGTGATGTCGGTTCCCCAGAACATCCGCTCGGGACCGAACGCATCGAAACAGCGATGCAGGTGCGGGTGGAGGCTGCGGAACGGATACTCGTCCTCGGCGTAGCCCGCCTGACCGGTCGCCTTGACCGCAACGTTCGGGTATTTGGCGAGCGCCAGCAACTCTGGCTGAAACCGATAGGCGGATTCGCCTCTACTGGCCCGCGGCACGCCCATGTGGTCGACAATCAATTTCAGGCCAGGGTGGCGCTCGGCGATCTTGCCGACAGTCGGCAAAAACATCGCGGCAGCAAGCGACACCGGGACGCCGGCGCGTTCGGCGGCGGGCCATAGCCAGTCGAGCGTCCCATCGGTCACCCACGATTCCTTGTGCCGTTCGTTGAAGTAGAAGCGAAGTCCGAGCATGCCCGGACGCTCCTTCCAGCGCTCGACGAGGGCGCGGTTCTCCGGCTGGTCGAGGTAGAACCAGCCCATAATGGCGAAGCGGCCGGGGTATCTCCGCACCGCTTCGACCGCCAATTCGTTCGAGTCCGGATCCCACATCACGGGGTGTATCAGCGCGCGATCCACGCCGGCAGCATCCATGCCGGCGATTGCCTGCTCCGCCGAGTAGGGCTCCTGGCGATGATGGGCGGAAGGCGTACCTTTTTCCCAGAGATGGATCTGTGCATCGACGATCAGCATCGGGTGGCGTCCTCTTAGGTTCGAAGGATTGTAACGAACTTGCGTCGCCGGGGTCAGGCACGGGCCTCCCGCATCGCCTGCCAGATGCGCTCGCTGGTCGCCGGCATGTCGAGGCCTTTGACGCCGAGCGGCGCGAGCGCATCGATGACGGCGTTGACGATCGCCGGCAGCGCGCCGACCGTGCCGGCCTCGCCCGCGCCCTTGGCGCCCAGTGGATTGCGCTTGGTCGGCACCGGGTTCGACGTGATCTCCATGTACGGCATCGTGTCGGCGCGCGGCATGCAGTAATCCATGAAGCTGCCGGTCAGGTTCTGCCCCGATTGGCGGTCGTAGACGACCTGCTCCATCAGCGCCTGGCCCAGCCCCTGCGCGACGCCGCCATGGATCTGGCCCTTGAGGCCGATCGGGTTCACCACCGTGCCGACATCGTCGATGACGACGTAGCGGACGATCTCCAGCGCGCCGGTATCGGGGTCGATCTCGACCTCACAGACATGGCAGCCATTGGGATAGGTGTTGTCGTCGGGGGCGAAGGTGCCGGTCTCGTAGAGGCCGCCTTCGAGGCCAGGCGGCAGGCGGCCGGACTGGAACGACGCCTTGGCGACATCGGTGATGCTGACGCGCCGGTCGGTGCCGGCGACCGAGAAATTGCCCCCATCGGAGCTGACTGCGAATTCGATGTCGGGGTCGGCAGCTTCGAGCAGATGCGCGGCAATGCGTTTGCCCTTGGCGATGACCTTGTCGGCCGCCATCCACAAGGCCGAGCCGCCGATCACCGTCGAGCGTGAGCCGTTGGTGCCGATGCCAAAGGCGACGCGGTCGGTGTCGCCGTCGATGTATTGCACGGTCGCCGGATCGAGCCCGAGCTTTTCGTTCAGCACTTGCTTGAAGGTGGTTTCGTGGCCTTGGCCCTGGTTCTTGCTGCCCATCAGCAGGGTCGCGTTGCCGCTCGGGTGAAAGCGGATCTCGGCGAATTCCTGGCCGGGGCCCGCCGCCTTCTCGATCGGGTTGGCGATGCCGATGCCGCGCAGCTTGCCGCGCGCCTTGGCCTCGTCGCGGCGCGCCGGGAAGCCGGCCCAATCGGCTTGCGCCAGTGCCTTCTGCTGGTTGGCGGGGAAATCGCCGCAATCGTAATTGAGGTTCAGCGCGGTCTTGTACGGCATCGCCGAGGCCGGGATCAGGTTCTTGGTGCGCAATTCGACCGGGTCGAAGCCCAGCTCGCGCGCGGCGTCGTCGATCAGGCGCTCGATGACATAGGTCGCCTCGGGCCGTCCGGCGCCGCGATAGGGCGCGGTGCCGTTGGTATTGGCCATCACCGCCAGCACCGCGACGTAGGCTGCCGGGATGTCATAGGTGCCGGTCAAGGTGCCGACATTGCCGAAGGTCGCAAGCAGGTTGCGTTCGGACGAGATGTAGGCGCCGACATTGGCCAACGTCTTGACCCTGAGGCCGAGGAATTTGCCGTCCTTGTCGAGCGCCAGTTCGGCGTCGCTGACATTGTCGCGGGCGTGCTCGTCGGCCTGGATCGCTTCGCTGCGCTCACAGGTCCATTTGACTGGCCGGCGCAATTTCTTCGCCGCGAGCAGCACCAGCCGATGCTCGGGATATTGCCAGCCCTTGGTGCCGAACCCGCCGCCGACATCGCCGGCGATGACCCGGATCTTGCTTTCCGGGATCTTGAAATATGCGAGTGGCGAGCGCCTGACGCACCCGGTGCGGGTACTGCACATCGGCATAGAGGGTGAAGCGGTCCTCGCCCGGGTCCCATACGCCGATCGCACCGCGCGGCTCCATGAAATGCGCATAGACCCGGCTGATCACGTAGCGACGCTTGACGATGTGAGCCGCCTTGGCGAAGGCCGCCTCGGTCGCGGCCTTGTTGCCGGCCTCGAACAGGTTCGAGATGTTGTCCGGGCACTCGTCCCATACCGCAATCTTGCCCTCCGCCGCCTCGGCGGTGTCGGTGACCGAGGGCAATGCCTCGTAATCGATGTCGATCAGCTCGGCGGCGTCCTTCGCCTGCGCCAAGGTCTCGGCGACGACGAAGGCGACCGGTTCGCCGACATAGCGCACCGTGCCCTGCGCGAGGCCGAGATGAGCGCGAGCGAACATCGGCGACCCGTCCGGCCGCTTGCGCTGGAACGGCACGCCCATGACGCCGAGCTTGGCCTCGACGAGGTCGTCGCCGGTCATGATCAGCGCAACACCCGGCGCGGCCTTGGGCTGCCCCGTAGGTCGAGCGCGCGGATGCGGGCATGGGCGTGCGGCGAGCGCAGCACGTAAGCGTATGCCTGGCCGAGCAGGTTGTTGTCGTTCTGGAAACGGCCGTTGCCGCTCAAAAGGCGCTTGTCTTCGAAACGCCGCACCGGCTGCCCGATCCCGAACTCGCCCATTACTCGACCTTTCCGTACACTCGTTGGCGGGTCGCCATTCCCCACTATAATCCGGACGGCAACAAGATCATTGCAAGATGCAGCGGTTCAGATCCCCCGAGCCGCCGTAGTTGACCAATGAACCATTTTGTTACACGTATGGTTGTCTTGCGACGGGGGCTGGTAAATGCCGCGCTGCGATCTGGATACGAGGTGAGCGGCGACCACGTCGGCGAAATTGAGGGGCGAGTCGGGGGAAATGAATGGCGCGAGCGGGTATACGAATTCTCTTTCTTACTCGTTACCAGCAGCAGGCTGCGAGCAGCCGTCTGAGATGCTATCATTACATTGACCAACTTCAGAAAGCCGGATTCACGGTCGAGGTGTCGCCGCTATTAAATGATTCATATGTCCGAGCAATTCATGCCCGAGAAAAAATAGACTACATCGAGATTGCCTGGTCCTATGCTCGCCGCGTATTTGCCCTGTTGCGCTCCAGGTTTTATGACGTACTCTGGGTCGAAAAAGAGGCGCTGCCTTGGTTGCCGGCCTGGTCAGAAATGGGCCTTTTCAGTATCGCCGGAGTTAAGATAGTCCTCGATTATGACGACGCCATTTTCCATGCTTACGACGCTAACCGGAATTGGTTGGTGCGAGCGTCGCTTGGCCGGAAAATTGAGCGGCTCATGTCGCTGGCGGACCTGGTTGTGGTCGGCAACCGGTATCTCGAGGACCGAGCGCGCGCGAGCGGGGCGAGAATGATCGCCCGGCTGCCTACCGTAGTAGATGTCGCGCGGTATGCGAAGCGGCCGGCGGAGCCAAACCCGCATTGTTTCACCGTTGGGTGGATCGGTTCACCGCTGACGAGCGGCTATCTCGAACTGGTTCGGCCAGCACTTATAGAGCTGGCAAAAAATATCCCCGTGAAGTTAGTGGTGATTGGCGGGACGCCATCGGCTCTCGCGGGGATGATCCCGGTCGAGCACCGGATGTGGTCTGTCGAGACCGAAGCCAAGGATGTTTCGCAACTTGATGTCGGAATCATGCCCCTGCCCAACGGGTTGTGGGAGCGCGGGAAATGTGGCTACAAGATCATTCAGTACATGGCCAGCTGGCTGCCCGTCGTCGCTTCGCCGGTCGGCGCGAATACCCAGATCGTCGAGCCCGGCATTACCGGTTTTCTCGCGGGCAGCCAAGCAAGTTGGACTAACGCCCTCCTCTTTTTGTGGCAGCATCCGGACCTTCGCCGCGAGATGGGGATCGCTGGGAGGCGAAAGGTTGAACGGGAGTACTCTTTGAAAACCGCTGCGCCGCAGCTGATCGGCCTGCTTCGTCAGGTTGCAGGAGTAGAGGAGATCTCGGATACTGGTGCTCTGAACGCTTCCCGCCCTGCGGCGCCGCTCTGTAGATAAGTCGCGCAGCCGGTTCGAGCGCCAGCGCCTGCGAGCGCTCCATCTGCTGCTCCAATAGCATCCTATCGGATGCTCCATCCTGATAAGTCATACAGCCGGCATGTCGCTACCGCCTCGACTGAAGAATGTCCTCGTAAAAGGGCTCGCGCTCTTGCCGGATCAGATGCAACGGCTCGCAGTCCGCGTCTATCTTCGGCGTTTCCATGCGATCTTGCGCATGCCGGCACGCTTCTTGAAGTTTGATTCGTATCGCCGCTGGATAAACTGTTACGATAGCTTGACCGCCCGAGATCATAAACAAATCCGCGCCGATATCCAAAATTTCAGGCGTCGTCCGCTGATCTCGGTGGTTGTTGCCGTGTTCAATCCGCCAGAACGATACCTACGGGCGACACTCGATTCGGTGATTGGGCAACTTTATGAGAATTGGGAGCTCTGCTTAGTTCGTACCGCCTCGACCGCGCCGCACGTATCGCGCATGCTTGCGGCGTACGCGCAGCGCAATCGCCGAATCAAAATGGTTTTTTGCCCCACCCATGGGAGCGTTTCGGCGGCGTGCAACCGGGCGATCGAGGTTGCGACCGGAGAATTTCTGGCCTTTGTCGGTCAACTCGATGTCTTGTCATCCCATGCACTCTACTTCATAGCACGCGAAATCGACCAGCATCCAACCGTTGATCTGATCTATAGCGATGAAGACAAGATAACGGCGCGCGGCCGGCGCTACGATCCCCATTTTAAATGTGATTGGAACCCAGACCTGTTTCTCTCGCAAAACATGGCTTTTCAACTTGGCGTCTTTCGCGCCGAACTTATCAGTAAAGTCGGAAAACTCCGGCCTGAATTTGACGGCAGCCAAGATTACGACTTGGCTCTCCGTATCATAGACGCGACGAGCGACGAGCGCATTTGCCATATCCCTTTTGTCCTTTACCACCGACGCGCCGCCTTGGCATCGAATGCGCGCCACTCGGGCGAAAGCTCGTCGGCGGTCCGGGCTCGAGACGCAGTCCGCGATCATCTTCGCCGGCGTCGGATCGACGCCACGGTCGTATCGATACCCGGTCTTTCCTTTCCGGCAGTCCAATATGCACTCGATTCCGAGGCCAGCGTCAGCATCATTATTCCGACTAAGGACCGCAGCGATCTCCTGTCGCGCTGCGTGCGCGGTATTCTCGAAGAGACCGCATATCGAAATCTCGAGGTGATGATTATTGACAACCACAGTGAACAGAAGGCCACCCACGCCTATCTAAGGCAGATCGAAGGTAACCAGCGAGTCCGCGTCCTACAGTATGACCGGCCGTTCAACTTCGCCCTAATCAACAATTGGGGCGCAGAGCAATCGCGGGGGGATATCCTGCTGTTCCTGAACAATGATACCGAGCCGATTGAGGCCAGCTGGCTGCGACACATGGTTGCAAATGCACTCAGGCCAGAAGTCGGCGCCGTCGGGGCAAAACTGCTTTATCCCAATGGGCGCGTACAGCACGGCGGCGTGATCCTGGGAATGACCGGGATCGCCGGACATCTTCACCGCAACCGACCGGCCGACGACCCCGGCTATTTCGGCCGGGCAGTGCTGCAGCAGAATCTTTCGGCGGTGACCGGCGCTTGCATCGCGATCCGGCGAAACGTCTTTTTTGAAGTCGATGGCTTCGATGGTGCGAACCTGCCTATCGCATTCAATGACGTGGATTTGTGCCTAAGGCTCCGCGAACGCGGTTACCTCATCGTGTGGACGCCGCTGGCGCGGCTTACTCATCATGAGACGGCCTCCCGGAAACTGGATCTGATGCCGGGCCGCTATCGAGAATTCCTGCGGGAGAACGATTATATGCGACTGCGGTGGGGGCACATTTTGGACCATGATCCCTATTTCAGCCCTAACCTCTCGCGGCACGATCTGTCGCCGAGACTTGCCTTTCCGCCCGCTGTTCGAGCGCCTTGGTATGCAGCGCACGACCTGTCGGGGAACTGACGGTTGGTGCTAACGGCCGGGAGACCATCGCAGGCCGCTGCGCATTGGTGCCGGCGGCGGTCCAACTACGCTGGGCATGCTCTTCCAAGCTGACCCATTTCTGTTTAATATTGATTTCGGGAACAGTCAGCATTGGATCCGAGGTCGCGAGCATGACGCTGAACCCGCTCGGAGGCAAAACCGGGAAGGCCGCCGATGTTGTGACCTTCTCCGTTGACAAAGCGATAGAGCTTCCCAAAACGTCATGTCTGCGAACCGCGGTTGCTCCACAGGATTTGTTTACCACCCGGACGGTTGTGGCTAAACGTTATATCAAGGGTACTGGAATAGAGTTTGGTGCTCTGCACGTTGCCTTATCCGTGCCCGCCGGTGTAACGGTTAGATACGCGGATTCTGAGCCTTTGGAGAAGCTCCGTGCTTCTTATGCAACTGTTGAGCGTATCAGAGCTCCAGATATTATCACCGATATTCAGTCAATTACGGGCATCGACGATGGCAGCCAAGACTTTATCATAGCAAATCATGTGCTGGAACATGTCGAGGATCCCCTGCGGGCGCTTGCGTCGATTGCACGCGTGCTGCGAGGAGGAGGAATTGCGTTCATCGCGCTTCCAGATAAGAGATTCACCTTTGATCGCGACCGGGAAATCACGCCTCTGAGCCATCTGATCCGGGACTACGAAGAAGGTCCTGATTGGTCTCTTGCCAGTCACTACGACGAGTGGTGCCGGTGCGTCGATGGCCTGCAGGGAGGCGCCCACGCCCAGAAGCTCGCTGTTATGCTGACGGAACGGTCGAACATCCATTTTCACGTTTGGGACCATGCCGCGATGACGGAGTTGTTCTCCTATGTCGCGAAGCGGACGGATTTCGGGCTTGGCATAGAATTCTGCCAGCCGAATGATATTGAAGTGATCTGGATTTTGAGAAAAAGGGCTCAGATCGGTACGAGCCAGGCGAGCGAGTGGGCAGAATGCAGCGCCACGTCCCCCGAGCTTGGCCTTGGCGGTGAAGTACCGAGTTGTCCGGTGTGCGGCGAGCTGGCCCGAAACGCCGTCTGGACCGTGGCGGCCTGTCAGCGCGACGTATTCGAATGCGCGCAATGCGGCTTCACGTTCATATGGCCGCGCATCGAGCAAGATTTCTCGAATGTACCGGAAGAAGCCTATTACGGGAATTGGGAACAGCTTGATCTTAGCGGTCCGAGCTTTCTCTTCACTGAAGTCGCCGCGGCTACCGGTCGAAGGGTCGCGCTGGGGCTCCGGGGAAGGCACGATCCGGCGACAATTCTCGACGTCGGCTGTGGCGCCGGGCATGCATTGCTGGATTTTCGGGCGCATGGTTGGAACGTGCGGGGGATCGATCCTTGGGCTGCTGTCGCCGCCGCCGGCCGCAAATATTATCGGCTGCCGATCGAGACGATGAGGCTGGAGCATGCCAACTTGCAACCCGGTTCGCAGGACGTCGTGCTCTCGCTGGACGTTCTCCAGTTCGTCGCTGACCCAAAGGCGTTTCTAGAGGCCTGCTGGACAGCGCTGAAACCCGGTGGTCTGCTTTATCTCACGGTGCCGAATTTCGGATCGACCGAGTGCAGACGCGAAGGCTGGCGCAGCCGTTATTTCCTGCCACTGAGCTATCTGAGTTATTTCACGCAAGCAACTCTCGGGCGGTTGGTCGAAAATTCCGGGCTGTGCCAAGTCAAAGTCGACTGCTTCGGCGGTCCTGAGGAGGACCTGATGCTGCGCGTTCGGGCGCGCCGGCCTGCACCGAGCCAATTAACCTGGGCGGATTTGAGCGAGGAGGTGGACGACCGAGAGCTGCCACCGCTCGACCGCCGGACAGTCACGATGGCGGGGTTGTCTGCCGCACAGCGCACCTGGCGCGAGAACGGCTATCTCATCGCCCCGCAGCTCATTCCCGAACGCCTGATCGAAGAATATTGTGCGGTACGCCGCCAAGTCTCTTTTGTGGAAGGGTGGACTTCGCCAACTCCTTATCTGGCGGTGCCGGAGATTCGAGAGCTTTGCCTCTATAAGCCGCTGACCGACCTGCTCGAGCATCTGATCGGAGAGCCGATGGGGCTGCATCTCAACCTCACCGGCTGGGTCAGCACCGAACGGGATTGGCACCAGGACGACTATCTGAACCCGGTGGCGGTGAACGGGCATTACGCCGCCGTCTGGATGGCGCTCGATCGGATCGAAACGGATGCCGGCCCGTTCGAGTTCGTCCCGGGCTCCCATCGCTGGCCGATCATTCGCCAAGGCAAGGTGCTGCGACAGCTTGGTAATGCGAGCGCCGACGATCCGGCCTGGCCATACGAATCCGAGCGTCTCCTGACCCCGTTTTTTGAGCAGGAGATCAGGAAGCGCAGCGCGGTTGTCGAACGCTTCCTCGGAAATAAGGGCGACGTGCTCGTCTGGCACGCGCGACTCCTCCATCGCGGCTCTTTGCCACAGCGACGCGATGCCGAGCGGCGCTCGATGATCGCCCATTACAGCGCCGTCAGCCGACGCACGGACATGCCCACCGTACGTCGTCAGCCGGGTGGAGGCCTATATTTCCTGCCTCCACATCTTCCTCCGCAAGCGGACCCGCACACGACAGCAGGATCGGCGAGCCAACGGAGCCGCTGGCTCTTTGGAAGGCGAAATCGGGTTCGCGCGATTTCATCCTAAATCGAGCCGCCAGTCTTTAGTTGCCCTGCCCCAGTCCTGTTTGATAGGCGGCGGCCACCTCGTCGACATCGCCCGTTGCTGCGATTCGCCCCCGTTCAAGAAGGACAGCGCGGTTGCACCACTGCTTCAGGATCGGTACCGAATGCGAGGCGAGCACGAGAATGCTCGACCCGGACACAAAATCCTCCAGACGTTTGCGCGCCTTGTCGAGAAAGCCGGCATCCCCGACGGCAAGCCATTCGTCCATCAGCAGTATTTCGGGCGGGATCGAGGTCGCGACGCCCAGACAAAGCCGTAATATCATGCCGGACGAATAAGTGCGGACGGGCACGTCGAGGTAATCGCCAAGTTCAGTAAATGCCGCGATCTCGTCTACGTGGCGGCGCATTTCACGTGGGTGTACATCCATATACATGCCCCGCAAAATGATATTATCGCGCCCGGTTGCCTCGAGATCGAGGCCGACCGAGGCAGTAAGCAGGGCCGAGATTCGGCCCGACGCATGGCGGCGCCCCCGTGTTGGTTCATAAATTCCGGCAAGCACTTTTAGCAGCGTGCTCTTGCCGGCTCCATTGCCGCCCATGATCGCAAGACGGTCGCCGTGCTCGACATCGAGATCGAGATCGGTCAAGGCGAGGATACTTCCGCGATGGCGAGCGTCGCGCGCAAGGTTCCCCAATTTGGTTTTTGCTATCAGGCTCTTCTTGAGCGAGCGGCTGGCACCTTGATACAAAGAAAACTCGACCGAAAGATTACGCAATCGCAAGAAAGCCATTAGGGGTTCAGATCCAATAGGCGATGCGCATCCGAAAGCGCGCAAAGAGCGCGTAAGTAATCAACCAGCCTAGTATTGTCGAGCCGAGAAGAACGATCCAGGAGTTCGCCCCAGTCGGGACTCCGAGGAGCGGCGCGCGCACGACGTCGATTGCCGCAAAAATAGGATTGAACGCAGCCATCGGCACCCAATCTCCAAGCGCCTCGATCGGCCAGAATACCGGCGTTAGAAGGAAGCCGACTTGCAATAAGCTGGCTATGATCGGCGGTATGTCGCGGAACCGGGCACTCAACATGCCGAGTAGAATGCTCACCCAGAGCCCATTGACGGCCAGCACCGCGACCGCCGGCACCGCCTCGAGTATTCGCCAATCGACCGCCGTTCGCGTCGCAATCAGTACCACCGGCACAATAGCGCAATTATGCGCGAAGACCATCAGCTGGCGGCAGACCCCTCGATAAGCGTGAATCGAGAAGGGCAGTGGTACTTGCTCTATGATGGTCTGGGCCCTGAGGAACGTCTCGCAGGCCTCGGTGACCAGGCCGGAGATCAACTGCCACACCACTAATCCGATCGTCACATAAGGCAGATAGGTCCCGGCACTCATGCTGAAGAGGTGGGCGTAAACAAGACTTATGGTCATCGCCATCACGGAGGTCGTGATCGACAGCCACCACGGGCCCAGCAGAGAGCCGCGGTACCGCAGCTTGATGTCCTGAAATGCGAGCGCCGTCCACATCCAGCTCTTGCGTGCGCCATCTGCGAGGTCACGCCAAGCCAGAGCCGCTCGACCAGGCCGCTCCGGCAACTCTTCGGCAATGAAAGCAGAGCCTGAAACTCCATCGACCATTGTCATATTGCCCGATTACGAATCGTTGCCTCCAGGTGCTGGGCGATCAGATCCGTATCGTAATCTGTCGTGTTCTCGATGACCTTCCTCCATTGGTTTAAAAAAGGCACATGCATCGGATTGGCGGCCAGCAGCTCTCGCTTCAGGAATGGGCAGCCAAGTTCGCCAATCAAATAATCCCAGAAGAAGTGGGTAGTATTTACCGGAGAGCCGCGATCTATCGCCTCGTATACTCTTCGCAAAAACGCTCGGTGCTGTTCGGAAATTCTGTCATGCTCTAGGATTTTATCATTCAGTACCGCCGAGCTCAAGGCCTCGACAACTCGGCGGTGAGGGAACAGCGCAGCGCACCGCAGCCCGGCCCGGATGGCTTCCTGAGTGAGGCGCACTTCATATCTTCGGATGACAACGCGTTTCGATTGGAAATACCGGGCCTTGCGCCAAAAAGCCAGCATCCATGGGTTGGTCAGCGCCTCACGCTTGCACAACAGGAAATAGCTTTGGAGATGAAATCGGATGTCCCAGGAGTCGGTGATGCCCCAAATCGCGGCGCTGTCATCGCACCGTTCCAGTAGAGCAGCGAGATTTGAAAACGGTCCGTAAGCACTGTCGTTGGCAAAAATCAGCGCGTCGAGCTGCGTCGGGTCGGGAATCGCAAAGAACCCGTCCTTATAAGCGCCGAAATCATAGCCTATGTTTTTACGCTGCAAAATCAAACTGCACATCGGGCGTATTGTCGGCACATTCTTCCTGAACGCCCTTGGCGAATTGCTGACAAAAATGATTTCGAAGCCGGCCTCGATCAGTGCGTTGAGGTAATAGATTACATAATCGTGGACGCGCCCGCGCCGATCGTAATGGACAAAAATGGCTATTCGCCGAGCGCCGGCAAGACGAGCGGTCTGCCCGCCCACCTCTCAACAACGTAATTTCTCCGCAATCGAAGAAACCCGCGAGCCGTTTGCGCAAGGTCCATTATCCGTTGTGAAAGAATGAAGACAACGGAGGCAGCTCTGCGAATCATCGGGTTATGCTATTTGGACAAGCGTATCGGAACTCGGTGGCTGGCGCCCGAAGTTCTAGCCGATGGCGACGTTTGCCGGATAGAAATTTTTCCTTACTCTCTGCCCTCCGTGCCGCCACTGCGGCGACGCCCGCGCAATTGGGCGCACCATGGATCTTGCTAAACGCGATTGCGGGGAGCACGCTAAGAGAACGAAAAAGGCGACCGGCCGGCTCGGTCTAATCGAAGAGGCTGCCCGGGATCGAATTGTCTCAGAGGGGGATCATCAGACGCCGAGACATCATCACTCCGCGACTGCCCATCGCGGCCGTCAATGTCGGGCGAGCGCCTCTATTACCGCCACCGCGACTACGGCGCCGCGACCTTGCCGTTCGCCATCAGCTTTTGCCGGACCAATCCGATGAGTGGCCAGTGCATTTCGTCGATCGGCTCGACCGTCACGACGACGATCGGCGCCAACGCGACCCCGACTTTCGCGATCTTCGCGACGGCCAGCGGCAGTCTGCCGTTCGTGCCGCAGACCAACCGCATCTTCGTCGAATTCAGCGATGCCAACGAGGTCGTGCGCCGACCAGCGTCGCTGTCGAAATCCAATAATTGCAACGAAGTAGGTATCATTTAGCGGGAGAGGACAAATGAAGCAGGCTTCTTTGGGTGGATCTGTGCTCGTGGTTTGGCTGGCGTCAGCGACGATGGGGCTGTTCGGATGGATGACGGGTGCACGGGCGCAAACCATTACGGAATATCCGCTTCCGACCTCGATCAACTCCTATCCCACCACCCCTCGCGGCATCGTGACCGGGCCCGATGGAGCACTGTGGTTCACCTTGGAAGGCACCATCAACAACAAAATCGGGCGCATCACGACAGCCGGCGCGATCACCGCGTTTCCGGTCCCACTTCCTAGTGGCGGCGCGGACGCCATTGCGGCCGGGCCGGACGGGGCCCTGTGGTTCACCGATCTCAACGGCGCGATAGGGCGGATCACGACGTCAGGAGCGATCACTGAATACCCCGTCCCAAGATTCGATTCGGGCTTAGGCAGTATCACCACTGGACCCGACGGCGCGTTATGGTTTCTGTATCCGGGCCAAGGGATTGGACGGATCACAACTAGCGGTTCTTTCTCGGAATTTCCCATTTCCCTCGATCTCGCACCCGAGCAGGGCGGCATCACTTCTGGGCCGGACGGTGCGTTGTGGTTTGCGGGCACCGAAATCGGAAGGATCACGACGAGCGGCACCGTCACTGGATTCGTCACGTCTGGGAATGTAAGAGGGATCGCGACCGGACCGGACGGCGCCTTGTGGTTTGCCGAGTTGGCAATTCCTCGCAAGATCGGGCGGATCACGACATCCGGAGCGATCACCGAATTCCCCATTCCGACCGGGCGAGCCAGCCGTGGGGCGTTGCAGCCGGGCCAGACGGCGCGGTGTGGTTCACCGATCAAATCGACAAAATAGGGCGGATCACGACATCTGGGACGATTACGGAATATCCCCTTCCGGCTGGCCTCGGCTCTCCATTTGCTATTACAGCGGGGCCGGACGGCGCGATGTGGTTTACGGGATCGGGGGAGGCCGGCGTGTCCAACGGCGCGATCGGGCGCATTACGACGCCTGCGGGTGCGAGCAGCCCGACTACCAGCCCGCTCGTGGCGGCGGTGTTGCCGTCGAGCCGGTCGGTCGAGGTCGGCAATACCGCGACCGCGTTTGCCACGATCATCAACAGCGGCTCATCGGCGGTGAGCGGCTGCGCGATCGTGCCGGTGACCACGGTGCCGGCGAGCTTTGTCTACCAGACGACCAACCCCGCGACCAACGCGCTGACCGGCTCGCCGAACACGCCGGCGTCGATCGCGGCCGGCGCCTCGCAGAGCTTTGTCATTGCGTTCACCGCCCAACGCGCCGTTCGTCCCGACCAACGTGGTGCTCGGGCTTCGACTGCACCGGCGTCGAGTGCGGCGCCGAGCAACACCGGCCTCAACACCTTGCTGCTGTCGGCCTCGGCGACGCCGGTGCCGGATATCGTGGCGCTGGCGGCGACGGCGCAGAACGACGGCATCCTGCACATCACCGGCACGAGCGGCTCGAACGCCTTTGCCGTCGCGACGGTCAATGTCGGGGCGAGCGCCTCGATCACCGCCACCGCGACTACCGGCGCCGCGACCTTGCCGCTCGCCATCAGCCTTTGCCAGACCAATCCGATGAGTGGCCAGTGCATCTCGTCGATCGGCTCGACCGTCACGACGACGATCAATGCCAACGCGACCCCGACCTTCGCGATCTTCGCGACGGCCAGCGGCAGTGTGCCGTTCGTGCCGCAGACCAACCGCATCTTCGTCGAGTTCAGCGACGCGTCCGGCACCGTGCGCGGCTCGACCAGCGTCGCCGTCGAAACGCAATGAACCGCGACGCCAGAGTTTGCCGGATCTACGAGGGCTACCGCGTATCCAGCGCCCGTCATCGCCCGCGAAATCGCCAAGAAGCGAGTGCAGGGCGACAGCCCGGGGATGCCGCGATAAAGGCTGCCCAGTGCGATGTCGAGCCCGACCGTATCGAGCTGCAGCCGCGCATCAGCTTCCGCCAGCTCAATCGTCTGCCAGCCCGCAGCGCTGCGGCGGTACACGGTCGCCGCCGACCCGTTCGGTTTCGAGATAAAGTATTTCCTGCAAGCTCGGGATGCGCTGATAGGCTGGGAGCTTGATGAATACATCATCGCGATCGGTCGAGGGCGACAGGACTTCGACGATCAGCACTGGGTCTGAGACGATGCCGCGGTCGTCGCGGTCGAGCGGGCCGCAGCTGACGGTCAGATCCGTCTCGAAGTGATCGCGGCCCTGTAGCCCCTGTGGCGCTATCCCCGCCTGAGCCCGCAAGACGCATTCCGGGCGCGCGGCGTTGAGCGAGGCGTAAATTTCGCCGCCGAGCCTGGCCGCGATGACTTGATGCGGCGTCGCGGGCGGCGCCATCGCGACCATGACGCCCCCGAACAGCTGGTATTGGCGCTGGTCGTTCGGGCAAGCATCGAGGAAATCCTCGACTGTCAGAAGTTTGTAGGCGAGTTCCATGACCTCAACTTGGCTTCGATGGCGGCTCGTTTCCATATCCCATCGGCTTCATTCGGCGTCTTCCTCCGCTAGCACTTCGGCAAAGAGGGCGCGGTCGATGTTGCCGCCGGACTGGATCACCGCGACACGCTTGCCGGCGAGCCGGCCGCGCTCCTGCAATGCCGCGGCCAGCGGCGCGGCGCCGGCGCCCTCGGCGATGTTGTGCGTGTCGCTGAACAGGATGCGCATGGCGCGGCGCATCTCGGCCTCAGAGACGGTGAGAATGCGCGCGGCGCCGCGGCGGATGATGTCGAGCGCCTCCGGGTCCGGTACCCGCACGGCGAGCCCGCCGGCCATCGTGTCGGCGGAATTGGTGCTGACCGGCGCGCCGGCGGCGAAGGACAGCGCGTAGGTCGGGGCATTGGCGGCGACGACCCCGACGATCTCGGTGCGAAGCCCCAGCGCGTCGCGCGCCGCGATCACCCCCGAGATGCCGCTGCCGAGCCCGATCGGGACATAGACGACATCGAGGTCGGGAACCGCGCGGAACAGTTCGAGCGCGTAGCTGGCGACGCCGCGCACCAGCAGCGGATCGTAGGAGCGGACGAAATGCCGCTTTTCGCGCTCGGCCAATTCGGTCGCGTGCTCGAACGCGGCCTGGAAATCGTGCCCGGCCTCGACGAGCCGCGCGCCGAACCCTGCCATCGCCCGGTTCTTCTCGATGCTGTTGCCGTGGGGCACGACGATCGTCGCATCGACCCCCAGCCGCGCGGCGGCGAGCGCAATGCTCTGACCGTGATTGCCCGTGGTCGCCGTTACGACACCCCGAATATCCGGCTGCGACCGCCTGACCGCGTCGAGATAGACGAGGCCGCCGCGGATCTTGAAGGAGCCGATCGGCGTGTGGTTCTCGTGCTTGACCCACAGCTCGGCGCCGAGCCGCCGGGACAGCAACGGCCAGCAATATTGCGGGGTCGGCGGCACCACCCGATGAACGAACGCCGCCGCGGCCTCCAAGGTGTCGAGATCGATCACTGCTTCCTCGCCTCGGACCCGGTGCTCTCGGCTGGTCCGCCGGCGTGCTCGGCGGGCGGACCCTTGTACGAAATCCGCCAGATCGTGCCGCCGGTGTCGTCGGCGACGAGCAAGGAGCCGTCCTTGGCGACCGCGAGCGCGGCGGGACGGCCCCAGACCTCGGCGCGCTCTTCGCCGGAAGCCCAGAAGCCGGTCGCGAAATTCTCGTAATAGCCCTCCGGCCGGCCGTCCTTGAACGGCACCCGCACGACCTTGTACCCGGTCGGTATCGAGCGGTTCCACGAGCCCTTCAGCGCGACGAAGAGGCTGCCCTTGTATTCGGCGGGGAACTGGTCGGCCTCGTAGAAGACGAGGTCGAGCAGCGAGGAATGGGCCTGGAACAAGAGGTCGGGCGTGATCGTCGCTTCGACCTTGTCGGGCGCGAGCTGCGCAAAGCCGGGCTGCGGGTGCTTGCCGATATAGGCGTAAGGCCAGCCATAGAACCCGCCCTGCTGCACGCGGATCAGGTAATCGGAGGGCAGATTGTCGCCGAGCCCGTCGCGCTCTTGCACCACGGCCCACAAATCACCCGTCTCGGGCTGGAAGGCGAGTGCGGTCGGGTTGCGGGTGCCCGATGCGACCGTCGTCTGATTGGAGCCGTCGGGATCGAAGCGCTGGATCGTCGCTTTGGGCTCGGGTTCGACGCCGATATTGCCCGACGAGCCGACGCCGACATAGAGGCCGCCGGTTTTCGGGTCGATCGCCAGATGCCGGTTCTGGTGGCCCTGGACGATGCCGAAGACACCCTTCTTCGTCAGCAATTCCGCGCCATAGGCGCCCGGCACCGGCTTGCGCTGCTCGGGCGGCACCTCCTCGGCCTTTTGCGGCGGAACCGGGCGGCCGGCGCGCAAATTACCGACGATGTGCGGCACGCGCCAGATCGCGTCCTGGTCGACGACAAGGATCTCGTCGCCGCGCAGCGCGAGGCCGTAGGGCCGGTTGAGGTCCTCGACATGGCGGTCGATCCACTTGGCGTGCCCCTCGCCGTCGTCGCGCAGCAAGGTCACAGTAGCCGGCGCTCTGCTCGGCGACCAATACGTCGCCGTTGGGCAGTACGAGCAGCCGCCGCGGGTTGACGAGACCGGTCGCGAACGGCGCCGCGGTGAAGCCCGGCGGCACCTCCAGCGCCTGCCCGTTGAAGGGCACGACCAGCGACCGGTCGGTGACGATCGGCCCGGTCTTCGGCGCCGGCAGGTCATTGGGGTCGATATGGAAGCGATGCCCGATCTCGTGCTCGGCCTGGAAATTCTGCGCCAGCTGTTCTTTCGTAACCGAACCTTGTCCCGGCGCCGCCTGTTGCTGTGCGGGGGCCGACGAAAATGCCAACACGGCGGCGGCGCTTGCCGCCAGGGCAATCGATGAGATGCGAGAGTTCATCGCCATATCCCTCTCCAACAGGGTCCCGGGCAGAAGGCCCAGCGTATCAGCAAACGAGGCGGCTGGCGAACTTCCGTCCGGGCAATCACTCGGGCAATCACTCAAACGTGACGCGCATCGTGGGCTGGTGTGCTGAAGCGAACGGCGGCTCGCTGATATCGCTGTTAAATACAGCGAAAGAACAGCCAGGAAGCCCCGCCACCGGTTCCGAAATCCTTGCTTTCTGGCAACACTAACGGCGATATTAACAGCAGTACTGGCGGCTGATCCTGGCTGTTCTCCGCTGTAAATAATAGCGAACGGCATTTACGGCACCGGCCCCATGTCGTTCTTTTGCACGGCGTTCGGAAAGACGGATTGCCGGTCTCTACCATGCGAATACGGCAATTTTACGTTCCAGCATCGGTTTTCTCATAGGACGGCGCTGTTGTCGATCGGACAGGCAAAAAGGTAGGCTGCCAGTATGGCCGCCACTGTTACCGCCATCTACCGCTACCCGGTAAAGGGCCTGAGCGCGGAGAGATTGGACCGCGCGGCGCTCATCCCGGGCGAGTGCCTGCCGCACGATCGGCGGTTTGCGATCGCGCTCGGCTCGACCCGGTTCGATCCGCAGCACCCGGAATGGCTATCGAAGATCCATTTCATCATGCTGATGCGCGACGAAAAGCTCGCGCAGCTGCAGACCCGCTTCGATGCGGAAAGCGGCGTTTTGACGATCGCTGAAAACGGCCGGGTCCTGCTGCGCGAGCTGATGACCCAGACGGAGGGATGCAGACTGGTCGCAGAATTCTTCGCCGATTACCTTGGCGGGGCGGTGAATGGACCGTTGCGCGTCGTCGAGGCGTCGGGCCATGCCTTTGCCGATGCGCGCCGCAAACCGAACGCGACGACCGATCAATACGTCTCGCTGATCAACCGCGCGAGCATCGCGGCGCTCGAAGCGGCGATGGGTGTGCCGGTCGATCCGATCCGGTTTCGCGCCAACGTCTATTTCGACGGGGCGGCGGCGTGGAGCGAGCACGACTGGATCGACTCCGAAATCACCCTCGGAGCCGCGCGGCTGCGAGTGATCTCGCCGATCACCAGATGTGCGGCAACCCAGGTCAATCCGGTCACCGCGAAACGCGACCTCGACATCGTCGCCGCCCTCGTGCGCGCTTTCGGCCACATCAATATGGGCGTTTACGCCGAGGTGGTGGCAGGCGGCGAGATCGCCCTTGGCGATGCGCTGCTCGGGCCCGAGGCAAATTCGCCGCCGCGATCATGACGGGGAGCCAGCGCGCGAGATCGCGCGCAGCTACAACGTCTCGCACAGCACGATTTCACGATTGTAGAGTGGTATAAGCTAGTGCTCAGAACCATTCAGATGATTCAGCAGATCTCCCCTCCTCGCTTTCCCGGCGAAAGCCGGGATCCACTCCTGCCGTGGGCACCGGCTTTCGCCGGTGAAGCGGTATTGAGCGAGACGCTTCATCGCCGGGTAAATCGTATGAATGACTCTGAACAGTAGTCCGGCGAACACTTACCCGTGCAGACTACGTCATCTTCAACTGTGGCCGCCGCAGAGGCGGTGATATCAAGATTGCTGACAGTACGTCAGTTGTGGGAAGACGCCGCCGATGCTTATTTTGATCCGCCGAATAGATGGTGAATTACCTGTTGACAGACTGAGGTTGAAGGTTGCGCCTTCGATTGCACATGGACGGGCTAGTGCTTGAGGCGACGCCCGCGCCCGCAATGCTCCTCACGACGGACCGCTCAAATTTTATCCGCTGATAATCGAGAATATGAAGCTGCTGGCGTCGCGTTGAATTGCTTATTACTTATTGAAGCCATGCGGGCTCGGCACTGGAAGGGCCGCCGCCCTGCCGGGTGCCGTGCGGGGTGAAATCGTGGCCGACCGGACTGCCCGAAGCTGATGACGGTGCCGACCGCGATGGCGACCGGAATAGAGATCAGAACCCAGAGCAGGACCGTGAGAAGGATGGTCAAGGACAGGGCTTCTCAAATTTCGCCGATCCAGCTGATCTGGCGTCCCCTCCAAGAACTGTCCTCGGCGAACGAATAGGCTTTGACGGCGAGGTTGGGTGGAAATGCGCCTGATCTTTGAGTTGAAACGTGAACATTGTGCATAACCGTAAACAGCCAAGCTCGCGCATCATCGCCACGGTAACGCGTCCGGCCAATGGAAGATCGGTCATGTGCGGCTCTGGTGGCGATCATGTGTATACGGCCTGAAGATCAATCGTGGATTCAACGCCAGACTGTCGAAGGACACGTCGAGCTATTGCTCTGCTAGCCCGCGGCAGATGTCGCACAGCCTGCGGCGGCTCATTGACGACATAACTGTCATCGATGAGCCGCTTGACAAACCGGATCAGCCGCATCTCGGGTATCAGCGAGGAGCTGAAGCTGATCTCGTTGGGCCGAAAGATGGTTAGTTGAGGCGTTCGACAATCGGACAGTTATTGATTACCCCGATACTACCGAAAGCCGTGCCATTCGGCCCCGTCAGCAAGCCATCCTGCACGTAAGTCAGAATTTGGAACTCCTCGCGCAACTGCTGGCGGAAGCCTTGCGCGACCGCGGCCGGTGTCCATTCGAAGATATTGACGTCCCAAGCTGGGCTATAGTCGAGAGCAAGCGTCGGGATCCCGCCTAATGTGTTGTTGGGCCGGAACCCATCGGTGATGGCGGCGTCGAGACCCTGGCGCTGTGGGTTCGCGCAGTCCAATTCGCCGTTGTCAGAAATGAAGATGCGCTCGATTGGGCTGTCGAAGCTGTCGTCGCCGCCGGTCGGGAGCCTGGCGAAGAAAGGAGCGTAGGTTGCGCCTTCGATCGCGGCGACGGTGGGATCGCTCGAGTCCATCGTCAGATACCACACCGGTCGGCCAAAGCTAAAGCCGTTGACCAGTTGCAGGGTAACCGTCTGCGCGACAGGGTCGATGGCGACGACCTCATCGTGCACCACCGTGTGGTCGACGTTCCCGTTCGGGAAATTGATGGCAGAGGCTGGGACGTTGAACGCGACGATCGGCGCGTCGTAGATGATCCCATCGATATTCACCAACGGGCTGTAATTCTTGTCGCCGACCGATCCGGGCGCCGCTTGTGCCGGCGGGTAGGCATTCGGCGTGCCTGCGACGAGAATTCGGTGCGGGCTGAAGTCGACCTTTCCCTTATCGAACTCCACCACGTTGCCGGTACCAAAGTGGGCAGTCCGCGCTCCGATTCCAGCGAATTCGAGCTTGGCCGAGAAGTTTAACCCGAGGCTCGCGGCCTGCCCCGCGTCGCTGACATCGGTCAGGATATACCATACCGGCGTCTTGGTTCCGGTGATGAAGCCTTCATAGAGCGGCAAGGTTATACGACCGTTGACGGCGTCGAGTTGCCCCGACTTCAGCTCTTGTTCGGGTCCGACCAAACTCGGATTGGTTTCCGCCGGCGGCGGCCCAAAGTAGCTGAGGGGAACGCGTGCTCCGACGTTAGGTGAGGCCGGGAACACGTTGCAACCAGGCCCGTTGTTGTCGCGCGGTCCTCCTCCCGGACCATCGACATTAGCAGCAAACGCAGGCAAACCCGTTGCCGCGAGAAGGCAAAACGCCCCCAGAGTCGCTGGGGAGTGCTTTAAACAGCGAATAGACATATCTTATATCCTTGGCTGAGTGACAGCGATCAACTCGTAACGACATCGAGTCGATGATTGTTACGATCTTCGGGTGAGACGGATTTACTGCCGAACTACATGAAGCACTCCTGTGGTTGGGTAGAGATCGGCCGGGAAATGTTCTGGTCGTTGCTTCTCCGCGACACTCGGAATGGCGACGGAACGATCGGTGAACCACCGCTCTGGCGGCGGCCACATTTAGACGGCCTGGAGATCGGCTGAGGGCTTGTCAGTGGCCACGCAGAAATGTACGGAGCAGGATTGGCCGGCGGAAATGCCGACAAGGTATTACAATGATGTGCGCCGGTTATCGCGCTTTCCACTTACCATGGAGGACTGTTCAGTACGGAGATGCACCTGGTCCGCTATTTCCTCGTGCTCTGCGAGACCCTGAACTTCAGCAGTGCGACCGAAACCTGCAATGTCTCCCAATCGGATTCGACGCGTGCCGTGCGCAAGCTCGAAGAGGAGCCTGGCGGCCTGCTGCTGCGGCGCGAGCACCTTCTGACTCATATCACTGATTTTCAGCCGTCTGGTCCGGCCGCATCTCGAGCAGATTATGGCCGAGGCAGAGGCGGCCAAATCGACAACGATGCGCTTACTCCAAATGGATCAAGCACCGAGGAATCTTGGCGTGATGCGCACGGTCGGACCGATCCGCTTTATGAACTTCCTCGCCGAGTCAAGGCCGCGGGAAACGTCAGTAGCAGGGTCTCGAATTTCACCAACCCACTCTGTCCGAGATCTCCTCGGCGTTGCTTCTGGCGTGCGCAGCCCACGCCATTTCATGCTACAAACATGCTCAATAAACCGGTACGCCGGTGAATTTGATACGCAGACATTGCCGCCCGCGAGACAGCCGAGATCTGAACGTCCCAAGCTTCATATTCAACCGCGCAGCCATGCTCTTGTAACCGTCAGTCGACATCACGGCGAGCATTACAGCCTGTCGCATGCCCTCCGGCATGCCTTGCAATTCTCGTTCGACATCTCTGACAATGAGACGCAAGAAAGCTCGCGCATCGACTGAAGAACTGTCCTCGGCAGACGAATACGCTTTGACGGCGCGAAGTTGGGCGGAAATGCGCCTGATCTCTGAAACATGAACATTGTGCATCACCGTAAGGAGCCAAGCTCGGGCATCGTGGTCTAAGTATTGCGCTCGTTTGGCCCAGGCATGCGTCAAGGTATCTTGAATTAGGTCCTCGCCATCAATGACACGGCGCGTCAACTTAAGCGCATATTTCCGCAAAGCGGGCAATGCAGCACGGATATCAGCCTCGGTTAGCATAGGAAATCCTCAGATCATTTCGATTCGCGCACTGAAATCGGTGTCCAGCCGTCCGGCGGTGGGTCGGCGAGATAGGTGCGGCACCGTTCCAAGAGGATCTCTGACGGGCGATCGATAGCACCGCGGGCGGCGGCTACAGTTTCCAGAAGCTTGATCGCCTCCGACCAGCACCGACTCTCGTAGGCCGCTAGGGCTGCCTCGTAGCTCCTAACCCATTCTGGGGCCTCGGCGCCGGAACGCTCGGCCATGCCGAGGAGCTCATAGATGGCGAGGCCCCTCGTCCGACCATAGAGCGACACCCGGTCGAGCCGGCGGACGATGATCGCGTCGCCGGCAGCGGCGCGCGTGTCTTCGCCGATGACGATTTCGACACCGTATATTTTTCCCAGTGACTCGAGGCGGCTGGCGATGTTCACTGGGTCTCCGATGACCGTATAATTCAGCCGCTCGCTCGAACCAATGTTGCCGACCAGCATCCGGCCAGTGTTGATGCCAATGCGCATCCGCAATGGCGTTCCGCCGCAACGCTCGGCTGCCGCCCGTTGCAAGCAGAGCAGGTGTTGGCATTCGAGGGCGGCTGCGCAGGCGTCAACGGCCTGCCGCTCATTGGGCACCGGCGCACCCCAAAACGCCATCACTCCATCGCCGAGGAACTTGTCGATCGTACCGCAGTGGTTCAGAACCGCCGTCGAGACCACTTCCAGGTACTCGGCGAGCACGGGCACCACGCGGCTGCCGAGCTCTTCGGAGATGCTGGTGAAGCCGGCGACATCGGTGAACATTACTGTCAGCGTCTGCTGATGCCCGCCGGGGCGAGCCTCCACGCCTTGGGAGACCAAGGTGCGGACGAGCTCGGTCGGCATGTACTTCTGGAACGACGCAAGCCCTCGGCTCATATGCAGCAAGACGTCCGAGAGCTCGTCGAGCTCGCGCAGCGGCGAGGCGAGCCGGACGACCCGATCGAGGCGGAAGTCTTCGATGTGCTTGAGTTGGCCGGCGATGCGCAGCAGCGGCGTAACCACGAGGTGGTTCGCCAATAGGATGGCGATCGCAGCGACGATTATCGTCAGGGCCGCGAGGGCGATCAGTAGGGTCATTGCGCTGCGCTCGATCGAGGCGAGAAAGTCGCTGGCCGGGATCACTGTCGCGACGACCCAGTCGCTGAAATTCAGCGGTGAAAAAGTGACGAAGTAGGTTTTGCCATCGGCCGGACCGATTACCTGGAGCTGGCGCGTGTCTCGGAGATCGGCGAGGCTCACCCCACCGCCCTCCAGCAGTGCGTCGACTGAAGCGAGCATCGGGTGGTCCCGGCGCGAGCGTGTCGAGCTCGGGCATTTCACCCCTTCGCTGCCGCTTCAACGCCGCCGAAGCTGCCGAGGCAACCACTCGACTGTTTCGGTCGAGAAGCACCACAGTACCGGTCTTCCCGACCTGCAAGCCTGCGAGAAATCGAGATAACCGGTCGAGCTCGACGACGACGGCGACGACGCCGGCAAAATCGAGGTTTATGACCATCGGCGTCGAGGTGACGATCGCCGGCCGGTCGCGATAGGGGAGATGCGACAGCATGCTCCAGCCCGGGCCGTCCTCGGCAACTGCGCGTTGGTACCAGGTCTGCGTCGTCGCCTCGAAGGCGCTCGGGGTGATCTCGCGCCCGCGAAACATCACGTCGCCGGGCTCGGGGGTGTAGGTGTCGACGCGCTGTTGCCGAACTCCTGTCTCGGCATCTTGCTTCACCTCGACCATATCGATCTCGTCATCGGCGGCTCTGAGCGCCCCGAAGAAGGCTCCGTCGGGAAAGCCCAGGGCGATCCACGACAGCGTCGGATGAGACCGCAGCAGCGCCAGGAAGATGAATTCGCGCTTGGCCTCGTCTGTCGGCTTGATGGCCTCTTGGAAGAAAATCGAGCGAACCGCCTCCTGTACCGACCAGGCGTCGTTAAGGGTCCCGCGAACCTCATGTTGGACCGATCCGACGATCTGACGATTGAGCTGCCCGACAACATCGGCGACGTTCCGTCGAGCGGCGTAGAACCAGGTCAAGTGGATTAAGATGGCAGTGAGCGTTACTGTCAGCAGCACGAGGCCAGTCAACACTGCTCGCAGCCCAAACTTGTGAGCGGCGCGAGCCCGTGGAGGCGCTGCGACAGGAGGCGCGGCCGCTTGCCTCGGCGGTTGGGCCCCTACAGTGCCCTCAAGCTCGGCTGAGGCCACAAGTCTTCCCCAAGGACCGGTCGCTTAGGCGAGGATCCCTTTTGCGCGGAGGATCCGCCCTGCGTAGTGGTCGAGGGAAAAGGCACCCGGGCCTTTTGTCAGCAGGAACAGCAGTATCGTGGCCCACATCAGATGCATGGCCCAGAATTCGGGGTAGACGAAAACCTCGATCACGAAGGTCATGCCGAGGAGCGGCAGGGTGGCGAGCCGCGTCGCTAAGCCGACGATGATCAGCACCGAGCATGAAAGTTCAAAGGTAGCGCTCATCACCGCGGCGATCTCGGGCGGCAAAATCGGCACCATGTACTCATTGCGGAACAGCTCGACGGTGGTATCCCAACTGGCGATTTTTGTCTGCCCCGAGCTCCAGAACACCTCCGCGATGGCGACACGAAACATCAGCTGGAGGATCGAGAGCGGCAAGCGGTTCAGGATGGCGATTGTATGCTGAAGCCGGATGGCAAAGCTGCTGTGTGGGCCAAGCGCGGCGCTGCGTGCAGTCATCGTGGGATCTCCTGTTTCGGCGAGATGACGAAGCCGACGGCGAGCCCTTCGGAGAAAATATGCCGAAGCGCTGCCGTCAGGTCGAAGGCCGGATCCCTCAGGGTCGCAGCCGACATCGCCGCAGCGAGAACGAGGCCGTCGGCGAGCGCCGTTCGGAACGCGAAGGTTCCTGGGTCGAGCCGCCGCCAGACGACCGACTCGCCCGCGCGGCGGATCTCCAAGCTGGCGCCGCCGCCCGTCAGATCGATTGGCGGCACCTCATCCTCTTGGTTGGCCTGCCAGATCGCGTCGATCGGCCAGGGCGAGGCAAAATAGCTCAATGAGGGCTGCAGGCGGAACGCGACGTATGCGGCCTCTCCCGGTGGTATTGCAGCGAGCGTCTCTGCCTGCAGCGAAGTGCCCTTCCGCACCGTGGTGGCGATATTGAGGGCCCATTCGAAACGGGCGACGTCGGCCAGGTACGGCAATTTCTGGCACGGGGCGAAGCGCGCGAGGAAGTCGGCGAAATCGGCGCCATACTCGACCAGACAACGCGAATGCGGCGGGTGCTCGCGCAGGTATTCGTGCGCGGCGTAGGCGAAGAAGCGCTTGTCGACCAGGCGGCAGACGACCGGGAAGGTGGTCTGCAAGGCATCGCCGAGCGTCGCGAAGGCGTGATGGCGGTAGATCCCCACTCGTGCCGCCGGATCGAGCCCTTCACCCTGGATGGCGGTGACGATCTCTGCGGTATCACCGCCTAGCACGGCTCGTCGGAGCCGCATTTGCAGTTCAAGCAGCTGCGACATATCGGTGCACATGGGCTAGATCCTCGGCATGATGAGCCTCGTCCAGCAGGACCTCGAGCGCAGGGAGGTTGGTGTCCCACTCGATCAACGTGGGCACAGGACCGAAGCGTCGCAGCGCCGCGTCATACAGTTCCCAGACCGGCTCTACGACCCGGGAGCCGTGGTCGTCGATCAGAATGTCCACGTCCTCGGCGACGTGATGACCGGCGAGGTGGATCTCGCCGATCGCCTCGATCGGAAGAGCCTCGAGATAGGTCATCGGGTCGAACCTGAAATTCCGGGCGCTGACATAGATATTGTTGACGTCGCAGAGGATGCCACAGCCGGTTCGGCGGGCGACCTCGGTCATGAAATCCGCCTCGGGGATCGGCGAATACCGGTAGCGGAGGTAGGAGGACGGGTTCTCGATCAGCAGCCGTCGGCCAAGCCTCTCTTGCGCTTCGTCGACGTGATGGCAAAAGATACCGAGGCTTTCCTCGGTGTAGGCCAGCGGCAACAGGTCGTTGAGATAGGCTCCGCCTATCGCGCTCCACGCCAGATGCTCGGAAACGAGCATCGGCTCGACCCGCTCGATCAGCGCCTTGAAGCGGTCGAGATGACCTTGGTCGAGCTCCTCGGCGCTGCCCAAGGAAAGGGCGACGCCGTGAAGGCTCACCGGATAGTCCCGCCGCAGCTCGAGGAGCCGGTCCAGCGTCGGCGTCTCGGCCATATAGTTCTCGGCATGCACCTCGAGAAAGCCGAGTCGGGGCCGGCTGGCCGCGATCTCCGATACGTGCGGCAAGCGCAGGCCAATGCCTACACGGCCGCTCGCGATCGGTCGACGCTGGGTCATGATCGCGGCCTCGCCCGGTCCTTTTGGTCAGGCCCTCTTGAGGCTGCCGCCGGCGATCTTCGCGCAGGTGCCGACCGGAACGTAGACCCAGGAATTCGAGTCCCGAGCCTGCTTGGATTCGCCGGCGCAAGAGTGCGTCGCGGTTTGACAATCGTTCTGCGACGCGGCCGCGACGCCAAAGCACTTCTCTGCTGTGAAATGCGGGGCTGGGGCCGGTGCTGCACTGGCGAAGAGCGGCAACGCAATGGCGGCGGCGAAAGCGGAGGTGGCAAGTGAGATGGATTTGCTGTCGAACTGCATAATGCATTCCTTCCGTGGGTTGAGATTGGTCGGGAAATGTTCTTGTGTTGCTCGCCCCCCGACTCCCGGACGCCGATGGACGATCAGTGATGCGCCGCTCCGGCGGCGGTCACATGTAGGCCTCGAGGTCCACGGTGGACTCGACGCCAAGTCGGTTGAAGTGCGCGTCGAGCCATTGTCCTGCCCGGTCGCGGCCGATGTCGCGCAACCCGGTCAGGAAATCCCAGTTAGCGTCGAGCTTGCTGGCGACTCCGAGCTTCGTCACCACGTCGTCAGCGGCGACCGCGTGGATCCGCATGCGCCGGAGCGACCCATTGGCGACATTGCCGTCATCGATCAGCTGCGTGACAAACCGGATCGCGCGCATCTCGCGTATCAGCGAGGAGTTGAAGCTGATCTCATTGACGCGATTGAGGATCTCGATCGAGCTGCGCGGCAGTTCCTCCCTGCGGCTCGGGCTCAGTTGCACGATCAGGACATCACCGCTCGAGCAATTATAGATCAGGGGAAATATCGGCGGATTACCGGTGTAGCCACCATCCCAATAGGCTTCGCCATCGATCTCGACGGCCTGGAACAGGAAGGGCAGGCAGGCCGAGGCGAGCACTAAATCGACACTGATCTCGGAGTTGGCGAAGACCTTGACCTTGCCGGTGCGGACGTTCGTTGCGGCCAGGTACAGCCTGATCGGGCAGGTCTTCGCCGTCAGCGCGGTGAAATCGACGCTATCCAATAGGGCGTCACGTAGAGGATTCTGGCCGAGAGGGTTGAACTCGTACGGCAAGAACAACCGGGTCATCAGTTCGGAAAAGACGAACCCGCGCGATTGCCCCATCGAGTGATGGCCGAAAAGACGATCCAACAAGGTCGGCTGCAGCGGACTCGTCAATGTCGCCTGACTGATCCGGCGCCAGAACTTGGTGAGCGCCTTCTTCGCGCCTTCGCGGCCACCCGCGGCCATGCCCGACGCGAACACAGTCGCGTTCATTGCTCCGGCGCTCGTTGCGCTGATGCCGTCAAACCCGATGCGGTCGTCCTCGAGCAGGCGGTCTATGACGCCCCAGGTGAAGGCGCCGTGCGCGCCGCCGCCTTGTAGGGCGAGGTTGATCAGCTTGGTCTCGCCCCGCGAAGTCGGCGCCTCGTCGGCGCTCGCCGCCGGCTCGCTCGCCACGCTGGCATCCATCGTGTCCGCTCCTTGTCGAGGCACCGGCGGTTTCAAAAAGCCGCGCGTGTCATCGGTTGAGAATGTACGGATCCGTATTGGCTGCCGGAAATGCCGAAAGGGTATTATGCGGATGCGCGCCGGTTATCGCGCTTGTGGCGGCACAGAAATCTTAACTGCCGCTTGGAGACGATCCGCTACGCCCCGACGTCCCAGATCTTTTCGAACAACGCAGCAGGCGCAAGAACCTTGTTGCCGCTGGGCTGCCAGCCGGTGATCCAGCGTCAACACGTTGATCCCGGACCACGGCTGCAGATCTTTAGTTTTCGCCATCGGGTCGTCCACCGGATCGGGTCTCGGCGCTATTTTACTCGCTGCCGCAACTTAAGAGCGTCGGCCCACCAAGGCGAACCACTGAAGAAGCGGCGCCTCGTCAACTCCTTAGTCAAATTCGTCTTCGCAAACCGCCGCTGAGCGGCAGTCAACAATGCAATGGAAACATCGCGATGATAACCAAAAAACATTTCCGCCAGCCTCTCGCTATCCCAATAATGCATTAAGGAAAACGTCAACCCGCAGGAGGTCTCGAACGAAGACCCTATTGCTGGACGCCACGGCTCTGGGGCCGGCGGGAAGCAGGGGGCTCATTCACTGTGCCATAATCGACAATGAAAGAGGGAACGCCAATGGCATGGTACGTATCGTATCGGATCTATTCAAGGGAAAGGAGCTTGCCATCGATGCCGCATGCGGCCTGCTCAATCGTGGCTATGGTAATGCGCTCGAAGTCGGGCCAATGCTGGGATCCCGAAAAAGAAACCTATTCAAAGAGCAGGACATCCGGCGGATCCGAGATGACACGCCTGGAGCATCCTCCCTTGAATTGGCCGCTGCGCCGTAACCTTCGCCCCAACGCCAAAACCTTTGCATGTGCGGCCATCGCAGCGTTTGGCCTTGCGGCAGGAACAGCGAACGCGCGGGAAGTCTCGAAGCAACCTGGATTGCGGGGGATCCTCGCCGCTTTGGCCGCCGGCGGCAATGTATCAGCGCGCGTCAGCTTGCCTTTGTAGATCGGGTTCTTCAATCAAGGAGGAAGTAATGAGAAAAACCATTCGCAGTCTTTCGATTGTCATCCCTGCAATCGCGATTGCGGGCATGACTTCGATGAGTATGGCGCAATCGAACAACTCTGACCCGTTCAACAACTCTGGCCCATTCAGCGGCGACAGAGGATTTGTGTATACGGAGAGCAACCTGCAGAACAACTCGGTTTTAGTGTTCAACAGAGGGGCCAACGGTACGCTTTCCCTGGCTGCCACCGTGCTCACAGGCGGCGCGGGCGGCGGCGTCGTGTCGGTCGGCTCCCAGGGCGCCCTGGCGCTCAGCCGGGATCGGCGATGGCTCTTTGTAGCCAATGAAGGGGACGGTTCCATTTCGGTGATGGAGCGAACCCCAGCAGGTCTGAAGGCGGTCGGAAGGGTCTCCTCGGGCGGCACTCTCCCGGTCAGCATTACGGTCAGCCGGAACCTGGTCTATGTCCTCAATGACGGGATACACGGGTCGTCGCCGGCAAGCATTACCGGGTTCTTCTTTGACGATTTTAGCGGCGCGCTCCGTCCCATTCCGAATTCGACCCGCTCTCTGAGCGCCCCGTCCCCCACGCCTCCGGCGATCGGTCCGATCGCCGCGGAAATCCATTTCGACAATACCGGATCGCTCCTCTACGTCGCCGAAGTCGGTACCAGCCTGATTGACACATACTCCATCAATCGCGACGGTACTCCCAGCGAAGATCGAATCCAGAACTCGTTCGGCAATGCTCCCTTCGCATTTGCCTTCGACCCCCGGGACAATCTGCTCGTCACCGAAGTCCGTGAGGCGTCGGGGAACCCTACAGGCCAGGGCGCAGTGACGTCCTACCGGCTGGATGACGACGGGATCCTCAACCGGCTGGATGACGACGGGATCCTCAATACGATCAGCGGCTCCGTGCCGGATTCTCAGACAGCGCCTTGCTGGATCGCGATAACCCCCGACGGCAGGTTTGCCTATGCGGTCAATACGGGCAGCGCCGTCATTTCCGGTTACCAGGTACGCTCTAACGGAGAACTTTCGCTATTGGGCAACGGCATTACCGCCCAGACCGCCAACGCCCCTCTCGATAATGCCTTCACCCGGAACGGCCGCTTTATGTACGACGTCACTGGAGGCGGTTTAATCTCCGGATATCAGGTGGAGGCCGACGGATCGCTCACTCCTCTCAACCTGCCCGTGGCGGTTCCCGCCGGCTCCAGAGGGCTGGTCGCCGAATAGATCACATTAAAGGAACTTTCTGGGCGGTCGGTCGACAGAGGGGGCTGGAGCAGCCCCCCAACCGGCCGCTCGGACCATTCCGAGGAGAAGCTCGAGGCGACCGATGCGCCGTCGGATATCCCATGTGAAAGGCGGCTAAATAGGAGGTTAGTCTTATGCGTTTGCTCTCATGCATGCCTCCTGAAGTAGCAAAAATGTCCGTAATGGTCATCCGCGATGGTAACCGGAGCAGCCCGCCCTCCGCCATGACGCTCTTTCGACGTCCAGCTACCGCCGGCGGAGGTATATTCCGGCAGCTCGTCGCGATCCGGTCG
>CAVOWQ010000057.1:0-13635 GCA_963700195.1 uncultured Alphaproteobacteria bacterium
GCAGCTCTTTTATGCGTTCGCTTGCCGCTCCAGGCGCGGGTCGATCCTGTCCGGTCGGGCGCTCCCGGCCAACCCCTTCTTTTTCGGCGCCCTCGGCTGCGCGTTCGCGGCGCAGGGCGCGGCTTTATTCATCCCCGGCTTCCGCAACCTGTTCGGACCGGCGCTCGGCATCGCCGATTTCGGGATCTCGCTGGCTGCCGGCGCGGCACCGCTGGTGGCGATCGAAGCATTACGGAAGGTGCAATCGTACCCGACCTAGTGTTCAGACCCATTCATACGTTTCATTGGCGACGGTGCACCAACGCTGCCACTAAAAATTGAGTCACACCGGCATCGTCCGGGCTTTCCTCGGCGAGTTGGATATCGCGTGATCCGAGAAAGTCACGAACATCGTCGAAGCGGGGCTTCCCATCGACATATAATCGATAATCCGTAGCGGAATCGAAAGGACGAAATACTTCGCCTCTCTGCTTCGAACGCTTCCGAAGGTACTCGTCAAACATCTGTTTCCAACATGTCGCGTGCGCGCTCGCGGTGTCGGTAATCACACCGTCGAGGTCGAGCAGAACGGCGTCGTACTGGTCACGGGTGATCGCATATTTGCTCTCAGGCTGCCGCGATCGCCGGGATCAGACGTTGTCGGCCTCTGTCGATCGAACCCCGGCGGACGCCGCTTCCTGCCCCCGCCTCCAGCCCGCGCTCGTCGCCATACCGGGTAATGCCCGAGCAAAAAGAAAGACTACGGAGCGTGGCTCGACCCAGCAGGTTGACCCCTGTACGCTCGGGGCATCGGCCCAGCTGCAGATGTCCTTAGGTGGATCGAGAAACGTATCGATACATCGCCTCCAGGCTTCCGTATCCCGGTTGAGCGCGGGGATTCCGAATTCGAGGGGTTCCCAGTAGGCGTTTATGAGGATGTGGAGCAAGAGCGGGTACCCGAGCAGGCGGACTGTTGCCGCGAGAGTGTGCGATTCGTGACTCCAATCCGGCGCGTTCAATCTGACCCCGTGCCACTGGACCGGCTGTCGCCGCAGAAGCTCGGTCAGAGTCATATCGAGCCGTTCGACCGGTAGATTTCGATTCAAGCGCAACGCGATGAGCTCTCTGACAAAGCGGTGAATATCCGCGTGCTTCTCGACCAGTGTCCAATCAAACCAGGAGAGTTCATTGTTCTGGCAGAACGCGTTATTGTTTCCAGCTTGAGTTCGCCGCGACTCATCTCCCATCAGCAGCATCGGTGTCCCGGTAGCCAGCAAGGTCAAGGTCAGGAAGTTCTTGACTTGGCGGTTGCGCAGCCTTTCGATCTCGGGGTCTTCCGTTGGGCCCTCGACGCCGCAGTTCCAGCTGGCATTAGAGTCCGCTCCGTCGCGGTTCCCCTCTCCGTTCACCTCGTTGTGCTTCGTATTGAACAAAACCAGATCGTTGAGCGTGAAACCGTCGTGGCAGGTGACGAAATTGATGCTCTGCTCGGCTTCACGCTCCTCTCGTTCAAACACATCAGGGCTGCCGGTCAGCCGGAACGCCAGGGACCGGACCGTTCCATTGTCTCCCTTGAGGAAGGCGCGAACGTCGTCGCGAAACCGGCCGTTCCATTCCTTCCAGCTGTCGCCGACAAAGGTCCCCACCTGATAGAGCCCGGCTGCATCCCAGGCCTCCGCGATCAGCTTGGCGTTGGCAAGGACAGGGTCGGTTTCGATGTCCCAGAGGATCGGCGGCGACGCCATCGGACGGCCCTGCGGGTCGCGCGACAGGATCGAGGCGAGGTCGAAGCGAAAGCCGTCGACATGCATTTCGCTGACCCACCAGCGAAGGCTATCGATGATCAGCCGGCGAACGATCGGGTCGTTGGCGTTGAACGTGTTGCCGCAACCGGTGTAGTCGGCGTAACGCGACTTATCCTCCGCCAGAATGTAGTAGTTTTCGTTTGCCAACCCACGAAAGCAAATCGTCGGGCCGTCTACGTTGCCCTCAGTGGTGTGGTTGTAGACGACGTCGAGAAGGACCTCGATTCCGGCGCGATGCAGCGCCTTCACCATGTCGCGAAACTCGTCGAGCGCGCCAAGCGGGTCCCGTCGGGAGCTGTATCCGCCATGGGGGGCGAAGAAAGACAGCGGCTGGTATCCCCAATAATTGCCGAGGCCCGGCGGACCATCCTCTTCATCAAAGGCAAAGACCGGCAGAAGCTCGACCGCGGTCACGCCGAGATCCTGCAGGTAAGGAATTTTCTCGATCAGCCCGGCATAGGTGCCGCGCTTGGAGGGTGCGATGCCCGAGCTCGGATGCCGGGTGAATCCGCCGACATGCATCTCGTAGATGATCGTGTGCGCGAAAGGCCGTCCCAGAGGCGCATCGCCCCCCCAGTCATAGGCGCTCGGATCGATCACCACGCTCTTCAGCGCCGTCGCGGCATTGTCCCCCGGGTGGCGTGCGGCCTCCCGGCTGCGCCCCGCCGGTCCGGCAATACATTTGCCGTAGGGGTCGAGCAGCACCTTGTCGGGGTCGAAACGCAATCCCCGCGCCGGATCGAACGGTCCGGCGACCCGGTAGGCATAAATTTGGCCCGCAGTGACGCCGGGCACAAAGACGTGCCAATAATGGTAGGTACGGTTGGCCCTGGGATCGAGATCGATAACACGAGACGGCTTCGACGCGTCCGTGTCATCGAACAACAGCAATTGCGCTGCAGTGCTGTGCTTGGCGAAGACGCTGAAATTGGCGCCGCCGGGGACGAGCGTCGCGCCCAGCGGGAAGCTCTTGCCTGGTCCATGAGCCGGGCTGCCGAGGGAAGCGGCGCTAGGGGTCGCCAACGATCCGTTGTGCATCGGCCAGAATCGCTTGCAGGTACTGCTCATCCTTGGAGCTTTCGGCGTAGATCTTGTAGATGGCCTCGGTGCCCGACGGGGCGCGCCACGAACCAGCCATTGCGGATGACGACCGAGAACCGGGTTCTTTTGCTTCGTTCATAGTGGCGTCTCCCGTTTCTACTGACGAGATTACAGGCTATCGGCTCAGCCCTTGATCTTCCATTCTCCGCTTGCGGTGAGGCACCAGGTGAGGCGGTAGTTGCGGCTAGGAGGTCTTTCCGCAACGATGCGATGGCGCACCAGGTGGCACTCCATACCATCCGAGTGGAATACCTTTAGTATCGTCGAGGAGCCGTGGCTCTTTGTTTGCGGATTGCTCCATGTATCGGAGCGCCCGACCCGGCTCGGCTCCGCCGCATTCAGCCGCGCTACGCTCTCGAACAGCAGTCTATTGTCCTCAGGCGAAAGGCCCGGACCGAAGTTGCCGCCGAATGGCATGACCTGAGCCTGCGCCGACGCCGAGAAAACTACGAACGCCGCGAGTGCGGCCGACAAGCGGCGTGGAGACCAGCGTCGCCTACACATCTCCTTTATCTTTCGGTGGCGAGCCATTTAATAGGGGTAGGGGCAGTTCGTTGTGTCCGGCGTGTATGGCGGGTCACAAGGAGTTTGGTAATAGGGCTGCGGATAGTACGGATAATAGTATGGGGTGGCCGCGGCGGCACCCCGCAGCAACCGTCAACGCCAAGGCGCAGGAAGCCGACATCGCGGCTGGTCGTGCTTTCGCCAGAGAAGCTTGCAAAGCCTGCCATGCGGTCGAGCCGCCGCGCTTGCCAAGCGAGCAGGCTCTGCTGCGACGGTGCAGTCGGCTCCTCCACGGACCAGGAAATCATTCTCGACAGGACTGCAGTGAACAAAGTGCAGGAGGCATAGCGGCTCGTTTTCTTTCAGACGGCGAATTCCGTGGTCAGCTTTTTTGGCACCGCCGCGTTCCGCAGCTTTATATAGTCGGGTAGGCCATGCTTAAACGGCGGATAGGCTTCGCCAACGATGAGCGGCGCCAAATAACGACGGGCCGCCTCGGTGATGCCGAAGCCGTCGGCGCTGATGAAGTCGCGGGGCAACAGCTTCTCCCGGTTGGCGACCTCAGCAAGCGGGACAGCGACAATATCCCAGCGGTAGGGCGAGTCGCTAAGCCGGCGGATTGCCGGCATCACCGCGTTCCTTCCGCTGATTGCGAATTCCACCGCCGCGCGACCGACCGCGTAGGCCTGCTGGAGATCGGTCTCGGAGGCAATGTGGCGTGCCGAGCGCAGGAGGTAATCGGGAACCGCCCAATGGCACTTGCAACCGAGCTTTGTGCTTATCAAATGGGTGATCACTGGCGCAACCCCGCCCAGCTGTGCGTGGCCAAAGGAGTCCTTGAGGCCCGATGCCGAGAGGAACTCTCCGTCCGGCCCCTTGACCCCTTCCGACACGGCGATAACGCACTGGTCGTACCGCTCTAAAGCCTCTTCGACCCTGGCCAGGAACCGCTCTTGATTGAACGCGACCTCGGGCAACAGCAAAATGTGTGGAGCATCGCCTTCGTGTTCGGCAGCGAGAGCGCAAGCGGCGGTCGTCCAGCCGGCATGCCGGCCCATCACTTCCAGTGTGAACACTTTGGTCGAGGTACGGCTCATCGCCGCCAGGTCAAGCGCCGCCTCACGAAGCGAGGTTGCGACGTACTTCGCCGCTGAGCCGAAGCCCGGTGAACAGTCGGTGATCGGCAGGTCATTGTCCATCGTCTTGGGAATACCGACGCACACGATTGGGTAGCCGAGTTCAGCGCCTAATTGACTGACTTTGTAGGCGGTGTCTTGCGAGTCGCCGCCACCGTTGTAGAAAAAGAAGCCGATATCGTGCGCACGAAAGACTTCGATCAAGCGTTCGTATTGCGCGCGGTGCTCGCGAATCGACCCGAGCTTGTAACGACAAGACCCGAAAGCGGCACCCGGGGTGTGCTTGAGTGCAGCGATCGCGGCTTCGGACTCAAAGCTGGTATCGATCAGATCTTCAGTCAGCGCGCCGATGATGCCATTGCGCCCGGCATAGACCCGGCCAATCTCCTCCGGGTGCTGGCGCGCAGTTTGCAGCACGCCGCACGCCGAGGCGTTGATTACTGCGCTAACCCCGCCAGACTGCGCGTAGAAAGCATTCTTAAGTGCCATGACAACCCCTCGAAAGAACGGTGGCAGCTTACATCGACACCTGCAGCGTCGCACCCGCTGCCAGTTTCGCCGTGGACGCTGCGACCCGCATCTCCATCCCTTCGTCCTCGGGTTCTACTCCTTTTTCTTCGATGATCTTGTTGACCAGGTCGTTTTGCGGTTTCCGAGGCCGTCCACTGTTTCGGCCTGCGGGGGATCAGCGGGAGTTCCCTCCGGGAGCTGGATACCGCGTATGTAAGGAAGCTCGCGAACGCCGTCATAGCGGGGCTTCCCATCGACATAGAGCCGATAATCCGTGGCAATATCGAAGGGACGAAATGCTTCGCCTCGCCACGTCGCTCGAGCTTGAAGGTACTCGTCGAACATCTGTTTCCAACATGCCGCGTGAATGCTCGCCGCATCGGTGATCACACCGTCAAGGTCGAGCAGCACGGCGTTATATTGGCCACGCCTAATCGCAGGCTTGCTCCCGGGCTGCTGCATCGATCGCTCTCCTGTACCAAAGTACATTCCCTACCGACACGGCAAGCGCCCCAAATCGCTCGTGTGACGGATTCAGCGGGACCAACGACGGCTATTCGTTCACGACATCGACACGTGACCATGAGAGGTCCGGATCGAATGACGTCATTGCCCTGGCGATCCGGTCCGTTTCAGATCCGAGGTCTCTCTGGTACACATCACCGTCCGGGCCGACGATGAACGTCATGATACCGGTCGATCCGAACACGGCAGGCCAAGCGATCAACGCGAAACCGCCGGTCATACGGCCCGAGTGGAGGTAGCTCTTGGCGCCGCCATCCCCGTTTTGACCCTGCTTGCTGAGAATGCGGAAATAGTAGCCTTCATACGGGATCGGGTTGCCGCCAACCAGTTCGCCCGGATAACCCGCGTCCAGTGCCGCGTCTACCAACGGTCCCAGCGGACTTTCGCTCTCCCCCTCGCCGACGGGCCAATAAAGGCCGTCATGGTGCCCCTGCGTGCTGACCAGGCGTGTGGCGTAGACGCCCGTCCCGTTTGCTTGCTTGGTGCGATCGAAATAATCGCGCTCAGCGTCGACGCAGGCGAGCAGCGTGCGGATAGCGGACAGCTCGTTGCGGCCGATCCGCCGATCGACGATCGTCTGCGCCCCCGACTTCGTGTCGAAGGTCCAGCGCCCATCGGCCTCGACGAGCGGAATCGGAAGCGGCCAGTCGTTCGCGCCGACATCCAGCTCCGCGCGTCCGGGCCCTTTCGGGTCGATCGCGTGCTTCTCGTCGTAGAGAGCGACGAAACGTTCACGGAGTTCCTGGTCGGCATATCGGTCGCCGGAGTCGATGACGCGGTCCCCCTCCGGCCCCAGGATAGCGCGCAAGTCAGCTTCCTTGCCGTCGCGCAAGGCGGCGACAAGTGCGGTCACGGCTTCCTCGGGCGACGCGAAGCTCCGCTGCGGTGCAGGTGCGTTCGCGGGCGCCGCTTGCGCGACGCCGAGCCAGAGCATCGCAGCCGCGATCGAGCAAATCCGAATGTTCGGAATTATCATCGCGGATCTCCTAACGCCGGCCGCCGCCACGGCCGCCGCCGCCGACCGCCGCCAAAACCTCCGCCGCCCCGAGCGCCTGCGAAACTGCCGCCACCACGTGCGGCGCTGAAGCCACCGCCGCCGCGTGCGCCGCCAAACGACCGTTGCTGAGCGAACGATCGGCTCTGCGCGCCGCGCTGCGCGAACTGTCCAGCCTGGCGCCCACTGCCCATATCACCAAAGGCACCGGCTGGGCGCTGGCTGGCAAAACGCTGGCCGCCACCGGCCGGCCGCTGGGCCGGCCGGCCCGCACCCCCGACACCTCCTCCCACCCCGCCGGGCCGACCGGCACGTGCTCCGGCCACCCCGCCAGCCCCGCCGGGACGCCCTACGCCGCCGACACCCCCAACACCGCCGGTCCCGCCGGGCCGGCCTGCGCCGCCGGCACCCCCAACGCCGCCAACCCCGCCGGGCCGGCCTGCACCGCCGACACCCCCTACACCGCCAGCCCCGCCGGGCCGCCCTACCCCGCCGACACCCCCAACACCGCCGGCTCCACCGGGCCGGCCTACCCCGCCGACGCGGGTCGGGGGCTTCACTGCGCTACCCGGCACTGACACCTGCGAACGGCCAGGCAATCCGACGGGGCCGTTGGGTGCACGCGGGAAGTTTGCGGGCCGGTTGCCCGCGAAGTTTGCCTGGAACCGGTTCGACGAGATCTGCCCACGGTTCACGTTGATGTTGTTCCAACGGTTGACGTTTATGTTGGCATAACCCCCGCCCCACGCGGGTCTCGCCCAGCCCCACAGGCCGCCGATCACTGCGGCACCGGCGGCAAAAGCAAGCCCGGTGGCCAATGCGGTACCAAAATAATAGCCGGTAGGTGGAGCAGCGTAATAAGGCGGATACGAAGGATAGGGCCAGTCGCCATAAACCGTTGCGGGATTGTAGCTCGGCACATAGACGGTATCGGCCTGGGCTGGCTCGATGACGATCACCTGCTGCTGTGTCCCGGCCTCGCCGCTGCCCGGTGGGGCCCCGCCGCCGCCAGGCTCGACCGTCACTTTCTCCGTGCGGACGACTTGCTGCGCCGACAATTCCAGGTGGCCGCTGGCCTGCGCCCGCTGACGAAGGCGTTGGATCGAAGCGAACACGTCGGCCTGTTGTGTCGCGAACGCGTAGCCGAGCTGCTGCAGCCAAGGCAGGTTGTTGTTTAATGTCGCCAGCACCGCAGGAAACGGCACCAGCGACTTCACGCTCGGGTCCCACGGCTCGGCTTCGAGCGCCGTCAACAACGCGTCACCCGTCAGCGACTTGCGGGCCGGATCTTCCACCCACCGCGCGGCAGCGACGACCTCAAGCGGGAATGTGGAGGCCATCAAGAGCTGGGTCAGGAGTTCGTCAGGGTACAGTGCGATCGAGGCCAGCAACGCGTCGAGCTGCTCGGCGTTGAACGGCTGGGCCGGCATCGGCGCGGCAACGCTGGCCGGGCTCGGCGCGGCCAGCGCATCCAGCGGAAACGATGCGTTGACGATCAGCCCGCTCGCCAGGAGGCGAATAAGCCGACTTGCCATGCTTCCCTCACCCCACCTTCAGGTCTCATCACGCCGGAATGGCCGCGCACTTGCGCTAGTCGAGAAGGGGCCCGTTCCACACCCTCACGGCGGGAATGTCGCGGTAATAGCCGAGGACGCAGAGGGTGCCGGTATCGAGCAGGAAATGCCGCCCGTTGCTCGCGGGCAGCTTGATCCAACGTGAGACGAGTACGCGCAGCACATGTCCGTGCGCAAACAGCGCGACATCGCCCTCTGCCGCGCGGGCCCGTGCGATCACCCGGTCCGCCCACGACCCGACCTCATCCGGCTGCTCCCCGCCGGGGCACCCATCCCGGAAGATCAGCCAGCCCGGCGCGCTCTCGTGGATCTGCCTCGGCGTCAGTCCCTCGTACTCGCCGTAGTTCCACTCGACGAGGTCGCGGTCTATGACCACTTTGTCGCCGAGCCCGGCCAGCTCGCAGGTCTCACGCGCCCGCTGCTTCGGGCTACAGAGCACGAGAGCGAACGCCTCCTTGGCGAGCACCGGCCGCATTGGTTCGGCGAGCCGGCACCCGTTGTCGGTCAACGGAATGTCGGTCGTTCCAGTATGCTGACCGCTGAGGCTCCACGCCGTCTCGCCGTGTCTGATCGCGAAGACATTCACACCCGCCTTCTTCGCGGTCAGAGGTTGTCGGCCTCGGTCGAACGGATCCCCACTGACGCCGCGGCCTCCTGCCCCCACCTCCAACCGGTGATCTCCGGCATGTCATCGCCGTACCGGGCAATGTATTGCTTGTGGTCGATGAGCTTGTCGCGGATCGCCTGTTTGGCATAGGCGGCACGCGACCCGAGCTTGGGCACACGATCGATCACGTCGCTGACCAGGTGGAAGCGATCGAGATCGTTGAGCACGCACATATCGAACGGTGTCGTCGTGGTGCCCTCCTCTTTGTAGCCGCGCACATGGATGTTGTGATGGCCGGTTCGCCGATAGGTCATCCGGTGGATGAGGTAAGGGTAACCGTGGAAGGCGAAGATGATCGGCTTGTCCGTCGTAAACAGCGCATCGAAATCGTGGTCCGTGAGGCCATGCGGGTGCTCGGTCGACGGCTGCAGCTTCATCAGATCGACGATGTTGATAACGCGGACCCTTAGCTCCGGCGCGTGGCGGCGCAACAGGTCGACCGCGGCCAGCGTCTCCAAGGTCGGCACATCGCCACAGCAGGCCATTACGACATCGGGCTCGCCGCCCCGATCGTTACTGGCCCACTCCCAAATGCCAAGGCCGGCAGTGCAATGCTTGATCGCCTCATCCATGGTCAACCACTGAGGGGCCGGCTGCTTGCCGGCGACGACGACGTTGACGTAGTTGCGGCTGCGCAGGCAATGGTCGGTGACCGACAGCAGGCAATTCGCATCTGGCGGCAGATAGATACGTACGACCTCGGCCTTCTTGTTGGCGACATGATCGATGAAGCCGGGGTCCTGGTGGCTGAAGCCGTTGTGGTCCTGTCGCCAGACATGACTGGACAGCAGGTAATTCAGCGAGCCGATGGGCCGCCGCCAGGGAATGTGGTTGCACACCTTCAGCCATTTGGCGTGCTGGTTGAACATCGAATCGATGATGTGGATAAACGCCTCGTAGCATGAGAAAAACCCGTGGCGGCCGGTCAGCAGGTAGCCCTCGAGCCAGCCCTGGCACTGGTGCTCGCTGAGGATCTCCATGACCCGCCCGTCGGGCGCCAAGTGGTCGTCATAAGGCTCGGTCTCGGCGACCCAGACGCGCTTGGTGACGTCGAGGACGTCCTGCCACCGGTTCGAGTTATTCTCGTCTGGGCTGAATAGCCGGAAGTTCCGCGTCTCCATGTTCATCTTCATCACATCGCGTAGGAGACCGCCCATTACGCGAGTGGACTCCGCCACAGCAGCGCCCGGTGCGCTCACCTCGACGGCGTAATCGCGAAAATCCGGCAATCGCAATTCGCGCAACAGCAAGCCGCCATTGGTGTGCGGGTTGGCGCTCATCCGGCGTGTACCTTGTGGGGGAAGCTCGGCGAGTTCGGGCCGGAGCCGGCCGCTGCCGTCGAACAGCTCCTCGGGCCGGTAGCTCTTCATCCACCCTTCGAGGATATGGACATGCTCCGGGTTCTCGTGCATCTCCCCCATCGGCACCTGGTGCGCGCGCCAGTAGCCCTCCGTGCGCCGGCCGTCGATCTCTTTCGGGCATGTCCAGCCCTTGGGTGTGCGCAGTACGATCATTGGCCAGCGGGGGCGCCTGATCGAACCGTTGGCCCGCGCGTCGGATTTGATGCGCTGAATTTCTCCGATGATCGTGTCGAGTGTGGACGCCATCAGCTCGTGCATCTTTTCCGGGTCGTCCCCCTCGACGAAATGGGGCGTGTACCCGTAACCGCGGAAGAGGTGGTCCAGCTCCTCGTGGCTGATCCGCGCCAGGACCGTCGGATTGGCGATCTTGTAGCCGTTGAGGTGAAGGATCGGCAGAACCACCCCGTCGGTCGCCGGGTTCAGGAATTTATTGGAATGCCAGCTCGTCGCCAGCGCACCGGTCTCGGCCTCGCCGTCACCGACGACACAGGCGACGATCAGATCCGGGTTGTCGAAGGCCGCTCCGTAGGCGTGCGAGATGGCATAGCCGAGCTCGCCACCTTCGTGGATCGAGCCGGGCGTCTCCGGCGCGACGTGGCTCGGAATGCCGCCGGGGAACGAGAACTGCGTGAAGAGGCGCTTCATCCCCTCCTCGTCGGGAGAGATGTTCGGATAAACCTCGCTGTAGGTCCCCTCGAGATAGGCGTTCGCGACCAAGCCCGGCCCACCATGCCCGGGTCCGGTGATGTAAATCATGTTCGAGGTCGTGTTTCTTGATCAGCCGGTTCAGGTGGACATAGATGAAATTCAAACCCGGCGTCGTTCCCCAGTGGCCGAGCAGCCGCGGCTTGATGTGTTCCTTGGTCAGGGTCTGCTTGAGCAGCGGGTTGTCGTAGAGATAGATCTGGCCCACCGACAGGTAATTCGCTGCTCGCCAGTACGCATCCATCAATCTCAGCTCATTGTCAGATAGCGAGTTCGCCATTGCTGCCTCCCATAGTTCCGCTGAAATTTAATCGGTTAGTCGCAGCTTCCCGTCCGGACTCCTATCGCGGAGGTCGCATCACAGGGCGACAGCATGTGCCGGTTCCTTTGACTCCCACCTCCCGCTCCTTTGCCGGCTCCTTAATCCGGAACCAGGCGACGTAAAGCGCAGGCAAGAACAACAGGGTCAGAAGGGTCGCGACGAACAGGCCGCCGATGATCGCGTAGGCCATCGGCCCCCAGAACACCTCCGAGGCGATCGGTATCATGCCGAGCGAGGCTGCGGCCGCCGTCAGCACGATCGGCCGAAAGCGGTTCGTCGTCGCATCGATCACTGCGTCCCAAGGGTGCAAGCCTTTGGCCATGTCCATGTCGATCTGGTCGATCAGGATCACCGAATTGCGAATGATCATCCCGCTCAGGGCGATGATCCCGAGGATCGCGACAAAGCCCATCGGCGTGCCGGTCGGCAACAAAGCGGCAACGACGCCAATCAGACCCAGGGGTGCGACGCTGATCACCAGGAACATCTTCTGGAAGCTCTGCAGCTGCACCATCAGGATGATCAGCATCAGCATGATCATCAGCGGAAAGACGGCGACTATCGAGTTGAGCCCTTTGGCGCTCTCCTCGATCGTGCCGCCGGCTTCGATCGTGTAGCCCTCCGGCAATTTCTCCGCCAATTGCGCGATCGCCGGCGCGAGCTGCTTGTTGACCGTCTTCGCCTCGATACCAGGCACGACATCCGCCTGGACAGTGATCGTCGGCAGCAGGTTGCGCCGCCAGATCAACGGCGGTTCCAGCTCATATTGGACGGTTGCGACCTGGCTCAGCGGGATTGTCTGTCCGTTGTCGAGCGCGACTTGCAGATTTTTTAAGGTCTGCACCGACGCGCGTTGCTGCTCGGTGGCGCGGGCCGTCAGGTCGGTCAGGTAGATCGAGTCGCGGACCTCGGTGACGACCATTCCGCTAGTAACGGCGTTGAGAGCTTCGGCGAGCGACTTGGAACTGACGCCGAGCTGGCGGACCCGATCCTGATCGACCTGCAAGTGCAGGCTCTTCATCGGCTCGTTCCAGTCGAAATTGATGAGCCGTGTATTCGGGTTCTGCCCGATCGTTTGGGCAACCAGGAAAGCCGCGTCCCGGGTGCCTCCCGGGGTCTGGCCGCTGACGCGGTATTGCAACGGCCAGCCGACGGGTGGTCCCAGTTCCAGCGGATAGATCCTCGTATTGAGACTGACGAATTCCGCGTCGAGCGCCTTTTGCAGACGCGCCCGGACGATTTCGCGCTCCGCAATGCCCTTGGTCACGATGACCGCTTGCGCGAAATAATCGTTGGACAATTGCACGTTCAACGGCAGATAAAAACGGACCGCCCCTTGCCCGACATAGAGACTGTAGTGCTCAATGTTCGGGTCGTCCTTTAGCAGCGCCTCGAATCGCTCGACTTCGTGCTCGGTCGCGTATATCGACGAATCCTGCGGAAGGCTTAGATCCACAACCAGCTCCGGCCGGTCCGAGGCCGGGAAGAATTGCTGCTGGATGAACCCGTATCCGTACAATGAAGCGGCAAACAGCCCGACGGTGACCGCGATAACGAGCCAGCGGGCGCGCATGCAGAAGACGAGGGCGGCGCGGAACAGCCGCATCAAACGGCCAGGTTCCCCATGGCCGCCGCCATGGGCCTTCATCGTCTTTGGCAGGATCGTAACGCCGATTACCGGCGCAAACATTACCGCGACGATCCATGAAGCTAACAGCGCGACGGCAATGACCGCGAACAGCGAGTAGCAGTATTCGCCGGCGCCGCTCTTCGCGAAGCCGATCGGCACAAACCCGGCGACAGTGACGAGCGTTCCGGTCAGCATCGGAAACGCCGTCGTGACCCAGGCATGCGTCGCCGAATGCTCGCGGTCGACCCCCGCCTCGAGTTGACTGACCATCATCTCGATCGTGATCATCGCGTCGTCGACGAGGAGGCCCAGCGCAATGATCAGCGCCCCGAGCGAGATGCGCTGCAGGCTGATGCCGGAATACTCCATGTAGGCAAAGACCATTCCGAGCACGAGCGGGATCGAGCACGCGACGACCACTCCGGCGCGCATACCGAGGCTCACGAAAGCTGACCGCAAGCACGATTGCGATCGCTTCCCACAGCGCCTTCGTGAAGCCGCCAACGGCCTCCTCGACGACCACCGGCTGGTCGGCGACGAGATGCGCCTCGATGCCGATCGGCAATTTGGCGATGATCTGGTCCATCTTGTGCGCCACGGCCTCGCCGAAGACGAGGTTGTTGCCGCCCTGCGCCATCGAGATGGCCAGCCCGATCGCCGGCTCGCCGTTGAATCGGAACATCGGCTGCGGCGGATCAGCATAGCCTTTGCTTATCGAGGCGACATCGGCGAGACGGAAGAATTTGCCGTTCGCATAGAGATTGATGCGCTTCAGATCGTCGACCGAATTGAATGCACCGGAGACGCGGATCGCGTATTTCT
>CAVOWQ010000058.1:0-214881 GCA_963700195.1 uncultured Alphaproteobacteria bacterium
CGGCGACGGAGTTGTGCTCGGCCTGGCCGCTCGCCACCTGCAGCCGTCGAGGGCGGCCAGGGCGGGCAGGGCCAGGGCGGCCAGTGTCATGGCCATGGCCTGGGCCTGGGTCAGGTCCAGGGGTTGTGGGGGGGGGGTGGGTGGGGGGGGGGGGGTGGTGGGGGGGGGGGGGGGGGGGGGGGGTGTGGGGGGGGGTGGTGTGGGTGGGGGGGGGGGGGGGGCGGGGTGGGCGGTGTGGCGCGGCCCTGGCGCTCTTCCGCGACACGCTGATGGAACTGCGAGAGACATTGGCGCAACTCGAGGCATTGCGAGCCGTCGGGCCGTCGGTTCGACCCTCGACCTCGAACGCGTATTGTCGACCGTAGTGGCGCGGGCGGTCGAGTCGCCGATGCCCAAGCCGGCATGATCTATGAGTTCGACGACGCGGCGCGGGAATTCCGGTTCCGGAGCAGCCACGGCGCAGAACCGGAGCTCATCGCAGAGCTGAGGGCGGCGCCGATCCGTCACGGCGAAGGAGCCATTAGCACCGCGGCGATCACCGGCTCGCCGGCGCAGGTCCGCGACCTCCTTACCGAGCGGCAAATCACCTTGCCAAAATTTGTCGAGGCCCTCGCCCACCGGGGCTACCGTTCGATGATCGCCGCGCCGCTGTTGCACGAGCAGGATATCCTTGGTGGTCTCGTCATCGCTCGCCGTGAGGCGGGCGAATTCTCCAAGGAGCTTGTCAGTCTGATCGAAGCGTTTGCCACCCAGTCGGCGCTCGCCGTGCGCAACGCCAAGCTGTTCGAGGAACAGCGCCGGCGCGAGCGCGACTTGCGGGTTGCGCACGAGCAATTGAAACAAGCGCAGGCCAATCTGATCCACGCCGAGAAGATGGCGTCTTTGGGCCAGCTAACCGCCGGCATAGCGCACGAGATCAAGAACCCGCTCAACTTTGTGAACAACTTTGCCGAGCTCTCTCGCGAGCTGCTGCAGGAGCTGCAGGACGCGATCGCTTCCCCCGGCGCCGAGCAGGACGAGCTGATCGCGACTTTGAGCGCCAATTTGGCAAAGATTGTCGAGCACGGGCGGCGCGCCGATGGCATCGTGACCAGCATGCTGTCGCATTCGCGCGGCGGTACTGGCGAGCGTCGTATCATCGACCTTAATGCGCTCGTCGAGGAGGCGCTGAACCTGGCGTTTCACGGCGCCCGCGCACGGGACAAAAGCTTCAACATCACGTTGGAGCGCAATCTCGACACCCAACTTCGTCCGATCGAGCTCGTCCCGCAGGACATCACCCGCGTGCTCCTCAACCTGTTCGGCAACGGCTTTTACGCTGCCGCTAAGCGTTGGAAGGAGGGGGCCGACCCGGGATTTCAACCGTCATTGCGGGTGTCGACGCGCGATCTCGGCGACCAAGTCGAGATCAGGGTGCAGGACAACGGCGTCGGGATGTCGCCCGAAGTGCAGTCGAAGCTGTTCACGCCGTTCTTCACCACCAAGCCTACGGGCGAAGGCACCGGGCTCGGTCTGTCGATCAGCTACGACATCGTTACCCAACAGCATGGCGGCACGATTACCGTCGCCAGCCGCCCGGGCGAATTCACCGAATTCACCGTGCGGCTGCGGCACCGTCTGCAGGCTGCAGAGCCGGCTGCGGCGGCGGGAGCATCGGCTTGAGCAACGTGCCGCCGGCGCATCCGGATGTTGAAATCGTCGAGGCGACAACGGCGTTCGAGCGGTTTCTGCGGGTGGACGTTTTCCGTTTCCGGCATCGGCTGTTTTCCGGCGAGTGGAGCGCACAGCGCAATTACGACGTGCTGCGGCGCGGGCAGGCGGTTTCGATCGTGCTCTACGACCCCGACCGGGAGAGCGTCGTGCTGGTCGAGCAGTTCCGCCTGCCGGCGCTCCTCGCCGGCAGCTCGCCGTGGCAGCTCGAGACCGCCGCCGGCCTCATCGACAGCGGCGAGACGCCCGCGGCCGTCGCAATCCGCGAAACGCAGGAGGAAACCGGCCTCGCGCTGATCGGCGAGCCAATCCCGATCCAACGCTATCTGCCCTCGTCCGGCGGCTCCGACGAGAGCGTCTACCTGTTCTGCGGCCGCGTCGACGCCACGGTTGCCGGCGGCGTGCACGGTCTGGCGGAAGAGCACGAGGACATCCGCGTCGTCGTCAAAACCCTCGCCGAAATCGAAGCTCTGCTCGACGCCGGCGCGATAGAAAGCGGCCACACCCTAATCGGTCTCTACTGGCTGCTGCGCCGCCGCGTTCTCCGGCCTCTGGGCGGCGCATGACTAGTGTTCACGGCTAGCTGTTTTTGCTGTTTTTTGCAGCGAAATCATCAGACATCGAGATCTCGTTTCGGCGGAAATCCTGAGCCGCCGACGGTTCGGCGAACAAAAAGCAGTAAAGCCACCCACGGTTACACCACTTTCTGCCGCTGTTTTTGTAAGAAACGGCAAGAATAGCGAATGCGATACCATAGCCTCAAGGGTTTCAGCGGGTTGGTGTGAGATCTGCATGTCGCGACAATACCACAAGGCTCAATTTTTGTCAATTTTAACAAATACCCTTTTAGCAATAACAATGGCATTGGCTTCCACTGGCCGCGTGATCGGGGTCACGGTGACGAACCAGGGGGTTGCCTGCGACCGCAGCGGGCATCTGTCAATTCAACCGCCGGGCCGCATTATCACGTAGAGAAGCGCCCCTCTGTTCGGAGCCAACTGGCGAGGGGACGGGAGGCTAGTCGATCCCGAAAATGCGCGAGGCCCGAGCGGGCCTCGCGGCCACTGACGCATAAGCCGAGCAAAGGCGTACCGTCGATCGGCAATGACGCGGGCCGCCACCGAGTTGGCGCAAGTTCCTATTGTGTTCCGTAACCGAGCTCCCATGTGAGGGTGATCGAACGCGGGGGCGCTCGCACACACAAGGGGTTAGATGATGGCTAATATAACAGGTCTTCCGCCGGGCACACCAACGCCGAAATCGGGTATTTACGAGCAACAAGGCCCGCGCGGTGGAAAGACCAACGAGCACGCTGACTCGACATACGGCAAGCCGCTCCCTCCGGCTCCCAAGGGGAATACGTGGACTTTGGTTAAGCCCGCGCATCACAAACACGACAAATAATATTGGGCCGGTTGCTAACATTAGCGGCCGGCTCTTTTTTAGCGGTCGCATAATATGAGTAATGAGGAACGTAAACCAATCGTGCCCCCTGCAGGGGACAAAAGGCGAGAGATCGCGCGCGGTGTCGCCGAGGCCGTAGTGGAGCTGGCGCCCGGGGGAAGTTTCGTTACGCAGATCCTGCATGTCACGGTCCCTCCGAAATCCGAAAAGGGCCGCGAGGAATGGCAGAAGGCGATTTCAGAGCGAACCAATCAGAATACCGGCCGCCTCGACGAGCACGACCGCTTGCTCAAACCGACCGCGACCCTGACCGGAACGGCGGCGCAGCTAGCAGTGGCTCTGGCGAAGGCTTGTCCGAATGGGCTTGGCTATGAACGATTCGACCTCGATGCCCTATGCAGGCTTCTCCCCGAGCTGGATCGCCAGGCTATCGAAGACGCGACCGCTGATCTCGAAATTCTGAGCTTAGTCGAGCGCGAGCGCTACTTAGGGGCATACTGGTCCATCCGTTTGACATCAGCTTTCTATGTGCAGCTCGATCATCAGATCATGGGATGGGACACTACGGCGGATGCCGTAATCGTCGCCCGGCTTCTCCTCGAAAAAGATGCATCGGGGACCGCTTCGGATCTGCACAGGCAGACGGGTTGGGAAAAGCGCCGCTTCAATCCCGCTTTTGGAAGCGTGCTGCGCACACTCCCGCCAGGGAGAATTTCCCAGCAGATCCAGCCCGATTATGCGGCATCTTATGTGCACGTCCTTTCCGAAGATCGAGCCGCCTTAAGGCGGTTTGTCACTGTAGCGGAGGGTGCCTAGCCCGCTCGGACTTGTCGTCATCACGGGCGTATCGATTTTTGGAAATCCGACCTATTAGCGAAAAATACCACCTATCCATCGAGTTATCGGCGCTGAGAATAGGACGCCCAGCACAAAAACAATCACCCCTGCAAACAGATTTATAAAAAGAGCTATTATTCTTTCTTTCCGATTCCCACTTCCAATTGTTTGGCGTAGTACATCAGTTATTGCTTTGGCTTGTTCCTGCGAAATTTTGGTCAGCTCTGTTAGATTATTGTGCTCTGCTCTTAATTTCTCTAATCGAGTAGTTCTCTCTTTAAGATTTGTTTCTAGAAGAGAAACAATCTCCGATGATTTTTGTAAGGATGCTATCGCTTCATCTACTTGCTTATCTATGTCTGAGTTTGATCTCCGAAGTGCCTCTATGAGCTTCCAAAATTCATTCGCTGGTACGATTGGCACCATTCGCAGGAATAATTGAAGCGCCGCTTCCCGCACCGCTCGTGCGTTAATGTTTCCAATCATCAGCCCATCAATCTGGAATCGTGCTGTGGCTGACGTCGTAGCTGCTGGCGATCTTCCGCACCGTCTCGCCCTGGTCGTCGCGCCGGCTGATCGCCTCTCGCTTCTGGTGCTCGGTCAGTTTCGGTCGCGGCCGAGCTTGACGCCTCGCGCCTTGGCGCGTTCGCGTCCCTCGCCGGTGCGGGCACGGATTAGATCGCGGCCGAATTCGGCCAGGCCAGCTAGAACCGTGAGCATCAAGCGGCCGTGCGCCGTGGTAGTGTCGGCCCATGTGTCGCCCTGCCCGAGCGAAAAATCGCCAGTCCCCCATCTGGCCCTCGCTTTGCGTCAGGATGTGCCAGCCGTTCGTCGCTGACAAGCGGGATTAACCACTCCAAGCGATCACGTTGTCTGAGATGGCTATGCTACTAAGCCCGTATCGAGCGGCGATCGACGGCGGTCTTACCGATCCAGCTTGCTCGGATCCCGAGCCACCGTGACGCCCCCGTCGGCTGTGGGCTGTGCCGTGGGGTCATTCCGGGGCGCGGCCGTAGGCCGTGAGCCCGGAAGCCATGGGCACGGGCCTGGAGAAGTTAAGACGCAGGCCGGTGTTCATTGCTTCCAGGCCTGCCCTTGCGGGCATCCCGGAATGCCCCCAGGGTGGCGTTCAACGCGGCGCGAATTGCTTGAAATGCTTCGATAATGCCAGGCCTTGGCGCTGATAGGAGGAGCCGATCGACGTCCCATAGAGTTTGTCGGGTCGGGTGATCAGCCGCTCGTAGACGAGGCGGCCCACGATCTGGCCGTCCTCGATCAGGAACGGCACTTCGTGCGAGCGCACTTCGAGGACGGCGCGGCTGCCGGCTCCGCCGCTCTCGGGCGCGCCAAAGCCGGGATCGAAGAACCCGGCGTAGTGGACCCGGAATTCGCCGACAAAGGTGTCGTAGGGCAACATCTCCGCGGCGTGGTCGGGCGGCACGACGACCGCCTCCCGCGACGCCAGGATATGGAAATCGTTGGGATCGAGCACGATTCCCTCGCCCCGGTGCGAGTAGACCGGCTCCCAGAAGTCGCGCGGGTCGTAATGGAAGCTGCGGTCGATATCGATCACATCGGTATGCCGCCGCGCCTTGTACCCGACGATCCCAGTCGAACTCGTCGCCGGCGACATCGACGGTAAAGGCAAGCCCGTTGCGGATCGTCTTCGGCCCGGCCGCACCATCGACGAGCCCGACCTCCTCATGCAGCCGGCGTAGGGCGGTATCGCTGAACCCGGGCGAGCCGCGGCGGACGCGCAATTGCACCAGGCGAGATCCGGCGCGCACCAGGATGCCGAAGGCGCGCGGCGAGATCTCGGCAAAGAGCGGACCCTTGTAGCCCTCGCGGATGCGGTCGAATTCGGTGCCGTAATCGGTGATGACCCGGGCGAAGACATCGAGCCGGCCAGTCGAGCTCTTCGGGTTGGCAGCCGCCGAGGTGCGTTTCCGCAGCGACACGAATTCCAGCAACGGCACGATGTAGACGCAATCCTTTTCGAGGACCGCACCACCGGTCAGGTCGATGCGGTGCATCGAGAGGAGCTCGAGCTTGTCCCGCACGCTCGCCCGCGCGCCGGGCAGAAAGCTCGCCCGCACCCGGTAAGCGACCTCTCCGAGCCGCAGATCGATACTCGCCGGCTGGATCTGATCGTCCCCGATCGGCTGCGGCGACAGGATCTCCCGGCCTTGCGCCACTGCCTCACCCAACAACTGTGACGGCAACAGGCCGGTCGTCAAATCCCGCTGGCGATCGGCCTCGACCGAGTCGGGCGTCGGAAACAACTCACTGCCTTGCGGCTCGGTCATTCTGCGATCGGTTGGGTCGCTTCGACGAGCCAGCGCGCCGTCTCCGCGTCGACGAGGGGGGTCAGGTTCTCGCGGACTCGCGTATGATACGCGTTGAGCCAGGCGATCTCGTCTTCGTCGAGCAGCGATGGCTCGATCAGGTTGCGGTCGATCGGGGCGAGGGTCAGCGTTTCGAAGCCCAGCATCTCGCGCTCGGCCGAGCCGTCGGCCGGCTGCACCAGCACGAGATTTTCGATGCGGATGCCGTAGGCTCCGGTTTTGTAATAACCGGGCTCGTTCGAGACGATCATGCCGGGCAGCAGAGGCTGCGTGTTCGGCGCCTTGGAGATGCGTTGCGGGCCCTCGTGCACGCCGAGATAGCTGCCGACGCCGTGCCCGGTGCCGTGGTCGTAGTCGAGCCCCTCCTGCCACAGCGCGCGGCGCGCAAAGCCGTCGAGTTGCGTTCCGGTGGTGCCCTTCGGAAAGCGCGCCAGGGCGAGCGCGATGTGGCCCTTAAGCACGCGGGTGAACCGGTCGCGCATCTCCGCCGACGGCTCGCCGACAGCGATCGTGCGCGTTACGTCGGTGGTGCCGTCGAGATACTGGGCGCCTGAAGTCGAGCAGATAAAGAGTGCCCGGTTCGAGGCGCTTCTCGGTCTCCGGCATCGCTCTATAGTGCACGATCGCACCGTTCGACCCGGCTCCCGAAATCGTCGGGAAGCTCAGGTCGCGGAAATGCTCGTTCTCCCGGCGGAACGCCTCCAATTTGTCACTCGCAGCGATCTCGGAAAGTCGGCCATTGGGCGGCGCCTCGCGCGCGAGCCAGGCGAGGAAGCGCGTCAGCGCCGCGCCGTCGCGATGATGCGCCGCGCGGGTGCCGTCGATTTCGGCGGCGTTCTTGCAGGCCTTCGGCAACAGGCAGGGGTCGGCGGCGCGATGGATCTTCGCTCCCGCTTCTGTCAGCCGGTCGAATACCCAGGAGGCGGCGGTCGCCGGATCGGCTTGCACCCTGTCGCCTTCGGCCGCAAGCTCGTCGAGCGCCGGCCCCAATTGCTCGGGCGGCAGCACGGTGACGGCGTTGCCGAGATGGCGTTCGAGGCCGGGGACGAGCTTGCGCGGGTCGATAAAGAGGCTGACGGAGCCGTCCTGCCGCAGGATCGCAAATGACAATGGCAGCGGGGTGTGCGGCACGTCGCCGCCGCGGATGTTGAGGAGCCAGGCAATCGATTCCGGCATCGTCAGAACGACAGCCGCGACCCCCTCCTGGTGCAAGCCACGCCCCAGCCGGGTGCGCTTCGACTCTGCGCTCTCTCCGGCGAATTCCTCGGGATGCGGTACTACGGGTGCGATCGGCGCGGCCGGCTGGTCGGGCCAAACCCGGTCGAGCGGATTGTCGTGAGCAGCGCGGAGCTCGGCACCGGCCTTTTCCGCAGCGGCTCGAAACCGTTCCACCTCGTGAGGCGAGTGCAGCCAGGGATCGTAGCCGAGCACTTCGCCCGTTTTGAGCGCCGTGGCAAGCCATTGCGCCGGCGGCTCCTCGACCAGGTGATGGATCTCGACCGAGCCCGTATCGACCTGGGCGGCCGCCTGCAGTGTGTACCGCCCATCGACAAACAGCGCTGCGCGGTCGCGCAACACGATCGCAAGGCCGGCCGACCCGGTAAAGCCGGTCAGCCAGGCGAGACGCTGACCGCGTGGCGGCACATATTCGCCCTGATGCTCGTCGGCGCGCGGCACGATGAACCCGTCGAGTCCGCGCGACACGAGTTCCTCCCGCAAGCAGGCGAGACGCTCCGCCCGCGGCTGGCGAGCGAAATCGTCGCGTGAAAGGCCGTCGTGGTATTCGGCGGCCTTGGCCTCCCGCAGCGCCTCGAGCAACTCGGCAAGCTGTTGCGGCATCGGATCGGCGACGAGGACGTGCCAGCCGGTGCCGATTTCGGCCGGAGCGGCCAGCACGCCCTCGATCAAGGCCTCAACCGCTTCGGGGTCATAGTCAGAGCCCGCTGCCGCCAGCAATCGCGCCGTCTCGTCCCGGTTGGGTTTGGTCACGCTCGAGCTCATCTACCGTTCCTTTTTCTCTGCATGGCTGAATTGCAGTGCCACCGTTGCTCTTTTTGTGGTGCAGCACCAAATCCTTGTGCGGTGCAGCATAAGCGACGCACAGGAGTTCTAGCCATGTCCGTAGTCAACCTATTAGTTTCCGCCGGGAGGCGCTTTTCCGACTGGAGGCACCGTCAGCAAACCTATGCCGAGCTAATGGCGCTCGACGATCACTCGCTCGCCGATATCGGGATTCACCGTTCGCAAATCGCCGGCCTCGTCGAGGGCTATCCTGTTCCAAAGCCATCGTCGGCACCGGCGGCCTCCCCGAAACCGGAGAAGCTCGCTCGGCCAAAGGCGGCCTGACGCGTCCTTCGGCCGAGCCGAATTCATAGATGGGGGCTTCGGCCCCCATCTTCATTTCTGAGCCATGCCGGCGGCGCATCACCAGAGTTGACCAACCGTCGATGACCAGCCGATGATCGAGCACGATGCCGCAGCCACGATGTGGCGCGAGCACGATCGGCTCCTGCCATCGCAATAATCCCGACAACACGGCGCGTCCATCGGGCGCCAACCTGCGGGCGAGATCGGCGGCCATCACCGCCAATGGGCGCGCGAGGATATTGGACAGGATCAGATCATACCGTGATTTGCGGATGAGCCGATCACGGTAGCCCGCCACGGCACGGTTTTGCACCAGGCCAGTCACGCCGTTGTGCGCGGCGTTGTGGCGGGCGACACAGATTGCCCTCCGATCGATGTCGCCGGCCAGTACTTTGCGGTGCAGCAGCTTCGCTGCGGCGATCGAGAGAATCCCCGATCCGGTTCCAATATCGAGCGGTCTGTGAGATCGCCGTCGGCGCGCCAGGCGCTCGATAGCCAAGAGACACCCGCGGGTCGACGGATGCTCGCCGGTACCGAACGCTGTAGCCGCGTCTATCACGATCCCGATCGCTCCCGCCGGCACTTTGCCATCATGATGCGAGCCGTAAACAAAGAACCGGCCGACCCGCAAGGGCGGAAAGGACAGCCGGTTCTCTGCGAGCCAATCGCGAGCCGGCAGGCTTTCCTCGCCGAATTCGGACAGCGTTCCGCCCGCGGCGGCGGCGGCAAGCGCGAGCTGCGCCCAAAGCTCAGGGCTCGGCAAACGGCATTGCCGATAAGCCTCGACCCGCCACTCCTCAGGTGCGGTCTCAAACGCCGACACAGCGTCGGCTCGGTCGTCTAGGAGCATAAACACGGCGTTCGCCGCTTCCGTGCCGTGGATCGTCGCGATCAGGCGCCAGACAGAGTTGGTGGTTGTCATTCTGGGACGACCCAGAGGGTCGGGCCCGGAATGACGAGCTTCTCGTATCCGCTCATGGGCTCACGCGTGCTTGACGAAGGCGTCCATGATCTTCTTGTCGCCGGCGACGTCAAAACGGATGGCGAGCTTGTTGTCTTCGACCGCGGTGATCGTGCCGTAGCCGAATTTCTGGTGAAACACCCGTTCGCCGAGGGCAAAGCCGCCGACCCGGCGCAATTCTTCGCCGCGCCGCGGCACCGGGCCCGTATTGGCCAGCAACGGCTGGCGTGGAGGGGCAGCCGGGCGCCACGGTGCAGCCGATGGGACCTCGATCGTGCTCGTCCATCCGGCATCCCAGGACGCCGCGGGTTGCAGGCCGAGCTCGGCGACGATCTCGACGTGTTCGTTCGGCAGCTCGTCGACAAAGCGGGAACGGATCGTATTCTGCCATTGGCCGTGAATGCGGCGGTTGGCGGCAAAGGACACATACGCGCGGTGCCGCGCGCGGGTCAGCCCGACATAGGCAAGCCGGCGCTCCTCTTCGAGCGCTGCGAGCCCGTTCTCCTCCATCGCCCGTTGGTTCGGGAACAACCCCTCTTCCCAGCCCGGCAGAAAAACCGAGTTCGAATTCGAGCCCCTTGGCGCTGTGCAACGTCATCAGGTTGACCATGTCGCCGCCAGCCTCCGCGGCATTGTCCATCACCAGGCTGACATGCTCGAGAAAGCCGCCGAGATTCTCGAACTCGGCCATCGCGACGACCAGCTCCTTCAGATTTTCGAGCCGGCCCGCCGCGTCGGGTGAGCGATCGGCCTGCCACATCGCAGTGTAGCCGGATTCGTCGAGCACGATCTGCACCAGGTCGGTATGCAACATCCGTTGGGCCCGCGCCCGCCAGCCGTCGACTGCTCCGATGAATGCGGCGAGCGCATTGCGGGCGGCGGGCCTCATCCGATCGCCGGCGATCAACATCCGCGCCGCTTCGACCAGCGGCAGCCTTTCGGCCCGGGCAAACCTGTGCAGCTCCTGCACCGTGGCGCTGCCGATGCCGCGCCGCGGCGTGTTCAGAATGCGCTCAAAGGCCAGGTCGTCGGCCGGCTGGTTGAGAAGGCGCAGGTAAGCGAGCGCGTCGCGGATCTCCTGCCGCTCGTAAAATCGCGGCCCGCCGATCACGCGATAGGGCAGCGCGAGCGTGATGAACCGGTCTTCGAACTCGCGCGTCTGGAACCCGGCGCGCACCAGGATCGCGATTTCGCTGAGCGCGTGCCGATTGCGCTGCAACGCCTCGATCTCGTCGCCAACCCAGCGGGCTTCCTCCTCGGCATCCCACACGGCCCGCACGACGACCTTTTCGCCCTCGTCCGCTTCGGTCCACAAGGTCTTGCCGAGGCGGCCGCGGTTCTGCGCGATCATGCCGCCCGCCGCCCCTAGAATGTGCGGCGTCGACCGGTAGTTCTGCTCGAGCCGGGCAATCGTCGAGCCCGGGAAATCCGTTTCGAAGCGCAGGATGTTGCCGATCTCGGCGCCGCGCCAGCTGTAGATCGACTGGTCGTCATCGCCGACACAGCACAGATTTCGGCGCTTTTGCGCTAACAGACGCAGCCACAGGTACTGGGCGACGTTCGTATCTTGGTATTCGTCGACGAGCACATACCGAAAGCGCCGCTGATAATCGGCGAGAATGTCAGGGTTGCCGGTGAAGAGGGTCAGATTGTGCAGCATCAGGTCGCCAAAATCGACGGCGTTCACCGTCATCAGGCGCTCCTGGTACTGGCGGTAGAGATCCACCGCCCGGCCCTGCGCAAAACCGCCGGCATCGGCGGGCGAAACCTTCTCGGGGCCGAGACCGCGATCCTTCCAGCGCTGAATCTGGCCGAGCAGAAGGCGAGCGGGCCAGCGCCGCTCGTCGATGTTCTCCGCCTGCAGGATCTGCTTCAACAGTCGGATCTGGTCATCGGTGTCGAGGATCGTGAAGCTCGGCTTGAGCCCGATCGCCTCGGCGTGCCGGCGCAGAATGCGCGCGGCGATTGCATGAAAGGTGCCGAGCCACACGCCTTCGGCAGCACGGCCGATCATCGCTTCCAGCCGCTCCCGCATCTCGCGCGCCGCCTTGTTGGTAAAAGTGACGGCGAGCAATTCGGACGGGAAAGCGCGGCCTGTGGCGATCGTAAAGGCGAGCCTGGTGGTCAGCACGCGGGTTTTGCCGGTTCCGGCCCCCGCGAGCACCAGCACCGGCCCGTCGATCGCCTCGACGGCCCGGCGTTGCGCGTCATTGAGGCCGCCGAGGTCGAAAACCTCGGTGCTCGGGCGAGCGAGGACAGCGGGTTCGGACATGGTTCGGATGATATAGCAAGAGTGGCCCGGATGATGCACCCTCACCCGCCGAGGAAGCCGAAACCAGGCCCTTGATGCATGCCGCGATCGTTCTGCTGATCCTGATCCTGACCTATATCGGGATGGCCGCCGGCCGGATCGCGTGGCTGCAGGTCGATCGCACCGGGATCGCGCTGCTCGCGGTCATCGCGCTGCTCGCCAGCGGGGAGATGACCCTCGACGATTTCGGCAGCGCCGTCGATTTGCCGACCCTCGCCTTCCTGTTTGCGATGATGATCATCTCGGCCCAGTTCGCCGAATTGGGCTTCATCGATTTGTGTGCCCGAACGATTACCGAGACCCGGCACGGTATGGCGACCCTGCTGGCGTTGACGGTCGCAATCGGCGGCGGGCTGTCGGCGATACTCGCAAACGACATTCTGATAATAGCGATCTCGCCCTTGCTGATCGCCGGGGCGCAGAGCCGCGGCCTCGACCCTCGCCCGCTGGTGATCGCGCTCGCCGCCGCAACCAATGCGGGTTCCGCAGCGACGTTGATCGGTAATCCGCAAAACATTCTGATCGGGGCGCTTGGGCGGCTCGACTTCTGGGTCTTCCTGGCAATTTGCGCCGTGCCGGCGATGTTCACATTGATTGTTGTTTTTCTCGTCGTCTGGCTGCAATGGCGCAAGCGAATCAGCCAGACGGTGCTCGCGGCGACGCTCGACGCGCCGCCGATTACTATTCACCCGCTCGACCGCAACCAGACGATCAAGGGGGCTGTCGCCGTGCTGGTGCTGCTCGTGCTCTTTGCGACGCCGCTGCCGCGCGAGATCGGCGCGCTGATCATCGCTGCTCTGTTGCTTGCCAGCCGCAAAATTACCAGCCGCACCATGATTGCGGCGGTCGACTGGCCGCTATTGCTTCTCGTCGCGTGCCTATTCGGGATCACCGGAGCGCTCAACCAGTCCGGAATTGCCGCCCAAATCCTCGACTTCCTGACCGGGCATGGGCTATTGCCGCGTAGTCTCGTGCTGTTGACGCCGTATATCCTCGTGGCGAGCAACACGATTGGCGGCGTCCCCGCCGCGATGCTGTTCCTGCAGCTTTGGCCGAGCGCGCCACCGGGCGTATTTTATGCTTTGGCCTTGTTATCGAGCCTCGCCGGCAATCTGCTCCTGACCGGCAGCCTGACCAATGTGCTAATCGCTGAGCGGGCCGATCGGATGGGAGCAAGGCTTACCTTTGCCGAACACGCCCGTGCCGGGGTTCCGATTGCGATCATATCGATCGGCTTTGCGATGTTCTGGCTGGCTTTGACGCAAACCTTGCCGGTGCTGCCGGAGCGGTAATCGGAAACAACGAGGAGAATGCGCCTTGGCCTCCCGTCCTCTCCGCATCGGCACCCGCGGCAGCCCGATGGCGCTGCGCCAAACCGCCATCATTCGCGAGCGCCTGGTAGCCGCACATCCCGAGCTTGCCGAGGCGGGAGCGGTCGAGGTCGTGACCATCAGAACGACCGGCGACCGAGTGCAAAATCGCCTGCTCGCCGAGATCGGCGGCAAAGGGCTGTTTGCCAAGGAGATCGAGGAAGCGCTGCTCGCCGGGGGAATCGATCTGGCGGTGCATTCGCTGAAGGATTTGGAGACGTGGCTTCCAGACGGCCTGGTGATCGCCTGCGTCCCGCCGCGCGACGATCCGCGCGACGCGTTTATATCGGCGAGCGGGGCGAGCCTTGCCTCCCTGCCCAAGGGCGGGAAGGTCGGCACTGCTTCACTCCGCCGCCAAGCCCAATTGCTGCGCCATCGGCCGGACCTCTCGATCGTGCCGATCCGCGGGAATGTGAACACGCGGCTGAGCAAGCTGGGGGCCGGCGACGTCGATGCATTGGTCCTGGCGCTCTGCGGCCTCGAACGCCTCGATTTGCGCGTGCATGCGATCCAAATCCTGCCCCGCGAGGTCATGCTGCCGGCGGTTGGCCAGGGTGCGTTAGCCGTCGAATGCCGGACCGCAGACGAGACGGCGCGTCAGCTCCTTTTACCGCTCCATGATCCGATCAGCGCCGCTTGTGTGGCGGCCGAGCGCGCAATGCTCGCCGCGCTCGACGGCTCATGCCGAACACCGATCGCCGGGTTTGCCGAAACCGACGGCGACCGTCTGACGATCGAGGGGCTGTTGCTCAACGAGGACGGGACCAAAGAGATCCGCGGCCGGTTCGATGGCGGCATTGGCGACGCCGCCCAGCTGGGCGGCGAACTGGGCAGAGAGCTAAGAAGTAGCGCCGGTCCGGATTTCGGGCTCGACTAACCCGGAACCGTTTTCGGCCCGAGCCGGCCACCCTCCTGGCAGGCCTGTGCCCGCAGCCAGTCTTCCGCAGACAGGTGGCCTTGATAGACCTCGGCGTACAATCCGACCGGCCAGGTCAACACAAAGATGACGTGGTTTACGATGTCGGTGTTCCGGTTCGGGCAGGGACCCGGTAGCACAAAGCCGATCGCGACGAGTGCGATCCCAATCGCAAGATAAAGTCCGACAACCGCCCGCATAGCTGGCCCAGCTGAATCTCAGCAATATCGGGCTGTTATAGACGCTGCGGCACCTTATTCGGCCGCTTGCGCGAGCGGGCGGATAGCGGCGCGCAATTGATCTTCATAGGCGTCGCGCCAAGCAACCTTCTCGTCGGCCAGAAAATCGCCGCTGCGGACTTGGAAATAGATGTCAGGGTCGTCAACGCAGGGTGGGACTTTTGCGTCCTTCGTGAAGGCGCGGGCGGCGCGCAACAGGCGCCGCCGAGTGCGGGCGACCATTAGATCGCTCGGCCCCAAATTCTCGAAGCTGTGGTCGGTAATCCCGCCCATGCTCTCCGTGACCGCCTGGTCCTGGCCGTGGATGCTGGCGATGCCGGTAAAAATCTCCCCGCTCTTCTGCGCCGCGCGATCGATCATCCAGTCGTTTGACGGGTTCTGCGTGAGTCGCCAGCGGCCGTACCAGTCGGTCGTGTTCGGCAGGTATTCGAAGCCCAGCCGCGACCCCGGCACCATCTGTCCACTCTTCAGTGGGCGCATCGATGGCGGCGAGCCGCGCCAGCTGAGGCTGACAAACATCGTGCGAGTGTCGTCCATCGGGACCCACGCGCGGGTGTTGACACGATCGAATGGGCCCTGGGGTGTCTGCGTCCAGAACGGGAACAGGAAATTGGCGAAGCGCCAATAGGTCTGGCCGGGCTCGGCCGCGCGGTAGGCGCAATACATTGTACCGTAGCCGGTGTCGGTCACGTGGAATTCCGGCGCGCGGTTGGTCACCGTATAGCGCATCAGGTTGTCGGCAGGCACGTCGTCCGGTTGGACATTGCCGGCATGCAAAAAGCCGAAATGCGAGGTGTCGATATCGCCCTCCAGCGCCTGCAGCCAGTTGCATTCGCGCTGCACGAACGAGATCTGCACCTCGGCCTCGGGCAACAGCGAGGCCTCGATCGCCGGTAGTGGAGGCGCCTCCTTGCGCGCGCCCATATAGACCCAAATGAGGCCATTACGTTCGGTGGTCTTGTAGGCCTTCGCCTTGACCTTGTGTTTGAAATCCTGCTTCGGCGGAGCGTTCGGCATGTCGACGCAGTTACCCTCCGCGTCGTACTTCCAGCCGTGATAGACGCAGCGGATGCCGTTCTCCTCGTTGCGGCCGAGAAACAACGACGCGCAACGGTGCGGGCAGCGGTGGTCCATCACTCCGATCCGACCCGAACTGTCGCGGAATGCGATCAGCCGCTCGCCGAGCAGCATCAGCCGCATCGGTGCGCCGTCGCACTCCAGCTCCGACGACATCGCCGCCGGAACCCAGTATTGCCGCATCATTTCGCCCATCACAGTGCCGGGCCCGACGCGGACCAGATCCTCGCCGTCCTTCTGCTTGCTCATCGCTGACCTCACGACCAGAGGGCAAAACCGAGCCCGGTGCCCGAGCCGGCTGGTGTCCGGTAGCCTGGCACATAGCGCGACCAGGCGAAATCGAGATGCTCGGCGGCGCCGGCGACGCAGATCCACATCCGGATCTCGGAGCTGCCAGAATTTAGCTTGCGCCGCGGCAATGTTTGCAACGCCTCGGCATCCTTGCGGGCGCAAGCGTCGAGAACGCCGCGGTCGAGGTCCTCGTCGACGACGAAATGGCTGAGCCCACCGGATCCAACGATGCCAATCCTGGCGTCGCCCGGATAGCTCTCGACCGCCTCCCGAATCGCCTGGCCGAGCTTGTAGCAGCGCCGCGGCGTCGGCTGGTTCGGCGGAAAGTAGGTGTTGATGAACACCGGCACCACCGGCAGCATCGGGTCATCCATGAGCCGCTTGCGGACAAAGGCAAAAGCATGACCTTCACCCTTTCCGTCGGGCAAAGCGTCCGACGAGACCGGGTCGAACTCGCGATCGACGAGGGAAGTGGTCAGGTGCAAAGCCAAGCCGCTTTCGACCGGATAGGCGCGCGGCTCCGTCTCCTCGTAGTAGCGCGCCGTCGCCCGCCGCGCCCAATCGGGGCCCGAAAAGCCGTTGAGCGGCACGTTGCGTATCGTCTTGCCGCGATAGACGACAAAGCTGGGCAGGTTGTCGTCGTGGTAAATTTCCTTGTGATCGTCGCCGATGACGATCAATGCGTCTAGCTCGGCGCGGCGCACGGCATCCCTCAGATGGGCGACCCCGGCCTGCGCCTCGGCATGACGGGCTGCGAACCGCTCCGGCGTCAATTCGGCGGCGACGTGCGGCTCCGCCCGATGCAGCAGCTCTTCATAAGTCGTCGGCTGCCCCTCCCTGTCGAGGAAGTCGCGAACCGCATCGCGGTCGATAAAGTGCGGCCAATCCTCGGCCGAGGCGTTGAGCATTGGCGTGTGCGACGTGCCGATCCCGAGGACGAGCTCAGCCATACCGGTTGCTCCTTCCCGCTTCTGGGCGATGAGGGCTTGACCGAGCGTAGGATCGATGGCCCGAGCAGGTCAACAGCTGTTGGTCGGGGTCAATCGATGGTTCTATAAAAAGGGATTGGCGGGCGAGCGGGTATCGAAATGATGGACGTCGACAGGACGAGGAAATTTGTCGATCAGTGCTGGGGCGACGAGATCGTTCCGACACTGGTCGAATACATCCGCATACCCAACAAATCCCCATCCTTCGACCCGGATTGGGAGGCGCACGGCTACATGGACGAGGCCGTGCGCTTGTTCGAGGGCTGGGCGCGCGCAAGGCTCGCAAGTGTGTCGGGCGCCACGCTGGAGGTCGTCCGATTGTCCGGACGGACGCCTGTCATCGTGATCGACCTGCCAGGCGAGGCCGAGGATACTGTGCTGCTCTATGGGCATCTCGACAAGCAGCCGGAGATGACCGGGTGGGCGGACGGATACGGCCCCTGGATCCCTCGTCTCGAAGGCGACAAGCTCTATGGGCGCGGTGGCGCGGACGACGGGTATGCGATGTTCGGGGCGCTGAGCGCGTTGCTGGCGCTGCGCGACCAGTCGGTTCCGCACGCCCGTTGCGTTGTGCTGATCGAGGCCTGCGAGGAGTCCGGCAGCTACGACCTGCCATTCTATGTCGACCACCTTGCCAAAAAGCTCGGCGACCCATCCCTGGTGATCTGTCTCGATTCCGGCTGCGGCAATTACGATCAGCTGTGGCTGACCACCTCGTTGCGCGGTCTGACCTCCGGAACCCTGACCGTGAGGGTGCTCGAAGAAGGCGTCCATTCGGGCGACGCCTCGGGCGTCGTTCCCTCGAGCTTTCGGATATTAGGTCGCCTGCTGTCGCGTCTCGAGGACGAGGAAACGGGCGCGGTGCGCCCGGCGGAGCTATACGCGCAGATCCCGCCCGATCGGGTGGGCCAGGCCCGCCGTGCCGCTGCGGCGCTCGGGAGTGCCGTTTATACGAAGTTTCCGTTCCCGGCCGGTACTTCTCCGGTCACTGAGGATTTGACCGAGCTCGTGCTCAATCGGACTTGGCGCCCGCAACTGGCGGTGATCGGTATGGACGGCCTGCCCAAGCCGGCCGATGCTGGCAATGTGCTGCTGCCCTATACAACCGCAAAGCTGAGCCTGCGCCTGCCGCCGACCCTCGATGCGGCGGCGGCCGGCGCAGTGCTTTGCACGCTGATCGAGAAAAGCCCGCCTTACGGAGCGGACGTGAAGTTCGAGGTCGAGTTGAGTGCCGCCGGCTGGAACGCCCCCGTCCTGTTGCCTTGGCTCGAACAGTCTCTCGCACGCAGCTCCGAGACCGCGTTCGGGGCGCCGCCAGCCTATATGGGCGAAGGCGGCAGCATCCCGTTTATGGCAATGCTTGGTGAGAAATTCCCGCAGGCGCAGTTTGTCGTCACCGGTGTGCTCGGACCTCATTCCAACGCACATGGCCCGAACGAATTCCTGCACATTCCGACCGCCCGGCGAGTTTCGCTGGTGATCGCACAGGTGCTCGCCGACCATGCCGCGCGATCGGACACCGCATAACGGCTGGTTCAGCCGGTCGCCGGCGTCAAGGTCCCGAGCCACGGTCGTTGGATGGTCGGGGCACCGATGTGATAGCCCTGCAGATAGCCGACCCCTTCGGCCCGTAGCAGGGCCGCGTCCTCGGCGTTTTCGACGCACTCGGCAATCGTGTTCAGGCCAAAGCCCTTGGTGAGGCCGAGGAGGTGACGCAGAAAGACCCGATTTTCACGGTTGTCCGCGAGGTTTCGGATAAAAGAGCCGTCGATCTTCACCGTATCCACAGCCAAGCTTTGCAGGTGCCGCAGCGAAGTATGTCCGGCGCCGAAATCGTCGAGCGCGACACGGCAACCTGCGTCACGCAGGGTATCGACGAACCGAGCGGTCTCCTCGATGTCGTCGAGCGCCGCGGTCTCGGTGATTTCAACGATCATGCGCCGGGCAAGATCGGGCCGGTTACGCAACCGGGAACTCAAGATGCGCAGCCAAGGCCGATCGCAAGCGGTCAGCCCCGACACGTTGAAGCCTAGCCTTACCCCTGGATGGGTGCCGAGTTCCTGCACTGCCCTTTCGAGGACGAAGCGATCGATCACGCCAATAAGACCGGAGTCCTCTACGGCCGTGATGAACTCGGCGCCGGGAGGGATGTTCCCCGCCTCGTCGCGTATCCGCAGCAGGCACTCGAAATAATCGACGCTTCCCGTCGCGGCGGATACCACAGGCTGATAAGCAAACAGCAGGCGGTTCTGGCGCAGCGCGGCTCTTACCGCGCCGACTATCGTCGCATTGCGCCGTTGTCGGCCCCCGTACGTGCTATTCCGGTATTCGTCCACCTGTCCGGCGCCTCGGCTTTCTTGCGCTCTATGAGCGTCCGGTGACGGAAATTGCGCGCCCGACCGGCGCCGGCCCGCACAGCCCGATCCACCGCGTCAACGCCTGGGAAGGCGCGCTCTTGTGTAGGCTAGCCGTCGAGATCTTGAAGAACTCCTAATCACGGCCTTCCAGATCAAGAGTGAGCTTGGTTCAAGCTGGAGTGTGGGAGGCCAGAAAGGGCAGCACGGCATTGGCGAATTCACGCGCGCGGACGTGCACAAGAAAATGTCCACCTCGTGGAAATAATTTCACCTCCGCCGCCGGAATCAGCCGGGCCAATTCTTCGGAAAAGTAGGCCGGTGTGACGATATCGTCCTCGGCGCCGACCACCAGGGTCGGGGTCTTGATGCGCGCCAGCTCGTTTGATCGGTCAAACGCCAACATCGCATCGATCCGGCTCGCCACGATCTCGACTGGCGCGAAGTTCGCCAGGTTTTGAGCCTCCAATTGACGGAGCCGTTCGTTGTTCCGCGCGACCCACCAGCTCGGGTACCAGTAAAGCGTAGCCGATTGCAGATAGGCGCTCGGCCCGAGCCGCAGCAGAACCTCTTTACGGAACGTAAAAAGGCGGCGGAAGTAGGCGTCGGCCCTGGTCCAGGTGGCGGACAGCACGACGCTCGCCAGCCGATCGGGATGGTCGATCGCGAGGGCCTGGGCGATCGCTCCGCCGGTCGAATGTCCGACGACATGGGCACGCTTAATCCGCAGTGCGTCCATCAGGCTGACAACGTCAGCCGCCATCCGCTCGACGGTGTACCCGATCCGGGCCTGATCGCTCTGCCCGATGCCGCGATGATCAAACGTCACGACCTCGAACCGCTTTCCGAAAGCAGCAATCTGGTCCTGCCAAAAGGATGCAAACCCGCCCAGTCCGGAGACGAACAGGATCGGGAAGCCCATGCCGTGCCGCTCGTAATAGAGTGAGCAGTCGCCGATTGAGATGCGAGGCATCGATTCGCGTTCACAGCAGATGAGCGCCCGTCGGTATCATCGGCGGGGGTGAGTGTCAACGCGAAGGGCATGCGCGGCACGCAGACGTGAACAGCGTCACCCGATGCTCGTACCAACAGCCTGCCTAAGTTTTGACACATCGTAACCGTTCACTGCATCGACACTGCCCGGTTGAGAGGAACGCCCGTATTTATCGGAAACCGATTTGGCCGGGCCGGAGCGCCGCCCAACCATTGTGCGGCTAAGCTGGGAAGCGAGTTGAAGAAAATGAGAGAGCAGGAGCAGCAGATCGAAAACCGTCGTCACGGGTCGGGTAACGAGCGAGGTGCCGAAGGCAACCCGCCGTCAATGGCATCCCCCCAGCGCCGATCTTCAGGCCGGACCCAGGACATCGACCGGTATGTCGGAGCCCGCATCCGCGAGCGTCGTATTATGCTCGGCCTGACGCAACAGCAGCTCGCCGATCTTATCGGGGTGACCTATCAGCAGGCGCACAAATACGAACGCGGTATCAATCGCGTATCGGCCGGCCGACTATTCGAGGTCGCGCAGGTTTTGAGTGTGCCGGTCAACTACTTTTTCGATGGGCTGGACCAGGACAACGAGCGCTCAATCAGCCCGCGTGAAAGGATGTGTCTGGAGCTTGCCCGCAACTTTGCTCAGATCCCTAATGAGCGTCACCAGGAAGCCTTGAGCCAGCTCGCTCGGGTACTCGCCGCCGAGCATTAGATAGGCCAATGGTGAAGGCCCCGGTTCGGGACCTTCACCGGCCGCTACCATGATGTTAGATGGGCGGCCGCCGCCGGCCCGCTACCCCCATCACCAGGGCAATCAGGAAGATTACCAGGAACACAAAGAAAAGAATTTGTGCGATGCTCGCAGCGGTCGTCGCCACGCCGCCAAATCCGAATAAGGCGGCAACGATCGCGATGATGAAGAATACCAGCGCCCAGTAGAGCATTTCGTCCTCCGTTGAGGGGCCCGCCCGAGATGCGCGCGGCCTCTGCGTCGATAACAGGACGGTTCGCGCGCTGGTTCCGGCGCTGCCGCGGACAAGCCAAATGGTCGGATGACAAAGCCTTCGGGTTGCTCAGAGTTGCGCGAGAGATCCCATCGAAACGCCGATTTCTGTCCGCCCGGGCGGATGAAAGACACCGAGTTCGGCCGGCGAGTCGATCCACATTTGAAACCACAGCTCCAACATCAGGAGCGCCCACAATCGCGTATGATGATCTCGGGTGAACGCACAGTGCTCGTCGAGCAGCTGGCGGACATACGCAGGGTGGAATAGGCCTCGTTCCCGCGCACTCTGCGACAGCAGCGTCTCATAGGCGAATTCCTTGAGCTCGCTGCGGAACCAGTGATCGACCGGACAGCCGAACCCCATTTTCGGGCGGTAGAGCAGTTCGCTCGGCAGATAGGGCTCCATCGCGGACTTGAACAGCGCCTTAGTCTCGCCGCGCGCCATCTTGAGTTGCTCGGGCAGTTCCGCCGCCCACTCCATAAACACGTGGTCGAGGAGCGGTGAGCGAGATTCAAGCCCATGGGCCATGCTGGCGACATCGACCTTCACCATGAGGTCGTCGGGTAGATAGGTGTGGATGTCGGCCCAGTTGGCCCCGGAGACGAGGCTGTCCGCCTCGGCGAAATAAGGCTCGAGGAGATCGAGCGCGGCGCCTGCGAGGTGCTCCTGCATCGCATCGCCATAACCGGCGGCTTTGTCGTCGTCGGTAAAATAGACGATCGTAAAGGCATAGCGCCGGCTCGGCCGTTGGTCGGGCTCCTGGAGCAACGCGCGAATCCGGGGAATTTTAAACCGGCGCTGCAATGCGGGCGGCGCCAGCGCGAGCGACCTCCCCACGCCGATCCGGCTCCACCGCGGCATGCCGTCGAGGCGGGAAAGGTGGTGCATGGCCCTGTATCGGTTGTAGCCGAGGAAACACTCGTCACCGCCATCGCCGTTGAGCGCCACAGTAACTTTGCGGCGCGCCATCTCGGAGACGTAGTAGGTCGGAATGGCCGAAGGGTCTGCGAAAGGCTCGCCGTAATGCCAGATCAACTGCGGTAGAACCGCGAGCGCATCAGGTTCGACGACGAGCTCCTCGTGGTCGGTCGCGTAACGCTCCGCCACCATTCGGGCATAGCGGGTCTCGTCATATTCCTTCGCAGAGAACCCGATTGAAAACGTCTTTACTCTCCCGCCCCCGACGCGCGCCATCGTCGCAACAACCGCGGAAAAGTCGACGCCACCCGACAGAAAAGCACCGAGCGGCACATCGGATATCAGGCGCAGCCGCACTGCCTCTTCGAGCTGTGCGACCAGTTCGCGGCGGAGCTCCGCGGCGCTCCGATGGCGCCGCACTCCGCGCGGCCCCGGCAAACGCCAATAGCGCACGAGCTCAGGCTCGCCGAGACTGCCGTCCGACAGCGCCTCGAGGACGAGGTAGTGAGCTGCCGGCAACTTACGGATACCGTCGAAAGCGGTCTGTGGGGCTGCCACATACCCAAAGGTCAGATAACTATCGATCGCCGAGAAGTCCGCTGTTCGTGACAAGCCTGGCCAGGCGAGCACCGCCTTTATTTCGGAGCCGAACAGGAAGGCCGTTGCGGTGGCAGCGTAATATAACGGCTTTTTCCCGAGTCGATCGCGCGCCAGAATCAGTTGCCGCGATCGCCGGTCCCAAATCGCGAGAGCGAACATGCCGCGTAGGCGTGAGAAGATTCCAGGTCCCCAGGCCTGCCAGCCATTCACAATGACTTCGGTGTCGCTGCGGCTGCGAAACGGGTAGCCCAGCGCCTCGAGCTCTTGCCGGATCTCGGCGAAATTGTAGATCTCGCCGTTGTAAGTGATCCACGCGGCGCCGTCGGCGCTGGCCATCGGTTGATGCCCAGCCGGCGACAAATCGATAATGGATAGCCTGGCATGAGCGAGACCGGCCCGGCCATCGGTCCAGACGCCTTCATCGTCCGGACCGCGATGCCGCAGCGTTGCGATCATCTCCCAAAGCCGGGATTCGGCCGCGCTGCGGGGAATGGTGGAGCCGGGTAGGAGAAAACCGCTGATGCCGCACATCCGTTATCGTCCTGCCGCGTTTGTTCGTTCGATGCCCGGTCGCGCAGTGGGGCGGTGTCCACCGTGGAATGCACCCGCGCGTGGCGGGATCGGCGAGGCTGCATCCCGCGCCGCGATGTCGGTGTAGAGCGTCTCGTAGCGCGCGGCGATGACCCCGAGCTCATAGTCGCGAACGATACGCGCGCGCGCCTCGCTGCCACGCGAGCGGCGGCCCTCCCCACCGATCTCGACCAGCGCCTGCCATGCACCCGCCAGGGCTTTTGGGTCACATCGCGGAACAACGAGCCCGGCATCGCCGAGCAGCTCGCGAACATCGCCACCATCGGTCGCGGCGCAGGGGAGCCCGCAGGCCATCGCCTCGCCGAGCACGTTCGGAAATCCCTCGCCCCACGCCGAGGACAACGTCGCAATGTCAAGGGCCGCGTACACCGCTGGCATGTCCGAACGCTCGCCGAGAAGCCTTGTACGATCTGCCAATCCCACCCCCGCGATGGCCTTTGCAAGCGCAGAGTTTGTCGGTTCGGTCCCGGGTCCGACTAGGAGAAAGCAGACTTCCGGACGCGCGGCCGCGATAGCCGCGGCCGCCTTCAAGAAAGTCCCGTGATCCTTCATCGGGTGATAGCGCGCAGGGAGTCCGATCACGATCGCCGCTGCGGGAATTCCGAGTTCCGACCGAAGCCGCTCGCGCGCTGCAGCATCTGGAAAAAACTCGACCGTATCGAAGCCGTTCGGAATATATTCCCAGCGGCGCGGGCGATAGCCGATTCGCTCGTGGAAGCTCAGACCCGCACGTGAGTTCACGAAGACCGCGTCGGGTAGTGCCGAGCACCAGCTCAAGATTCGCCGCACCCCGGCAGCTGCCGGCGACAAGGCTATGTCCGAGCACCGCAGGTTCCAAACGAGATGAGGCACATTAGCCAACCGCTTTGCCATCAGCCCGAAGAAATCGGCGTGATAGAGCCAAGTCTGCAGGATGTCGGGGTTCAATTCGCGAAGAATGCGGGCAAGCCGCAGGAGTCTGTAGGGGTCCGGCATGCCGCGCCGCATCTCGAGCGACACGACCTCGATGCCGGCTTTGCCGAGAGATGGCCCGAGCGTCCCGGCGTCGGTGATGCTGACGACCACCGACCGGAACCGGGCTCGATCGGTGCGCCGGACGAGGCGAGAAAGCATCCGCTCCGCGCCTCCGGTCCCGAGGCCGGTGATCAGGTGGACAATGGTGATCATAACACTCTCGGTTTCCCCGCATCATTGGATATTTGACCGGAACACGGAGCACAAGCAGCATCACGCGGTAGCGCTGGAAAAGTCAGCCGGTCGTGATTGCTGCGCGGATCGAGGTAATGCGGTACAGCAGCTGCGACCAACCGCAGCGGCCTTTGTGTTAGGATCGCCGCGGTCTCGCTGTATCATCGGCAGGTTCTAATCGTTGGCGAGTTTCCCCTGCAAGCAGCTCACCGGCCGCTCGAATACCTCCTTCTTGGCGAGCTTGAGTTTCCGTAGGCTATTTGCGGACAGGACACGGCGAGTGCGGCGCGCAATGGCGGCAGCGAAGCGGCAGAGTTCTTCGAAAGGGCGGGTTCAAGGTGATGCGTTTCGAGGCCGACATGTTCGCTGACGAGGATTCTCTGGGCGAATTCGAGCTGCGGCTGCGCAAGTCCGCTTCACGCTATCGGGATATGCCGCTTGCGGAACTGCGCACGCTCGGTGGACTTTTCGCGTTCGCCGTCATCCGTCCCATTCGGCCGCTGAGAATTGAGGCACGATGACCTCGACACTGGCGGTCTTCCTCGATCCGCGGCGGCACCACCATGCGTTTCTCTTTTTTGCTGATCTCGCCCGCCGCTATCGCGCGCTGATCTGGGAATTGACCAGACGTGAGATCAGGGAGCGCTATGTCGGTCAAGCCCTCGGTACGGCGTGGGCTATAGGCCATCCGTTGATCACCATCGGGGTATACATTTTTGTTTTCGCCTACGTGTTCGGAATGCGAATGGGCGAAAGCTCGGAAGGGTCGCTGGACTATACGACCTATTTGCTGAGTGGGCTGATCCCCTGGCTTACTTTTTCGGATATTCTGAACAGATCGTGCAACAGCGTCACTTCCAACGCCAGCTTGGTGAAGCAGATCCTATTCCCCGTCGAGATCCTGCCGATCAAGACGGTTACCGCGGCACTGGTCAACCAGCTCGTGGCGACGGTGGGTCTTCTCGTCTATATCGTGGCGGTCCACGGTTTCATGCGGCCGCTGACCATCATTTTGCCGGGAATTTTCGCGATCGAGGTAATCGGATTGATCGGTCTTGCCTATGCGCTGTCTTCCCTAACCGTATATTTTCGCGACCTCAAGGACATAATTCTGGTTTTCACTGGCATAGCCATGTACATATCGCCGATTTTATTCAGCGAAGCATCGATACCACGAGACTTTTCATATTGTTATGTTATTTAATCCGTTTAGCTACATTGCGTGGGTTTATCAGGACACGGTTTTCTACGGACGTATCTTGCACCCGTGGGCTTGGCTCGTCTTTACACTTCTGAACTTGGCATTTCTGTCACTTGGTTTTCGACTGTTTCGGGTCCTCCGGCCGAGCTTTGGGGACGTTCTGTGACTCCCGACGCTGTCGACGCGGTGGTGGTGCGAGCGAGCGGCCTATCGAAGGTATTCGCGATCTATAACAAGCCGCAAGATGTACTTGCGCGTCTGTTCTCGCGGCGGGTCCGACCGCAGGAATTCTGGGCGTTGCGAGACGTCTCGTTCGAGCTTCGCCGTGGCGAGGTGCTCGGACTGGTCGGTCGAAATGGGGCCGGCAAGAGCACCTTGCTCAAGATCCTGGCCGGCACGCTGACCCCGAGCGGCGGAAAGATTGAAATCACCGGCCGTGTCAGCGCCATCCTCGAACTCGGGACCGGGTTTCATCCCGATTTCAGCGGCCGCGAGAACATCTATTTGGGTGGGCTTTGCCTCGGCATGACGCGAGCCGAGATCGATGCGCGGATCGACGAGATCATCGATTTCAGCGAACTGCGCGACGTCATCGACCAGCCGTTCAAGACATATTCGACGGGAATGCAGGCACGCCTCACCTTCAGCACCGTGACTACCGCCGATCCCGATCTTCTGATCGTGGATGAAGCCCTCTCCGTCGGCGACGCCCGTTTTCAGCTCAAATCATTCGGCAGATTTGAGGAGTTCAGGCGCCGCGGAAAATCGATCATTCTCGTCAGCCACAACATGAACACGATTACCGGCTTTTGCGACCGCGCAATTTTACTCGAAAAGGGGCAGGTGCTGCTGGATTCGAGCCCGGCCGAGGTCTCGACATTCTATCATCGGCTACTTTTCGGAGACGGCAGCGAGGCTGCTTTTGCAAACAAAGGTGCGCCGCCGATCAGCGGTAAAGCCGGCGCTCATCCGGCAACCACGTCGCCGGAGATCCCGAATGCAGACATCTTGGCCGAGGAGATCGATGATTTGGATGCCGAGAGCGTGCCGGATCCCAACGAATACCGCTTCGGGACGAATGCAGCCGAGATTTACGATTTCGGCGTTCTGGATTCTCAAGGGCGGCGCTCGATATTACTCGTATCGGGGCAGCCCTATCGCTGCTTTATGCGGATCATAGCGCGACGCCCGGTCGGCAATACATGCGCTGGGTTTGTCGTGCGGTCGGTCAGAGGGGTCGACCTGTTCGGTACGGATACGACCCGCATCGACGGTTTTCCCGACTTGCCGCTCGCGCAGCAGGGCGCCGTCGTCGAGCTCGCGGCCGACATCACGATGTGGCTCGGACCAGGGGAGTATTTCATGACGTTTGTGCTTGCCGATCGGAGCGGTCTCAAGCTCGACTGCCGGTTCGACGCCCTCCATTTCACGGTAATCGGCGCGCCGAACATCCACACTACCTCGATCGTCAATCTGTGCCCTTCGTTTCGAATGCGGTCGCTGCGGCGAGCGCAGCGCGCCGAACGATCCTGCAGCCCTAGACCATGCCGCCGCGGGGGTATGAGGATGATAACGACCGATACCGCATCTGACGCGCCGCGATTTGCCTTCGGCAAAAACTGGGAGAATTTTGTCGACAAGCACCTTACCGACGAGCGCGTCCGGATTGCCCAAGAGCACTTGCTCCGATTCTCTGCAGCTCCCCAACCTCACCGGGAAGCGCATGCTCGATATCGGCTGCGGCTCGGGGTTGCATTCGCTCGCCGCACTCCGCGCCAATGTCAGGGAATTGGTGAGCTTTGATTACGACGCGAATTCAGTGGCGACGACGCGCAAGCTGCACGATCTGTCCGGGCATCCCACACATTGGCAAATCGCCCAAGGCTCGGTCTTGGACAAAGCCTATATGGACAGTCTCGGCACTTTCGATATCGTCTATTCCTGGGGTGTCCTGCACCACACCGGAGATCAGTGGACCGCGCTTCGCTACGCCGCCGACCGCATTGCGCCGCGCGGAGTGTTTTATGTGGCGCTCTATACCTCGGATGTTTTCGTCGATCCGCCCGCCGAGTTCTGGCTCGATGTCAAGCGCCGTTACAATCGCGGCGGCTGGCTCGCGAAGCGCAACATAGAGGCTTGGTATATCGGTGGTCAGTTCCGCGATATGCTGCGAAATCGCAAGAATCCGTTTGCCTATGCCTGGGGTTACAAGCGCTCGCGCGGCATGTCCTATTATACCGACGTCAAGGACTGGGTCGGCGGCTGGCCGATGGAGTTCTCCTCTGTTCAAGAAGTCAAGGATTTCGCACGCGATCAGCTCGACCTCGAGCTGATCAATATCGCCACTGGCGAGGCCAATACCGAGTACCTGTTCAGCCGCGCAATGCAAGATACAGGAGTTTGAGCGCGGCTGAGCAACTCTATCCGGGGGCGCGATAACCGATGTTCCCGGGGCTCGGCCGGCTCCGGCAGATCCTGCTCCCGCATATCGGCCGCCGACCGCCGCCGGAAATCGACGATTTGGCGCACCTTTACGGGCGGATGCCGGCGGCCCAGCACCGAACCGCTCCTTTGGATGCCGACGTTACCTATGCAATCGACCTCGCGCGCTATTATCCGCGCCGATTACAGGAATTGGGGATCGCGCTCGAAGGCGCTCACATTCTCGAATTGGGTCCGGGCAAGAACTTCGGCCTCGCCCTCATTTTCGCCGGCTATGGCGCTCGCGTCACAGTGGCTGACCGGTTTCTCTGTCCGTGGGACGAAAACTACCATCCGCATTTCTATGCATTGCTCCGCGATCGATGGGAGGGACCCACGAGCGGCTTGCTACCGGCTCTAAGAGGAGCCCGCCATTCGGCGGTAGCCGCCCTCGATACCACTGTGCGCGGGTTGTCGAGCCTTCCGACCGGAAGCGTCGATGCGGTCATCTCGCACGCCGTGCTCGAGCACGTCGTCGATGTCGAAAAAACTTGCCGTGAGCTGGCGCGGGTTACGCGACCTCGGGGTGTCCACATTCACCAGATCGACTATCGCGACCACCGCGACCAGGCCCGGCCCCTCGACCACTTGCTGATCCCGGAAGCAGAATTCATGGCCAAACTAGCGAGCGTTCATTGGAATACCGGGAACCGCCACCGTCATAGCGAGTTCTGCGCGCTGTTCGATGCCATTGGGTTCGATTTGATCGAGACCTTGCTCGATCCCGAAGTCGAGCGGCCGCTCGCGCCCTATCTGCCGCATTTCCTTCCGCTACTGCGTAGCTCGCAATCGCGCTATCGCGACTGGCCGAAGGAAAAATTAGGACCGCTCGGTGCGCGATTAACGCTACGCAAACGCGCGCGAATGGGATTTACGCTAATTTGGGCTGCTCGCCTTTGGACGGAGCACATAAGAGCGAAAATTCCGGCGCGGATCGGTATTGTCCGAGGCCGCCCAATAAATCGACCGGCCCGCGATCAAGAAACGCCCCTCACCCACCGCGCCAATCTCCTCCGGCGAGGCTCCGCCGGGCCCGAGCAGCCGATTGTCCTCCCATAAATCGAACTGCGCCGGCACGATCCCCGGAGGAAGACGGTTCGAGTAGTAGCTATGGCCGTCACCCTTCCCGATGCGCTCGATACGGAAATCGCCGCCGGCGATGAACTCCAACGAGTTCCTCGGTGGCGGCGGCTGCTTCATCATACTGCACCGCGCGCCTGCCGCCGGCCGACTTGGGCGCAAAGAATTTCACGCATTCCTCGCAATCGGGCAGGGGGTAGGGGCCGGTTGCGCCACGGCGCAGCGAGCGACGGATGCGCTGGTGATTCTCACCAAACCAGGCGTCGGCGAAAGCCTCCACAGAGGTCGCGTACCCTATCGGAGATTCCTGCGACCGACAGCAAGCCGCGAGCTGCCCATCCAACCCGATTTCGGCATAGCTGTTCGGCGCGGTGCAGGTGAAGTGGCGATCAGCACCCGGTTGATCTGCGTCGATCGGATAATTCAATGGCGCGTATACCGCCCTGAAGGCATGCTTGCCGCTGGCAAACAAAGTCTTGCGCAGCTTCGGCTCGATAGAGTTCAAGCAAAGCCCTTCGAAATAGACCCGCACTCGATCTTCATTGCGCGCCGTCCACGCGGCAAGGTGCTCACGCATCCGGTCGGATTCGGCCTCCGACGGGCGCTCCTCGAAAGAATCCTGGATTGGTGAATAGCGGTGAAAAACGACGGTGTCGACGTCGTGCTCGGCCGCCCAGTCGACCACTCCGACAGCTTCGCCGATCGTGCGACGCGTGACGGTGGGGTAGATCCCGACTGCGAGCTTTTGCGGATCGCGCGCAGCGAGAAACCGCTTCAATCCGGGTTCCGCCCTGGCCCACAGCCCGCCGCGTCGCACCTCGTCGAATTTGGGCCCGACGGCATCGAGCGACAGGTTCACCTCGCCATGCTGCAGCAACAACAGATCGATGATGCGGTCGGTAAACAAAGTGCCGTTGGTTTGCACCTTCAGCTCGCATCCATGGTGCGCAATCAAGCCGAGCACACCGGTGATTTCGGGGTAGAGCAGCGGGTCGCCTTGGCTATTGAGCTCCACGGTGACGAGAAATGGGAAAAGGGTCTCCGCCACAGCCTCGACGGTCTGAAAACCCATGTGGCGCCGCCGTGTCTCCGCTTGGTCGAGGTCCTTTTGGCTGCCGCAGATCTCACATCTGAGGTTGCATTTGTTGGTCAGCGCCAGATTGGCGGTGATCGGCGGCGGAACGACATTGCCGCCGCGCTCCCGATAGTAATCGCCGCGCGGGTGAAGCCGCCACAGATCGCGAGGATCGGCTGCAAGAGTATGGAGGTTCTTGGCGGAATACCATGCCCGCCGCAAATCGTGGACAGAGCGCTCAGGGACCCGGGCGGCCCTAAGCAATTTAAAGACCAGTCTCCTGATCATCGCTTGCGTCCCAATACGTGGTAGGCACAGATGTTGGGCTCGTTTCGATTGAGCGTGACCGTCTCAGCGAAGCCGAAGTCGCTGAACCAATTGTGAATGGTTTCTTCCTCGACTGTCCAATTGTAGAAGGTGTTCAGCATGTCGAGAAGATTGATGGCGTTTTCCGGGGAATCGGAGATCTTGTAGGCGTAGTCGAGCTTTTGTTCAGGCGTGCTGAGGTGCTGATGGTAGAATTGCCGATTGTTGACCACAAATTCAGAATTGTGGTAGGTAGGCGCATACACCATGACGTAGAGTTCCCCGCCCGGCTTCACGGTCTTGACGGCGTTCGCAAAGGCGAGTCTCGGATCGTGGGTGCACATTAGCACCCCCCAGCAAAGCGTGAAGTCGAACGCCTCATGCAGGTCGGGTCGTTTTGGCAGAATGTCGAAGAGGTCCAGCTCTTCCACATCCCTGTTGAAACGGGAGGTCGACAGCAGCGCATGGCGTGAGACATCGGTCGATTTGACCGATGCGCCGAGCGCGAGGAGTGTTCGAGTCCAGCGGCCGGGTCCGCAGCCGAGGTCGAGGCAGCGTTTGCCGCGGAAATGGTCGATCGCAAATTTCGGCTCCAGATAGAGCCTACCGCCAACGTCGCGCCGCCCCTCCGCTTCCGTCCTGCGCCTCCACCAGGACACCACCCCATGAAGCGGCCCGAATCGCTTTTTCGAGAGGTACTCGGTTATACCGGTCAACTCAAAGATGCGATCGTCAATATAGCTGTCGGCAGTCTCGACACCGGTATGCTTGTAGAAGCCGGTCCGCTTTTCCAAGAAATAGCGCCACTGGTCGTCGAATTGGTCACTATACCGAGCCGGTCGATACTCACCGCTATACGCGTCTTTCCAGATGAAGCGGCGTTGATCGAAATGCGGGTTTTCGAGCCGCGCGGCCGACAGAACGACGGAACCAGAAGCGGTCATCGACCAGGCAAACCATTTAGCATCGGCCGCGAATCTCCTCTACAAGTTCTCATGCAGTCCGAATTTGGTGGGTTTTGACGAGCCGGGACGATACTGCTACCAAACCCCGACTCGATAAAGCGTAAGAAATCAGCGGAACGCGCCGATGCTGAAGCCTGTGCGATGGACCCCGGATTTGGTGGGCCAGTTCTGGGACGCGCTGACCGAAACCAAGCTGCTGGATATAGGCTTTTCGAAGCTGGCCGGTCGGTACTTGTTCGAAGCGGTCAAGTGGCATTTGACGCCAGGTGCACGGCATCTCGATTTTGGCGCCGGTGACGGGGATTTTGTCGAGTGTTGACGGCGGGCGGATATCCTGCGGCGGCGTTCGAGAGCTCGGAGAGGAGGCGGCGAGCAATATTGGATCGGTTGGAGGGGAAAACGGGATTTCTCGGCGCTATCGGCCCCGATGCGCGCGAATCGTTCGATGCCGTATTCATGATAGAGGTGATCGAACACATTCTCGACGACCAGATCGCGTCGACCCTCGAACTGGTCCGCCGATTGCTCGAATCCTTCGGGAAGGCTCGTGGTCACGACGCCCAACAGCGAAAACCTCGATCACGCGATGTGCGTGTGTCCGACCGACGGGAGCGTGTTTCATCGTTGGCAGCACGTCCGGTCATTTTCCGCAGACACCTTGACGGCCCTGCTGAAGGAACACGGGTTCGAACCCGTCGTCGTCCATCGATTGGAGTTGTCGGATCGGATCTTCGGTGAATACGGCGCCGATCTCCTGCGAGACCCATTTTGGGCGCATTTGTTCGAGACGGAGCGTCCGCTCTCGCTCGGAACCGGTGAAAATCTGGTATGGATCGGCGGCCATGCCGATGACGTGCGGCACGCCGGCAGAGGCGCCGCCTCGGCCCTTTCCGAGCCGGTCCTCGCGGTGGATGCACGCATCGCACTGGAGCCGAGACCGCCGGAGCTAGCCCGCACGCCGCCCTAGACGAGAAGAGCGATGCCCTAGAGGCCGAATATGTTGTGGCCTCGAGCGAGATGCGACATGTGGAGGGTCATTGCTGGTCTACCCAGGTCGCCACAATGTTTGGAATGGGCGATTGGGCGGGGGAAAAACTGCGGTCGAGGCTAAAGCTGCGTGAAGAAGGGTTAGAGATCGGCCCGAGCCACAGCGATTTGGCCGCGATAGCAAAAGGGGGCCGCGGCCGATTCGCCCACCATGGCCCCAACTTCTTTTTCGCATCATCGGACAATACGCCCCCCGACCGTAATGGGCGCCGCTACGTGATCAGCGGACCGTCTCCTGTCAGCTCGGTCCCGAGTTCAGACGCACCGCTAATCGAATGCCGCATTAATTCGGAGACGATCGTCGAGCACGGCGGCTATTCCTGGGCGGTGAAGACTGCCGATTTGTTTGAAGAGGGCGATACGGCCGAGCACCCTCACCGCTCTCATCTGCTCTTGTTCGAGAACGGCGTCCCGCTCGGGCCCGCGCACAGCGATCACGTATCGATCCGGGAGTTGGGAGGCGGCCGTTTTTCGCATTGGGGCGAATGGCTTTATTTCTCATCATCGGAAAACCTGCCGCCGAACCGAAACGCGCGTTCATACATGTTGCGCGGCCCAGCGGCGCCGCAATCGGGCGGCAATCTGTGGCTCGCGATTGGCGGACCGCACCGGTTGGGCTGGGTACGACGGCTCGATCAGGTATAGATCGGCTCGCGCCCAGAATAGTCATGCTCGGATGATGACAAAGGCTAAGCGGGGAATGGCGGTTTATGTCAGTTTTTTCGAAATCGCGACTTTTCCTACACCCCGCTAAAGCCGCCGCTGCCGAGCAGGCTGCAGCAGCAGCCGAGGAGGCTGCGGCCGCCGCTGCCGAGCAGGCCGCAGCCGAGGAGGCTGCAGCTGCTGTCGCCGCGGAGGCTGCAGCCGCCGCCAAGGAGGCTGCAGCCGTAGCGGCAGCCGAGGAGGCCGCAGATTATGCTAACGCCGTCGCTAATGACTACTTTACGGCTCTACGTAAGCGGGACATTAAAGTCGAGGGATACTCTTTATTAGAGATCGGTCCCGGTTCCAATCTTCTTCACGTCTTTGCGCTGAAAGCGTCGGGTCTTGATATCAGCGTCGCTGACAGATTCTTGGCTACCTGGGAAGATTTCGACGAGCGCGCTGCGACAGTGTTCTTCGAGCGATTGTGGCCGGATTCTCGCCAGACCATCATAGATGCGATGAGCGCTGGCGGATATCCTTTCCGCATGTACGCTGAACCGGCCGAAGATATGCGAAGTATCGACACCGGTTCTTTTGATGCGGTCTTCTCCAATGCCACCTTGGAGCACTTTTATGATTTGCCTGCGGTCGCGCGTGAATTATATCGGGTGACAAAGCTGGACGGGTTGAGCCGGCACCAAATCGACTTCCGAGACCATCGAGATTTCAGTCGTCCCCTCGAATTCCTGCTCGACGATGACGATGGCTTCGCGCTCGCGCTTAAGGGGAACCGGTGGATGCAGGGCAACCGCCTACGGCCAAGCGAGGTCATCAGGGTCTTTTATGAAGCCGGGTTCCAGCTTCTTGAAATCCAGCCGAATACCACGGTCGAGATGGCGTATTTGGCGGATTTCATTCCGCGACTCAGAGCCGCAAAGTACACCCGATATGCGGGATGGCCGATCGGCGATCTGATCACCACAGGCGCGCGGTTCATCTGGCGACGCCCCTTTTAAACCTCTGGCAGGCAGTTCGCGGGCCGGGTGCGGCGGCTCGATCAGGCGTAAATCGGCTCGCGCTCAAAATGGTCATCCTCGGATGATGACAAATGCTTGGCCCGTCGGCAGATCAATGATCGGCTCAGACTTGTCTGCAAAGAATTCGTCGATTGCCCGCCGCGCGCCGGGGCAGGTGGCAAACCCGTAGTCGTCGAACAGCATCAGACCGCCGGAGTTCATCCGCGGGTAGAAGAATAAGACGCTGTCCAAGGTCGGTTGATACAAGTCGACATCGACGTGGAGAAAGCTGAACCGCTGGTTGGCCACCTCGCAAAACCGTTCGGGTATCCACCCGCGCCAGTAACGTAGATTGTCCAACTCCTTCAGTCTCTCGCGAACTCGGTCCTCGGGCACGCTCATCACGCCGCGCTTCCAGTAGGTGCCATCGATGGCCTCCGGCTGCGAGAGACCCTCGAACGAATCGAACATATGGTGCAGCTGCCCAAGGCGCGCGGCGTGTCTCCCGATCAGGTACGAGCCGGCGCCTTCGTATACCCCGCATTCGACCGTATCGCCGGGCACACGCTGGCAAAGCTTGAGAAGCTCCTGCAACAAATATTTCCGATCATAGCTGTGGAAATTGTACGTCGATACATAATCACGATAAAATCGAGCGAACTGCGGGTCTTTCAGATACATCCGCGCGAACTCGCTGAACCGATATTCTGGGTACACCATGCCGGCCAGCGCTTCGGCAAGATCGAAACGCTGCTGCTCGTTTGGCTCCAGGCCGGCCTCCTGCCACAATGCCCGGCAACGGGCGGCGAACTCGTCGGTCCCCATGATCGGTCTCGTCTTTGTCTGGTGAAGCTAAAGGCTAACTCTCAGTCCGGGTAATTGCGGTGACGCCAATCTTCTTTCCCACAGGCCTCGCACACCCAAGTTTCCCGCCGCCAACTGCCTCGTCCCGACCCGATGAACCCGCTCGCCTTCTTGAGGCGCAAAGTCCGCTCGCCGCAATAAAGGCAGGCTTCACCGGGACACTTTTGCAGCGCGGCCTCCAGCGCCGTTATGCGATTTCGAAGCTCGCTTCCCAACTCTGCGAAACGCTCTCCAAGAACTGCTTCGAACCGCGCTATCCGTTGTTCGAGCTCCGCAATTTTGTCCATCTTTCGTCGTTCATGAGCGCGTAGCCTTTCGATCGGCGAGGTTAGCGACTGCCGGAGTTTTGCGGCGACTCTTCGTACCCCAAAAGATCCCAACAAGCCGGAAGCCCTCAAAACGTATCGCCGCCGTTATAACCAGATCTGCAACTCTTGCGGTGCTGCCGATTCGGCGCTAGAGCCCTGCCCTGCAAGGATTTCACGCGTCCGATACCTCGGCGGAACTCGACGCTATCACGATCTCAATGACTGACAACAACACCGAATTGGCCAGCATTTCCGAGCAACCATTCGTGATCGGAGCACCGGCGCACACCGCCAGCAACAGATCCGCCTTGGAACGCATCTGGTTATCGTGCCTCGACCAGCGCGAATCGCTGTTCGCCTCGCTACATATACTGAGAATCGTTGGCAGGTTGGCTTGGCGAAGGGAGATCGCGCGCCGCCGGATCTTCGGGTTGGGCGCGCGCCTTTTTTGCAGCATGGTATGCGCGAAAGCTGCGACGAATCGTGCCTGATTCGGGATTTGGGTTTCGCGCACCGGCTCCACGGCGCATGATCTCTGATCAGGAAGGGTCATCGATGCTGATCCTCCTCGAGGACGACATACCACTTGCGGCCCCGCATACTGCTCACGATGAAATCCGTCGCTTGGGGCGCGGCCGCTACTCGCATTGGGGTCGACGCATCTATTTTTCTACCAGCGACAATACGGATCCGCGCAGAAATGGCCGGCTCTACAAACTGGTGCCGCGGATGTGAGGGCGGCCATTGGCACCTGAAAGTCCATAGAGCGCGATCGTTTCGTCGAGCATCCGCGCCATATTGAAGCGACGCCGGACGAAAGCAGGTCCGGCGGTAGCGGTGCGCGCGCGAAAATCTGGATCGGCCAAAACGCGGCACGCGAGCGACGCGATCGCATCGGCATCGTCGTTCGGACCAACGAACCCGGTCCGACCGTCGAAAATCGCCTCGCGGGCGCCCCCGACATCGGTCGTGACGATCGGGGTTCCGACCCATTGCGCTTCGAGCAACACATTCGGAAGCCCCTCCCCTGCCGACGTTAGAAGAAAGAGGTCCAACATCGAAATCGCCGAAAGAATGTCGTCCCGCACTCCTGGCATCAGCAGGCGGTCGCGCAAGCCGAGGCGACGGGCCGCTTCGATCATTCTCGAGCGCATCGAGCCCTGACCGAACAACACAAAGCGGGCTTCTGGAAACCGCCGGGCAATGATCGCCGCGGTCTCCAGCCAGAAGATCGGACGTTTCTCTTCCTCGAACCGGAAGGCGGACCCGACAACCGGCGCCGCGGGCGGTATCCGCAGCTCCCGTCGCACGGCGATGATTTCCGCGGGCGAGCTACGCCGCCGATCGCCGAAATCCACCGCATTGTGGATAACCCTGATGCGCTCCGGTTCGAGGCCGAGCCATTTGGCGTAATCGTCGGCCCCGGCTCGGCTGTTGTTGACGAATACGACGTTCGCAAGCTCGCACAGCGCCGTATAAGCGGGGTCCATATAGGGCTGGTAAAGGTTAAAATTTGTCGGGTTCAGGTTGCGGCCGGAGACCAGGATTTTTGGGACCCCGGCTAGCGCTGCCGCGATCCCGGCGCGCGTGTTGCTCCAATCGAGCCAGGCGTGAACCACCTCCGGCTGCCGCAGCCGGAACTCGCGGTAGAGTGCGACGATGTCAGCGAGCAGCTCGGCCGGCAGGCGATGAGCAAATTCGCGGAGGGTCCAGATCGCGTCATCCGGTTCGACGTCGTCGAGCGTCGCTTTCCTGATCGTTTCAACGCGGATCCCGGCGTCGTGCAATCTGGGAAGATAAAAGTCGAACTTCTCGGGCCGCCCCGGCTCGAGCGTATCGCACAGCAGCTGAATGTCGTGAAACCCGCGCCGCTGCAGCCCAGTCATCGTGTAGACGACCTGCCGCTCCGCTCCTCCGGGAGACAGATTGCCGCACACCAAGATGATGCGCCCGGACTGAGCATTCTCGTTCGACTGGGCCGCGCTCAAGATTGATCGGAACACCTTTACGTCGCAAGGTGCGACGCCCTCGATGAGGGCTCCCCTGCGCAGCGCGGCGATGGGAAAGCGGATCCAGCGGCGGCCCGCCTTGAGGGCGATCGCCCGAGTACCCCGGCGCAACGCCTCCTTGACCATCTCCGTCGTCAATCGGCGGTAGGGGCCGAGGAAGTAGATGACATTGGGACCCTCGGGCAACCGCCATAGCCCGTCTCTTCCGAAAGACCCGACCGCCCGCGGCTCGGCTTTGCGAACCGCAGACAATGTATACGGCAGGACAAGACCGGAGACACTGCTGGATTGCAGCAGCAGCCGAGCTTCCTCGGGGGCCAGCTCGAATGGGATCGCAAGGATGATCGAGAGAACGCCGTTGTGATGGGCGTCGCGGATCGCAGATTCCGCGAGGCTGACAACCGTTGCCGATGACAATTGCTGCCCCTCACCCCGCCTCATAGCGATCGCCTCACTCGACGTCATAATCCTCTTTGCTCTGTGACCAATGGCGCTGCCGCAAGGCGGAGAGTTCGGTAACGTTCAGAACTTGGTGCTGGACGAGGAGCCGGGCCCCCGTTTCCAGGACGTCGCGTTGGGCTTTCAGGAGCTCGACGGCACGGCTGAAGGCGCGCTCGATCAGCGATCGAACGGCGCAATCGATTTCGCGCGCCGTCTCCTCGCTGTAGCTGGGCTCGTCGTAATTTACCTGGCCCAGGTCCGCCGTCATGCCATAGCGGGCAGCGATGTCGCGCGCGATCACAGTTACTCTTTGCAGGTCGATAGTTCCCAGCGTCGAGAACTCGCCAAAGATGAGATGCTCGGCGGCGCGCCCGGCGAGCAGCATTGCCATTTCGTTTTCGAGTTCCTGACGAGCCAACAGAATGCGATCCTCGGTCGGCCGGTGCATCGAGCAGCTGACCACAGCGGCATTGTGCGGCACCATCGAAAGTGCGTGAACCGGGTTCCAGCCTGGCAAAGACAGCCCGAGGAGCGCATGGCCGACCTCATGGTAAGCAAGAACCTCTTGCTCATGCGCGTTCAGGACCGGGCTCTTCATCCCGACGCCAACGAGGATGCGCTCAATGGCGCCGTAAAAATCAGATGAGCTTACCGCGTCGGCGCCACGGCGAGTGGCAAGCAGCGCGGCCTTGTTGACGAGCCTTGCGAGATCCGCGCCGGTAAATCCGGGGGTCGACGCAGCCAGGCCGGTCAGATCGACATCCTCGGACGTTCGAATGCTCCGGGTATGCAGATGAAGAATTCGGGCGCGGCTCTCTTTGTCGGGACGCGGCACGGACACCGGCTCGAAGCGCCCCGTTCGGAGCAGCGCAGGATCGAGCATGTCGGGACGGTTGGTTGCCGCCAGAACCGCCACACCCGCGCCGCTGTCGAGCCGGTCGAGTTCGACCAATAGCCGGCTAACCACTCCCGAGAAGAAGCTACTCTCACCCACCAAGCGCTGCGCGTTCGGTCCCCCCTCTCCCGCGGTGCGGGAGAGGAGCTTTGAGCCGAGCGCGTCATAGCCCCTCTCCCGCACTGCGGGAGAGGGCGGCTGAGCGCAGCGAGACGGGTGAGGGCTTTCCGCGGCTTTCCGATCAGACCGCCGATCGCATCCAGGTCGTCGATGAACAGAATCGCTGGAGACTGGCGCCGCGCTTGCTCGAACAGATCGCCCACCGCCGACGCCCCACCCTCGACCAATTCGGCGCCGCCGATAGGCAGGCACGGAACCTTGGCCTCGCCGGCCGTAGCGCGAGCAAGCGACGTTTTTCCCGTCCCGGGAGGGCCGATCAGCAGCACCGCTTTGGGCATTCGCGCACCGAGGCGGCTGCCGCGCGTGGGATCGTTGAGAAACGCGATTATCTCGCGCAGCTCCTCCTTGGCGTCGTCGGCCCCCACTATATCGGCGTAGGTGGGGCCGATCTCGGTCTCGATTGATTTCGCGATCCCGCTGTCACGCCTCGATCTCATGGGGCTATTTTAGGGTGTGGTGAGCCTTTGCGCGAGCAACCGCGTCCGCAGCCAATGTCTTGGATGCTCCGCCGCAAAACATCTGACCCTCAGGGCTTCACGCTCGTCGAGGTGCTGATCACGCTGGTGCTGTTGAGCATGGTGGCGGCAGTGGCGTTCGGGAGCCTCAGACAGGTGCTCGAAGCACGCGACCGGTTGCGGCCTTATCTCGACCGCTCCCAGGAGACCACACTGGTCTCCGGTTGGTTTCGCCAGACGATTCAGGCCTCGATCGCCGATTACGACGAAGGCAAGCGTCGGTTCGCGGGTACGGCGAGTGAGATCACGGGGCTAACAGCGTCGCCGCTGGTCGGACCAGCGGGGACGCCGACCGCGTTTCGCTGGGCGATAAGATACGATCCGAATCGCGACCTCACGACTCTCGAATACGAGGAAAGCCCAAAGCAAACTCTGCGAATCGCCGCATGGGCCGGCCGCGAGGGAGCGTTCGCCTACTATGCCGGGGAGCAGAAATGGCAACCGGCATGGCCGCCGAGCGATTCCGACCAAGGAAAATCGATCCCGCAGCTCCCGCAGCTGGTGCGCCTCTCCGGAGCGCCGCGCGACGCGGTGCCGATGATCGTCGCAGCTCCGCGAGCATCCCGTGTTGCTCCGCAAGCTCCGCCCGACTTGTTGGGGCCCGGCCTGTTTGGAAATTGACGCGCGCTACCGTCAGCGGTTGCGCGCCGCGATCCCCGGCAGGCTCTCGCGCAGCGGGGGCGTCGGATCGCGGACCCGGCGATAGCCGACCTGACTAAGGTCGAACGCCGTCAACAGGGTCCCTTGCGGCCCTTCGACCCGCACATTCGTCTTGTAGAGCGCGAGCTGATAGAGACTGACGCCAACGGGGTATCCGACGCCGTCGGCAACCGGCGTCGTCGCTGAGCTCTTCCAGCTGACCGTGTAAGGGCCGAGATTGATTTTTCCGGCTTCCTGCAACATCGGATTGATGACGCTCATGACTTCGAGCGCGTTCGACGTGACCTGAGCCGTCTCGTTCGATCGTCCGACTCGGTGCGCCGAGTTCAGCACGCCGCCGACCAGAGTGAATATCGCAAACATCGTCCCTGCAAGCAGGGCGATGGCGACAAGCCCTTCCAGGAGCGTGAACCCGGCCTCGGCATTGACGGATCGCGAAGAGGGAGGCACGATCGCATCACAGCGGCTGCGGAAGGCAAAACGGCGGGTCGAGCCGATACGTCAACTCGCCTTCCGGGAAGCGTCACGCGCGCTGTTCCGCCCGTGCAGACCCCATCGTAGCGGAAGACTATCGGCGGCTCGACGGTCAGGGTCCAGCCGCGGGCAGCTCGATCGCGGCGCTGTCCGCGGCGTTTGCGCTCTTGTCGGACGATCGGAGATACACCGTCCGGCCCGCGCGTCGCGCTGTTTCGGCCAGGCCGGCCAGCGAATCGTGCACTCGCTGCTCCTTACTGGAAAATCCGAACCGGTCGAGCCATCCCGACATTCTCGGCAAGGTGACCGTCAGGATCAGCCCGACCACCGCGAGCGCGACGACCAGCTCGATCAGCGTAAAGCCGATCTCAGCCCGCGGGCAGGTAGCCGACCGCATCACCGCCGGGCTTTCCCGTCGGACCGAAGCTGTACAACGTGATCGCATTCAGGTCGTGGCCGGTGGGACTCATACTGATAGGGGTTTCCCCACGGATCGGTGGCAGCTCGCCTTCGAGGTACGGTCCGTGCCAGCGCAATCGCAGCTGAGGGTCGCGTGGGCGCCCTGACAAGCAGGTCGAGGCCTTCTTCGGCCGATCGGATAACGTCCAATATCGAGCCGCATCGTGTCGAGCGCCGTTTTCAGCATGCGGACCTGCGTCTGCGCGGTGACGACCTTGGAACCCTCCAGCCGCTCGAACAAGCGCGGCCCGATCAGCGCACCGAGCAGCCCGATTATGGCCAGAACAACCAACAGCTCGAGAAGGGTGAAACCATTCTCGGCGGTGTTCACCTCCTTGCGCCGGAACGACGCGGGCAGCTGCGGTCTGCATCGTCAATGGCTGCCCAGGCAAGTCGTCCTCGATCACAGACGGAACATTGTTGATGCTGGTGATCGCGGTAAACAACGAGATCACGATCACTCCGATCATGCAGCCGATGACAAGAATAGAGACTGGTTCGAGCAGTGCCATCAACCGCTTGATCCGGTCACGACCCTTCTGCTCGGCGAAAGTCGCGGCCGATTTCAGCATGTCCGCCAGCCGTCCGGAGCGCTCGCCGACTTGATCAGGTTGACGAGGCTCTCGTCGAAGATCCGGTAGTCCGCGAGCGCCGCGCCGAGACCGCTTCGCCGCCCCGTACCGCTCGCTCGACCTGCGCGAGCTGCGCCTTGAAGCTTTCGAGCAGAAGCGAGTTGCGGGCCAGGGACAGGCTCTGCACCAGCGGCATCCGGTTCTGCAGCAATGTGGCGAGCATTGAGGTCCAGCGGCCGGCCTCAGCCTCTACGAGCATGTTTCCGAGCACCGGCAGCCGGACAGCGAGCTCTCGCAAGCGAGCAGCGAACCGACGGGCCTGCGGAACAGCAGAACAAGGGCGGCAACCAGCACCAGCCCCAATCCCGGCAACAGACACAATGTTGTTGCGCAGGAACAATGCCGTCGCAGAAATATCGCGTGCGCGAAAATGCCGGCATCAATTGTCATCGACCCTTCATCATCCCTGCAAATCGCGGCACCACGAACAAAAAGATGAACAGGGTTGCCGTCGTCCCCATCACGATCAAGGAACATCGGATAGATTAGAGCATTGCGGATATCCTTGCGGACACGCTCATCAAATTGCATCTGCAGGCCGGCGTCTTTGAGCGCGCCGGTCAGGGATGCCGGTCTGATTGCCGGCTTCGATCAGCTGATACACGTAAACAGGGAATGTCGTTGATGTTGGCGCGAACCGCTTCCGGCACGCTCACGCCGCGCCGCAGATCTCGGCCGAGACCGTCGAGGGCATCGCCGAAGATGTGCATAGACCGGCGATCGTCGCGCGATATCAATGGCTTCGTTGAGGGTAACACCGGCCTCGACAAGTATCGCCATCTCGTTTCAGCAGACGGATATGATCCTCGGCGCTGGGTTGTCTTTTCCAAGATCAGCAACGTCGTCTCGCCTGCGGCGGCAATCGCCAAGGAGAGCGGCATCAGACCGCGGCGTTTCAGCTCTCGGAGGGCGGCGCGCTCATGCTCGGCAACCAGCTCCCCACTGACGCTCTGCCCCAGGCTGCTCAGTGCGCTATAGGTGAAAGTCGGCATCCAGCTTGCATTTACAGCCCGACGGCGCCGCCAGTCACCCGAAAGACTTCGTCGAGACTGGTTTCGCTGCGCCATGCCTTGGCGATGCCGTCTTCGCGCAAGCGTGCGTGCGCCCTGCCGGCGAGCCATCTCGCTCATTTCCTGGGCCGAGGCGCGCTGCAGGATGGCATCGTGAATATCGGGGTTGACGCTGACCATCTCGTAGATACCGAGCCGGCCCCTTGAACCCCGATCCGAAGCAGTCGCGGCATCCGATCGGGCGGCGCCAGCGGGGCGGGCCCTCGAAGAGCTGCGGCGCGCGCTGCTGCAGCTCCTCGATTTGCCGCTCGACCTCACCCGTCGGGTGCTCCGGCTGCGCACAATTCGGGCACAAGCGGCGGGCGAGCCGCTGCGCCATCACCAAGCCGGACCGCGGAGGCTACGAGAAACGGCTCGACACCCATGTCGACCAAGACGGGTAAATGCGCTCAGCGAGTCGTTGGTGTGCAATGTCGAGAACACCATGTGCCCGGTCAGTGCCGCCTGCACCGCGATTTGTGCCGTCTCCAGAGTCGCGAATCTCGCCGATCATGATCTGGTCGGGGTCTTGCCGCAGGATCGACGCGCAGCGCCCGTGCGAAGGTGTACCCGATGTCCGGTTGAGCGTGGACTTGGCTGATCCCCTTTATCGAGTATTCGACAGGGTCCTCGACCGTCACGATCTTTGTCGCTCCGTCGTTGATTTCTTCGAGGGTGGCATAGAGCGTGGTGGATTTGCCGGAACCGGTCGGCCCGGTGATCAGGATGATGCCGTGCGGCTCGCGCGTCCAGGACTGAAGCAGTTCGAGATCGTCCGGGGTCATGCCGAGGCGATCGAGCCGGAATTGCTGCGTTCCTTCGGCAGCAATCGCAGCACCAGCGACTCGCCCCAGGTGCTCGGCAACGACGAGACGCGGATGTCGACCATTTCGCCGCTCAGGCGTAGGCTCAGGCGGCCATCCTGCGGCAGTCGACGCTCGGCGATGTCGAGGCCGGAGATGATCTTGATCCGCGACGCCACCGCGTCGAACCGATCGCGTCGGCAAGGTCAGCCGCGTCTGCAGCACGCCATCGAGGCGAAAGCGAACCCGGAAATTCGCGTTCCGCCGGTTCTACATGGATGTCCGACGCCGCTCTTCGAAGGCCTGCGCGATCAGGTTGTTGACCAGTTCGATGACCGGGGCCTCCTCGGCCAGCTCCCGCAGATGGCTGACTTCGTCCGAGAGGTTGCGTCCGTCGGCGGCGACCCGCTGTTGCACCTGCTCGATGGCTCGATCGAGGGTTTGAGCGGCGATCGAGGCCCCAGCGGATGGGAACGGCGCCATAGGCGGCGCGAACGAATTCCTGGAGATCGGTCATCAGCGGATCTCTGGCGACCACCCACAAGTTCGCCGTCGGCTTACCACGGCAAGCGCTTCCTGATCGACCCACCAATCGACCGGGTAGCCGGATTGCTTGATGGCCTCGAGAATAGGACGCCGTATCTGCCAGGAAGATCGTCTCGCCGAGCACCGGCAGGCCGAGCTGATCGCTCAGGATCGGCAACAACCGCTCTTCCGAGAGCGCGCCGAGGCGGACGAGGATGCTTCCCAGCCTACCGCCATACCGCTCCTGAAATGCGAGCGCGCGGGCCAGATCGCTCTCGCCGATCAGACCCGCCTCGATCAATAACTGGCCGATCGGAGCGATGCGACCCGGCCTCCGGAGTGACCGGCGGCTCCGGTTCGTCGGCCGTCCACGCCCAGCGGCTTCTCGGCAACGATCAAGCTGCGGTTCTCGCGACTCCATCCCGCGCATTTCTTTCAGAGTGTCACCAGTGCAGAGTCGATGCCGGTTGGGGCAGTGATTCGTAGCGCTTCTTGAACATTTCCGCAAGCCTGCTCGCGTCTTCACCGGACTTGACGATATAGGGGGTGATAAAGACGAAGAGCTCACTGCGGGTTTTCATGACCTGCTGGGTGCCGAACAGAAAACCTACCCCCGGAATATCCTTTAGTCCCGGAATGCCGGTAGATGTGCTGCTGGCGTTTTCCATGATCAAGCCGCCGAGCAACACGGTCGCACCGTCTTGCAGCGACAGCTGAGTACTGACTGTGCGATTGTTGATGACCGGCGTGCTCAGACCGCGAAGTGGTGTTCTGAACGGCCTCGCTGACTTCCTGTTTTATCTCGAGATCGATTTGATTTCCGGCATAGATTGTCGGTTTCACGGTGAGAATAACGCCGGTGTCTCGGTATTGAATGCTCTGAAGGATGGCGCTGGTTCCTTGCTGCTGAAGCTGTGAGCTGGTGCCCTGACTGGTGACGATCGGAACCTGCGCGCCGACCTGGATTTTCGCCTCGCCGCCGCTGCGCGCCAGAAGCTTTGGCGTCGAGAGCACCTCTCACGCGATTATTGCTCGCCAAAGCATTGAGTATCAGGCGGGTAGCTCCCGCGCGATTGAGCACCGTAAATGCGAAGCCGGCAGTGCCAATCCCCGTCATGACGTTCTGGATGATCTCATTGGGCCCGGCACCCAGGCTGGCCACCAACTCGAGCGCCGAGTGTCTCGTTGTCGGCGAGGGTCACCTCGGCGACGGTGACCTCGATGATGGCTTCGCGCGCGGCCTGATCGAGGCTTTCGATCAGCGGGCGAAGCTGCGCAAATTCCTCGGCGCTACCTTGAAAGATGATCGCGTTGCGCGCCGGATCGGTGACGATGCGCGCCGGCAGATTTCCCGGAGGCGAGCCAGAGGGCGCAGCACGCCGGAGGAGCTTGCGCAGGGGGGAGCCCCGGAGGCGCCCCCGGAGGAGGCGGGCCTGGGGCAACCGATTCCGGCGCGGTTGCCGCGGCGTGTGCGGCGATATTGCCCGCGAGAACCGCGTTCAGCACATTGGCGAGGCTTTCGGCGGTTGTATTGCGGACGCCGTAATAAAAAAGGCTCCGCTGCGGATCAACTTGCGATACGCGATCGAGGTCGCGCGCCCAATCCTCGACATGCGATAGCGTCTTCTGGTCGGCGGCAAAGACGACGAGAGAATTGCTCGGTCGCAGCGGCAGCAGGACGATCGCGCCGGGATTTTGCAGCGTGGTGCCGACGCTGTAGCCCTCGGCGCGGAGAATATCGGTGAGCCTCTCGGCCAGCTGGCTCGGGGACCAAAAGACGGGCTCGATGCGAAGGCTGCGCCGCCCGGCGAGGCGGGGCTGGTCCAAGGTGCGGATGGCTTCGTTGGCGGCTTGGACATCTTCGGGCAAGCCGAGCACCAGTATCGCATTGGCCTGTGGCGCCGTCGATATTCGGACCTTGGCACCGAACGCCGTCTGAAGCCAGCCGGCCATATCGTTTGCCGATACATTCGCCATCGGCAAGTATTCGTAGATCGGTCGCAGGTTCTCGGCGATTTCCCGCGAGCTGCGGCCGCGGATGATGTCCGGCGATTGGGAAAGAAGCGCCTCGCTGGGCACGATCCGTACGAGCTTGTCGGTGGTGATGACGCTGATTCCGTAGTCCCTAAGAACGGCGCGTGCCAAGGCCAGGATTTCGTTCGGCTGCAGCCGCCGGCCGGTGCGCAACGTCACTGGGTCGGTGCGTTGTGCGAGCTTTGGATCGATTTCGAACGACAGATGCAGCGTCTCGCCAAACACGGTATTGACAAAAGCCGGCAGCGGCATCTGTTCGATCGTGAGGCTGACCGGCTCGCCCGAAAGGTTGATGGAAGGCTCGGTCGTGATGGGTGCCGCCGGAGTGCTCGGAGGCACTGGCCCGGAAACGATCTTTGTCCGTCCGGCGGCGGCACCCGCAATTAGCGGGCTTGTAGGCACCAGCGCTGCAGGTTGCTCGCCCTTTTCGGGCAAGGTGCGCAGATCCGATCCCGGGTTCTGCGTCGGGTAGGTGCAGGCGGCAACCACCAACACGAACAGAAGACAAGCAACACGCAGCACCCCCCCGCGATCCCGCATACCGAACCGTTCAGTTCTTTTCGAACATCCTGACCGTCACAACAGTCCCTTCGCGATCGATTGTGACGCTGCTCGTATCGACGGAGCGAACGACACCCCCGTCCGGCAGGCTTTCCCCGACCTGCCGCAGTTCGGTTCGATCCGCGTTTTGCCCCGGCGGACGCAACAGCACCACCAGATAGCGGCTCGTCTCGGTGGTGACGATGCCGCTGATTCGCCATTGCCCGGCGGTCGGGTTCCCGGCGCCCGCTCCGCCGGTCGGCGCGCTCGTCACTGCTCGCTCTCCCGCAGCGCCAAAGGGCTGTTTGGCCAACACGATCTTGGCATCGGCTGCGAGATCCGCCGGCTTTGGTTGGGGTAATTTCCATTCGGCCGCCGGCGCATTCGCCTTGATGGGGCTGCGGCCCGCGGCATCATCCAGCCACCACCCCAGCGCAAAAGCCGATACCCCGAGCCCCGCCATCCCGGCGACGATCCCGCCCTGCCGCGCTGTCAGCCGCATCACTGCCATTATGCCTTCGCGGCGGGACGGAGAAAGGCTGCAAGCACCATCTCGAAACGCGGCATCGGCGCCACGTGAATATCGAGCCGTTCGATCACGACAAGTCGCTCCTGGCTGGCTATGGCCTGCAGCAGTTTGACAAAACCCGTCGCTTCGAACCGGCCACTCACTTGTGCCGATACCCGGCGCAGCTTCAGCGGATTGTTGGGGTTCGCATCGATGCTGCTGCGCATCTCGCCCACCGCGATACCGGCCTGTTTGGCCTGGTCGAGCAGCCAGGATTGAAAATTGGCTTGCGCGAGACCGTCGGTCTCGGCCTCCCAAAGCCGCGCTTCGGCCTGGTTTCGCGCCAGTTCCGCCTCTTCTCGGCGCCGCTGCCAAAGTTCGCCTTGGCCGACCTGCTCGATGCGAAAGAGCTGGGCCCGCTTGTCGGCCGCCTCGCGCCGGACCTCGCCGTCGCGCGAATCGAGGACCAGCAACCCGCTCGCAGCGACCGTAAAGCCGAGCGCTACAAGCAGCACTCGCGCTCGCCGGTTGGCCGCGCCATCGCGCCACCATTTGCCGACCTGCTCCGGCGCGATCCGGAAAAAGGCCAAGTTTTGCAGGCTGATCATTTCGCCAAGTGCAGCTTGACCCGCAGACTGCGGGGGCCCTCGGCCCGCTCGGCCGCGACGTCCGTGAAACCCGGAACCGACGAATAAGTCTTCACGTAGAAGAGTATATCGAGAGAGGAGGCCGGCGAGAAAACAGTAAACTGAAGATCGCCCGTCTGGTAGGACCAGGCCGCGAGTTGGGCACCATTCTTGGGTAGATTTTCAGCAACACGCGCTAATACCGAAAGTTGGGGAGGATAAGGGTCGAGCTTCGCAAAACCGGCGAGGTAATCGAGATTGGCAAGGGCCCCCTCTCGGTTGGCGATTACCGGCGCGGTCCGGTGCTGTGCTTCGGCCAAGCGATTGTCGATCTCCGCCAAAGACCCCGCGTCACGCACCAGCGATCCGCCGAGATATGCGTAGGCGCCCAAAACCAGTGCGGCCCCCGCCAACGCCGCCTCGCGGCCGCGGCGCTCAAGCTCTAAGCCTGTGCCCGAATTGGTCCATGCTCGGCTGCGCCATACCGGCTGCTCGAATGGCGGGACGTCTGGCAGGGCACGGACCACGACCCCGGTCGCGCGCACGAATTCCAGCCATTGCTCGGGCAGCGGAGCCTCGGCCCACCAGCGGCTGGCCCTCAATTCCCCTTCGGCCCAGAACTGACCCTCGACGCCTTCGAGGCACCCGACGAGCTGCAACCCGTCTTCGTGCCGCGCCTGGAGCGCGGTTTCGGGCAGCACGGTGATACGCCCCGGTCTCACTCCCATCGCCTGCATCGCGCCCCTGACCCGGGCGGCATCCCACACCCAGATTCGCGCCCCCTCGCCGGTCAGGTGCAGGTGGTATCCCGTCTCCGCATAGGGCGCCCATTCTCGCGCCTTGAGCGCAGCGGCGTCCCTCAGCTCATTGCGTCCGACATTGGCAAGCCGGAACAAGCGAAAGCCGCACAACGAACGGCTGACGACCCAATACCGGCGGCCGCGCCAAGTCGCCGCCCGCTCGGCCCGGTCACGGTATTGGCGAAAGAATTGCGGGGATTGGGAAGGCATCGGGCTCTGGTTCGCCGGGGCTGCGGCGGGCAGGCGGCATCTCCACATCGTAGTCGATGGCCCATGGCCGATCCGACATCCCCGGGGTCAGCCGAACCGCAATACGGCGCTCGAGCGGCATGTGGGGCGACGAGAGGGTGATCAGGATGCTGTTCGCCGGCAGCCCCAGAAAGCGCGAGGGGCCCTGCGGTATCGGCAGACCGGCCAGTTGTCCGAATTGGGAGCCGGTGACGATCGGTTGTTCACGCCGCCAGCGCACGACATTGTCGACGCCGCCCTCGGTGATGCCCGGCATGACCGAGAGCAGAGCGCGCGGCGCGGTGTTGACGTTGAACCCATCGGCGGAGGCAGTCGTCGTCAACAGCGCCCACTGGGTGTCTTCATGGGCGATCAGGTCGATTTTGTCCCAGTCGAGGATGCGCCTCACCTCCCAGGGCGTCCGCAGCGGCGCGTTGGCTGGAGGCTCGCGTCCGGCATCCGCGTATTCCGGCGCCTCGGCGCCATTGAGGCGCGTCAGTGAATCGGCGTCGATGTAATCCTGCAACTTGGCGATCAGCGGACCACGGTCATCGTCCGGAACCCCGAAAATCCCGAGCAGGCTGAAAAGATCGCCGGACGATCCAAGGTTCAGATTGATCAGCCCCCGCGCATCCTGAAAGCGAACCACCGCATCTCCCAAACGATAGGGGTAATCGTCCAAGCGAATGTAATTAGCGTTCGGGTCAAACGCGGCGATCGTTTGCGGCGCATGGACGGTGGGAGAAGGCGCGATAGACAACGACTCGATTCCGCGAAAACTGAACGGGCGAGTGCCTAAGATATACAGAGAAACTGCCGTAGCCTCGCTGATCTGACGCTCGGCGTCAACTTCTTCCCGGTTAGCGAAAGCCTGGTCGAGTGCCCCCGATATCCATCGGGTCATGATTTCGGTCATGACCGAGAGTGCCACAATGATGACCAAGGTCAGGACGAGCGCGAACCCGCGCTCGCGTGCTCGGTACGTCGCCGGGGGTCTCCGCGTGGCGGTCGTGCGTGCTTCGAGACGCGCCCCTTCTAGCCTGGGGCAGGCTCTTGGGGCGCTCGCCAGCATGATAAGCGCCTTTTTCGGAACTGAGAAAATTCCCCATCATAACGAAGGTGCAAAGAAAAGGTCGGGCCACCCGAAGGTGGCCCGGTTTGTCTCGTGTACTGTGTTGCGACCCTCGAGGGCGGTCGCCACCGTCCCGGTGCGGCTACGGCGACTGCACGAGGACGCCGAACGCCGCGCTTTGTGTCAGCGCCGAGAACCGCATCGCCGGGTTGGGCGACAGTAGCCAGACCGTCGCATGCAGCGCGCCCTGCCCTGGTTGCGGATTCAAGGAAGTACCGCTCAGGATCGCAATGTCATCACCGGTGACATATGTCGCGTTGTTGGCTTGCACCTTACCTGCCGATCCACCCGATGCGAGGTTGGTCGAGACTGTATCAGGCAGACCGGGTTGTGAGGCGAGGTTGGCGACAAACGAGATGTTGCAGGTCACCGGCGGGTTCACCGCGTTCGGGGGAACCGGCTGCGCAGTCAGTGTGGCAGAGCCCGTGGATGGTGCGGTGTAATTGCAACTGCCGTTGCCGGTCTCAGGGCTCGTGTTCGGAACGTCCTTGGTCAATACCGCCCAGACCTGCGCGGCTGTATTGCTCGGATTGACCATTCGAAAGAAGGTCGGCGACCCGTTGTTGATCCCGAACACGTTCTGCGCGAAGAAGACCGCGCCCTGATAGGAGATCGCTCCGAAGGGCTGGCTGGGTGCGTTTGTCAGGCTGATCGTCAGCGGGCTAGGACTGGTCAGCGTAACCACCACCATTATCTGAACAGTCGCCGGGTCAGTGGCCTGAATCACCTGCGTGCCGTTGGTCACCAGACACACGGCAAAAACTGGGGTTGGGCTGTTGCTCGTGCTGGTGTTGGGGGTCGGAATATTGGCGAAGGTGATCGTCCGCTTCGCCGTATCGATCGTCCCGGGAACATTGTTGGCCGGCGGGGTCCCAGGCGTGCAGCTCGCCTGGTTTGCCACCGGGTTTCCCGCCGCAGCCTGGTTCGGAAGCAGATAGGCCGTGGTTATCGTCGCGAAATCCCCGGTCAATGTCACTGCGGTGTTTCCGCTAAGCGCAGCGGCACAATTCGGGTTCCCGGAGAAAGATGGACCGTTGATGCAAAACAGCCCGGTTCGGGCGTCGAGATCGCTTTGGTTTTCGTTGGGCCAAACGGTACCAAGGAACCCTGCCGTGGAGACTGTCCTGGTTCCATTAGCCTGATTGACGACAAAACCTCCTCCGGGAGGTACCGGTGGGGTCGCTGAGAGACCGTTACCGCTCAAATCGATGCCGAGCGTCTGGCCGCCGAGGGTGGCACTGAAACTGTTGTGGCTGAGGAAGGCGATGTTGGGTATCGGTGACGCATCGCCGATGAAAGCGCCGCCGGAGGTGGCCGACGCATTGATCTGTACAAGCGCGCTCGGAACGGTTGTCGAGAGTGGGGTTAAACCTGGGTAGATATTGGCGCCAAGCTTGGCGACGTCCGGGCCGGAGAGAGCGACAGTGCCGGTTGTGCCACCCGTCAAGTTTACCGAAGTGTATGGTCCCCCAGCACCGGGAACAGGACAGTTAATGATGGGATTCCCAGAACCGGTCAGCGTCGGCGTCGTCGTCACAGCACCGGGAAACCACTGGCACAGGGTGCCGCCGGCAAGCGTGAAGGTATTGCCGGCTGGCGCGATGAATGACACAGAGACGCCGGAGGCGGCCGGGATTCCAGCTCCTATCACCGAATAAAAAAGACTGGTCCCTTGAAATCTGACGGCGTTGCCCGGGGGCAATGCTACGGTTTCCGCCGAAAAATTGAGGTCGTTGTTGGGCTGCGGCTGGCCCGCGGCGAACGCCCCCGAGCCGAAGCAGAACCAGCCGAGCGCCGTCGCGCTCAGCCATAAACCTGTCCTCGCCTTCATCTGTGTCACTCCCCTGCAGGTTTAACAAAGAGCTTGGTGTTCGCGATAGTGCCGCGTCAGGTTCCTTTACGTCAAGCAGAATTCGCCAATAAAGCAAGATTGCCACTGCCATTTGCAACTGGAACATAAAATTCGCGAGCGAGTCGCCATAAATCAACAATCGGTTTTACCACCGCATCCAATAAAACGACACGTCAGACAAGCAACTTGGCACATGAATATTGTGCGCCGCACAATAAGGTTTGATTAGTAATCGACGGCGATCTTCAGAGCGGCGGGACGGGGGCGGCCACTCCGCCGGCGTTCGCGGCGTCCCGGAGCGGCGGAGGCGCGGGAGGCTCCACGCTAGGCTTCGCGGCACCTGCATTGCGGCGATGCTGAACGATGTCGGTGATCGTTGCATTTTCCCGACGCATCTTGTCGAGCAGCGCGATCGCCACGCCCGGGTTACGACGCGCGGCAGCTCGCCGTGCGAGGCGGCATGTAATTCGATCTTCTTGAACTCGGCGAAGGCCGCTCGGTCGGATACCTCGCGGATCGCATCGAGCAGCGCCCGCGAGGCAGCTTTGTTGAAAATCCGCACGGCAGCGAGGTCGCCGCGGAGTAACTCGAGCGGCTCGACCCCGACCGACAAAAGCCAGACTGCAGTCGAGGGCCGGAGCCGCCCTTCATTGGACCCTGCTCGACGCGGCTTTTCGGTCACGCCGGAAAGCAGTCGAGCCCCCGGGCATTCTCCATCGACTTAGGTGATCAGCAAAAGCCGTATTGTGCGTTCAGCTCACCGACCATTCGGTCGAGAGCAAAGCGGGAAGCGATAAAACTCGGCCCCGTCGAGCGAATGCGATCACGCCAGGCGCCGTCGGCCGCTAGTCGAAGCACCGCATCGGCGATCGCTGCCGGATCGGCGCGCGGGACGAGAATGCCGGTCTCCCCCGGCAGAAAGGCTTCGGCGACTCCACCGGCCGTGCAGGCGACGACCGGCCTGCCCGCCCATTGCGCCTCGATCGCCGTGTTCGGGGTGCCCTCGGCTTCGGAGGTCAGCAGAAATACATCCATCGCGCCGAGCGCGGCCAGAGCGCTGCCGCTGAGCCCCGGGAGGATCACGCGTTGTGCCAAGCCGAGCCCAGCAACCCGAGCGCCGATCTCCGCCCGCATGGGCCCCATCCCGTAAAGGGCGAACATCACGTCAGCGCGCCGAGCGAGGATGGCAGCGGCGGTGTCGAGCCAGAGCAACGGCCGCTTCTCGGGCGAGAACCGGAACATAGACCCGATCAGCAAGGCCTCGTCGGGCACCCCGATCCGTCGGCGTTCGGCGAGCGCCGCTTCGCGATCCGGCGTCGGCAGATCGATCCCGTTGTATACGACACCGATCCGCTCAGCCGACGCTCCCAGCCAGTCTGCGTAATCCCGCGCCCCGGCAAGGCTGTTGTTGACCAACACCACCCCGGGCTGGGTGACGAGCGTCCGGTATGCCGCCCGCATCACCGGTTCGTGAAAGAAGAAACGGCTGGGGTTGAGATTCCGGCCGGACAGCACGATCCGCGGGACACCCGCCAGAACCGCGGCGATCCCAGCGCGAATATTGGACCAGTCGAGCCATGCATGGACGACGGCTGGCCGCAGCGAAACCAGCTCGCGCCAGAGATCGGCGGCATCGCAAACCAGGGCGGTGGGCAGCCCCGCGGCCACCGCGAGCAGTCCCGCCGGTAGCGGCGCATATAACGGCGACGGGCGGCAGATCTGCCGGGCGACGACGCCGGCGGCAGCGAGCTGCGGGGCGAAAAAATCGTATGCCTCGGGCTGCCCCGGCGCGAGATGCGCACACAGCACGGTGATGTCCCTGACACCGCGCCGAGCGAGGCCGCGGACAGCATTGGTGAGCTGCCGCTCGGCCCCTCCCGGCTGCAAGCTGCCGCATACCATCACCAGCCTGCCAGGCACTGGCGCGACCGGCTCGGCTGTCAGGAACAGCGAGCTTAGGGCGATCTCCTGGGCTCGCTCGTCGTCCACAGTGACGGCCACCGACGGTCTGCTCCCTCGCGCTCGCCGGATCATCCATTCTGCGACGGGCGGGAGAAGGCGCCGCTCGCGCATCGCTAACGCCAGATTACGCGCCCCAACCCACGCGGCGATCTTCAAACGTTGCGACATGGGGCCTGTCTACCGAGCCGGTGATGCTGGTGGGTGCGTCAACCAGATGGACATCAACTACCCTGATCCGAAAGGCTGGGAAGTTCACATCGCCCCGTCAGGCGCGCTCGTGCTTCGAGCACGCGGTGAACACCATTTCGAGATAAATCATGCCGGCGGTTAGCTACGCTGCAGCTAATCCAGTCCCCGGCGGTGCTGAACGATTTTGCCGATCGTTGCATTTTCCCGACGCATCTTGTCGAGCAGCGCGATCGCCAACGCGCGAATTACCCCGCGCGGCAGCTCGCCGCGCGCGGCGGCATGTATTTCGATTGCTTTGAACTCTCCGAAGACCGGTCGGTCGGATATGTCGCGGATCGCATCGAGCAGTGTGCGTGAGGCGGCTCTGTCGAAAATCCGCACGGCGCCGGGGTCGCCGCGCAGCAATTCGCTTGGCTCGACGCCGACCGACAGGAGCCAAGCCGCCGTCGATGGAGGGAGCTGCGCGGTCTTCCCGCCGCCCGCCTTGGACAACGCGTCGACGAGGTCTTGCAAGACCACACCGGCGTCGTGGTTGGCTGACCAGGGCCGCAGACGCCTTCGTGCGTTCGTCGACCCGGAAATCATCCGCCGGTCCGAGCGGCTCGATCGTCGGTTGAACCTTCGAAGCCCCAGCCTCGGGTGATAGCTCGGCGGGCGCTTTGACGCGAAGCATCGCCCATTGCCGCAGAGTGCTTGCCGTCATTTCTTTCAAAACGGGGTTCGCCGCTATGGCTTCCGGGCGCAGCAGCTCGGCCGCAGGGCGGGCGGGCTCGGCGGTAAGCACGCTGACCGCGCCGTGCGGCCCGATGGCATGGGCCAGGGACAACTCACCTGCGCTCGCCGGCAGGCCGACGCTCCGGAGCGTCGCCGCATTAGCCTGAGCGTAGCGGTTGGTCAGGTCCTCGGCGAGCGGCTTGATGTCCCGCAATGCGAGGATCTGTTCGCGGGTCATCGTCTGAGCGACCTGCGGATAGGCGCGCCCAAACATTTCGAGCCAGGTGCCCGAGAGGAATTGTCCGTATCCGGCCGCGCTCGACAACGGGTTCCGCCCCGGCCCGCCTTCCGCCGCAATGATGCGCGCGCTTAGATCGCCGAGACCATCGGCATCGCCGATCGGCTCGAGCGCCCGGGTTGGCGAAGCTGCAATCGAAGCGCCGAACACGGTTGTCGCGATCGCCGCCACGTACAGAGCGCGCGTTCGGCCAAGCGCCTTCATCCCCCAACCCCTGAGACCCGGCTCGACGCGACTTTCCGGTCACGCCGGAATACCACCGAGCTCCCCGAGGGCATTCTGCATCGACTTAATGGGCCGAGGCAACGTACTGGCGATCGACACTCGTTTCACCCCGCCCGCAGGTACTGCACGGCTTCGTCGCGGCGGAACAGGTAGAGGAGAGCGCGCAGGGCTTGGCCGCGCTCGCTCTCGAGGTGGGGGTCGCGATCGAGCACGAGGCGGGCGTCGTCATGGGCGATCGCGACCAGCTCTTCGTGGATCGCGAGATCGGCCAGGCGCAAGGTCGGAAGGCCGCTCTGCCGCGTGCCCAGCACCTCGCCGGCGCCGCGCAACCGCAGATCCTCCTCGGCGATGCGGAACCCGTCCTCGGTCTCGCGCAGGATGGAGAGGCGCCGCTTTGCGACGTCGCCGAGCGGCGACTGGTACAGCAATAGGCAGGTGGAGGGCTTGTCGCCGCGCCCGATGCGGCCGCGCAATTGGTGCAGTTGCGCCAGACCGAAACGCTCGGCATGCTCGATGACCATGACCGTCGCCTCGGGCACATCGACCCCGACCTCGATCACCGTCGTGGCGACCAAGAGATCGAGCTGCGCGCCCGCGAAACCGGCCATCGCGCGGTCTTTGTCGGCCGGCTTCATGCGCCCGTGCACGAGGCCGACCCGGCCGGGGAAGAGCGGCGCCATCGCCTTGTACCGCTCCTCGACGGCGGCGAGATCGGCGGTCTCGCTTTCTTCGACCATCGGGCAGATCCAATAGACTTTGGCCTTGCGCGCCAAGGCACGGCCGACCGCCGCCACGACGTCTTCGATGCGCTCGAGCGCCACGGTCCGCGTATCGACAGGATGGCGGCCAGGCGGCTTTTCCGTGAGGCGCGAGACGTCGAGGTCGCCATAGGCAGTCATCATCAGGGTGCGCGGGATCGGGGTCGCGCTCATCAGCAGGGTGTCGGCATCGCGGCCCTTCGCGTAGAGACCGAGGCGTTGCTCGACGCCGAATCGGTGCTGTTCGTCGATCACGACCAGCGCGAGATCACGGAATTCGACATCCGGCTGTAAGAGGGCGTGCGTGCCGACGACTGCCGGCGTCAGGCCGGAGGCGAGGCTTGCCAGCATCGAGGCGCGGGCTCGCCCTTTTTCGCGCCCGGTCAGAAACCCGATCTCGACGCGCGCCGCCGCGGCATGACGCTGCAATGTGGCATGATGCTGGCGGGCGAGGATCTCGGTCGGCGCCATCAGTGCCGCCTGGCCGCCGCCCTCGATCGCGGTCAGCATCGCGATCAGCGCGACGACCGTCTTGCCGCTGCCGACATCGCCCTGCAGCAGCCGCACCATGCGCCGCGGCTGCGCCATCTCCGCGGTGAGCTCGGCGATTGCGAGACGCTGCGCACCGGTCAGCGAAAAGCCGAGCGCGGCTTCGACCGGGCGGGTCAAGGCGCCGGTGCCGACGATCGCCCGCCCCTTTTGCCGATGACGCCGGGCGCGGACCAGCGCCACCGCGAGCTGGCTCGCAAAGATCTCGTCATAGGCGAGCCGCTCGCGCGCCGGGGTCGTCGGCAAAAGATCGGCCTCCGCCTCGGGAGCATGCGCCCGGCGGACCGCATCGCTCCAGGCGGGCCACCCACGCCGCTCGCGCAGCGCCGGGTCGATCCATTCCGGCAATGCCGGGAGCCGGTCGAGCGCCTGACCCACCGCCTTCTGTACAACGCGCGGCGAGAGACCCCCGGTCAGCGGATAAACCGGCTCGATCGGCTTGAGGTGCGAGAGCTCGTCGGGCCGCAACACGAGGTCGGGGTGGGCCATCTGCGGGATGCCGCCGTAGAACTCGACGCGGCCGCTGATGACGCGCTCGGCGCCGATCGGCAATAGCCGTGCTAGCTGGTCGCCTTTCACGTTGAAATAGACCAGGGTCAATGTGCCGGTGTTGTCGGTGCACAGCACCCGATAAGGCCGTCGCCCGAAGCCCGGCTGGTGCGCCTCGACGCGCACCGCGATCGTCGCGATCCGGTTCGGCTCGAGCTGCGCGGATCGGTGGCGAGGCGCGCCGGTCGATAATGCCGCTCGGCAGATGCCAGACGAGGTCGAGGATGAGCGGGCCGGCGAGGCGCTCGAATAGCTTTGCTATCTGAGAGCCGATGCCGGGGAGCACCGTTACCGGCGCAAACAACTTGTCGAGGATGGCGGGACGCACAAACGATGTCTATATCCGCGCGAGGGCACCGCCAAGGGCACACCCAGGGACGCCACGTGACCTCACCATCAGAAATTCGCCGCAAGCGGCTGTTGTTCCGTTCCTGGCACCGCGGTACGCGCGAGAGCGACCTGATCCTCGGCCGCTTCGCCGACGCTCATCTCGCCGGGTTTGACGAGGCGCAGCTCGACCATTACGAGGCGCTGCTCGACTGCGCCGACGCCGACATCTTCGATTGGGTCTCCGGCCGCACCGCGCCGCCCCCCGAACACGACCACGACGTGACCCGCCTCCTCCTCTCTTTCGGCACCGCCAACCCTCACCCACCCAGCCCTGACGGGCTGGGTCCCCCCTCTCCCGCGGTGCGGGAGAGGGGCTTCGAGCCGAATGCTCACGCGCCCCTCTCCCGCAGCTGCGGGAGAGGGTGCCGAGCGCAGCGAGGCGGGTGAGGGTACGCCGAGGGAATGAGCGAGCTCACCGATCTCGTCGCGTCGCTCGGCCAGCGGCCGCGCGCGGTCACCTTGTTCGGCGCGCCGGAGGGGTATGACGCAGCGGCGATCGGAACCCTCGTTGCCGGGCAGTGGCTGCATGTCTGCCGCGACGACGGCCGGATGGCGCGGTTCGCCGCGGCGCTGGCGTTTTTTCATCCCGAGATCGAAGCGCTGACCTTCCCGGCCTGGGACTGCCTGCCCTACGACCGGGTCTCGCCAAACGGCGAAATCGTCAGCCGGCGGATCGACACCTTGACGCGGCTCGCGACCGCCCCGCCCGACAAGCTGGTCGTGCTGACCACGGTCAACGCGCTGGTCCAGCGCGTGCCGCCGCGCCAGCTCTTCGACGGCCGCGTCCTGACGTTGCGGACCGGCGGTCGCGTCGGGCTCGACCGGCTGCAGAGCTTCTTCCGCAACAATGGCTACATTCGCACCGATACGGTGCGCGAGTCCGGCGAATTCGCGATCCGCGGCGGCATCGTCGACCTCTTCCCCGCCGGGGCGGCAGAGCCGCTGCGCCTCGACTTCTTTGGCGACACGCTCGAATCGGTTCGCAGCTTCGACCCGCTGACCCAGCGGTCGACCGGGAAGCTCGACGAGGCGGCATTGCGGCCGGTCAGCGAGGTCTTGCTCGACGACGACGCGGTGCGCCGCTTCCGCTCGCGTTACCGCGAGCAGTTCGGCGCGACCGGCACCGACGACCCGCTCTACGAATCGGTCAGCGCCGGGCGGCGCTATCCCGGCATGGAGCACTGGCTGCCGCTTTATTACGAGCGGCTGGAAACCTTATTCGACTACCTGCCGGGGGCCGGGATCTCGCTCGATTACCAGGCGGAGGAGGTGCGCGGCCACCGGCTCGAGGCGATCGGCGATTCCTACGCGGCGCGCCACAACGTCACGCCCGCGGCGCGCGCCGGTGCGCCGATCTATCGCCCGATCCGGCCCGACCAGCTCTACCTCGACCGCCGCGAGTGGCAGGCGGCATTGCATGGCCGGCCCGTCGTGCAGCTGTCGCCTTTCGCGGCGGATCAGAGCGACGGCGACGCCTTCGATGCCGGCGCCCGCCCGGCGCGCAGCTTCGCGGCCGAGCGCGCCGACCCGAATATCGTGCTGTTCGAGGCGGTGCGCGATTATCTCGAAGCCGAGCGCAAATCCGGCCGCAAGACCGCGGTCGCCGCATTCAGCCCGGGCTCGGCTGACCGGCTGCTGACCGTGCTTGCGCGAGCGCGGCGTTTCCGACCTGCGCCGGATCGCCAATGGCCGAGAGCTCGAGGCACTGCCGGGCTCGGCGGTCGGGCTCGCCGTATTGCCGGTCGAGCAGGGCTTCGCGACCGACGATCTCGTATTGCTCGGCGAGCAGGACATCCTCGGCGACCGGCTCGCGCGCACGGCGCGGCGACGGCGCAGCCTCGACCAGTTCATCACCGAGGCGACGGCGCTGACGCCGGGCGATCTCGTCGTCCATGACGATCACGGCATCGGCCGCTACGAGGCGTTGGAGACGATCGACGTCGCCGGCGCGCCGCATGATTGCGTGCGCGTGCTCTATGCCGGCGACGACAAGCTCTTCGTGCCGGTCGAGAACATCGAAGTGCTTGTCGCGCTTCGGCTCGGAAGATGCCGGCGTGCAGCTCGACCGCCTCGGCGGGGTCGCCTGGCAGTCGCGCAAGGCGCGGGTCAAGAAGCGCATCCGCGACATCGCCGGCGAATTGATCCGCGTCGCCGCCGAGCGCCAGCTGCGGCCGGGCGACGTATTGCAGCCGCCCGAGGGGATCTACGAGGAATTCGCCGCCCGCTTCCCCTATCCCGAGACCGAGGACCAGCTGAACGCGATCGCCGACACGTTCGCCGACATGGCCTCGGGCAAGCCGATGGACCGGCTGATCTGCGGCGATGTCGGGTTCGGCAAGACCGAGGTGGCGTTGCGCGCCGCCTTCATCGCGGCGATGGCCGGGTCGCAGGTCGCGATCGTCGTGCCGACGACCCTGCTGTCGCGGCAGCACTACCGCAGCTTCACCGAGCGCTTTGCCGGGCTGCCGTTGCGGATTGCGCAGCTGTCGCGGCTGGTCCCCGCCAAAGTGGCGCGCGAGGTCAAGAAGGAGCTCGCCGACGGACGGCTCGATATCGTGATCGGCACGCACGCATTGCTCGCCAAGGACGTCCGGTTCGCCCATCTGGGGCTCCTGATCGTCGACGAGGAGCAGCATTTCGGCGTCGCGCAGAAGGAAAAGCTGAAGCAACTGAAGGCCGATGTGCATGTGCTGACGCTGACCGCGACGCCGATCCCGCGCACCCTGCAATTGGCGTTGTCGGGGGTGCGCGAGATGAGCCTCATCGCGACGCCGCCGGTCGACCGCCTGGCGGTGCGCACCTTCGTGATGCCGTACGATCCGGTGACGATCCGCGAAGCGATCATGCGCGAGCGCGACCGCGGCGGTCAGATCTTCTATGTCGTGCCGCGCATCGCCGATCTCGACGATGTGCGCGAGCGGCTGCGCGAGAGCGTGCCCGAGATCAAATACGCGGTGGCGCATGGCCGCATGGCGCCCTCCGAGCTCGAAGACGTGATGACCGCGTTCGACGAGCGCGCCTTCGATCTGCTTGCTGTCGACCAACATCATCGAGAGCGGGCTCGACATCCCGTCGGCCAATACGATGGTCGTGCACCGCGCCGACATGTTCGGGCTGGCGCAGCTCTACCAGCTGCGCGGCCGCATCGGGCGCAGCAAGCTGCGCGGCTATGCCTATCTGACCCTGCCGGAGAAGAAGAAGCTCGCGCCGACCGCGCAGCGCCGGCTCGAAGTCATGCAGACCCTGGACACGTTGGGCGCCGGCTTCCAGCTGGCGAGCCACGACCTCGACATCCGCGGCGCCGGCAATCTCTTGGGCGACGAGCAATCCGGGCACATCCGCGAGGTCGGCATCGAGCTCTACCAGCACATGCTCGAAGAGGCGGTCGCCGCGGCCCGCACCGACGGCAGCGAGGAGGCGGCCCGCGAGGAATGGAGCCCCCAGATCACGATCGGCACGCCGGTGCTGATCCCGGAGAATTACGTCCCCGATCTCGGCGTGCGGCTCGGCCTCTACCGCCGCATCGCCGGGCTCGCCGACCGCCGCGAGATCGACGGCTTCGCCGCCGAGCTGATCGACCGCTTCGGGACGCTCCCGACCGAAGTCGAGAACCTGCTCGAGATCATCGCGATCAAGCGCTATTGCCGCGAAGCCGGCATCGAAAAGCTCGAAGCCGGCCCCAAGGGCGCCGTCATCTCACTGCGCGACAACCGTTTCGCCAACCCGGCCGGCCTCGTCGAGCTGATCCAGCGCAACGCCGGCACCCTGAAGCTCCGCCCCGACCAGAAGATCCTCTATCAGCGCAACTGGGACGACGCCAAAGCCCGCCTCACCGGCGTCGCCAAACTGGTGCAAGCCCTCGCCAAAATCGCCCGCGCCGCGAAGCCCGACGCCGAGCCGCACTGCCGCCGCCGACCCCGTCGCTGGTCAAACCAAGGTGGCGCGGCGAGCGTGATACTTCTGATCAGCCTGCATTCAACTGCTCCTTCGCTCCGCTTATCGGAAGGCTTACAGAAGCGCGAGTAAGATGTGCGAAAATGGCACTTTCTTCTCTCGGGCTGCGAGCTTCGTACGGCCACAATCACGCATCGAAGCACGTCGCGGATCGGCTCCACGATAAGCGACGAGAGAGCCATGTCGGTCGAGAAGATGGGTGACTCATCGGCCGAACTCGTAGTTGCGTGCGGAGAAATTTTCCGGCGTGAGGCAGCCAGCGTGCGTGGGTCGAGCAAGATTTGTGTTTGGACCTGCTATGAGCGGTCCAGGACACCGGGGGTAGAGCATCACCCGCACCTGTCCTCTTTAGGCGCGGATAGGACCCTCGTTCGGAGGGAGAGGACGATGAGCATCGCAAGTAGTGAGCAGCAGCCTGGGCCGACTGGGCACCGCAGGTTCGGAACGGCGGTTCCGCATTCTCCGCTCACGATCGGTTTGGGGTTTGCCGCAGCCATAGCAGTGGCGTTGCTGATCGCACCCCGCGACAACAGGTCTCCCGATCAACCGGCTAACCTCGACAGCCCGCACCCTTTTCTGACGCAAGTAAAAGCCTCGGTTGATCCCCTCACTCATTGGCAACCGCGCTCGGGGCAGATCCGGATCACGCTCGAAAGCACTGGAAACGCCAATCTCGCCGACAGCAACCTCTCCGTCTACTTTCGCTGGCGAACGAAGTCCAACACTGGCGAATGGACGCGGACGCCCAACGTCCATGTCGTGGATCTGCAGAACGCTCAAAAGCTCACCGTGGCGGCTGAGGTCCCCGAGCTGCCTCCAGCTCCGTCGAACGGGCTTCTGGGCTGGATTTCCGGCAATGGCGATGGAGTCGGAGAATTCCTGGGTCTGGTTCCGGTCGCGGAGGTCTGGGTATCGGCGCGCGCCAACGGCAATGCCGGCGATGCAGCGCTGGCCGATGTCGTGGAGTCGATCGGCATCACCAATACCTGGGCTGCCCTGGGAGCAGCGCTCGGCGCAATCTTTCTGCTCGCCTGGTTTCTCAAAGGGTTCAAGCCGGCCGGCCTCAAGGGCTCAAATCTCTTGCTGCAGATAATCGAGACCCGAGGCCGCCGGGCCAGCTTGTCGCAATTCCAGATCGTCCTGTGGATGTTCGTGATCGGCGCGGCGACGGCCTACGTGATGGTGCTCTCCGGAAATCTCATTCCGCTCACCGAAGGCACCCTCGCACTTCTCGGCATCAGCGGTCTCGCGACCCTCGGTTCACAGCTCGCGCCCCGCGGCGCGGCAGACCAGGCAGAGGCGGTTGCGGCGAGAGAGGCGGTTGCGGAGCCGAGCTGGCGAGACCTGATCGCCTCGGACGGCGAGATCGATGTGACCCGACTGCAGATGCTGTTCTTCACCGTTCTGATCGCGGTATTCGTGTCGATTCACGTAATCGACAGCTTCCAGATACCCGAAATTCCGCCCAGTTTTCTGGGACTGATGGGCCTGAGTAACGGCGTCTACCTGTTGAGCAAATTCCTCCCCGGTAGGAGCGAACAAAACCCGGCCGCCAGCGCCGCTCCATAGGCCCTCGCCAATCATCATCAAATTGCCCTATTCGCATGGCACGCTACGGCCCATGAGCGTTCACCAACCCAGCGCCACGCATCATGCTGCGCAGCCCCGGCAAGGCCTGCGCCACAACCAAAAGAAGAGGTTTAGCTGCAGATTTGCTGCAGGTGCAGCAAAGGGCGATTACCGATGCAATTCAGGATTGTAGCTATTACGCGCGCTGCACCCGGTACCAGTCGAGGATCTCCTCGCCGGTCCAGAACAGCACGTCGCGATAGGCGCGGATGTGGGCGAGGGCGGCGCGGAAGTATTTGAGGCGGTGCGGCGCGCCCATGATGTAGGGGTGCACGACCAGCGCCATGATGCGCGCCGACGGCCGCCGCGTCGCGGTAGAGCTGCTCGAACTGGTCGACCGCCCGGTCGTAATACTCGCCGGCCTTGTGATGCTGGATCAGCATCATCGCGACGTCGTTGCATTCCTGTGTGTACGGGATGCCGACGATCGGCTTGGTCCGGGTCTTCAGCAATACGGGCTGGTCGTCGAGCACCCAGTCGCAGACGTATTCGTAGCCCTCTTCGACCAGCAGATCCGGGGTCTCCCAGGTCTCGGTGAGGCCGGGGCCGAGCCAGCCGCGCGGGTTCTTGCCGGTGAAATCGCGGATCGCCGCGGCGGTCTTGCGGATGTCGTCGCGCTCGTCGGCGACCTTCTGCATGCTCTTCTGCGTGAAGCCGTGGCCGATGAATTCCCAGCCGCGCTCGAGCGCGGCGCGGGCGATCGGCTCGTAGCGCGCGATCGCCGAGCCGTTGACGGCGAGCACGGCGCGGATCCGATGCTCGTCGATCGCCTCGAGCATGCGCCAGAAGCCGACCCGGTTGCCGTATTCGTGCCAGGCCCAGTTCGGGATGTCGGGCATCGGCGCGCCGCCGGCCGGCGGGGTCAGCACCGTCCGCGGCATCGGTTGCGCCGGGTCCCATTCCTCGACATTGACGATGACCCAGACCGACGAGCCGCGCCCCGTCGGGCAGCGCGAGCTTTGGCCGGTGCGCGATGGCCGAAAAGTCGAGACGTTCGGTCGGCAGCATCACCGGTCTCCCCTCGCGGCCATGTACCAGTCGAGGATCTCGGCCCCGTTCCAGTGCAATACGCCGGCAAAGCGGTTGACGTGGTCGTAGACGGCTTCGAGGTATTTGATGCGGTGCGGCTGGCCGCTGATGTAGGGGTGGATCGCGATCGCCATGATCTTCGCGCGCTCGGCGCCTTCGCGGTAGAGCCGCTCGAAGCTGTCGATGCAGCGCTGCGTGAAATAGGCCGACTCATGATGCTGGACGAGCATCATCGGGATGTCGTTGAGCTCGACCGTGTAGGGCAACGTGACGAGCGGGCCGTGCGCGGTGCGGATTTCCGTCGGCTCGTCGTCATAGACCCAGTCGCCGATGTATTTGACGCCCGGCGGCGGCGAGCAGGTCCGGCGTGTCCTCGGTCTCGGTCAACCCCGGCCCGAGCCAGCCGACCGGCCGCGTGCCGGTGAACCGCTCGAGCATGCCGAGCGATTGATTGATCATCGCGAACTGGTCCTCGACCTGGTGGATCGGCATCTGCTCCCAGGCATGGCCCATGAATTCCCAGCCGGCGTCGCGCGCCGCCCGCGCGACCCGCTCGTATTCCTCGCAGACCCGGGCGTTGATCGACAGGGTCGGGCGGATCGCGAGCCGCGAGAACAGCTCGAAAAAGCGCCACACGCCGACCCGCATCCCGTATTCGTGCCACGCCCAGTTCGGCACGTCCGGCAGCAATACCTGGCCGGTCGGCGCCGGCAACACCTGCCGCGCCATCGGCCGCGCGATGTCCCAGAATTCGAGGTTGACGATGGTCCAGACGACGAGCCGGGCCCGGTTCGGCAAGATGAGCGGCGGCCGGTCGACGATCGCCGAATAGGCGCAGCGTTCACGCGGGATCATGATGACCTCCCGATGGTTGTCGGTCGAGCATAACCCTTTTGGGTGGCGCGGCGATTGGCCACCCGGTGCGATCCTGCAAACCAGCGCTGCAAAGTCTACATTCCCAGAAATGCTGCGCGCAGCTTCACCTTGCGCCGCACAGCGGTCGCGTCGGGAAAGGCGGGCCAGAACAGGGGAGCCGATGAGATCACAAAATTTCCGCGGCAATGTCTTTGTCGCAAATTTGCCGCCGGAGATCTCCGACGAGCAACTGGCTGAGGCTTTTGACGCCTTCGGGATCGTGTTGAGCGCCACGGTGGCCCACGATCCGGCGACCGGAAAACGGCTGCGCTACGGGTTTGTCGACATCGCGACCGAGCGCGCGGCAAAGCTCGCGGTCGCATCGATGAACGGCGCGGCAATCGACGGGTACAACCTCGATGTGCGGATCAGCGAACGTCCGGTGACGGCCAAGAAGCCGCGGACCGCCGGTGTGCCACAACGCTCGCCGCGCCGCGTGACGCCGCGGCCCGGCGAGTAACGAGGGGGTGACGACGAAAGGCCGGGCACCTTCACTCCGCGCCCGCAGCCGAGAAAGCAGCCCACATTTCAGGTGGAGCGCCGCTCGCTGCCGCGCCGGTCCGGTTAGCCCGGCCCAAGTAACCGCATCTCGTTCAGCGAGCGCTATTGGTTGGACCAGCTTATCGGCGCGTAATGGCCGTTCTTGCCGGAATTGTCCCAGCGCATTCCGTGATCGGTGAAAGTGCTGCCCGGCCTGCCGACCGCGAGCGCCAGCCTGTCGGGCGCGATCGGATGGCCGGCCGACGCCCAGATTTCCTCGTTCTCGCGCAGGCTCGGCAGCGGCTCGACCGACATATTCATGACGCCCCGGAATCTCGGCCGAGCGTGTCTTGCCGGTCACCCGGTAGGTTATCGGCACCTTCTTGACGCCGAGGTTGGTCGCGATCAGCGGGGCGAAGGCCGCCATCGGACCGCCCTCCGCACCGCCGAAGACGGCCCCCAGCGCCGCCGCCTGCTCGTCGGTGGCGCGCTCGTCGATATAGATGGCGATTGTCCAGTTGCCGTCGGCCATCGGCCCGGGAGTGTGCGCGATCAGGGCCAGGTTGAGCCCGTCGAGCGCGACCGTGCCGTAGCTGCCCTTATCGATGTGAAAGGCCAGCGCGACGTCGCAGACACCCTCGCGTCGGCCGCGAGGTCAGCGGCGGCGCCGGCGAAATCAGGCACGGACAGACGACGCTGCAGTTGCAGTTTTCGAAATAGTCTCCCGAAAGCTGCCAATTTGTCGCCATGCGCCGCTCCGATGCCGAGGTCAAGCCTGGCAAATAAGGTAGATCCCGAACCCCAGCATCGCAACGCCGCCGGCGCGGGCAATCCACTGTCCGGCCGGAAACAGCTTTTCGACAAAGACGAAGGCGGTGATCGCGGCCATCCATAGGAGGCTCATGATGCCGGCCGCGAACAAGAGCGCCATCAAAAACCAGCAGCAGCCCAGACAGTAAAGCCCGTGCTCCACCCCCATTCGCATTGCGCCCGCGCCGCCCTCCCGCCAATGGTTGAGGACGAAGTCGAAGGGCGAGCGGCAATGCGTCAGGCAGACCGATTTCAATGGGGTGAGCTGATATGATACCGGCGGCAATGACGACGATGGCGCCCAATACCGGGGCGAGCCTTCCCGTTGTCGGCGCAATTAGGGCAGCGCGTTCGAGCCCCCAATCCGCGAAGGTCGCAAAGATGCCGAACAGCCCCCAGGCGATCAGATAGCCCGCCGTGAACACCATTGTCGGAACAAAAGACTGGCCGCGCTGGCGCTTGTGCCGGTTGATCGTCGCAAAGGTCAGGATCATCGGTGCGGCGCTGGGCAGCATCATGCCCGGCATCATCGCCCACCAGATCGCCATGTTGAGGGCGAAGTCGCTGGCCGTCCAGGGTGTGAATATGGCGGGCATGGCGATGTCCGCCATCCCCTCCATCGCACCCATTTGCCGATAGACGTAGAGCCACGAGAGCGCGGTCACGCCGGCGAGAGCCAACCAAATGACGACGCGATCGCGAAGCAGCAGCGCCGCGATGTGATTGCCGCGGTTCGCCGAAGTGGCGGCAGGCGGGCTGGTCAGCGCTTATGCCGCCCAGACTGAAGGGCGCGAAATGGCCGTTGTTGCCCTTCCCCACGAGATCGAGGTCGAGGCCAAAGCCATGCATATGCATCTCCTTCGCGCGCGCCAAGGCGAGACGGCGGCCCGCGGGATGCGCCGTGTTGTCAATGTAGAACGGCTCGCCGCTGCGGTTGCGCGAGGCGACGCCTTCGATCTCGAAAGACAACACGTCGGGGATCACGGTCGAGCGCTTCAGCCCCTCCAGATCGAATTCTATGGGCTTGTAAGCGATGCCGCGGAAGTCGCTGACCAGGTTTTCGCGGATGAAGGCGGGCGAGCCGCCCGCCTGCCCGCCGACGATGGCGGCGAGCGCTTGGCGCTGCGCCTCATCCGCGCGTTCGTCAACAACGCCAGCGAAGATCCAATTGCCGTCGGCCATGACTTTGCCCGAGCGGATCACCAGCGCAAATTTCAACCCGTCGAGCTTGGTACTGCCATAGCTCCCTTCATCGATCCGAAACACCAGCGCCGCCGTGCAGTGGTCGTAAGTTACCGGCGCCTGCGGGTTCGTGTAGATGCACGGGCACAAGTAGTCGCAGTTGCAGCTCTCCATATACTCGCCGCGCATCGTCCATTTCTGCTCTGTCATGATGCATCCTGTCTAATCAACGCGTCCGCCTCGTCATTCCTACTTTCGCGGGTGGGACGGACCCGTATTGGTCTACGAGGAGCGAGCCTGCTGCTTCTTGTCCAGGATGCGCTGGTGGAGGTTGCGGACGATCATCCCGGTCAGCCTTTCGTCGTGGATGAAGAGGCGCTGGCCGATCGGGTAGGGATCCTGTTTGGTGACCTCCAGCGGCTCCTTCAGGATCTCGTCGGGGCCGAGGCCGCGGTCGACGAACCGCTCGATATACCCCACCCAGTTCTCGACGATCTGGCCCTGCTCCTTCAGATAGGCCTTTGTGCACGGCTCGCCGTGGCCGGGGATGATCGTCTCGACATCGAGCGCCTCGATGCTCCGCAACGCCGCGAGCCACTCCCACGGGTCGCATTCCTGCAGCCAGCTGCGGCATTTGTGGAAGACGTTGTCGCCGGTGAAAACGATCCCTTCTTCCGGCACATGGACCGAAGTCTGCGGCGCTGTGTGGCCCGGCATATGGATGATGTCGAAGGTGTGGTTACCGACCTGCAAGGTCAGCGCGTCGGTAAAGGTCAGCGTCGGCGGGTTCACCGCCGGGTAGTCCGGATGCCCGACCAGAAAGACGCTGTCGGGGTCGGTCTCCTTGAAGCGCTCGCGCTTCTCCTCGAGCGACCCGAAAGCATAGAGATAGCGTTCGAAGCATTCCTGCAATTTGACCTGACCGACGACCTCGATGTTCGGGAAATAGGCGTTGCCCGAGATGTGGTCGCCATGCGGCTCGGTGTTGATCAGATAGCGGATCGGCGCCTTGTCCTCCATGCGCTCGCGCCAGCGCACCGCGTCGATCGGCTGCTGCGGCGAGTTGATCATGACATAGCCGTCGCTGGTCTCCACAAAGCTCGGATTGCAGCCGGCGAAATAGACTTCGGTAAACGAGTGTGGTCCGACCCTGCGCATCGCTCTCTCCTCTCTCGATGACTATTCCGCGGCCGCCGGTACCGCGGCGCGGCGGAACCCGACATGGGCGCCACCGGCGCACAACAGGCTCAAAAGCAGGAGCGTGGCGACCACCACCAGCACGAGTTCGGGCCGCCCGGCATCGATGATCATGCCGTAGGGCACCGGCATGATTGCCCCGCCCAAGCGACATGCCGGAGCTGACGAAGCCGAACACCTTGCCGATCTGCCCCGGCGGCGCCGCGTCCTTGACCATCACATCGCGCGGCGTACGGCTCGCCCCGGTCATGATCCCGGCAGCAAAGAGGACGCCGATGGTCGGCAATTCGGCGAGCGAGATGACGCCGATCAGCAGCAAGAGCGCCGCGGCGCCGACGGTCAGGATCACGACGAACGGCAAATGCCGGTCGGTGCGGTCGGCGACCCACCCGCCGACCAGCACGCCGCCGATCATGCCGGCCATGTACCCGGTCAACGCCGAAGAGGCCGCCTCGATCGCCAGACCGTGCGCCTGATGGAGAATCGTGATCAGCCAGGATTGGATCCCCGCCCCGGCCATCGACGACACCATGAAGAATGCAAAGAACATCATGACCGAGCGGCTCAGCAGCAGCCGCGGGCCGGAAGCCGGCGCCGCCGCACGGCGGCGCGGCTGCCGCGCCTGATCGGTGAGGATGCGGCTCTGCCACAGGATCATCGCCACGACCGGAACACCCAGAAGGCCGATGAACAGCAAGGCGCCGCGCCAGCCGAGCAGCAGCATCAGCGCGGCCGTAGCCGGCGGGGCGGCGGCAAAGCCCACATGACCGGTAAAGGTATGAAAGGCGAAGGACCGCCCCAATTTCGCCCGATCGACCGAGCCGCTGAGGATTGCGTAATCCGCCGGGTGAAAGACCGAATTTCCGGCCCCCGAAAGCAACGCCAGCCCGACGACCTGCCAATAGGCGGTCGCCAGACCCATCGCGGCGATCGACAGGGTCATCAGTAGGGTCCCGCCGATCAGAAACCGCCGCGCGCCGTAGCGGTCGACGAGAAACCCCATCGGCGTCTGCATCACCGCCGCCGCACCCGCCATGACCGCCATCGCCAGCCCCAGCTCGGCGAATGACACATCGAACGTCTTCTGCCAGGCGATGAACAGTGGCGGCAGGCAGAGCTGATAGAAATGCGACAGAAAGTGCCCGGCGCCGAGCAGCGCATTGACCCGGGCGTCGCGACCAAAAGTGAACCGATACGTCATCCGCCCATGTTGCTATAAAAAGCAGCACCCGGTCGAGCACAGAAACCGCTGGTCAGCCGGCGATCTCCGTCTCCGCTCTGAAGGTGGAGAGGGTACGTCCCGGGCTGCTGCGGCGTTCCGGCGTCGCTTGACTAGCTCCGTACCCGGTCCTACGGTTCGATCGTGAGGAATTAGGTCATTTTGGCGTAACGGGCCGAACGCACTCGGCGGAAACGGAGGAGGTTTGTGATGGCGGAGTATAAGCTCATCTCGGCGGATTCGCACATCGTCGAGCCGCCGGACATGTATATGAGTCGCTTTGCTCCGAGCCTGCGCGACCGGGCGCCACGCATGGAGCGGCGCAAGACGCCAACCGGCCGCGAGTACGACGCCTGGATGTTGAACGGCACGCAGGTCGGAACGCTCGGTGCTGTGATGCAGGCCGGCCAGCGCTTTGAAGACCCCTCGCAGATCGATTTCCTCGGGCTTTGGGAGGATGTCCGCAAGGGCGCCTACAACGCCGATGCGATGCTGGTCGAAAACGAGGAGGACGGCATTTGGGGGTCAGTGCTGCAGCCAAGCCAGGGCCTGTTCTGGTACCGCATCCCTGACAGCGAGCTGCTGACCGAGATCTGCCGCGTCTACAACGATTGGATCGCCGATTTCTGCAAGGCCAATCCACGCCGGCTTAAGGGCATCGCGATGTTGAACCTCGATGATCCCGACGCCGGCGCCAAAGAGCTCGAGCGCTGCGTCAAGATGGGGCTGGTCGGCTCGTTTATCCCGGTGGCGCCGCGACCGGACAAACCGTACAGCAGCCCTGTATACGACCGCTTCTGGGCGACGGCCGAGACACTAAAGCGCCCACTGCTGCTGCATATCGCGACCCCGCGCGATGGGATTCCGGCGAACGAATTCACGATGGACGTGACGCAGATGACGGGCGCCGGCCGCTCGACCACGGATTATTGGGTGCGCTATTCGCTGGGCTCGATGCTGTTCGCCGGAGTCTTCGACAAATTTCCCGGATTGAAAATCGGCTCGGTCGAGCACGAGGCGGCATGGATCCCGCATTGGCTGAAGCAGATGGACTTCACCTATCTCGAACGCCCGGTCTTCACCAAGGGCTGGCGCTCGAAGGAAGGGCTGATGCCGAGCGACTATTGGAAGCGCAACATGTTCGTCGAATTCATGGAAGACGACATCGGCATAAAATTGCGCGACTATATCGGCGTCGACACGATGCTGTGGGGCAGCGACTACCCGCATGCCGAGGCGACGTTCCCGCGGTCGCAGCAATTCCTAGGGCGCATGTTCGAAGGCGTGCCGGAGGCCGATCAGCGCAAGATCACTTCGGAAAACGCCGCCAAGATGTTCGGCTTCGAGCTGAACTGAGGTCATACGGCTCGCCGCGGCTAGCCCTCCACCGCGGCGGGCGGAGGGCTGCCGCAGCGGGAATGCCGATCGTGAGCGCCGTTCCTCAGGGCTTTGTCGCCGTCGCCCAGGTCAGCGAACTGGCGGCCGGCGAGATGAAATTTGCCGCCGTCGATGGCCAGCGCATCGTGCTCGCCAATGTCGAGGGTCGCTTTTACGCGCTGCGCGACACTTGCGGGCACCGCAGTGCACCGCTGTCGCGCGGTCGGCTCCTCGGCCACCTGATCGAATGTCCGCTGCACTACGCGTTGTTCGACCTTCGCACCGGCAAGCTCGTCGACGGCCCGATCTCGGCCGACGTACCGGCTTACGAGGTGCGGGTCGAGGGGGAGACGGTCTACATCAAACCGTAAAGTGCCTCACAGAGCCGCGGCGGCGCGGGCGACCCGCTCGGCGCGGTCGCGCTGGCGCGGTTCGGCGCGGGCGAGGACCGCCTCGAGGCGATTGCAGCGGCGGCGTGGCGGACATTCCATCAGATAAGCAGCCGCCGGCCGCGGTGCCGTCGACCCATTTCGGTTCAAGCCCAAATAATGTGCGACCGTCATGCGCGCATCGCGAGCGGTCCAATTCGGTCGCTGCCGGCGGGCGTTAGGTGGCTTCGGCCGTTGCATTTAGCGCGACACCGGCAAAACTGGATCTGCCACACCAAGCCGTGTCTGGTGTTCCGGCCGGGCCGAAAATTCACCGCCCATCACCAGCGGGGTCGCTGCGTTCACCTCAATTTGTTCTCTCAACCACGCGGCTCCCGCCCGCAAGCAGCGTCTCGTATCTCTCCATTATCGGGGTCTGATCGTATTGATGCCCGTCAGTCGAAGGGATCCGCATCGTATAAAACTGACTACCGAGGGTTTCCCATTTTTGGCGGGACGTCATACGGATTGTTGTTATACAGGTTCATAAGCTGATTAGTAAAATAGCCCCCATCTTGGGCGTAGAACCCATAATACCCAGGTTTAGTGCCCGCTATCAACACAGTTCCAGACGATTGGGAGAAAAGTCCAAGCATACGCTGGTCTATTTGAGCTGGTATAGCAGCAGCGGCCGCTCTCGGCGGTACTGGTCCACTAAGATAACTATTACAGAGATCGGATATGACTACGACCAATCTAGGTTTACTCTCCGAAAAAGTCCGAGCAATATCGCGCAAGTTCAGATTTCCTGGCTGATATCCCTTACAAAACAAATAAGGCATATTTGACTCCAGCGGAGGAGGAAGATAGTCACTTAGCATGGGGTTGAAGTCCAGTTGGGGAAACAGGATTCGCTCTATTGTAACCATGGCCAGAATAATAGAAAACGACAACATCGTCTGGTGAAATCTTGGCCCTGAGAGCAGCAATTCTAGCTCTAAAATTATCACACGTGTAATCATCTGCTCCTTCACCGGCCCCTTCGAAAACGTCCGGATGATCCATTTTCAGCCCCGTTTGGTCGGCAGCCGATCGCAAAAAGTCAGTCATTTTAGCTTCGTTTGCTCTCACCCCAGATGCTATCGTTGGTCCGCCCGGAGGAGAGCCATGGTCCAACACGTCTGCGATGATCAAGACGTTAAGCTTTCGTCCATTCGGCTCCACGACTTCAATTCTTTGTCGCGGCGCATTCTCACCTGTCGAGTTCGGCCCCGCAGGTCCACATGCACTTGCGAGGACAGCAACCAGCACATAAACGAATTGGAATTGGCGCATCTCACTCCTCCCTGGACAAACTTGACATCTGTGCTCGCCATTATCTCGGTTGAAACAAAAGTTGAGATAGGGTCTCTGAGATTCTGATCCGCAAGGATCCTCCGTCTGCGGCGGATGAGCTCAGAAATATTGCAAAGCGGCATACCCTGCACGCGACTAATAAAACATAATCTTGTTGATTATAGAATACCAATGCAGCGTCATAAGTAAAAAAAGGAGCCTCGAGACGTTCTTGCCTTGCAGATGCCTGATTAATGCTAGCTATTAATTCAGATTTTAGTAGCTTAATTACTCCATTCGGTAATGCATGTACATTGCGGTGCTCGTAGGCGTAGGTTCTAAGACGCTGTAGCAGATCTTCATTGCCCATGTTACCAGACGGAATGTCTAAAGATCCAATAATGGTCGCCGAATTAACTGCACCTGCCAATCTGTTTGGATCAAGGGACACATTAGTAGAGAAACTTGCAAGACTCACGCAATTAATGATGTAAAAAATAGTGCACAAAAATACATATTTGATAACATTTAAAGACATCTATTCCACACGTTTGGTCGCCACTGATCCCGAGTTATGTCAAACATAGCTGTACAGTGCTTTTGTAGGGCGTCAGCATCCATCTGCTGTACTGGACGTAATCCTGCAAATCCAGTCTCGCCGCTCAGCTGTTGTTATATCCTCCATTACCATCTTCAACGACGTCCGGCAGCTCTCGATGACTGCTTCATCCCTCAGCGTGTCGCGGACATCTGGACGCGGTCCGCGACCATTGCCGGGATCATCGTAGGAAATCACCCCTTCGATCAATCGCGGCCGATTTTCTCGTACCGGATCATTAGGCTTACAGCCCCGATATCTACCTGCAAGCACAGGGCCGCCAAAATCCCCTTGACAGAATGCGCTAACAATGGGTGTTCGCGTGCTGGGAGTAAAGTTGAGCAGGGTCTGATCTTCGCTAAGTCTCGGAGGCCATGTTAGGTCGAATTTACCCAACGTTCCGCCTTCGGCATCAGAATAGCCGTAACCGCCGATAGTAGTCTCCTTTCGATACTCCGACGGGAGTGCTATGCGAGCGGCCGAAGCGCTCGTGATGGGAATGGTGTCGAAAGCCGCAACAACGCGAGATCGTTTAGGTACGGTGCAGATGGCAAATTGCCGGTATAGTTCGTCGGAATTACTAACGCTGTTACGTCGCGAGAGCGTTCATCCGGCTTCAGAGTGATTGCGTTTTCAGCGTCTACCTGAACCGCGCCCGGAGCAAGAGACACAATGAGGTCTTTGTGTCCTCTTGCCAACTTCGATGCGGGCATTGTATCGCCGAGAAAGCAATGCGCAGCGGACAAAACCCAATTGGCGGCAATGACGGTGCCAGAGCACAAGCGATTTGCCTTAGTAAATTCTGTATAAGAGATGTTTTCTACTTTTACAATTTCTGGAAATTGCGAAGGCGAAAACCCCTCGCATCTCTTATGTGGATCAGAAGAGGGTTTCTTGCAATCCGGAGATAATCTTGTAAGATCATCAAACGGGATGTTGCAGTCGATGAGTCCATTGTCTACTTCTTCGAAATCCATACCAACATAGCTGTCTCCTTGTTTTTCTTGCAGGGTCGTTGACGGTACAACTGTTTGACAGGCTGCAAGTCCAACCAAGAGCCCTAATGTTTTTGCTGGGTGGTACATTTCGCGCGCAATTACTGAGGTACACCGGGAATCTCAGGCCCGGTACCGGGGCCATGACCCGTGCCACCGCCTACAACCCCCGAAGGAGTATACGATCTAAGGGGTGCACTCGCTGGTGCTGCTATGGCTGAACCAGTCTCGCTCCTTGTGCCGGGACCGTGGGAGGTTCCAGGCCCCACAATTGGCGGCAAGGGCGCTGCCGCAGGGGTAGCGTTCCCTTGCCCGTTTGGCGAGGAGCGCTGAGGGCCAGGAGCGCCTGGCTGGACAGACATTCCCCGCGACGATGACTGTCCCAGCAGCAGTGGTCACGGGAACTGTAATATTCGAGCCTGGTAGCGCGGCCGCTGTGGCCCCGGTCGTACCACCGGCCTGCGCCTGGATGAGAGCCTTACACAACAAGTCAACGATCCCCGACGCAGTTGAAACGTACGGGATCAATTTGGCAACAAAGTCGGCAACTGGCAAAAAGCTGCGCACGCTTTTACAGCCCCACTCTGGACGTCACTAATGGTCGTTGCGAGATCCTGTCCTGCATTTTGTTGTGGGCAACCGGTCGCGGAAAGAAAAGTCGCACCTGCAATCAGAGTTTGAAGCCGTGCGTTCATTGATGAACCTCCCTTAGAACTAAGGATTGCGGTCATTCTCGTAAGTGAATGGTCACGTTCGCTGCGAAGCGTATCATTTCTTGACTCGAAACCTTGGTTGATCCGCCGATCAGCAGAATACGACCAAATCTGTATTGGGCCACCCTCTGAGATCGCTCGTTGTGCCTCTCCTCCAAATTTGGCGTTGTTCATTTCGACCCACATTCGGACACCCACGGAATTCTGTGATGATGCAAGACTCAGTCAAGCCTTGGGTGGATATTCTTGGTAATCCTCCCCTTTTAGGATAAACCTGATACAAGAACAGGTCGTATGCAAGCACAATCTCCCGGCGAAGATCGCTGGCAACCGGAGTTTCGGCTCGCATGCCGGGTCTAATTTCAGCCGACTAGAGCCCGATCGCCCGTATTTTTAGCTCGCGTGAGCGCTCAAATGTGTGAGCTCCTTCACACTGGCCGGAAAAATTTACGGGGGCCGTCCGCGGAAAAGGCCGCCCCTCTTTGCCGTCATTCGACGAGTGGTGGTGCCGGCGGCAGCCAAAATTCCGCCGACGCCGTGGCAGACCGAAATCTTGGCGCCGGGGTATGGGTGGGGCGGTGCCGCGCATCTGGCACACGCTCTTCCTGCAAGGCGTACATGCCGGACATGCCGGAATGCATGTAGGAGAGGCCGCCGCCATTGGTGTTGAGCGAGATCCCCGGGCGACCGGCCCTGCGGGCCGTCCCGGGGACGCCAGGGGCGCCGTTGCGCTCGGCGAATAAAGGCGTCTGCCTCGCCGCGCGGCACAAAGCCGAGATCTTCGAGGCCGTAGATCGGCAGGCGCGCAATGCTTGCCCCTGGCAGGCAAAAGGGGGCGTTGTAGATCATCAGATGGTCGACGTCGTTGTGCGTGATGCCGGGCTCGGCGAACGCCTTGGGCCGGCGACGCGGAAGGCGCGCGAGGAGGTGCTTTATTCGTCGCCCCCGCGAAAGCGGGGGTCCAGGGCCAACGGTTTGAGCCCTGCAGCACTGGATTCCCGCTTTCGCGGGAATGACGGGTGAGGCTGACCATCGGCGTCTCGACACTCTCGCCGGTGCCGACGAGGTAGACCGGCCCCCTGTTCACGCCAGGGGCAAGCTTTGCGGGAAGTCGCGGGCGCGCTCGGCGGCGACCAGGATCAAGGCGCCGCCGTCAGTGAATGTCTTCTTGCTCGGCGAAGGCTTGACGCAGGCGGGCGATCGAGAAGCCGGGGGCCTTCGAGGCGTCGATGATCACCTTTTCGCGGCGCGCGATCAGCGCGACGGCGGCCGGGATTTCCTTGACCGCCTCGGGCGGGATCACGACGGCGCCGTGGCGGTCGGCGTGAATGACGTCGTTCGGCGAGACGGTCATTCCGGCGACGCTGACGGTGCCGCCGTAGTCGACCAGATGAACATGAGCGTGGGACGGCATGACCGAGCCGGCGAGCACCAGGAAATCGGGCGCCATCGCGTCGAGGTCGCGGACCGAGCCGTCGGTGATGACGCCGGCGCAGCCGAGCCCCTTGTGGACATGGGTCTGCACCTCGCCCCAGAACGCGCCGAACCCGGTATCGGGCGCGTCGATGTCCTGGATCACCGCGATGCTCGGCAAAGGCTCGTCGGCAATATGCTGGTAATAGCCGAGCCTCATCTGCGTCGCTTGCTCGCGGCCGCGAGGATGGGGTTCGCGGGCGCGGATGATCGCGGTCCGGGCAAAGGCGACGACCGGCTTCATCTGCGGAAAAGCGGCGAACAGCGGTCTGCGGTTGAACCCCATTGCGCGGCGCGCCGGCACGACGAGCTCGAGCGCATTGCAGATCGTCGGTGTGTCGAATTCCCTCAGAGCTTCGAGATCGGCAGGGTTTGGCAGGCTGGGCACGGCAGGCTCCTCCACGAATCATCGTCGGAGGTCAGCCTTTATTGGGAACGCCCGCCCGCGGCAAGACCCTTGGTGTCAGCTGCCGATCATTCGGCCGCCGACCAGGAACCCGAGTGGGATGACCAATGACAAAATGACGAGCGCGACCGCAAAGCAGCGTTCGGCCCGGCTCCATCGTTTCCAGTCGGAAATCCAATCTTTCATAAGACCCCAGCCCCCCGGCCACTTCACCCTTCGGCAGAGTTTCCATGTAACCGATCAGCATGAAAAAAATTCGACGGAAATATGGCTCCTTAGTGATAAAGAAAACGTAATCACGCCTAAAGTGTTTACGGAGTGGGCGATGGAGGAAGCAATGTATGATCCGAGCCGGGTGAGTCAGATGCGGCGGTTACCCGGGCACCCTTTCCGCATCGGGAAGCTGGGTCATGTCGTGCTCAATGTGCGCGACGTGGAGCGGTCGGCCCGGTTCTATACCGAGGTGCTCGGTTTCGAGATCTCGGACGTCTATCCCGAGGAGATGGTGCCGGGCGGGATGGTCTTTTTACGCTGCAACCCGGACCATCACGGGATTGCGCTGGTCGGCTCGCTGAAGGAGCCGGCGGCGAATGCCGACCTCAACCATATCGCCTTCGAGGTGGCGACGCTCGACGAAGTCGTGCGGGCGCACGACCATTTGCGCCGGCACGGGGTCGAGATCGACTTTGCCGGCCGGCGCCGCGCCGGTTGTCAGATCGCCGTCGAATTTCGCGATCCCGACAATCACCGGCTCGAAATCTATTGGGGCATCGATCAGATCGGCAGCGACGGCCATGTGCGCCCGCCGAGCGAGTGGAAGGGCGCCCGCAGCTTGGAGGATGCGATTGCCGACCCGGTGCGCGGCCAGGACACGACGGTGCACGACTTTTCGCTGCTCGGGCACGATCGCTGATGCTCGACATCTCGCCAGATGTCGCTCCGCCGCGGCCGGTGCGGCTCGCAGAGTATCGGCCCCCCGCCTTTCTGATCGACACCGTCGACCTCGTCTTTGAGCTGGAAGACAGCGATACGCGGGTCAAATCGCGCCTGCGGATAAAGCGCAATCCGGAGAGCTTCGACCGCTCCGCCGCGCTGCATCTCGACGGCGAGGAACTTGCTTTGGTCTCGGTGGCGCTCGACGGCGAGCCGCTCGGCCCCAACCGTTATGAACTTCCGGCCGAAGGCGGACTGATCGTGGCCGACGTACCGGACGCCTTTATGCTCGACATCGAAACCCGGATTTCACCCGAGACCAACACCGCGCTCTCCGGTCTCTACATGTCTGGCGGCAATTTCTGCACCCAATGCGAGCCCGAAGGCTTTCGCCGCATTACTTATTTCGCCGACCGGCCGGATGTGATGGCCCGCTACACGACGAAGATCATCGCCGACAAGGGGCGCTTTCCGGTGCTGCTGTCGAACGGCAACCCGGTCGAGCGTGGCGAGATGGGCGACGGCCGCCACTGGGCAAAATGGGTAGATCCCCACCCGAAGCCCTCATACCTGTTCGCGCTCGTCGCCGGCGATCTGGTCGCCGTGCCGGACCGCTTTACGACCCGCTCCGGCAAAGAGGTGGCGCTTGCTATTTGGGTGCGCCGCGGCGACGAGGACAAATGCGGCCATGCAATGGCCTCGCTGAAAAAGGCGATGCGTTGGGACGAGGACGTCTTTGGCCTCGAATACGATCTCGACGTCTTCAACATCGTCGCGGTCAGCGACTTCAACATGGGGGCGATGGAGAACAAGGGCCTCAACATTTTCAATACCCGCTATGTGTTGGCCAAACCCGACACGGCGACCGACACCGATTACCAGAACATCGAAGCGGTGATCGCCCACGAATACTTCCACAACTGGACCGGCAATCGGGTGACTTGCCGCGACTGGTTCCAGCTCTCGCTGAAGGAAGGGCTGACCGTGTTCCGCGACCAGGAGTTTTCCGCCGATCAGGGGAGCCGCGCGGTGCGGCGCATCGCCGAGGTGCGCACGTTGCGCGCCATCCAATTCCCCGAGGATGACGGCCCGCTCGCCCACCCGGTGCGGCCGGACAGCTATATCAGGATCGACAATTTCTACACGCCGACCGTCTACAACAAAGGCGCCGAGCTGGTGCGCATGATCCATACCCTGATCGGCAAGGAGGGGTTTCGCCGCGGCATGGATCTCTATATCCGGCGGCACGACAACCATGCCGCGACGATCGAGGACTTCGTCGCGGCGATGCAGGACGCCGGAGGTGTCGATCTCGGCCAATTCAAGCGGTGGTACGAACAGGCGGGCACCCCGGAAATCACGATCGAGGACCGCTGGGACCCAGTTGCACGCAGCTACGAGCTGACCGCGCAGCAGAAGGTGCCGCCGACGCCCGGGCAACCGAATAAATTGCCGATGCTGATCCCGTTGGCGATGGGATTGATCGGGCCGGAAGGCGGCGAATTACCGACCCGGCTGGAGGACGAAGCCGCGGGCCGGACCGGGACGCGTGTCCTTCCGCTTGCCGATTTGCACCAGAGTTTTCGTTTTGTCGATGTCCCTGCGCCGCCAGTGCCATCGTTGCTGCGGGGTTTCTCGGCCCCCGTCAAACTGAAGGATGTCCCGCTCGACCGGTTGAAATTTCTTGCCGTGCACGACACCGAGCCGTTCGCCCGCTGGGAAGCCGGCCAGCAGGTCGCGACGAAATTGCTGCTCGACCGGATTGTCCGCCTATCAGCGCGGCGAGGTCCTCGCACCGCTCGACCTCGGATCTCGTCGCGGCGATGCGCCGTATCCTCGCCGATGCCGACCGCGATCCGGCCTTCGCCGCCGAGGCTCTGACCTTGCCGAGCGAGGCTTTTCTCGCCGACCAACTCGCCGTCGTGGACGTCGACGCCATTCACGCCGCCCGCGAAGGCGCCCGCGCGGCGCTCGGCGAAGCCTTGGCGGCGGAATTTGCTGCGGCTTACCGAGAGCTCGCCGATGCGGGACCCTACAAGATCGACGGCACCTCGATCGGCCGGCGAGCGTTGCGCAACGCCTGCCTCGCCTATCTCGCCGCCGCCGATCCCGACAAGGGTGCGGCAGCTCGCCATGGCGCAGTTCGAGGCCGGGCGAAATATGACGGATGTGCTGGCGGCGCTCACGGTGCTCGTCGACCTCGATCGGCCCGAGCGCGCCGTGGCGCTCGCCCGTTTCTACGAATTGTGGTCGCACGACGATCTCGTCACGGACAAGTGGTTCGCCCTGCAGGCGCGCTCGTCTTTGCCGCAAACCCCGGATCGCGTGCGGGATTTGACGCGCCATCCGGCCTTCGAACGCAAGAACCCGAACCGGGTTCGCGCCCTGGTCGGCACCTTCGCGCAGGCCAACCAGCTGCGTTTTCACGATGCGAGCGGCGCCGGGTATCGGCTGCTCGCCGACGAGGTCATCGCCCTCGATCCGCTCAACCCGACCACCGCGGCGCGTCTCGTCCAGTCGCTCGGCTCGTGGCGCCGCCACGAACCGGCCCGCCAAGCCCTGATGCGCGGGGAGCTGGAGCGCGTTCTCGCCACCCACGACCTCAGCAAGAATACATATGAGATGGTATCGAAAAGCTTGGCGTGATCGCGTCCACCCGGGGCTGGCTTCTTTCCCGTGCAGATGACCCCTTCGCTCGAGGGCAGCTATGATTTGCTGACGCTGGGCGAAACATTGCTGCGGCTGTCGCCACCGGGCCAGCAGCGGCTCGATCAGGCGCGGCTTTTCGAGATCGGGGTCGGCGGCAGCGAGCTCAATGTCGGCTGCCTGCTCGCGCGGCTGGGTCGCCGGGTCGCCTGGGTGACGAGGTTGCCCGCGGGGCCGCTCGGCCGCATCGTCGATGGCGAGGCGCGGCGGCATGGCGTCGACACAAGCTGGGTACGGTGGATCGAAAATGCCCGCTTGGGGCTGATGTTCTATGAACCCGGCCCACTGCCGCGAACCAGCAGGGTCATCTATGACCGTAAGCATTCGGCGGCCTCGGAGCTCGGTTTCGAGGATGCGCCGTGGGAGTCGCTGGTTCAGGCGAGCGCGTGGCTGCATCTCTCCGGCATCACCCCGGCGCTCGGCCCGAGTTGCCGGGCATTGGTCCTCCATCTCGCCGCGCTCGCGGGGGCCGCCGGCAAGCCGGTGTCGTACGATCTGAACTATCGCGGCACCTTGACCAACCCGGCCGACGCAAGAGCCGCGCTGGACGGGGTGGCGCCACATCTGCATTTGCTCGTTCTTGCCGAGCGAGATGCGCAGAATGTGTTGGGGTTCGCTCAGGCAGGCGAGGACCTCGCCACCGCGATCGCGGCACGCTATGCGGTGCCGCTCGTCGCGCTGACTCGGCCGCCCGATGCCGAGCCCGGGACTTTGCTACTCGCGCGCGGCGAGTTTCGCTACGCGCCCCGCCTCGAGGTGGAAGTCGTCGACCGCATCGGCGCCGGCGATTTGTTTGTTGCCGGGCTGATCCATGGGTTGCTCGACGCCGATGTTGATCTGGCCATTCGTCTCGGCGGCTTTGCTGCAGCAATCGGACTGGCCACACCGGGCGACATCAATTACCTCGGGCTCGAGGACATCGCTCGCTTCCACGCCAACAGGCTCGGCGGCCTCGAGCGCTAGCGGACCCATTTAACTCAACTCATTCAACAGTTCACGTAACGGCAGGTCACCAACCCGGTCACGATCGGACCGGTGACTTGATTGAGCGCAGTGAAGAATTTGTAGACCTGCGCGGCCGGCGCGTCGGCGACAAAGATGACGTCCTTGTCGTAGACCGGGAACTCTTGCGCGAGCGAATAGGCTTTGCCGTCCCGCAGATCGAAGCGATAGACCACCGGTGAAACGCGTCCGCCGGCGCCGGCGGCGATCGGCTCGCCCAGTGCCTGGAGCACTGAGTTGGGCTCATAGCGGAACAGAAACACGCCTTCCGGCTTGGCGAGGTCATCGCGCAAACCCTGCGATTTCGCGAGCGCCTCGCCGAGTGTGATGTTGCGTGCGTCAAAGGGGATTTCGGCGTTCCGGCCGATCGCGCCGAAGACGCTAAAGGTTTGCGGTGAGCGAACGAGAGTGACTATGTCGCCGGGTGCCGCATAGAGGTCCTCGGCCGGGTCCGCGACCAGTTGTTCCAACGGGATCGTTGCGGTCACCCCGCCGCGGGACAGTCGGACGAAGGTTTCGTGGACTGGAGCCTTCGCGCCGCCCGCCGCGGCAATGATCTGCAGCAACCTGTCGCCGCCGGGCGAGAGGGGCACTCTCATACCAGCCGCCGACGCAGCCTGAATGAGGTTCGGCGACACTCCCGCGCCGGCTGCTGCCGCGGCCGAGGCCTCGACCGGGCTCGATAAATTACTGATGAGGTTCTCGATGGAAGTTTCACCCGATCCGACGGAGCGCTCCTGCCCGGACACATTTAGGAGCACGGTCACGGCATTGGCCGCGCTTTTTTTGTCGATTACCAGGACTTGCGGCCCGAGCGCCTTCCCGGCGAGCCGCGCCTCGATCGCCTGCTGCACCTCCACCGGCGATCGGCCAGCCGCGGGGACGCGCCCGGCATAGGGCACGCTGATCGCACCATCAGCGCCGACCTCCTGATCCGGGATCGTAGCAGACCGCCGCCCGGCGGCCGCGCCGATCGCCTCGGGCGAAAACGACTTGCCGGCACCCGGCCGTTGCTCCTCCTGTGGGCGGCCCGGTTCCGTTGGCTGGCGCGGGATCCCGAATTGGTCCTGTTGTCCACTCGGCGGCGGCCGCGACTCCGGGGCAAGCGGCTCGATCCCCGACCTCCCGCCGGTCGGAGCCGGAGCCGGCGGTGTTTCGCTGAACAGCCCACCCGCAGCGCTTTCCCAAATCAGCACCGAGACGGTATCGCCGATCGCGATCTTGACCTCCGGCGGCTGGGCATCTTTTGTGAAGCGAAGCGCAAACCTCTCCTTTGGTTGAGCGATCAGGGCGTTGACCACCCGGTCGTCGACCTGGACGACGTTCGAAAAGGATCTCGCCTGCGGCCTGTCCTTGCTCGAGAACATCGCTCGTCGACGGTCCGGCCCTCGGGATCCAAGAGCATCCGCCAACCCACAGGACCAGTACGCAGAACAGGAAGACCGCAGGCTTCATTGGTTAAGGCGTTCCAAACCAGAGCGACAAAACCTATCACAAGGAACCGCGATTCTAAACCTGTCGTCAATCCTGACGTATCCCGAGAAGCCAGCGTGGTAGTATCGGAACGTTGCCCAGTGGGCGACATCAACCCGCGGCGAAAAGGATCGCGAATGCAGCTTCAGTTGCAGACCTGGCAGGAGGTCGAGGCTTATCTTCAGACCAGCCGGGGAATTATCCTACCGATCGGCTCGACCGAGCAGCACGGGCCGACCGGCCTGATCGGCACCGATGCGATCTGCGCCGAGGTGATTGCGCGAGGGGCCGGTGAGGCTGCCGGGGCTCTTGTCGCGCCGACCATCTCGGTCGGCATGGCGCAACACCATCTCGGCTTTTCCGGCTCGATGACGTTGCGTCCGAGCACACTGATCACTGTGCTCAAGGAAATGGTCGAGTCTTTGACGATACACGGATTCGAACGCTTCTACTTTCTCAACGGGCACGGCGGGAATATCCCCACCCTAGCTGCCGCCTTTTCCGAGATTTATGCGACGCGCAGTCTCGGCGCAGCGGGCAACACGCCACCGATCAAATGCCGGCTGAAGAATTGGTGGCAGAACCAGGAGGTGCACGATCTGGCAAAGGAACTGTATGGCGATTCCGAGGGCAGCCACGCAACTCCGAGCGAGGTTGCAATTACCCAATTCGCTTATCCGGGCTCGATCAAAGCAGCCATCCTCGACCCGCAGGTAGCACCACGCGGCGACTTCGCCGACGCGGCCGACTACCGCCGCAAATTCCCCGACGGCCGCATCGGCTCGAACCCCGCTCTGGCGACACCCGAGGCAGGACGGCGCCTTTACGAGGCCGCGGTTGCGGCGATCGCCAAGGATTATCAGGGGTGGGTAGCGGCCTAGTCAGGCGCCGCTCGGGAGCTGGCTGCAGAGAGCGCCGCCACAGGCGCCATGCAGACCAAAACCGACGGTGATCCAGAACTCGCTGCCGGTGAACAGATAAAGCGGTGCGGTCGGGATCGCGATCGCGGCGGGAATGAACGGCACCGCCGTCTCCATCGCGGTCAGCTTCAGGTGCGTCGTGAACAACAAAAACAGCCTCTCCCGATCGCTGCCGGAAAAGGCTGTTTCTTTGGTCTGTGAGCGGCGTTCAGGCCACGACCAGATCGGCGGAGAGTTCCTTGCCCCTCGTTTCCGGACCGAGCGCGATCGCGATGGCGAAACTCAGGGCCGCGGCAATCGTCCCGACCAGCATCGGAATGGCGTAGCCCAGATTACCTCCGCCTCCGGTGGCGAACCAAGCCAGGATCGGTGCCACCAGGCCGCCCCAGATCGCCCCCTGGTGGTAGCAGAACCCGGCTGCCGTGGCGCGCACCTCAGTCGGGAACCGCTCGGCGAGGTAGGCCGGCGCCTGGCTGGCAAAGCCGCCGCTGCCGAACGCGCCCTGGATTACAAAGGCCCACCAGATCAGCGTGAAATTGCCGGTCAGCAGATACAGCGGGGCGATCGGGATGGCGATCAGGGCGGGCAGGATCTGCGCCGCCTTGCGGCCAAACCGATCGGCCACCCAGCCCCAACCTATGCTGGCCAGGAAGACGACGAGGTTGGCAGCCACACCGATCTCGCCGATCGCCCCGGGAGACATCTTCAGGTCGACCTGAAGATGCGTCGGGAACAGCACGTTGATCGAATAGTACAGCACGAACCCGCTGGCCATGAACCAGCAGCAGCTCAGCGTATTGAGGATCATGCCGCGCTTGAAGATGCTGATCAGCGGCGCCTTGACTTCGCGCTTCTGGGAGCGCTGGAGCCGCCGGTTTTCGATCCATACCTCGGGCTCTTTGACGAAGAAGCGTATATAAAACACGGCCAAGGCAGGGAACACGCCGACCCACAGCATGCCGCGCCAGCCGATCGAATTAAAGAACAGCCCGTAGATCGCGAACGACAGGAGAAAGCCGAGGCCCCACGAGCCTTGCAGCAGACCGCCCATGAGCCCGCGCGAGCGTTGCGGCCAAGTCTCCATCGCCAAGGAGGCGCCGGCAGGCCATTCGGCGCCCATAAACAGGCCGAGGATTGCGCGGAACAGAAACAGGAACCAGAAGGTCGGCGAGAAACCGGCGATGAAGTTGCACGCCGAATAGCCAAGGATCGCGATCATCAACGGCAGCTTGCGACCCATCCGATCGCCGAGCCAGCCCGAGCTGGTGGCGCCTATGAGGCGCATCCATAACGTGATCGTGAAGACGAACGTCACCGCCGTCATCGAGACGTGGAAGGTCTCGGCGATCGGATGCATGATCAGCAGGAACACGGTGAAGTCGAAGGCGTCGAGCGTCCAGCCCAACCACGCCGCTACAAAGGCATACCACTGATCCTTGGTCGGTTCCCTCCACCAGGGGATAGCCCTTACGGTCTCCGCCGCCGCCATACTCCACCTCTCCGTTCATGCCGGCTCGTAAAACCAAGCCTTGCAAGAACTGTAGTAGAGCGTTGCGCGATTGTCTCTTGTTTTTTGTGATTAATTTCTAATCATTTCGTTTTTGCCGTGCAGTCTGCGTCATAGCGAAGCATCGGCGATCCGGCGTCCGCGACTCTTAGCCGCACTGCGTGATCAGGCCACGACTGAGATCCGGCACAAGTTGCTTGCCGCGGGTTTCCGGGCTGGCGATTGCGAGGACGAGACTGACGCAAGCGACAGTCGTGCCGATCATCATCGGGATGGCGAAATCCCGAGATGCCAGTTGATGGCGAAATAGGTGATGATCGGTAGCGTCAAGCCGCCGAAGATCGCGCCCTGGTGATAGACGAAGCCGCCGCCGTGGCGCGCACCTCGGTCGGGAATCGTCTCGGCGAGATAGGCCGGGTATAGCGCGTGCATGCCGCCGCCGCCGAACGCAGCCCTGCATCGTGAAAAACACCACGATCATCGTGTAGTCGTGTGTCAGCAGATAGAGCGGCGCGATCGGGATCGTCAGTAGGGCGGGGATGATGATCGCCCAGCGGCGGCCGACGCGGTCCGCCAGCCAGCCCCAGAGCCGACCCGGATAAGAAAGAACACTAGGCTTTGCAGCATGACCGGCAACGCGACAAGCCCGGGGCTGAGGTGCAGATCTTTTTGCAGATAGGTCGGGAACAGACCGCCGATCGAGTAGCCGACGACAAAGGCGCTGGCCATCCACCAGCAGGCGGTCAGCGTGTTGCAGAGCAGGCCCCGCTTGAAGATCTTGAGCAGCGGCACACTTGACCTCGCGCTGCTGGGCGCGCTGCAGCCGGCGGTTCTCGACCCAGACCGGCGGCTCTTTGACAAAGTGGCGCACATAGACGATCGACAGCGCCGGCAGAACGCCGATCATCAGCAGACCGCGCCAGCCGATCGAATCGTATAGAGCAGGCCATAGGCCGCGCTCGACAGCAGGGCGCCGAGACCCCACGAAGATTGCAGCACGCCGCCCATGAAGCCGCGCGAGCGGATCGGCCAGTTCTCCATCGCCAGCGCCGCGCCGACCGGCCATTCCGCGCCCATGCCGATGCCGAGCAGTGCGCGGAACAGGAACAGGAACCAGAAGGCCGGCGAAAAGGCGGCGATGAAGTTGCAGGCCGAGTACCACGCGATCGAGATCATCAGCGGCTTCTTGCGCCCGATCCGATCGGCGAGCCAGCCCGAGGCGGTGGCGCCCACCAGCCGCATCCATAATGTCAACGGTGAAGACCGCGGTGACCGCGGTCAGCGGGACGTGGAATTCCTGCGCGATCGGCAGCATGATCAGCAGGAAAATCGTGAAATCGAACGCGTCCAGGGTCCAGCCGAGCCAAGCGGCCGACCCAGGCTAGCCATTGCTCTTTCGTCGGCTCCTTCCACCACGGCACGGGGTTTGCAATTTCCCTCTCGACTGCCGCCATGGCGCCCTCCTGGTTCGACGCGGCCCTTTAACGGAGCCTTGCAGAAAAGCTAGACCAGTCATGCGTAAAAGTCTCTTACTTTTTTTACCTTCGTAAACGTGCGGAAATTGGCCCGGCGGAGCGGCAGCGAGGTGAGCAAAGAGCACGGCAGCGCGATGCCACAACCGAGTGCAGCCGAGGCGGACCCCGCCGCCGCGTTGCAATGGCGGCGCACGCTCTGGGTCATGGTCGGCATTCAATTCATCATGACGGGGGCGTTCTCGGTGCTGAGCCCGATCATGCCGCTGCTGCTGCCCGAACTCGGGGTCGAGACGGCGAGCGCGGTCGATCTGTGGGCCGGCATCCTCAACGGCGTCACGTCCTTTGTCGCGGCCTTTGCGTCACCGGTGTGGGGACGCGTCGCCGACCGCCGCGGCCGCAAGCTGATGCTGTTGCGCTCGAGCCTCGCGATCGGCGTGTTCACCGCGCTGATGGGCGTGGCGGCGAATGTCTGGCAATTTTTTGCGTTTCGCGCGCTGATGGGCGTGTTCGCCGGATTTTCCAGCGCGGCAATCGCGCTGGTGGCGAGCCAAGTCCCGGAGGGGCGGCTCGGCTATGCGCTCGGCTGGCTCAGCACCGGCCAGCTCGTCGGCTCCTTGGTAGGTCCGCTGATCGGCGGCGCATTGGCCGATCTGACCGGCAGCTACCGCATTCCGTTCTACTGCACCTCGGCGACGATCCTGCTGTCGCTGGCTCTCGTCTGGTTCGCCGTCGACGAGCGCTTTGTGGCGCCGCCGAAGGCGCGCGGCAGACGATCGATCCTCAGCAGCCTGATCGCGGTAGCGAGCACGCCGGTCCTGTTGGCATTGTTCTTTGTGCTGATGATGGCGCAATTCGGGGTGCGCACCGTGCAGCCGATCGTGACCTTGTATGTCCAGGAAATGGTCGGTCCCCGCCCCGACCTCGCCACCTTGAGCGGCATCGCGTTTTCGGTGACCGGGCTCGCCAATGTCATTGCGGCGCCGTTCCTCGGCAATCGCAGCGACCGGATCGGCTACCGCCGGGTATTGCTGATCTGCCTGTGTGGCGCGACCCTGACGACACTGCCGCAGGCCTTCACCGAGAATTACTGGCTGTTCACCGCCCAGCGGTTCGGCGTCGGCCTCTTCATCGGCGGCCTATTGCCGACCGCCAATGCGCTGGTCGGCCGCCTCGTGCCGCGCGCCGAGCGCGGCGCCATCTACGGCATCACCGCGTCAGCGACCTTCCTCGGCAACTCGCTGGGCCCGCTGACCGGCGGCGCCGTCGCCGCCGCCTTCGGCCTGCGCTGGGTGTTCCTCGTGACGGCGGCCGTGCTGTTGGCGAACCTGCTGTGGGTATATTACAGGGTGCCCGAATACGCGGACCAAACTGGGGCTAAATCAGGCTAACCGTTAGCCCCGTCAACCTCAGATATTGCTAGGTAATTCTGCGAAAACGGCACATATGTCGCGGCACCGGTGCAAATCAGCCCTAACCGTCTCGCCTGGTTTCGCAGACGAAATCGCCGAATGGCTGCAGAGCCGACCGCGCCGGTTACACAAAAAGTCCGGTGGGGGTGAGCCGTGAGCATGTCCGATCGCAAATTGCGCGAACCAGCGGCCGAGGTTGAGACGCTGGTTCGGCGAGGAACGGGGGTCGACGCCATCTGCCGGCAGGTGCATCGGCGCCATGATACGATCTGGCCTCTGGTATCGCAGGCTCAGGAGCGCATATGCGGCTACGGCTTCTGCAAGCTGGAAAACGCGCTCCGCGCACCTTCAACGCGGATTCCGGCCGCATTCGCGCAACCGGCTGGCGGCTGGCGGCTGGCGGCTGAGTAACAGTAAGCATTTCCGGAGATCGCAATGCCCTATGATATCCAATGCGGGAAGCGTGAAGAGCAAACGCGGGCATGGAATATTGTGGATCTAGCATGCCTTCCCGCCCTAAGCAAATCGTGTTGTCCTCCTACCGGGAACTTTTCATCGTGTTCGCCAAACTATCTGAGTCAGACCTGCTATTGGGCCAATTTAACCTTGAGTTCCGCAAATAAATGGCGGATCAGGTTGCCCTAAATCCGCCGTCCAGTATTCAGTCGTTAAGGAAACTTACCTTAATGCGAGCACAAATACTTAGCTAGTTTGATATCGTCCGGCGTCGGCATGTAGGACGCGAGCACGTTCGATGCAGTCGCATTAGAAATGAGCGTTTGTGCGTCCGACAAGAGAAGGAAGCGCTCGTGGACAGCCTCATTCGCAGCAGTCGTTACAACGCAGACGTAGCCAGCATGGGTACCGTACCGCTCCTGGAGTGATGACGGACGCGGATCACCGGCTGCTTGACGGTTAGTCTTGGTGTCCCAGAAGGGTAAATAGCCTCCGCTGTTGCCCGCCCCAGCAAAGACCTGGCCGACGCTTACCGGGCCGTTACTTGCATTGGGCCCATACCAGCCGGTTGTGGCCAAGTTCCAACCCACATAAGTACCCAAAGGGGCCTCTCCCAGCACGGTTGGCAAGCCGGTGACGTCTTCGTTGCCGTCCTTATTCACTTTCGTCGCATAGACGGGCAGCACACCGTTGATGATTGGTGGCTGGATAGTTGGTATGCCACTCTCTTGGTCGTAGTTCTCGCCGGGTCCGAAGTCATAGACAAACGGCGGCCAAGCCTGATCCCCGTGATACGGAAGACCAGGGATATTGGTGGGAAATCCCTCGGCCGCCGCGTTGTTAGGCACCAGTTCTCCGCGCGCGAGCGTGGGATAGACGCTTGGCGGCATCGGCGTACCCGACATGAGCAACTGGATAAAAGCATACGTCAACGCATTGTTGGTAAACGTCTCCGGAATTGGATCTTGGAGAAGCGACTGACCGGCCGGTGGGGCCGTATTGGGGGCAACCCAGGCGAAGCTGCCCGAGCCACCGCCATGCGTAGCGCCCGGCGAGTAGTACCGATAAACATTCGAAGGCAGCCGAATGTCCGCAATGCAAGTGAAGCCGCACAGGCTTGCCGAGAACTTTTCGGAATAGAGCTCCGCCGAACCGAAGGTTTCCAGGATCTGCGGACATGTATTGCTGTTCGCGCAGCGGTGGAGCATGCCGTTTGGCGGAAGGCGACGGGCCAAGTTCGGATAGTCCGCCCACCAGACCGGTGCTTCGTCGCCGCCCATGTACAGGTACATGAGGTTATTCGGCTGACCCCAACGGATGTTCATAACCATCATCCGCCCGTCGATCTGCGGCCAGGCGCCGTCAAAGACAGTGCGGCCGTTTTCGTCCTTGTTGAAGCCCCAGAAGATAAAGCCATGGATGAATGCGCCCGACTGCGACGAACCAACGGTGTATGTCTTCTTGACGGTGCCGGAGATCGGGTTTGAACCCCCACCTGGGGCAGCCGTCTCGTAGCGGAGGAAAGAGCCAAGGTCACGAAACGCGGCAAATCCGGCCCCAAGCACTAACGGGTTCTTCGCCGTGTAGGCCATTTCATACAGGAGGCTTGGGTTAAACGGGCCGTTTTTCAAACAGATCCAGTTAGGATTTGGCGTGCCGGGCCAACCACCGGGGCAGTATGCCCAGGCCCACTGGTCGCTCCGGATACGCGTCTCTTTGCTATCCATGCCTTCAAAGGTTTGAGACGATACGGTCCAGAACTCAGCCCGTTTCGTGTCCATGCTTGCCGGCTGGTACGGGGCAAATGCCGGGCCCTGAATTACCAACTGCGCCGTGCTTGTGGGCGCACTTCCGACTGCTAAGCCGCATCCATTAGTCCCAGTGCACACGTGACTGTACACCTGACCAGTGATAGGATCCTTTCCGTTCGGATTGCTTGCCACCGGCACCTGTACGACAAAACTCGCCAAACTCTTGAGGCCCGACGCACCCGCGACATCAGATACCTGAGGAGGAGTGAAGACCCCAGTGGTGGTGTTCAGGTTGCCATAAGGTCCAGAGTTCAGGTCAAAGCAGGGATACGGGATCGCCGGGAACGGTGAGCATTGCGCCAGAAGGTCGCCCTGCCAACCACTCTGAACATAAGTCGCACCTTGTATCAGCGCACTTGTAGTGATCGCGTTGCCTCCTCGGTTTGGCACCGCGTGGATCATTAGTCCGCTGCGCTGTGTTGGATCGGTCGGTGTGATAATCTCAAAGTTGGCAATGTATTCAACCCTGCCCTTATTCTTGGGCGCAAGGTCGATATCTGTGATGATCTTGTTGTTGTCAGGATCATTTGGCTTGAGTTCACCAAATATCCGACCCGTGTAGATCGTATAGGATGTCGCGGAGCCGGGAGTCGACGTTCCCAAAGTGATCGGTGTAAAGTTGACGGTGGCTGTCTGATCGATGACGATCCGTTGGATGTAGGCATCACTGGGCGAACTCCAGCCGATCACTGCACCGAGCCCGAGAGCCGATACGAGATACTGGAACACCCTGCTTGCCTTCGGGCACATGTTCATTTGCCTCCCTTTGTGCTTGATCTGTGTTCTTGACGTGACCGGGACGGTCGCCGCACTTAAATCAACGAAAACATTACCTCACGATCAGAAAAAGCTGTCAACGGACATCCCTCGGATTCCCGACGATTTGAAACCAGGATCACGCTTTCTGACGGCTTCGCTAACAGCAAAGGAGTCGAGTTATATCGGGGCAGATCGAAACACGCTCGCAGCCCGCTCCGAGATCCTGGAGGGTTGCGCTACTTGAGCGAAATATCGCGGCATCATCCGGATATGAGCTGATCGTCGCCGATGCCCCCTGGCATACCCGGTGTCGACGGCGGTATCGTAGGATCATGAACGATCTGCCCCGAGATTGTTAGCCCCGGGTTAGCCCCTAGGCACTTTTTGGTACTAAGTGTTTGATATAGATACGTCTGGCTATCAGGATGTATTACCGGGTGCCCGAATACGTAGATCAAAAAATTCAGCGTTGCTGGAGGCGACGATGAGAGGCATGCGCAACCTTTGGCCCGAGGTCCCCAAGATCCTCGTCCTGACCGGCGCCGGTATCTCGCGGGAATCCGGGCTTGCGACGTTTCGCGATGCCGGGGGGATCTGGGCGACGGTGCGCCTCGAAGAGGTGGCGACACCCGAGGCCTTTGCGCGCGATCCGGCGCGGGTGCTGGCCTTCTACGACGCGCGACGGCGGCAATTGCAGCACCCCTCGATCACCCCCAATGCCGCGCACGAGGCATTGGCCCGGCTCGAAGCGATGCGGCCGGGCGAGGTCATGATCGCCACCCAGAATATCGACGATCTGCACGAGCGTGCCGGGTCACGCGCCGTCGTCCACATGCACGGTGAGCTACTGAAGGCGCGCTGCACCGCCTGCGGCAAGACCACCGTCTGGTATGACGATTTGACCGGCAATGAGGGCTGCCCGATCTGCGCGATCGAGGGCCAGCTCCGCCCGCATGTCGTCTGGTTCGGTGAGATGCCATTGGGCCTCGATGCGATTTATCAGGTCCTTGCGCAGTGCAGGGTCTTCGTTTCTATCGGCACTTCAGGCAGCGTCGAGCCGGCGGCGAGTTTTGTCGAAGAAGCCCGTCGCGCCGGCGCGCACACGGTCGAGCTCAACCTCGAACCCTCGCACAGCGCCAGCCTTTTCGTCGAACGAAGCTACGGTCCGGCCAGCAAGATTGTGCCGGAATACGTGGCGAAACTGACCTCTGCGCCTCTGTGGTGAAATTCCTCTAGCCGGCAAGGCGGGGTTTGACGTCCTCGCACAGCAGCTGCATTGCTGTCAGCACCTGTTGATGCGGAATGAGGCCGCCGCAATTGAGCTCGGCGAGAATGCCGGTGAGGCCGATTTCCCGGCGCAGGGTCTTCAGGCGCTCGGCAATCGCCTCCGGGGTGCCGACCAATGCATGATTGCGCAAGCCGTCTTCATATCGAAGGCTGCGCAATTGGTCGACGCGCCGCATCCGCCGGGCGGCGGTTTCCGGGTCGACCAGCCGCGCCGCGCCTTCGAGCAGGTTCGCCTGCTCATGGTAGAAATGCATGATGCTTTCCTTAGGCTCGGCGCGGGCGCGCTCCTCGGTCTCGGCGATATAGGTCGGCGCCGAGACGAAGACCTGCCCGCGGCCGGGGTGCCCCGCTTCCTCCCAGGCGTCGTGATATGTCCGGATCTGCTTGGGGAGGTCATCCCAAGTCGTGTGGCGCACCGAGGCGAAGATCGGCGCACCGCGCCGGCCGATCGCGGGGAAGGTGTCGGGGGTGCTGGCGGCGATGCGGATCGGCGGCGTCGGCTTCTGGTAAGGCTTTGGCACCACCGCGACGTCTTTGAAGCTGTGATACTGGCCGCGATACGAGAAGCTCGGCTTGGTCCAGGCCTGTTCGACGATGTCGAGGATTTCGCGGAAGCGGTCGCGGCTTTCGGCGTAGGACACCCCATAGGCCTCGTAAGTCTGCGCCACGCCGCTGCGACCGACCCCGAAGATCAGTCTGCCGTGGCTCAATTGATCGACGGTCGCGGCCTCCTCGGCCAATCGCAATGGATGGCACAGCGGCAATACCTGGACGGCGATGCCGATCTTCATGCGCCGGGTACGTGCGGCGATCGCGCTGGCGATGCTGAGCGGCGCCGACAATACCGACCGCCGCGGCTCGAAATGAAGCTCGGCCAGCCACATCACATCGAGCCCCAGCCGCTCGGCCGCGTCGACCTGCGCGATGGCCTCGTCAAAGGCCTCGCTCTCGGTCCGGCCCGGAAGTGACGGAAACTCGTGAAACATGCCGAATTCCATGGGGATGCTCCTGCTGCCGCCAAGATCCGCCGAACCTAGCCAAGCCGGCCGCCGCAAGCCATCCCGATCAGGGAGTCATGGTGTGTGAAAACGAGTTGTTCACAACGAGTGTGACGGTCGTAAGACATTTATCCGGTATTGGATAAGGCTAGTCAAAGTTGCAAAAATGGAGGGTGCACCTGGTCTTCTGCAGTAGAGCGCAAGTTGGAGAATTCTACGAGAACCTAAGCTGCGCGGCGCGCCAGGCGCGGTTTCCACCCAGTTTTCAACAGGGTTATCCACAGGGCGAGTTTTCGCGTGCTTACCCGCCGCCGATAATCCAAACTGAGGCAGTCAACGCCACCAACCGCGGATTTCCCATGTCTCAAGAAGTCGTCTCCGAGCTTGCCCCGACCGGCGTTCTGCGTGCGGCCATCAATATGGGCAATTTCCTGCTGGTAACCGGCCGCACTGCGGCGGGCGATCCCGAGGGGGTGGCGCCCGACATGGCGCGGGAGATTGCTTCGCAGCTGGGCGTTCCGGTCGCCTATGTGCCGTACGCACGGCCGGGCGAGCTTGCAGATGCGGCCGGGACCGGCGTTTGGGACATCGGCCTCATCGGCGCGGAGCCGCAGCGCGCCGAGAAGATCGCCTTTACGCCCGCCTATGTCGAGATCGAGGCGACGTATCTGGTGCCGGCGGGATCGTCCCTCAAAAGCATTGCCGATGTCGACAAGCCCGGCGTGCGCATCGCGGTGAGCGCGCGCAGCGCCTATGATTTGTGGCTCGCGCGCAACATCAAGCATGCCGAAGTCGTGCGCTCGGAGGGTGGCGGCGGTGCCGCGTTCAAGCAATTCGTCGACGACAAGATGGATGCGCTCGCCGGCTTGCGCCCGGGGCTGCTGTCGGATCTCGAGAAACTGCCCGGAGCGCGCATTCTCGACGGGCAGTTCACCGCCGTGCAGCAGGCGGTCGGCACCGCGCGGACCAATTCCGCCGGCGCCGCCTTTCTGCGCGACTTTGTCGAGGAGGCGAAGAAATCCGGGCTCGTCGCGCGCCTGATCGAGCGCCACAAGGTGGTCGGCCGCCTCTCGGTCGCCCCTCCAGCCTAGAACAACGCTGAGGGCCCGAGATGGCTGAAGAACTCGCCTTTCTGACCATCGCCGAGGCGGCGCGGCTGATCGAGGGAAAGCGGCTGTCGCCGGTCGAATTGACGACCGCGCTGATCCGGCGGACGCAGGCGCTCGACCCGCAGCTCAACGCATACCTGTTGCTGACCCCTGAGCGGGCGCTCGACCAGGCGCGCCGAGCCGAGCGCGAGATCATGGCGGGCCAATATCGCGGCCCCCTGCACGGCGTCCCGTTCGGGTTGAAGGACATCTATTCGACGGCCGGCATCCGCACGACCGGCCATTCGAGAATCTGTCTCGAAACGGTTCCCTCCGCCGACGCCACGACCGTGCGCAAGCTCTACGAGGCGGGAGCCGTTCTGACCGACAAGCTCGCGACCCATGAATTCGCGCATGGCGGCCCATCGTCCGAGCATCTAGCCTATTGTACCCCTCGGGCTGCTGCGGTTTGTCTCACGGGGTAGATAACGGAATCGGGGATTGAGGCGATCTTGATGAGGCGGTTCACCCCTGATAATATTTTGCCCCCATTAGCGTACGTCCGCTACGGACTTACCCGTTCCGAAGGCACATTGGGTGAAAAAGCTATTAGCAGTTTATGGGGCACTCGTAACAGCGGTAATCGTGGTAGGTCTGATCGCTATCCCGATTGTTTTCTCGCCCATCGCTTCCGCGCCCGAGCGCGAGAGCCCCAGAATGGTGGGGGGCCAGGAGCGGTGCTCTACGGCTCAGGGGGACCTCAAGCGAACGATGGAGAATGCCCCGATCGGGAAAGTCTACGGGCTCACTATCGTCTTCATGTCTCACCCTTATTTGGTAAGACAGATCGGTGACTTGATTGATTGCGCAGCGAATGTCATGTTAAACAATAATCAGGAGTACAAGATAAATTACAGCTACTTTAAAAGAGGGAACGATTATCTCATTTCATTTGAGATGCCGGAACTCCGGTAGGAACGTTTCGTTCTCACACCTTGCGTCGTTCTGGTGCTTGCAGGGGCGGCCGGGGAGGCCTCTTCAGATCTGCGACTTCGGTTTGCAGCCTCCTCACCGTCTCCTCAAGGGTTTTGACCCGCTCTAAGAGCGCAACCAGGGTCGGGTCGTTCGGGTCAACTGCCATTAAATCGTTTCTCCGTGAAATGGACGTGAGCCATGACCCTCACCATATCATAGGTGTGAACATCGAACTAAGCGACTAACAAACGATCATCTCGAAAGGGAGCTTCGGCAGATAATCGAGGGTGATCGCTACTTCCTCTCGCCCCGCATCCGCACGTTGCGAGAGATTTCTCGGTAAAATCCGATCCGAATCGCCGTTGAAGCATTATGAGCCACCACGAGCCACGGCTAAGAGACGGCATTAGAAGGTAACCTCACCAAGGGAGACAACGTTGAGCGAAGTCAATTCGGAATTCATGAAAACACAGCTTGAGATGCATCGTGAGATACTAGAAACGATGAAGGCAATAAATGTCCGCCTTGAGACACAGAACGAGATAAACGGAACAAATAACGAAATCTTTGCGGCCATCTCTCAGCGTCTCAACAGCATCGACGAAAGGTTAGCAGCTATCGAGACGCAACAGAGGTCCTGAGGTATTCCTGATCCCGGCTGATTCTCATAAAGAGACAACGATAGATTTTGGGCGGTATTAGGCAGGTGGAAAAGAGAGGTCCGGCTTTATCTCGCCTTCGGACATCTCGAAAACTCTTGCGGCCCAGTGGTGAAAACCAGGCGCAGCGCGAGCGGCGCCGCATGCTGGCCGAAATGGCGCCGATTTATGCCGATTTCGATGTGCTGGTGACGGCGACCGCCGGCGCTCCGGCACCGCGGCTCGGCGCGTGGCGGACGATCGAATTCTGACGGCGTCCGTCAATGACGACGCCATTCAATGTTACCGGCGGCCCGGCCTTGGCACAGTGCATCGGCTTCAGCGATAGGGGCCTGCCGCTGTCGATGCAGATCGTCGGCCGGCCGTTCGACGACGCGACCGTACTGCGGGTCGCGCACGCCTATGAGCAAGCGACCCCCTGGCGGGGTCGCCGGCCTCGGCTCCATCCCGAAGCTTCATTCTCGACCGCGCCCCCGCCGGTTCCCGCAGCGGAACCCGCCCAGATCGATGCAGCCTCGCGAGACGGAGTTGCCATTGCATGCCGCGCTGCTGCTCTGACGCTGACAGAGCGCCAGTTCGAGCTGGCCTGCGCCGCCGCACCTTACGTAATTGCGATGACCGGCCGCCTCTACCGCGAGCGCGCCTACAGCAAGGAACCAGCCAGTGTGTTCCAGTCTAGCACATATGGGAATAGCAATTAAGACATCGCCGCTAATTTTGCCACATTCACGTACTATCGTGTTTATGCGACAGGATTCGAAGGAAGATTAAGGAAAGTTAACGCCTGTATATTTCTTGTAATAACAGGAGCGCCGCTTCCCGGAGGTTGTGCGGGGGAGTACAGCACTCCCGTAATCAGAGCATCCTATCGCATCGTCGACTTCGGCGTCGGAATGATGCGGGTCACGACCATGGCTGAGCGATCGAGGCAATTCGGAACGCGCGGCGCAATCTCGTTCTTCCAGTGGTCGCTTTCGTAGACCGCTTTGTATTGCACCTCGCGCTCGGCTTCGCTTTCGAAGCGGCGAATCCAGATGTAGACGGAATCGTCAGTCTCGCCACGGAAGCTGCCGCAGATGACCATCCCTTTCGAGGTCTGGAAGGGAATGATTTCCTGCTCCATGATCCTGACCCACTCATCCATCTTGCCGGGCAGGACCTTGTATTGGCGGAGTTCGTAAAAGGCCATGTTCCTGGTCTCCTCAGGCTGGTGACCAGCCATGCTAACGGCAAGGCCTATGACAATTCCAGCCAATTGAACTGAGCGTCCGGTGAGGTCAGCAGCTCGGGCATGCAGCGCCGCGCGATTTGCGAATGCTGCACGCCAGAGACTTCGACCCGGTAGCGGCGCGACAGGCTGGCAGCAAGAGCAGGGTCGGCGTTCGCCAGATACCGCGCGATCAGTTCCCCGACTTTGCGCGAGAAGGGACCCGTCTGCTGCTCGATATAGATCACTCGAAGGGCGCCCTCGCGCTCCGGCTCCCGCCGCAGGCGATCGCCGAGCCAAGCCTCGATGACCTCCAACCCGCGCAACGGGTCGCCGCTCGCGGGGTCCCTGCCATAAAGTCCATCGAAGACGTGAAGCTCGTCGGCTGGTCGGGAGGCCTCAGCAATGATGTCGACCGCCGGCATGCCGCCGCCGGAGTGAGCCGCGAGAATGAGCCGATCCATCGCGAACGCATGCGGTGCGCCTGCCGCAGCGGACACGGCTCGGGAGAATAGCGACACGCCGTAATCCATCAGTTGATCGATGCCGCCCGACAGCAGGGCCGGAAAGTCATAATAATAATGCCGGATCCAATTCCCGCGGGGCACCAGGGCGAGGGTCGGCCGCGCCCTGCCGGACAGATCGAGGCCGCTGCGCCCAACCTTTTCGGCCAGCGGCATCTCACTGCCCTGTTGCGAAAATCCGTGCAGATGGACAACTACATCGAGCACATGCGCCGATAACGAAATCCGGTTCCAGCGCAGGAACAGATCGGGCTGAGTGCCCGCGTGCCTCCGCAGCACCGGTGTCTCTTCGAGATAGCCTTCACCAGGCGAAACGCCGCCGTCGGACAGCGCGACAGAGAGATCCTGCATCGGTTGCCTCCCGAGGTCGGACATCGACCTCTGTGCCTTTGAGGTATAGAAAGAATCTGAACGGGTGAGGAGAACGGATCCGTGGGTTGGCTCGACGGGCAAGTGGCGTTGGTGACGGGCGGCGGCTCCGGCATCGGCCGGGCGGTGGTCGCGCGCTTTATCGCGGAAGGCGCGCGTGTCGGAGTGCTCGACCGGGTCCCCGGCCGAGCCGACGAGTTGCGGGCCGAGTATGGTGACGCCGTCGTCGCGGTCACCGGCGATGTGGCTCAACTCGCCGACAACAAGCGCGCCGTAGCGGAAACGGTGGTAGCGTTGGGCCGGCTCGACGTCTTTGTCGCCAATGCCGGGGTGTTCGACAACTTTCTTTCCCTCGCCGACTTCCCCGAAGACACATTGTCCGAGGCCTGCGACGAGCTGTTCGGCGTCAATGTCAAGGGATGCATCCTCGGCGCCAAAGCGGCTTTGCCCGAACTAACAAAGACAGACGGCTCGATGGTCTTTACCGCCTCCGTGGCGGGCTCGAATTCGGGCGGCGGCGGGCCGCTTTACACCGCCTCGAAGCACGCGGTCGTCGGGCTGATCCGGCAATTGGCCGTCGAATTGGGACCGCGCATCCGGGTGAACGGGGTCGCGCCGGGCGGAACGATGACCGATCTGCGCGGGCTGCTGGTTCTGCGCCAGGACGGCCGTTCCCAATTCGCCGATCCCAGTATCGAGGAGCGGATGCGGGCCAACAATCCGTTGCAGATCGCGTTGGCGCCCGGCGACCTCGCCGGCGCCTACGTATTTCTGTCCTCGCGGACCAATGCCAGGGGCATCACCGGGACGATCCTGACAGTCGACGCCGGAGCCACTCTCCGGATGCCGCGGCGGGCCTGAGCAGGGGAGGCAAGCCGAATGACCGCTGAACTGAACCGACTGGTCGACGATGACAAGGGTCTCATCAGCCGCCGGATCTTTATCGACCCGGAGATCTACGAGCAGGAACTGGAGCGGATCTTTGCACGCTGCTGGCTGTTCCTGTGCCATGAGAGCCAGATCCCGCAGCCCGGCGATTTCCTGACGACCTATATGGGCGAAGACCCGGTTCTGGTCGTGCGCGACAGTGACGGCCGGGTGCGCGCTTTCCTCAATGTCTGCCGCCATCGCGGCAACCGACTGTGCCGAGCCGATGCCGGCAATGCCGCGAGCTTCACCTGCGCGTATCACGGCTGGACCTACCGCAATGACGGCCGGCTCGCCGGGGTGCCCTATTTGAAGGAAGCCTATCACGGCGAATTGGAGCGCGAGCGCTGGGGTCTGATGCCGGTCGCGCGGTTGGACAACTACAAGGGCCTCTACTTTGCCACCTTCGATCCGCAGGCACCCCCGCTGCGCGATTATCTCGGGCCGATGGCCTGGTACCTCGATACGTTCTTCGACAGGCGGGAAGGCGGGATCGAGCTCATCGGCGGCGTGCACAAATGGATCACGCCGTGCAACTGGAAGTTCCCGGCCGAGAACTTTGCCGGCGACGGCTATCATGTGCCCTGGAGCCACGTCTCCGCGGTACGGACCGGATCGGGCGGCGATTTTCGCATGAAACCAGACGCGGAGGGCAGGTCCCTGTCGCTCGGCAACGGCCACAGCATCATGACGGTTGGGCCCGATATGGTGGCCGACCCGCCGGCGCCGGAAGTCCTGGCCTACGAAGAGCAGATCCTGCCCGAGATGCAGAAGCGCCTCGGGCCGCGGCTGCAGCTCGGAAAACCGATCGCCGGCACCGTGTTTCCAAATTTCTCGATCTTGCGGCCGACGTCGCGCACGATCCGCGTGTGGCACCCGCGCGGGCCCGATAAGACCGAAGTCTGGGCCTGGATCTTTGTCGACAAGGCGGCGCCGCCGGAAGTGAAAAAGGCCCTCCGCCTCGCCGGAGCACGCGTGTTTGGCCCGGGAGGCACTTTCGAGCAGGACGATATGGACAACTGGCAGGGATGCACGCAGACCGCCCGGGGCGCGGTGGCCCGGCGTGCGTTCCTCTGCTACGAGATGGGCCTCGGCCACGAGCACTTCGACGAGGAGCTTGGCGCCTGGGCCAGCGACTACCGCTACAGCGAAAGCAACCATCGACGATTCTACCGGCGTTGGACGCAATTGATGGCGGCGGACAGCTGGTCCCAAATGGCAGCCGACGCCTGAGCCCCTCTCCGCCCTTGGGGGGAGAGGGAGGGGCCCAGCGCGAAGCGCTGGGAGGGTGAGGTGGGTAAGCGGCGAACTCTCTGGAATCCCCCACCTCACCTCGACCCTCTCCGCCCCCGGGGGCGGAGAGGGAGGTGTTCCAAAAGGGCTTGAGGAGGTCACATGGGAGTGGACGTTGGCAATCTCATCGATGGGGAGCGCGGCCTCATCAGCCGCCGCATTTTCATCGAGCCCGAGATCTACGAGAGGGAGCTGGAGCGAATCTTTGCACGTTGCTGGCTCTTCCTGTGTCATGAGAGCCAGATCCCGCAGCCCGGGGATTTCTTCACGACCTATATGGCCGAAGACCCGGTTCTGGTGGTGCGCGATACTGCCGGCCAGGTCCATGCATTTCTCAATGTGTGCCGGCACCGCGGGAACCGGCTGTGCCGCGCCGATACCGGCAATGCCGCAACCTTCACCTGCGCCTATCACGGCTGGACCTACCGCAATGACGGGCGGCTGGTCGGGGTGCCGTACCTGAAAGAGGCCTATCACGGGGGATTGGAGCGTGAGCGCTGGGGCCTAACGCCGGTCGCGCAGTTGGATTGTTACAAGGGCCTCTATTTTGCGACGTTCGACCCCGAAGCGCCGCCGCTGCGCGAATACCTCGGAGAGATGGCTTGGTACATCGACACGTTTGTCGACCGCCGCGAGGGCGGCATCGAGATCGTCGCGACCCATAAATGGGTCATGCCGTGCAATTGGAAATTTCCGGCTGAGAATTTCGGCGGGGATGCCTATCATGTCCACTGGAGCCACGGTGCGGCGATCGCGACCGGGTTCAGCGTCGGGTCCACCGCGAGCCCGGCGACCGCCAACAGGATGGTGTCGCCGGGCAACGGCCATGTCCTGATCTGTATCGGCCCCGACGGCTTCGGCGACGCACCAATGCCCGAGATCCAGGCTTACGAGCGCGAGATCCGCCCCGAGGTCAATGAGCGGCTGGGGTCGCGCGCGGCCCTGGTCAACCCGATCGTCGGCACCGTGTTCCCGAACTTCTCTCTGCTGCGAGGGACCTCGCGCACCTTGCGCGTATGGCATCCGCGCGGCCCGGAGAAGACCGAGATCTGGTCCTGGGTGTTCGTCGACAAGGCCGCGCCGCCGGAAGTGAAGAAGGCGTTCCGCCTGTCCGGGGTGCGCGGCTTCAGCCCTGCCGGAACCTTCGAGCAGGACGACATGGACAATTGGCAGGAATGCACGCAGACCTGCCGCGGCGTCATGGCGCGGCGCATGCCGATCAACAATCAGATGGGGCTCGGGCATGAGCGCTTCGATGCCGCCCTCGGCGCTTGGGCCAGCGATTCCGGGTTCAGCGAGAGCAACCATCGGGAGTTTTACCGCCGCTGGGCGGAGTTGATGGACGCCGCGAGCTGGCGCGACCTGCGGAACGGAAAGACCGGCGAGGCCCGCCATGCGTAACGAGCCCATTGTCGATCACAACCTGATCCGCGAGGTCGAGCAGTTCCTCTACCGGGAAGCCCGGTTATTGGACGAGCGCCGCTTTCACGACTGGCTGCAATTGCTGACGGATGACATTCACTATTGGATGGGGAACAGGACTAACCGCTATCCCAAATCGAGCAAGGCGATCGCGATCCTCGACCCGGACCGCTACGATGCGGACGACTACTCCAAGGAAGACGAGCTCGCCATCCTCGACGAAGACAAGTCGACGCTGAACGCGCGTGTTGCGCGCCTCGACACCGGAATGGCCTGGGCTGAGGATCCCCCGTCGCGCACCCGCCACCTGATCACAAATATCGAGGTCGAGTCCGGCAACGCCGAGACCGAGCTCAAAGTCTATTCCAATTTCATGGTCTACCGAAGCCGGTCGGAAACCGAGCAGGACTTCTACGTCGGGGCGCGGAGGGATGTTCTGCGACGCGTCGATGGCGCTTTGCGGATCGCCAGCCGTAAAATCGTCATCGATCAGAATGTGCTGCTGGCAAAAAACGTCAGCATCTTCTTTTAGCCTGGCGCGATCCGGTAATCAGCTAGCCTGGCGCGATCCGGTAATCAGCGCGACATGAGGAGGAGCAGGAGGGCGACGCTGCCGATCGCGATGCGGTACCAGGCGAAGACGCCAAAGCCGTGGCGGCTGACAAAGCCGACGAGAGTGCGCACGACGAAAAGCGCGCAGACGAACGCGACGATAAACCCGATCGCGATCAATTCTCCACCCTCGACGGTCAGGATCGCGCGGTTTTTGTAGAGGTCGTAGACGGTCGCGCCGAGCATCGTCGGCACCGCCAGGAAGAAAGAGAACTGGGTCGCCGCCGCGCGGTCGACGCGCAGCATCATCGCCCCCATGATCGTCGAGCCGGCGCGCGACACGCCGGGGATCATCGCCAGGATCTGGCAGCAGCCGATCCCGAGCGCCGTGCGCAACTTCATCTGGTCGACATCGAGGATCTGCGGCCGTGGCCGCACCCGTTCGATGATCAGGATCAAAATGCCCCCCGACGATCAGACTGATCGCGACGACCCAGGGCGAGAACAACACCTCCTTGATCAGCCGATAGGCGAACACGCCGGCTACCGCCGCCGGCAGAAAAGCGATCACGACATTCGCGACAAACCGCTGCGAGATCGGATCGGAGGTCAGCCCCAACGCGGCATGCGTAAAGCGCTCGCGATAGACCCAGCATACCGCGAGGATCGCTCCCAATTGGATCACGATGTCGAAGAGCTTGCTCTCCGGCCCCTCGATCCCGAGCAGACTAGTCGGCAAGGATCAGATGACCGGTCGATGAGACCGGCAGAAACTCGGTCAGCCCCTCGACGATGCCGAGGAGACCGGCGGAAAGATAATCGGCAGAGTGCATGACCCGCTCAGGTGCCCAAGACCCCGCCGCCTGTCAAGTGAGCCAACGCCGCGGCGGCCACTAATGGCTGTCCGGCTGGTTCCGGCGAACGCAAAGGACCAGGGTCGTCCATTCACGACGAATCGCTTGCCGCCGGAATCCCGAAATTAGCCACAATGACGTGGTATGGGTTTGTCAAATGGATCGAGCGGCCGTTTCAAGGTGAAAGCTTTCTATTCAAATGCTGTTTTGAGAAATGGTCAAAGGTTGCGCATCGTACCAAGAACAGCCAGAGCTGGCTGTTCTTGTTGGCTGTTATTCGCTGTTATTTCGCCGAGCGCCTTGCGAAATGGCGAGGATTTCCGCGGCGGACGCCGGCCATTCGCTGTTTTTTCTCTGTACATAACAGCGAAAACAGCGGCGGCTCAGAAACGCGACCCCCGCGTGGTCGACACGGGGGCCGATTGGTTACGGTTAGAGAATGCCTTCCCGGCGCAGCGTTTCGACCTCTCCCGCGCCGATCCCGAGCCAGTTGTGCAGAACCTCGGCACTGTCTGCCCCGAGCGCCGGCGATCCTTTCAGCCGCACCGTCTTGCCGTCGACCCGCACCGGCCAAGTCGCCATCTTGTAGTCGCCATTGTGGTGATGCACGGTCTGCATGATGCCGCGCTCCTCGAAGCTCGGCTCGTTCTGCAGTTCCATCGTGTCGAACACCGCGCCCGACGGCACTCCGACGGCGATCAGTTTCTCCATCGCCTCGCGCTTGTCGTGCTGACGCGTCCATTCGCCGATGATCGCATCGAGCTCCTTCTCGTTCTTGACGCGGACGTCGCCGGTTGCAAAACGCGGGTCGTCGATCAACTCCTCGTGGCCGATCAATTTCATCAGCCGCGACCAGTGCTCGGGATTGGCCCGGCTGGTGGTCAGGTAGACGTAGTCGTTGGGGCCGCCGCCCTTGGCCGGGTAGAGCCCCGAGGGCGCGTTGTTGCCGCCGCCGGATTTGGCGCCATTGCGCCGCGCTGCCCTGCCGGTGCGCGCCATCGTCGCAAAGCAGGTGCGCATATAGTGGATCATCGCGTCCTGCATCGCCACCTGCAGCCGCCTTCCCTGGCCGGTGCGGTTGCGCTCGTGCAACGCGCCGAGGATCGTCGCCGCCATCAGCATGCCGGTGCCGGTGTCGCCAAAGCTCAAGCCCGGCTTGACCGGCGGCCGATCGGGCTCGCCGGTGACGCTGATCGGGCCGCCGGCGGCCTGCGCGATCATGTCGAAGGCCAGCCCCTTCTCATGCGGGCTGCCGGTGCCGAAACCCTTGACCTGGCAATAGATGATACGGGGGTTGATCTTCTTGACCGACTCATAATCCAGTCCGAGGCGCTCGATCGTCCCCGGCGCCATGTTCTCGGCCACGATGTCGGCCTTCTTGATCATCTCCTTGACGATTTCGAGCCCCTTCGGCGATTTCAGGTTCAACGTTATCGACTTCTTGTTGACGTTGAACTGGTGGAAGTACCACGGATCGTCGTCGGGTTTGCCCGGACGCAGCCGACGGCCGGGATCGCCCCGCCCCGGGTTCTCGATCTTGACCACCTCTGCGCCAAACCAGGCCAGCACCTCGGTCGAGGTCGTGCCCGCCTCGAACTGGGTGAAATCCACGACCTTGACGCCTTGCAGAAAATTGAAGTCCTGGATGTTGTCGCTCATCGCTGCTCCTCCCGCTGCGCATTCATGCTGATGCACAGCCTGCGCCTTCCCGCACCCCACCGCAACGCCTTCCGCTAATGTTTCGGCGGGTGGGCACGGACGAATTCTTCGTTGACGTCGGCGCCCCAGCCTGGCCCCTTCGGCAATATTAGATCGCCGTTCTCGATGACGGGCGGCACGGTGACGATGTCGTCCTTCCACTTCACATCGTCGATGTCGATTTCCATGACTTTGAAGTTCGGCACGACCGCGCACATATGCGCGCTGATCAACGAGCCGAGATGGCCGTTGAAATTATGCGGCGCGACATTGACCTCGTAGGCGTCGGCCATCGCGGCGATCTTCAATGATTCGAGGATGCCGTTCCAGGCCACGTCGATGATCGCGAAATCGACCGATTGGTTCTCGAAATACGATCGGAACTGGCGCCTGCCGTACAATGATTCGCAGGACGAGATCGGCGTGCGGGCAGAGCGGCGGATCAAGGAGAGGCCGGCCGGGTCGTAGAGGTCGATCTCGAGCCATACCAGATCGAGCGGCTCCAATGCCCGTGCCAACTTGATGTAGCCGTCGATCTTGTAATTGAAGTTGGTGTCGAGATGGAGCCCGACATCGCGGCCGGCGCCGCGGCGGAACGCCTCCAGCTGCGCGACCGCTGCATCGACGATGCGGTGGTCGACATTGAGCTCGGGAAAGCCCGGCGGATTGCCGGTGCCGGGGCCGTACATGTAGGGCTTGTCGCGGTCGAAGCGGATCAGGTTGGTCTTGAGCCCCTTGAAGCCCTTGCGCCTGACCTCCTCGCCGAGCGCGACGATGTCGTCGAGCGAGCGCACCGGGTCGACCCCGGCCCATTCCCTGATGCGGTCGGCATGACGGGCGCGATAGGTGCCGCAATGCGACCAATAGAGCTGCAATCGGTCGCGCACCGGCCCGCCGAGCATCTCATAGACCGGCACGCCCAATGCCTTGGCCTTGATGTCGACGAGCGCGTTCTCGATCGCGGCGATCGCCATCTGGTTGACGCCGCCGGCGGCCTGCCTGGTCGCGGCGTAGAGATGGGCGCTGTGGCGCTCGACCGGCCGCGGGTCCTGGCCGATCAGAAACCGCTCGGCGAGCTTTTGGATGACGCCGGTCAGCCCTTGCGCGCCATAGCCCTCCATATATTCCGACCAGCCGACGATGCCCTCGTCGGTGGTGACCTTGAGAAAGGAATTGACCCGCCAGCCGGCGTCGCAGTGCAGGTCTTCGACCTTGACGATCTTCATCGGCGTTTCCTCGAAAGCCGTGGCGGCCGGTCTTACAACTGCGCGATGCCTGCCCGGGCGCAGTCCTCGTCCTGCTGCGAGGTGCCGCCGCCGACACCGCAGGCGCCCTCGACGACGCCGTTGCGGATGATCGGAACCGCTCCCTGGCCCATGATCATGTGTCCGCCCGACGCCGCGGCAATCCCGCGCGGGGTCGGCTGGTCGGCGCGCTCCGACATCTCGCCGCTCGGCCGGCCGAAAGCAGCCGAGGCCACGGCCTTGCCCTGGCTGCCATAGGCGCTCGCCCAGATGGCGTTGTCCATGCGCTGCAATGCGATCAGCCGGCCGCCGCTGTCGCAAACCGCGGCGCTGATCTTGATGTTGAGCTCCTGCGCCTTCGCCAGGGCGCCGCGAATGATGCGATTGGCTTCTTCCAGTGTCAGGCTCATCGATCTCTCCTCCCCAGAAGGTCTCGTCGTCACTTATAGCGAGGCTTTTCAAATACGAAAAGCCGCGGCTTCCCGCGGCTTTCGCATTTGAATATTGGAGCGGGCGAGGGGATTCGAACCCCCGACCCCAACCTTGGCAAGGTTGTGCTCTACCCCTGAGCTACACCCGCGCCGTCTTGGAGGGGTCATACATGATAGCGGGGGGCGGAGGGTTTGCAAGCCTTGCCTTCCTGCCGGCTGGATCGCATCGTCTCGCTCGATGCCGCCGCCGTTGAACTCGGGAAGAGATGTTTGCGCGTTTCGATGAACTCGGGATCGCGCATCGGACATATTCGCACCCTCCAGTCTTTACCGTTGCGGAGGCGGCGGCGCTGCGCGGCAGCCTTCCGGGGGCGCACTGCAAGAGCCTTTTCCTCAAGGACAAGAAAGGCGGGTTCTGGCTGGCCGTCATGCTCGAGGAACGCCGGATCGACCTCAAGAAGCTGGCGGCGCGGCTGACGGCGCCACGGTTTTCCTTTGGCGGCGCCGGCGACCTTCATCGGCTTCTGGGAGTGCGGCCGGGGAGCGTCACGCCTTTCGCGCTCCTCAACGACGTCCACCATCTCGTTACGCCCGTCCTCGACGCCGAAATGCTGGAATACGACCCGCTAAACTACCATCCGCTGGAAAACGATCGGACGACGGCGATCTCGGCCGCCGATCTGCTTCGCTTGATCGAGGCCTCAGGGCACGTGCCGCGGATCGTCGACATGGCCGGCCTCGCCCGCGAGCCGGATATCCCGGAGAGCTGAGCCGATCGGACCGCTTGCGCTTGTCTTACGCCGATCCTGCCGCCATGTTGTCGTTAAAACCGGAGAGAAGATTGATGCCGAGCGAAGCTTTGATCGGCGGCGCGGCTGCCGCCCCCGTAAAGGACGTCACTACCGCCAATTTCATGGCCGAAGTCGTCGACGGCTCGTTCGACGCGCCGGTCGTCGTCGATTTCTGGGCGCCTTGGTGCGGTCCCTGCAAGCAGCTCGGGCCGATCCTCGAAAAGACGGTTCGAGCCACCAACGGCGCCGTTCGAATGGTCAAGCTCAATATCGACGAGAACCCCGAAATCGCGCAACAGATGCGGATCCAATCGATCCCGGCAGTTTACGCCTTCAAGGACGGGCGGCCGGTCGACGGGTTTGTCGGCGCTTTGCCGGAGAGCCAAGTCAAGCAGTTCGTGCAGCGTCTGGGCGGTGGAAAGGGCGGTCCCTCGCCGGTCGAGGAGGCACTGGCCATGGCCAAAGAGGCGATGCAGGCCGGCGATTACGCCAGCGCCGGCGCGCTCTACTCGCAGATCCTGCAGCGTGAGCCTGCCAATATCGCGGCATTGGCCGGCCTGGCGCGGGCGATGATCGCGCGCGGCGAGCTCGCCAAAGCGAAACAGCATCTCGATCGCGTTCCGAAGGAGAGCGCCGGCGACGCCGAGATCACCGCCGCGCGCGCCGCCCTCGAGCTCGCCGAGCAGGCGCAGAAGGCGATGGCCTCGGTCGGCAAGCTGCGCGCCCGGCTGTCCCAGAACCCGGACGACCATGAGGCGCGCCTGGAGCTCGCCACCGGGTTGTTCGGGAGCGGGGAGCGGGAAGCCGCAATCGATGAGCTGTTGACCCTGTTCAGGCGCGATCGCGAATGGAACGAGCAGGCCGCTCGCAAGCAACTCCTCAAATTCTTCGAGGTGATGGGGCCGACCGACCCGCTGACCTTGAGCGGCAGGCGGCGGCTTTCTTCTGTGATGTTTTCCTGAACCGAGGATGCGATGAGCGAGCGACGCGGCGGAGCGGCGCTCCCCGCCATTCTCCCGATCTTTCCGCTGACCGGCGTTCTGCTGCTTCCCCGCGGTAGGCTGCCTCTGAACATTTTCGAGCCCCGCTATCTCGCGATGACGCGCGACGCACTCGCCGGTGAGCGTCTGATCGGCATGGTTCAGCCCACTGACCCAGGGGCTTCGCGCGGCAATCCGCCGGTCTATCCGACGGGCTGCGCCGGCCGCATCACCTCGTTTTCCGAGACCGAGGATGGCCGGTTTCTGATCACTTTGACGGGCACCTCTCGGTTCCGGATCCGCGAAGAACTGCCGCTGCTGGAAGGCTATCGCCGCGTCGTACCGGACTGGCACGAGTTTGCCCGGGACATCGAGGGCGAGGAAGCCCCCAACTTTGATCGCGAGCGGCTGATGCGCGGGCTCAGGGGATATTTTCAGCAGCACCAGATCTCGGCCGATTGGGATTCAATCACCTCGGTTGCGGGCGAGCGGCTCGTCACCTCGATTGCGATGATGTGCCCCTTCGACCCGAGCGAGAAGCAGGCACTGCTCGAGGCACCGGATCTCGGCGAACGTGCGCGCCTGCTGACGGCAATCGTCGAGATGGCGGTAATGCAGCGCCCGAGCGAAGGTACCGGCGCCCGCCACTAGGTTTTGGCTGATACGGGAGGGAGGGCATGGAAGGGACGCCGGAAATCGACCCGAAATTGCTGGAGATTCTTGTCTGCCCACTGACCAAAGCGCCGTTGCGGTATGATCGCGAAGCCCAGGAGCTGATCAGCGAGGAGGCGGGGCTCGCCTACCCGATCCGCGACGGGATCCCGATCATGCTCGTCGACGAGGCGCGCCCGCTACGCGACGACGAGACCGCAACCAAGCGTCTGCCGCCGCCCTGAGGGTCAAGTGAGCGCGGACGGGACGGCGCGCTGGCCGTTAGAGCTGCGGTTGAAGCGGGCAGAAAAGCTGATCGAGATCGCGTTCGACGACGGTACCCGCTTTCGCCTTCCCGCCGAATACCTGCGAGTCGAGAGCCCATCCGCCGAGGTGCAAGGGCACGGTCCGGGACAAAAGACATTGGTCCACGGCCGTGCTCATGTCGGGATCATGGAGCTGGAAGCGGTCGGCAATTACGCCATCCGGATTAAATTCGACGATTTGCACGACACCGGGCTCTATTCTTGGAATTATCTCTACCAGCTCGGTGTCGAGCACGAAAAGCGCTGGCGCGAATACCTCGACGCCCTTTCGGCGAACGGGCTGAGCCGGGAGCCGTAGCCGTGACACCGATTTGCACTAGAGCGGTTCGCCGCGGACGAGGCGCGGCAGGTCCCCGGCGATCCCCATCGCGTCGTGCATCAAGAGGCGTTTGAGCGGCGGTAAGCGATCGACGATGGCAAGACCGACGTCGCGTGCCAGCTGGACCGGCGGAAGCGAATTCGAGAACAGCCGGTTGAGGCCGTCGGTCACCGTGGCGAGGGCCAGCGCATCGAAGCGGCGCCATTGCTGGTAACGCAGCAGTACTAATTCATCGCCGATATCGAGACCCAGGCGCCGCGCATCGATTACCAGCTCGGCGAGGGCGGCGACGTCGCGTATGCCGAGATTGAGCCCCTGTCCCGCGATCGGGTGGATCGTATGAGCCGCCTCGCCGACGAGAGCCAGCCGGGTCGCAGCGTATCGTTCGGCCAGCAGCAATGTTAGTGGATAAATCCAGCGCGGCCCGATCGGCTCGACGGGGCCGAGAAAATCGCCGAAGCGCGCGGCCAGCTCCACCGCGAAAGCTGCATCGGAGAGGGCAACGAGGCGCGGCGCGAGCTCGGCCCGTTCTGTCCAAACGATCGAGGATCGGTTGCCGGTCATCGGCAGAATGGCGAACGGGCCGGCGCGCATGAAGTGCTCGACGGCGATGCCATGGTGCGGGCGCTGGTGCCGCACTGTCGTGACGATGCCACTCTGTGGATATCGCCATTCGACCGTTTGGATTCCCGCGGCGCACCGCAGCGGTGATTCTCGGCCGTCGGCCGCCGCGACGAGCCGGGCCCGGATTTGTCGTCCGTCCGAAAGCGCCGCGGTTGTGCCGAATACCGTGGTCGAGACCGAGCCCACGGCTAGCGGCGCCAGAAAAAGCAGATTTGGGGTCGATCTGACGCGATCGGCCAGGACGCGCCTGAGTACGCGGTTCTCGACGATGTAGCCGAGCGGGACGCCGGTGCCGAGTTCGCGATGGTCGTAATGGAGGAATAGCGGTAAATCACCGTCGGCAACCCGGATCTCGAGGATCGGCTCGGCCCCGGGCGCGATGTCCGGCCACAGCCCGATCGCGTCGAGCACCTTGTGCGAGCCGTAGCTGACCGCCGAGCTGCGCCCATCAAAATCATCAGCGAGCAACGCGGCGGGATCCTGCCGATCGACGATCGCGACCGTTAGCCCCGCGCCAGCGCACGCTACACCGAGTAGCAGCCCAGTGAGCCCGCCCCCGGCGATCAGAAGCTCGACATCGTCGCTCACCGCTACCCCTCGGCGCGGAGCACCTTGCCGCCGACGGTCACCGGCTTTGCCGCGATCAGCACGAAGGCGATTACGCAAGGTTCGGTTCCGCGATTGACCCAATTGTGGATCGTGCCGCGCTGTACGAGCACGTCGCCGGCCTTGAGGTGAACCTTCGTGTCGTCGAGCTCCATTTCCACCTCCCCCGACATGACGATGGCGTAGTCGATCGAGTCGGTTCGATGGTTGCGCGGGCTGACCCCCGGCGCCAGTTCCAGTATGCGAAACACGGTCCCGTTATCCAGTGTCGTTCCGGTTTTGCGCAGCCCGGCGTCTTCTTTCCCGGTGTTGTCGACCGGGAACGCTTCGGTCGTCCACACGACGCCGGCGGTCGCGCCCGGGCGCGAGGAAACGAGGTTCATCGCAACCTCGTCGATCTCGACGATGGCGCGACCGGATGCATCGTGGCCGGTTACTACACGGCGGAACCGCAGAGCCATCAAGGGCCTCCTTTGCTGGAGTGGGTCAGGGTCGGCACGATCTTTCCCCAAGACCGGCAAAATCTGCAACAATCCTGGCCCATGCAGCTGCGCGTCCGTTCGATTACCTACCTCGCCCAAGCCATCAATGGCTATGAGCTGGTGGATCCGCGCGGCCGTGATCTGCCGCGCTTCGCGCCGGGTGCGCATATCGAGCTGCGGGCCGGCGGGTTCTTGCGGCAGTATTCGCTGTGCAACGACCCCGCCGAGCGGCGGCGCTATTGCATTGCGGTGTTGCTGGAGAGCGAGAGCCGCGGCGGCTCGCGGCACCTGTACGAGGACATCCGGGTCGGCGACATCGTCGAGGTCTCGCCGCCACGCAACAACTTTCCGCTGGTCCCGGGCGAACGGTATCTCCTGATCGCGGGCGGCATCGGCATCGCGCCAATCATGTCGATGATCTCGGAATTGCAGCGTCGCCGCGCCGAATTCGAGGTCCATTACTGCACGCGCTCCGCCGAAAGGACGGCGTTCCGCAGAGAATTGGCACCGCTCGCCGCCGAGGGCCGCCTGCGGTTCCACCACGATGGCGGCAATCCAGCGCGGGGCTTCGACATCAGGGCGACTTTACGCGAGGCGCGCCCGGGAACTCATTTCTATCTCTGCGGGCCTGCGGCATTGATGGAGGCGGCAACGGAGGCAGCTCACAACTGGCCGGCCGGCACCGTGCATTGCGAGTACTTCACCGGTGCGCCAGAGCGGGCTGACGCCGAGGACCGCCCGTTTCATATCAGGCTGGCAAAGACCGGCGGCGATTACGAAGTCGCTGCCGGCGAGACGATCGCCGAGGTGCTCCAGCGTCACGGCATTACCGTCAGAACCTCCTGCGAGCTCGGCTATTGCGGGACGTGTCTGACGCCCTATCTCGCGGGCGAGCCCGACCATCGCGACCAGGTGCTCGAAGAAAACGGGCGCCGACGCTACGTACTGATCTGCTGCTCGCGGGCAAAGAGCCGGGTCCTCGTTTTGGATTTGTAGGAGCAAGTCAGATTGCTCGTTCGAGCACCGCGTTGAACAACCGGACCCTGTCCTCCTGGTAATTCCGCGCCGAGTTTCGCGCGATCGCCGCCCAATCGGGTCCGACCAGCAGATGTATCCCGAGTAGCGGAGGCGCGCCCTCGGCTGCGCGGGTCCAGGACTGCGAGGATGTATGCGTCGTATCCTGCCAAGTGACGACGCGAAAGCCGGCGGTTTCGAGCTTGGTGCGCGTCGCCTCCGCGGTCAGCAAAAAGCTGATGCTCGCCTCTCGCGCCCAGGGTACCGGGTAATGCGGCTCGCCGCCGGGGCCGGCGACCACCTCCTGCAGCGCGAGCCGGCCCTCGGGTCTGAGGACGCGATGCATCTCGGAATAGAGCCGATCGCGATCGGCGATGTTCATCGAAGCGTTCTGCGACCACACCACGTCAAAGCTCATATCCTCGAACGGCAGGTCGAGCGCATTGCCCTGACGATAGCCGACCTTTCCGGTCAGTCCGGTGAGCCGGGTCAGCATCTCGGCCACGCGGCAGAATTCCGCGGTCAGGTCGACGCCGGTGACCTGGCAGCCGTGGCGGCTGGCGAGAAACCGCGACGGCCCGCCGATCCCGGACCCGATGTCGAGCACCCGTTCGCCCCCGCGAAACCCGAGGAGATCCGCCAATCTGATCGTCGCCTGCCGTTGCCCGCCATGAAACTCGTCGACCGGAGCGAGATCCTCCAGCGTCAGATGGTCGATGTCCTTCCCGGCCTGCTTCAGCGCCGCAAGGATGAGGCCGCCGAGGTCTTTTCGCGTATAATGGGTCTCTACGAGATTTTGGGGCAATCCTTTCTCCTATTCGCCGGAACAGGCCGGGCCGCCGTTATTCGCTGATAATACAGCGAGACAACAGCCAAGTAGACCAGATTATGACGATTTTCGGTGTCTTGCACGCCTCGCCGACAGCGACTTTTGTTCGCGCCGAGCATTTCCGATGCAGGGTGGCGTTCGCCAGACGCCGCGCGAGCGCCACGGGGCTCGCATCGAGGCGTCGCGCAATCGCGAGATGGAGGGCGCCCGGCGCTCGGAGCCCCAGATCGAAGCGCCGGGCATAGATATAGGCGAGCCGAGCATCTAATTCCGCGATGTCGACCGGCAAGGTCATCGCCGCACGTCAAGCCGTCGAGTTCTGCCAGACGCGCCGATGCGTCGGCGTCCGTGAGCAGGGGATGCATACGGCGCGATGGCACCGAGGCCACTTCGGCAACAGCAAAGTCACCGACAAGCAGTTCCTGGCCATCCGCCCCAAGACGATCGTCAACGGCTTCGCTGGCCGGATCAGCGATCAGCGTCGGCAGGAGGACACTGGCATCCAGATAGGCACTCAACCTAAATCCGGCAGTTAGCTCCAGCGAGACGTCGAGGCCCTCTCGCCCGGAAAACCCGAGGGCGACCGCCGCGACCGCCGGAAATTAGGAATTCGAGATCAGGTCGGGGACGGCGAGCTTCATCGCAAACTCCATTTGCGCTACGAAGGGACCATAGACCCAAAACGGACGGGGCGAACTGAGATGAGCGAGCAGCAGCGGCACGAGCCGATCGATTGGAAGACGCAGGGCGTCAAGGTGATCCCGGGCGACCAGCTCGACCCCAACACTGCGCAGACACCCGGCATGGACCGCGCCGCCGCAGTCAATCTCGCTCGGGTTGGGGCGCAGAAGATTTGGGCGGGCACGGTCAAGATCCACCCCAACGCCAAGACCGGGGCACATCACCACGGGCACCTCGAGAGCGTGATCTACGTCCTGAAGGGCCGGGCGCGGATGCGCTGGGGCGGGCAATTGGAATACGTCGCCGAAGCGGGCCCCGGCGATTTCATCTTTGTGCCGCCCTACGTGCCGCACCAGGAGATCAATGCCTCGACCGACGAGACGCTCGAATGCATATTGGTGCGCAGCGACAACGAGGCGGTCGTCGTAAATCTGGACATCGAGCCGGTCGAGCGCCCGCTGGCGGTGCGCTGGATCGACCCGATCCACAAACAGGGCTGATTGCCGCTCTAGAGACGCGAGGAGACCATGATGCAACTGCTCGACGGGGCGAGCGTCTGGACGCGCGGGGACGTCCGCCCCGAGGAGTACCGGATCGTTCTCTCTGCCGCCTGCCTCGACGAGATCCGCCGGGCAGCCGACGAAATCAGGGCTTATCCACTGCCGACGATCTTGCGCGCGCCCGCCGATTTCGCGATGCCGATGTGTCGCCGGGAGATGACGCGGGTGCGCGAGACGCTCGATCACGGCAGACGCTTCGCGATCGTCGACCGCTTGCCGATGAGCGAAATGGATGCAGCGGAGGCAACGGCGATTTATTGGCTGCTGTCCAGCATGGTGTCACGCCCGGTGGCCCAGAAGCTCGACGGCACGATGATTTACGACGTGCTCGATACCGGGCAGCAGGCGCTTCCCGGATCGGGCATTCGCCCTGACAAGACCAATAGCGAGATCCGCTTCCACAACGACAACGCCTACAACGAAACCCCACCCGACTATGTCGGCCTACTGTGCCTGCGCCGGGCGCAGAGCGGTGGACACAGCCGCGTAATCAGCTTTCACACAGTCCACAATACCTTGCGAGAGCACCATCCAAACCGGCTGGAGCGCCTCTACCGAGACTTCTGGTTCGACCGGCAGCGTGAATTTCGGCCGGGCGAGGGCCCGATATTTTCCGCACCGGTATTCGAGCATGCCGGGGAACTCAAAGCGCGGTTCAGCGCTCATCAGATTGGCGGTGGATACGTCTTGCAGGGCGAGCCGATGGACCGCGACGGCGAGGCCGCGATTGCGGCAATGCTCGACATCTTCGAGGAAGACGGCCTCTCGATCGATTTCGACCTCGAGCCCGGGCAGATCCAGTTCGTCGACAACCGGGCGCTCGGCCACAGCCGCACTGCCTTCATCGATGACCCGGACCCCTCCCGCAGGCGCCATCTCGTACGCCTGTGGCTGCGCGACCATGGCCGTCGTGCCTACCCGGGCTAACATCGATATCGGGGCGGCGCTCGCCGAGGCCGAGGGCCTCTACCGCGAGCGCAACCCGAAGAGTCTCGCGCAGCATCGCGAGGCCTGCGCCGCGATGCCCGGCGGCAATACCCGCTCGGCGATCCATGTCGATCCGTTCCCGCTGACGATCGCGCGCGGCGAGGGGTCGCGGCTGTGGGACATCGACGGGCACGAATATATCGATTTCCTGAGCGAGTTCACCGCCGGCATCTTTGGCCATTCACACCCGGCGATCCGTGAGGCGATCGAGGCAGCGCTCGACCAGGGCCTCAATTTCGGCGCACACAATGCGATCGAGGCGCGCTTTGCCGCGGCAATCTGCGCACGCTTCCCGTCGATCGAGCTGGTGCGCTTCACGAATTCCGGCACCGAAGCCAATCTGATGGCGGTCAGTGCGGCGCGGGCGATCATCGGCCGGCCGAAGATCCTGGTGTTCAAGGGCGGCTATCATGGCGGCGTCTTTTATTTCCGCGGGCATGGCAGCCTGCTCAATGCGCCGTTCGAGTATTTGCTCGGAAAGTACAATGATCTCGCGGCGGTCGAGGAGTTGGTCCAGCCGCACCGCAACGAGCTCGCTGCAATCCTGATCGAGCCGATGCAGGGGACCACCGGCTGCATTCCGGCGGAGCGCTCGTTTCTCGCCGGATTACGCGCATTGGCGAGCGAAATCGGGGCGCTGCTGATCTTCGACGAGGTCATGACCTCGCGCTTGGCGCCGGGCGGATTGCAGGAGGTGCACGGCATCCTGCCCGATCTGACGACATTGGGCAAATATGTCGGCGGCGGCATGAGCTTTGGCGCTTTTGGCGGGCGCGCCGATCTGATGGAACGCTTCGACCCGCGCCGCCCCGACGCCTTCCAGCACGCCGGCACCTTCAACAACAATGTGCTGACGATGAATGCCGGGCTCGCCGGTCTGACCGAAATCTACACTCCCGAGCGCGCCCGCGCTCTCAATGGCGCCGGCGATCACCTGCGCGAGCGACTTAACGCGGTGGCACGCCGGCACCGGCTTGCAATGCAGTTCACCGGGCTCGGCTCGATGATCGCAGTGCACATGACCGATGGTCCGATCCACTCACAGGAAGACGCTGCGCGCGGCAACGGCGCACTGCGCGACCTCTTCTATTTCGACCTCCTCGCGCGCGGCATCTGGTTCGCCAAACGCGGCATGTTCGCGTTGTCCATAGCTCTTGACGACGCGGACGGCGACAGGCTTGTCGAAGCAGTGGAGGAATTCGCCCAGACCCGCACCCCGCTGTTCGAATTATCGGGCACCTGCGCCTAAACAGCGAGTTGGGCCGCGCGGATGTGCGCGGCTAGGAGCGAGGACAGCCGCGCCGGATCGCCGCGCGCCATGCCGCATTCCGTGGCGACGCCGTCGACCCGGGCATGGCGCCGCGCGGCGGTCAGCCGTGCCGCATCGCCTTGCGCGTCGTTGTGATGGATCAGGCCGAGATAAAGCCCGGTATCCGCACCCAGGCGCAGATTTTCGAGTGGCGCGAAATAGCCGTCATCGGTCCGGCTCTTGGGCACCGGCATATGGAAGAACTGGATCGGGCGCTTGACCCCGCTGCTGATCGCATTGGTCATCTCGACCATGATGCCCATGTCTTTGGGCTGAACGCAGTGCTCGTCGGCCGGGCTGCCGTAGCAGAGATGGTAGCCGAGCTCGATTACAGCGGGCACCGCGTCGCCGATCTCGGTCAAGACCGCGAGTGTTTCGCTGCGGAAATCGACCGGTCCCTCTTCGTAATAGCCTTCCCAGGCCAATACTTCCTGGCACACATCCCATTGCACGGCGAGGCGGTCACTGGGGATTGCTCCGGCGATCTTCTCGACCTCGCCGATGAGGTGCTCTGTGAGCGCGGGCAACAGCACCGGCCGGTCCGCCGGCACCATGTTGTTGTAGGTCGGCGCGATCGGCGTCGGGAGTGAGACCTGGAACTTCACATTCGCGGGAATGACAGCGGCCGCCTGCAACCGCTCGAACAAATTCCAGGACGCTATCGCCATTTCGGCATAGCCGGTTTTGAACGTGCCGGGATCGGGCTTGGCGCCAGGCTTGATGCGAAGCCGCGGGATTTCACGCAGCAGCTTGCCGTCCCATTGCGTGAACTTGAAGGGCGGCACGTCTGTGGCGAGCTCGATCGCCGGGTTTTCGGCAAGAACAGCCTGCAAAAAGCGGATCCAGGTCTTGCGGATGCCTGTCTCGCCGTCGGGCAGGCGCAGCAGATAGGGCCCAGCCGCTTCGGCGAGAGTACGGAACACCGCTTCGGCATCCGGTAACGGGATGCTGCCGACGAAGTGGACGATCGGATGCTTAGTGCGGTCGGCGGCCATGGCGCCCTCCCGACGGGGTTCGCGCCATCCTAGCCCAATTGCCGCCTCGCGCGAAGCCGTCTGCGGTTGGGGCTCTAATTACGTAGAGTTGGCAATGGTCATGCGGCCACCTCGCCACATTGGACCTGACCTGACGGATTTCGCCTACACCGGGCCTTACGGGGACATCACGATCAAAGTTGCGTAGCGCTTAAACTTGCGCAAAGCGCCGCATTTTGGCGGCCGGGCTGCAGCTCGCGAAAACCGGAGACATTTCCGCAGGGGTGATCTACCTTGGACGCAAGGCTCAGCCAAGGAGCCGAGATTCGGAGGAGTTTGATGCGTCCTTTTATCAGCAGCCGTGGCGTGAGAAACACCGGCTCAAAGGAAGCTGATCTGACTCGCAGGGACGTTCTCGCTCTCGCGACGGCCGGCTTGGCCGCCAGCGCTCCACGAATCTCCTTCGCCGCTGCGCCCAATGGTCAGCTGACCTGGGCCATTCACGTCTCGTTGACTCCGACATGGTTCGACCCTGGCGACACTGAAGGAATCATCACCCCTTACATGGTGCTGTACGCGCTGCACGATGCGATGGTGAAGCCGATGCCCGGCAAAACCCAGACGCCGTGCCTCGCCGAGTCGTGGTCGGCTGCGCCGGACGGGCTGAGCTATGACTTCCTGTTGCGCAAAGGGGTCAAGTTTCACAACGGCGAGCCGATTACCGCCGAGGACGTAAAATTCTCGTTCGAGCGCTACCACGGCGCGGCACATCAACTGATGAAGGACAATGTGGCGGCGATCGAAATACCGGATCCGCAGCATGTCCGTTTCAAGCTGAAGAAACCCTGGCCCGATTTCATCACTTTCTATTCCACGGCCTCCGGATCGGGCTGGATCGTGCCGAAAAAATACGTCGAGCAGGTCGGCGACGACGGCTTCAAAAAGGCGCCGATCGGCGCCGGCCCTTACAAGTTCGTCTCGTTCACCCCCGGCGTCGAACTGGTGCTCGAAGCCTTCGACGGGTATTGGCGCAAAAGCCCCAGTGTAAAGCGCCTGGTTATGAAGGTGATCCCGGACGAGGCGACGCGCCTCGCCGCGCTGAAACGCGGCGAAGTCGACATTGCCTACTCTATCCGCAGCGAACTCGCCGAGGAGCTTCGCCGCACACCTGGCCTAACACTTAAGCCGGTCGTCCTGCAGGCGCCGAACTGGCTGTACTTCCCCGAGCAGTGGGACCCGAAATCGCCGTGGAACAAGCTGGAGGTTCGTCAGGCCGTCAACCTCGCTATCGACCGCGAGGGCATGAGCCAAGCGTTGTTCCTCGGTTACTGCAAAATCACCGGCAGTATCATTCCCTACACCTTCGACTACTATTGGCAGCCGCCGGCTGCGGTTTACGATCCGGCCAAGGCGAAAAAATTGCTGGCAGAAGCAGGGTATCCGAACGGCTTCGAAGCCGGGCTAATGTATTGTGACAGTTCGTACTCCAATATGGCCGAGGTGTCGGTCGACAACCTCCGGCAGATAGGCATCCGAACCCAGCTGCAGCCGATCGAGCGCGCCGGTTTCTTCGCGGGTTACGCCGACAAGAAATATACGCGCGGCATCATCCAAGGGGCGAGCGGTGCGTTCGGCAATTCTGCGACCCGGCTGGCCTCGTTTGTCGTCAAGGGTGGCGCTTACGCCTATGGCAGCTACCCTGATATCGACGAACTCTACCCGCAGCAGGCCGACGAAACCGATCACGAGAAGCGCGCCGCTATCCTCGATAAGATGCAGCAGCTCGTTTACGAGAAGGCAATCTACGCGCCGATCTGGCAGTTGGGGTTCCTCAACGGCGTCGGCCCGCGGGTCGGCGAGTTGGCTTTCAGCCTCATCGCAGGCTTTGCCTATACCGCGCCCTTCGAGGACATCACGATCAAGGGTGCGTAGTGCCTAACCCCGATAACGGCTCCAACATTGTCACGATTTGCGTCATTCCCGCGAAAGCGGGAACCTAGGGCGTCAGTACTCGAGTGGTTGCCCTGGACCCCTGCATTCGCGGGGGTGACGGATAGCGCATTGCCGATGCCGTTGGTCTGGGAACCGAGGGCATCATGAAGCAATATATCGGCAGGCGGGTCGGTTATTCGCTGCTCTCGCTGTTTCTTTTATCGCTGACGATCTTTTTCTTTGTCCGCGTGACCGGTGATCCGGCGGCGCTGCTCGTCGAGCCGGGCGCCAGCCAGGCCGACATTGCCGCCATTCACCACCAGTTCGGCCTCGATCGGCCGCTGTGGGTGCAATACGCGATCTTCATGTCGAGCCTGTTTCACGGCGATCTCGGGCAATCGTTCTATTACCGGATGCCGGTCATGGAGATCTACCTGTCCCGGCTGCCCAACTCGCTGATTCTGGCGGTGGTCGCGATGGGCTTGTCCCTGGTGATCGGCATTCCGAGCGGCATTCTCGCGGCGGTGCGGGTCGGGCGTTTTTGGGACAGCGCAGGAAAAGTGTTCGCGCTGCTCGGTCTGTCGCTGCCGTCCTTCTGGGTCGGCTTGGTCTTGATTTTGGTGTTCTCGGTTTATCTGGGCTGGCTGCCGTCCTCCGGGGCGGGCACGCCGCTGCACCTGATCATGCCGGCCTTCGCGCTCGGCTGGTATTTCGCTGCCGCTCATATGCGGCTCACGCGATCTTCGATGCTCGAAGTGCTGGGCTCGGAATATGTCAAGCTCGCCCGGATAAAGGGGCTGCCCGAAGCTCTGGTCATTGCCAAGCACGCGTTCAAGAACGCCTTGATCCCAGTACTGACATTGGCCGGGATCAATCTGGTGATCATGGTCAATGTGGCAGTCGTCGTCGAGACCGTGTTCGCCTGGCCCGGCATCGGACGGCTGCTCTACGAAGGCATCACGTTCCGCGACTTCCCGGTGGTTCAGGGCGTCGTAATCATGGGCGGCGCAATGATCGTGACGGTGAATTTACTGATCGACATCCTGTACGCCGTGATCGACCCCCGGATCCGGCTGGAGAGGTAGAGGGCTAATGAGCACCCAAGCCGAGACGATCAACCTGTCTCCGCGTGTGCGGTGGCGTCGGCTCTCGTTCCGGCTCGGCGACTTTCCGCTGATCCCGACCTTGATCCTCCTTGGTGTCGCCTTTGTCGCGATCTTCGCCAACGTGCTGGCGCCGCATAATCCCGAGGTCGGCAGCCTCGTCGCGCGCTTCAAACCGCCGTTCTGGCAGACCGGCGGCAGCACCAAATACCTCCTCGGCACCGACCAGCTCGGCCGCGACGTGCTGTCGCGGCTGATCTTCGGCGCCAGAGTGTCGATGGTCGTCGGCTTCACTGCGGTGATTTTCGCCGGCGTGATCGGCACCGCACTCGGCATCCTGTCGGGTTATCTCGGCGGCTGGGTGGACCAGGTCATCATGCGGCTGACCGACACCTGGCTCGCCTTGCCGGCGCTGACCTTCGCGATTTTCCTCGCTGCGATTGTCGGACCGAGCATGTGGAACATCGTCTTCATTCTCGGCATCACCTATTGGACCCGCTACGCGCGCGTCATTCGCGGTGAGGTGCTGTCGCTGAAGGAGCGAGAGTTCGTCCGCCTCGCCATCGTCGCGGGCTGCTCGAAATGGACGATCATGCTGCGCCACATCCTGCCCAACGTCATCAACTCCGCCGTCGTGCTCGGCACCCTGATGCTGGGCGTCGTCATCATCACCGAAGCGACGCTGTCCTTCCTCGGCGTCGGAGTGCCGCCGCCACAAGCCGCCTGGGGCCTGATGCTGTCCGACGGCAAGCAAGGCATGATGGTCGGCCGCTGGTGGCTGACCATATTCCCGGGCTGCTGCATCATGCTGATGGTGCTTTCGGCAAACCTTCTCGGCGACTGGCTCCGTGTCAAGCTCGACCCGCAGCTCCGCCAGCTATGAGCCGACCCGGCGGGGCCTGCCGGTAACGACGGCCCCGCTGCTCGAGCTGCAGAACCTGTCGACCCATTACGTCTCGGCGCAGGGCACCCGAGTGGTCCGCGCCGTCGATGACGTGTCGCTGCGCATCCATGCCGGCGAGACGTTGGGGATCGTCGGCGAGTTCGGCTCCGGCAAGAGCACGTTGGCGCTGACGATCCTGCGGATCCTGCCGCCGGCGGCCCGCATCGTCAGCGGCAAGATGCTGTTCGAGGGCGAGGATCTCCTCGAAAAATCCGATGCCGAGATGCGCCACGTGCGCGGCAAGCGGATCGCGATGATCCTGCAGGACCCGATGGCCTCGCTGAACCCGCTGTTCACGATCGGCGACCAGGTCGGCGAGCCGATCCGGGTGCATGACGGAGCCTCGCGCGCGACCGCCTGGAGCCGTGCGAAAGATCTGCTGAAAGCAGTGCGCATCCCGTCGCCGGAAACCCGGGTGACGCAATACCCGCACGAAATGTCGGGCGGCATGCGCCAGCGCATCGTCGGCGCCATCGGCATCTCGTGCGAGCCGCGCCTGTTGATCGCCGACGAGCCGACCACCAGCCTCGATCTGACGATCCAGGCGCAATACCTCAACCTGCTGCGCGACCTGCAGCGGCGAATACCACCTCGCGCTGATCTTCATCACCCACAATCTCGGCATCGTCGCCAAGATGTGCGACCAGCTGGCGGTGATGTATGCCGGGCGCGTCGTCGAGTCGGGACCGGTGTCGCAGATCTTCAATTCGCCCTGCCGCATCCCTACACCGAGGCACTGCTCAATTCGATCCCGCGGATGACCGACAACGCGCAGCGGCTGATCGCGATCGAAGGCCAGCCGCCCGATCTGGCGGCGCTGCCCCCCGGACTGCTCCTTCGCCCCACGCTGCCCGCGCGCCTTCGACCGGTGCCGTGACGCGGCTCCCCCGGAATTCAGCGAGGCGAGAGGCAGGACGGCGCGATGCTGGCTCGCCGCGGGGAGCGGGGCGGCGTGACGGTCGTTCTCGAGGCGGCGGGGCTCAGCAAGCACTTCCAGGCGAAACGCGGGATCTTTGGCGGCGACCGCGGCGTGGTGCGCGCGGTCGACGGGATCTCGTTCACGATCGAGCGCGGCCGCACTCTCGGGGTCGTCGGCGAAAGCGGGTGCGGCAAGACGACAACGGCAAAGCTCGTGCTCGGCCTGGAAGAGCCGACCGGCGGCGTGATCCGCTTCGAAGGAGAGGACCTGAAGGAACTGAAAAGCGCCGGACGCCGGCATTACCGAAAATCGGTCCAGGCGGTCTTTCAGGATCCCTACGCCTCGCTCAACCCGCGCATGCGGGTCAGCGCGATCATCGCCGAGCCGCTCGTCACCAACGAGTCACTGTCGGCGAGCGAAGTGCGGCGGCGGGTCCTCGATGCTGCTCGACCTCGTCGGCCTGCCGGATCGCGCCGCAGACCTCTTCCCGCATGAATTTTCCGGCGGACAACGGCAGCGCATCGCGATCGCGCGCGCGTTGGCGCTGTCGCCGAGACTCGTTGTTCTCGACGAGCCGGTCTCGGCTCTCGACGTGTCGATCCGGGCGCAAATCCTCAATCTCTTGCGCGACCTGCAGGCCGAGCTCGGGCTCTCCTATCTGTTCATCGCCCACGACCTCGCCGCGGTCGCGCATATGAGCCACACGATTGTGGTCATGTATCTCGGCAAGATCGTCGAGAGCGGCGAGGCGCGCACCCTCGCGCGCGCGCCAAAGCATCCCTACACCGAGGCATTGTTCTCGGCGGCATTGCCGAGCCACCCCGACGAGCGGCGCGAGGAGATCATCCTGCCCGGCGAGGTGCCGAGCCCGCTCAACCCGCCATCGGGGTGCCGCTTCCACCCGCGCTGCCCCCATGCAATGGCGCGCTGCGCACGACAGGAGCCGATGCTCACCGACCTGGACGCCCGTCTCGTCGCCTGTCACCTTTACGACAGCGATGTGTACACGCCGCCGATCAAGGTGGGAGCCGGCACTTGAGAAGAAGCCAAAATTTTCTGCTCTTCGCGGCAACTATAGTGCTGGCGTTCGCTGCATTCGGGCCGGCACGAGCAGCCGAGCCCTATCATCTCCGCCTCGGTTGGGTGGTGACGCCGGCGGATCTAGTGACCTTGATGTTCGTGAAGCCCGGTCTCGCGCCGCATGCGGGCAAGACTTACATCCCCGAGCTCACTCACTTCGCCGGCACCCCGGCCGAGATGACCGCGCTCGCTACTGGCGAGCTCGATTGCGCAGCGCTCGCCTACTCGACCTTTGCGCTCGGGATCGAGAACGCCGGGATGACGGATCTGCGGGTCATTGCCGACGTGTTCCAGGATGGGGTTCCCGGCTATCACACCAACGCCTTCGTCGTCCGCAAGGACAGCCCGATCAACACTGTCGAAGATCTGAAGGGCAAGATCCTGGCGTCGAACCAGGTGGGTAGTGCGATCGACATGGCGCTGCGCGCGATGCTGGCGAAGCATCACCTGCAGGACAAACGCGACGTTACGATCATCGAAGTCCGCTTCCCGGACCAGAAGGCGATGCTGAAGGAGGGCAAGGTTGATCTGATCACCGCCGTGTTGCCCTTTGGCTTAGATCCCGAGCTCTTGTCCTTGTCGCGTACGCTGTTCACCCAGGACGAGGCGATGGGCCGTTCGCAGATGATCGTCCAGGTCGCACGCGACGGGTTCTTGCAGAAGCACCGCGCCGAGATGGCCGACTTCATCGAAGACTATCTCCACACGCTCCATTATCTGAGCGACCCCGCACATCGCCAGGAGGCGCTGGAGATTATCGCCGAGGCTACCAAGCAGAAACCGTCGCTGTACGCGGACTGGGTCTTTACAAAACAAGATTATTATCGCGACCCCGACGGGCTGCCGAACCTGGACGCGCTCCAGGCGAATGTCGATCTGCAGCACAAGCTCGGTTTCCTGCGCTCGCCGCTCGAGGTCAAAAAATACGCCGACCTCAGCATCGCGAAGGAAGCCGCCCAACGCCTCGAGGCGGCAGCCACCCACTGAGAGGTAGATCCGCGATGGATCCGGCTTTGACACGCCTTAAAAACGTTGATATCAACGTGACCCGACGCAAGGCTCGCACCTTCTGTTCGAGAACCCCCCAACCGGAGACACAGATATGGCTGATCAACAGGGTCGTTTCGTGTGGTACGAATTGATGGCGCGCGATACGGAGGCCGCGAAGGCTTTCTATACCAAGGTGGTAGGCTGGGACACCCAGGACGGGTCGGTGCCCGGCATGGCCTACACGATGTTCACCCAAGGGACAGGCGCCGGTGGGCGGACTGATGGCGCAGCCGGAGGACGCCCGGAAGATGGGTGCGCCGCCGAGCTGGATCGGGTACGTCGCGGTGAATGACGTAGACGCCACCGCCGAACGGATCAAGCGCCTCGGCGGCACCGTGCATGTTCCGCCGACGGACATTCCAAATGTCGGCCGCTTCTCGGTCGTTGCCGATCCGCAGAGCGCGGTGTTCGCGCTGTTCAACTCCCCGAACACCTGCGACGCGCCGCTTCCCGAGCCCGGCACGCCGGGCCGCGTCGGCTGGCACGAGCTGTCCGCCGCCGACTGGCAGAAGGCGTTCGCCTTTTATAGCGAGCTGTTCGGCTGGCAGAAGGGCGACGCAATGGATATGGGTGCAATGGGCACCTACCAGATCTTCTCGGTGGGCGGGCAAGGAGTCGGCGGCATGTTGAACAAGCCGCCGATGGTGCCGGTCCCCAACTGGCTCTACTATATCAATGTCGCCGATATCGACGCGGCGATCGACCGCGTGAAGACAGGCGGCGGCCAAATTCTCAACGGCCCGATGCAGGTGCCGGGAGGCGACTGGATCATCCAGGGCAAGGACCCGCAGGGCGCGATGTTCGCGCTGGTCGGGCAGAAGACCTAACGGCAGTCCGGGGCGCCCGCGTTGATTGCCGACGCGGGCGCCCAACCTAGACCGCCGTCGGCTCTTGCGCCTCCTGGTGCCAGATCAAGAGGCGCCTGCGCAGCAGGGCGATGCCCTTGACGAGGCAGAGCCCGGCGACCGCTATCTCGACGATGCCGGCGAAGACGCCGGGTGAATCGGCAAAGCGCGAGGCGGCGATCATTGCGCCGCCTAGCCCCTGGCCGCCCATCAGCATTTCGGTGACGATCGTCACGATCATCGAAACGGGAAGCGCGACCTGCAGCCCCGTCATGATCTGCGGCAGCGCCGCCGGCAGAATGATCTCGCGCAGCAGCTGGGGTTCGCTCGCGCCCAGACTGCGCGCCGACCACAGCAGCTGCCGATCGACCCCCTCGGCCGCGGCAATCGTCGCGACGATGACCGGAAAGATCGCGTTGAACGTCGCCATCGAAATCTTCGAGACGTCGTAAAGGCCGAGCCAGAGCATGAAGATCGGCAGGAAAGCGATCTTCGGCATCGGAAAGCCGACCGAGACGATCGGATCGAAAAACCAGCGAACCAGTTTGTTGCGCGTCATCAGGATGCCGAGCGCCACACCGCCAACCGCGGCAATCGCGAACCCGACCAACGCGCGATACAGCGTCATTCCAAGATTGATCGTCAGGTCGCCCGACAGCGCATCGTCCCAAACACGCTGCAGGACGGCGGATAACGGCGGCAGCAGAAACGTGCTCACCGCGCCGCTGCGCGACAGAGCTTCCCAGCCGAGGACGAGCACGATCAGCGGCAACAGGCTGGCGATACGGCGTCCAATTGCGGCGGCGAGGAGGTCGAGCCGCAACCCGGCTTCCGCCGGACGCGGCAGTGCCAGGCTTTCTCCGCCGTCTATTCGCGCCATGCGAGAACCCGCCGCATCAGCATCAAAAAACCGCGATCCGCCGCAAACCCCAGCAGTGCCACGGTCAACACCACCGCGAACATCGCGTCGTAAACGCCGCCGTCACCGAGCCAGCCGATCATGTAGCCAAATCCGCTGCGGGCGACGATCAGCTCGGAGGCGACAAGCAGCACAAAGGCGAAAGCGAGCGCCGTGCGAATGCCGCTCAGGAGCTCCGGCAATGCGCTCGGGACGACCACTTCCCACAGCACCCGCGCGCGGCTCGCGCCCAGGCTGCGCGCCGACCAGATCAGCACCTGCTCGGTGCCGCGTGCGCCGTTGAAGGCGCTCAATGTGACCGGCAGCATGCAGCCGACAAAAATCAGCACGATTTTCGAGGCGTCGCCAAAGCCGAGCCACAGCACCATGACCGGGATCAGCGCCGATTTCGGCATCGGGTAGAAGAATTGGACGATCGGGTTGACCACGACGCGGACCGGCAGGTACCAGGCCATCAGCACGCCGATCGCGCTGCCGCAGGCGATCGCCAAGCCGAGCCCGGCGGCAGCTCGCGAAATCGATGCGACACCGTTGGTCCACAGATCGCCGCCTTCGGCGAGGTTGAGCCAGGCGCTGGCGACCTTATCGAGCGGCGGCAGCGCCGCGGGTGACACAATGCCGAGCCGCGATATCGCCTCCCACGCGACGGCGAGCAGGAGCAGCGGCGCGTAGCGCGGCAGCACGGCGATCATGCGGCACCACCGCGTTCAACCCCGTCACCCCCATGGAAACGCAGGGCTGTCCGGGGAAAGTCCAGGGACAGTCTTTCCGAAAACTCTGGCAGAGAACGTCTCACAAAACGCCGCCGACTTTACTCTCTCCCCCCGCCGGACTCTCTCCCCCGCCGGCCGGGGGGAGAGGGTAGGGTGAGGGGGCCCCACGAGCCGGTTCGCGGCTCCGCCCACCTCACCCTCCCGCTGCGCGGGTCCCTCCCTCTCCCCCCTGAAGGGCGAAGAGAGACTGTCTTCCGAGATCTCAAGCTCCGTCCAACTACTATGGGTTGATCCGACGGGATCCTCGCAACTGAGTTAAATTCCCCGCACAGCCCTGCGCGAAAGCGGGGAGCCAGGAGACCAAAGCTCCCCAGGGCTCCTGCTTTCGCGGGAACGACGGTACGAGGAGGGTAGCGCGGCAGAAGCCCGATCATGCGGTACCGCCTCGCTCGGCGAGGATCGCTTCGCCGCGCACCAGGTTCCAGACGTGGTCGACCATCTCGACAAAGGCGGGCGTGCGGGCGAGCCCCGGATCACCCTTGTCGAAACGGGTCTCGACGATCTCTTTGATGTGCCCCGGGCGGGCTGACATCACCGCGATGCGCTCGGCGAGAAATACCGCTTCGTGGACATCGTGCGTGACGAAGATGACGGTTTTGCGCGAGCGCTGCCAGATGTTGAGAAGTTCTCCTTGCATCAGGCTGCGGGTCTGCGCGTCGAGCGCGCCAAAGGGCTCGTCCATCAAGAGGATGTGCGGGTCGATCGCCAAGGTTCTGGCGATCGCGGCGCGCTGCTTCATCCCTCCGGAGAGTTGCGAGGGGTAGTTGTCCTCGAACCCTGTGAGCCCGACGAGATCGATGAACTCGCGTGCGCGGCGTAGCCGCTCCTCGCGCGCCATGCCCTGCTTTTCGAGCCCGTAGAGCACGTTATTGAGCACCGTCTTCCACGGAAACAGCGCGAAATGCTGAAAGACGATGCCGCGGTCGGGACCGGGACCGGCGATCGGCTTGCCCTCGACGGAGATCGCGCCTCGCTCCACGGGCAAGAACCCGCCAACCAGGTAAAGGAGCGTGCTCTTGCCGCAGCCGCTGGGACCGAGCAATGCGACGAACTCGCGGTCGCGCACTTCGAGTGAGACATTGTCGAGCGCTGTCACCGGGCGGCCGCGCGGCGGCCGGTACACATGGCTTACCCGGTCGATGACGATCTGCGCCGCTGCGTCCATCTTCCTACTCGCCGTCGATCCGCCGCTTGGCTTCCTCGATCAGCGACAGATCGACGTATTTCGGCGCAATCTCGATGTGCTTCGGGATGACGCCCATCTCGGCGCTCGCGTCGATTTCTTTTTGCACCGACGCCACATCGGGCCGCGCATCGGGTGAGTGATAGAAGTCGTTCTTGCTGAAGGCAAAGGCGAGGGTCTCCTTCGGCAGCTTTGTCACGTCGGCAAGGATCGCGAGCGCCTCCTCGCGGTTTTTCGGATCGAGAAACCAGCGGACGGCGCGGATGTGATCCTCGAAAAAGTCGACAAAAGCCGGCCGATGCGCGGCGATGACATCGCTGCGCATCGCCCAGACGACCGCCTGCGTCGGCCCGACCGCATCGCGCGCGGTGAACAGCACCCGGTATTTGCCGGAACGGAGTTCCTGGGCGAATTGCGGCAAGGTGCCGATAAGGTCGACTTTGCCGGAGTCGAGCATCGCCGGCATGTTGGCGAAATTCGCCTCGACGGTGGTGAAATCACTGTCCTTGATGCCGTGCTTGCGAAACATCGTGCGCATCGCGGTGTCGCTCGCCGAGCCGATCACGTTGGTGGCGATGCGGCGGCCCTTTACGTCTTCAATCGTGTGGATCGGTCCATCCGCAAGGACGACGAAGTTTTCGCTGAAATAGCCGGGCTGGCCGTCCTCGACCACATCTGCGACAAGCCGCTCATCGAGATGGGCGTTGGTGATCGCGAGTGCGAGCGCACTCGTCGAGAACGAGGCCACCTCGAGGTCACCGATCGCCTGGGCTTGAATTTGCGGTGTCGTGCCGTTGAAGCGCAACGGCTGCAGGACATAGCTCTGTCCGAGGTGCTTGAACACCGCGGGCTCGCGTTTGCCGAGCGCCTCGATCAGCGGCGCCATGTGCCCGGGAGTGACGACCCAGCCGATGCGTATCGTCAGTGGCTCCGCCCGAGCAACCGCGACCAGCGCCGATCGCGGCGAGCAGCGCCACAGCCGCTGTCGCCATCCTCCCGTTGGTGCGCATTTTCGTTCAAGTCCTCTCGAAGCGCAGCTTGCGGCGCATTCATAGCGTCGCACTTCCTCGCCGAGAAGGGGCGGGATCACCATCGTTCACGATGGCGCGGGCCGGACGGGTCGGCGCCAATTTCTTCTTGCGGCGGCGTAGTGGTGTATAGTGCGCCGCCATCGGAAAGGAGGCGCCGATGGAAATTCGGCAAGCTCTGACCTTCGACGACGTGATGCTCGTCCCGGCGGCGTCCGAGATCATGCCCGGGGAGACGGATACCCGAACTCGCCTCACCCGCGAGATCGAGCTCGGCATCCCGCTGGTCTCGGCGGCGATGGATACGGTGACCGAAAGCGCGCTCGCGATCGCAATGGCGCAAACCGGCGGAATTGGCGTCATCCACCGCAACATGGGCGTCGATCAGCAGGCCGACGAAGTCCGCAAGGTCAAGAAATTCGAGGCCGGTATGGTCGTGAACCCGGTCACGATCCACCCCGACGAGAGTCTCGCCGATGCGCTGCGGCTGATGGCCGACCACAAGATCTCCGGCATCCCGGTCGTCGAGCGCGGCTCCGGCAGGCTCGCCGGCATTCTGACCAACCGCGACGTGCGATTCGCCGACGACCCGCGCCAGCCCGTCGCCGAGCTGATGACCAGGAACGGCCTTGTCACGGTGCGCGAGAATGTCGCCCGCGAAGACGCCAAGCGCCTCCTGCACCAACATCGCATCGAGAAATTGCTTGTCGTCGACGAAGCCTATCGATGCGTCGGTCTGATAACCGTCAAGGACATCGAGAAAGCGCAGCGCTATCCGACGGCCTGTAAGGATGAGCACGGCCGACTGCGGGTCGCTGCGGCGACCGGGACCGGGAGCGAGGGCATCGAGCGCGCCGAAGCGCTGTTCGCCGCCGGTCTCGACGTTTTGGTCGTCGATACCGCGCACGGTCATTCCGACCGAGTATTGCGCACCTTGAGCGAGGTTCGCCGGCTGTCGAACTACACCCAGGTCATCGCCGGCAATGTCGCGACGGCGGAGGGTGCACGGGCCCTGGTCGAGGCGGGGGCCGACGCGATCAAGGTCGGCATCGGTCCAGGCTCGATCTGCACGACCCGCATGGTGGCGGGGGTCGGTGTGCCGCAATTCACCGCGATCGTCGATACGGTCGCGGAATGCCGAAAGAGCGGAGTGCCGGTGATCTCGGATGGCGGCATAAAATTTTCCGGCGACCTCGCCAAGGCGGTCGCCGCCGGGGCCGACTGCGCGATGCTCGGCTCATTGTTCGCCGGTACCGACGAGAGTCCGGGCGAGGTCTTTCTCTATCAGGGCCGCAGCTACAAATATTACCGCGGCATGGGCTCGATCGGGGCGATGGCGCGCGGCTCGGCCGACCGTTATTTCCAGCAGGAAGTGACCAGCACGTTGAAGCTCGTGCCGGAGGGTGTCGAGGGACGGGTGCCGCATAAGGGCCCGGTCGGCAATATCGTCCATCAGCTGATCGGCGGATTGCGGGCGGCGATGGGCTACACCGGCAACAGCACGATCCGCGAGATGCAAAAGAACTGCACCTTCGTGCGGATCACCGGGGCCGGGTTGCGCGAGAGCCACGTCCACGACGTCGCCGTCACCCGCGAAGCCCCCAATTACCCGCAGGACCGTTGACGTTCATGCACACCCTGGAATGCCCCTCACCTCAACCCTCTCCCCGCAAGCGGGGGAGGGCAGGCCGGCACATCCCCTCGCCCCGCTTGCGGGGAGAGGGCGGAGGGTGAGGGGCTGCAAGCTCCTTGACCCCCGGAGCGCAGGTCGCCGCCGCGATCGATATTCTCACCGCGATCGACGCCGGAGATCGTCCGGCCGACGACGTCGCGGCCGATTATTTCCGCCGCCGGCGCTACATCGGTGCCAAGGACCGGGCGCACGTCGCGGGCCACGTCTACGCGGTGCTGCGGCACCGAGCGGCGCTCGACTGGTGGATCGCCAAGCATAGCGGTCGCGACCGAATCTCGCAGCCGCGTCTTGGCCAGGCTTGGTCTTGGTCGAGGGATGGCGCCCCGAGGCGATCCTGGCGTGCTGTGATGGCGACCGCTTTCGTCCGGCTCGCCTCAGCCCGACCGAGGAGCGCTTCTGCGCGATCTCGCCGACCCGCACCTTGCGCCATCCGGAGATGCCGCGGGCGGTGGCCAACGATCTGCCGGAATGGCTCGAGCCGTATCTCGAGCGGGTCTTCGGTAAAGGGCTGGAACGCGAGATGACGGCCCTCAACGGACCCGCGCCGACCGATTTGCGGGTCAATCTGCTCAAAGCCGACCGGGAGACGGCGCGCCGCGCCCTTGCCGCGGAGGGTGTAGCCGCGGAGCCGACGCGCTTCTGTCGCGGCTCGGCCTGCGTCTGCGCGAACGGGTGCCGCTCGGCAATCTCGCCGCCTTCAAGCAGGGCCTCGTCGAGGTGCAGGACGAAAGCTCACAGATCGCCGCGCTTCTCGCCGATGCGAGACCCGGGATGCGGGTCGTCGATTTCTGCGCCGGGGCGGGCGGCAAGACCTTGGCACTGGCGGCCGGCATGGACAATCGCGGCAAGCTCGTCGCCTGCGAGGTGTCGCAGCGCCGCCTCGATCGCGCCGCACGCCGGCTGCGCCGAGCCGGCGTTACCAATGTCGAGCGCCGGGCGTTGAGCGGCGAACGCGACAAATGGGTAAAGCACCACAAAGCCGGCTTCGACCGGGTCTTCGCCGACGTCCCCTGCCTCGGCACCGGCACTTGGCGCCGCAACCCCGACGCCAAGTGGCGCATGCGCCCCGAGGATCTGGCCGAGCTCGTCGAACGCCAGCAGCTGATCCTGCGCAGCGCCGCGCGCCTCGTCCGCCCCGGCGGACGCCTGATCTACGCGACCTGCTCGTTGCTGCGCGAGGAAGACGAGGCGCAGGCGGAGGCGTTTCTCGCCGCCGAGCCGGATTTTTCGCTGTTGCCCGTCGCCCGCGCGTGGGGAGAGACGATCGGCGGCGCCTCGCCGGGCGGGCGAGGATTATCTCCGTCTGACGCCGGCAAGGCACGGCACCGACGGCTTTTTTGTCGCGATCTTCGAGCGCGAATCCACCCGTCATATCAGGGAGTAAGCGCACGGCAAGGGAACCTTAAGTTTAGGTAAGCAACCTGGGCAGTTCAGGGCGACGGAGCCTGAACGATGGCGGCGATTGAACCATGACGAAAATTAGGCGCATTGTATGCCTCGCCAACTCCCACAAGCTGAGTGGACGTTGCCTCGCCGGCAAGGAATTTGGCAGAGACGAGGTTAGCGGTTGGATCCGGCCTGTCGGCGCGCGCGAGCACGGCGAGGTTTCCGAGTACGAGCGACAGTACGAGGATGGGAGCGACCCGCGAGTATTGGATGTGATCGATGTGCCACTGCTTAGTCCGCAACCGAAGGACTTTCAGCAGGAGAACTGGTTGCTTGATCCCAATTACTACTGGGGAAAAACCGGACGAGCCACGTGGTCGGATTTGATGCGGCTAGCTGATCATATAGAGCCGCTTTGGATTGACGGCGTTAATACCTATAACGGGCTCAACGACAAGATCCCACTCGATTTGATCGGCACTATCCGCTCTTCGCTACGCCTGTTGCATGTCAATACTCTTCAGATCTCTGTTTTCAAGCCCGGAGAACCCTTTGGTAATCCTAAACGCCGCGTCCAAGGGCGCTTCATGTACGGAGGCAAGGAGTACCGCCTATGGGTGACAGACCCGGTCTACGAACGCTTATTCCTGGCGAAGCCCGATGGTGACTACGGAGAGAGCTTCCTAACTGTGAGCCTCGGGGAGCCGCACAATAATGCTTGTTACAAGCTCATCGCTGCCATCATTGAACGTGATCGAGGGACAAGACCATGACCGATGAGCACAAACTAGTTCTCACGGTTGGTCACTCTACACATTCCATAGATACGTTCGTGAAGCTGTTGCGACTACATGGGGTCACAGCTTTGGCCGATGTCCGTTCGGCGCCCTTTAGTCGATTAAATCCGCAGTTCAAGAAAGGCGCTTTGGCAGGCAATCTTAAACTACAATGCATGAAATATGTTTTTCTGGGACGCGAGCTTGGCGCGCGCTCAAATGATCCATCATGCTACGAAAACGGCCGCGTCCAGTATGCCCGGCTAGCGCGTACTGACCAATTCCAGAAGGGCATCGCAAGGGTGATACGAGGGACGCGAGATCATCGAATCGCCCTTATGTGCGCTGAAAGAGAACCCTTGGAATGCCATCGCACACTGCTGGTGGCTAGGTCGCTCGAGAAAGAGGGAATTAGCGTCGCCCACATCCTTAGTGACGGCGGGTTGGAAACTCATCATGACGCGATGGAGCGCCTGCTGGATGTAACGGGGCTGCCGCGCGAAGATCTATTCCGCTCGCGGGGAACTCATCAGTGAAGCCCTCATCAGGCAGGAGGAGAAGGTGGCGTATGTTGACGAAAAAGTCGTAGCCACGGAATCCACAACCTAAAATGAAAGTGTTCACAATCGGATTTACCAAGAAGAACGCAAAGAGGTTTTTTGAGCTGCTTCGCACCTCCGGCGCCAGACGCGTCGTCGATGTACGGCTAAATAACGTGTCCCAATTGGCTGGCTTTGCTAAAAAAGATGATCTTGCTTATTTCTTGCGCGAAATTTGTGAGATGGACTATGTTCACCTTCCCGCGTTGGCGCCGACCCAAGAGATGCTCGACCAATACAAAAAACGAGATGGCGATTGGAAGACTTATGAGCTTCGGTTTCTCGATCTAATGAAGCAGAGGCGCATCGAAGAGGCTATACCGAAGGAGACGCTCGCCGACGGTTGCCTGCTCTGCAGCGAGGATAAGCCGCACCACTGTCACCGGCGATTGGTTGCCGAATATCTCAAGCAGCACTGGGGCCACATTGATGTCTCCCACCTCGTCTAGGAAGGCTAGGGAGATGGGGCGTCTGGGTTATGGATTCTAGGCTTACGGCAGAGCCACGGCGGCGCGCGTTCGCGGACAGCGGCTCAGAATGAAATGCGCTCGGGGCCGTCACCCATGATCATAAGGCTAGACAAAATCCTGATCCTGGATTTCGGCAGCCAGGTTACGCAACTCATCGCGCGCCGCGTGCGTGAGAGCGGTGTCTATTGCGAGATCCACCCCTTTACGATTTCCGAAGGTCGGGTCCGCGATTTTGCCCCGCGCGGGATCATTCTGTCGGGCGGTCCCGCCTCGCTGACCGACGCCGCCTCGCCGCGCGCGCCCGAGATCGTCTTCCGGCTCGGCGTGCCGGTCCTCGGCATTTGCTACGGCATGCAGACGATGTGCGCGCAGCTCGGCGGCCGTGTCACACTGAGCGATCACCAGGAATTCGGCCGCGCGTTTATCGACATCCTCGGCGAGTGCCGGCTTTTCGAAGGCTTGTGGCCGAAAGGCGGGCGCGAGCAGGTGTGGATGAGCCATGGCGACCGGGTCGATGCGCTGCCGTCCGGCTTTCGGACGGTGGCGTCGAGCGAAGGGGCGCCCTATGCCGCGATCGCCGACGACAGCCGCCGGTTTTACGGCGTGCTGTTCCATCCCGAGGTCGTGCACACGCCGCAGGGCGCCCAGCTGCTGCGCAATTTCACGCACAGCGTAGCGGGCTGCCGCGGCGACTGGACGATGGCGCTGTTCCGCAGCCAAGCGATCGACAAGATCCGCCGTCAGGTCGGACAGGGTCACGTCGTCTGCGGCCTTTCCGGCGGTGTCAATTCCGCGGTTGCGGCGGCGCTGTTGCACGAGGCGATCGGCGACCAGCTGACCTGCATCTTTGTCGATACCGGCCTGTTGCGGGCGGGCGAGGCGGAGGAGGTCGTCAGCCTCTTTCGCGGTCATTACAACATCCCGCTGATCCATCGCGATGCTAGCGGGTTGTTTCTCGATAAGCTCGCCGGCGTCACCGACCCCGAAGAGAAGCGCAAGGCGATCGGCGCCACGTTCATCGATGTCTTCGACGAAGAGGCGCACAAGATCGGCGATGTCCAGTTCCTCGCGCAAGGTACCCTCTACCCCGACGTGATCGAATCGGTGAGCCCGCTCGGCGGCCCCTCGGTCACGATCAAATCGCATCACAATGTCGGCGGCCTGCCGGCCCGCATGAAATTGCAGCTGGTCGAGCCGTTGCGCGAATTGTTCAAGGACGAAGTGCGCGAATTGGGCCGCGAGCTGGGATTGCCCGACGGGTTCGTCGAGCGGCACCCGTTCCCCGGCCCCGGCTTGGCGATCCGCATCCCCGGCGAGGTTACCCGCGCCGAAGCTCGACATCCTGCGCAAAGCCGACGCGGTCTTCCTCGAGGAGATCCGCAACGCCGGTCTCTACAACGCGATCTGGCAGGCCTTCGCCGTGCTGTTGCCGGTCAAGAGCGTCGGCGTGATGGGCGACAGCCGGTCCTACGATTTCGTCTGCGCCTTGCGCGCGGTGACCTCGACCGACGGCATGACCGCCGACTACTTCCCGTTCCCGCACGAATTCCTCGGCCGCACCGCGACCCGCATCATCAACGAAGTCCGCGGCATCAACCGCGTCGTCTACGACATCACCTCCAAACCGCCGGGGACGATCGAGTGGGAGTAGAGGGCAGTAATGAGGAGATCATTACTTTCCGTGTTCCAGATCGGCGATTGATCTCCCATGCTCGGTATAACTCACCAACCCATCGCTCATTCCCTATCTCTTTCTTCTCCTATCTGAACCGGGACAGAACCAAAGGAAAGCACAATATGTTTCCGAGAGGGCTGTAGCGTAGCCCAGCGTAGAAATCGGCGGGTTTATTATCCGTCGGCCGTGCAATCTCTCTCCGAATATCGGCAGTGCTACCAGTCTTGGCTGAAAGCGATGTGGATCACACCATCCGCTTCGAACACGCCCTCGCGCTAGCTGGGCTAGGCGATCAATCCGCTGATCCAGGCTGGAAATCTTAGATGCCTGCTCCGACGCATGGGTCTGGTTCACCGCCCAGCCCGACCGCATAACCTCGATTGGCACCCGCGAATGGGCGTGTGTCAGTCAATGAAGCCGCGCGTATAAGTCATTCCGAGCTGGAAAGCCGCTTCCGCCAGGCGATCCAGCCGACGAGTATCGATAGTGATAGTGCTGCCACGACAAGCGGCGGCACCCCGTGCTCGTATTCGCCGTGGAGTGTCACAGTCGCGAGCGCCGCCAACATCACGGTGCAGCCGAGCGCCGAACCCCACAGCCGCGTCTGCGCCCGCACCAGCAAAACGGCAGTCGTGAGTTCCAGCGATCCGGTCACGAAATGGAACCAGCGCGGATATCCCCACCGCAGATATTCCTCGTAGATCGATGGCGGGGGAAAGATGTTGCTCAGCGATCCCGCGACGAAGAAAGCGGCAAGTGCCAAGGCCGAGACCTGGGAAATCTTAGACATGAGGGCGCCACGGAGGACCAGTATGGCGGCCTGGTCGGGCAGCCGGCCTGTTCCGCCCGTTGCACCCAAAACAAAATCTTCATGTTTAACCTCGATCTTTCTTAGGCCGAACTTTGACTACTTTCTAACTGAAGCTGCTGAAAAGACCTGATATTCGTCGTATTTGCGGTCATGTATCCTATCGATTTTTAGTTGACAAGAGAGCCGTCCTATGATCATGACGGCGCATGTATGTGGCCGTCGTCCCTAACCGAGGCTCACCACCCGCCATCCTGCTGCGGGAGAGTTACCGCGAGGCCGGCAAGACCAAGAACCGAACCCTCGCCAACCTGTCGCGCTGGCCCGCCGAGCGCATTGAGCAACTCCGCGCCGTACTGCGCGGCGACAAACTGCTGCCCGCCGCCGAGGCGGTGGAAATCGTCCGCGCGCTGCCGCACGGCCACGTGCTCGCCGCGCTCGGCACGGCGCGCCGCATCGCGCTCGACACGCTGCTGCCGCGCCGCGCGCCGCAACGCCGCCGCGATCTGGCGCTGGCCCTGATCGTCGCCCGCCTGCTCGAGCCGGCAGCCAAGCTGGCGACCGCGCGGATGCTGGATTCCGCCACCGCCAGCCATTCGCTGGGCGAGATGCTGGGGCTCGGCAAGGTCGCCGCCAAGGAAGTCTATGCCGCGCTCGACTGGCTGGGCCGCGAGCAGCCGTTCATCGAAGCCCAGCTGGCCCGTCGCCACCTGCAGGATGGCGCGCTGCTGCTCTACGACGTCACCTCCACCTATCTCGAAGGGCGGTGCTGCGAACTGGCGCAGCATGGCTACAGCCGCGACCACCGGGCGACCGGCCGCAGATTGTCATTGGCCTGATGTGCGCCGCCGACGGCTGCCCGGTCGCAGTCGAGGTGTTCGAGGGCAATACCGCCGATCCGCTGACGCTGTCGTCACAGATCGACAAGCTGAAGCAGCGCTTCCAGCTGCAGCGCGTGGTGATGGTCGGCGACCGCGGACGTACTGACCAGCGCGCGGATCGAGCAGACGCTGCGCCCGGCCGGTCTGGATTGGATCACCGCGCTGCGGGCTCCGGCGATCAAGCAGCTCGCCGTCGCAGGCGGGCCGTTGCAGCCCTCGCTGTTTGATGACCGCGACATGGCGGAGATCACCAGCCCCGATTATCCCGGCGAACGCCTGGTGGTCTGCAAGAACCCGTTGCTCGCCGAAGAGCGGGCCCGCAAACGCGCGGAGTTGTTGGCCGTCACCGAGAACGAGCTGGCGCGCATCGCGGCCCGCGTGCAGCGGGCGCGCAGTCCGCTGCGCGGCGCCGCGGCGATCGGCCAGGCGGTCGGCGCGGTGCTGGGACGGCGCCACATGGCCAAGCATTTCCAGATCAGCATCACCGACGATACGTTCAGCTTCGCCCAAACCCCCCTCAGCATCGCCGCCGAGGCCGCGCTCGACGGCATCTATGTGATCCGCACCAATCTGCCAGCCACGCAGTCCGACGCCGCCGCGACAGTGCGCGCCTACAAAAGTCTCAGCGGCGTCGAGCACGCCTTCCGCTCGCTGAAGACCGTCGATCTCGAGCTGCGTCCGGTGTTTCATTGGACCGCGCCACGGGTCCGCGCGCACGTCTTGCTCTGCATGCTGGCCTATTATCTGCAATGGCACATGCGCCGCAGCCTCGCCCCGATGCTGTTCGACGAGCCCGATCCGGCGGCGCGCGAGGCACAGCGCACCTCACCGGTGGCCAAGGCCGAGCCCTCACCGGCGGCGCAACGCAAGGCCGCCCGCAAACGCACCGACCCGGCAGATGGCGAACCGCTCCCGGTGCACAGCTTTCACACCCTGCTCGGCGATCTCGCCACCCTCACCCGCAATGTCGTCCGCCTCGGGCGCGATCGCCTCACCGCCATCCTCGCCACCCCCACCCCCACACAGCACCGCGCCCTCGATCTGCTCGGCGTCACGCTTGCCGCGTAGACAGACCGACGCCACTCGCTGCAAATTATATCAATGGCTTACGATCGAAAGAGGGTAAAGTTCGGATTAGGAACCGAACTAGACTAGACAGGCCACAACGCGCCGTCACGCCCACTACCACCGGACGTTCCACTCGGCTTGCCTCGACGATGTAGCGATCACGAAGCCTCGCCAGCGATGGGCATGGCCAACCTGCCTTGCCAGGGGTACTATAGAGGGGTACTACACCCCAGAGGATAGGTCTAATAAACCGTTGATTTCGTTGATATTACTGGAGAAGGCAGAGGGTCCCGCCCCCTCCGCCACCTACGGTTTCCCCTTGCATGCTGACGAGAAACGTCGCCGGAATGTCGCGGCGAGCTCGAGATGGGGCGTCCATACGAACTGATCGACCGGCGTTACACGCTCGAGGCGGTAGCCGCCGCCGACCAGCTTGGCGGCATCGCGTGCGAAGGTAGCGGGGTTGCAGGATATCGCGACGACCGTTTCTATCGCCGAGGCGGCGAGCGCTTCGGCCTGCCGGCGCGGCGCCGGCGCGCGGCGGATCGAACACCGCGGCCGCATAGCCGGCGAGCGCGCTCGCCGGAACCGGGTCGCGGGCCAGGTCACGGCGCTCGACGGTAACCCTCGGCTCGCCTGCGGCGGCACGGGCGAGCGCAGCAGCAGTGTCGCACGTCGCCCTCGACGGCATGGACCGGACCACCGCGGGCCAAGGCGAAGGTAAAGGTCCCGAGCCCGGCGAAAAGATCGATCACCGGGCGGCCGGGACCAACGGCTGAAAGAACCTCCTCGACAAGGATCATCTCGGCCGACGGACTGGCCTGCAGAAAAGCCCCGGGCGGGAACGAAACAGCGATCCCGGACAGCAGCACTCGGACCGGGCGGCGCTCGACCACGAGGATCTCGTCAGCGCCAAAGCGCCAGACGATGCGGGCGAGGTCACACTGCTCGGCGAGCTGCGCGAGGATCTCGCATGTGCGAAGGTCTGGCCGCTCCGCCGCCGCGATCAGCAGATCGATGCCGCTGTCGGTGCGGGTCAAGGTCGCCTCGGCCGATCCGCCCGGCGGGACGAACTCGTGGGCGACCCGCCGGACCTTGCCGATCAGCGCGAATATCGCCGGTTCGAGCACCGGGCATTCTTCCAGGTCGATGAGATCATGACGGAACGGTGCACGGTAGCCGACACGCACCGGCACGCGCGGATCGCGCGGCCGAGCGAGGCCCAGGCGCGCCCGCCGCCGTTCCGGCGGCACGAGTCGCAACGGTCCGACTATTCCTGGATCGATCCCGACCCGTTCGAGAGCGGTCTGCAATGTCTCCAGCTTGACCCGCCGGTATGATGCGTCGTCCAGGTGCTGCAGCGCACAACCGCCGCAGATCCCGAAATGACGGCAGCGGGGAGCGGCACGCCCCGGCCCGGCGGCGAGCCGGTCGACGACAAAGCCTTCCCGCCCGCCATGACGGCGGGCCCCGAGCCGCGCGCGGACGCGGTCGCCCGGCACCGTAAGGGGCACGAAAACCGGCTCACCCCGGCATTGCGCAATACCGTCCCCACGTGCGCCGATCCGTTCGATCACAAGCTCGACAACGCTGTCGCGGTGCGCGTCGGGTCGGCCAGCGCACATTTATTTAGAAGTCGGGTTTCGGCAGCGGCCGGGATGGGGCACGAATGGGCACCGCCGTCGGGGTCTCGCCGTCGACCACGGCCCAGCCCCATTCGAGCAGCGGCAGGGCCATACGCGCGAAGCCGACGATGCGGTCGATCAAGGCCGGCGACTGCATTTCTGCGTCGCTCAATGGGGCGTGGGCGGTAAACGATTTCCAGCCGACATACCCGGCCACTTTGGTGCCCTTTGCCGCCTCGAAACCGCGCGGCGGGCGGCTCAGCTGCTCGTCGCTCGCGAGCGGGCTCCCCGCCGCAGCCAAGCCGTCGGCGACGGCGAGGAATGCTTCGGGATCATCGAGGATGGCTTGTCGCAACCGGCGCAAAAGGTCAGGCGCCGGGTGCCAGAACCCCGCCGCCACCATCGAATTCCGCCGGAGCGACGTGGAGATAGAGCAGCCCCGGGTCCCGTTTGCGTCCGGAGCGCGTCAGCACCGCGCCGGCATGCGTCTTGTAAAGCCGCTTGTCCGGCGAGAAACGCACGTCGCGATAGATGCGGAAGATGCCGTGCCTGGGATCGCCGACCAGCGGCAACCCGGCTTCGTGCAAAGCATGCCCCGACCGCGACGATCAAGCTCGCGGAACGGTTCCAGCACTTCGGCCTCGTAGACCGCCTTGCGCGGCTTGAACCAGGCGGGGTCGTTGTTGTCGCGCAGTTCGCTGAAGAACGCGAGCGCTGCCGGCCTGAACCCGGCAAACCGGATCGGTGGCTTCCGTCATTGCTTTTCCTCCTCGCCGGCGTCGCCGTGGCGGGCATAGAGCAGGAATTCGCGGTTGGCTTGTGGGCCACGGATTGGGCTTTCGACAATACCAACGACAGCCCAGCCCGGCTGTGCCGCGACCCAGGCGGCGGCGCGCTCGCAGACCTCGTGATGGACGGCGGGATCGCGCACCACCCCGCCTTTGCCGACATGCTCGCGGCCGGCCTCGAATTGCGGCTTGACGAGCGCCACGAGCTCGGCCTCATCGGCGGCGAGCGCGAGCGGCGCCGGCAGTAATGTCTCGAGGCCGATGAAGCTTGCGTCACAGGTGATCATTTCGACCGGCTCGGGAACATGGGCTCGAGTCAGGTAGCGGGCGTTAACCCGCTCGTGGACGACGACCCGCGGATCCTGCCGCAATTTCCAGGCGAGCTGACCGTGTCCGACGTCGACGGCGTAGACGCGCATGGCCCCGCGCGACAGCAGCACGTCGGTAAATCCGCCGGTCGAGGCGCCGATATCGAGAGCGATCCTGCCGTCGGCGACGATCCCGAAATGGTCGAAGGCGTGGGCGAGCTTGACGCCCCCGCGCGACACCCAGGGATGGTCGTTCCCCTTGACGGAGAGCGCCGCATCCGCCGCGAGCTGTTCGCCCGGCTTGTCGATCCGCCGCCCGGCGCAATTGACGACCCCGGCGAGGATCAGCGCTTGAGCCTTGGCCCGGCTTTCGGCCAAGCCCTGCTCGACGAGAAGCTGATCAGCCCGCCTTTTTGCGGCCTGCGCAGGATGCTTGGGCTGAGCTCGGCTCATCGCAATTTCGCTTGCGGCGTAGGGGACTGGGACGCGGACAGGTGGCGGACGAGGTCGCGGGCGTAGATCGGGAGATCGGCCTCCCGGCGAATGCAGATCGTCAGATTGCGGAGCGCCCAGTCGTCGGACAGCTCGATCCGGCGGATCGACATCGTCTTGGCATGGCGCTCGGCGGTGGTCGCCGGGACGATGCCGATCCCGACATTGCATTCGACAAATCGACATACCGCGTCGAAGCTGCGCAGCTGAACGCGCAGTTTGAGGCGGCGGCCGACCCTCTCGGCCTTTTCGGACAGGAACCGCTGCAGCGCGCTCGTCCGGTCCAGACCGACAAAATCGAAATCGAGCAGCTCGGCAAAGGGAATATGCCCGACCGTTGCCAACGGGTGCTGCGGCGCGACGACCAGCACGAAACGGTCGGTGCGAAACGGCAGGGTCTCGAGACCGGCGACCTCCACTGTGGCGGCGACGATCCCGATATCCGCGGTGCCGTCGGCGACGGCGGCGACGATCTCGTCACTGAGCCGCTCCTCCAGATCGATGTTCACCTGCGGGTGGGAGGCGAGGAAATCGCTGAGCGGCTCCGGCAGGAATTCGGTCAGCGCATTGGTATTGGACAACAGGCGAACCTGTCCCTTGATGCCCTCGGCATATTGCGCGAGCTCGCCGTGCATGCGCTCGGCCTGCTGCAGCAGCATGCGCGCGTGATGAACGAGGGTGCGGCCCGCCGGCGTCGGCTGCACGCCCTTGGCGCTCGCGGTGCAGCAAGGGAGTGCCGAGCGCCGCCTCCATGTTGCGGATGCGCGTGCTCGCCGCGGCGATCGCCAGATGCATGCGCTCGGCGCCATGCGTGATGCTGCCCGCTTCGACCACATTGAGAAACAGCCGCAAATCGCTGAGATCGAAACGCACCGCGGACTGCCTTCGTATTTGACGAAGCAAGGCTACGCCAAATGCCGATTGTGTCAACTTCAGGAGCGCCTTCAGATTTCGGCAAACACGAAGGCGAGGGATCATGAGCACCGCCTATCCGATTGAGCATCACACCTACGATGTCGTCGTTGTCGGGGGCGGCGGCGCCGGTCTGCGGGCGACATTGGGAATGACCGCTGCCGGGCTCAAGACCGCCTGCATCAGCAAGGTCTTCCCGACCCGCAGCCATACCGTCGCGGCGCAGGGCGGCATCGGCGCCGCGCTCGGCAATATGGGCGAGGACGACTGGCGCTGGCACATGTACGACACCGTCAAGGGGTCCGACTGGCTCGGCGACCAGGACGCGATCGAATTCATGTGCCGCAATGCGATGGAAGCGGTCGTCGAGCTCGAGCATTTTGGTGTGCCGTTTTCGCGCACCGAGGACGGCCTGATCTATCAGCGGCCGTTCGGCGGCCACACCGTGCAATGGGGCAAGGGCTTGGCCAAGCGCGCTTGCGCCGCAGCCGACCGGACGGGGCATGCGATGCTCCATACCCTCTACCAGCAGTGCCTCAAGCACAACGCCGAGTTCTTCATCGAGTACATCGTGCTCGACCTGGTCATGGATGAAGGCCAATGCCGTGGGGTCGTGGCATGGCGGCTCGACGACGGCACTCTGCATCTGTTCCGGGCGCAGATCGTCGTGTTGGCGACGGGCGGCGGCGGCCGCGCCTATTTCTCGACGACCCAGGCGCATATCTGCACCGGCGACGGCTACGCGATGGCGCTGCGCGCCGGACTGCCATTGCAGGACATGGAGTTCATCCAGTTTCATCCGACCGGCATTTACGGCGCCGGCTGCTTGATCACCGAGGGGTCGCGCGGCGAGGGCGGCTATCTGACGAATGGCGAAGGCGAGCGCTTTATGGAGCGCTACGCGCCGACCACCAAAGACCTCGCCTCGCGCGACGTGGTCGCCCGCGCCATGGCGATCGAGATCCGCGAGGGCCGCGGCTGCGGGCCGCAAAGCGACCACATTCTGCTGCATCTCGAGCACCTCGATCCCAACGTGCTGCATCTGCGGCTTCCCGGCATTTCCGAAACCGCCAAGATCTTTGCCGGGGTCGAGGTGACGCGGCAGCCGATCCCGGTATTGCCGACGGCGCATTACAATATGGGCGGCATTCCGACCAATTTTCATGGCGAGGTATTGAACCCGACCGCCGATGATCCCGAGCGCATCGTGCCCGGGCTGATGGCGATCGGCGAGGCGGCCTGCGTGTCGGTGCACGGCGCCAACCGGCTCGGCACCAACTCGCTGCTCGACCTGGTCGTGTTCGGCCGCGCCGCCGCGCAGCGCGCCGCCGAGATCGTCGAGCCGGGAGCGCCGCACAGCGTTTTCCAACCCTCGGCAACCGACCCGGCGCTCGCCAGGTTCGACCGGGTGCGCCATGCAAAAGGGCGGCTGAAAACCGGTGAAATCCGGGTCGCGATGCAGCGGGCCATGCAAGATCACTGCTCGGTCTTTCGCACTGCCCGGGTGCTCGAAGAAGGGCTGCGCGAGATGAGCGCGGTCACCGACGCGCTGCGCGATCTCGCCGTCGCCGACCGCTCGCTGATCTGGAACACCGACCTCGTCGAGGCGCTCGAGCTCGACAACCTGATCGGGCAGGCGGCGGTCATCCTCCATTCCGCGCTATACCGGACCGAAAGCCGCGGCGCCCATGCCCGCGAGGACTATCCGGAGCGCGACGACCGCAACTGGCTCAAACATACCCTCGCCTGGCAGAACGGCGACGGCGAGGTGCGTCTCGGCGACCGCCCGGTGCACCTCCATACCTTGTCGAACGAAGTACAGGCCTTCCCGCCCGCGGAGCGCGTGTACTGAAGTTGACAGCCGCAATGCGACAATCGCTGAGCCTTTTGTTCTCACCGTCCACTGGCCGAGGTCAACGCAGGATTCCGCGAACTACAATCATTGATTGCACCATGAAATCGTCTTCCGCTGCATCTGCAGCGGGTCTACAGCAAAATATCGTCTTTCGGTTGTGCCGATGAGATCTCGGCACCGGTCTGCGCGCTCTCCCGGCGCCAACGTAAGCCGCTTCCGATCGGCACCTCCGTTCGAGATCTAGACCCCGCATTACACCATCCCAAGGTGGCGATTTTGAGATGGTCGAAGGCGTAAGATGAAAAAGCGCAGAGGCTGGGCAGGAATGCGCCGCATTGGCCGTGCGTGCTTCGAGACACGTCCGGGCTGTGCCGGGGCGCTCCTCAGCATAAGGGCGTGTTGTTGAATGGGATTAAAAAAATGCCTCATCCTGAGGCGCGCCGCGAAGCGAGGCCTCGAAGGACACACGACAGTATTCCAGCCCGACGGATCATATTCGGCCTCTACGCTTCCCGCCCTACAGGCTCGGCGTGTAGCCCTTGCGGGGATACTCCTCCCAATATTGCCGGAAGCCGCGGTGGGTGGCCTCCTGGTGCGGATGGGCGCGTAGTTTCTCGACATCGATGTCGATGCCGAGACCGGGCGCGGTCGGCAGATCGATCCAGCCATCTTGCACGGTCAATGACGCTGTGGCGATTTCGCGGCAGAGGTCCTGGAGATTTACGAAATATTCGGTGATTCGGAAATTTGGGATTACCGCCGAGAGGTGCACTGTCGCTGCAAGGCCGACGAGCGTGCTGTTGTAATTGTGCGGCGACATCACGACCGCCTGTGGCTGCGCCATGGCGGCGATGTCGAGCATCGCGGTGATCCCGCCGACCGCGCAGATGTCCGGGTTCAAAATGTCGGCGGCGCGTTTGGCGAGGCACTCGAAGAAGGCTTCCTTCGAATAGATCGCCTCGCCAGTGACGATCGGGATCGGCACGGCGCGCCGCACTTCGGCGACCAAGTCGATGTTCTCTGACAGACACGGCTCCTCGTACCAGTCGATGCCGAATTCGGCGAGGCGGTGACCGATGCGGATCGCGTGAGCCGGCGCAAAGCGGCGGTGCGCTTCGATCAGGAGCTCGAAACCGGGCCCCAATGCCTGGCGCATGGCCCGGACATAGTCGATCGCGAAATCTTCGTCGCGCCGATCGACAAAGCTGCGCCAGGGGCCGGGGAACGGATCGAATTTGGCGGCGGTAAAGCCCATTGCCTTGACCTTCAGCCCGCGCTCGACCCCCTCCTCGATCGTCGTCCCGCGCGACCAGCCATTGGCATAGACGCGCACGCGCTCACGCGACGCGCCGCCGATCAGGTTGTAGACCGGCAATCCGGCACGCTTACCGATGATGTCCCAGGAGGCGATTTCGATCGCGCTCCACGCCGCCATCAGCTCCAATGAGATGCGGCGGATCGCAAAATCCTCGAACATGATCTGGCCGGTGTGCCGGATGTTGAAGGCACTGCGGCCGATCACATGCGGCGCCATCGCCGCGATGCAGTCCGCGACGACCTTCTCCTTGCCGTGCGTGACATAAGCCTCGCCCCAGCCGTAGAGACCGTCCTCGGTCTCGACGCGACAGAACAACAGATCCTTCGAGCTGCCGGTCCCGAGGATAAAGGTTTCGATGCGCGCGATTTTCATGTCCGGCCTCCCCCCTACGCCACACTCGACAGCGTCATCGGCTTTAGGTCAAGAGCTGAACCGGCTCGGTGCCCAATGCGTCGCGGATGGCGCAAGCCAAAGTTGAAATCTGGTAGGGCTTCGGCAATACCGAAAAGCCGGCATCACGAGTATTTGCGGCTTTGGCGTATCCAGTCGTCAGCAACACGGCGATTTGCGGATATTCCTTCTTCACCTGTCGCGCGAGCGCCATGCCGTCGAGCTCGCCCGGCATAATGATATCCGTGAACACCAGATCGACAGCCTCGCCCGACGCGAGCAGTTGTAATGCGCCGCCCGCGGATTGGACGGAAAGGACGCGGTAGCCAAGCTGCTCCAGCAACATACCGACGATTTCCTGCACCTCGAGGTTATCCTCGACCAACAAAACGGTTTCGCCTCCTCGAAGCGGCTCCGCAGCAGTGATCGAGGTTTCGCTGAGGGGACGATGGGTGCGCGGAAAAAACATGGTAACGCTCGTGCCATTCCCGAATTGGCTAACGATCGTCACGGTCCCGCCAGACTGGCGGGTCAGGCCGTAGACCTGCGACAGTCCCAACCCGGTACCTTTGTCGAGCTGCTTGGTCGTGAAAAACGGCTCGAACACCTTTGGCAAGATGTCTGCTTCTATCCCGCACCCCGTATCTGCCACCGTCAGAGCGACGAATTCTCCGCAAAGGCCATCAGGCGTGTCCTCAGACTGTAGTCGGAGATTTTTGGCCGTGATTGTGGTCGTCCCGCCACCGGGCATCGCGTCTCGGGCGTTGACGATCAGGTTGATTAGCGCGAGCTCCAGTCCATGAATATCGACCGCCACTGGCCAGATGTTGCGAGGGATGTCGATGACCACGGCGATATCACCGCGGGCTGAACTGGCGATCAGATCGCGGAACTCTGTAACACGTTGGCGGAGGCTGATGACGATTGGGTTCAGGGATTGGCGGCGAGAGAAGGCGAGGAGCTGGCGAGTGAGATTTTCGCCGCGTGCCGCTGCGATTTCGATCGCCTCCACCGGGCGCAGGTGTTTTGGATCACGAAGGCGGCTTTTGAGTATCTGTGCGTTGCCGCTTACAACCATCAGCATATTATTGAAGTCGTGCGCTATGCCGCCGGTCAGCTGGCCCAGCGCCTCCATCTTTTGCGACTGGGCGAGCTGGTCTTGGGCGCGCTGCAATTTCGCCCTCGCTTCATGGCGCTCGGTGACGTCGCGCATGATATTCGCGAACCCGATGATTTTGCCTTCCTCGTCGCGGATCGCGTCGATCACGACGGCCGCCAGGAACAAAGATCCATTCTTGCGAACACGCCAGCCGTCGTGTTCGTAAGTCCCGGAGGTCGCGGCCGTCGCGAGAGCGCGTTCGGGAGTACCGGCCACCCGATCCGCCGCGGTATAAAAACGCGAAAAATGGTGGGCGACGATTTCCGCTTCGGCATAGCCCGTTATACGCTGTGCTCCGGCATTCCAGCCCGACACCAGGCCATGCGCATCGAGTCTGATCAGTGCGTGATCGGTCGCGGCTTCTGAGAACAAGCGGAACTGTCGCTCGCTTTCGCGTAACGCCTCCGCGGCCAGCTTATCGGCAGTCACGTGGCGGCCGATCAAATAGATCAACCCGTTCTCTGCCGTCATTGTCCAGTAAATCCATCGCCAGGATCCGTCCTTGTGACGAAAGCGGTTCTCCATGCGGACGGTCGGAACACCCTCGGCGAGCCGCCTGCGGCCGGCCATCGAATGGGCGGCGTCATCCGGATGTCTCAGCTCGCTGACGTGCAGTCGCTTGATCTCGTCTTCGCTCCAGCCGAGCAGCTCTGTCCAGGCGGGATTGACGCTGGTGAAATAACCTTCAAAGTTGGAGACGCCGAGCAGGTCTTCCGATACGTGCCAGATGCGATCGCGCTCGCGGATGCGCTGCGCGATTTCGGCTTCGAGCCTGTCGTTGAGGCGACGCACCGCCTCCTCTTTGCGAACGCGCTCGGTCGTTTCGACGCAGGTCGTGAGAATGCCGCCGATCCCGTGCGGCGACGCTTCGTCTGGGATCGGGCTGTAGCTGATGGTAAACCGCGCGTCCTCGACAATCGCGCCCTGGCGGCGGACGGCCCACGGGTGATCTTCGGCAAAAAAGGCTGCACGGTCCCCGCGCAGGATCGCTTCGTTCAACGGCCCGAGCTCGGGGTAGACTTCCCACCAGACCTCGCGCAACGAGCGGCCCAACGCCTCCGGGTGCTTGTCGCGCAGGATGGGCCGATAGGCATCGTTGTAAATGAGGACCAGCTCGGGGCCCCATCGGATCGCCATCGGAAACCCCGAAGCGAGTATCATTGCGATGCTGAGCTTCAGACTTTGTGGCCACGCCTCGCTATTGCCGAGCGCGGTCGCCGACCAGTCCATTTCGCGGATCCGTCGTGCCATCTCTCCGGGCAGGTTGGCAAAGGCGCGGACGGTCATCGGACGGAGTCGGAGTTTCCTCCCGAAATATAGGTAGACCGTAGGACACACGGGAATGCAGCGTATGTCCAGCCCTACCTATTGTGGTAGAAGTCGCTTCGAGCGCGCTCGTCTCTTTCACGGGAGTCTACGGCAATGAGGACCTTTGTTCGCTGCGGTCAGCTCTTCTCCGGACGCGAAGACGACGCCCGTAAAGGCGAAATCCTGGTCTTCGATCAGCACGGCGTCATCGAATATGCCGGCCCCGAGGCTGCATCGCCGCGCCGCGCCCGCCGTGACCAGGTGCTCGATTATTCCGGCTGTTTCGTCATGCCCGGGCTGATCGACGTCCACACGCATCTCGCCTATGGCAACGCCAAAAGCGAGGAGGACATCGACCTCTACAGCCCGCTCGAATTCCGCACCCTGCGCGGCATGTTCTTCGCCCAAAAGATGGTCGCGGCCGGCTTTACCGCGCTGTGCTCGCCGGGCGACGCCGGCCAGATCAGCCTGTCGATCCGCAACGCGATCCGCGCCGGCCTCTTCGACGGGCCGCGCGTCATGGCGGCGGGCCCCTACATCACGAGCCACCAGGGTTTGACCGACTGGTACCCGACCTGGATCGGCGCGCCGGAGACGTCGATCGGCAAGCTGGTCACGACGGCGGCCGAAGCGGTCGAGGAAATCCGCCGCCAGACCAAGAACGGGGTCGACTGCGTCAAGATCGCGATGGACGGTATCCAGCGCCGCGACGACGACGGCACCTTGGTCGCCGCCTTCACGCAGGAAGAGACCGACATCATGGTCCGCGAGATCCATCGCCACGGCAAGAAGGCCGTCGTGCACGCCCGCGGCCGCGAAGCGACGTTGTACTCGGCGCGCGCCGGCGTCGACCTGATCTTTCACGCCAACCACCTGGACGACGAATGCATCGCTGCGATGCTCGAAACCGGCAGCCTGCTGTCGCCGACGATGACGCAGCCAAAGAACGTCGTCGACTTCACGCAGCCGCACGAGCCGGCCGGCCAGCGCGGCCGCCCCGAGCATGCGCAGCGCGAATACGAGATCGGCTGCGCCAATTGGAAAAAGGCCCGCGCCGCCGGGGTGCCGCTGCTGACCGGCACCGATACAGGGTTTGCGGTTACCCCCTATGGCGAATGGAACGCTCGCGAGCTCGAGCTCTTTGTCGACGACCTCGGCTTCACACCGGCCGCGGCTTTGCGCGCGGCGACCGAAGTCAATGCGCGACTTCATGACCGAAGGCGACCGGATCGGCATCTTGGAGCCCGGCCGCGCCGCCGATTTCATTGTGCTCGACGCCTCGCCCCTGGCCGACATCGGCGTGCTGCAAGACAAGAGCCGGCTGCGAGCGGTCTACATTGCGGGGAAGGAGATCTGCGTACCTGACCGCCCCTACGACCCCCGGCAGGTCACAGATTTCGCGCTGTCGAACTGGACCGAACTTTACACCCGGGCGCGGGTCGCCGAATTGCGGCAGCAGCGCCCGACGCTTGCGGCGGCCGAGTAAAGCTACTCCCTGACGCTGCGAAGCCCGCCATTTGACGGCGGCTGGGACCCCTTCGGCTGACACGACGTCGCGGAATTTCGTGCGGTAATACCCGCCGCTATCCCTCTCGGGAGAGTACCGAGAAGGCGCGCAGGAAGAAGTCAGGCGCGCCGAAATTGCCGGATTTGAGCGCCAATGCCAGCACCGGCTCGCCGAGGTTCTCGGGGAGACTTAGGGTCCACGGCACGCCGGGATCAATCTGCCGGCCGATGCGCAGTCCGGTGACGCCGAGCGCGTGGACGACCGCCCCTGCGGTCTCGCCGCCAGCGATGACGAACCGCCGCGCCCCCTTTGCCGCAAGGCCGCGGGCCACGGCTGCGAGTGTCTCCTCGACCAATGCTCCGGCGCGCTCTCGGCCGACCACATCCTGGATCGCGGCGACCTCCTCGGGTGGTGCAGTTGCGCTAATCAGGACCGGGCGATCGCCGAGCCGCGGCGTCGCCCAGGCGAGCGCCTCCTCGATGATGTTGCGCCCTTCTGCCGCCGCTATCGGATCGACCGTGTAGAACGGCGCGTGCTCGCGCATAAAGGCCACCTGGGCACGCGTCGCTTCCGAACACGAGCCCGACAGCACCACGGCCGCGCCTGCGACGGGCGGCAACGTATCGGCGGCACTATCGCCGATCAGGCCTTGGCGTCGGAAATTCCCGGGCAGCCCCAACGCAATCCCCGACCCGCCGGTGATCAGCGGGAAGCCGGCTGCGGCCTCGCCAATCGCCTCGAGATTATGGTCTTGGATCGCATCGACGATCGCATGCCGAAAACCGGCCTGCCGCAGCAACGCGAAGGCGTCGCGGATGGCGGCCGCGCCTTGCGATACGACATATTGCGGTAAGAGCCCGACTTTGCCGCGGCACTGACGCTGCAGGACGCGCACGAGGCTCGGGTCGCGCATCGGCGTCAGCGGGTGGTCGCGCATGCTCAATTCCGATAGCAGCACGTCGCCGACGAACAGATAACCGAGGTAGATTGTCCGCCCGTTTTCAGGAAAAGCCGGACAGAACAGAGTGAAGTCGGTGTCGAGCGCGTCCATCAGCGCCTCGGCCACCGGTCCGATGTTGCCGGCATCGGTCGAGTCAAAAGTCGAGCAGTATTTGAATAGGATCTGCCGCGCTCCCGCCTGCTGCAGCCAGGCGAGCGCAGCGAGGCTCTTCTCGATCGCCTCGGCGGCCGGGATCGTCCGGCTCTTCAGCGCGACGACGACCGCCTCGGCGTCGGCGGCTTCGGTGCCTGGCGACGGCACATCGATCAGCTGCACGGTGCGCATTCCACGGCGCACCAATGTGTTGCACAGATCGGTGGCGCCGGTGAAATCGTCGGCGATCGCTCCCAACAGTACGGTCATGGCACCCTCCCGCGGGGTCTTGTGCTACAGTAGCCGGCCGCCGTGCTGCCCGCAAACAAGGACACTGCCGTGCCGAAATTCGCCGCCAATCTCAGCTTCATCTTTCAGGAAGTCGGGTTTCTCGACCGTTTCGCCGCCGCTGCCGCCTGCGGCTTCAAGGCGATCGAGTATCTTTCCCCCTATGAGCATCCGCCTGAGGTCATCGCCGCGCAGCTGAACCGCCACGGGCTCGTCCAGGCGCTGTTCAACATGCCGCCCGGCGACTGGGCGGCCGGCGAGCGCGGCACTGCCGCCTTGGCCGGGCGCGAGCCGGAATTCCGCGACGGCGTCGAACAGGCGCTCGGCTACGCCAAAGCGACGAACTGCAAGCTGCTGCACGCAATGGCCGGGGTGCTGCCGGTCGGGCACGACCGGGCGGAGGCCGAGCGTACCTACGTCGCGAATTTGCGGCATGCGGCCGAGCGGCTGGCGCGCGAAGGCATCACCGTCATCATCGAGCCGATCAACAACCGCGACATCCCCGGCTATTTCCTCAACACGACGACCCAGGCGATGTCGGTGATCGAGCGTGTCGGGCACCCCAACCTCGAGCTGCAGCTCGATCTTTATCATGTGCAGATCATGGAGGGCGACCTCGCCCACCACATCCGCACGCTCGGCGGCCGTTACCCCCATGTGCAGATCGCCGGCAACCCGGGCCGGCACGAGCCCGATGTCGGCGAGATCAACTACCCGTTCCTGTTCGACCTGCTCGACGAGCTCGGATATTCGGGCTGGATCGGCTGCGAGTATCGGCCCAAGGCCGAGACGCGGGCCGGTCTCGGCTGGGCGAAGCGCTACGGTATCCAGGGCTGAGCGATGCGCGTCGTCATCACGGGCGGTTGCGGATTTCTCGGCCAGCGGGTCGCGTTCCAGCTACTCGCGGGGGGTGACATCGACGAGCTCGTTCTGTTCGACAATGCACCTCCGGCTTCGCCGTTGCCGGACAACAAAAGCCTGAGCGTCGTGACCGGGGACATCGCCGACCGCGAAGCGGTGCGCCGAGTGATCTCGGCCGGTACGGATTCGGTGTTCCACCTCGCCGCTGTTGTCAGCGGCCAGGCCGAAGCCGACACCGACCTCGGTTATCGCGTCAATCTCGACGGGACGCGCGCGGTGCTCGACGCCTGCCGGATGCTCGGAACCTGTCCACGCGTGGTGTTCGCCAGCTCACTCGCAGTCTATGGCGGCGCGCTGCCGCCGGCCGTCGGTGACGACACGCCGCTGACGCCTCAGACCTCTTACGGGACCCAGAAGGCGATCGGCGAATTGCTGGTCAACGACTACAGCCGCAAGGGATTTGTCGACGGCCGCGCGGTGCGATTGCCGACCGTCGTCGTGCGGCCGGGCCGGCCCAACCGCGCCGCCTCGACCTTCGCCTCATCGATGATCCGGGAACCGCTCGCCGGCCGCGAAGCCGTCTGTCCGGTGTCGCCCGATACCGTGATGGCTCTTGCGTCGCCGCGGCGTATCGTGGCCGGCCTGCTGCACGCCCACGATCTGCCCGCCGACGCCTTCGCGGCGGCCCGATCACTTCAGCACCCCGGCTTCTCCGTGGCGGTAGGCGAGATGGCCGCGGCGGTCCGCCGCGCCGGCGGCGAGGCGGCCTACGCCCGCATTCATTGGGAGCCCGATCCGCAGATCCAGCAGATTATTTCCAGCTGGCCGCAAGTGCTTTATGCAGTGCGCGCCGAAGCGCTCGGCTTCGCCGCCGACACCGGTATCGACGAGGCGGTCCAAGCCTTTATCGACGACGACCTCGAGGTGCAGAAGCAGCTCGTTTAGCGGATCTGAGTCAGCCGGCGATCGGGGGCTGGCGGCGCTCAGATCTCGACTTCGAGGCCCATCTCGACGACCTGTCCGGTCAGGACGCCGAAATGGGCGGCCGGCAGATTGGCGTTGAGGCGCATCGCGGCAAAGAGCCGCGCCCGCAGCTGCTTCAACTGGCGCCGCCATATCGCTCGCTCTTTGGCGACGCGGTCGCGGCTTTGGGCCAAGACGTAGAGCTCGCTCTCTTGCGCCAACCGCTTGACCCCAGCCTTCGCTGGGGCAGGCTCTGCACGCCGGGTCGCGCCTCTTGCCACGGCTTGGCGATCAGATGTTTTTCCAAACGCGTCAAGCGACCTTTGGGCGTGCCCACCAGGTAATGCATCGGCGGGTCGGTCGCACGCATCTCGGCCAGCACCTTTTCGGCCAGCACCTTTTCGGCCAGCACCTTTTCGGTCGGCACCTTTTCGATCGCGGCGTCCGCCAGCTCTCCTGCACAGCGGTCTTGCGGAAACAGCGACAGCGTCCGCGGTTGCGGAGCGCCGTCCTCGAACACCTCGATCGACCGCCGCCACGCCGCCTCCTGTGTGTCGTTGATCTCGCCCAGGTACAGCACGTGCCGCTGCACCACGCGCCCGCCGGCAATCCGCGTGATCTCGACAACGCTCCAGTAGCGATGTTGCTTGCCATCCTTCCGGCGAACTTTGCAGCGCAAGAACATGATGGCCGCCAATTATCGGCACATTGGCGGCGGTGCGAATAGGCGTGGTCGGCACTACCGCCGATTTGCGACGTTTCGGCCCCGGCGCTTCTCGCTGCTCAATGATTGTCCAGAAAATCGCGGAACGGCGGGTCGAAGCGGCGAAGTTGGGTTAGCTTCATAGGGCCAAGAAATTGGCCGGAGCTGTTGTGACCTAGCCACCGCACCGATCGTTAGCTGCAGTGGAAGCTTTTCCTCTTACGACCGCGGCGCCGGCGCGCCCCGGCAAGGGTCACAAGTTTGCAGCCGGGACAGGCCTCTTTGATCGGCCGCGCCGCCTCAGCGGGAGCGGTTTGACGCAAATCGACGAGCGCGACATCGGGCTTCGTGTTGGCGATCCTCGCCATTCCTCAAGGTTCCAGATCGACAACCCTAAGTCGTGATTAGCAGGCCGAGACAAGTGCGGGATTGCCGCGGGTCTCGATGGCTCCAGTCGCACGCAGCGCCTCGATGACGACGCCCGGCAACCGGTGCGCCGGCAGATTGAGCTGCTGCGTGGAGGTTTCGCCGGGCCGCCACACGACGTAGTCGCTGCCCACTTCTTCGAAGCCAAAATGACGAAAGGCGTTAGGCAGGCTCGGCAGGTGATCTCCATAAAACGAGAGCACTCCCTCGCAGCGGCGGTGCTGCAGCCTAGTCAGCAGAATCTGCAACATCTCGTCGGATTGACGCAGGCCGTCGAGGTAGCGCAGCAACTCGCCGCCCTGCGGAAGCCCGGCTCCATCGAAATTGCGCCGCAGCTCGGGATTGATCGGCGGCCCCGCTTCGCGCCAAGGGCCATGATTGCCCATCGTGATCGCGAAGATGAAGACGCGCGGCCCTTCTTCATCGAGCACCCTGAGCACCTGATCTGCGAGCTCCGGGTCGGAGTAATAGGGGGGCCGCCGCGAACCACCGAGGGTCTCGATGCCCAGAAAGGTTTCGAACCCCAGTGCCGGAAGCGTCAAATCTCGCCGGAAAAAGCTGCGGTCGAACGGATGCAGGCAGACGGTGCGATAGCCTTGCGCGCGCAAATGCCAGACGAGCGAGGCGATCGGCACGCGCGCAAAGGCGTGATACGGATTGAACCGGTCATAGCCGAGTTCGCTTTCGGGGATCCCGGTCAGCACCGCGAATTCGGCACGCATCGTGTTGGCGCCCCAGCCCGGGACCTGCAGCCGGCCGAATATCCCGCCGCTTCCGCAACAGGCGTCGAACCCCGACAGCAGACCCTGCGGGATCATGGGCGACAGCCGGCGGGCATCGAAGAACGATTCGCACTGCACTAAAATGAGAGGAACCGCCGGCCGGGAGCGGGCCCGGCCGAGCGCGAGCACCGGCGGCGGCGCGTGACGAGCGCGCCGCGAGGCGCGCTCGGCCCTTGCGATGACGCCGTAGGTCAACACCATCGCAAAGGGCCCTAACGTCGCGGCATCTCTGAACGGCTCGCCGGTGGCGCCGAGTTCCCGTAGCACCGCGGCTGCGGCTCCCAGCGTCGGCTGGCGCGAGATCAGCCATATTCCCGCCACGACCAGCCCGCCGTAGAACAGAAGTAGCAACGGATCGGGCTTCCACAGCGCCGGTTCAAAGGAGAGCAGGGCGACGCAGAGAGCGATCGCTGCAACAGCACCCCCGATGACCAGCGCTGGGCCGGCGAAAGGCAGGTAGAGCTGCGGATGGGTGAAAACATGGGGCAGCTCGGACATTTCGGAAAAAACGACCGGTTCGCGCAACGCCTCGCGCTTGGTGCGATCGGCCAACGCGAAACCGGCGCCGAGAGAGATCAATAGGGCGCCGGTGAAAATCGGGCGGCCGGTAGCGGTCAATACCAGACTCCCCGCCAACAGAACCGGGAGAACATCCAGAAGAAAAGCGGGCGCGTTATCGGTGCGAGCCTTGGCGACGCGGCGCGGCAGCAACCACGCGCCAAGCGCGAGCGCACAGCCCACCACAATATGCAGCGCGTCGCTCATCACGCGATCACGCCGAGTGGATTTGGAAGCGATAGCGGCGCAAGATCGCGTCCCCTATGAAGGCGGGCGCGATGTCGCAGAATTGCAGACCGAGCACCAGCAGCCGCGGAAAAGCGACGCGTCGCCGCCCGCGGTCGATCCCACGCTTGACGATCCGAGCCGCGCGGTCGCAGGTGAGCAGAAACGGCGTCGGCCCGTCGAACCGATCGGTCATCGGCGAATTGAAAAACCCTGGACAAACCACAGTCATACCGATGCGGTGGCGCTCCAACCGGGGCCGCAGGGCTTCGGCGTAGGCACGCAACCCGGCTTTGCTCGCGCAATATCCGGGGCTGTAGGGGAGCCCCCGATAAGCGGCGATCGACGAGACGACGGCGACGCGACCGCGTCTGCGTGCGCACAGCGCCGCCAACAGGGGTTCGACGGTATTGATGGCGCCCAGCAAGTTTACGCCAACCTGATGTGCCGCCGTTTCGGCGCCCTCGGAGGGGCTGTCGGGGGCGGGGCCGGCCGAGGTGCCGGCATTCGCAATTAGCAAATCCACCGGGAACCGATCATCAAACTCGCGCAGCCATGATGCCATAGCGGAGGGGTCGGTCACGTCGATAATGGCCGTGTTCACCGTTGCCCCCCTTGCTTCACAGGCACGCGCGGTAGCCTCGAGCCGCTGCCGATCGCGGCCGAGGAGTCCGAGCGCGACATGCGGCGCGGCATAGGCTTTAGCGAGCGACGCGCCCAGCCCGCTCGAAGCGCCGGTAATGACTACGACGCTGAAGGGTGCGCGCATCCCCGATTTCCTAGAAGTAGCGCCGTCCCGAAGCCGTCACGATCAGGATGACGGAGCGGATTTCGCAAACAGCCTGGCGGATCTGACCAGGGTTTCGCTCCAGCCCCGCACCAACAACCCCTGTAGACGGCGCGCGCCGACGAGGAGACCTGGTCGCCAAAGCTCCGGACTGGCCAAACGTTCGATCACCAGCTCCGGCTGGCAAGGCAGACGAGTGACCGGATCGAGGTAACGCGGATAGAGGATCAGCGCGCCGGCGACGAGTTCCTCGAGGGTCAGCCGCCGCCCCCGATCAATTGCGGCGAGGTCGCTGGTGAGCCCCCAGCCGGCGTAGAAGGGCCGGCCGTAAACGACGACCTGTCGCCCGCGGAGCAAGGCCTCGAAGCCGGCGAGTGAGGTCAGGGTGTGCAGCTCGTCGATCTCGGCCAGCACTACAGCCGTCGAGGTGTCGCGGATCACGGTGTCGGCGAAAGTGGTGGCAACCCCGTCGGCAATCTTTCCCTGGCGGTGGCCGGCTTCGACGTCGGGGTGCGGCTTATAGAGGATGAAGGCGTCGGGGTTGGCGGTGCGCACGCGGGCGAGAAGATCGAGGTTGCGTGTAATCCCATCGCCGCCGAGGCGGACCGAGAGATCGTCCTCCACCTGTCCCGGCACGAGGATGCGCCGCTTACCGGCGGGCCATTCGATCGGGAGGGCCGAGTCGCCGATATTGTATTTAGTGATGCCGCGGGCGACGAGCCGAGCAATCAGATCGCGGGCGCGCTCGATCAGCGCGGCATCGAATTCGGTTTCGGCGAGGATCCGCTCGAGATCGCTGCGCACGCTCGGATCAAAATGCATGCCACGGCTGTCGAGCACCAGCGAGGCTGCCGGTATGAAATCGGAGCCGAGCCCGACCGAGCGGACAAACCCATCCTCGACCCGGATCAGCGGGATACCTCTTTGCTCGGTCGCCTCGGCGAGCCCCGCCGGCGCGCGTGAAGCCCAAACGGCGATGCTGCCTCGCGGCCTGCGGCGGGCTGCCGCAAGCGCCGCATTCTTGGTACGCCGAAAGGCCGGTGTGCCAGCACTCGACCGCAGAAAATCTCGGACCTGCCGACGCTTCCAGAACGACATTCCGAGGCAAACCGCGATGCCCCGGTTGACGGCCTCGATTTTCTCCCACTCTGCGAGGATCTCGATAACGTCCTCGAAAGCGGCGGCCTCCCGGCGATACGGATCGAGATAGCGGGTCGCGAGGAGGCAAGCGCCGGCAAATACTTCGTCAACCGTCCGGCCGACCGGTTTTCGCGATACGCCGGGCTCGTCCGCCGTTATGCCCCATCCCGAATAGAATGAATCGGAAAAGCAGCGGATTCTGGCTCCGGCCAGCAGCGCTAGAAAGCCGGTCTCGCCGCCGGCCGTGTAGACCGATTCGGCTCGCGCTACCGCTTCCCAAATGTCCACCGTTCCGGTCAGGACGGTGAACCCGCGCGCGGCGGCGTCTCGGAGAAAGCCGGCCGGCAAACAGCGACGGTCGGGAGCTACAAGCACGAGTTGGCGCGACGCATTTTCGGCCCTGGCCGCCGTGAGCATGACGCTGAGCAGCTTCAGCGAAGCCGATCCATTGGCGCTGTTCCAGTTGCTGTCGCCCAGGACCAACGTATGACTGCGACCGCCCGGCAGTCCGGAATCGGCTCCCTTACTCCACCACGGACCGGCGAGGCGGCGCGATACGATCTCGCGCCGTAAGTCCGCCGCCCTCGCGAGAAGCCCTGGGCTCTCCCAACCACGGCTCGCGAGGAGCCGATCGGGGTCGAGGACATCGATAGGCGATTGAGGTCCAGCCATTGCCCGCGCTGTCACGCTCAGGATCGAGGTTGTGGCCGCCCATCTCGGAGGAGCGCGCAGCAGGCCTGGGCCGAACAGCAGAAAGGGAAGCCCGAGTGTTGCAGCTCGCCTTCTGGCTCGGCCATGGTGCCTTAGTCCGGACCAGCTCACGACGCCCGACACTCCGGTGGCGGCAAGGTGCGAGAGGCGTCGCCCGATCGTAAATTCTGGAAACAGCGCGGCGAGCACCCCGGTCTGCCCCGCCGCAAACCCAGTTGCGAGCAACCCGGAACCGGCGGGCGCCGCAGGGAGTTGCGGGCCGTCGTCACCCGAAGGCGGCACCGTCGCGGAGACGAGATCACATTGCCGCATCCCCACCCCGATCATCGCGTCGCTATAAACGTTCTTGCCCTAATGTCGGTAAGTCTTGACAATTGGCCGAGCACTGTCCACGAAAACCACGCTGCGGCGCAATAACCGACACCTGCCGGAGAACGCGCGGAACCTCGATCCGCAGATTAAGAGGCCCTATTGGTGCAACAAATACCCGTGAAAGGCGATCGCGCCGCGCACGGGAAAGTTCGACTTGAAATGACGGCGATACCACACGCCTCGGGCGGCGGATCCCGGCGCATCATCTTCGACGGCCTCAACCTTTCGCTGGCGAGGGGGACAGGCATCGCGACATACACGCGCATGTTGACGCGTGCCGCCCACGATCTCGGTCATGAGGTCGGCGTCCTCTACAGCACCCCCTTCACACCCGCGAAAGATCGGCTGCTGCGCGAGATCGCGTTTTTCGACGAGAAGCGAGCGAGCATGTCGGGGAAGCGAAAGCTGACCTTGCGACGGGCCCTCAACCATGCCATCGACCAGACGCGGTATCATCTACCCGTCAAGCCCTTGCCAGTCGAATTGAGCGGCGCAGTCGTCGCCCGGCAATTCAAGCGCACGCTTGACGCCCATGACCGGGTTTTTATCGCCCGCAATCTCTTCGCGAACGCACGAACGTATTTTTCGCGCACCAAATCATTCGTCAACCTCGCCTTCGAGCCGCGGCCGGACATCCTGCATTGCACTTATCCGCTGCCTCTGCGGGTCAAATCGGCGCGCAACGTCTATACCATCCACGATCTCGTCCCGCTCCGGCTGCCATTTACGACCGAAGACAACAAGCGGCAGCTTTTTCGCCTGCTCAAAAAGATCGCCAAGGAGGCGGACCATATCGTCACGGTTTCCGAAAACTCCAAACGCGACATCATCGAGCTTCTCGGCGTCGAGGAGGGACGCATCTCGAATACTTATCAGACGGTGGATTTTCCTCGCGAATGGATCGAGCGGCCAGTGGCGGTGATCGCCAACCAGCTGGAAGGGCATTTTGGCCTCGGCTTATACGAATATCTGCTGTTTTATGGAGCGCTTGGAACCCAAAAAAAACGTCCGGCGGTTGATCGACGCCTATTTGGCCTCGAACGTCGATGTCCCTTTGGTGCTTGTCGTCGCCGGGGGTTGGCAGAACGATGCCGAAATGAGGCTGCTCGCCGAACAAAATGACTGCGAGGGGGTGCGGAAGCGCTTTGGGCGCGGCATCCACCGGCTCGATTACGTGAGCTTTGCGACATTGGCGACATTGATCCGCGGGGCGCGGGCCGTCGTCTTTCCGTCGCTCTACGAGGGTTTCGGCCTGCCGGTGCTCGAGTCGATGGTCCTCGGTACGCCGGTCGTCGCGTCACGCGAAAGCGCGCTGCCGGAGGTCGCCGGCGAGGCCGCTCTTCTCGTGGACCCCTACGACACCGATCAGATCGCGCGAGCGATCGCGACGATCGTTAACGACGCGGATCTGCGCACCGAACTCGCTCGACGCGGACCGCTCCAAGCCGCAAAATTCTCCGTCGAGCGCTACCGCGAGCGGGTCGCGAAAGTCTACGCCGCGCTGCGTTGAAACGCCGCGGCTTAAATCGCATGATTAAAAAGCGGGGTGTTCTGCGGTTTCATTCTCACTAACAGGGCGTTACAGTGGCCGCTTCTGCGGGGGCAACGTCTTGCTTCGGCAGGTGCCTTGCGTTGGACAAAATCGGCTGATCAGCTTGTTTCAAGTTCACTCTGGTGTTCCAAATGGCAGAAATCAGACAATTGGATAGGGTCCAGCCGCTCGGCCGCGCCGCCGTGGTCGATGCCGGGACAGCGCCGCCGCGCAGCGCGGCGCGGTTCCGGCGGCTGTCACGGGCGTTCAACCCATGGCTATGGGGAATTGTCGGCCTGCCGACCCTGATCGCCGGCGTCTACTACTTCGCAGTCGCCTCGGACCTCTACCTGTCGGAGGCCAAATTCATTGTTCGCAGCCCGAAACAGGTGCAGACGAGCGGGATCGGAGCGCTGCTTCAATCTATCGGGGTTGGGCCGCGCAGCGGAAGACACCAGCGCCGTCCAAGACTTTATCATGTCGCGCGATGCGGTTCGCGAACTCGAGCAGAAAGATGACCTGAGGACGGTGCTTCAGCCGGCCGGAGGGCGATTTCGTCTCGCGGTTTCCGGGTATCCTTTATTGGCGCAAGGATTTCGAAGCGCTGTTCTCGCGCTACGACCATTTCGTCTCCGTCGAAACCGACACCAGTACCGGGTGTGACCGCGCTGCGGGTCAAAGCTTACCGCCCGGAGGACGCCCACGACGCTTGCCAGCGCGCTGTTGAGTTATAGCGAGCAGCTGATCAACGATCTCAACGAGCGGGCGCGCCGAGACGCCCTCGACACCGCACGCAGCGAGGTCGACCGCGCCGAGCAGCGGATTGCGGAAATTCAGACCGAGCTGACGGCCTATCGCGTCAAGCAGAAGATGCTCGATCCAAAATCGGCGTCATCGGGCGTGTTGGAGCTGATCGGGCAAATGAATGCGGCGCAGGCCAACGCCCGGGCGCAGCTCGGCGAGCTCCTCAACAATTCGCCGAACAGCCCGCAGATCCCGCTGGTCAAGACTCGCATCGCCTCGCTCGATAAGCTGATCGCCGAAGAGCGGGCGAAACTGAGCGGCGACAGCGACTCGGTCGTCTCGGCGCTGACCGAATACGAACGCCTGAACACGCAGCACGAGCTCGCCGAAAAGGCGCTGGCCTCGGCATTCACATCGCTGGAGGCGGCGCGCATCGAGGCGCAGCGGCAACAGCTCTATCTCGAGACCATTGCCCAGCCGAACCTCGCGGATTACCCGCTTTTCCCGAAGCGGATCGTCTCTTTCATCACCGTTGTCGCCACCTGCATGCTCGTTTACGGACTGGCTTGGCTGCTCGTCGCGAACGTTCGTGAGCATTCCGCGGCCTAGCGTTCGTTTGGACGATGCGTGATTTCCGGGAAAATCTTGCTACCCAGTGGCGTGTCGTCGGCGCCCTTCTGATACGCGAGATCTATACGCGGTTTGGTCGCGAGGGTCTTGGCTTTGGCTGGATCCTTCTCGAGCCTCTGATCTTTGCCATTCCGGTCTTGTTGGTTTGGTCGGTGGTAAGGGCTCCGTACGAGCACGGTGTGGCGTTGATGCCGTTTCTCTGGAGCGGTTACTTACCGCTTTTGCTGTTCCGGCACGTCGGCGCACGGATGCTGCTGTTCGTTCGGGTCAATGCAGGCCTGCTTTACCACGGCAGGTCACGATCTTTGATATTTTCCTTGCACGCTGCCTGCTCGAGATAGCCTCCAACCTGGCGGCTCGTCGTGGCATCATTCGCCTTGTTCTACAGCATGGGATTGGTGGATCTGCCACGCGACTTGCCGATGTTTTATCTCGGCTACCTCTATATGATCTGGTGGTCGGCGGCGGTGGGGCTGATCATCGGCGGCACTCAGCGAGCGCACGGAGTGGGCAGAGAAAATATGGCAACCATACTCGTATCTGTACATTATTTTTCTCGGGATTCTTTGTTATGGCAGCATGGCTGCCCGAGCAGCATACGCGGCTGGGCGCTGCTTCAACCGTCCCTTCAGGCTTATGAAATGATCCGAGCGGGCATGTTCGGCAACGCGGTCAAGACATATGGCGACCCAGCCTATACCAGCCTGGTTCTCGCAGTCTTGACATTTATAGGGTTGCTGCTGATGCGCGAAAGCCGGAAATACGTCGTGGCGGAATGATTGAAGCGGTCAATGTAACCAAAGAGTATCGTACCGAAGGACGCGTGCACCGCGCGGTCAGCGACGTATCGTTCAGCGTGGCCAGAGGGGAAAAGCTGGCGGTGCTCGGCCGCAACGGCGCCGGCAAATCGACGCTGATCCGGCTACTCGGCAGGGTCGAGCTCCCGACCAGCGGCACGATCGAACAGACCATGTCCGTGTCGTGGCCGCTCGCGCTGCAGGGTGGTTTTCAGGGCAGCCTGACCGGCAACGACAATATGCGGTTCATCGCGCGGATCTACAACAAACCGTTCGACGAAATCAAGGCGTATGTCGAAGACTTCGCTGAGCTCGGAAACTATCTGTCGGAGCCGGTCAAAATCTATTCCATCGGAATGCGGGCCCGGTTCGCGTTCGCGTTGTCGCTAGCCATCGATTTCGATTGCTATCTGATCGATGAGGTCATCGCCGCGGGCGATCAACGCTTCCAACGCCGCTCACACGAAGAGCTCTTCGAAAAACGGGCCGATCGCACCCTTATCCTCGCCTCTCATATGGGCGAGGTGATCAAATCTTATTGTTCACGTGCGCTGGTCATGCACCATGGGCGGGGCAACCTCTTCGACGACATCGACTTGGCACTGCAGGTTTACAACGATCTCTAGCACCGGGAGTTGTGCGCCTATCGATGAGCTGCGCAGGTGGGATTAGACGAATTTCCATGACGTTGCGAAGAAACTGCTGGCACTTCTACCTAACTATCCGCTCAAACACAGAGCTTTCAATACAAGTCCGCATAATGCAAACCTCTCCGAGAGGCGCGTCCCGCAGGAGGCGGCTGGACGCGTGTTGGCCCGGGTGCCACGCTACAGGGATCCTCTAAGATGCTGGACTACGCAACTTTTGTTGCTTAAAATGCAGACTGCGCTGTGCCGCAGGCGCGATAACGACGAGAGGGGTAAATGCCCTTCTTCCTTCTTACGCACCACAAATGCGCCTCTACCTGGCTGATCACTTACTGTGCCCAGGTGGCGGCCATGAATGGTTTAAGTTTCGGGCACACCCATTTCAGTGACCGCCTTGTAGAGGGACCGTCCGACATTATTGCATTGACTAATGCGGATTACTCGTTTGTTAGAAACCAAATCACTTCAGCTGTTCATGTCGTCCGAAACCCCCTCGACCTGATCTGTTCTGCTTATTACTCACACTTATCGACGCATTCGTTGGTGGAATGGCCCGACCTCGAGTTGCAACGGACCGTACTTCAGTCGGTGTCCAAGGCTGAAGGGATGATGTTGACCCTGGCCTTTTTGGAACGCTCGGATTTTTATTCGGGAGCTATCGGACCGCTCCTTGCGCTCCGCCGATGGGATTTTTCCGAAGAGGCTTTTAAAACTTTACGGATGGAGGATATGGTTGCGAATATTGATGACACCATAGGCATTCATCTAATTGAAATGTTCGGACCGGAGTTGCGGTTGCCTAACGCATCTGACTTTTGCTTTGAGCGGTTCTCCGGAGGGCGCCGGCCCGGCGAGATTGACAATACGTCGCACTATAGAATGGGGAAACCACGCACCTGGTGTGGCGAGTTGCCGTCCTCGGCCGTCATATACGTACGATGCCATCTCCGGCAATTGTTCGACCGCTACTATCCGGAAGACCTCATTGAACATTGAGCAATCTCGCGTCCAATGAACCGCAATGTTGTGACTTGGGAAACGGCGACGGTTTTGAAAGAATATCTCATTGGCCGAGCCGAATCTACATGACGGCTGATTAGATTAGAGTACCCCTGCAACGCCCCTGCGATCGTTGCCGAGCTGCCGGCCGCGGACCCGCCACATTGTCTCTGGCGAAGGGCGGATTGCTGCGGTGCGGCAGCCCAGACTGCCTTGATGGCCTCATCAAATCAAATGGCAATCGCACCGCCAACTTTCCCGTCTGGCCCCGCTGCAGGGAATACGGGCGGGCGCTCGCCAGCGAGGTAGATTGAATCCCTGTTCAAAACCAAAGGCGAAAACCGCGAGTACTTATTTTCGAGCGTGGAAAATACCCCGAGCGGAGTTCATAGGATTGCGCATGAATCCGACAGAGCTGAACCCGGCGTTTTTTAGCAGACCTTCAACACATCGCTGGTTGGGGCCCCACCAATTCGTCGGATCGTTTGCGAGCTCGGTGGAGGGATAGTAGCGCATGGCTGGGTGCGGAACCTCGTCGAGATCGAGGTGCGTCTCAAGTACGAGCCAAGAACGAGAAATTTGGGCGAGAGACACAATTGCTGCTAGGGGATCGGATAAATGATAGAATACGCCGAGAAACAAAACGACGTCAAAGACGCCGACACTCACGGTACTAATTCTTGGTACATCAATGACCTTATAGTCGATCTCCAGTCCAGTGTCCTTCCGAACGAAAAGGAACCTTTCTAACCCACGTAAAGTAGGATGTGTCCATGTAAACAGATCAGTTGCAAGCACACGTTTAGCACCCCGCCGTTTTGCCTCGAAGGAAAAGGCTCCATTCCAAGCGCCAACATCGAGTACGGTGGCGCCTTGAATCGGAATTGGACTGAAGACGAGATTCGAACTCAGCCTCCAGGATAGCCGGTGTCTTTCCTCCGGGTACACAGGTGCCATCGGATAGCACGAACGAGTGAAACCATCCGATATCGCCCAGCAACTTTAGCGCCTCGGCGGGTGCCCCTAAGCCGGCCGTTAGCCGCTCCGCGTTCTTCACAAAGCTATCAAGGTTTTCCGGATCGATAAACGTTTGGTTTTGCAAAATTGTTCTCCCGAAACGGCAATTGGATTGTTGCGCAGGCGATATCGCAAAAGGCTATGCTCAGCCGTCAGACGAGGTCAATTGAATTCCCCGCAGGGAATCGGGGTAATTTCGGTCAAGGTGATCCAACTGCCTCTCTCCCGCGACGACGTCCGTTACGGTTACCCGTACGTGCTGGGTAGGGAGCCGGAGAGCGACCATGTGATTGCCGCATACCGCGACCTGTTCGACACGGTCGAGGAGTTCCGGGCTCACCTCCTCGGATTCGGGGGAGTATCGCGCGAAAAAGCCGTTGAGGGTACACAAGTCCTTCATTGCCCACCTACCGCCGGAGGATGTGGACACGTCGGATCGACGACGAGATGCTCCGGACCGTCGTCGCTAAGGCAGCGGCCTACTGGTCGAAGATCGGGATTGAGGCGCCCCACTGGTCCATCCTGTCGACCGATAAGTTCGTTCCGAGCCAAATTGAGGCGAACCGCGATATGGAGATGCATGCGACCCCACAGCGGGCAATTCTGGCGCTCGCCGACCAGTGCGGCTGCTGACCAGTGCGGCTGCCAACTCGTCGAAATGCACGAGGAACCCGACGATATCGACAATGTGACACATGTCTTCGTCTTCGAGAAGCGGTAACGGTGTTACCGCTCGGCCTCGCTTCCGCGGCTTCACTTGGGTCACCAGCCCCTCCGTTCGGCTTCTGCCGCGATGCCGAGTATGCGGCCAAGCTGCACCCCTCCGTTGGTTGATCCGCGCTTACAGGTATCATAGTCGAGATTTTGAAGTCTGATAAACCATCTTCTGTGCTACTAGATGTTGTTTCTCCGCGACCCTCTCCTACCCCGCAAAAGTCGTGCGGCAAGTGTTCGATCGCTACTATCCGGTAAACCTCAGATCGTGCCAGCGCGGTCTTGGCGACGCGCCCGCTTCCTCCCACATTAGGCCTAAATAAGATGAGAGAGACAGTGATTTGGACCTATCGGATCTTGCTGGGGCGGGAGCCGGAGAGTGAGGATGTCATTAATCTCTACTCGAGATGCAGAGTCGGTTGATGAGATTGTTGGGCACTTCATTCGCTCGCGCGAGTTTCAGCTTAGACATCTGTCGGGATCGGAAATCGGCGCGCTTGTGCCTTTTGAGAGCCAATTCGTCATAACGGAGCTTCCGGATGGCACGCGGTTTTGGATTAACATGCGGGACCGGTACGTCTCGCGAGCGATTCACCTGAATGATTACGAGCAGAAAGAGACGTTGTTCATTCGCAAGACCGTGCGGCCGGCAATGCGGGTGCTCGATATAGGAGCCAACCTTGGGTGGTTTACCGTTCACATGGCAAAGCTGGTCGGCCCTTCCGGTCACGTCACCTCGTTCGAACCGCGATCCGACCTATTTCATTATCTGTCACGCACCGTCTGCGAAAACAAATTAGACAACGTAAGGCTACGAGACTGCGCGCTTGGCGACCACATCGGGGAGGTAGAGCTGCAATGGCCGGCGGACGGCATAAATCCAGGTGGGACCCAGCTCAAAATGACGGAAGTGGTATCGAAGCGCATGCTGCACCAAAAGACGGTGATGCGCGTGCTCGACGAAGAGATAAATGACAACATCGATTTCATCAAAATTGATGTCGAGGGAGCTGAAAGATTAGTCTTCAACGGCGCAAAACAAGTCCTTACGCAGTCTCGCCCAGTCATCATGTCTGAGCTATCGCCGGACGCCCTACGCCAAGTCTCTAATGTCGGGTTTGACGAGTATATGGCATTCCTTCAAGGCATTGGGTATGACGTCTACCAGCTGACCGAGGAGGGCGAGATCGGTGACCGAGTAATAGAATGGCGGTATTCTGATCCTGCCGCATTGATTAACGTCATTCTATTGCCAATTACATAGAGTTATTATCGATGACGCAGTGTTATTTGATGATATTAGGTCAAGGGTGTACCCTCTCGCAGGGACAACGTAGTAACCGGCAAATCCAAGCCCACTCGTGCCCATCCCCATTTCGAGACAGGCGAGATCATTAAATTAATTCGCCTGTAGCTTTTCGGACGCTTCTTCGAGGTTTTCGGTTACCTCTGGTTGCGTCGGAACGCCGCCGCGCACTATCCGTGCGAGCAGCTCGAATCGTGCTGTCGCATCATGTGCCGGTGCAACGGCAATCCCTAGAATGCCAACGTATAATTCCCGCCCGTGACGGTGGAAGAACCCCTTGCCGCTCAACAACACTATGTCGAGTACACCGCCTTCACTCACTTGTCCCGGCGCCGTGCACCAGACCGGCACGGACCCCAGGTCATCGATGAAAGTTACGGTCTCATTGACTTTGATTGTGCAGTCCGCCAAATCGTCGTGATCCGGTGTCCTCAGCTGGAAGTATACGATGGCGTCGGTCCCAGGCGACATACGGGTCACGATCCTCAACGTTGCGCGGCGCTTGGCTGCCCAGCACGCCCCACGGTTCCAAACCATGCCAACCCGACATGCGGGTCATGCGAGCTGTAATTAGTCGGCGCTTCTTCGCATCCAACTGTGCGAGCGGGTCATTGCCGAAGGTTGCGATTTCGCTCGTCTCAAGGATGCAGTTATTGCCGATCTTGTCGAGTGTCGGATCTCGCCCACAACGTTGCACTACTCCGAATAGCTCCTGAGAGAAGTCCTTCCACGTCTTCGGGCGAAATTCAGACCGAACCTGTTTGGTCCAGGCTGCCAGAGCGGGACGATCTGCTAGCACATCGGATACAACCCGATAGCCGTCCTCGACGTCAAACGGGTCGAGGTATTTGCAAAGTGCGCCACCGACTTCTGGGACGGCGGTGGCATTGGAGGCTACGCAAGGTTTGCCGTGGCTCAGACTCTCACCGACCGGCAGGCCCCATCCCTCCGCAAAACTAGGGTAAATTGTAAAAAGACAGTTCTGATATAAAAAGGCTAGCTCGCCATCAGGTATTTCGTTGTAGATATAAAGTCGGCCGCCGAGGTAGTCTGAGCCTTGGAGATATTTCTGGAGCGGAGCAATCTCCCATCCCCACTTTCCTACGAATACCAGGTTAGGAACCGGCCCTTGAAATTGCCGGATCAGCCGCTCCCAGATCTCCACCAGGTACATATGATTCTTCCTGATCTCAATCGTGCCGACGCAAAGAACATAATCCTCAGTCGCCAATTCTTTATATTCGTGAGAAACATCTGCGGTATCGATTTTTCTATAGTTTAGCTCGGTTGCCAACGTTACTGGTATGACGGGTAACTGAAAGTTCATCCGCGTCGCGAGGTAGCGACTGACGTCATCCGCCACGAACTTCGAATTTGTGAGAACAAAGCTGGAGACACATAGAACGTCTACAAGGCTTCTACGGAAGACGGCTGTAGCGGCCGGCTCGACAAACTCCGGATTAGTGACCTGAATTAGGTCGTGGATGAAAACCGTTACCCGTACGCCGGACTGTCGCAAGATATTTAGCAGGTCGTAACGCTGATAAATCCAGAAGGCCCCTGGGATCAGAAGCGTGTCGCCGACTTTGAGCGTCGCCAACGACTGCGACGCGAATAAAGAATCGATCGCACGGTCAATCATATCCCGATCACTGCGGCCGCTGGTCACTAAGCTGATCAGTCCTTCCAGCAAGCTCCAACTCACTGTGAAAACTTGAGCCCCGCTGTAGTCGGGAATTACCGGTCTCACGGGAGTTCCGGTGGCGGCGGCGGAAAATTCTGCTGTGTTTATTATGAGGTTGGAGACTACGCGCTGAATGCCGCTCAGAGCCACGTTTACGCGTAGGTAATCGACTAGGTCGGTCACATCCAAGTATATGATCGCAGTTTCCGCACTACTGTCGACGTCATCAACCCCGCGGATTTGTGGAGCGGCGCCCATGGCCAAGAGCTCCGCAAAAGCTGGATTGTCATGTGGGCTTAGCTCGAATGATTTACGGTAGGCCTGGATTGCCTCCACGCTCTGACCCAAGATTTTGTGTAGATGGCCGATTTGGAGGTGTCCGTCGGCATGCTCGCCATCGAGAGCAATAGCGGTTTTGTAGGCGTCCAATGCCTTGCTGAGTTGCCCGGCTTCCTTCAGACAATTGCCCAGTTGAACGTGGATCCGAACGTCCTTTGGATTGTACTTGAGGTAGGCGGCATAATGCGTCGCGGCCTCGCTCCACCGCTTGGCATCTCTAGCCCGATCCCCAGTCCTGCGGACCTCGCGTTGAGAGCGCCTGAAGCCGAGAGCTTGGCTAATTGGGCTGGGCATGCGGACCTTAGAACCTGTCAGGAAGCTTCCATACATCAGGAATCTTTACTACGTTAGAAGTCGTGGCTGATACAAACCATGCCGCGGGCGGTTTTGTAATTGCCAGCGCTTCTCGACATGTCGGGCCATTGTTTGGTCGCGGCGGCGCTGGTTGTTTTGGCATTGCGGTGGTGACGATCGCAACCGGATTGCGGCACATTGCCGCGCTTATGTGGTTGCATTGCAGCCTGAAGATCGTGCTCTTGCCATTGCCGCTCGCCAGCGAGTGATGGTCCCGCTTACTCCGGTCAAAAAGCAAGGCTTCCCGCCAGCACCTTTGTCCATTCGCGCGTACAGGCAGTTTGCGCTCTGGATAAGCGAGGTCCACAGCTCGAGTCTCGATTGCTGCCGGCACGGCAATAAAGAACGTCACTGAAAAGGTGTCCGTTTGCGCGCTTCTTGGTCAAGCCGGCTGCGCGTGCATTTCGAAGCCGGCTGGGCGGCCGGCGCGGCGCGCGGCCTCCGCTGGCGGCAATGACGGGTCCCAGAGGTTGGCGTCGAAGCGCCAGCCGTTGACGGTATCTGCCTCGCGCGAGACGACGTAGAGGAGCGGCGGCACCATCTCGTCGGGCTCGACGAGGCGCGGGGCGCGGCCTTCGCGGCTCATCGCGCGCATCTCCTCGGCCATGCCCGGGGTGTTGGCGCCGGCGCCGGGATTGACGATGTTGACCGTCAGGCCAGTTCCCTCGACGTCCTTGGCCCACACTTCGGTCGCCATTTCGAGCGCCGCCTTCGAGGCGCCGTAGGGCGAGGTGTGCGGCCGGTTCATCGTATCCAGCTTGGTCGTCACATTGACGATGCGGCCCCAGCCCTGCTCGACCATGAGGGGCGCCGACTCGGCGAGCCATCTGGTCGGCGGCGATGTAGTTGGTCTCGATGACGGCGCGCACGATGTCGTCCGATACCTGCCAGAACTTCTGCGGTTCGGCCCGGCGGAAGCGGGCCGGGTCGATCGTCGTGAAGGTCAGGCCGGCATTGTTGACGAGGATGTGCACGCCGCCAAACCGCGACAGCGCCATTGCGACGATATGGTCGCAATCGGCCGAGCGGCGCAGGTCGGCGACCAGCGGCAGGATCTCGCCCTCCGGCTTGTCGGTGGCCGCCTCGGCCGCGATCGTCGCGATGTCAGCGTCGATGTGGCCGATCGCGAGCACATGGTGTCCGTCCCTTGCGAGACCAAACGCCATTGCGCGGCCGAGCCCGCGTAAGCCGCCGGTTACGATTGCGACGCGCTCTTCCATGGGGCTCCCCATCAGCTGAAAACTCGACACGCTCCGAAAGGCAAAAGATGCCACCGTATAAGATCAGGAACCAATGTCAACCGGAACATTTTTGCGTTCGACCCGTTATTTTATGGCGCAGAGCTTGCCAGAAAGACAAAGATGATGAAGCGACTGATCGCTCCCGGTATTGTAGCGACGGCCCTCGTCTTGGGGTTGGCCGGATGCACGAACCCCTACGACCCGGGCCAGCGCGCGGTCGGCGGCGGCCTGCTCGGCGCCGGCGCGGGAGCGGCCATTGGCGGTGCGGTTGGCGGCGGACATGGCGCCGCTCTCGGCGCGGCGATCGGCGGCGCCACCGGCGCGGTAACCGGCGCTGCTACGACACCGCCTCCGCCACCACCGCCGGGTGCTTATGGCCAGGGCGGTTATGGCCAGGGCTACGGGTATCCGCCGCCGCCTGCTCCGGGCGGCTACGGCTACCCGCCTGCTCCGCCACCTGCTTACCCCTCTTACTAGCGTTCGGGGCGTCTGTCTCAGCCGGGGGGTGTTGATTTGATCAGCTCTGCGAGGCGCCCCGCCTTTGCGGTCGCCGGCAAGTTCTTCCCGACCGCCGACGCCTCGATAAGCCGGGGCTGGTTCAGCCGGGGCGCCGGGGCGCTGGAAGCGCCGACGGTTGCCGACCGCTAATTGCCGGCGTGCCCGTCCCGCAATCCCCGGACCGGCTGACCTCGACCTTTGGCGGCGCGCCGGTGCCGGGGTCGGAGTAGAAGAAGCTCTCGCTGCAGCTGCCGCTATCCGAGGCGACGGAGGTCATCACGACACCCGACACGCCGCGCCCGAACTGCGGCGCGGCCAGAGCGGCGTCGATCACCGAGCCGGCACCCACGACCCAGATCGGCGCGTCCGCCAGCGCATGAGCCGAGGCAACGAGCTGCGCCAACGCAGCCTGCTGGTCGGCGACCAGCCGGTAGATGTCCGCCGCCGCCGGCATCACGACGTCGAAACCCTGGGCGGTCCACAGCGCGGGGTCGCGCGCCAGGGTGTCGTCACCCGGCCAAAGCACCAGAACCGCCGCCGGCGCCGCCGGGCCGACGGCGTATATGCGCGGCGCCGAGGCGAAATTGGGCTCGGGTTCGGCAAGCGCGGCCGGCCTCACCGCCGTCGCCTGCGCTGAGGTGCCGACGTTCCCTGCGCAACCGATCAGCGGCAGCGCAGCCAGGCAGCCACAGAGGACAGAGGCGGGTGCTTTCCACATAGGCGGTTCTCCTCTGACGGTCGGTTTTGTAACGCTAGGATTTGTCCAACATTCCGGCGATTTCTAGGTGCCGATTGGGCAAAGGTTTGGCCCAATTTTCTCGGCTCGTTACATGACTGCAGGAAGATCGTGAGGTTGGCGACGGTCCCGCGCGGGCTTATCCTGCGGGATCCCGGCCTTGCGCAGGCCCGCGAAATAAGTCGTTTCGATGTGGGGCGTCAGCGGGCGCGGAGCCTTTTCGCTGTTTTGCGATGTGGAGAGGGAACGGCATGCCCGGCTAAAACAGTCCTGATCGAGGAGGACGCAGCAGCGAGGACGGCATGGAGATGCAAGGCCAAAGCGTCATCGTTACCGGAGGCGCCTCCGGGATCGGAAAGGCTACCGCCCTTCTGCTGGCTCGCGAGGGTGCAAGAGTTTTTGTCGGAGATGTCGATGAGGCAGGCGGGCAGGCGGCAGCGGTGGAAGCTGCGGCAGAGCGGCTGGCGATCGAATACCTTCCACTCGACCTGACCGACCCTTCGTCGATTGTGGGTTTCGCAGCTGCCGTCAATCAGCGGACCGGGCGCGTCGACGGGTTGGTCAATGGGGCCGGTTGGGACCAGATCCAGCCGTTTCTCGAAAATCCGCCGGAGATGTGGGATCGCGTCGTCGCAGTCAATCTGATGGGCGCAGTCCGCCTGACCCGGGGCGTGTTGCCGCCGATGGTGGCGGCGCGCGCCGGCAAGATCGTCAATATCTCGAGCGATGCGGGGCGGGTCGGCAGCATGGGAGAAACCGTCTACGCCGCCGCAAAGGGTGGGCTGATCGCCTTTACCAAGTCGCTCGCGCGCGAACTCGCGCGCTATCAGATCAACGTCAATTGCGTCTGTCCCGGCCCGACCGACACGCCGCTGTTCCAGCGTCAGCCCGACCGTATGAAGGAAGCCTTGACCCGAGCCATCCCGTTCCGCCGGATCGCGCAACCGATCGAGATCGCACAAGCGGTCCTGTTCTTTCTGAGCCGGCGATCGGATTACATTACGGGTCAAGTGCTGAGCGTCAGCGGCGGATTGACCATGGTGGATTGAGCAAATCTCGATCTCCCGCCATTATCTCAATCACAACCGACACGGAAGGAGTGGATGATGCCAAGGCAAGTCTCGTGGGCCCTCGCCGCCGCGCTGGTGCTCGCGTCTCAGTGGCCGTGTCTCGGCGCAGCAGACGCCGCCCGACCCGGGCGCGGCGGCCAATGTCCGGCAGAGCCAAACATACGAGCAGGTGTTGCAGAGCAACCCCTCGTTCCGCGCCAAGCGCATGCAGCAGGAATGCGGCCCGGTAACTGATCCGGAACTGCATGCCAATTGTGTTGCCTCATTCGGCGGCGACGGCGCGCAGCCGCCGCGCAAGTCACATCAACATTGAGTTGAGATCTGAGGAAACCGAAATGCCGAACCCTGCCCCGGGCTTTGTCAGCCGGCCCGATCATCGCGTCGACCTGCTCCCCGCTCGCGAGCGCGTCACGGTAAAATTCGGCGGCGTGACGATTGCCGACAGCAGCGAGGCGCTGCGCGTCGAAGAGACCGGCCATGGCCCAGTCTACTACTTGCCGGAAAAGGACGTGCGGCTCGACCTGATGCGTCCGACCGAAAACCACACCCGCTGCCCGTACAAGGGTGAGGCGTCGTACTGGACGATCGAGATCCCGGCGGAGGCCGACTCGATCCGGCGGTCGGAGAACGCCGTATGGGCCTATCTCTCGCCCTATGACGAAGTATCGCGGCTCGCCGGCTATTACGCCTTCTATCCCAATCGCGTCGATTCGATCACGGTCAGCTGAGCGCGAGCGCGGCATGCATCTCACGCAGAACTGGGACGATCCGCAAGCCGCCCGCGTCCTCGCGGGGCGGTGTCGTCGCCTCGCAAAGCGGAACCGCGGCCGGGGTCGGCGCCGAGGTGCTCACAGCCGGTGGTAGTGCGGTCGACGCCGTCGTCGCCACCGCTTTTGCTCTCGCGGCGGTCGAGCCGTGGAACAGCGGCCTCGGTGGCATCGGGTTCATGGTCGTGCACCAGGCAGGCGCCGACCGTGCCGATATCGTCGATTTCGGTCCGGTCGCACCGCACGGCCTCGACCTTGCCGCGTTCCCGTTGACCGGGGAGATGAGGACCGAGCTCTTCACCTGGCCGCAGGTCGTCGCCGACCGCAACATGCACGGGCCGCTCTCCTTCGCGATCCCGAGCGCAGTCCGCGGCTATGCTCTGGCGGTCGAGCGCTTCGGGCGCCTGCCGTGGCGCGACCTGGTGAAGCCGGCGATCGGGCTGGCGCGCGCCGGCCTGCCGGTCGACTGGTTCACGACGGTGAAGGTTGCAAGCGCCGCGGCCGATCTTCGCCGCTATGAAGAGAGCCGCCGGGTCTGGCTGCCGGACGGTCTGCCGCCGGTCTGCCCACCCGACAGCGACAGCATGAGCCTGACGCTCGGTCGTCTTGCCGAAACGCTCGCGCGGCTCGCCGAAACCGGACCCGCGGATTTCTATGAGGGGGAGATCGCGCGGTCGATTGTCGCCGACACGCGCGCCGGCGGCGGCGTCCTCTCAGCCGAGGATCTGGCCGGTTGTCGCGCACGTATCGTGCCGTCGCTCGAAATTCCCTATCGTGGCGTGACGTTCCAGACGACCCCCGGAATGACGGCCGGACCGACACTCGCGGGTATTCTTCGTACGCTCGGCGAACGGAAATTCGCCGGTGCACCCGATGCCGATTACTTCGGCGCGCTCGTCGACGCGCTCCGGCAGGCTTATGCCGAGCGCCTAGAGACCATGGGGGATGTCGAAACCGGTTCACGGACCTCGACCACGCATATTACCGCCCTGGACCGTCAAGGCGGCATAGCGGCATTGACGACGACGCTCCTGTCGTCGTTCGGCAGCCGCTATGTGCTGCCCGGCACCGGCATCCTGATGAACAACGGCGTGATGTGGTTCGACCCGCGCCCCGGCCGGGCAAACTCGATCGGACCCGGCAAACGCGCGCTCACCAATATGTGCCCGGTTGTAGTAGCGCGAGACGGGCGGCCCTGGTTCGGCGTCGGTGCGTCTGGCGGCCGGCGCATTCTGGGAGCAGTGCTGCAGGTGGCAAGCTTCATCATCGATTTCGCCATGGATGCCGAAGCCGCAGCCCATCATCCGCGGATCGACGTCAACGGCAGCGACCGTTTCGGCATCGATCGTCGGCTCCCCTCCGAAATCATCGAACGGCTCTCTCGGCAACCGGGAGCGACGCTGGTGGAGCACACGGTTTTTCCCACCCGTTTTGCCTGCCCGAACCTGGTCCTGCGCGGTGCCGACGCGATGAATTACGGCATGTCCGATGTCATGTCGCCGTGGTCGGCAGCAGTCACCGAACCCGGCGGCGAGTGACCTCCCAGCGCATCAGGTACGGGTCAGTAGATAGAGCAGGATCGCCGCCGCCGCGGCCACGTTGAGTGACTGCACGCGGTCGCTGCCGGGGATCGACCAAATCTGATCACAGGCGGCGATAGTGGCGGGATCGAGACCGGTCTCCTCATTGCCGAAGACCAGCGCGACCGGCGGCCCGCTTTCCAACCTGGCAGGCACCGGACCGTGTCCAACGGCGGTGCCGATGACGCGATAAGCCGGCCGCATTTCAAAGAGAGCGGCCGGGAGCGCTGCGCGGTATAAATTCAAGTGCTCCAATCCGCCCTTGGCGACGCGGTAGCTGGAATCGGATGGCAGCGCCTGATCCGGCCGGTCTGCGAGCACGATCCGCTCGATCCCGAAGAAAGCGGCGCTGCGGGCTATCGCACCCAGATTATGGGGGTTGCCGATACCATCGAGGACAAGGACTGGTTTGCCGTTCTTCACCCAATTTCGAGCCGCGCCAGGGTCGAAGTCGGCCAGTGGCCGCGGCCCGGCGATCGCCACAACGCCGCCATGCAGGAGGGTGCCGGCGACGCGCGCGAGTTCGGCTTTGTCCACTTGACGATAGGGTTTGCGAGCGCGGGCAAGCGTGCGGCAGAATGACCCGACCTCGCCTTTGACCCTGTCCTCGAAGAATAGCCGCTCGGCCCGCCGTGGATCGCGCTCGAACAAAGCGGTGACCGCCGCAAGCCCGCAAATCCGCAACAGCTGCCGTGAATGCGGCGGGCGGTCCTCGCCGTCCTTCATCTCGCTATCCCGACGTGAACAAATTGACGTAGTGAATGACCGCATCCCGGTGCAAACGGGGCCGAAAGTCTAGGAGCTTGCAGGAATGACGGCCTGGATCGAGACCTGTCGCAGCGTCGTGTCCCCTTGGGAGTGCGACGTTACCGAACACTTCACGATCGCCTATTATTTCGACCGGCTGGCGGACGCGGCCGTGACGACGGCGGAGAATCTGGGCTTACGCAACCTGGCTGGCTCCGCCCTCCGCCGCTTTGACGTCCGGTTTGTTCGGGAGCTTCGCGCCGGCGCCAGCTTTCATATTCTAAGCGCTCCCACCGCACTCGACGAAAACTCGGTTCGCATCGGTCACCAGGTCATCAACTCCGCCGATGGCGAAGTTACGGCCTGGGTCGAGGAGACGCTCGACCAAGCGGCCGCACCATTGCCGCGAAATCTTCGGGAGGCAATCGGCGGGCGCCTCTTGGCCTGGCCGGGACCCGCCGTCGAACACCGTCCCGAGCCGGCGACAATCGAACAGTTTATTCCGACGGTGCATGATCGGATCAAGCCGATGGATTTGGATTCGGGCGGCAGGCTCGCCCTCTCGGGGTTTGTTCACCGCTTCACGGCCGGCTCCATCCAGGCGCTCGCCGCCATCGGAGCCACGTCCGCCTATATGAAAACCGAACGCCGCGGCTATTCGACGTTCGAGCTCGCGCTGCGGATAACCAGCTCGCCGCGATCGGGCAATCCGGTCCTCGTCGAAACCGGCATCGTGCATCTCGGCAACTCTTCGATCCGCTTCGTTCATCGGATGTGCGACCCCGCGACCGGAGCTGAATACGCCCGGCTCGGACAATTCGGGGTCCAGCTCGATCTCGACACGAGGCGGCCCGCCGCGTTGCCGGAGCGCCTGCGGGCAGCCGCCGCCCGGCTGCTGGTCCCAGTTGGCTAGCAAGGAGATGGCAATGGCGCCGATCGAACTGCCGGATATCGGTTTGTTTGAGGCGATCTATTCGGCGCGATCGATCCGCCGCCTCAAACCCGATCCAGTCCCGGAAGCGCTGATCACCAGGATCCTCGATGCCGCGATCCGCGCACCGTCGGGCGGGAATGCTCAGAGCTGGGCTTTTGTGGTGGTGCGCGACCCGGATCTGAGACGCCAGCTCGGCGTCATCTACCGCAAGGCCTCGGACATCGCAGAGGCGATCTATGCGGCGCGTGGCCGTCCGCCACATCTGACCGAGCAGCAATTCGCCCGGTTGATGGCCACCGGCAAGTATCTTTGGGACCATATGGGTGAGGCCCCGGTTCTGCTCGTCCCCTGCTCGTATTGCCCCGTTTTGCCCGCGCGTGAGGCCTTGCCGCCCGGCATCGCCGCGGGCTGGGAAGAAGAGGCCGCCTATGCCGAGCGCATCCGCGGCGCCAGCATCTATCCGGCGGTGCAGAACATCCTTCTCGCCTGCCGTGGTCTCGGGCTCGGCACCGTGATCACCACCAACCACATCCGCTGTGAGGACGAGGTCAAGGCTCTTCTCGGGATTCCTGAGGATGTCTCGACCTGGGCATTGATGCCGGTCGGCTGGCCGATCGGCAAATTCGGACCCCTGACCCGCCGACCGCTCACCGAAGTCGCCCACACCGACCGCTGGGGAGCCGCTTGGCCTGGTAGCTGACAGACGATTACATCGAATGCGCCACGATTTGTCTGCTGAGCCGCCTGCTGGTGAGCGGTTCGGCAACCTTTTTTAACCAAATCACGTAATTAAGTCGAACAAGAACTGTCGGCAGCAAATTGTAAACTGGACGCAAATAAGGCCTCCGAGTGACGAACCCGGACATCGTGGCTTCGATCGGCGCGACGGATCGTGCACAGATTTGCCACAACCATCCGGTATTCTGAGGCTCTTAATAGCGCCAAGCGGAGGACCGAGAGTGGCCGAAATGCAGCTCATGCCGTTCCAGGTGACAATTTGCGGGATCGAAGAGCTGGAGGGCCATTGCGCAGGAGGTGTGACGCATGTGCTCTCGATCCTCGACCCCGGCTGGCCTGAGCCGGATTCGCTGAGCAGGTTCGAAATCAACCGGCGCTTGCGGCTGCGCTTTCACGACGTGATCGAATTGCAGCCCGGCTGGATCGCGCCCGAACGCTGGGACGTCGAGCTGCTGCTCGCCTTTTCTCGCGACCTCGCCGCGACCGAGGAGGCCCATCTTCTCGTCCATTGCCATGCCGGGGTATCCCGCTCGACGGCGGCGGCAACCTTGGTCATGGCGCAGACATGCCCCGACCGGCCAGCCGCCGAAGTGCTGCAGGAAGTCGTCCGCCTGCGGCCGCGGGCGTGGCCCAATCTTCGCATCCTCGAGCTCGGCGATGAAATCCTTGGCCGTCACGGCGAGATCGTCGAAGCCGCCCGGGCGCATTACCGCCGCGCACTCGAACGTGAACCCTGGCTGGCGGAAGCGATGATCGACGGCGGACGCGGCCGTGAGATCGCTGCCGCAGGCCTGCCCTGAAGACCATCAACGGGTTTCAGCGCAGGTATTCCACCCGCAGCACCACGAAATATTGGTGGTCGGGATCGATGACGATGCCGTCGGGACCGGCGAGGTGACCGTCGGCGGTAGTCGGGATGTGCTTCATCGAGACGGCGTTGTCGACATTGCCGCCGATCACATCGAGATAACCAGTGTGGATTGCGACTACGATGTCGCAATGGCCCGGAAAGCGGCCGGTGGGGAGCTCGTCGTAGGAAACCGGCTGCCGACCTCGCCAGTAACAGATCAAATCACCCCGTTGCGGCGCATAGACTTCGATCCGTTCGGCGGAGAGCGCGGTCCCCGGCTCAAGCCCCAGGCTGTGGCGCCGCGCCGCGTTTATGTAGTCGGAATGGGTTTCCGAGTAGGGAAAGCGGCTGCCGGCTCCGGCGATCCGCATGACATACGAGATAAAGGCGGCGGACCAGGCGTAATTACCGTCTTCTGAGGCCGGGAAGATGACGCCGTTCTCGTCGTGTATCCCGGTCCAGCCCTGCTGTCGCCAGCGCGGGTCGAGACCCAGCCACCAATATTCGCCGACTCGTTGCCAGAGACCCTCTTCGCGCTCCTCGTCTTCCGGCAGCTCGATGTTCGGATACACTATCGGCTGCCCGAACGCCCGCCATTCGCGCAGCGCAATCTGCACGGCCGCCTCGCGCGAAAAAGCCTGATACGGCCACCGTGCGAAGGGCGGGATGTGCGCGTCGAGGGCTCCCGTCGGCGGCGGCAAAACCGGCGACGTCGGCGGCGCCGACGAAGGCGGAACACAGCCGGCAAGAAGCAACGCGAGCAACAGCGCGAGACGTCGGATCACCGCATAACCTGGGGTTGAGGCAGAGAGATCTCGGCCGATTGCCGGTCCGTCTTATGCCGCTGCGCTATCTGGCGTTCAGCCGCCGTTCTCCATCAACGCCGAGCGTAGGCGCGCCGTGGCGTTTCGGTCGAGCTTGCCGGCAGCAGTGAGGACGACGCGATAGTCGTGCTCGGCCGTCTCGCGCGAGATCAGCCCGTCGGCGACATCGAGAGCCACCTGCTCGGGGGCACGCTCGGCCGGGTCGCCAAAGCCTCCGCCGCCCGGCAGTTCGAGCCGGATGAAATCGCCACCGGGCACGCTCTGCCGTCCCTTGGGGCCGATCGGCCTCCCCGAGACCAGGGTGACCCGGCCCGGTGCCCCTTTGCCGCCGCCGTCGCGGCCGCGAGCCGGGTTGCCGACACGTTCGAAATTGCACAGCATCGCGATCGGCGTGCCGTCAGCGCCGCCGAGTTCGATGATCTGGCCGAGGCCGCCGCGAAATTCCCCGGCACCACCCGAGCCCTCGCGGAACTCGCGGCGACGAAACATCACCGGCGCCACCGCCTCGGTCGCCTCGATCGGGATCGTGCGGACGCCGGAGGGGAACGCGGTGACGTCGAGCCCGTCCTTTGCCCGGTCGCGCGCCGGCACCGCCGCAATGGAAGATCGCGGTGCTGAAGGGCTTGATGTCCGGCGGCGCCCTCCCCTCCTCGGCCCCGAGCTCGTCGAGCACGTCGGCGCCGCCATAGATTTGCGGGATCCACAGCGAGGACGCGCCTTCGGCCGGCACGCCGCCTTCCATGACCTGATGCAGACAGCCGAACACGACGTCGGGCAGCATGTGGCCGACCGTATGCCGGGCGGCGACGGCGCGCGGCCGCTTCGCATTGAGCAGACAGCCCTCCGGCGCGCTGACCGTGATCGGGGCGAGCGAACCGGCGTTGTTGGGCACCTCGGGAGCGACGAGGCACTTCACCCCGAACGCGGTGTAGGCGGTCGTGTAATTCAGCACGACATTGATGCCGAAGGCGCTGGCCGGAGACGTGCCGGCATAGTCGACATGGATGCCGTCCTCGCCGATCGTCATTTCGGCGGCGAGGGTCAGCGGCCGGTCATAGCCGTCCATCGTCAAGCTGTTGCGGTAGGCGCCCTTCTTCAATTTGCCGATTGCTTCGATCGTCGCCTGACGCGACGTTTCGATGATGTGGTCGCCGAGCCGGTCGAGATTGGCGATGCCGAACTCTTCCATCATCTCGACGAGCCGGCGGCTGCCTTCGTCGTTGCAGGCGGCGAGAGCATAAACATCGCCCTCGACCTGCAACGGCTCGCGCACATTGGCCCGGATCACGCGCAGCAGGTCCTCGTTCATATGCCCTTCGCGCGCCAATGCCATCAGCGGGATCGACAACCCCTCCTCGAACACCTGGCGCCCGTCGGGGCCCATCCCGAGCCCGCCGATGTCGACGACATGCACTGTGCTGGCGAAGAGCCCCACGGGCTCGCCGCGCAGAAAGGTCGGGCTGACCACGGTCAGGTCGTGCAAATGCCCGCAAGTCAGCCACGGGTCGTTGGTGATGTAATGATCGCCCGGCCGCATCGTCTTCAACGGAAAAGCGTCGAGGAAGTGCTTGACCGCCGCCGCCATCGAATTCACGTGCCCCGGCGTGCCGGTCACCGCCTGCGCCAGCATGTTGCCGTCCCGGTCAAACACCCCGGCCGAGAGGTCGCCCGCCTCGCGCACCGTCGTCGAGAACGCCGTGCGCACCAAGGTCTGCGCCTGCTCCTCGACAACGGCAATCAGCCGGCTCCACATGATCTGCATGTGAATTTGCGACAACGCAGTGTTGGATCTACCGAGCATCACACTTCTCCTTCGGTGCGGCGCATTGTGGTGCGGCGCGCCTCGATCCGCAATATCGGCGGCCGTCACCCACAATCTTTCCGTGTACGCGGAAATCCACTTGCTGTTATCTGCAGAGAATCTACAGCAAAAGCTCCCGTGAAAGTTGATCCTCTCCTATGTCGGCGTCCGGGACTCTGCAACAGCAATGCGGCGATTTTGCGGGCCATCGCTAATGGGCGATGGCTTCGAGGGCGAGGCCGCGGGTGCGCGGGCCGAAGCCGCCGATAGTCGCCACGACGATCGCCATTGCGAAAGCGATGAAGGCGAAGACCGCGCTGACCCCGCCCAAATTGAGCAGAAACGCGACGACGAGGCCCGACAGCGCCGCCGACAGCCGGCTCCACGAATAGACAAAGCCGATCGCGCGCGAACGAATCCGGGTCGGAAACAGCTCGGACTGATAGCTGTGGAAGCTGTAGGACAGCAGGTTGTTGCACAACGTCACCAGCACCCCCAGGAGGATCAGCAGTGCCGGCACCGTGGCGTTGGCGAACAGCATGCCGAACACGCCGATCCCGATCGCACCGAGGCATATCTGCCATTTGCGCTCGATTCGGTCGGCGATCGCGGTGCAGAGCAACGGCCCGACCGGATTGGCGATCGCGATGATGAACGAGTATTCGAGGCTGGTGGTGACATTGATGCCCTTGGCAATCAGCAATGTGGGGACCCACGCGGCAAAGCCGTAATACCCGAAAGTCTGGAAGAAATTGAACACCGACATCAGGATCGCGCGCCGGTCATAGGGCGGCTGCCAGATCTCGGCGAACGTCCCCTCCCCTGCTTCGGCGCGTTGCGGCGGGCCCGGCGGCGGCAGTTTCCCGCCGCTTTCCATCGTGACCCGGCTCTCGATGCCCGCGACGACGCGCTCGGCGTCCGCCAGACGGCCGTGTCGCGCGAGCCAACGCGGCGATTCCGGCAATGACAGACGGATGAACCAGATGAAAATCGCGCCGGCCGAGCCGATCAGCACCACCCAGCGCCAGCCGTCCAGCCCGAGCGGCATGTGGGGCACGAGCAGCCAAGCGAGGAAGGCGACCAGCGGCACCGCCAGGAACTGCAAAAACTGGTTATAGGCATAGGCGCGGCCGCGATGGCTGCTCGGCACCAGCTCGGAAACATAGGTGTCGATCGTCACCAGCTCGATGCCGATGCCGACCCCGGCAATGAAGCGCCACAAATCGACGCCGAAGCCCGAAGTCTGGAACGCCATGATCGCGGTCGTGATCGAGTACCAGATCAATGAAAACGTGAAGACCGTGCGCCTTCCGTAGCGGTCGGCGAAGTGGCCGAGAAAGATCGCCCCGACAAACAAACCGGCGAACATCGCAAAGACGAACGTCCCAACCCCGGCCACCCCGTAAGGAGCGAGGACGCTGAACGGACCCAGCGATTCCGGTCTGAAATAGCCGGCCTTGACGAGCCCCGGCGCGATATAGGCGGTGAGGAACAGGTCATAGAACTCGAACGCGCCGCCGAGCGATATCAGGGTGACCAGCACCCAGATGTGCCGTGTCATCGGCAGCCGGTCGAGCCGCGCGGCGAGTTCGCCCGCACTTGCGGTGGCCATAGCGTTTCCTCCCATCTTCTCTCGGTCGCGAGGCGCAACCTAGGCTACGGCATTCTGCTTCCGGGCGCCAAACCCGCAACGATCCGCGCGATAACCATCGCCGACCGATTGCACATGGCCGATGTCTTGGGGTCTCGGCTGGGGTGTGCTGAATAGCACCCCGGTCAAGGACAGGCGGCGGAAATGACCCGCTCGTTCGCAGACCGCGGGGAGACTGTACGCTTTCGTATGCCACAATGCCTCTGCGATCAGGTTCCGGATCTGGCTCTTCATGAGAGGGCATCCGGCAGCAAAGCATCGCTAGCGGCCGCCACCTCTTCAGCTGCCGCTGTTTCAATTCGGTCCGGACCCTGAAGGTCGCTCGCCCTGATCTCGATCATCCGCTCGATCAAGGCATTGTAGGATTTGGTATCGACCCGGCGCTTTGCGTGCAGCGCCTTTGACCTGTTCGCCATCGTCAAGCAGATCGCGGACGCCAAGGCGCTGTTTCGATCCTTGGCCGAACCGTGGGCCGACATCGGCACCAGTACCGGGCGCTTGATGCTGGCAGTACTCGGCGGCTTGCGGACGTGGAGCGCGATCTTATCCGCACCCGGACAGCAGAGGGCAGAAGCCGCGCCAAGGCCCAAGGAAAGCACATGGGCCGTCCCCTTCCCTCTCTACGCCGTCGCAGAAAAAAGAGGCCATCAGGCGGCGTTCGCAGGGCGCTACGCTTGATGAACTCGCCCGCAGCTACAATGTCAGCCGCGCCACGATTTCCCGACTAACTGCATGAGCGCGCCCGAAATCCTGACTGATATTTTGAAATTCATCGGAGGTGTCACCGCGCTCGCAGGCACGGGCGCGGCGGCTGCCTACGCAATATTCCGCATCTTCACAACAAAGTGGATAGATCACCGCTTCTCAGAACGCCTTGAAGAATTCAAGCATCAGCAGAATCAAGAGATTGAACATCTACGTTTCCGCATTAATACGATGATGGATTGGAATGTTAAACTTCATCAGAGGGAATTTGACGTTTTACCCGAAACGTGGAGTCTACTTACCGAGGCATTCAATACAATAGAGCCTATCGCACTAGGATTCCAACAGTATCCAGACCTCGATAAAATGTCGTCAGAGCGCCTTGATGAATTCTTAGATCACAGCCCACTGGCGGGGTCGCAGAAAGCAGAATTGAAAGGAGCGACCGATAAAGTGAGATATTACCGCGATGTTAAGGCAGGACATGACCTTAGCAGGGCAATCGACACTTACAACGAGTTTCACCTAACGTTCTCGAAGAACGCAATATTTATTATAGAACCGCTCAAAGAAAAATTCGCATCTATCGATAACATGTTGAAGCAAGCGATCATAGAGCGTCAGGTGCAACCTCATAAATTCGACATCGGGGTTACTTTGTACGAGAAAGGCCGGACTCTTCTCAAAACGTTAGAACGGGATGTGCAGGGGAGGCTGTGGAGTTCCCAAGATACCAAAGAATGAGTTTTTCCCAGAACCACACTTCACTCCGAAACGGCGTGAATTTTCAAGAAGGCCAGTTTATGCGACTTTGACTTGTAGATCACCGATAGAAACGTCACCGGCCTCACCGATAGAGATGTCACGCTCCTCGGTTTGCCTGAGGCTTGTCGAGGTGGCGTGGGATGACGGTGATCACGATGAGCCGCGGGCACGACCTGCCCTACACCACCTTTGACAAGCTGCGTCAGGTTTCACAGGGGGCGATCGTCGAGAACAAGCACCTTGGCGCGGCTCTTGCCTTCATCCGCGAGCAACAGCGTCAAACGCCGCAGCAGCGAAGCCAGAAAGCGCCGCGCCGTCAGGGGCAGGTAGGCCACATGTTCAAAGTCGGCTGAGAGGAGATCCCGTCGTTATCTTCGCACACCGGCTTGACGACATTGTCTGTCGGTTCCGATTCTCTGTGGCGGGCGAGGCGCCGTAAAGCCTGGCCCTGCGGGCCCCCGCCTCCGGCGGCTGCGGGCTTGACGGCGCCTCGCCCGCCACAGCCCGTTCCACCATCAGATCAATGAATTGTTGTTGTCCAGCCCGCCCCCTCCCCAGCGCGCCGTGACATCTCTATCGGTGAGAAATTATGACTTTTCTATCTGTGAGAGACACCCCCGACGCGCAGGCGCTTGTCCGGCACCCATGCCCCAGCCGAGCCCGGGCACCTATCAGCCCGAGCGGCTCTGCGGCGAGGGGCAAGTTCTGCTCTACGTCGTGAAGGTGAAGCGGCTGCCGGTCGTGCAGAGCACCAGCTTCTCCGGCATTTCCTGCTTGGCGAGATCGATGAAGTTCTGGCCGCTGCAATGCATCGGAAGCACGTGATCGAGATCGAATTTCTTCAGTTCGGCCATTACCTGGCGCAGATAATCGTCGGGCGCCGGGGCCAGATGGAAACCGCCCACGAGCGCGTAGATTTTCTCGACGCCGGTGACCTCCTGCGCCCGCCGCAGCGTATTGATGATGCCGGCATGGCCGCAGGAGCTGATCACGACCAGCCCGCGGTCGCCCAGCCGGAAGCAGGTGGCGTGCTCGTGCCAGTGCTGGTCGGGCTGCGGTTTGCCGGCCAGCTCGTCCGCGGTGAAATGGTGGTTCATATAGGCGTTTGCGTCGCAGCCGACGCCGTCCTTGATGCCGACTTCGACCCAGGTGTTGGGCAGCACGTGCTCGATGCTGGTGCGCGGCACCGCGCCGGTCGTGAAGGCGTGGCCCTCGATGACGATGGGCACCTCCGAGAGCACCGGCTCGACGTCGAGGGCCTGCAACCGATGGCGGTCCAGCACGCCAAAGTCACTGAAGCTGCCATCGGGGTTGCGGTTGAGCCGGTGACAAAAATTATCCTCGCCGCCGGTGTAGAGGCGCAGACCCTTGCGCATTCGCGGGCGCTGCGCCTCCAGAAAACCGATCAAGCCGCCGAGATGGTCGAAATGCCCGTGGCTGAGGATCAGCGCATCGATCGCGGCAGGATCGATCTTCAGCAGGTCCAGGTTGTTGAGATACACGTTCGGCGTGAAGCCGAAATCCAGAAGGTACCGTCGGGCCTCGTTTCCTTTGTGCGATGCGATATGCAGCGCCAGCCCCCATTCGCTGCTCAAGGTCTTGCCCTGCCCCGCGAATGCCGCCGGTCCGACGCGCTGCACGGAGAGGCCGGGCAGTTCCGCGCCGCGAAGAAAGATGTCGTGCGAGCCGTCGGTGATCTCCTGCACGACCACCCGGTCGACAACCGGTGCGTCGATGCGCACGGATGCCGCCTCGGCCGAGCGGTACAGCGGTGCGCTGCCTGCCAATAGAGTGCCGCCGAGCGCGACAGATCCCTGCAAGAAATGGCGGCGATCGAATGACGTCATGAACCCCTCCCGCTTGCTCAGCAGGGGATTACTTGCAGATGGCCGTCGCGTCCATAGGCGATAATCCTGCGATCCCGGGTCACGATTTAAACACCGAGGCACGCGCTCGCCACGATATCAGCCGGTCTACCGCGTCTCCGTGCTGCTCACCGCGGGCTGCCCCATGGGTTCTCCCCGCCCTCCGCGCGAGCACCGCTTTTCCGCTACAGCTAATATTCTTGTGGGCTCATATTTTTTGCTGTAGCATATTGCTCATATGGCTATCATGTTCGACCCGCGGAAGAACGCCAGGAATATTGCCGAGCGCGGGCTTTCGTTCGAGCGGGTGGCTGAACTCGAATGGCACACGGCGGTGATCGCGCCAGACACCCGCTGCGACTATGGCGAGCCGCGGTTGCTTGTGACGGCGCTCCTCGACGGCCGTCTGCATGCAGCGGTCCTTACGCCTCGCGGCGAGGATTTCCGGGTCATTTGCTTCCGCAGGGCAAACAGACGAGAGGTAAGGCTGTATGGCAAAAAAGACGAGTGATCGGGCCTCGCGACCGGACGAGGAAAACCCGGAATGGACGAAAGACGATTTCGCCAGGGCGCGCCCTGCGGCGGAAATGCTTCCGGAGTTTATCGGAAAAAAGGCGACCGAGGAACTTATACGCCGCAGCCGTGGCAGGCCGCCGAAGGCGGACAGGAAAGTGAACCAGACGCTGCGGCTCGACCCGGACGTCCTAGAGGCGTTCCGGCAAGAAGGGAGCGGCTGGCAGGCGCGCATAAACCAAGTGCTGCGGGAGCACATGCCACGGCGCCCGAGGTGAAGGCGGGTCTAACGGACCGATGTTCAAGTAGAATGAGTAAAACGCACCGAGTCGGACTGCGTGTCTATCAGCGCGGCTCGGCTTCCCGGCGGATGAGCTCTATGTAACCGAAGGCGTCGACGCTGGCGTCGAAGGGGCGGCTTACGACAGTCGAGGTCGCCCAGCCCTCCCGCAGCAGGTACAATTCCCAGGAAAGAGGGGTAATTTATGGGAAACGATCTTCCGGCTAGCCAGACTTGACGTTTGTACGGTGTAAGCGTACATTCCGTCCCGCATGATCATTCGGAGCGTCCGGCACCAAGGCCTGTTGCGCCTGATCGAAGACGACGACAGCCGGGAACTCCGCAACGATCTTGTCCGGCGGTTGCGCAACATCCTCGCGGTATTGATTGCGGCATCCGATATGCGCGGCGTTGTTGGCCCGCCCGGCTGGCGAATTCACCAGCTCAGGGGCAACCGCTCCGGAACATGGAGCATCTCGGTCAGCGGCAATTGGCGGCTGACCTTTGACATTCTGCAGGGTGAAATCTGCAACCTTGATTTGGAGGATTACCACTGATGAGCGGCGAACCCGTCAGAGTCGGAATGGCCCCACCGCGTCCGGGCGCCTTCATCCGTGAGGAAATTCTCGATGAACTTGGCCTCACGGTGGGCGAGGCGGCGAAAGTGCTGGGTGTGCGCCGAGCCACCCTCTCCGATCTGATCAACGGCAACGCGGCGTTGTCTGCAGAGATGGCGCTTCGCATCGAAAAGGCGTTCGGGGTGAAGATGGAAACCCTGTTGAACATACAGGCATGGCACGACGCGTTTACCATGCGCCAGCGCGAAGGCGAGATTGCCGTGAAGCGCTATCGGCGCCCTGCGCCTGAACCGCGCTGACCTTCTACTCTATGTCGTAAACGTGAAACGGCTGCCGGTCGTGCAAAGCACCAGCTTCTCCGGCATCTGCTGCTTGGCGAGATCGATGAAGTTCTGGCCGCTGCAATGCATTGGAAGCACGTGCTCGAGGTCGAACTTCTTCAGTTCGGCCATCACTTGGCGCAGGTAATCGTCGGGCGCCGGCGCCAGGTGGAAACCACCGACGAGCGCGTAGATTTTCTCGACGCCGGTGACCTCCTGCGCCCGCCGCAGCGTATTGATGATGCCGGCATGGCCGCAAGAGCTGATGACGACGAGCCCGCGGTCGCCCAGGCGGAAGCAGGTGGCGTGCTCGTGCCAATGCTGGTCGGGCTGCGGCTTGCCGGCGAGTTCATCCTCGGTGAAATGGTGGTTCATGTAGGCGTTTGCGTCGCAGCCGACGCCGTCCTTGATGCCGACTTCGACCCAGGTATTGGGCAGCACGTGCTCGATGCTGGTGCGCGGCACCGCGCCGGTCGTGAAGGCGTGGCCCTCGATGACGATGGGCACCTCCGACAGCACCGGCTCGACGTCGAGGGCCTTCAACCGATGGCGGTCCAACACGCCAAAATCGCTGAAGCTGCCGTCGGGGTTGCGGTTGAGCCGGTGGCAAAAATTATCCTCGCCGCCGGTATAGAGGCGCAGATCCTTGCGCATTCGCGGGCGTTGCACCTCCAGAAAGCCAATCAAGCCGCCGAGATGGTCAAAGTGGCCGTGGCTGAGGATCAGGGCATCGACGGCGGCCGCGTCGATTTTCAGCAGGTCCAGATTGTTCTGGTACACCGTCGGGGTGAAACCGAAATCCAACAGATAATTTCGGGTCTCGCCACCCTTGTGCAATTCGATGTGCAATGCGAGCCCCCATTCGCTGCTCAAGGTCTTGCCCTGCCCCGCAAATGCCGCCGGTCCGACGCGCTGCACGGAGAGGCCGGGCAGTTCCGCGCCGCGAAGAAAGATGTCGTGCGAGCCATCGGTGATCTCCTGCACGACCACTCGGTCGACAACCGGTGCGTCGATGCGCACGGATGCCGCCTCGGCCGAGCGGTACAGCGGTGCGCTGCCTGCCAATAGAGTGCCGCCGAGCGCGACAGATCCCTGCAAGAAATGGCGGCGATCGAATGACGTCATGAACCCCTCCCGCTTGCTCAGCAGGGGATTACTTGCACATGGCCCTCGCGTCCATAGGCGATAATCCTGGAAAGAGGCGTCGATCGCGATCTCGGGAGTGAACGAGGCCTCTCTGATGCCAGGTCTATCAGCGCTGCTCGGCTCCCCGGCGGATGAGTTCGATGTAACCGAAGGTGTCAACTCTGGCGTCGAAGGGGCGGCTGACGACAGTCGAGGTCTCGTCTTCGGTGATGACGGCGGGACCGGGAATAAAGGCGCCGGGATTGAGGTCGCGGCGCTCGTGAATTGCGACCTCGACAAATTCGCCGGCCTCGGGATCGAAAACGGGACGGATGCGCGCGGGCTCGGGTGAATGGCGTGGCGATGCCGGGATCGCAGTCTCGGTTTTGGTCGGGACGGGCGCCGAGAGCAGCAATACCCAGCTCAAGATTTCGACCTCAACGCCGGGGATCACGCGGCTGTAGAGGCGGCGATACTCGCTCTCGAACGCGTCGCGCAGCGGCGCAGCGTCATCGTCGCGGTAGGAGCGGGTCGGCAAAGACACCGCGATCTCGTGGCCTTGGCCGCGGTAGCGCATGAATGCGGAGCGGGTTTCGGTGAGGGCCGCGTCGCCGGCACCGCGGCGGATGATGGCTTCGGCTTCGGCGCGCATTGCAGCGAAGAGCGCATTGGCCGTGGCGGCATTGAACTGGTCGAGGCGCTGCAATAAGGATCGCACGATTTCGTAAGCGATCGGCGCGCGCAGAAACCCGACCGCCGAGCCGACACCGGCGTAAGACGGAACCAGCACCCGATCCAGGCCCAGTTTTTCGGCCATGCGCGCGGCGTGCAATGGCGCGGCGCCGCCGAACGCGACGAGGGTGCGGCCGCGTGCGTCCTTGCCGCTTTCGATCGCGTGGACGCGCGCGGCGTTCGCCATGTTCTCGTCGACGATCTCGCTGACGCCGAGCGCGGCGAGCTCGACAGCCAGCCCCAGGGGCTCGGCCACATCCTGCCGTATCGCCGTCTCTGCTGCTCCGCGGTCCAGCGCCATGCGCCCGCCGGAGAAGGCGGTCGGATCGATGCGGCCGAGCAGCAGATCCGCATCGGTTACGGTCGGCGTCGTGCCGCCACGGCCATAACAGGCAGGCCCGGGATCGGCGCCGGCGCTGTCTGGCCCGACGGTGATCCGTTTCAGCCGGTCGACGCGCGCGATCGAGCCGCCGCCGGCGCCGATCTCGACCATCTCGATGACCGGGATGCGCAACGGCAGCCCGCTGCCCTTCTTGAAGCGGTAGATGCGCGCGACCTCGAAGGCGCGGTTGGTCTGCGGCTTCAAATCGTCGATCAGGCAGATCTTCGCGGTCGTGCCGCCCATGTCGTAGGACAGCACCTTGTCGAGCCGGCATTGCCGCGCGATCTCGGCGGCGAAGATCGCGCCCCCCGCCGGACCCAATTCGACGAGCCGCACCGGAAAGCGGATCGCCGTCTCGACGGAGGTCAGCCCGCCGCCGGACAGCATCAAAAAGAGCGGGCAGACGAAACCTTCATGCCGCAGCATGGCCTCGAGATCGGCAAGATAACGGCCGATCAATGGCTGCACATAGGCATTGGCGCAGGCGGTCGAGAAGCGCTCGTATTCGCGCATCTCGGGCGACACGTCGCTCGACAAGCTCACCGGGACCCCGGGCAATCGAGCCGCGAGGATCTCGCCAGCGCGGCGCTCATGCGCCGGATTGGTAAAGCTGTGCAGAAAACCGATCGCCACCGACTGGATGCCGGCAGCGGCGAGCCGGTCGGCCAGCGAGGATACCCCTGCCTCGTCGAGCGGCACCAGCACCCGGCCGCGGGCGTCGATCCGCTCGCGCACCGGAAAGCGCAGCCGGCGCGGCACCAGCGGCGCCGGCAGGTCGATGTTGACGTCGTATTGCTCGAACCGGTTCTCGTGCCGGATCTCGATCGTGTCGCGAAAGCCCTCGGTGGTGAGAAGCGCGGTCTTGGCGCCCTTGCGCTCGATGATCGCGTTGGTCGCCAAGGTCGTGCCGTGAATGATGATCGACAAATCTCCCGGGGCGAGCGCCGCTTCTCGCAATACGGTGCCGATCGCTTCGAGAACGGCCCGCTCGGGCGCCTCCGGGGTGGTCAGGATCTTGGCGCTGTAGCGCCGCCCGGCAGCTTCGAGCGCCACATCGGTGAAAGTGCCGCCGATATCGACGCCCAGCCTTCCGCGCTCTTCCACCATACCCTCTCGTTTTCGCGACCGCCGTGCGCGTGTGACGATAGCCGGCGTCAGATTTCGCGGGGGAGGCGGCTGTCGAGCGACAGCGGGCCGCCGCCGCGGATCAGGATCGCGAGGCAGATCAGCAGCAGGTAGAGCGGCACTTCCATGCCCCGGTTGGTCCAGAACCAGCCGATCTGCATATGAACGTGGAAGGCCGCCACGAACATGAAACCGGCGAACAATGCCGCGACCGGTCGCGTCAATAGGCCGAGAATTAGGCAGACCCCACCGAAGAACTCCAGGGACCCGATGTAATAGGCCCAGAACCACGCCGGGTTCAGCCCCTGCTTGGCAAAGCCCTCGATCGTTTTGCTGATGTCGCCGCCCCAGAACCCGAATAGCTTCTGCATCCCATGCGGCAGAAAAAAGAACCCGGTTGCTGCGCGCACCAGCGGCCAGCTGTACACCTCAATCGCGCTGTACACGGTCCCCAAGGCGGGAACCGCGTAACGCGGCCGGTCCATGCTCTGGTAGGCCATCTCACCTCCTTTCGCGCCGTCAACCCAATTCTACCGCATCGGCGCGGTTTGCGAATCAAAATGGCTTGAGCGCGCTCAGCGGGAACTTACCTCGGGTATCGGTGGCGGCAGCGGGCTGAAATTGAGCGGGGCCTCCTTGTCGATGTGGTCGCGGCTGGGCAGCTGTGTTGCGTCCCAACCCCCGCCCAGCGCCTGGATCAAGGCGGCGCTGGCGACCAGCCGGCTCTGGCGGATATTGACGGCAGTCTCGGCGTCGGCAAGCGCCGTCTGCTCGGCGACGATGACGCTCGTATAGGCAACGGTGCCGGCCAGATACTGGTTATTGATGATCCGCTCCGCCTCGAACGCCGCGACCACGGCCTTGTCCTGGACCTCGGCCTCCTGCGCGAGTATGCGCAAGGCCGCGAGCTGATCTTCGACCTGCTGGAACCCAGTCAGAACGGTCTGCCGGTAATTCGCGACGTCTTGGTCAAAAACGGCGCTGGCCTGCTCGACTTGGGCGCTGCGCGCGCCGGCGTCGAATATGGTCTGCACGAGGTTCGAGCCAAATGACCAAAAGCGGCTGGAAGTGGCCAACAGATGGTTCAAGATCACCGCCGAAGTCCCGTAATCGCCAGAGAGAGTGATATCGGGATAAAACGCCGCCACGGCAACGCCGATCTGGGCATTGGAGGCCGCCATCAGCCGCTCTGAGGCGGCGATGTCCGGGCGGCGCTCCAAAAGCGCGGACGGCATCTCCGGCGGGATAACCGGCACCGCAATCATCGCCTCCACCGGAGCGATCGAGAATTCGGCGGGCGGCTTGCCGATCAGCACCGCGATCGCGTGCTCGAGCTGGGCACGGGTCACGCCGACTGCGATCGCCTGCGCTTGCGTCGCCTCGAGCTGGGCCTCGGCCTGGGAGACGGCCGACTGGTCCGCAGTGCCGCTTCGATACTGGTTGCCGGTGATCCGTAGTGACTCGGCATAGTACTTGGCCGCTGCGTCGAGCAGGCGCTTCAGCTCGTCCGACACCCTCAGCTGCAGATAGTCGCTGGCCAGCGTGCCCTGAGCCGACAGTCGCGCGCCGGCGAGATCGCCGGCGCTCGCCTGGGCGCTCGCCACATCGCCCTCGACGGTACGGCGGATCCTACCCCAGAGATCCGGCGTCCAGCTCGCTGACACGGAGGTGCTGAACAAGCTGCTTAGGAACCCGGATCGGCCCGCCCCTGTGCTGCTAATGGAGCCGCCGCCGGTTCGCGAACGCTGCGCGCTCGCATTCAGATCAACGGTCGGAAAATAGGCGGAACGGGCCTGGGCGACGATGAACTCCGCCTGCTGAAATGCGGCTTCAGCGGCTTTCAGGTTCTGGTTGGAGATGTCGATTTGTTTTTCGAGATCGTCGAGCAGCGGATCCCTGTAGATCGACCACCAGGCGCCGCGATCAATCGCGTCGAGCGGCTCGCCGACCTTCCATCCCGCCTCTTTGTACTGGGCCGGAACGGGAGCTTCGGGGCGTTTATAATCGGGCCCGACGGTGCACGCCGAAAGCAGAAGCAACGTTACAATTACCGCAGAATACCCTCTCCCGCACTTCGGGTGAGAGCCTAGGTCCCCATTCCCCACGCTTTCGATTCCCCCAAGATACGGCAACTAAATCGGTCAGGCCGCTCTCATTCCCCGGGTTCGGGGATATGGCCCGAGTGGAAGCGCGGACGGCGGATCCGCCAACGGCGCCCGCTCCACAGCCGCAAGCGGTCGAGATAGAGGTAGATCACCGGCGTCGTGTAGAGGGTGAGCAATTGGCTGACGATCAGCCCGCCGACAATCGTAATACCGAGCGGGCGGCGCAGTTCGGAGCCCTCGCCGAAACCGATCGCCAGCGGCAAGGCGCCGAGCATCGCGGCCATCGTCGTCATCATGATCGGCCGAAAGCGTTTGAGGCAGGCCTCATAGATCGCCTCGCGCGAGCTCAAGCCCAGGCGGCGCTCGGCGTCGAGCGCGAAATCGATCATCATGATCGCGTTCTTCTTGACGATGCCGATCAGCAGAATGACGCCGATCAGCGCCACGATGCTGAACTCGGTATCGGTGACGATCAACGCGAGTACCGCGCCGACCCCAGCCGAGGGCAAGGTGGAAAGGATCGTGATCGGGTGAACATAGCTCTCGTAAAGCGTGCCCAGCACGATATAGACCGCAAGCAGCGCAGCGGCGATCAGAAGCGGCTCATCAGCAAGCGATTTCTCAAAGGCTCTAGCGCTGCCTTGGAAGCCGCCGCGAATCGACGCCGGTAAGTGAAGCTGCCGGATCTGATCTTCGATCGCCGTCGTCGCCTGGCTGAGCGGGACGCCCGGCATGAGGTCGAACGAGATCGTCGCGGCGACAGATAGATTTTCGTGGCTGACCGAGAGCGGCGTATTCCCAGGCTGAAAACGGGCAATCGCGGAGAGCGGTACCATGGTTTCTTGAGACGTGCTGACCGCGGCACCCGTCGAGGTGGCGCCGTGGCCGGTGTTGGCCAGGGCATTGTTGGCCAGGTTGCGCGCAGGATCGCCGGCGGCGTCGCTCCTGCTGTTCTGAGCTGGCACCTTGGCGAACACTGTACCGGTCAGCGGCTCAGTCGACTGCGTGCCGCTGACCGGGCCTCCGCTGGTGCTGACATAGATCTGGTTCAAGGTTTCCGGGTTCTGCCGGAACTCGGGCGCCACCTCCATGACCACGTGGTACTGGTTCTGCGCCGCATAGATAGTCGATACCTGGCGTTGGCCGAATGCATCGTAGAGGGTGTTGTCGATCTGACCAATCGTAATTCCAAGCCGAGCCGCGCTGCTGCGGTCGATGATCAGATCCGTCTCAAGACCGCGCAGCCGCTGGTCGAGAGTGACCCACTTCAAAAGCGGCAGGTTTCTCAACGCGGCCTCGACTTTGGGCCCCCACTCGAAAATGTCTTCGGTGTTGTCGGCCAATAAGGTGTATTGGTATTGGCTCCAATGCTCGCCGAGCCAGATGTCTTGGATCCCGGCAAACCAGGAAATCCGCGCCCATCTCGTCGATCTTGCGATGCAGACGGTCCATCACCTGCTGGACCGACGCATCGCGCTCGGACAGCGGCTTCAGGACTGCGAACACTGCGCTGTCATTCGTCCACCCTATCGAGCCGCCGGCGGTCTGGACCGCCGGGTCCTGATGGATAATTTCGAGGAGCTGGGCCAGCTTCTGTTGCATCAGCTGAAACGAGCTGCTTTGGTCGGCCCAGACGCCACCCCTAATCAAACCGTTGTCCTGCAGCGGAACAAATCCCTTGGGGACAATCACAAAAAGCCAAACGGCGGAGCCTAGCATCATACACAGGCTCAACATGACGACAGCCGGCCATTGCAGTGCGCGGCGCAGAATGCAACCGTGCACGCTCAGCAACGCCCCGAAGATACGCTCGCCCGCTCGGTTCAGCCGCCCAGGGGCCTGCTCACATCGAGCGGCCAGCAGATAGGCGCACATCATCGGGGTCGTCGTCAGCGAGACTATCAGCGAGATCACGATCGCGACCGAAAGGGTCACCGCGAACTCGCGAAACATCCGCCCAATAATGCCGCCGAGCAGTAGAATCGGCACAAAGACCGCGATCAGCGAAAGGCTCATGGACAAAACGGTAAATGCAACCTCGCGGGCGCCTTGCAGAGCGGCTTGCATCCGCGTCATCCCGGCCTCGATGTGCCGCGTTATGTTTTCCAGCACGACGATCGTATCGTCGACCACTAATCCGGCCGAAATCGTCAGCGCCATCAGCGACAGGTTGTTGAGGCTATAACCCAACAGGTACATCACGCCGAAGGTGCCGATCAGTGACACCGGTAACGCCACGCTCGGGATCAGGATCGCACGCAAATTGCGCAGGAACACGAACACAACGAGGACGACCAGACAGATGGCGATCACGAGCGCACGCTCTACGTCATGCAGCGAGGCCTTAATCGTCACGGTCCGGTCCATTGTCAGCTCGAGCCGGATGGCCGTAGGGATCGAGGCTGCGATCTGTGGCAGGATTGACTTGACGCGATCGATGGTGTCGATGATGTTAGCAGCCGGCCGCCGGTAGAGGGTTACCAAAACTGCTGGTTTACCGTCCATTAGCCCGAGGTTGCGCAAATTCTCGACCGAATCGCGGACTTCGCCGATATCGGTGAGCCGCACCGGCGCGCCGTTGCGATAGGCGATCACCAACGGGCGGTAATCTTCGGCACGGTTCGCCTGGTCATTGGTATAGACCTGGAAGCGGCGGTTACCGTCTTCGATGGCGCCCTTGGGGGTGCGGGCATTGGCGGCGGCCAACGCAGCGCGGACATCTTCGAGCCCAATCCCATACTTGAACAGCGCGAGCGGATTGAGTTCGACCCGCACCGCCGGCAGAGAGCTGCCGCTGATCGTCACCTGGCCGATCCCGTCGATTCGAGAGAGCGCCTGCTGCACCACGGTCGATGCGGCATCGTAGATCTGCCCCCGCGTCAGCGTGTCCGAGGTCATCGCAAGGATCGCGATCGGCGGGCCGGTGGGATTGGATTTGTGGTAGGTCGGGTTCCGGCGCAGACTGGTCGGCAGGTCGGCACGCGCCGAATTGATTGCAGCCTGAACATCGCGGGCCGCGCCGTCAATGTTCCGATCGAGGCCGAATTGCAGCGTAATCCAAGTCTGTCCGACTGAACTCTCCGAGGTCATCTCGGTGACATCGGCAATTACTCCGAGATGGCGTTCGAGCGGCGTCGCTACGGTCGCCGCCATAGTTTCGGGGTTCGCCCCCGGCATTGTCGCAACCACCGAAATTGCGGGGAAATCGATCTGCGGCAGAGGCGCTATAGGAAGCTTCAGGTAAGCGAAAAACCCGGCGAGGGCTATGGCGAGAGTGAGCAACGTGGTAGCGACCGGCCGCTCGACAAACGGCGCCGAGGGGCTCAACGGCTGGTGCCCTCCGCGCTAGCAGTGTCGCCGCCAAACTGACGGCGCTGTGGGTAGCCGAGGCGGTCGGAGCCTAGATAAGTAACCAGTGCCAGAGACCCTTTTGCGGCAGATGCTCATTCCCCAGTTTCGGGGACGTGGCCCGAGTAGAAGCGCGGGTGGCGGATCCGCCAACGCCGCCCACCCCACAGGCGCAAGCGGTCGAGATAGAGGTAGATCACCGGCGTCGTGTAAAGGGTGAGCAACTGGCTGACGATCAGCCCACCGACGATCGAAATACCGAGCGGGCGGCGCAATTCGGAGCCTTCGCCAAATCCGATGGCGAGTGGGAAGGCGCCGAGCATCGCGGCCATCGTCGTCATCATGATCGGCCGGAAGCGCTTGAGGCAGGCCTGATAGATCGCCTCGCGTGAGCTCAAGCCGAGGGTGCGCTCGGCATCGAGCGCGAAATCGATCATCATGATCGCGTTCTTCTTGACGATGCCGATCAGCAGAATGACGCCGATCAGCGCCATGATGCTGAACTCGGTACGGGTAGCGATCAGTGCCAGCACCGCCCCGACCCCAGCCGACGGCAAGGTCGACAGTATCGTAATCGGATGAACGTAGCTTTCATAGAGAACGCCCAGCACGATGTAGACGGCAAGCAGGGCGGCGGCGATCAGCACCGGCTCGTTGTTGAGCGATTGCTGAAAAACCTTGGCCGTGCCCTGAAAGCTGCCGTGGATCGACGCCGGCACACCGAGCTGGCGCATCTGATCGTCGATCGCCGCCGTCGCCTGGCTGAGCGAGGCACCCGGCGCAAGATTGAACGAGATCGTCGAGGCGACGAATAGGTTTTGATGATTGACCGCGAGCGGCGTGTCGCCCGGGCCAAAATGGGCAAAGGCAGAAAGCGGCACCATCGTCTCTTGAGAAGTGCTGACCGGAGCGCCCGTCGAGGTAGCGCCGTGGCCGGTGTTGGCGAGCGCGTTGTTCGCCAGGTTGCGCGCGGTGTCGCTGGCGATCTGCGCGGTGGTGGTCTCGGCACTGCCGCTATTTCCTGTTGGCACCTTTGCCAGCACGGTTCCGGCCAGCGCGTTGGTCGCCTTCGTACCACCGACCGCCCCGCCACTGGTGCTTACATAGATTTGGCTCAACGTGTCGGGGTTCTGCCAGTATTCCGGCGCCACCTCCATGATGACGTGGTACTGGTTTTGCGCGGCATAGATCACCGACACTTGACGCTGACCGAAGGCATCGTAGAGCGTATTGTCGATTTGGCTCACCGTAAGCCCGAACCGCGCGGCGGTCGCGCGGTCGATGACCAGATCTGTTTCGAGGCCCTTTTGCTGCTGATCGAGATTGACGTCGGTCAGCAGCGGCACCTTTTGCAACGCGGTTTCGAGCTTCGGCGCCCACTCATAGATCTCGTTAGCGTCGTCGCCTTGCAGCGTGTACTGGTACTGCGCGTTGTTGGCGCGCCCGCCGGCGCGAATGTCCTGCGCTCCTTGCAGAAAGAGCCGGGCGCCCGCGACCTCGTTGAACTTGGGTCGCAGCCGGCCCATAACCTGCTGCATCGACACGCCGCGCTCGGACAACGGTTTCAACACTACGAACACGAAACCGGAATTGGTCTGACCGCCGCCGGTAAACGCGCTGACGCTCTGAACGGCAGGATCATGCCGGATGATGTCGACGAACCGGGTAAGCTTTTTTTCCATCAGCTGGAACGAGATGCTCTGGTCGGCCTGAATGCCGCCGAACATCAGTCCAATGTCCTGGGTGGGAAAGAAGCCTTTCGGAACTATCTTAACCAGATAGAAACCCAGGCACAGCGTCGCCAATAGGCTAAGCATCACGAGAGATGGCCATTGCAATGCGCGGCGCAAGCTGCGGTCGTAAAGGCTCAGGATTCCCTCAAAAGCGCGCTCGCTGACCCAGTAGAGCCGGCCGTGAACTTGTTGGCGCCGATCGGCGAGCAGGTAAGCGCACATCATTGGCGTCGTCGTCAGCGAGACGACCAGTGAGATCAATATCGCGACCGACAAGGTCATCGCAAACTCGCGGAACAGCCGTCCGACGATGCCGCCCATCAACAAGATCGGCACAAAGACAGCGATCAGCGACAGGCTCATCGACAGCACCGTAAAGCCGACTTCGCCGGCGCCCTGCAGCGCAGCCTGCATCCGCGTCTTGCCGGCTTCGATGTGCCGCGTCACATTTTCGAGGACGACGATCGCATCATCGACGACAAAACCGGTAGAGATCGTCAACGCCATCAGCGACAGATTGTCGAGGCTGTAGTCCAGCAGGTACATCACCCCAAATGTGCCGATCAGCGAGACCGGCACCGCGACGCTTGGGATTAGGGTCGCACGTGGACTCCGCAAGAACGCGAAGACGACGAGGACGACCAGAATGATCGCGATGATCAGCGTGCGCTCGACATCGTGCAGCGAGGTCCGGATCGTGATCGTCCGGTCCAATGTCAAGGCTACGTTGATGGCGCTCGGGATCGAGGCCTCGAGCTGCGGCAAGATCGCTTTGACGCGATCGACCGTGTCGATGATGTTGGCGCCCGGTTGTTTGTAGAGAAACACCAGAACTGCGGGCTTGCCGTTTGACAACCCCTGGTTGCGCAGATTTTCGACCAAGTCCTGGACCTTGCCGACATCGGTCAGCCGCACCGGCGAGCCGTCGCGATAGGCGATCACGAGCGGCCGGTAATCGGCGGCATGGTTCGCCTGGTCATTGGTGTAGATCTGGAACCGGCGGTCGCCCTCGTCGATGGCCCCCTTGGGACTGTGGGCGTTCGCCGAGGCGAGTGCGGCGCGCACGTCCTCTAAACCGATCCCATATTTGAACAGCGAAAGAGGATTGAGCTCGACGCGCACCGCCGGCAGCGAACTCCCGCTGATCGCGACCTGGCCGATGCCGTCGATTTGCGACAACGCCTGCTGCACGACCGTCGAGGCGGCATCGTAGATCTGGCCCCGCGTCAGCGTCGCCGAGGTCATCGCCAGGATTGCAATCGGCGCATCGGCGGGATTGACCTTACGGTAGGTCGGGTTGGTGCGCAGACTGGTCGGCAGGTCCGCACGCGCCGCGTTGATCGCCGCCTGAACGTCGCGCGCGGCGCCATCGATATTCCGGCTGAGACTGAATTGCAGCGTGATCCGAGTCGTGCCGACGGTGCTCTGCGAGGTCATTTCGGTAACGTCGGCAATGATGCCGAGATGGCGTTCGAGCGGTGTCGCTACGGTCGTCGCCATCGTCTCCGGGCTCGCCCCCGGCATCGTCGCAAACACCGAGATCGTGGGAAAATCAACCTGCGGCAGCGGGGCGACCGGCAACCTCATATAGGCAAAAAACCCGGCGAGCGCGATGCCGATGGTCAGCAGCGTGGTGGCGACCGGCCGCTTGATGAACGGTGTCGACGGATTCACCGGCTGCCGCCCTGTGCGACCGCCACGCCGCCATTGAACCGGCGGCGCAACGCCCCGCCCAGCCGGTCGAAGCCGAGATAAATGACTGGTGTCGTGAACAAGGTCAGCAACTGGCTGAAAATCAGCCCGCCGACGATAGTCACCCCCAACGGGTGGCGCAGCTCCGAGCCGGTTCCGCTGCCGAGCATCAGCGGCAGTGCGGCAAAAAGGGCGGCCATCGTCGTCATCAGGATCGGCCGGAATCGCAGGAGGCAAGCCTGGAAGATCGCCTCACGCGGCAATTTTCCCTCGTTCCGCTCGGCATCGAGCGCGAAGTCGACCATCATGATCGCATTCTTCTTGACGATGCCGATCAAGAGGATGATCCCGATGATCGCAATGACGCTCAGATCGCTGCCGTCGATCATCAGCGCCAACAGCGCTCCGACACCGGCCGAAGGCAGTGTCGAGAGGATCGTGATCGGGTGGATGAAGCTCTCATAGAGCACGCCCAGCACGATATACATCGTGATGATCGCAGCAGTGATCAGCACGAGCTCGTTGCCGAGCGCGGCCTGAAACGCCAGCGCCGCACCCTGGAAGACGGTGATCATGCTGGCTGGCATGCCAATTTCCCGCTCGGCTTGCTTGATCGCATCGACCGCCTCGCCGAGCGATGCGCCGGGTGCGAGATTAAACGAAACAGTGTTCGACGGAAATTGGCCGAGATGATTGATCTCCAATGGCGCCGTCTGCTGCTCGACCTGAGCGATCGCCGACAGCGGGACTTGGCCATTGGTCGCGGTTGATGACGGCAGATAAATCTGCCCCAGCGAGCTCAACGATTTCTGCAGATCGGGATCGGCTTCCAGGATGACTCGATACTGGTTCGACTGGGTGAAGATCGTCGAGACGATGCGCTGGCCGAACGAGTCATAAAGCGCATTGTCGACGGTGGCCGGGGTGATGCCAAAACGGCCGGCGGTAGGACGGTCGATCGAAATGTAAGCAGAAAGGCCGTTTTCGGCGTAATTGCTGGTGACATCCTCGAGCTGCGGCAATTGCTGCAGACGCTCGAGCAATTTCGGAACCCAGGTCGAGAACTCATTTGCATTGGCATCTTCCAGAACGAACTGATACTGGGAGCGGCTGACCGTCGCGTCGATGGTCAGATCCTGGACCGGCTGCATAAAGAGCGCGATGCCGGAGACGTCTTGCGTCTCCCGCTCCAGCCGCCGGATCACGTCGCTGGCCGAAATGCTGCGCTGCTCGCGCGGCTTCAGATTGATCAGAAACCGGCCCGTATTGAGGGTCGAGTTGGTGCCGTCGACCCCGATAAAGGAAGACAGGCTCACGACATCGGGGTCCTTGAGGATGGCTGCGGCCAGCGCCTGCTGGCGTTGCGCCATCGCCTCGAAGGAGACCGAAGGCTCGGCCTCGGAGATCCCCTGGATAAGCCCGGTGTCCTGGACGGGGAAAAAGCCCTTCGGGATCACGATGTAGAGAAACACGGTGAGGCCAAGCGTGCCGGCCGCCACCAGCAACGTCAGCGGCTGGTGGTCGAGCACCCAGGTCAACAGCCTGCCGTATTGAGCGATCAGCGCGTCGAACCATTCCTGGCTCTTGCGCGCCACCAGCGACAATTCCGATGCACGCCGGTGGCGCAGGATCTTGGCGCACATCATCGGAACGAGCGTCAATGCGACCACGGCGGAGATGACGATGGTGACCGCGAGGGTAATGGCAAACTCGCGGAACAGACGGCCGACCACATCGGGCATGAAGAGCAGCGGGATCAACACCGCGATCAGCGATACGGTCAGCGAGATGATCGTAAAACCGATCTGCTCGGAGCCCTTCAACGCCGCCTGCAGCGGCGGGTCACCCGCCTCGATATAGCGCGAGACGTTCTCGATCATGACGATAGCATCGTCGACGACGAAACCCGTGGCGATCGTCAACGCCATCAGCGACAAGTTGTTGAGGCTGAACCCGGCGAGATACATCACCGCCAGGGTTCCGACGAGCGAGAGTGGCACGGACAGGCTCGGGATCAGGGTCGCCGAAGGGCTGCGCAGAAACACAAAGATCACGATCACAACCAGGACCACGGCAAGGCCGAGCTCGAACTCGACGTCGGCCACCGAGGCGCGGATCGTGGTGGTGCGGTCGGTCAAAACTGCGACGTCGACCGCCGAGGGAAGTGCCGCTTTCAGCTGCGGCAGGAGCGCCTGGATACGATCGACGACTTCGATGACGTTGGCGCCGGGCTGCCGCTGAATATTGACGATAACCGCCTCGTCCGTGTTCATCCACGCGGCGAGCTTTGTATTCTCGGCGCCTTCGGTGGCGAGCGCGACATCCGACAGCTTTACCGGCGCGCCGTTCCGGTAAGCCACGACCAGGTCATTGTAGTCGGACGGCTTTCTGATCTGATCGTTGGCGTTGATCGTATAGGCCCGGCTCGGCCCGTCGAAATTGCCTTTCGGCGTGTTGACGTTGGCGTTGGCGAGCGTCGTGCGCAGATCGTCGATGTTGAGGCCGTAAGCGGCGAGCTGGCGGTAATTCGCCTGGATGCGCACTGCCGGCCGGTGCCCGCCGCTGATGCTGACCAAGCCGACGCCCGGCAATTGCGAGATTTTTTGCGCGAGACGGGTGTCGGCGAGATCCTCGACCTGGGTCAGCGGCATCGTCTTGGAGGTCAATGCCAAGGTCAGGATCGGTGCGTCTGCGGGGTTTACTTTGGCATAGATCGGCGGCGCTGGCAGATCCGACGGCAACAAATTGCCGGCCGCGTTGATCGCCGCCTGAACTTCCTGCTCGGCCACATCGAGGCTGAGGTCGAGGCTGAACTGCAGGGTAATCACCGAAGCCCCGGCCGAACTCGTTGAGGACATCTGGTTAAGCCCCGGCATCTGGCCGAACTGCACTTCGAGCGGTGCGGTGACCGAGGACGTCATCACATCGGGACTGGCGCCGGGGTAAAAGGTCTGCACCTGGATTGTCGGATAATCGACCTGGGGCAGCGCCGACAGCGGCAAGAAACGATAGGCGAAGACGCCGACCAGCATGATCGCCGCCATCAGCAGCGTCGTCGCCACGGGACGCAGGATGAAGATGCGCGAAGGGCTCATCGTCAGCGACCGTCGAGCTGCCGAAGCGCTCTGCCCTCTCCGCCCGCTTGCGGGGGGAGAGGGAGGGGACCCGTCGCGTTAGCGACGGGGAGGGTGAGGTGGGCAAGGCCGCAGCGGTTGCGACCGGAGAGTCCCCCACCTCACCCCGACCCTCTCCGCCCCCGGGGGCGGAGAGGGAGACGACAATCAAATTTGTGGTGGCGATCTCGGACAACTCCGGGAAACGGCTCACGGGGCGCTCCGGCCCCGCGCCGAACCCTCTCTCTGCCGCTGATGTTGAGGCTGCGGCGGGGTCTCTGTGGCCGAGGCGGCAGGTTGCGGCGAAGCGAGTGTTATCTTTGCGCCGTCACGCAGACGGTCGGCGCCATCGGTGACCACGCTTTCACCCGGTTCCAGCCCTGACAGGATCGCGATTTGCTGGCCATCGGTCGGGCCGAGCTTGACCTTTTGCACCGCGACCGTGTGCTCCGGCTTGACGACATAGACAAAAGTTCCGGGCGCGCCCCGCTGAATCGCCGAATTGGGCAATATATCGGCGTCGCGAAGCGTGTTGACCAACAGCTTGACATTGACGAACTGGTTGGGAAACAGGGTCTGTTGCTCGTTGTCGAATATTGCCCGCAATTTGACGGTGCCCGTTGTCGTGTCGATCTGATTGTCGACCGTCTCGAGCCTCCCCTCGGCCAATTCGCTCGAGCCGGTGCGGTCATAGGCGGTGACCGGCAAAGTCGCCCCGGCCCTCACCCGCTTCATGACCTCCGGCAAATTGTCCTCCGGCAGCGTGAAAATGACTGAGATCGGCTGTAGCTGGGTGACTACGACGATGCCGTTGGGATCGCTTGTCTGAACATAATTGCCCGCGTCGACTTGGCGCAGCCCGACGCGGCCCGTGACCGGCGAGACGATGCGGCAATAGGTCAGGTTCAGTTTCTGGACGTCGATCAGGGCCTGATCGGCTTTGACCGTCGCCGCATCCTGCGCGACCAGCGAAACCTGCGTGTCACGGGTTTGCGTAGCGACCGAGTTCTGCGCGACCAGGGTATTGTAACGCTGCAAATCCACTTGCGCGTTCTTCAGCAGCGCTTGGTCTTTGGCCAGCTGGGCCTGGGCCTGTTCGAGAGCCACCTGGTAAGGGCGCGGATCGATCTGGGCGAGGAAATCGCCCTTGTTGACCATCTGCCCTTCCTGGAAACCAACTTGCACGAGATAACCGCTGATCTGGGTTTTTACCGTGACCGTCGCGAGCGGGGTGACGGTGCCGAGCTGGCTCAACGTCACCGGCATGTCGCCCTTCGCCACCGGGGACACCCCGACCGGCACCGGAGCGCCGGCTTGACCGCGGCCGCCCTCCTTTGGCTGCGTCTGCGGCCGCGGAAAATACCAGATCGCGGCGGCGAGAATCGCCGCGAGCAAGAGCAGCCATAAAAGCCGGCGCCGCCACGAACGCCGCGGCCGGTGCGACACCACGCCGCCCGGCTGAACAGGACGAACCAACGGCTCGTCGACCCTCACTCGTCCGGGCGGCGCAAGAAGTTCGCTTCGCTGATCGTCCATTCGTCCGAGACCTGATCTGCTCCTTCGGACCGGCAATTCGGCGGCAAGAGCTTAGCAATTTTTCGCTTGCGCGTCGCGCGCGACCGGTTTGACCACGATTCCACGATGCCGATAGGGGCTGTCGATTATATGGCATCCGGCCGCGAAGCATCCCGGTGCAGCAAACCTCTTCCGCCCGCACGCGGCATCGTTTCAAAATGGCCAAATGGACCCAGGGCTCGAGGTAGGGCGATGACAACCAATCTTCTCAGCGGCGGCCAGCTCGTCGTCGCCGCAATGCGCGCCCATCGTGTCGACATGGCCTTCAGCGTCGCCGGGGAGAGCTATCTCGAAGTCCTCGACGCGCTGTTCGATGCTCCCGAAATCCGTCTCGTGACCTGCCGCCAGGAAGGCGGCGCCGCGTTCATGGCCGAGGCCTACGGCAAGCTCACGGGCAAACCGGGGGTGCTGCTGGTGACCCGCGGGCCCGGCGCCTGCAACGCCTCGATCGGCATCCATACCGCCTTTCAGGATTCGACGCCGATGGTCGTGCTGGTCGGGCAGGTCGCGCGCCATCAAATCGACCGCGAAGCCTTCCAGGAGGTCGATTTCCGCAAGATGTTCGCACCGCTCGCTAAATGGGTGGCGCAGATCGATATGGCCGAGCGCGTCCCCGAGCTGATCAATCAGGCCTTCCAGGTCGCGACCTCCGGGCGGCCGGGCCCGGTCGTGCTGGCGTTACCCGAGGATATGCTGCGCGACCATAGTGCGGCAGCGGTGGTCGGCCCCTACCGGCCTGTGCACGCCCATCCCGGAGCTGACGATCTCGCGGAGCTGCACCGGCTCCTCGCGGCGGCGGAACGGCCGATCATGCTGGTCGGCGGCGGTGGCTGGAACGATCGAGCCTGCCACGACATCACAAAGTTTGCCGAGGCCAACCAGCTGCCCGTCTGTTGCTCGTTCCGGCGGCAGGACATCGTCGACAACCGGTCGCCCTCCTTCGCCGGCGATCTCGGCACCGGGGCGAGCGCCGCGCTCGTCGCGCGAATCAAAGAGGCGGACTTGCTGCTGGCCGTCGGCGCGCGAATCGGTGAAATCACTTCGCAGTCCTATTCGCTGCTGGGCATCCCTGACCCGGGCAAGGTGCTGATCCACGTCCATGCCGGCGCCGAGGAGCTCGGCCGGGTTTTTCGCCCGAGCCTCCCGATCCAATCCGGCATGCCCGAATTCGCTGCCGCCGCCGCGGCGCTGCTCCCGGTGCCGTCGCCGCGTTGGTCGGATTGGTGCGCCGCGGTCCGTTCGGATTACGAGGCCGGGCTCGTGCCTACCAGGGCGGGCGCGGCGCTCGATCTCGGCAAGGTGATGACCTGGTTGCGCGACCGCCTGCCCGACGACGCGATCGTCACCAGCGACGCAGGTAACTTCAGCGGCTGGCCGAACCGCTTCCTGCAGTACCGGCGGCCGGGACGCCAGCTCGGCCCGACGAGCGGGGCGATGGGCTACGGGGTCCCCGCCGCGGTCGCGGCCAAGCTCGTGCATCCGGACCGCCTGGTCGTCGGGTTTTGCGGCGACGGCGGCTTCATGATGACCGGGCAGGAGATCGCAACCTCGATGCTCGAGAGGGTCGGCCCGATCATCCTAGTCTTCAACAACGCGATGTACGGGACGATCCGCATGCACCAGGAACGCCGCTTTCCCGGCCGAGTCGTCGGGACGGCACTGAAGAACCCGGACTTTCTCGGCCTCGCCCGCGCCTACGGCGTATTTGGCGCCTCAGTTGCAAGGACGGAGGAGTTCGCGCCGGCCTTCGAGGAGGCGGCCGCCGGCAAAGCGGCAGCGATCATCGAGCTCAAGATGGATCCGGAGATGATCACGACGCGCACGACCCTGTCGGAGATCCGCCGCGAGGCCGAAGCCCGCCAGGTGCAAGGGATGGCGGTCTGACGGTGGCGGGTATCGCGAGGCAGCGCTGGTCGGCCGAGCGTTATGCCGAGACCGCGCATTTCGTCCCGGCCCTCGGCGGCCCCGTCCTCGAACTGCTCGCGCCATCCCGAGGTGAGCACATCCTCGATCTCGGCTGCGGCGACGGCGTATTGACCGAAAAGATCGCCGCGGCCGGCGCCAGGGTGATCGCAGTCGATGCCGGGCCGGACATGGTCGCTGCGGCACGGGCCCGCGGGATCGATGCCAGGGTCATGGACGGCCAGGAGCTGACTTTCAGCGGCGAATTCGATGCCGTATTCTCGAACGCCGCGCTCCATTGGATGCGAGATCAGCAGGCGGTCCTCGGCGGCGTGCACCGGGCGCTGAAGCCGGGCGGCCGCTTTGTCGCCGAGATGGGCGGCCACAACAACACCGCGGCGATCATCGTCGCGCTGAGCGCGGTTCTTGCCCGCCGCGGGCTCGACGCTCACCGTCTCAATCCATGGTATTTCCCGTCCGCCGAAGCCTATAGCCAGAAGCTCGAAGAGGCCGGCCTCGTGGTCGAGGAAATCGCGATCATCCCGCGCCCGACAACTCTGCCGACCGGGATTGGGGCTTGGCTTGATACCTTCGCCGAGGACTTTCTCGGCGCACTACCGCAGCCCGACCGCTTACAGGCGTGCGCCGAAGTCGCCGATCTGCTGCGGCCCGTCTTGATGGACGAAAAGGGCACTTGGATTGCCGACTACGTGCGGCTGCGCTTTCGCGCGTCTCGTTCCGAATAGAGCTTAGGCCGATTACGGAGAGGGCTATGTTCAAACTCGCTCACCGTTGGGCTTGGCGGATATTGATGCTGGTGATCGCGGGAGCCGCGCTGCTGGCGGTGCCCGCACGAGCTGCGGAGCGGTTGCCTGCTTTCAACGTCGATATCACCCAGAGCTCCGTGTCCGGGCTGTCCTCGGGCGGGTATATGGCCGTGCAGTTCGAGGTGGCGTTCTCGTCCATTTTGAAAGGCGCCGGGATCATCGCCGGCGGTCCCTATTATTGTGCTCAAGGCAACGAGATCACCGCGACTTCTGTCTGCAGCTGCGTCCCATTCGGCTGCTTCGGAGTGAGCACGACAAATGTGCCCGAGCTAATCCGCGTCACCGATCGCAACGCGAGGCAAGGTTTGGTCGATGCGACATCGAATTTGCGGAATGGCCGCTTCTGGCTCTTCTCCGGAACGGCAGACACGGCCGTACCGCAACGGATCATGGACGACCTTCAATCCTATCTGCTGCACTACGTCGACAAAGCCAACATCTTCTACAAGAACGATCTATCGGCGGAACACGCGCAACCGACCGATTTCTTCGGCAATCCGTGCGACGTGTTGGATGATCCCTACATCAGTAACTGCCACTACGACGGCGCCGGTGGGTTGCTGCAATGGATTTACGGTGCGTTGCAGCCAAGGGAGAACGGGCGGCTCCGGGGATCTTTCATCGCGTTCGATCAGCGCGAATTCCTCGCGAATGCAGTCAGCCACGGCTTGGCTGAGGAGGGTTGGCTATTCGTACCGACCGATTGCGCGAGCGGTCAGCCGTGTCGGCTCCATGTGGCATTCCACGGCTGCAAGCAGTACCAAGCTTACGATTACTTTGACCCTAAAGCGGGGCTCGTAACGTTTGGGGCGACCTTCGTCCGAAATGCCGGATACAACCAGTGGGCTGACACGAACAGCATCATCGTGCTTTATCCGCAGGCGACCCCGACCCTGTCCAATCCGCTCGGCTGCTGGGATTGGTGGGGCTACGATGATGCCAATTACGCGACGAAGACTGGCCGGCAAATCGTCGCTGTCCGTGCAATGATCGCTCGCATCGCCTCCGGCGCCGCTTCTCCGGGGAGACCCGGCGGCCCAGCCTCGACCGCGAAAACTGACCGATAAGCTCACGCCTCGGTGGCTAGCCGTTCGAGCAGCCTCTCTGCCGCTCTTGCCTCGGCGATACGCTTTGACGAAGCGGTCGCGGTAGCACTGTCCCGCCCGGCGACTTTTGCGGCGACGGTAAAGCGCAAGGCGTGGTCGGGTCCGCTGGTGCCGACGAGCTCGTAGGTCGGGAGCGCCAAGGCGCGAGCCTGTGCCCATTCCTGCAGAGCGGTTTTCGGGTCGCGCGGCGGCCCCTCCATTTGGTCGATCAACGGCTGCCAGAACCGGGACACGAAGTCCGAGGCCGCGCCGAAACCGCCGTCGAGATAGATCGCCGCGATCACAGCCTCGCAGACATCCGCGAGAATCCCGGGGTTGGCGGCGGCTCCCGCCGCCTGTTCGGCACGCGACAGGCGCAGATGGTCACCGAGCCCGACCGTGGCGGCGACGCGCGCGAGCGCTTCGCCACGAACGAGATGCGTCAGTCGGCGCGTCAAGTGTCCCTCGGGCTCGCTCTCGAACCGCCGCCACAGGAGGTCCGCGATGACGAGGCCCAGAACTCGATCGCCGAGAAATTCGAGGCGCTCATAGCCGCGGTGAGTGGACCTTCTGCCGCGACGACCGCGACCATGCTCGGACGCGAGCGCGCTCGGATGGGTCAGGGCTTCTTCGAGGAGTTCGGGCCGAGCGAAGAAATACCCGATTTTTTGCGCGAGGTCGGCGATCAATCGATGCCCTGGACGCCGTGGAACAGCCGGCCATACCGGATCGCGAACGGCCACTTCCAGATTTCCCAGAGCCGAGCCGACCCGTTTGTCGAGAAAAAGATGAACTGTGCCTTCCCGATCAGGTTCTCGGCCGGTACGTAGCCGACAGCGGACAATACCCGGCTGTCCTGCGAGTTGTCACGGTTGTCGCCCATCATGAAATAATCGCCGGGGGGGACGACATATTCTTGTGTGTTGTCGAGCGGCCCATTGTCGCTCATCTCGATGATGCGATGCTGCACCCCGTTCGGCAGCGTTTCTATGTATTGCGCAAGCGGAATGACGGCGCCGTTCCCCTCTTGATAGAGGAAGTCCTCGATGCGCCTCCGCGGCACCGGCTGACCGTTGATGTTGAGGATGCCGTTCTTCATCTGGATGTGGTCGCCGGGCAGCCCGATCACCCGCTTGATGTAGTCGGTCGAGTTGTCGGTCGGCAATTTGAAGACCACGACGTCGCCGCGATCCGGCGAATGAAAGAAGATCCGTCCGGAAAGCAGCGGCAATCCCAAAGGCAGCGAATAACGGCTGTACCCGTAGGAAAATTTTGAAACGAAGAGATAGTCGCCGACCAGCAAAGTCGGGACCATCGATCCCGACGGAATATTGAAGGGTTCATAAGCAACTGTCCGCACGACGAGTGCGATCAACACGGCATAAACGATCGTCTTTATCGTGTCGAGGATGCCGCCGGCAGATTTTTTCCGGGTCAGGGCCGTAGGGCCGGATTTGGATTTCATGGAATTCCTTGGGGATCTGGAGGGCGGGATGGGCCAATCCCGTGTCACGAGTTCAAGAATATGCCCGCTCGAATATCCCGCGTTCTTGCGCCGGCACGGCGGTGATGATCACGACGGCCTGGGCGAGCGGGGGCTCATCGGTCAACGTGACGTCGAGCCGGGCCGTCATCCCTTCCGGCGTGATCTCTTCGAGCCGCCGCAAGGCGCCGCCGGTCAGCCGCATACAGGGCCGCCCCGAAGCCAGATTGACGACCCCGAGGTCGCGCCAGAATACGCCCTTGCGAAACCCGGTGCCGAGCGCCTTCGAGCAGGCTTCCTTGGCGGCAAACCGACGCGCGTAGCTCGCCGAGCGATTGGCGCGCCGATCGCATTTGCGGCGCTCGGCGTCGGTGAAGATGCGGTCGAGAAAACGATCGCCAAAGCGCTCGATCGCCTGCTCGATGCGGCGGATGTCGATCATGTCGCTGCCGAGGCCGAGGATCATCGAACACGCCTGCGGCGGCGCTCAGCCGCGCGCCCGCTCGACCGAGTTGATAACCGGGGTCGCGCGCAATGCGGCGATGATTGTCGTCAGATGCTTAACGTCGGCGACTTCGATGTCGATCATGATCTCGAAGAAATCCGTCGAGCGGTTGGTGATCTTCAGATTGCTGATGTTCCCGCCCTGCTTGCCGATTACCGTCGTCAGGCTGCCGAGATTGCCGGGCTCATTGGCGATCGTCACATTGAGGCGGCCGACGTGGTTGGCATCCTCGTCGTTGCTCCAAGCGACATCGAGCCAGCGCTCCGGCGTCTCGGCGAAGCTCTCCAGGGTCTCGCAGTCTATCGTGTGGATCGTCACTCCCTTCCCGGTCGTGACGATTCCGACGATGCGATCACCGGGCAATGGGTGGCAGCAGCCGGCGAAGTGCAGCGCCATGCCCGGGATGAGACCGCGGATCGGCACCGCGATGTCGTTGCGTTTCGTCCGACGCCGCGCTCGATCCAGCGAGATGACCTTGGCCTTAGGCTCGTGCTGCTGCGGGAATGCCGCGTGGACGACGGCGCGCCCGGTCGCCAGCCCCTGCCCGACCGCGACATAAAGGTCCTCGACGGTCGAGCAGTTGAAGGTCTTCAGTACCGCCTCGAGCGGCCGCTCCGAAAATTCCTGGCCTTCCTGGCGGAACGCCTTTTGCACGATGGCGCGCCCGAGATCGAGATATTGCGTGCGCTGCTGCGTGCGGATGAAGCGGCGGATGCGGGCGCGCGCCTTGCCGGTGACGACAAACCGCTCCCAGGTCGGCGAGGGCGTCTGCGCCTTCGAGGTGATGATTTCGACCTGGTCGCCATTTTGCAGCTGGGTGCGCAGCGGGACCAGCCGGCTGTTGATCTTGACGCCGACGCAGGTATCGCCGATCTCGGAATGCACCGCATAGGCAAAGTCGACCGCGGTGGCGCCGCGCGGCAGCGCAATCAGATCGCCCTTGGGGGTAAAGGCGAACACCTGGTCCTGAAACATCTCGAGCTTGGTGTGCTCGAGAAACTCTTCCGGCCCCGCCGCATGGTCGAGGATATCCAAGAGCTCGCGCAGCCAGCGATATTGCGGTCCTTCGGTCTTGGGAGCGCCGTGCTTGTAGGTCCAATGCGCGGCGACCCCGAGTTCGGCGACATCGTGCATCTCGCGGGTGCGGATCTGCACCTCGATGCGCTGCTGCTCGGGGCCGATGACCCCGGTGTGCAGCGAGCGGTAATTGTTCGGCTTCGGGGTCGAGATGAAGTCCTTGAAGCGGCCAGGAACCACGTGATAGGCGGAATGGATGATGCCGAGCGCGTGATAGCAGTCGCCGACATCGTCGACGAGCACGCGGAAGGCCATCAAATCGGCAAGCTGTTCGAAGGCGACGTTCTTGCGCTGCATCTTGCGCCAGATCGAGTACGCCGATTTCTCGCGGCCGGAGACGACGGCGTTCGGCACCCCGCCCTCCTCCAGCTTGCGGTGCAGCTCGGCGAGGATGCGCGGCACGACGCCGGCCCCCTTGTCGCGCAAGAAATCGCGCCGCGCGAGAATGCTGGCGCGGGCGTCGGGGTGCAGCTCGGCAAAAGCCAAATCCTCGAGCTGATCCTTCATGCGCTGCATGCCGAGCCGCTCGGCCAGCGGGGCATAGATGTCCATCGTTTCGCGGGCGATCCGCCGGCGTTTCTCGCCGTCTCTCGATGAACCGCAAGGTCTGCATGTTGTGCAGGCGGTCGGCCAGCTTAACGAGCAGCACCCGGATGTCCTCGGACATCGCGAGCACGAGCTTGCGGAAATTCTCGGCCTGCTTGGTCTGATCGGACTGCAGCTCGATCCGTGACAGCTTGGTCACGCCGTCGACGAGCCGGGTGATCTCGGGCCCGAACACGCGGTCAATGTCGTCGAGGGTGGCGACCGTATCCTCGACCGTGTCGTGCAAGAGACCGGTAACGATCGAGGCAGCGTCGAGCTTCATTTGAGCCAGGATGCCGGCGACCTCGACCGGATGGGAAAAATATGGATCGCCCGAGGCCCGCAATTGCGCGCCATGGGCCTTCATCGAATAAACGTAGGCACGGTTTAGCGCGCCTTCGTCGGCGTTCGGATCGTAGGATTTGACGAGCTCGACGAGCTCGAACTGCCGCATCATGACGAGGTTTTCCCCGTCTCGGTCCGACTGTAGCCATCGGTTCGTCGATACCGATGCAGCGGCGCGAGTTTCATCCTGAGCGCCGTTCGCCCGGCTCGGCGCATCGTCCGCGGTTAGAGCTCCTCGTCGAAATCACCGGGCGTTTCGGGCTCGGGGGAATCGGCGAGATCGACCTCTTCCTCGACTTCCAACATGTCCTCGGCGAGTTCATCGTCCTCGTCGAGCTGCGCAAGGTCGGCGGCGGTTTCTGCCGGGAGAACTTCTTCGTCCTCTTCGTCCTCGTTGCCCTCCTCCGCATCCTCGGCACCTCGGCCTCGGCATCGGCCTCAACCTCGGTGTCGAGTTCCTCGTCCAACAGGGCGCCGGCCGGCGCGCCGATGCCGAACAAAGCGGTATCGAGCTCGAGTTCGTGAGTTTCCTCCGGCTCGTCGATCTCGACGTGCTTCTGCATGCCGCGCACGACCGAGGATTTCAGATGATCGAGGGCGACCGTCTCGTCGGCAATCTCGCGCAGCGCAACGACCGGGTTCTTGTCGTCGTCGCGGTCGATCGACAGCGGGGCGCCGGAGGTGATCTCACGCGCACGCTGGGCGGCGAGCAGCACCAGCTCAAATCGGTTCGGCACTTTGACAACACAATCTTCAACGGTGACACGCGCCATTTCTCTCGACTCTTTAGGAAAACCTTGAACTAACCAATATATGGAGCGTACCGGCACCCGGCAACAAGCGCGTGCGCACTCCCGCCGTCCGCCATGCGCCATCTGGCATGCCCCATCTCGCATGCTTGACCGGGTGCGCGGCACGCGCCTATATGCCGGCAATGCGAGCCGGCCGGATGGCAGAGTGGCTATGCAGAGGAC